>JADJQX010000007.1:1480536-2961073 GCA_016712525.1 Myxococcales bacterium
AGGTGGCGTGCCGAGCACGGCGCGGGCGCCCGAGACGGCGCGAGCCTCGTCGATCCGACGAAGGAGACGCGGCGCGCCGAGGCCGAGCAACCGAGCCGAGGCCTCGACGAGCCCGCTCTCGAGCGCGTCTCCCCCGACCACGATGCGCGACGCTCCCTCGAGCGGCGGAGCACCTCGCGTCAGCGTGCTCGCCGAATATTCCCAAACGATTCCGAACGCTTCCACGACAGGATGGCGCCCCGGCCGGGTGAGGAGGGCGAGCACGCCGGGCTGTTCGATTTGATTCGCGAGGGGCGGAGGCTCCGCGCCCGAGGCCCCGAGCATCGCCGCCGAGAGGTGCTCGAGCGCACGAACGTACGAAGCGTTGTTGTCGGCGGCGGCCGCGCGGGCGAGCAGGTCGAGACGGCCCGTATCCCCGGGCGCGAGCTCCGCCGCGAGCCTGCGTGCCCGGATCGCGACGTCGGGTCTCCCTTTCGCGAAGACCTCGGCGATTCGCTCGGCGCGAAGGATCGATCCGGACGCCTCCGCCCCCGCGAGCTCGGCATCGACGTCGATCTCGGACGGGGCGACGGGGGCCACGCCATCGGTCGAAGCCCTCCCCGGCTCGACCGGCGGCGGCGGCGCGGAGGGGAAAGGATCGCGCGCCGTGTAGGCGCCCTCGGGGAAAGGATCGGACGATTCGAGACCGAGCGCCGTGCCCTCGGTTCGAGCTTCGGGCGGCGCCGCGATCCCGACGAGGAGCCCTTGAGGCATGGTCGCGCGGGACGGCGGGGCCTCGGGCAGGGGCTCGGGCTCGGACGCGATCTCGGTGGGAGGAGGGCTCTCGGAGGCGGCGTCGGCGTCGAGACGCTCGAGCCACGCCCGAATCTCGTCCGTCACCGCGCGACCCCGCGGAGCGTCGGCCAGGGCCGCCTCGAGCACGCGTCGCCCCTCGTCGCGATGCGCCGGCTCCGGCGACGCGAGCAGCGATCCCGCGAGGTCCTTCGAGGCTTCGAGGCGCAGATCTCCCGACTGGTGCGCCACGAGCTGCCGGAGAGCCTGGCGCTGCTTCTCGACGTCGCCGAAGGCGAGCGCGAGCCGACGGACCCGCTCGAGGGCGGCCAGGCGGAGCTCGGGCTCTTCGACCGCACCCTCTGCGTAGGAGAGCGCACGCGACAGGTCCCCGATTCGTTCGGCGGACACGGAGGCCGCGAGGCGCACCTCGGCGGTTCGACGCATACCGAGAAGAGGGCCGACGATGGCCTCGTCGAACGCGACGAGCGCGTCGTCATGGCGCCCTTGGGCGGCGAGCCGTTCGGCGATCCCGAGCGAGAGCAGGGGGTGCGGGCCCGACTCGACGCGCGCCTCGAGCAAGAGCTCGAGCCCGTTCGGTCCGTTCGGAATGGCTCGCTGCGCCTCCGCCATGAGGAACGCGCGGAGCGCGACGTCGGCTGGCATGAGGCTCGGGCGAACGTGTTGGAGAGACGAGAGCGTGGCCCTCGCCTCGTCGGGTGCTCCGGCGCCGCGCGTGCGGTACTCGAGCCCACGAGCGAAGAGCTGAACGGAGCCGGCGTGCGGGGCCACACGCGCGGCCTCTTGCGCCCGACGAATCGACCCGTCGACGTCCCCCGCGCGCGCGGCGGCCTGCGCCGACTCCACCAAGATCTCGCTCCTCCCCTCGGCGTCGGCCGGTGAGAGCCTCGCGAGCCTCGCGAGCGCGTCCCCGAGGCGACGAGGATCGTCCCCCCGGCGAGCGAGCTCGACCAGCAGCTCCGTCGCCTCGAGGCTCTCGGCACGCGTGAGCACCGCCTCGACGCGGGTCCTGGCTTCCTGCTCTTTCCCCTCGGCGAGGAGCACCCGAGCGATCCGCACGTCGACCTCCGTGCGCGCTTCGACGTCCTCGGCGACGAGCGCCGAGAGCCTCTCGAGGGCCCGGAGTGCCCCGGCCAGATCGCCAGTCTTTTCCAACAGATCCGCGAGATAGCGCAGAGCGCTCGCGTGACCGGGGTGGGCTTCGAGCAGCGCCTCGAGCTCGGCCTTCGCCTCGGCGAGCAACCCGAGCCTCTGCTCGAGGAGCGCCGCGCGACGCAGCCTCAAGATGCGCAGCGATTCGGCGCGCGTGGCGTCGCCCGCGAAGCGCCGGACGCGACGACCGAGGTGCTCCGCGAGGGCTGCGAAGTCGCCTCGGAGAGAGAGCGCGGACTCGATCGCTGCGTCGAGATCGTCGTTCGACGGCGCGAGAGCGAAGGCGGCGACGAGGTATCCTTCGGCACGCGACGGGTCGTCGTCGTTCACGAGACCGAGCTCGCGCAGCGCCTCGACACGAACGTCCACCGGGCACTCGGTCGCTAGGATCCTCTCGAGAGTAGCCGTCGCCGCGCGTCGATCCCCGGCCGCGGCCGACGCACGCGCCGACGCGAAGAGGTCGTCGGTACGGACGGGAGCCTGCGGGACGAGCTTCGTGAGCTCTGCGAGGCGCGCGAGCATCTCGGGCGGAGCGGCGTCCCCGAGCAAGGCCGCGGCACGCTCCAGTCGACGATGCTCCGCGACCTTGTCGCCTCGCTGCCGATCGGCGTCGGCAACCCGACCGTGGGCCTCCGCGAGTCGCTCGGGGCCCACCGCCCGCACGAAGCGCTTCTCGTCGGCAGCGTCCGGGAGGGCCGTGATGGCCTCGTCGGCGAGCACCACGCTCTCGTCGTCGTCCGAGTCGCGGACGGCGGACGTGACGAGCAGCTTTCGGGCCGTGGGGCCCTCTCCGTAGGCCGAAGCGACCCGACCGAGGAAGGCGAAGGCTGCGGCACCGAGGCTCGAATAAGGCTGCTCCGAGAGCGCCACGGCGCGTCCGAACGCCGCCCTCCCCCCTTCGGCTTCGGCGAGCTGCGGAGCGACCCGCGAGAGGCTCCGGTACTCGTCGATGTCGCCGTCGCACGAGAACGCACGCTCCACACAGTCCCACGCGAGCGCGAGGTCTTGCGCGAGGTCCACCGCGAGAGATGCGAGCCTTACGGCGACGCGCGCGGCGTCGGGACCTTCCCCCTTGGAGAGGGCGGCGCGCGCGGCACGGCCGAAGCGAAGGACGACGAGATCGGCCTCTTGAGGGAGGAGGGTGAGCTGGCGATCGATCGCGCGGGCGAGCTTGTCGAGCGTCACCGGATCCGGAAGCAGGACGAAGGCACGCAGGAGGGCGTCGGCCCTCTCGGAGACACCGGACGTCGGCTCGCCCGTCTCGGCCGCGCGAACGAGCCACGCCGCCCTCGCCTGCGGGCTCTTCGTCACCCCCGCGAGCCTGTCGACCGCCTGGAAAACCGCGCTCGGGTCCCCGGCTCGCTCGCCGGCGCGAGCGAGGAGCTGAAAGGCCGACCCTTCGGAGGGCACCGCCAAGAACGCGGACGTCGCGTGCTCCACGGCGAGGGGAAACGCGCCGCGGGCCTCGAAGAAACGCGCGGCCCTGTAGTGGGCCGCGCGACGACCGAACCTCCCGAGCGCGCGAGAGGCGACGAGCGAATAGAGGGACGAGAGAGCGCCTTCCTTCCTATCGTCCCGCGTCCCCGCTTCGGCGCTCGCGAGCGCGTCGGTGTGCGCTGGATTCCGGCGAAGCGCGCGGCTCGCGAGATCGAAGGTGCGGTCGTCGTCGCGGAGGGCGACGGCGACGTGCGCGGCCTCGGCGAGCAAGCTGCCGGAACGCGCAGGGTCTGGCTCGTGCTCGGCGAGAGCCAAGAGACACTCGAGCGCGTCCTCGTGGCCCGCAAAGTCGACGAGATCCCGACGGAGCGTCGTCGACGCACGGAAAGGCGCGCGCCGGGCCGCGTCCACCCATGCCGCGACCGCCCCGGCGCGGTCGCCCGCGAGATCCCAGAGCGCAGCCCCGAGGCGACGGAGAGCGAGCGCGGCCTCGCGAGGGCCTGCCTCCGGCGCGCGGGAGGCGAGCACGTCGAGGAGGGCGATTTCGGCGTCCCCCCCGAGCTTCTGTGCCGAGAGGCGATCGAGACGATCCTCGAGGGAAGGAACCTCGGCGCCATCTCGGATGGCGGTCGCGAGCGCTCGGACCTCGCCGTCGGCGTCGAGGGCGAGGGCGTAGAGATCCGCGAGGGCGAGGTACCCCGAGCCGGCCTCTCCCCGCCCCTCCCCGCACGAGAGCGCACGCTCAAGGACCATGGCAGAAAACGCGAATTCTTTCGATGACTTCCCCGTATGAACGAGCAGCCCACGGACGGCCGCGTCCATCGCTCCGACGACGTCGAACGCGCGGCGCGCGACGCGCATACGAAGCTCGGCGGTGCCCGAGCTCTCGAGGGCGCCGAGGCCACGTGTCACCACGTTCGCGAGCGTGCTCGCGTCGTAGGGGAGCGAGAGGATCCACGCGATCGTCTCGGCGATCTCCGACGGGCCGTTGTGAGACACGAGGCACTCGAGGAACGCGCCGAGCGCCGCGGTGTCGCCCGGCCGAAGACCGAGCAGCCGTCGCCCGAACGCGAGCCCGGACGGGGCGTCACGGCACGCGTACGCGAGGCCCATGAGGCGCTCGGTTCGCTCGGCCGACGGCCAAAGGTCGGCCGCAGCTCGCTCGATCGCGGCGAGATTCTCGGCCGACGCGTCGTCCCCGTGGACGAGACCGAGCACCTCGACGAGCAGCGCGTGGCCTACGAGCCCCGGGGAGGGCGCGTCGAGAACGACGGCGCGCGCGCGATCGCCGTCTCCCGCGGCCAGATAGGCCCGCGCAGCCACACGCGCCAAAGCTGCGCCCGTCGCAGGTGGAACCGCGCGCCGGAGCACGTCCGCCGCGCGAGCCACGGACGCGTCGTCGCCCGCTTCGAGGGCGGCGAGCAGCGAAAGCGGCGCGACCTCCGGGGGCGGATCACCGAGCTCGGCGAGGGCCACCAGCACCCCGGCGCGGCCACCCGCCGAGAGCGCGGCGCGCAGCGCGAGGGCCGAGAGCACAGGGCGTTCGGGAGCCGCTGCTTGATCGAGCGCTCGAGCGACGAGCGACGCTGCACGCTCGGACCTCCCGGCGGAGAGAGCCCTTTCGACGAGCAGGATGGCCGCCTCGGGCGACTCGGCGCCGATCTCCGCGTCGTCGGCGCTCTGCCGTACGCCCATGACCCAGGCTCGCCTCTGGCGCTGCGCGACGGTCGCGCCGCTCGGGGAGACCGCGATGCGTGCGTCGGCCGCCGCCTCGGCCGACGCGAGGGCGGTCCGCGCGAAGGCATCGTCCGAAGACCTCAGGCTCGCGCGGAGGGCGACGGCCACGAGCGCGGGGTTGTCGGTCGTCTCTCCGAGGCGAGCGACCGCCGCTCCGAAGGCCGCAGGGAGCCCCTCTCCGCGCGCGAGCCGCTCGACGAGCACCGCGACGCCGCCGGGGCTAACGACTCCTTCTTCGGCGTACGCCGACAGACGGGCGAGGGCCTCGGCGTGATGGGGGACGAGGGCGAGGAGCTCCGCCGTGGCCGCGAGCGCGCGCTCCGGGCTCGCGAGCACCCCCGCGTAGAGCCGCATGCGCTCCGTGAGGTACCGAACGCGCTCCTCTTCGGTCGGCGAACGCCGCGCGCACATCCCGAGGTGCTCGGCGAGCAGCTCCGGGAGCCCCGCGCGCAGCAGAAGCTCGTCGAAGGACTCGTCGAAGCCAGCGCTGCGGCCCTCCGCGAGGGCCATCACCAACGCGCCAGGGACGTCCCCTCGGGAGAGCCGGGCTTCTCGGAGCGCCCGAGCCGCTTCGGCTCGCTCCGGCGAACGCGGCATGGCGAGCACGAAAGACTCGAGAAAGGCATCTGCGCTGGCAGCGCGGTCGCGGCGCTCGAGCGCGCGAGCCATCCGCTCGGCTCCCTCCGGAGAGGGCGAGAGCGCGAGCGCGCGCGCGAGGTCGTCGAGCTCGGCGTCGAGCTGCCCCGCCGTGGCCCGCCGCGCCGCCGCGTCGAGGTAGGCCCCTGCCCCCTCTTCCTTCGACACCTCGCGGGCGCCACCGAACGACAGGGAGCCGTGAAGCTCCATCGCCAAGGCCTCGGGGCTCTCGCTCGCGGCGCGCACGAACGCCGAAGCGGCGCGACCTGGCTCGCCCGCCCGAAGGAGCAACCAGCCGAGCCGAACACGCGCGCCCGGTTGAGGATCGAGATCGAGAGAGCGAGCGAGCGCGTCCGCGGCGCGCGCCGGACGTCCGAGGCGTTCTTCGAGCGCCGAGAGCTTTCGGAACGTGTCGGCGTCCGCGAGGATCTCGGACGCGCGAGCGAGCAGCTCCGCGGCGCTCCCCAGCCCGAGACCACGCGCGTCGAGGAGGCGCGCCAGCTCGAGGCAGGCGGCCCGCTCGGCCTCGGGGTTCTCGTCGGTCTTGGCCGCGGCAAGGCGCGTCGCGATCGCGACCTCGTCCGCACCACGCCCCTTGCGCCGCTGGAGCGACGGAACGGCGGCCGAGAACCGCTTTGCGTGTCCTACACCCTGCGACATAGGTGGTTGGTTCGCCCGCGACACCGACGGCTCACTCATGGCTCCCCCTCAGCGAATCCACACGGCAAACGGCGTCGCGAGCACGACGCGCTCGTTCTCCACGAAGGGCAAGAAGCTCGTCGCGAAGGGGACGACCTCGGGCATCGCGCGCGACACGAGCCGCTCGAGATCGAGCCCGAGCGCGCGCATCGCCGCACGCTCTTCGGAGCCGCCGCCGCCCTCGAGCTTGTCGAGGAGGGTCGGGCGACCGAACGATACGGACACGTGCGCGTCGGCGGGCAGCTTCGCGAGCTCGCGCGCCTTCGCGATCGCGTCTCGGAGACCGCCGAGCTCGTCGACCAGGCCGAGGCGTTTGCCCTCCCGGCCCGAGAAAATCCGCCCCTCCGCGTGGGGAGCTATCGCCTGCGGGGTGGTCTTCCTCCCCTCCGCGACGCGCGCGAGGAAGAGGTCGTAGATGCCGCTCATCGTCTCGAGCACACGAGCTTTCGTGGGGTCGTCCCACGACGAGAGCATGGAGAGGTAGGCGGCGCGCGCGGCCGCCCCGGGCTTCTCTTTCGCGGCCGGGAACGTCTCCGCGTGCACGCCGAACCGCTCGAGCGCCCCACCGATCCCGACCTTGCCGCCGACGACGCCGATCGAACCGACGATACTCATCGGATCGGCGAAGATCACGTTGGCCGTGGACGCGAGGTAGTAGCCACCGCTCGCGGCCATCTCGCCGACGCTGACGACGATCGGCTTTTTGGCACGAATCCGCATGAGGTCGTGCCAGAGAAGATCGCTCGCGAGGGCGCTGCCGCCGGGCGAATCGATGCGGAGGACGACGGCCTTGATATCGTCGTTCTTCTCGATTTCCGCGAGCTCGCGCGACAGCTCTTTCTGCGTGATCCCGTCGCGACCTCCGAAGGGCCCGCCTCCGCCGCCCATCGAGATGCTCCCCGTCGCGCGTACGAGAGCGACAGGGCCCGCCGAGGGGCCGTCTCCCGCGATCGCCTCGACGAGCTCGCCGAGCGCGTCGTCGTCCGCCGAGACCCCCGGGCCACCGAAGCGGGCGCGGTGACGCTCGACACCGACGAGCTTCTCGAGGCCGCGAAGAGCGTCGTCGGAGTATCCGACCTCGTCGATGATTCCGCGAGCGATCGCGGCCTTGGGCGAATAGGGGCCGTCCTCGATGGCGTCCGCCACGCCCTCCTTCGCCCGCCCCTCGCGGATGGTGTCGCGCCAGGTGGTGCGGAGATCGGCGAGCACCCCCTCGAGGGAGGCGCGCGCCTCGTCGCTCGGGCCGTCCCGGGTGAGCGGCTCTTCGGCGCCTTTGAATTTCCCCACCTGAAGGATGTCGACGGACACCTTCAGCTCCTCGACGAGGAGCTTGCGGAGGTAGACGACCTGCGCCGCGAGCCCCACGGTGTCGACGTCACCGGCGGGCGACACGGTGATCTTCGTGCAGCCCCGGGCCGCCATGATCATGGCCGTGTTGCCGAGGCCGTCGGCGTGACAGTGGATGGGCAGCCCCTTCTTGCGGAGCTCGAAGAGCACGTCGCCAGCCTCTTCGGCGTGAGCCGCAGGCAGCGTGGTGCCGCCGAAGCGGACGAAGATCCCCTTCACGTGGGCGTCGGTTCGAATGCCTTCGACGGCCTGGAGGAAGTCCCAGAACGTGCGGCGCTTCGGGGCCGAGAGACCGAGGAACCCTGCGTCCTCGTGCTCCGGGAGGCCCGAGGTGACGTCGAGGACGGCGACGTGGGGGGCCGATTTCGGCGCGGGGGCGTCGGACTTTCGCACCTCCCGGGGCCGCCCCTCGCACCCGACGATGGAGACCGCGAGCCCGGCGACGAGCGCCGCCGAGACGAGCCGAGACGCCATGCCATTTTCCTTTAGTTTCAAGGATTTGGCTCCTCCGGTTTGGGTGACGGGGCGGGGGGAACCGGCGCTGCCGAGGGGGCTTGGGGGGGCGGGTCGGAAGGTGGGGTGGATGCGGCCGGCGTGGTGGGCGCAGACGCCGTGGGTGCCGCGCTCGCTTGCGGAGCCGCAGGGCCTTGACCATCCGCGCGGACCTTCACGCGCATCGGGTAGGCGCTCTCCGGGAAGCGTTCGACGATCTCTCGGTAGCTCTTCTGCGCGGCCGCGCGATCCCCGGACTCCCACTCGACGTCGGCGAGACCGACGAGCGCGGGGACGTAGCTTGGGTTCTGCGAAAGGGCGCGCTTGTAGGCGTCCTTCGCGGTGCCGACGTCGCGCTGCGCGTGAGCCACGTGCGCGAGCCCCGTGAGGGCCTCGGAGTCGGTGGGGTTCTTCTGGAGAGCCAGCTCGTAGAGGCGCTTCGCCACGTCGAGCTTGCCGTGGCTCCGCGCGATCTCGGCCTGCGACACGAGCACACGCGGATCGGTAGGTGCGCCCGCGCCGAGCGCCTTGAGGCTGCTCACGTCGACCCCCGCGACGCCGCCGTCCTCGGCGCTCGCGACGGAAGCGGCAGGAGCTCCCTTGGAACGATCGACGTAGGCACGGAGGGGCGCGACGAGCGGGTGACCGGCGGCCCCGGCCTCGAGGCGCGCGACCTCTCCGCGAGCACCCTCGAGATCGCCTGCGCGGACGAGGGCGACCACGAGCGCGGCACGAGCGCGCCCCCCTGCTCCCTCCGACGAAGCGGCGAGGCGAAGGCGCTGGAGAACCGTGCTCCAGACGGGATCGGGGCTCGCCATGTCGAGCGTCGCGAGCACGTAGGCCGTCTCGGCTTGGTTCCCTTGCGAGGTGATCTTCGCGACGAGCGCGCGGGCTTTGTCGACCTGACCGCTCGCGCGGAGGGCGTCGATTCTCGCGCGGAGCACCGACGGGTCGTCGGGGGCCGTGGCGAGCGCGGCGTCCGTCGACTCGAGCGCTGCAGCTGCGAGCTCGCGCGCCTTCGGTTGCACCGCCCCCGGGTCGGGCGCGACGAGCACCTGGATCCATGCGACGTCCGCCCGGGCGGTGGCGAGCTTCGCGTACCCGAGGAGGAGCCGAGGATGTTTTTCGGCGAGCACGCTCGCTTTGTCGAGGTTCTCTTTCGCGCGATCGAGCTCGCCGTCCGTGAGGGCCTTTTCGCCCGCCGCGAGGAACGCTTCGGCCTTGGGGTCGAGCGCGACGGCGACCTTCTCGGACGGGTGCGTGCGGACGTAGTACGCCGCGAGACCGCCGATGCCGAGCACCACGACCGCCGCGACGACGAGGCCGCCGACCGAGCGTCGCGGCTTGGAGGCGCGAGGCACGCCCGAGTCCGTCCACTCTTCGGGGCCCGCCTCGATGCGACGAGCCGGCGGGGGGAGCGGCGAGGTCACCTCGATCGGGCGGTCCATCGGCGCCGCGGAATCCACCGACGATCGCCACGCGTCACGCGGAGCGGGGAGCGCCGAGACCTCCGGGGCGAGCTCCACCTTCGGCTCGTACGGCGTGTCGATGCGCGCCGGCGCGGAGGCCTGCCCCGGGGGCTCTGGGGCATCGGCGAGCCGCGTGGGGAGGTCGTCGCCGTCGAGATCCTCGAGGCTTCGAGGAGACGGCACGTGGGCGAGAAAGTCGGGCTCGGTCCCCACGCGGGGGCGGATCGGCGCCATCGCGAGCGTGGACGCCAGCGGCGAAGCGCCGGCGCCCGGAAGCGTAGGCACTCCAGGGGTCGCGAAGATCGGGGGAACCGCGACCGGCGGGGGCGGCACCGGGGTCCGCGTGGCGGCGAGGTGCTCTTCGAGCAGGCGCGCCGGGGTGGCGGCCGTGCGGTCGGGATCGACCGCGACGGGGCGCTCGGGAGGAGGCGTCACCGATCGCTCGGTGGCCGGGCCGTCGGCCTCGGGGGCGACACTCGACAGCCGACGCTTTTCGTCGAAAAAGGGAGCAAGCTCGGCAATTTGCCCGATGGGGCGAGGAGCGACCCCACCCCGCTCGAGGAGGTCGCTGACGTCGATCTGACGCGAGAGAATGGCGCGCTGGAGCTCTCGCAACGAGCCGTAGACGAACGTCGATCCGTCGGCGGTGGTCACGAGCCATTGATCGTCGGTCCCGGCCTTGCGCACCTTGAACTGGTATCCGCAGTTCGAGCACTTGACGGTCGTGCCTCTCCCGCTCACGAGCGCGTCGTCGAACTCGTACTGGGTGGCGCAGCTCTCACACTGGACGTGCATGGGGTGCCTGGGGGCTGGAACGGTACCACAAGCGCGCGTCCTACCAGCCCTTTTCCGAGGAAAGCCGCGTCGGACCGTCCGAGTCGGGGGCGACATGACGCACGGTCCACAGCACGCGTGAACCGCAGGATACGCTCGACCCGGCCACTTGGCGCGTCGGGCGTTCAGCGCGCCGTTTTTCCGAGCCTTGGTCGGGGGCACGGGCGTTGCTAGAGTCAGGGGGTGCGCACCGCAGGCCTCCGCCTTTGGCAGCGCCAGACTCCCGCGGCGTCGCCGCCTTCGCGAACTCCTCTCCCAGGATCCACGCCATGAAGCGAGCTCTTTCGGTCGGAATTTTCGGCGCTCTCGCGGCCGTCCTCGCCGGATGTCCGATCTACCCCGACAGCCGCAACAACACACGCGTCTGCGACGGCACGGCCTGCTACCTCTGCCCGGACTCGACCCTCGACGACCGCTGCGTCGACTGGAGATGCGACAGCGCCTCCGAGTGTCCCTCGGGTTACCGCTGCGACTCGTCGAGCCGCTGCGTGCCCGGGACGACGACGCCCCCGAGCACCGGCACCCGCTGCTCCTCGGCGGCCGACTGCCGCGCGGGAGAGGTGTGCGGCTCCGATTCCCTCTGCCACACGGGGACGTGCGGCGACTGGGGGTGCCCTTCTCCTCAGGTCTGCAAGCTCCAGAACGGCGCGCTCCGCTGCACCACCCCGACGTCCCCCAACGACGCCGGCCCCGGGCCGGGTTGCTACAAGGACGCCGACTGCGCCTCGACGGCCGGCGCCAAATGCCTCTCCGGTCAGTGCACCGCCCCGGCGGATCAGTGCTCGGACGCGACCCAATGCCCGGGTGGCCAACAGTGCGTTCAAGGCGTCTGCACGCCCTCCTGCTCGGCGTCGAAGCCTTGCCCGACCGGGTTCGGCTGCGACCTCTCCAAGGGCGTCTGCACCCAGAACCCGACCCCTTGCACGGAAGGTGGAAACCAGTGCCAGGGCGGCACGACCTGCGTCCAGGAGCGCTGCGTGAGCCCATGCGGCACGGGAAACACCTGCCCCTCCGGTCTCGTCTGCGTCGACGGGGGCTGCATCCCGAACCAGCGACCGGTCTTCACGTGCGACAAGGAGGGCCTCCGCGACGCGTGCGCCGCGGGCAGCATCTGCCTGCGCCATAGCTGCTACATCGCGTGCGACTCGGACGCCTCCGACGCCTGCCGCGCGAGCGATCGCTTCAACGTGTGCAAGAGCGTGACGACCGGGTCGGGCACCTACTCGGTGTGCGGCTCGGACTCGAACCTCGGCACCGAGTGCGACGTGGCCCAGGGCCGCGCGTGCAATAGCCCCCTCGTGTGCATCGACGGCTTCTGCCGCTGACCCTCCGAACGCCCCGAACCGAAGAAGCCCTCTCGTCCTTCCCGAGAGGGCTTCTGCCTATTTTAGCCACGAAGCGCCCGGATCGGCGTCGCCGGTCAGCGGCGCGGGGGCTTGCCGCCCGACTGTTTCGTCTCGACCTCGCCGAGCAGCTCGCGGGCCTCGTGGGCGAGCTCGCCGATCGTGACGAGGAGCCCCTCGGCTTCGTCGTCGACCTCGACCTGGCGACCGTCACGGACGAGCGGCGCGAGGAGGGGGGCGGCCGTGGGGTCGCCGAGCTCCGCAAGAGCCTCGATGGCCGAGGCCACGACCTCGCCCTCCGAGTGAGCGAGGAACTTGCCGAGCAGCTTCACGCAGCCCGGCTCGGCGACCTCGGCGAGGAGGTAGGGCAGCTCGGTCAAGGCGGGGCTGTCCTTCGGGAGCCGTGCGAGCGCGCGCTCGATGCCGAGAGCCACCTCTTTGAACCTCTCGAAGGCGATGTTCTCGAGCTCCTCCCCGGCGACGGCTCGGGCTTCGGCGCTCTCGCCGCCCAGGATGTCGACGAGGAGATCGACGGCCTCGGGCCCCTCGATTTCGCCGAGCAACACGGAGAGACGGACGAGAGTGGCGGCCGCGTCGTCCGTGTCGCCCTCTTCGAGCGCGGCGCGCGTCCGCTTCGCGATTTCGGGGACCAGCTTCTTGCCTTGCGAGGCCAGCTCGGCATGAAGTCGCCTCACGGTGCGTTCGGCCAGGAAGAGCTCGTCGAGTTTCGTCGCCATGAGCGCGCTATAGTCCCATTTCGAGGCGTTCGTCATGCCCCCTTCGCATTCTCCTCCGAAGACGTCCGGGTTCCGAGCATGGCTCGTCGCTGCCGCAGCCCTGCTCGTGCTGGCATCCGGGGGGTACGGGCGCGCGCACACGGGACGGACTCCCCCCCGCGCGCCCGAAGCTTCGGAGGGGGCTCCCGAGGCGTCGCCTTGCCCGCAAGGAACGCTGCCCGACGAGGGCGCGTGCGTCCGAGCGGAGGCCCTCGACACGAGTGAGGGCGCCGAGAAAGAGGCGGCACCGAATGGCCACCACGATCGCTCGGGTCGATGGGCGATTTACGAACAAATTCCAAAACTTCCAGAGAGACCGGCGGCCTACGAGGCCTACCGCTACCCCGTCCAACCGGGGCTGCCCGGGGGCAAGTACGTCGTGAGCGGATACGATCTCGACCAACCGGACGAGCGGCAGCGAAGAGGTCGAACCCTGAGCCATGTCGGGCACGGAGGCCTCGATTTGCCGCAGACGAAAGGGGCGCCGGTCGTGCTCGTGGCGCTCGAGCACCAACAGGGAGACGCCGAGGTCCTCTTCACCGGGCGCCTCTTCGGCACGACGGTGATCACGCGGCACACGGTGCGCGAGGGCGGCAGGACGCGAGAGTACCTCGTGCTCTTCGGTCACCTCGACTCGATCGCCCCTTCCGTCTCGCCGGGCGTCCGCCTCCCCGAGGGCGCTCCGGTGGGAGGGGTCGGTGACACCGGCTCGCCCCAGCTCGTGCACCTCCACCTCGAGGTCCGGCGGGTACGCGAGGGCGTCGATCTGACCAAGATCGCCGGTGGGGGGGCGCTCATCGCCGAGAGCGTGAGCGTGGTCTGCGACCCCAGAAACGTCCTTCCGTTGCAGTGACCGGGCGCGTCGAGCCCACCCCTGTCGGTGCTGGGCAACACGTGGAGCTTGCACCCGCTCGAAAGCCGCGCGAGAGTAAAGAAAACGTGTCTCAACAGACCGCGGTACGGAGAGATGGGGGCGGATCGCGCCCGGATGGCCAGGAGGCCGCCCGGCAGGACGCCGCTTCTCCATCCTCGGTGGTCGTGAACGAGCACGACCCGATGATCGGCCGCAGCCTGGAGGGGCGGTACACCATCGTGTCGAAGCTCGGCGCGGGCTCGATGGGCACCGTCTACCGAGCCAAGCAGCACACGATGGGTCGCGAGGTCGCGATCAAGATCTTGCGCAGCGACAGGGCCCTCGACGAGTCGGCGAAGGCGCGTTTTCTGCGGGAAGCCCGGGCGAACAGCCTCCTCGCCTCGCCCAACACGGTCACCGTCTTCGACTTCGGCCAGAGCAAGACCGGCGAGCTCTACCTCGCGATGGAGCTCCTCGACGGCGAGTCGCTCGGGCAACGGCTCACGCGCGTCGGTCGCCTGGCCGTCGACGCCGCCATCGACACGGCTCGGCAAGCGCTCCGCTCGCTCGGCGAGGCCCACGCCAAAGGCATCGTCCACCGCGATCTGAAGCCCGACAACCTGTTCTTCGCCAAGGTGCTCTCGGGCGCGCTCATCGGCGACGACTCCCGGACGACGACCCGTCACGAGGAGATCGTCAAGGTCGTGGACTTCGGGATCGCGAAGATGCTCCGCGAGGGGGACGGCCCCATGAACGTGGTCGAGACCCAGGCCGGCACGGTCTTCGGGACGCCCCGGTACATGTCGCCGGAGCAGGCGCAGGGCAAGCCGCTCGACGCGCGCAGCGACCTCTACTCGCTCGGCGTGATCCTCTACCAAATGCTCACCGGCCGTCCGCCCTTCACGGACGACGACGCCATCGTGGTCATGGCGCGGCACATCAAGACGCCGCCCAAGCTCCCGACGGAGGTGTGCCCGGAGGCGGACATCCCGAAGGAGGTCGAGGCCGCCGTCATGCGCGCGCTCGCCAAGGACCCTTCGGACCGGCCCGAGAACGCCGAGGCCATGGCGGCCGAGCTGCTCGCGGCCGCCGAAGCGACCCTCGCGGGGACGAGCGGGGTGCGTGCGATGCTCACGAACGCCGCAGGAATCCCCGTTCCGGACTCGATGCGGCCTCCGGCGATGTCCGTGCCCCCTCCCCCGGTGGCGCCCGCCGTCGCGGCGTCCGCTTCGTCGCGCGACGGTCGCGGGACGGCGTGGTTCGTCGCCATCGGCCTCGGAGTCGTGGGGATCGGCGTCGCAGCCTACCTCATCGCTTCGAGCTCCCCGAAGGCGACCGTGGTGCCTCCTGTCCCTTCGGCATCGGCCAAGGCCCCCACGACGGTCAAGACCGCGCCCGCGGCCTCGCACTCGGGAGCCCCCACCATCTCGGTCGATTCTCTGCCGCTGGTCGGTCAGAAACCAACGGCGTCGGCTCCGGCGACCACTTCCGCGACCGTGGCGCCCCCACCGACCATGACCCCCGCGGCCGCCCCCTCGACGACGGCGAAAAAGCCCGCTCCGACGCCTCCGAGCAAACCCTCGGCCGCACCTGCCCCGTCGGCGACCTCGAAGTACGGCACGCTCGACCCCTGATCGGTCCGAAACCCGGCGCTCCGCACCAGGTGGACGAGGTAGGTGTACGTAGTCCGGGTGGATCGCCCGTGACCCGCACAAATCGAACCTTTTCGGAGCGTTGCCGAAGAGGGAACTTCCATGTAGCGTCGCGGCCCCATGGATCGGTCCGAAATCGACGACCTCGTCGAGCGTCTCGTCGCGGATCCCCACGATGAAGAAGCGCTCGCTTACGCGCATCGTGAGGGTGAAGCAGACCCCAAGTCCTATGCCCAGCTCCTCGAGCGTGTGGGCTCGGATACACGTGATCCCGCCTACGCGAGCCATTGGCTGAGCGAAGCGGCCAACGTGTGGTCGACGACGCTGAACGACGTACACCGCGCCGCGCGCTTGCTCATGATGGCGGTCGACAAGGACCCCACGCAGCAAGTCGCGGCCGAACGCCTCGCCGCCCTCTACCGAGAGAAGGGTGACACGAAGGCGCTCGTGGCGTTGCTCGATCGCCGAGCCAAGGCGCTCGCTCCGCTCCTCGCGCAACAGCCCGAGCTCCGTGACGAGCTCGCCGGGATGCACGAAGAGATGGGCAGGCTCTGGGCCGAGGCGCCGCTCTCGCAGCCCAAAAAGGCCATCGACGCCTTCCGGCGCGCCATCGAGCTCGACCCGAGGAGCGCCTACGCGATCTACAGCGCGCGCGAGCTCTTGAAGCAGCAGGGCCAGTACGCCGAGGCGATCCCGCTCTACCAAGCCGAGCTCGACATCGAGGAGGATCCGCAGCGACGCTCGGGCCTCTTCCGTGACGAGGCGGCGACGCGCAAGCTCGCGGGCGACCTCGCCGGCGCGAGCTCGGCCCTCGCCGGCGCGAGGGAGATCGATCCCGACGACCCGGCCCTCCAACACGAGCACGCCGCGTCGATCGTCGACCGGGTGGTCGCCGGCGAACAGGTTCCGGAAGAAGACCGGTCGTACGCCGTCGAGCTTCTCGTCGGGCTCGCCGAGACCTACCAGGGCGAGCACGGCATCGCCTACACGTCGATGGCGCTCGACGTCGACCCGGGCCACGACCGGGCGATGCAGCTCTTCGCCCACTACTCGCAAGACGAAGCCGCGCGGCCCGAGCTGCTCCGCCGCTTCAAAGCCTACCTCGACGCGAACCCGAACGGCGCCATGGCTCCGGACGCCCGCGGCGCGGTCGCCGCCGACGCGAGAGAGGGCGGCATCCCCGAAAAGCCCGCCGAGAAGCCCGCCGAAAAGCCGAGCCCGGTCGTCCGGCCGAAGCTCGAGCTCGCGGCTCAGAGCGGCCCACTCGAGCCCGCCCCCCCCTCGTCGAAGCCTCCTGCTCCTGCGAAGGGCACGACGACGACCCGCACGGCCACGAAAGACAAGGCCGCCGAAGCCGCGAGCGACCTCGACAGCCTCCTGTCCGACGCCCCGAAGAAGGCGGGCCCGATCTCGGCCGAGAAGCTCCAAGGCGTGCTCGACGCCGCGCAGATGCTCGCGGGCAAAGGGAAGAAGCCCGAGGCACTTGCAAAGTACAAGGAAGTCCTCGAGCAAGACGCGGCGCACCCGGAGGCGCTCGCGTGGGTGGAGGACTACCTCCGATCGAAGCGCGACTACGCCCAGCTCCGCGACGTGCTCCTCTCGAGCGTGCGCGCGGCCGGCGTCGACCGCGACTCGAGGAAAGAGCGCCTCCGCGAGGTGGCGGGCCTGTGCGAGGGCAACCTCCGTGACGTCGACGGTGCGATCAGCGCGTGGCGTCAGCTGCTCGCGGTCGACCGCGCCGACGAGAGCGCACGCAACGCGTTGATGCGGCTCCTCGAGAAGTCGCAGCGGTGGGACGATCTCGCCAACTTGCTCGAGCAAGAGGCGAACATCGAGAGCGACGTCGAGACCAAGGTCTCCCTCGAGAAGAAGCTCGCGAAGCTCCAAGAGGACAAGCGCAAGGACCTCGTCGCCGCCGGCGAGGCCTGGGGCCGGATCGTCCAGCTCGTGCCGGACGACGAGTTCGCGATCCAGACCGCCGCCAAGCTCTTCGAGAAGGCCGAGCGCCTCGATTTGGCCGCTCGCACGCTCGCCGAGAGCACCCCGTACCTCGACGACCCGATCGCCAAGGGCAACCTCCTCCAGAGGCTCGCGGAGCTCCGCGAGCAGCTCGGCGAGACTGCCGCGGCCGGCGACTCGTTCGCCGAGGCCGCCGACTGCCTGCGAAACGGCAAGCTCTGGGAAGAGGCCGAGCGCCTCTACACGACGGTCGAGGCCTGGGAGAAGGCGGCGAACGCGGCCTACCAGCGTGGTCTCCTCACCGGAGACCTCAAGGTCCAGGCGCAATACCACGCGCGCGCCGCCGACTACCTCACCAAGGTCGGCGACGAGGACGGTGCGCTCGAGCGCCTCGAAGAGGCGAACAACCTCGACCCCCTCAACGACGACTACGCCGCGGCGATCGTCTCTCGGTACACCACGAGCGAGCAGATCGACCGGCTCGTCACGTTCCTCTCGCGGCGCGGCGATCGCCTGAACGATCGCGTCAAGCGCGTGGCGCTCCGGCGCGAGGCCGCGAGCCTCGCGACGGCCAAGCTGAAGGACAAGGAGCTCGCACGCGAGCTGTGGCTCAAGCTCCTCGAGGACGGCGACGATCGCGAAGCGCTCGAGCGCCTCATCGACGACGCCATCGAACGGCAAGACCACACCGAGGCCGCGACGCTGCTGAGGCGCCTCGGGGCGAACACAGTCGACAAGTCCGAGCGCGCGCGCGTCGCCCTCCGCGAGGCAGAGCTCCTCGCCGAAGGCGTGGGCGACGTCGACACGGCGGTCTCACGCTACGAGGTCATCCTCTCCGAGCTCGACCCGACCTGCCGCCCCGCGCTCCAAGCGATCGCCAACATCCAGGAGCAGCGAAACGACTACGGCTCCGCCGCGGACGCACTCGAACGGGAGCTGAAGCTCGTCGCGGACGTGGTCGAACGTGGTCAAATCGCTAGTCGTTTGGCGCGTTTGTACGAACAGCTGAACGATCCGCGGAGCGCGATCCGCGCGCTCGATCTGGTCCGCAAGGCCGACCTCGAGGACTTCGACGCGCTCACCCGTCTTTGCGAGCTCTGCGAGCAGACGGAGCAGTGGGGTCGTGTCGCGGAGCTCCTCGTCGAGCGCATCGAGATCGAGGCCGACGAGGCCGAGGTGAGCAAGCTCACCATGAAGCTCGCGCAGATCCTCGCCGACAAGCTCGACCGGGGCGACGAGGCGCTCGGCGCGCTCACGGACCTCGCCGATCAGGGCGATTTCGAGGTGCGTGTAGCCTACATCGAGCTCGGCGACCGTCTGGGCTGGAAGGGCATCGTCGCCACCAAGCTGAAGGAGTGGTGGTTCGACGCCCGTCATGGCGCCGAGCGCACGTCCGCGCTGCGTGGCGCGTTCGACCGCTTCGCCGAGGTCGGTCGCGACCAGGACGCGGTCTCCGTCGCGATCGAGCTCCTTCGCACGAAGGGCGCCGACCACGAGCTCGCGAAGAGGCTCGAGGACCTCGCGGTCAAGACCGGTGACCACGACGCGCTCGGCGTCGCCCACGACCTCCTCGCGCGAGAGGTCCAAGGGCCGGATCGCGCACACGAGCTCGTGCGCCAGGCCGAGGTCCGCGTGCTCGCGGGCATGGGCCGGAGCGACGCGATCTCGCACGGCGAGGCGGGCCTCACGGGCATCGCTCCGTCGGACGTCGAGCCCCTGCTCGAGCGCCTCGCCGCGCTGGCCGCGAAGCCCGGTGACGTCGTCGATCTCTACGAGCGTCAGGTGTCGCGATCCAAGGCTCCGAACGACCGCGTTCGTGCGCTCGCGCGTGCCGCCCAGGTCGCCGCCGCTCGCGGGCAGGCCGATCGTGCGCGTGGCTTCCTGGAGCTCGCGCTCGCGGGGACGCCGACAGAGGAGACCCTCCAGCTCGTCGAGACCACGGCCCGGGACGGTGACCGCATGAGCGGCGGAGATCGCCTCCGGCGTGCACTCTGCCAGGCCATGGCGGCCGGAGGTCACGGCGCACGCGACGGCGGTCGCACGCGGGGGAGCCTCCTGCGACGGGCCGCCCACATCGCCCACAAGGACCTGAACGACGTCGACCAGGCCTTCACGTGGCTCGCCGACAGCCTCGTCGCGCACGTGGAGCCGCTCACGCTCGACGCCCTCGAAGGCCTCGCGGTCGAGGTCGGAGATCCTCGCCGCGCCGAGAACGGCTTGTCCCACGCGCTCTCGGAGGTGTTCGACGGTCCGCTCGTTCGGCAGCTCCTCGCTCGCCGCGCGAAGATCCGTCGAGAGCTGCTCGTCGAGCCGGCACAGGCCGCCGCAGACCTCAAGAAGCTCCACGACCTCTCCCCGAACGACCAAGCCGTGCTCGACGAGCTCGCTGCGCTCTTCATCGAGCTCGGTGACTTCCGTGGGCTCGTCCAGCTCTACGAGGACCAGATCCTTCGTGGCAAGGACATGAACGCCCGCGCCGAGCTCGCCCGCAAGGTCGCCCGGATGTGGGAGGAACAGCTGCAAGATGCACGCGAGGCCGCCGACGCATGGCGCCGCGTGCTGCGCATGAAAGCCGGAGACGAAGAGGCCACGGCAGGGCTCGAGCGCGCGAAGACGCAGAGCCTCAAGAAGGCCGACCCGACGAAGCTCCACGAGGCGTACGCGCCGCCGCGTCTGCCGGCACCCCCGCCGGCCCCCGAGGCGAAAAAAGCCGAGCCACGCGCCGCCCTGTCGGTGCCCGCGCGGGTCGAGCCGAAGCGAGCTCCCGAGCCCGTGAGGCCGCCCGAGCCGGTCAAGCCTTCGGCGCCCAAGAGCATCGAGCCGCCGAAGCCGCTCGTGCGGCCCGCGCCGCCGGCGATCGCCAAGGTCGAGCCCAAGCCCGAGCCCAAGCCCGAGCCCGTCAAGGTCGAGGAGCCGAGGGTCGAGGAACCTCCCCCCACGCCGCCTCCTCCGGTCACCGTCGCGTCTGCCGACGCCGACATCGACGCCTCGTTCGATCGGCTCGTGCCGAGCGATGCCCCCGAGTACGAGACCGCGGAGCGGCCGCTCCCGACCGAGATGCCCGGCGGGCTCGGCGCTCCCACCGTGGAGCCTCCTCCGCACGAGGCCGACGCGCACGACTCGACCGCGATCGCGTCGCCCCAGATGACGGCGCTCGCTCTCAAGGAAGCGAGCCGTCGGGCCGCAGGGTTGGTCGATCTGGCCCCGCCCCCGCGGAGCCCGATCGCGCTCGAGGACGACCCCGAGGCCGACCTCGCCCTGGACGCCCTCGTCGGCGCTGCCGGGCCCGCCCCGGAGCCCTTCGCGGCGCGCGGTCTCTCGGAGCCCGCTGACCTCGACGGGCCGTCGACGAAGCTCATCGGGGGCCTCGACGAGGTGACCCACGATGGCGTCGGGGACGCGCTCTCCGTGCCCACTCCACCCGAGAGCAAACGCCGGAGCGGCCCCCCTGCGCTCCCGCCGAGCGTCCCACCGGCAAGGCCCTCCGCGCTGGACGACCTCGACGCCCTGATCGCCGACCGGGCTCCGAAGGTCGAGGAGCTCCTCGACGGCGACGTGATGGACCTCGACGAGGCCGACCTGGTCACGTCGATCGGACGTTCGCCGATGGCCACCGATCCGAGCGAGGACGACGTCATCATCGCCGACGATTTCGACGACGTGGAGATGGTCGACGACGAGGACCGCCCGAGGCGCTGAACGCGAGCCCCGGGCCTCGGCGGGCGCCCCCGACCCCTCACGGTCGAAGGCGCCCGTCGTCGTTTGTCGCGAAAATGCCCAAGGGCCCGTGTGGGATGAGGCCGCAGATCGGCGTCCGCTATCGCACTGAAAAGCGGACCTTCCACGTTCCTGGGTGGAGGGTTCGTACGCGACGGGTACGCTCACTATCATGCGCGCTCATTTTGTCTTTGGTACGTCGCTCGCGCTCGCCGCGGTCGTCCCCTTCGTGGCCTGTGGGAGCACCGAGCCGGAGAGCACCTTCGACGCGGGGACGCCCCCCACCCCGCCCACCGGCCCCACCACCCCACCCCTCCCCGTGACCGATGGCGGGGGCTCGGAGGGAGGCGTCGCGGGCGGCGAGCTCGTGGTCTCGTCGCTTCGCATCGATCCACCGGACGCCGTGCGCCCCGTGGTCGCGGGTCAGAAGGTGACGCAGGCCTACCGGGTGCTCGGGAAGATCAAGGACCGCGACGAGGAGCTCGACCTCACGTCGCGGTTCGTCTTCTACGTCCCCGACAACTACTTGGTCGGCGGTTTTCCGCTCGACGGGAGCGCCACGTTCACGAGCCGCCTGCCCACGGCGCCGACCGATCCTCCGCAGCGCGGCGGGAAGGTCACCGTGCGGGCCCAGGCGCGCAACACGGACGACAGCCTCGTCACGGTGACGACGTCGCTCACGCTCAAGCTCACCGTCCCGCCGATCACGTCTCCCAACGCGACGCCGGCCCTGCCCGCGACCCCCGGAGCGCTCTTCGGCGGTGCGGTCGATGCCGCCCGCGCCCCCACGCTCGCCTATCCGAACAACGGCACCATGCTCCCACCGAACCTTCGTAGGCTCGAGGTGCACTGGCAGCCGGGATCCGCCACGAACACCCTCTACGAGGTCTCTTTCAAGAGCCCGTCGGCCGAGATCACCTACTACTCGCGCTGCGGCGCGCTCGGAGCCACGTGGAAGCCGGACTCGTGCGCGTTCGAGCTCGACGAGACGGGCTACCGGTACCTGTCCGACTCGAATCGGGGTGAGACCGCGAAGCTCCGTATCCGCGCGACCGACGACACCGGCACGGGAGTCGGAGAATCGGCGACGTTCGACGTATCGTTCGCCGAAGCGAACGTCGAGGGCGGGCTCTACTACTGGAAGGTCATCCCACCGACGAACCCCGAGCTGTCGAACGGGAGCGGCGAGGTCTTGCGCTTCGACTTCGGCGGCACCGCGTCGGCCCCCGAGCCCTTCTTGGTGCCCGGGCAAAACGGGCTCGCGCAAGACCAATGCGTCGGGTGCCACGCCCTCTCGCGGGACGGTAAGAAGCTCGTCGCCTCGGTCGGTGGCCGGTGGGACGGGCGCCAAGTGCTCATCAACGATCTCTCGCGCCCGGTGGGCTCTTCGGGTTGGCTCACCCAGGGAGGTGGCACGACGGGCGCACCCGCGCAAAATCGCATCCAGTTCGCGTCGTTCAACCCCGATGGCACCCGCATCGTGGCCGTCTACGGCGACCGAGGGAACGTCGGACGGGACGCCTTCCGACCCACCGAGGACGCGCTCCTCCCGGTCGGCTCGGTGGTTCCGACCGACCTCGGCTTTCGAAAGCTCTTCCTCATGGATGGCTCGACGGGCATTCGAAACGGGACGATCGACCTGCCCTACAAGCCCGATCACCCCGACTGGTCTCCCGACGGGAAGAGCATCGCGGTCACGCGCGTGAACGACGAGGCCACGACCTCGCAGGAGCCCGCGAACACCGGCATCGAGGTCATCAAGTCCGACGGGGCCGGCGGCTGGCTACCCTCCGAGACCGTGGTCGCGCCCGGCGGAGGCGCGAATCGGTTCGCGCCGAGCTTCGTCCCCGACTCGACCTTCTTGCTCTACACCGAGGCGACGTGCCCCGGCGGAGACCTCCAGTCGATCGAGTGCGACGCGAACGCCGACCCGACGGCCAAGACCTGGGCGACGAAGCCCGATCGCAACGCCACGCCGATCCTGCTCGCGAAGGCCGCGCAGGCGGGTGTGGCCGACAACGGCGCCACGTCCCTCGCCGACACCCTCCCGAAGACCTCCCCGTTCCAGACGAAACAGGGCTCGGGCAAGCTCTTTTGGTACACGGTGGCCTCGCGCCGTGAGCCGGGGCTCAGAAAGCGCACGGGCGCAGGTCAGCAGCTCCTCTGGATGTTCGCGATCGATCCCGCGAAGGTGCTCGCAGGGCAAGACGGAAGCTTCACCGGCTTCTACCTGCCCTTCCAAGATCTCCAGACCTCGAACCACATCGGCCAGTGGACGCAGAAGATCGTGTCGGACCAGCCGCCCCCGCCCCCGCCGTCTCCGCCCCCGCCCCCGCCCCCGCCGGTGCCTCCCGTTCCGAGGTGAGGTCGGCGCCACGAAGCTACGGCCGGGGCTCGATTCGGGCCCCGGCCGTCGGCCTTTCACGAACACACCGCGCGGCTCGGGCCTCGGAGGCCGACGGCCCGACCTTCAGCGCCCGTTCCGCGCGTACCAGCTCTGCGCGACGCTCTGAACGATGGGGCCGCGGAACGCGGGGTTCGGGTGAGTGCGCAAAAACCCGATAGGATTCAATGGGTTACCTCCCGCCGCACGATCCATGCGGCCGAAGTAGTCGAACAGCATGACTCCGCCCTGTTCGCTCCACGAGAACTGCGGCCTGCGCGCGCGCCCCGCTTGGAGGGTGTTGACGGTGCCCTCCGTGTCGGATGCGACCTCGTTGGCCTGGTTGAGGCCGGGCAGGACGCGCGTGACGAGCCTCCCGAGCAGCGCGGGGCTCGGGCCCGTGCCCATGGGCTGACCGTTCGCGCACCCCGTGTGCCCGAGGTAGTGGTGCGCGAGCTCGTGGGCGAACGTGAACGAGAGAATGTCGCCGAAGATTTCGCGCGCCCGAGACCATCGTCGCGCGTCGCCCCCGTACTGCGCGGGGATGATGCCCGGCGGAAGGCCCGCACGCGCGCTCTCGCTCTTCACGAGCTGAGGGATGACCTGCGCGCAGTACGTTTCGTACGTGCGTGTTCCGAAGAGCTCGTCGGTCGAGCGGGTCTGCGCGATCGCGTCGACCGCCTCCATGATGCCCTCGGTGGCCGCCATGAAGGGCGCGCCTCGCTCGTCGCACCCCGCGAACGCGTTCACGTCGAACGAGGCGTCGAAGACGAGCGGAATGCCGCGCACCTTGGCCTGCCTGTCGGCGGGCAACGCCGCGATGAGCTCGGCGAGGATCGTCCGAAGCTCCGCCTGCATCGCCTGGGATCCGACGAGCGGCGGAAGAAGCGGGCGAGCCGTCGGCGCGGGCTGCGGCTGCTGCGGGTACGGCTGCGGCTGCTGCGGGTACGGCTGCGGCTGCTGCGGGTACGGCTGCGGCTGCTGCGGGTACGGCTGCGGCTGCTGCGGGTACGGCTGCGGCTGTGGCTGGGGCGTTCGCGCCGTCGACGAGCGCTGCAGGTCGCAGGCCGCGAGTGCCAGGGTCATCGAGAGAAAGATCGCCGCTTTTCGCATAAGTACCCTCGGAGAACGGCGCGCCCTCGACCGAGCGACGCGACCGGTAAGCGACCCTACGGGCCGTTCAGGATCGCAACGTAACGCGCGCGCGCGGGCCGAGCAATCGACGCGTCTTTGCGCGGCCGTCGATGCGCATCTGCGAGCCTACGAAGAGAGAGATGCCGCCGGAACGGCACGCAGGGCGCGGAGCGCGCGCGAGGCTCCTCGCGTCTTGAAAGCGGTCGTCGGGGGACCGCGCGAGGCAGCGACCGAGCACCTCGTGCCACTCCGGAGGGAGCGACTGGGCGCTTTTGTGGACGCCGCTCCCGACGGCGGCGGCGCTTCGTTCGGGGGTCACGGCCTGAAGCTTTCCGGTCGCGTCGGCGTTCGGGGGCTCCCCGACCAAGCACTCGTAGAAGGTCGCGCCGAGCGAATAGAGATCGGCGCGCGCGTCCACGTCGGCGCCGGCCTCTTGCTCCGGAGCCATGTACCCGGGAGTGCCCATGGGCGCCCCGAGGTTCGTGATGCGCATCTCCTCCCACTCCACGCGCGCGATCCCGAAGTCGATGATTTTGATCGTCTCGTGGCCGTCGTCGTCGCGCGCGAGGAACAGGTTGGACGGCTTGAGATCGCGGTGGATGACTCCCGCGGCGTGGACGGCGGCGAGCGCCTCGGTGACGGGGACGGCCCACACGAGCAGCTCGTCCGGCGCGAGCCGCCCGCCGCGGCGCACGAGGTGATCGGCGAGCGACTCCCCGCGGAGAAGCTCCATGACGAGGTACGCGGAGCCGTCCGGGAGGTGGCCGTGGTCCAGGACCTCGACCACGTTGGGGTGCCACGCGAGGCCGAGCGCTTCGGACTCTCGACGGAGACGATCGGA
This sequence comes from Myxococcales bacterium, assembly GCA_016712525.1. Classification (NCBI taxonomy): domain Bacteria; kingdom Pseudomonadati; phylum Myxococcota; class Myxococcia; order Myxococcales; species Myxococcales bacterium. The sequence continues at coordinate 1,505,790 of JADJQX010000007.1, forward strand.
CGCCACCGTATCGTGGGCGGCGCCGGCGCGGAGCAACTTCACCGCCACGGGGACGTCGTCGGCGAGGCGCACGGCCTCGTAGATGACTCCCGTCGCCCCGGAGCCCATGCTCCGCCCGAGCCGGTACTGGCCTGCGACCACGGTGCCTACGAGGTCTCCCGCCGTCGCGGTCTCGCGGAGCTCGCGGAGCGAGAGGCTGCGCTCGAGGGCCGCCACACGAAGGGCCTGGGCAAGCCGCTCCACCCTGGTGCGCCGCTCGCGTGCGACGAGCGCCCCGACCGCCGCTCCGAACGCGGCCGACACCAGCGCCGAGGCGACCCCGTACGCGGCCCCGGCCCACGCGCCGGGGATCCCCCCGACGAGGGACGCCACGACGCCTCCATACGCGGCGAGCCTCGCCTGCTCCACCGGGACGCTCCAGGTGACCTCGTACTCCTCGGGCCCCGCGCCGTCGGCCCGAGGGAGCGCACGCACCTTGGCGCGCGGGAACCCGAAGAGGCAGGGGATCATGGACAGCTCGGCCGCGCGGAGCCGAGCCAAGTTGCCGCTGGCCTCGAGCTCGGGATCGTGGGCGATGCGGACCCTCCCGCGCCACCGACCGGGCGAGGAGAGGGTCGTCTCCCACAATGTAGTCCGTCCATACTCGCTCTCGGTGCCGTCGAGCCGCACGAAGGCGTCCTCGGGCGCGCTCGTGCCGCGCAGGAGCTTCGACCACAACCCGAGGCACTCGCGCTCGGCGAACCCGACGGCCGCGGCCGCGAGCGCGTCTTGCCCGAGGTCGGCAACGAACGCGTCGACGGCACGAGCGAGCGCGACGAGCGGAAAAAGGCGGGTCTCGTCGTCGAGCTCTTCCGGGCGAATGCGCGCGATCCCGAGCCACGCCTCGGCGGCGCGGCGATCCCGCACCCGCTCGACGTGAGCGAACAGCACCTTGAAGCGCGACGCCGTCGTTTGGCCGCGTGGGTATCCTCGTTTTTCCACGCCGTTTCCAGGGCCTCCGAGCCCCGAGAGCATACCCGAGCGCGCGGAACACGCCAGAGGCGGTCGACGCGCTCGTCACCGCGGCACGACGGGCGCGACGGAGGTCATCGGCGGGGCCGCGCGCTCGGCTATGGTTCGACCATGAACGAGGCCTTCGCCATGGTCCAAGAGGCCGACGTCGCCGACGCCGTGGCGATCCTAAAGGCTCGGGCGCCGGGTCGGACGCTCGTGATCGTCGTGACGGGCCGGCCGGAGACAGCCTCGGTCACCGACACGGAGACACGGCGACGAGCGTTCGGTGGTCGTGTGCCGGCGGGGGTTCGCTTCGATCGAAGGGCGTCGGAGTCGCTCGTGGGGGCGAAGGTCCTCGGCAAAGGGCGAACGCACGTCGACCTCGAGCTCCCCTCGGGGGAGCTCCGTTCGCTCGAGGCGCGCGGCGGGCTCGTCAGGCTCGGACCGCCGAGGGAACGCGGAGAGCCCGTAGCGACCGCCAGCGAGGCCACCCGGAGGGAATGGCAGGTCGAGGCCGAGCACGCGCTCGCGGGGGTCTCCGCGGCGGTGGCACGGGCCGACGCCTTGCTCGTCGACCGCGCGCTCCGAAAGGCCGAGGCGCGGCTCGAGCGGCGGGCCATGGCGATCGCGGGCGACATCACCAAGATGTCCGCGGTGACGGCGCTCGCGGCGCGCGCCGTGAATCTCGTCCCCGCGGCTCGGAAGGCGAAGCGCGGCGAGACCGAGCTCCGCGGGCCCGACTACGAGAACGGCGGCGAGATCGTCCTTCCCCTCGACCCCGGCAAGGCGCCGCAGGCGCAGCTCGAGTCCCTCTTCGCGCGGGCCAAGCGCATGAAGGCCGGACGGGAGGCGGCCGAGGCGCGGCTCTCCGAGACCCGACGCGCCTTGGAGGCCCTCCGCGCGATCCGAGCCACGCTCGCCGAAGCTCCGTCGCTCGACGCGGAGCAGATCGCGGACCTGCGGAACCGGGCCAAGGCCGTGGCCCCCAAGGACGTGTCCTTCGGGGCGGAGGGGACCGCGAACAGCTCGCGCGGCGCCCCACAAAAACACAATGCTTTCCGACGGTTCCGGACGCCACGAGGTTTGCTCGTGCTCGTCGGAAAGGGCTCGACCGACAACGACGAGCTCACGTTTCGGATCGCGAGCCCGCACGACCTCTGGCTGCACGCGAAGGATCGACGGGGTGCCCACGTGATCGTCCCCCTGCGAAAATCCGAGGCCCTCCCGGACGGCGCGCTGGTCGACGCGGCGACCCTCGCCGCTCATTTCTCCGACGCGCGCGACGAAGCGCTCGTCGACGTGCAATACACGTCCCGAAAGTACGTCCGAAAAATGAAGGGCGGGGCCGCCGGCGCCGTCGTCGTGGAGCGAGAGAAGGTGCTCGTGCTCCGCGTCGACAAGGGCAAAGTAGCCGAGCTCCTGGACGGCGAAGAAGAAGCATGACCTAGGCCAGGAGCGCGAGAACGCAGGGGGCCCCTCGGCGGGGCGTCCGCGAGTCGTGGGGCCTGCTATCGTCGCCCAGGTGAAGCTCGCCGAGACGATCGAACGCGTGATGGGACGGGTGGAGGTCGCCCTCGCGGGGGCAGAGGTCCACCTCAAGGAGGGGCAAGCCGCCCTCGCCGCCGGAGAGGCCATGCGCGCGCGCGCTCAGGCTCACGCGCTCCTCGCCAAGGTCCCCGGCTCCCCGATCGGTCTCGCGCTCCTCGCCGACGCGTGCGAGCTCGGGAGGCTCGACGCCGAGCTCGCGCTCACCCTCGAGGAGCTCGCCGGCCGCGTCCCGTCCCGAGCGGACGTCTGGGTGCGGCTCGGGAGGGTGCGCGAAGCCGTCGACGAGGCGACCACCGATGCGCGCGAGGCCTACGTGCGCGCGCTGACCGTGGCCGAGGGCGGCAGCGACGCGAGGCGAGAGGCGCTGCTCGCCCTCGCCGACCTCGATTTGGCGGAGGGTGACGGGGCCCGAGCCGAGCTCTGGCTGGAGCGCATCGCCGACGATGCCGCACCCGACGTCGCGCTTCGGCGCGCCGAGGCGAGGCTCGCGGGGGGAGATCTCGCGGGGGCGCTCCAGTGGCTCGGTACGTTCGAGAGCCCCCCCACCGACGGTCGCGCGGCCCTCGTCCGCGGTCGCGCTTTGGCGCTCGAAGGCCGCGCGGAGGCCTTCACCCAGCTGCTCCGCGCCGTGGTCCTCGAGACGCGTGGCGCGACCGAAGCGCTCGCGCTCGCCCTCGCGACTCTCCCTTCGACCGACGAAGCCCGCGCGCGGATCCGTACGGTGATCGCGGGCCAACCCGCCGAGTCCGAGGCCCGCTGGCGCGCCGCCTTCGCCCGCGCCGAAGGCCGCCTCGAAGAGGCCCGCGCCGCTCTCCGCGAGGCGGTGGAGGCCGGAGACACGAAGGCCGCACGCGCGCTCTTGGATGCGGCGATCGACGAACGCGACTCCGCGTCACTCGAGCTCGCCCTCGACGCCCTCGCCGCCCAGGCGCCCGACCTCGTGCTCGCCGAGGCCCGTCGCTTCCCACGACGAGAGGCCCTCGCCGATCCGGGGCGGGCGGCCGAGGTGCTCGACACGCTCGCGACCCTCACGAGCCCGAAGCTCCGGCCGTGGGCCGACGAGGCCCGGACGACCGTGCTCCGCCATTGGATCCCTGACGGGACGGGCGACTGGCCCGCGCTGCTCGACCGCCTGCAGACCCACGCGCGCGCCCTTCACGATCTCGCCTCGACGACGAGGGTCGCGGAGCTCTCGGTGCTGCGAACGAGGCCGGTGCGGGTCGCCATCGTGGGCGAGTTCAACGCGGGGAAGAGCACGTTCATCAACGCCTTCATGGGGGCCGACGTCGCCCCCACGGGGGTCCTCCCGACGACGGCGACGCTCCATCACCTCCGGTATGCGCCCGACCCGCTCGCGAAGATCTTCTTCTTCCCGCCGTCGTCGCCCGGGGCGCCCGAGGCACGCGATCGCATCGTGCCGGTGAACGAGCTCCGCGCGACGTTGAAGGCCGTCGACGCCGGCGAGGTGAAGCGCGTCGAGATCCTCTTGCCGATCTCGTCGCTCACCCAAATCGAGATCCTCGACACCCCCGGGTTCAACGCGCCCGACCCACGCCACGCGGAGGCCGCGCGCTCCGCGTTCGAAGAGGCGGATTTCGCGATTTGGCTGCTCGATGCCTCGCAACCCATGAAAAAGAGTGAGGAATCCGTCCTCGCCGAGGCGCGCTCGCACGACCTCCCGATCCAGATCTTGCTCAACAAGGCGGATCGCCTGAGGCCCGAGGATCTCGAGAAGGTCATGGACATGGTGCGCGGCTCTCTGGCGACGGCGGGGCTCACGTCGTGGCGCGAGCCTTTGGCCCTCTCGGCGCGCTTGGCCCTCGCGGGGCGGCTCGGCGACGCCTCGGCGCTGGAGTCGTCGGGGTGGCCGAAGATCCAAGAGCTCCTCGACGCCACGCTCCTCGGCAAGAGCGACGAGCTCAAGGAGCGTGCCCTCCGGCATCGGGCACGCCGCATCGTTTCGGCCCTCGCGGAGGTCGCGGTCCAGGCCTCTCGCGCCGAGCGCGAACGGGAAGAGGAGCGGCAGCGCCGCGCGCTCGCGTACTCTCAGAGGGCCGCTCGGCTCGAGCGCGATCTCGAAGAAGTGGCGGCGCGGATCATGGGAGCGCTCGCTCGGGACGCGCAAGCGTGGAAGCGCGATCTCGAGGTCATCGCCACCGGGCGCGACGAGGGCTCGGTGGAGCGCGATCCCGTGCTCTACCGCTACAGGGTCGACCGGGCGTGCCACCACCTCGCGGGGTCGCTCTCGAAGGTGCTCGCGACCCTCGGCCACGACGGGGCCGACGAGGTCACGAAGGCCGAGGCCGAGGGTTTGCCGGTCGCGAAGGCCCTCGTGCGGGCGTTCGCGGCGACCGGCGGACAGGCCGACGCGCTCTACCCGCTCGCCCGAGTCGCGGTCGTCACCCTCGTCGAGAGGCTGTTTTCCCTCGCGACGGCGCCCTCCGACCCCGCCCCGGCGAGCGGCCTCGTCGACGAGCTTCGCGTGCTCGAGCAAAGCCTCGGCCCACGGCCACGCGCGTGACCCGTCCCCGTCGCGGCCCCGAGGCGAACCGCGTCGACGCCCTCACGATCCTCCGGTAAGCTTCGAGCATGGCACGGACCCGAACTCGCAGGGCGCACCTCGTCGTCGCGGCGCTCGGCGCGCTCGCGCTGTCCCCCGTCTTGGCACCGCGCCCCGCCGAAGCCGACCCCATCCTCCAGGTCGGAGGCGGTGACGTGCGGGTCGAGGCCGAGAAGCTCGAGGTCGACGTAGCGGCCCAGACGGCCGTCCTCACGGGCAACGTGCTCCTCGCCAAGGGCGACCTTTCGGTCAAGTGCCCTCGCCTCGACCTCAGGTTCGATCACGCCCCTCACCTCTCGTGGGCCAAGGGCTCCGGAGGCGTCGCCGCAGACGTACGCGGCGTCCACGCCGAGGCGCCCGAGGTGGAGCTCGATCTCACGAAGCAGGTGCTCGAGCTCCGGGGCGGCGTGAAGCTCACCCGCGGGCAGGGGTTCCTCCAGGCCGAGAGCGCCACCATCCACCTCCTCACCGCCAAGGTCACCGCCACGCAGGTGAAGGGCCAAGTCCCCGTCCCGAAGTGAGCACCGACTCGGTCCCGCCCGACGAGGCGAACGAAGAGCCTCGAGCCGCCCTGAGTGCGCGCGGCATCGTCGTGCAGCGCGCCGGGAAGCGCTTGCTGCGCGGCGTCGACCTGACCCTCTCTCCGGGCACCGTGACGGGCGTCCTAGGGCCTTCGGGGGCGGGCAAATCCACGCTTTTTCGAGTGCTCGTCGGCGAGGATCGGGACCACGACGGACAGGTCCTCCTCGACGGCGCCGACGTCACGAAGAAGCCGCTCCACGCGCGAGCGCGCCTCGGCCTCGGCTACATGCCCCAGGGGCCGAGCGTGCTCTGGGACCTCTCGGTCGAGGAGAACGTCCGCACGTTCCTGGAGATCGCGCGCGGCTCGGCCGACTCGCCTGCGCTTCGCGGCATCCTCGAGGCGACCCGCCTCGACGAGGCCCGTGCCACGCGCGCGGGGCTCCTCTCCGGTGGAGAACGTCGGCGCCTCGAGCTCGCGCGGGTCCTCTCGGGGCGGCCTCGGGTCGTCGTCTGCGACGAGCCCTTCGCCGGGGTCGATCCCGCGCAGGCCGCGCACCTCGGAGATCTCCTCGCCGACCTCACCGTCGACGGAGTGGCCGTGGTCCTCGCCGATCACCATGTCGAAGAGGCCCTGCGCATCTGCACCTCGGCGAGCCTCCTCCTCGACGGCGCGATCGTGACCTCGGGCACCCCGCAAGCGTTCCGTGAGCACCCCGTGGTGCGTGGGCGCTACCTCGGCACGCTCTCGCCCTCGCACGTCGCGTAAGTCCGCGCTTGTCAACGCAAAACGACCGTTGGCACAAATATCGCTTCACGTCTCGCCGGGGTGTGTATCTTTGGGGTGAGGAGCCTCTTCTCGCCCTCGCTCGAAGGACACGCCGATGGAGATCAAACAGCAACTCCGACTGAGCCAGCAGCTGGTGATGACACCGCAGCTCCAGCAGGCGATCCGCCTCTTGCAGCTGTCACGCCTCGAGCTCATCGACGAGATCCGGAAAGAGCTCGACGGCAACCCCGTCCTCGCGGACGACGAGATCGACCCGCGCGCACGAGCCCGCGACGCCCAGGCCGACTCCGGCACCGGGAATGCCGAGGGGGAGAGGCTCGTCGACCGCATGGAAGAGCGGATGCGCGCCTCGGGCGAGACCAACAAGACCGACGAGAAGCGCGTCCAAGAGATCGACTGGGAGCAGTTCCTCGAAAACCGCACGCTCCAACAAGCCCTCCCCTCGAGCCGGGGCGGCTTCGACGAGCTCCCCCCCATCGATCAGAACCTCACGAAGCAGACCTCGCTCGTCGACCACCTGAAGTGGCAGCTCCAAATGAGCGACTTCACGGAGGCCGAGCGGCGGTTCGCGGAGCTCGTCCTCGGCAACCTGGACGACAACGGCTTCCTCGATTTGAAGGGCATCGATCGCCCCGAAGGCCGCACCCCCGACCTCACGATCGAGGAGCTCGCGGAGGAGGCCGGCCTCGACCCGGAGGACGCGCCCGAGGTCCTCCGGATCATGCAGGAGTGGGATCCGGTCGGGGCCTGCTCGCGCGATCTCCAAGAGTGCCTCCGTGTCCAAGCCGAGATGTACGGCTGCGACGACCTCGAGCTCCAGATCATCGAGAAGCACCTCCACAACCTCGAGAAGCACAACTACCAGGCGATCGCGCGGGACCTGAAGGTTCCGGTCGAAGAGGTGTACGAGGCGGTCAAGGAGATCCAGAAGCTCGAGAGCCGGCCCGCTCGGAACTTCACCGAGATGGACGACAAGAGCATCGCCATCACGCCCGACGTCTACATCGTGAAGGACGGCGGCAAGTTCGTCGTGACGGACAACGATCGCGGCGTCCAGCGCCTCTACATCAACGAGAACCTCACGAAGCAGCTCCTCAAAGACCCGAACGCGAAAGAGTTCATCGGCGAGAAGCTCCGCAACGCGCAGTGGCTCATCCGCGCGATCGAGCAGCGCCGAAAGACCATCATCCGGGTCACAGAGTGCATCGTGGACAAGCAGCGCGACTTCTTCGAGAAGGGCGTCGCCCACTTGAAGCCGATGATCCTCCGCGACATCGCCGAGACGGTGGGCATGCACGAGTCGACCATCAGCCGCGTGACGACGAACAAATACGTCCACACGCCGCAAGGCCTCTTCGAGCTGAAGTACTTTTTTAACTCGTCGATCCGCCGCGTGGCCGAAGAGGACATCGCCTCCGAGAGCGTCAAGCAGGCCATCAAGAAGATCATCGACGACGAGGACAAACAGAACCCTCTCTCGGACCAGGCGATCGTCGAGCTCCTCACGAAGAGCGAAGGCATCCAGATCGCGCGTCGCACCGTTGCCAAGTACCGAGAAATGCTCGGCATTTTGGCGTCGAGCCGTCGGAAGAAGCACTTCTGACCCGGGGGCTCTCGACCGGCACGGGCGGGTGGTCCGTGAGGTCGCGCGGAGGCGAGGCCCGAGCCCGCCACACGGGGCTCACCGGCGGGAAAAAACGTCTCGGAGCTCGGCCTTTTTCGGGCACGCCTCGCGAAAAGGCCTCTATGATTTTGGAATGCCCGAGGTGCTCCTCGGGTTCTCCAAATGGCGCCGGCGCCACGTGCGGCGATCGGCAGGAGGTCGGCTCGAATGAACATCGCCATCACGTTCCGTCAGATGGAAGCGCTCGACTCGCTCAAGGGCTACACGACCGACAAGGTCGCCAAGCTCCAGAAATTCCTTCGACAGCCCATGAAGGCCCAAGTGACGCTGAGCTGCCAAAAGGCCGTTCACCTCGCCGAGGTGGAGGTCCACTCGGGCAGCGAGCACTTCATCGCGCACGAGAAGAGCGACGACATGTACGCGTCGGTCGACAAGGTCGTCGACAAGCTCGAGCGACAGATTCGCGAGACGAACGGCGCTGCGCGAAGCGCGAAGAAGGGCGCCGAGCGCGCGTCCGAACGTCTCCTCCCCGACCCGGCCGAGGACTGATTCCGCGCTTCGAGGCGGCCTCCCCGTGCTCCGCGCGCCAACCGACCGGGCGTGGCGCGGTGCACGAGGGCGGCCGCTAGAGAGCCGGCGAACGTGGCGCAGCGCACCGCGGGGCGGACGGTGAGCGACGCCAACGCCGAGGATCGAGGGAAGGACCCATGCGACTATCCGAAATGCTCGCCCAGAGCCGAGTCGCCTTCGTGGAAGGCACCGGGCTCGCCAAGCCAGACGCCATCGCCAAGGTCGCGCATCTCCTCGCGACGGGGTGCGACGTCTCCGAGGCCGTGCTCGCGCGGGTGCTCCGAGAGCGCGAAGAGCTCCAGTCGACCGGCATCGGAGACGGCGTGGCCATCCCGCATGCGTCGATCGCCGATCTGACGAAGCCCGTCGCGGCGCTCTTGCTCGTGCGCGACGGGCTCGAGTTCGGCGCGATCGATCGCGAGAAGGTGCACCACGTGTTCGCCGTCGTCGGTCCGAAGCGCGAGGCCGGCGAGCACTTGCGCACGCTCGCCCGAATCTCGAAGCTCCTTCGCAACGCGGAGCTTCGCGCGAAGCTCCTCTCGGCCGAGGGGCCGGCCGCGGCGCTCGATCTCGTGGCCTCGGAAGAAGAGGCACGACCGTGAGCGCCTCGGACGACCGATGACCGCGAGAGACAACGACAGCGCGGCGGGCGGAACCCCGCGCCTGCGGGACGTGACGGTCCGAGAGGTCCTCTCGGATCGGCGGCTCGCCGTGCCCGTCGAGCTCGTGTCGGGGGGCGGCGGGCTCGATAGACCCGTGCATCATCCACGCATCCAGAAGAGCGGCCTCGCCCTCGCGGGTCACTTTCGTGGCGTCGTGCCCACGCGGGTCCAAGTGCTGGGAGAGACCGAGCTCTCGTACCTCGAGACCCTCCGCGAGGACCAACGAGGCGAGGCGTGCCGCGCGTTCTTCGGCCTAGGGCTCTCGGTCGTCGTGATCACGCGGGGTGTCTCACCCGACGAGCAGCTCGTAAGGGCCGCCGAGGCGAGCGGCACGGCGCTCTACGTGGTCGACGCCGCGACGAGCCGAACGATCAACGCCCTCCACGCCGTCCTCGACGAGCTTTTGGCACCGACGACTCAGCTCCACGGGGTCCTCGTCGACGTCTTTGGCGTCGGGCTCCTCTTGCTCGGCAAGAGCGGCATCGGCAAGAGCGAGTGCGCGCTCGAGCTCGTGCTGCGCGGGCATCGCCTCGTCGCCGACGACGTCGTCCGCTGCGACTGGCGGCCACCGGGCACGGTGTTCGGCGCCGCCGACGACCTCCTCCGCCACCACGTCGAGGTGCGGGGCCTCGGAATCCTCAACATCAAAGACATGTTCGGGGTGACGGCGGTGCGCGCTCGAAAGCGCATCGACGTCGTCGTTCGCCTCGAGGAGTGGAGCGAGACCCGCGACTACGACCGGCTCGGAGTGGAGGACGCCCACCACGAGATATTGTCGACCCCCATCCGCATGCTCACCGTCCCCGTGCGCCCGGGTCGTGACATGGGAACGATCCTCGAGATGGCCGCGCGGGACGAGCTCCTCCGACGCGCCGGAACCTACAGCGCCCGAAACTTCCTGGAGCGTCTGCGCACGGCCCGTGAACGAAGCGGTGGCCCCGATAGGCCGGCCGCCGAAGGCGAGTCGGTCGCACCGCCCCCCGTGGCCATCACCCGCCCCGGCGAGCCCAGGCCCGGGGTGAGGCGCCCCTTTCCGTATGCGCCCCGCCCGTGCCCCGAGGCCTCGGAGAGCAGCGCGCTCATCCCCGATCTCAGCGGCTCGAAGGAGGAAGAATGAGCTCGCCGCGACGCCCACTCGTGGTGGTGGTCACCGGTCTCTCGGGCGCGGGTCGCACGACGGCCCTCCACGCCCTCGAAGACCTTGGCTTCTTTTGCATCGACAACCTGCCGACGGCCCTCGCGCCCCAGGCCGTGGCCCTGTGCGAACGGGGTGGCATCCTCAAGATCGCCCTCGGGATCGACGTACGCGTTCGCGTCTTTCTCGGCGAAGTAGCCGAAACTCTTTCAAAAATCGAGCACACCGGCGACCTCGACGTGCTCTTCCTCGACGCCTCCGACGAGACGCTCGTGCGCCGCTTCTCGGAGTCGCGACGGCCGCATACCCTCGCCGACCCGGCGAACCCCGGGGTCGGTGTGGCGAGCGTGCTCGAGGGCGTGACGCTCGAACGGGAGCGCCTCGCACCGCTCCGCGCGAGGGCGACACGCGTGATCGACACGACGCGCCTCTCCGTGCACGAGCTCCGGCGCGCGATCACGACGCAATCCAGCCCGGAGGCGACGGCGAGCCGCATGGTGGTCCGCGTGGTCTCGTTCGGCTTCAAGTACGGCCCGCCCGTCGATGCGGATCTCGTCTTCGACGTGCGGGTCCTCGAAAACCCCTACTTCGTCCCCGAGCTCAAGTCTCTCCCAGGCACCGACGTCCGCGTGCGGGACTTCGTGTTGCGCCAGGACGAGGCGCGCGAGCTCGTGGCGAAGACGAAGGACCTCCTCGACTTCGTGCTTCCGAAGTACGAGCGCGAGGGAAAGAGCTACCTCACGGTGGGCATCGGGTGCACGGGAGGCCGCCACCGCTCCGTCGTGCTCGCCGAGGAGCTCGCTGCGGCGCTCGGCCCTCAGGTTCGTGTGTTCCACCGCGACGTGCTCCGCGGCAACGCCCCTCCGAGGACGAGCGATCCCGGGATTTCACTGGGGGCCGCAGTGGGCGACCCGCACGACGAACGAAAGTGAGGCTCCCTTGAGCGACGAGACCCACGAGGCCACCTTCACCATCGTCAACGACCTCGGCTTGCACGCCCGCGCGGCCACGAAGCTCGTGCAGCTCGCGTCCCGTTTTCCGTGCGAAGTGACCGTCGCGCACCACGGCCAAGTGGCCAACGCGAAGTCGGTCATGGGGGTCTTGCTGCTCTGCGGCTCCAAGGGCACCCACATCGACGTCAAGGCGACGGGCGCGCGCGCCGACGAGTGCGTCAAGGCGATCGGAGAGCTCATCGCGGACCGGTTCGGGGAGGCGAGCTGAGGTGAGGGACGGCGCCCCGGAATCGACGGTGCCCCCCTCGGCGCCGCTGAGCCAGACGGAGCTCGGCGTCGAGCGGACCGTGCTCGAGGGCATCGCGGGCTCGGAGGGGGTCGCGATCGGGCGAGCGCTGGTCGTCCAAGGGCGCCGGACGACCTTCTTGCGGCGAACGATCGAAGCGAGCGAGATCGAGACGGAGCTCGCCCGCGTACGCGATGCCGCGAGCCGCGCTCAGCGCGGGATCCGCGAAGCCGCCCACGGCATGCCACAGAGCTCGCGCACCGCCCTCCCCGTCCTCGAGGCGTACCTGCTCATGCTCGAGGATCCGATGCTCCACGAGCGCGTGGAGCGCAAAATTCGGCGCGACCGAAAGTGTGCCGAGTGGGCCGTCCAGGAGGCGCGCGACGATCTCGGGAGGCTCTTCGCGAGCACGGACCCCCCGACCAAAGACGCGTACATCGCCGAGCGTGTCCACGACGTCGAGTTCGTGTGCGACCGGCTCCTGCGGGCCCTGGTCGACGACGCCCACACGCTGCTCTCGAGCGCCGACGCGGGCCGCCTCGCCGAGCCGATGATCGTCTTCGCGCGCGATCTCTCTCCGGCCGACACGGCGGGCATGGCCAAAGAGCCGGTCCTCGCCTTCGTGACCGAGGTGGGCTCACGCACGAGCCACACGTCGATCATGGCGCGGGCGCTCGAGATCCCGAGCGTCGTCGGCGTGAAAGACGCGACCCGTTTCGTGAGGACCGGCGATCGGGTCGTCGTGTGCGGCCTCACGGGCACCGTCACGATCCACCCGACGCCAGAGGACGTCTCTCACGCCGAAGCGAAGCGCCTGCGCCATCGCGCGCGCCAAGACCGCCTCTTCGCCGACGCGAGCCGTCTCGCGCGGACGATCTCCGGCGAACGCGTGCACCTCTCGGCGAACCTCGAGCTCCCCGAGGAGGCCGCGTTCGCCCGAAAAGCCGGCGCCGAGACCGTAGGGCTCTACCGCACGGAGTTTCTCTTCGTCGACCGCGCCGACCTCCCCTCCGAGAACGAACAATACGAGGCATATGCCAGCATCGTTCAAGCCTTCGGAGGCGCGACGGTGACGCTGCGAACGTTCGACATCGGCGGCGACAAGTTCGCCTCGTCGTTCGAGCTCCCTCCCGAGATGAACCCGGCCCTCGGGCTCCGCGCGATCCGCCTCGCGCTCGCTCAGCCCGAGGTGTTCTCGACGCAGCTCCGAGCCATGGTCCGCGCCGCCCGCCACGGGAACGTGCGGATCATGCTCCCGATGATCTCCACGACCGACGAGATCGCAGCCGCCCGCGCCCTGCTCGCTCGGGCCGAGGCCGACGTCGCGCGATCGTTCGGAAAACGGGTCGACCCGATCCCGCTCGGCGCGATGATCGAGGTCCCCGCGGCCGCGGTGATGGCGGACGTGCTCGCGCGGCACGCCGACTTCTTCAGCATAGGCACCAACGACCTCGTGCAGTACGCGCTCGCGGTCGACCGGACGAGCCGCACCCTCGCCCACCTCGCCTCACCCCTGTCGCCCGCCATCCTGCGCCTATGTGCGATGGCCATTCGCGCGGCAAACGCGGCGAAAATCCCCGTGGCGGTGTGCGGCACGATGGCCTCCGAGCCGCTCCACGCCCTCCTCCTCGTCGGCCTGGGGGTCCGCGAGCTCTCGATGGAGGCCTCGGCCATTCCCGTGGTGCGCGAGGCGATCTCCCGTGCCTCGATGGCAGAGCTCGCCCGAATCGCCGAGCTCTGCCTCGAAGCCGAGACCGAGGCGCGCGTGCGAGAGGCCGTCTCTTCGTCGCTCGGCCCACGCTTGCTCGACCTCGACGCCGTCCGGGACGACGCGTAGCCCTGACGCGGCGCATTCGAGAGCCCGTCTCGACGGCGACCCCGACGTCACCACCCCGAGAGGCGCAAGCCCGACACGGAAAGTTGCGCGGATCTTTGCTGCGAACCGGCCGTTTCTTTCCTAGGGTGGCGAGCTACATGGGTCGCTTTCGTCGTTTCGTGAGCTCTCTCCTTTTGGCCACCGGGATCGTCGCCGGCGCCGTCGGTGCGCCCGGCTGTGCGGGCGACGGCCCCACGCAGGCAAGCCCGTGCGGCAAGGCCGAGGGACAGGCGTGCCAGGTCAACCTCACGCTCATCCACACCTCCGACATCCACTCTCGGCTCATCCCGTTCGAGCAGGTGATAACGCAGGTCGACGCCGACCTCGGCCTCGGATCGCTGAACTCGGTCGCCAACGTCGGCGGCGTCGCTCGCATGGCCTACGTCATCGGCCGCGAGCGCGCGCGGAGCGAGCGAGTCCTCCACCTCGACTCGGGCGATTGCTTCCAGGGCGCGCCGATCTTCAACTTCTACGCGGGCGAGCCCGAGGTCCGGTCGCTCGCCGCCCTCGGCATCGACGCGGCGGTGGTCGGCAACCACGAGTTCGATCGCGGCGCGCTCAACGCGGCCACCCAGTTTCGTCGCTGGGCGAACTTCGGCGTGCTCGCGGCGAACTACCGATTCGAGACGCCCGAGGTGCCGAACAGCGCGTTCATGGGCACGGTGACCCGCCCGTTCCAGGTCTTCAACCAGGGCGGCCTCAAGATCGCCGTCATCGGCATGGCCAACCTCTCGAGCCTCTCGTCGGTGTTCGACCAGCCGAACCGCCTCGGCCTCGCGCCGCTCAACACGGCCGAGGTCGCTCAGTTCTACGTGGACCTCCTCCGCCCGCACGTCGACCTCGTGGTGATGCTCACGCACCTCGGCCTCGACGTCGACCAGCGGATGGTGCGCAACACCACGGGCATCGACGTCGTGCTCGGCGGCCACAACCACGTGGTCATCAACCCGCCGCAGCAGATCTCGGACTGCTCGTCCGACCCGCAGAACCCGGGCTTCGTGTGGACGCCCGACCCGACGCAGAAGGTCGACGTCGACGCGATCCCGAAGGACGACGACGACCCTGCCCTCAAGGGGCCCGCAGGCGCGTACGACCCCGAGAATCACCCTTTCCAAACGAAGCGAACGTGCCGTCCGCGGCGCGTGATCATCGCGCACTCGGGCGCGTTCGCGAAGTACGTCGGGCGGCTCGACCTCGTGCTGTCGAACGAGCCGACCGCGGCGAGCCCCACCGGCAACGCCGAGGACTACGATCCGGTCAACGGGTACGAGGTCCTCTCGAACCGGTACCAGGCCTTCCCCATCGACGCGAGCGTGCCCGAGGATCCGATCCTCGTCGATCTGCTCCAGCCCTACCAGCGCGGGCTCGACGCGGCGGCCGACCTCGACATCCTCGTCGGCTACAGCCCCGAGGGCTCGCGGCGTATCTCGGGCAACGGCGGCGACTCACCGCTCGGCAACCTGGTGGCGACCGGGATGTGGCTCCGCCTCGGCGTGCAGACGGACTTCGCCATGTCGAACTCGACGGGCGTCCGCGCCGACATCAACCCGGGCCCCATCACGATCGAGCAGATGTACAACGTCTTCCCGTTCGACAACTCGATCACGAAGATGCAGCTCTCGGGCGGTGAGGTCCAAGAGATGTTCGACTTCACCGCGCGCCGCGCCGCCTCGCGTGGTTGCACGACGCAGGTGCAGATCGCGGGAGCGCGTATCCGCTTGAACTGCGCCGGCTGCCAGACCGACACGGACATCGTCTGCAACACCGACGAGGACTGCGCGAACGTCCGCGGCGAGTGCGACCAGGCCAAGAAGCTCTGCAAAGTGGGCGCGTGTGCAGAAGAGGTCTACATCGGCCACCGCAAGGACCAGAAAGACCAGTACGTGCGCTGCACGACCGACATCGACTGCAAAGGCGACGACGGCATCGTGCACCCCGGGCAGTGCGATCGCTCGGGCGGCGGCGCGCAGGGCCTCTGCCTCTCGCGCATCTCCAAGACGAACCTCTACGAGCTCGCGACGAGCACGTACCTCGCGCAGGGCGGCTCGGGCTTCCGGGTGCTCCAGCGCAACACCACCCAGATCGACACGAAGATCCAACAGCGCGACTCGCTGACCGACTTCATCCGCGCCGGCAAACCCTGCGACTTCGACACGAACAACGGCCCCGATGGCCTGAAGGCGTGCTCGACGGACGCCGAGTGCGGACCTCGCTCGGTGTGCGCGTGCCCCGGCTCCTCCGAAGAGTCCGGGAGCCCGAACCCGGAGACGTACTGCCGCACGAAGCCCGGCTTCGCGTGCGAGCCCGGCGCCGGTCGATGCGTCCGCGCCGCCTGCCGATCGAGCGTGGCCGAGTTCCACCAGAAGGTTTGCCAGGGGACACGCGCCGAGGAGCGAGAGGGCTGCAAGACGAAGCTCAACGCGTGCTCTCTCGCGGGTGAAGAGTGCAAGTTCCTTTCGTGCGTCGACGCGAAGCTCGGCAGCTTCTCGGACGGCCGCGTGGAGATGATCGGCCGATGAGCAACACGCGCACAACCCTCTTCCGCACCCTGGCCTCGCGAGCGAGCGTGCTCGCCGTCGCCGCCATCGGGCTCGGCGCGATCGACTGCCACGGGGCCTTCGGATCGCTCGACACCCAAGCGCGCGTCCGCGTGCGCCTCGTCGACACGAGCAAGGCCGGGAGCCGCTTCGCACTCCTGCCCCTGAAGTTCGACGGGCCGGTCCCGTTCACCGTGAACCTCGCGGCCCTCAAGGAGGATGGCTCGGTCGACACCGCGTTCAACGGGTGGCTGCGCGTGTCCGCCAAACCCGGCAACGTCCAGTCGCTCTCGGGTGAAGGGGTGAGCGGCCGGAGCGTCAAGCTCACGAACGGCGTCGCCGAGAACATCAACGTGCTCCTCGAGAACGCGTACGGCGAGACCTACATCCTCGCGCAAGACGCCGGATACGAGCCGGTCGACCCGCTCTCGCAGCCCCCGCCGCGCTGCGCGAACGGCCTCGACGACGACGGCGACGGCCTCATCGACTTCCCCGCCGATCCGGGCTGCGCGTTCGCCAACGACGACAACGAGAACGGCGGCAGCTACGCCGAGGGCGCGTCCGAGACCATCTTCTTCGCGCTCCCTCGCGTCGCCGACGTGCGCGGGGTCAACACGAGCGGCGGCACCACCGCGTACCCGAAGCAGCCCATCCGCATCGACACGGGCTTCCACCTCAAAGAAGACGGCCGCGAGGTGTTCGACTTCGACACGGTCGTCACGCGCATCGCGGCGAACGGCTTCTACGTGAGCGACGTCCGCGATCGGCGCGGCTTCAATAACGTGTTCGCGTTCAACTTCAACTCGCCGCCGCGCATGCGCGTGTGCGACCGCATCAAGTCGCTCGGCGGCACCGCCACCGAGTTCTTCGGGTTCACCCAGGTGAGCTTCCCCACGTGGACGCTCGAGGAGTGGAACCCGAAGGTGCGCCCGTGCGGCGTCCCCGAGCCGAAGGTGCTCGACCCGACCGACATCGCCGATGCCACCGGGACGACGCAAATCTCGAACCTGCTCTCCCTCTCGGCCTCGCTCGTTCGCGCCGAGTCGAAGGACAAGCTCGAGGTGCGCATCACCAAGCTCTTCGGGCCCGGGCACCCGAAAGAGAACCCGCTCTGGAAGGACAACCCGGCCCTGCCCCGCTACGTCCTCGGAGAGAACGAGACGAACTGCGACATCAACGAGGACGGCCGCCTCACCTTCGAGGATCCCGCCGAAGGCGCCTGCTCCCAGATCTGCACGAGCAACCCCGAGTGCACGGAGTACTCGAACTTCGAGGCGCGCAGCACCTTCCGGCTCATCGTGTCCGACGGTGTCCGCACCGCCAACATCCAGGCCAACGGGAGCACGGCATCCGAGTTCCGCCCTCTCGAGCAAAAAGGCAAAAAGATTCGCGCATTTACGGGAACACTCACCTACTTCTCGGGTGGGGCGCAGTTCACCATCGAGGCCCGCTGCGTAGACGACGTGGTGCTCGACCTCGCCCAACAACCCCTCCCCTCCGACAAGGCCTGCGTGTTCCCGCGAACGTTCGCCGAGGAAAACCCGCAGTGAGCCTCGCCCGCCCCCCTCTTTCCCTCCGACCCCGCCTGTCCCTGGAGCACTCCTCGATGCGTCTTCGTTCGTCTCTCTTGCTCGCTGCACCCGCTCTGTCCCTCGTGCTCTTCGCGAGCAAAGCCGATGCGCAGCCGGCAGCCCCGGCCCCGAGCGGAGCCGCCCCCGCCGACCCGACCGCGCCTGCCCTCCCGAAGGCCGACCTGAGCCTCGGGGCGCAGACCGGGACCGCCGCAGCCTCGACCGACACGAAGCCCGCCGATCCCCCGAAGGACGACAAGAAGGACGAGAAGAAAGACGACGTGAAGGTGCCCGACATCGCGGGCTCCGCGGGCGCGCGCGCGGCGGGGACCCCGGCGCTCTCGCCGAGCGGCAACTTCATGGATACCCGCCTCACCTGGACGTTCGGTGACGACGACTTCCTCCACAAGACGGGCGAGCTCATCCCGCTGTCGCCCACCTTCAGCGTCGGCGAGCGCTCGCAGTACCGCCTCTTCTTCGACAACCTGAACTCGCGCTTCACCGGCCGCGAAAACCTCACGCACCTCGTGATGTACAAGAAGATGCCGGCCTTCATCGACAAGCTCACGACGGAGGCCTCGCTCGTCCTCCGCTTCGACTTGTCGGCCCTCTCGGCGAACACCGGCAACTTGAACTCGGCGTTCTACGACTCGGGCTCGTACCTTCGCCTCTTCTACCAGACGGGCAAGACCGACAAAGAGGGCGTGAGCGCCGTCTTTTTCCCCCTCGACACCGACCGTATGCGCCTCGGCTACCTCTACGACATCTCGTGGGGTGGTACGGCGGCCTCGATCAACCAGTCGATCTTCCCGCGTCTCCAGGGCGCGTCGCCCGGTCTCAAGCTCCAGTACGACCGTGAGGGTTTCTACGCCTTCGTCGGCTTCAAGACCGCCAGCATCGTGCAGCCGCAGCAGGTGCTCCGCCCGGGCGGCGAGAGCGACGTCGAGACCGTCCGCGTGGCCGAGACCAACTACGGCGTGCTCGGCGGGCTCGGCGTCGACTTCACGAAGAACGTCCGCCTCGACGCTGGCGCCGGCTACTTCCAGCAGGGTCGCTTCGACCTC
The DNA here is from genome assembly GCA_016712525.1 of Myxococcales bacterium. Taxonomy (NCBI): domain Bacteria; kingdom Pseudomonadati; phylum Myxococcota; class Myxococcia; order Myxococcales; species Myxococcales bacterium. The sequence continues at coordinate 1,524,478 of JADJQX010000007.1, forward strand.
GAGGACGTGCGCGGTCGCCCCGTGTACACGTACGGCTCGTCGGCGCGCCTCGTCGTGCACGACAACATGCCGGTCCCTCGCTCGGTCGACTTCCTCCTCTACAAGAACGATCCGAACAAGCCGATGGTGCTGTTCGCGCCCGAGCAGTACACCCCGGGCCAGATCGCGTGGAGCGTGAGCGGCGAGGCGGCCGCCTTGGGGCAGCGCCTGAAGGACTTCGATCAGGCGGGCTCGCTGAAGGATCAGGTCGCGATGGCCGCCGCCATTCAAGGCGTGCTCAAGGCCGGCTACCTCCGCCTCAGCGCCACCGGCATCTACCGCAACCTGAACTTCGTCGTGCGTAACGTGCCCGGGTTCATCCCCTTCGAGACCCTCCCGAAGGACGCCGAGACGGATCCCGAGCTCTTCGGCGCCGTGACGGCCGACTACCACATCAAGGAGCTCCACCTCACGCCGGGCATCGGCGGAGGCTTCCAGCTCCCCTCGACGTTCCGCAGCCAGTTCAACGACGGCGGCGTGCCCGCGTCCCGTACCATCGTCGTGCGTCAACAGGGCGACGAGTCGATCCTCCCGTACAACAAGGACCGCACGGCCGTCCTCCAGACGCGCCTCAGCGTGCGCTGGGACATCTCCGACATCATGGCCATGGTCCTCTGGGTCCAGTACGTCCGCGACAACAACGGCACGCTCGTCGTTCGTGATCCCTCCGAGGGCACCGCCTCGCTGCGCGTCTTCCAGAGCCCCGACCGCCTCGGTATCGGAACGGCCCTCCAGGCCCGCTTCTAACGGCGGTTTCGTGCGCTGCGCCGCCTGCGGAAGAGCCCTCGCCGGCGTCTTTCCGGGCGGCGTCGCGCATTGTGCGTGTGGGCGGTCCACGGAGCTCCCGTACGAGGGTCGATCGAGCCCGAAGGGGCCCGAGGACGGCCCGTACCGCGCGGGCTCACACCGCGCAGATGTTGTTGAAATTACGTGCCTTTTCTGTGGCACCAGGCGGCTCGACGGCCCGGAGCCCTGCGGCATCTGCGGCGTCTCCTTGCGTGCGTTCGCGTGCGCCGCGTGTGGCCACGTGGACGGACCGAACGTTCGGTCGTGCTCGGCGTGCGGTCACCCACGCGCGCTCGAGGCGCTCGACGACCCCATGGACGGGCCGTGCCCTCGATGCTCGACCCCACTCCAAGGCAGCGGCGGTGGCAGCGACGGCGTCCTCGGCTGCGACGGGTGCGGGGGGACGTTCGTCACCCACGCCGGGCTCGCGGAGCTGTGCGACACGAACGCGACGGCCCCCCCGTTCGCGAGGGCCGAGGCGACGCGCTCGGTGAGCGAAGCCGCGTACGTCGCGTGCCCCCAATGCCACGAGCTCATGGCGCGGCGCGCGTTCGGCGGAAGGAGCGGCCTCGTGGTCGACGTCTGTGGTCGCCACGGAACATGGTTCGATCCGACGGAGCTCGCGGCGGCCCTCCGGGTCGTCGCTTCCGGGAGCGCACCGCCGGAACGCGTGGTTCTCGAGGCGCACGCCTCGCGCTCGCCCGAGCCAAAGGTCGCCGAGCCGACGGGCACGTCCACGGTGGGGCGTGTCTTGAGGTGGCTCTTGGGCTCGTAGGACCGGTCAGAAGGGCCTTCGCGACGGGTCGGATGGCGCACCGGCCGGGAACGCGATCCGACGGACGACGAACCCGAGCACACCGAGCGCACCCCCGAGGGCGATGAGCACGTCCCACCCCGGAGAGAAGGTGACCTCTTTGTCGCCGAGGAGGCCGACGCCGATCCATCGCGCGAGCCCGAGCACGGACGAGAGGCCGACCAGCGAAACGAGCGCGAAGGCGCGGAGATCCTGGGCGAGCATCTCGAGCCGAGGCGCATCGTCCCAGAGCTTCTCGCGCACGTGCTGGCCGACGAGCGCCGCCCCGACGACCGTGAGGCCGACGGCGAAGATGTGCAGAAAGACGATCGAGCCGATCGTGTCGAAGGCGCCGTCTCCGGAGACGAGCCGGGCGAGGCCGAGCAGCAAGTGGACGAGGGTCACGTACGCGAGCCACGTCGAGACGAGGCCGAACGCGACCACCTGCGGACGCGTCAGTCTTCGCGCCGTAAGCGGCCCGACCTGACCGGACCCGAGCACCAAAGCCACGACCTGGAGCGGGGTGGACGCTTCGACGGGCAGGGTGGCCGACACGTCGTGCTCGGGCACCGAGGGCCGCGGCGCGAAGACCGGCGCGGGTGGCATCTGCGAGTGCGACGGCGCGGGTGGACGCACGGCCGCGTCCATGTCGAACGGGGCGAGGGCCGCCTCGAGCTCCGCCATCGACGCGAAGCGCTCCTCTTTCGTCTTCGAGAGGCAGCGCCGGATGACGGCGTCGAGCTGCGGAGGGACGAGCGGGTTCGAGGCCCGGACGGGCGGGAGCTCCTCGGTCAGGAGCATGATGAGCGTGCGGGTCGGGTCGTCGGAGTCGAAGGGGCGTTGACCCGTGAGGAGGTTGTAGAGCACCGCACCCACCGCGTAGACGTCGGCCCGCTCGTCGACCACCTCGGCCCGCGCCTGCTCGGGCGCCATGAAGCTCGGCGTCCCGAGGATGACGCCGGCCTGCGTGAGGTGGATGTCGTGGTCCTTCACGCGGCTCACGCCGAAGTCGATCACCTTGATGCGGGGGACGCCCGACTCGCCCGCCTTCTGCTTCAAGAGGAAGACGTTCTCGGGCTTCACGTCGCGGTGGACCACGCCCTGAGCATGGGCCGCCCCGAGCGCGCGGCACATCTGTCGCGCGATCCCGATGGCGAACGGCACGCCGAGCCTGCCGACCTTCTCGACGAACGCGCCGAGCTCTTCGCCCTCGAGGAACTCGGCCGCGATGCAGGGCGCGCCGTCCCTCGAGTAGAAGACGTCGATCACCTCGACGACGTTGGGGTGGGAGATGCTGCTCGCGCTCTCGGCCTCACGCTTGAACCGCGCGACGATCTCGGGGTTCTGCGCGAACTCGGGCAAGAGCACCTTGATCGCGAAGCGCCGGTCCTTCAGGCGGAGGTGGCGAGCCTCGTAGACTTTGCCCATGCCGCCTTCGCCGACGAGCCGAAGGACCTGGAACGTGTCGTTCAGGATCTGGCCGATGAGCGGATCGACCACCTCGGGGAGCGCGCCGTCGAGGACGAGGGGCATGGAGTCCCTCGGGCACAGGAAGATCTCCACGGGGTAGCGCGACCCACACGTCGGGCAAACCCGAGGCAGCGCGGCGGGGTTCTGCGGATGGGCGACGGCGACGGTGACGGTCGGCGCGAGCTCCGGGCGGGAGGGCGCGGGCGGCCTCGACGGCGGAAGCGGCGCACGACCTGCGGCGGGCGGAAGTGGAGGAGCTTGAGGCGGGCTCGACGGTCGAACGATGCGGGGCGGAGGCGCCTGCAGCATGGCCGTCACCTCTTCCGAGTCGGCCGGGGAACGCCCGAACGCCGCCCGCCCAGGAGAGTGCGGAATCGTCGCGCGAGCGTCCGCGGGGACTCCCCCGGATTCGAGGGGACGTTCCCCCCTGCGCGGTGCCGAAGACATGCCGTTTCACACGCTAGCATCACCCGAGCGCACGGATCGCGTTCTCTTCGCGTGCTCGGCCGCAACATTCGTGAGCCGCCCCGCTCACAAGGTGGCCCGAAGTCGCACCTCGAGCCACAGCGGACGATCCGGTTGACCCAAGCGTGAACTCGCCTATACTGCGCCGGTCCGAAAGGCACCTCAGGCCGTATCTTCTCGTAAGTACGGTCTTTTCTGGCCCCCACGCGCTGTGTCGACATCGCGTGAGGGCGCGGCCCGCTGCGGTTCCGACTGCGTCTGGCCCTTTCCCCTGGAATCATCGAAATGCCGCTTCACTCCGAGAAGACGAGCGAGCTCGTCGCCAAGTTCCGCACCCACGAGACCGACACCGGCTCCCCCGAGGTGCAAATCGCGCTCCTCACCGAGCGCATCGGTTACCTGACCGAGCACTTCAAGACCCACGCGAAGGATCACCACTCGCGCCGCGGTCTCCTCAAGCTCGTCTCGAAGCGCCGCCGGCTCTTGAGCTACCTCAAGAACACGAGCCTCGACAGGTACCGCAAGACCGTCGCGGCCCTGAACCTCCGCAAGTAGACGTTTCTCCGAGGCGGGAAGGCCCAAGTGGCCCTCCCGCCTCGTCGCATTTTTCGCCACAACCCTCCCGCGTCCTCGCGTCCCGCTTATTGCTCTTCGATTCGTGCGTCCGACACCGTCGGGCCTAGGAACCGAGGACCAAAGGCGCCACACGAAGCCGGGCGTCAACCCCCACGAAGGGGGTCGTTCGAGGTCCATATGTCGTTCGTTCGCGAATCCGTCATGGTCAACGGCAAGCCGCTGACCTTCGAAACCGGTCGTCTCGCCAAACAAGCCCACGGCTCCGTCCTCGTCACGTACGGCGAGAGCGTCGTCCTCGTCACCGCCGTCTGCGGCGACGAGCGCCCCGGCTTGGACTTTTTCCCCCTCACCTGCGAGTACGTCGAGAAGACGTTCGCGGCGGGCAAAATCCCGGGCGGCTTCTTCAAGCGCGAGGGTCGCCTCCGCGACGACGAGATCCTCGTCGCCCGCATCATCGACCGCCCGTGCCGCCCGCTCTTCCCCGAGGGCTTCAAGAAGGACACGCAGATCATCGCGACGGTGCTCTCGAGCGACAAGGTCAACCCGACCGACGTGCTCGCCCTCACCGGCGCGAGCGCCGCGCTCCACATCAGCGACATCCCCTGGGACGGCCCCCTCGCGGGCATGCGCGTCGCGCGCGTGAACGGCGAGCTCGTGATCTTCCCGACGTTCGAGCAGCAGGCCGAGTCGGACCTCGACATGGTCGTCGCGTGCAGCAAGACCGCGATCGTCATGGTCGAAGGCGGCGCCGCCGAGGCGACCGAGAAGGACGTCATCGACGCCCTCATGTTCGCGCACGAGCAGGCGCAGCCCATCCTGCAGCTCATCGAGCGCATGCGCGCGGCGATCGGCCGCCCGAAGCGCGAGTTCACGCCCCCGAAGCTCCCCGACGCGATCGCGGCCCGCATCCCGGCCATCGTCGACGCGGCGATCCTCGAGTCGTCGCTCATCCGCGACAAGGCCCAGCGTTACGCCGGCTACAAGGCCGCCAAAGAGAAGATGGTGAGCACGCTCACCCAAGAGCTCGGCCAAGAGACGTTCGCCGCGAACGAGAAGCTCATCAAGGCCGAGTTCGACGAGCGCAAGTACAACGTGGTCCGCGAGTACGTGCTCGGCCAGAACCGGCGCATCGACGGCCGCGACATGGCGACCATCCGCCCGATCATGACCGAGGTCGGCCTCCTCCCGCGCGTCCACGGCTCGGCCCTCTTCCAGCGCGGCGAGACCCAGGCGATCGTCACGGCGACGCTCGGCACCTCGACCGACGAGCAGAAGATCGACGGCCTCATGGGCGAGACGTGGAAGCGCTTCTACCTCCACTACAACTTCCCGCCCTTCTCCACCGGCGAGACCAAGCCCCTGCGCGGCCCTGGCCGTCGTGAGGTCGGTCACGGTGCGCTCGCCGAGCGCGCGCTCCTCCGCCAAATCCCCGACGCGGCGCAGTTTCCCTACACCATCCGCATCGTCTCCGAGACGCTCGAGTCGAACGGCTCGTCGTCGATGGCGGCGGTCTGCGGCGGCACCATGTCCCTCATGGACGCGGGCGTCCCGCTGAAGGCGCCCGTCGCCGGCATCGCGATGGGCCTCATCTCGGATGGCCAGCGCACCGCGATCCTCAGCGACATCCTCGGCGACGAGGACCACCTCGGCGACATGGACTTCAAGGTGTGCGGCACGTCCAAGGGCGTGACCGCCATCCAGATGGACATCAAGATCGCGGGCCTCTCGCGGGAGATCCTCGCGACGCGCTCGAGCAGGCCCGCGAAGGCCGCCTCCACATCCTCGGCAAGATGCTCGAGACGCTCTCGCAGCCGCGCGCCGACCTCTCGAAGTGGGCCCCGCGCATCACCACCCTCAAGGTGAAGCCCGACCAGATCCGCCTCGTCATCGGCCCCGGCGGCAAGACGATCAAGGGCATCATCGACCAGACCGGCGTCGCGATCGACGTCGAGGACGACGGCACGGTCAACATCGCCTCGAGCGATCCCGAGGCCGTGAAGAAGGCCCTCGACATCATCAAGGGGCTCACCGCCGAGCCCGAGGTCGGCGCGATCTACAAGGGCACCGTCACCCGCATCGCGGACTTCGGCGCCTTCATCGAGGTGCTCCCGGGCACCGACGGGCTCCTCCACGTCTCCGAGATGGCCCACACGCGCGTCGAGCGCGTCACGGACGTCATGAAAGAGGGCGACGTGGTCGAGGTGAAGGTCATCGAGGTCGGCCGCGACGGAAAGATCCGCCTCTCCCGCCGCGAGCTCCTCCCGCTCCCCGAGGGCGAGGAGGGCGAGCGCGCCAAGGAGCGTATGCTCGCGTCGCGTGAGGCCGGCCCGCCGCGCGGCGATCGTGGCCCCCGCCGTGACGGTCCCCCGCGCGGCGACCGTGGCCGTGGTGGCCCGCCTCGCGGCCGCTGAACGACGCCGTCGACCATGACGCGGCGCTCTCTCCGGAGGGCGCCGCTTCTCCTTTTGTCGAAGAGCACGCGCTGCGTCACGGCAGCTTCGCAAGAACGACACGCGCTCGTCACCGATTCCGTGCGGCCGCCGACCCCTTTTGATACGACGGATCGACGAGCCCTCGCGGGCCGCCCTCCCCCTATGTGGAAAACCGAAGAAGGCAGCACGGGCCGCCTCGTCCAGCTCTGTATCGGATACTTCTTCTTCTACGTCGTGACCGGCGTAGCGGTGAAGTACTTCCAAGGTCGGGGCATGGGCGACATCGAGTACAACGTGTACTCGACCGCGGCCGGCACGAGCATCGCGCTCCTCGTCGTGTTCGTGAAGGGCTGGTACCGCCTCGAGAGCTCCGACCCGCGCCCCTTCCTCGGGCGGACCGTGCCCGGAGAGCTCCTCTACATCGTGCCGTCCGGCATCTGCACGGCGGTCGTCATCCCCACGACGACGCTCATGTACTCCCTGAAGGGCGTGAGCGTGATGGTCGCCATGGTGATCATGCGCGGCGCCGTCATCGTATTGAGCCGCCTCGTGGACGAGGTCCAGATCCGCCAAGGGATCCTGAAGAAGCGCGTCTACGCCGAGGAGAACGTCGGCGTGGTCGTCGCGGTCTCCGCCGTCGCGCTCACCCTCTTTTTCTCGAAGAACGGCGAGAGCGACACGCCCTTCTACAAGTCGGTCGCGGCCATGACGATCCTCGGCTCGTACGTCACCGCGTACGCCATTCGCATCTACATCATGAACTACTTCAAGAACACCCGGCCCCCGGGTGTTCGGCTCGACAACCAAGGCTTCTTGGGGCTCGAGCAGATCTCGGCGTCGATCACGATGGCGCTCGCGGGTCTCGTGATCTTCAACGCGCCCACGTGGTTCGGAGCCACGGCGCCGCAGGTTCTCCACTTCGTCGCGGCCATCCGCGCCCCGCGCCCCGACTGGTTCTGGGCGTTCCTCTCGGGCACGTCCTTCGGCATCGTGGCGTTTTTCTCGGTCTTCATCTTCATGTTCAAGGGGCGCACGGCCACGTTCGCCGGCCTCGTGAACCGCCTCACGTCCCTCGTCGCGGGCACGACGTCGACGCTGGTCGTCTGGGCCTTCTTGGGCGGCAAGCCTCCGAAGGGGCACGATTGGGGCGCCCTCGCCCTCATCTTCGTGGCCGTCTATTTCCTCACGCGCGCCGAGAAGCGCCGCGCGGCCGAGCTCCGCGGCTAAGCGAGCCGTACGTCACGGCGCGGCCGTACCTCGGCAGAGACCGTTCGACGTGAGCATGCGGCGCGCGATCTCGTGCCCGTCTTCCCTGCAGACGCGGAGCTCGAGCGCCTTCGCTTCGTCGCGGCGACCGAGGTCCGTGAGCGCGAAGACCTCGACCGCCGACACGGCGTCCACGTCGAGCCCCTTCGGGAAGAACGAGCGCACCGCGGGCACGGCGTCGCGGGTCGCCTTGACGTGCTCGAGCGCGGCCTTCGGATCGTGGGCGTCGAAGTAGGCCCGCATCGTGAGCTCGAGCTGAACCCTCGGATCTTTTGGGTATTTCGCCGCGAACGTGGCGATCTTCGCATCCCACCCGGCCGAGATTTCTTTCGAGGTGCCCTTCGGCAGCTCGTCCCGTGGGACGAGCAAGAGCATCGCGCGGTCGGCCTCGAGGCCGTCGAACGTCTTCGTGAAGTGGGCCCGTGTCTCCTCCGAGAAGGCCGAGCCGGTGCGCACGACAGCCGCGCGCCCTTTCGTCACCGCGGTCTCGAACGCCTCCGGGTCGGAGCGATCGAGCGCCTTCCCTGCCTGCCACGCGAGGACCCGCGGATCGTCCGGATACTCCTTGGCCCACCGGGCGTACGTCTCCTCGCTCGGTTGTCCTTGGACGGGCAGCTCCGCGTTCGGCACGACGGTCCGCAGGATCGACGCGAGGGCCGCGACGCGCGGGTAGCTTCGCGTCGCGACGAGGGCGAACGCGAGGACGACACCGAGCCCCCCCACGGCTGCGGCGGCCCGCGGCCACGCGACCCTGGGTTTGTCCCCTCGCGCGAGCGCACCGCGAATCTCCGAGAGCATGGCGGCTCCCACGAGCGCCCCCGTCACGGCCCCGCCGAGGTGCGCGCCGAAGTCCACGTGCTCACCGCGACCGCCGAGCATCGGCAAGAGGGACGGGACGAGCACGCGCGCGAGCTGGATCCGGAGCTGAGGCCGCTGGGCCGCAGGGTAGAGCTCGGCGAGGACGAGCCCGGCACCGAAGACACCGAGCACGGCGCCCGAGGCACCGACCGAGATCATGTCGCCGCGGTTCAGGGCGAGCGACACGAGCGAGCCCCCGACGCCTCCGAGAAAATAGAGGACCAGGAAGCGCGCCGCCCCGAGCGTGCGCTCGACGAGCACGCCCGCCATGACGAGCGCGATGCCGTTCATGAAGAGGTGCACCGGATCGACGTGCAAGAACGTGCACGTCACGAGGCGGAAGGCTTCGCCCTCCCGGAGCGCGGTCGGCCCGAGACCACCGAGCGCGTCGAGGGTGTCGAGGCTCGGAGATGCCCCCTCGCGTGGCCCCACGGCGGCCGCGTACTCGAGCACGAAGAACGCTGCGAGCACGGCGAGGAGGCCCCACGTGGCGCGGACGGGCTCACGTGGCGCGGGCAGCTCCTCCGCCTCGGGCTGGCCGAAGGCGACGCGGGCCTCGGGCGCTCCCGCCGCGAGGGCGCATTTCTCCTCGAAATTCCCCCACATACGGCTGTAGGAGAGGGTCGCCGTGACGACCTCGTCGCGTTCCTCCGTAAGGACCACGAGGCGGCGACGACGCACGAGGAAGCCCAAGCCGATGGCCGTCTCCACGACGTGCTCCCCTGCCCCGACCTCGACCGGCACGGTGAAGCCCGAGACGAACGAGCCTCGGTAGACGACCTCTCCGTCGACGGTCACGGTGACGGGCATGTCCGCCATGAAGAAGCCTGGGCGCGGGAAATGGACGACGAGGGTCATGCGATTCGCTCGAGGGGGAGAGGCGGCTCCCGCTCGATGTCGCACGAAATCCACGCAGGGTCACGCGGCGCGTCCTTCACGGCATGCAGCGAAACCGGACGAACGCGTCGCGCTTCACCGTGACGCGCGCCTCGCCGGAGACGAGCGGGACGTCGCGCGGAGGTGCCACGTCGTCGACCCGCACCCGACCCGCGCTCCTCGGGCACACGGCCCGCACGACCACGCCGGCGGCAGCGTCCGAGACGACCGAGAGCACGGCGCCCTCCCCTTCGGGCAGCCCGGAGACGCGCTCGAGGCGAACCGCGAAGAAGGCCCCGGCGAGCGATATCCCCCGCGGGGGCGCGCTCGTGACGGAGACCCTCGTGCCCCACGTGGTGTCGACGAGGACGTCCGGGCCGCGGACGCCCACGAGCACGACGAAATGATCGAGCCCCCACGACGGGTGCGCGGTGGGCAAGAGCTTCACGCCGGCGACGACCGGCCTCCCGCGGGAAACGGCCTCGGCGGTGAAGGTGCGGACGGCGTCGAAGCCGCGCGCCTTCATCCATGCGCCTTCTACGCCGAGCGCGAGCAGCGCGGCCGGGAGCTCGCTCGCGTAGAGGTCCGGGTGCGAGGGCTTCCCGGCCCGGTTCACGCGCGCCTGCGACACGTACGCGCCCAGCGCCAAGAGCCCCTCTTGGATGGCCGCCTCGCCGCACCATCCCTCCTTCGGGGATTCGGGCGCCTGCGCGACGGGCGTGACCGCGAGCACGGCCTCGGGAGGGTCGGCCTCGGCGGCGCGGCTCCCCCGAGCGGAGAGGACGAGCACGAGCACGAGCACCGCGCAGGAGACGGAACGGACGAAGGGCCGCATCCCGGATCGTCGCACTCGCGAGGCGTTCCGTGACACGGCCCACTCAACCTTCCGTAACAACTACACTTTTCAGCCGTGACGTATGGTCGCGAGGCGGTCGTAGTGGCGGTATCCGAGCTGACCGAGCGTCGACTCGGGGGCGAGCCCGATGTCGACGAGGGTCTTCAGCGCGTAGGTGCCCGCGAGCACCGGCGGGCTGTAGCTCTTGAGCACGTCCTGGCTCGTCCGGAACTTCGGGAGCGGGAAGAGCATCGTGTGCGGGTGCACGTGGACGAAGTGGGCGGCCGAGAGGCGCGACCACCCCGGCACGCCCGGCGCCGTGATGACGTGCGGCGTGGCGAGGAACGTGCCCCCCGTGAGCATCTCGAGCATCTGGCCGACCTGCGCGACGATGCAGCCCTCGGGCGCGGTCCCGCGGACCATCTGGCCCTCGGGGTGCTCCTTGGACGGGCGCGTGCGGAGGTAGAGGCCGCTCTCGCTGTCGGGGGCCTTCGCGACCTTGCCCTCCGGATCGTGGAATCTTCCGCCCGGGAGCAGCGTGAGCAGGTTGAAGTCCGTGTGCTCCTCGCCCCAGAGCACCTTCTTCTCGCGGGCCTGGTCGGCGTCGAGGGGGAGGTACCGCAGCATGCGGAAGATGTGCGGGCCGCCCGCACAGATCGTGTCGAACGTGTCGTGCGGCAGGTCGAGCGCCTTCGCCGCGCCTCGGAGGAGCGCGAGGCCCGCCTCGTGGAGCTCGCGCCCACGCGCGGTGTAGTCCTCGGCGAGCTTGCCGCCCGCATTCTCTTCCCCGTCGGGCCAGACGTTGTCGGCGAAGATCTCGGGGAACTGGACCTGGAGATCTTTGGGGATCTCGGTCGGCGTCGCGAACCAGCACTCCTTGAAGTCGGGCTGGCCGCCGGCGACCACGGCCTTCTCGGTGTTCGGAGGGGTCCACCCGCGCTGGTAGAAGAGGTCCGCGCGGTTGTACTTCTCCTTCTCGCGGGTCGGGCGCGCGCAGAAGCGCGTGAACCTGTCGTACGAGTCTCCCATGGGGCCGACGCCGTGGTTCTTCACGTAGACGAGGCCGTACACGCCGAAGCCTTTGCGAATGTCCTCGAGGGCCTTCGCTTCGTTCGGGCCGCCGCGCAGGTCGGCGAGGTCGATCGTGGGGATGTCGAGGTCGCTCACGGTCAGATCTCCCCGTACGCGCGCGTGATGACGCGGCGGGCGACCGACTGGGTGCCCGTGTGCTGGAAGTAGTTCGTCGACATGTCGATGATGGCCGCGGCGTAGTCGAGCCGGTCCTCGTTCACGTCGATGAGCTCCTTGATCTTGGCGAGCACGCCGTCGTGGGTCATGCCGCGCTCCGCGACGAAGCCCTGCACGTACCCCTCGGCCGACTTCAGGTTGTTCGTGACGAGGTCCTTCTTCTCGCCGAACCCTCCGCCCGGGAGAAACTCCGACACCCGCTGGAAGAGGCCCGACTGCATGAAATCGCTCTCGGCCGCGTTCTCGACCGTCGAGATGATCTTCTGCATGAAGTCCGGCCCGAGCGGGAGGAAGCAGTCGCACGCGACCCAGGCCGCGAGGCGCATCTTGTCCTCTTTGGCCGAATTCGCGAGGGCGCCCATGAAATCCCCGATGCTGTCGCCCGGGAGGCCGTTCGTCATGCAGAACGCGCCGAGCTCGCACGCGAGCTTCAGCCCCGCGTCGATCGACTGCGTGGTCTCGAGCTTGGGGGTGACGTTCTGGAGGAACCCGAGCCACTCGACGTCCTCGCCGAGCTTGGCCGCGAACGAGGTGAACCCTGCGAACGTCGAGGCCGAGTCGACCATCGAGTAGAGCGACACCGCGCGCTGGTACCCGTTGTCGGGGTCCATGTAGAGCTCGATCGCGCGGCCGGCGATGGCGCCGATCACGTCCTCTTCGCCCTCGCCCGTGGCCTCACGGATGGCGAGGTGCAGCGAGTTCACGTTGTTCCACTCGCCGGGCACGAGGTAGTCGAGCATGTTGAGGAGCCGAACCGTCATGTTCGACTCGGGGAGGGACGCGAGCAGCTCTTCGAGGTTGTTCGTGGTCATGGTGGGCTCCTTCGGTTCCTTCGTCGTTCAGAGCGTCGCGAGCTTCTTGAGGTCGAGCTTCTCGAGGATGGCTTTTCGCTGATCGTGCGACAGCGTGTCGCTGATGATCTTGGCCTGGTAGCGGTCCTTCACGAGCACCATCGTCTGTTTCTTGCCGAAGGTGGCGACGGGAAAATCGCCAATCTTTTCGGTAGATTTCGCGTACTTGTCCTTCGAGTCCGCGTTGTCGACGATGTCGGCGATCGTGAGGACGAGGACGTCCTTGCCGTCCTTCACGTACTTGGCCTCGGAGTAGCCGTCCTTCTCGGTGGTGAAGGTGCGCTTTCCTCCCTCGAGCTCCTCGGGGAAGAACGCGTTGAGCTTCTTGCCCTCGACCTGCTTCGGCGCGTTGTCCCCGAGGGCCTTCTTCTCTTCGAGCTTCTTCTCGGCGGCGGCCGCCGCGTCGGCGAACTGGGGGGCGTCCTTGGAGCAGCCCGTCGTAGCGACGAGCGCGAGCGCGAGGGGCGCGGGAAAGACGCGAGTGACGAGCTTCGGCATGATCGTTCCTTTTCGAGGGGAAGACGCGTCACCTACGCGGCGCCGCGCACCGTCTTTTACAACGAGGCGCACCACGGGCAGGCCACAATGTGCGAATTCTTCGCGCGAAAGCACGCTTGGAATTCGCCTCGCGCTCGGCACGATTCGTGTAAATAGCCGCCGTCCGCCCAAGGCCGAGGGGCCCGCGGGGCGGCGAAAGGGAAGCACCGTGAGCTGGATCCACGACAAGGCCAAGACCGAGCTCGAGCGCGTCAACCTCGCCCGAAAGAAGCAGGTCTACCCGTACTTCCGCCCCTTCGAGACCGGCGGGCTCCACACCACGATCGGCGGCAAACCTATCGTGAATTTCAGCTCGAACGACTACCTCGGCCTCACGAACCACCCGAAGGTCAAAGAGGCCGCGGTCAAGGCCGTCGAGAAGTACGCCTGCGGGCTCTCGAGCTCCCGCGTCCAGGCGACCACGGTGGAGCACGTCGAGCTCGAGCGCCGCCTCGCGAAGTGGTTCGGCTTCCCCTCGTGCCTGCTCTTCACGACGGGCTACCAGGCGATGGTCGGCCTCATCATGGCCCTCGCCGACAAGGACACGACCCTCGTCCTCGACAGCTTCAGCCACGCGTGCATCCTCGACGGGACGTTCCTCGCCGCTGGCATCCCCGGCAAGAGCCCCGAGGTTCGCTTCTTCAACCACAACTCGGCGAAGAGCCTCGAGCGCATCTTGAAGACCCGCGAGCGCAAGAACGCGCTCGTGCTCGTCGAGGGCGTCTACTCGCTCGACGGCGATCGCGCGCACCTCAAGGAGTTCGTCGAGATCTGCGCGAAGTACGACGCGGTGCTCGTGGTCGACGACGCGCACGGCACGGGCACGCTCGGCGAGCGCGGCACGGGCATCCTCGAGGCCGACGGGCTCGTCGGCAAGGTGCCCATCGTCGTCTCCACCTTCTCGAAGACGTTCGGCGGCATCGGCGGCATCCTCCTCGCCGACGACGACATCATCGACCTCGTGAAGCACAACGCCCGGAGCTTCCTCTTCTCGGCGTCCCTCCCCGTCCCCATCGTGGCGGCGGCGAGCACGATCTTGGACATGCTCGAGGCCGACGGCCCCGCCCTCGTGCGGGAGCTCCACCAGAAGTCCGACTACATGCGCCGGAAGCTCACCGGCATCGGCTTCGACCTCGGCGCGAGCAACACCCACATCATGCCGGTCATGTGCAAGGACGAGCGCAAGACGCTCTTCATGCACGTGGCGCTGCTCGAGTGCGGCGTGCTGATGGTGCCCATCACCTACCCCGGGGTGAAGCTCGGCGAGGAGCGGCTCCGCGTGAACGTCACCCGCGGCCACAGCCAAGAGGACATGGACCTCGCGCTCTCGCTGCTCGAGAGCTACGGCGAGGCGTTCTTCGTGCTGTCGGGCGAGGATCTCGGCCCGATGGAAGACGACGACGCCGCCTCCTGAGACGAGACGTGCCCGTACGACGAGGGCGCTCTCCCGAGACTCGGGGAGCGCCCTCTTCTGTTTCGTCCGATCGAACGCCCGAAGGCGGGCGTTTCGTTCCTCGAAAACGGCCCTGTCGGAGGCCGGCTCGACCTCAGAACGAGCCGCCCAGCGAGAGCGAGCCGCCGTTCGGGCCGAGGTCGGGGAGGATGCGGATCTTGGCCGTCTTGGCGGGGCCGCTCGGCGCCGTGAAGATCAAGGTGAGGCCGACGCCGATGGCGAGCGCGCCGCCGATGCCGAGGCCGATGGCGACCGCCTGGTTCGATTTGGCGGCGTCTTTCTGGCTCGTGCACGCGTCGTTGATGTCTTGTTCGCGCGGGAGGGCGCAGGTCGTCTTCGACTTGGAGTCTTGGCTGAGCGCGAGGATCTGGAAGACGAGAGCGGTCGCCCCGACGGCGACACCCGTGCCGGTGACGACACCACCGATGATGCGCTGGGTCGAGCCGCGCGACGACGTGCCCGCCTCGGCCGGCGGTGGGAGGATCGTGCCCCCCGGGGGCGGCGTGGTGGCGCCCACGGGCTCGTCCTCGAGCGCAGGCACCTCGATGCGGTCGGTGCCGGGCCCTGCCTTGACCGTGATCCGGCCCGTCCACTTCTTCTTGCCCTTGGCGACGACCTCGATGGCGTGCTCGCCCGGGTCGACGGGGATGTCGCTGCCGAGCGCCGCCTTGGGGACGGAGACCCCGTTGCGCGTCACGGTGACCTCGTCCGGGATCGCCGCCTTGAACCCGATGACGAGCTTGTGGAGCTGAGGCTCGAGCTTCGACGCCGCGGCGCGCGCGGTGGCGGCGCGCTCTTTTTGGCCACGCTGATCCGCCATGCCCGCGGCCGTCTGGTAGCTGCCCCAGGCGCTCGCGACCTTGCCCTGCTTCTCTTGGCAGGTAGCGAGATTCATGAGGGTTCCGGGCGAAGGGTCGGCCTCGTTGCTTCCGGCGAAGGCCCTGCACGCGCTCACGTAGTCGTTCGTCTCCATGGCCTTCAGACCATCGTTGAAGAGCTTCTCGGCGAGGGCGATGTCGTTGGCGGACGCGCTCGGGGCGAACGCCATGGCCACGGCCATCGCCGCGGCGGCGACGAAGGCCCGCGCCGGACGCGCCGGGCGCGTGTAGGGCCGAGTCGATGCGTGGGAGAGGAGGCTCGCGGAAGGGCCGAGGGTCGACATACCCGCCGTTATACAGCGGATCGCGGCGAGGGTACCGTGCGAAACCGTCATCGTCGCCCGAGGCAGCGCCCGACGAACGAGCTCCGAGGGAAGGCCCACGAAACGCGGGGCGGCCGACGATTCGTCGCCAGCCTTTCCATGCTGCCGCTCGCCTTCAGCGCGAGGTCTGGAGCGTGCTCGTCGGTTTGGGCGTCGGTGCGGCCGTCGCCGGTGTCGGCGGGGTCGCAGGCGGAGTCGCGGGGGGCGTCGCCGGGGGGCTCACCGGAGGCTTCTTTCCGCCCTGAGGCGGGGTCGCGGGCACCTTCGGCACCACCGCCACTGCCGTCGCCGAAGGAGGCGGGGCCGCGGTCGCCGCGACGGTGGCGCTCGGGACCTCGGCCGTCGGAGCCGCCGAGTGGCTCGGAGGGGCCGTCGGAGCGGTCGTCACCGGCACCTCGGCCGATGCGCTCGCGCTCCCGGCGGTGCCCGAGCCGCCCGAGGACTTCTTGCCCACGACGGTGTACGCGCCGATGCCGACCGTCACGAGGAGGAGGAAGGCGCCGATGCCCACGAAAATGCCGGTGTTCGAGCCGCGCGAGGGCACGCCCGCGACCGACGAGCCCTCGGGCATCAGCTCGGCGCCCGAGTGGCCTTGGGGTTGCGCGACGAACCCGCCCGAGCCGAGCGCCGCGGTGGCCGCGACGGGCACGTTGACCGGGTTGCCCGTGTTGGCGCCGAACGCCGGCACCGACGCGTGCGACGGGCGCATGGGCGTTTGAGGCAGGTACCCGGCCTGGGAGATGGGTTGCGTGTACCCTGCACCTTGAGGGATCGCGAGGGCCCCGCTCGGGGCTTGGGCGCGCCCGACCGCGACGACCGGGAGGTGCGCGTACGCCGGCGCGAACGGCGCGAGGTGCGCCGCGAGCTCGGCCACGGTCGCGAACCGATGCTGCGGCTGCCGCTGGAGGCATCGCATGACGACGGCCTCGAGCTCGGGGCTCACGTGCGGCGCGCGCTGCCGAACCGGGAGCGGATCCTGCTCGAGGATCGCCGCGAAGAGCTCACCGAGGTTCTCGCCGTTGTAGGGCACGGCGCCGGTGAGAAGCTCGTAGAGGATGACCCCGAGGGCCCAGATGTCGGCGCGCACATCGACGCTCTTCGAGCTGCGGAGCTGCTCGGGCGACATGTAGAGCGGAGAGCCCAGCATGGCCTTGGTCGACGTGAGCGCGCCGCTCATCGGCCCGAGGCTGTTTTGGGCCTTCGAGATGCCGAAATCGAGGACCTTGACGATCTTCGAGCCGTCGGGCTTCGTGGCGAGGAAGAGGTTCGACGGCTTGAGATCGCGGTGGATGATGCCGAGCTTGTGCGCCGCGTGGATGGCGTCGGCGGCCTGGAGCAGGTAGCTACACGCCTCGTCGGGCGGGAGCGAGGCGCGGGTCTCGAGGAGCTGCGAGAGGTCTTGCCCCTCGAGGTACTCCATCACCATGTACTGGAGCCCGTTCGACCCCGACACGTCCACGTCGACCACGCGGGCGACGTGCTCGTTCAAAATGTTCGCGGCGGCGCGCGCCTCTTGGCGGAACCGCGCGTTCGCTTCTTCGTTCGCGGCGGCCTCGGCGAGGAGGAACTTGACGGCCACACGCTGCCCGAGCCCCTCGTGCTGGGCCGAAAAAACGGCGCCCATGCCGCCCTTTCCGAGGAGCCTCTCGATGCGGTACTTCCCCTGGAAGAGGTCCCCGGGCACGGGTAATTCGGCTGGTTTGTTCATAGCGAAGCTCGGGCGAGTCGAGCGCGAGGCGAAAAGAGCCTCCCCCTCCGACAGAAAGGTACCGAATCGCCCACCCGGGGACAAGCTCGCGGGCTCGAAAGAGGGCGATCCCCGCGGCCGAGGGCCGAGGCCGCCGCGCGCGAGGCCCCGAAACGAAAAAGGCCCGGGAGACGG
Organism: Myxococcales bacterium; assembly: GCA_016712525.1. Classification (NCBI taxonomy): domain Bacteria; kingdom Pseudomonadati; phylum Myxococcota; class Myxococcia; order Myxococcales; species Myxococcales bacterium. The sequence goes on from JADJQX010000007.1 coordinate 1,542,046, forward strand.
GCCTTCGCGAGAACCTGGAGCCGCTTTGGGGACTTGAACCCCAGACCTACGGTTTACGAAACCGTTGCTCTACCACTGAGCTAAAGCGGCGATGACGGCCGCGGAAGTACGCGGCCTCGCGAGATCCGTCAAGCAGATTCGGCTTACCTCACCGAGACCGCGGGTTTTCCGAGGGCTCATGCCGCCGCGACGCGCCTCGAGCCCGAGGCGATCGCCGTGGACGCGTAGCGCGCGAGCGCCATGATGGAGTGCTGCGGGTTGACGCCGAGGTTCGTCGGGAAGACGGACGAGTCGACGACCCAGAGCCGGTCGGTGCCGTGGACCGCGAACGAGGGGTCGACCACCGACGTGCCCGCGTTCGGCCCCATGCGCGCGGCCCCGAACAAGTGGCTCGAGACGAGCCCGTACGCGCGCGGATCGAGCGGCCCCTCGCGAAGGAGCCGGATCTCGTCGGGAGAGCGGAGGACGGTCGGCAATCCGAAGACGCCGGGCCACACCTCACGAGCGCCGGCGTCGAAGAAGAGCTCGGCGATCGTCGCCAGCGCCTTCCGCGCGATGCGCATGTCGTCCTCTGTGGGAGAGTATCGGATGACGTCGTTTCCGAAGACGTCGCGGGAGATCTCTCCCTCGGCGCGCGCCCGGAGCTGCGCCACCCAAACACCGACGTCGTCGAGGTGCGCCATACGCGAGAGGAGGTCGTGCCCGACACCGGGGAGACGCGCCGCCGCGAGCTCGGGAGGCATGCCGATCGTCTCGAGCTTGAAGCGCTCGGTGGCACGAAAGTGCGTGCTCTCGGCCCCCTGCGTGGCGCCGAAGGTCATGTGCACCGTGCGGTCGAAGAGCGCCCCCATGCCCACGCCAGGGTGGACCTGGAAATGCTTGCCGAGGGCCTTCGCGCGGACCCCCGAGCGACGGAGGAGGTTCGGGGTCTGGATGGTGCTCGCGGCGACCAAGACGCCGAGGCGCGCGCGAAGGTGCACCGGGGCACCGCCTTTGGCCCGCCCAACGACGCCGACGGCGCGGCTCCCCCTCACCTCCACGTGCGACACCTTGCACGACGTGTAGATCCGCGCCCCGAGCCGCAGCGCCCAAGGCACGTAGGTGACCGACATGCTCTGCTTGCGCGCGTTCGGGCACCCTTGGAGGCACCGCGCGCTCCCTTCGCAGCCGGCGTCGTAGCGGCGCATCGGAGCGGCGTCGTAGCCGCGTTTCTTGCACTGTTCGAGGAAGAGACGGCTGTTCTCGCCGAGCACGTCCGGGGCCACGCTGCGCACCGACAGATCGCGCTCGAGGGCGTCGAAGTGCGGCTCGAGGTCTCGCTCCGGGAGGTCGACGCCGAAGCGCTCCTTCCACTCCACGAGGACGTCCCCAGGGATACGCCACGCGATCGCCGAGTTCACGAACGTGCTCCCGCCGACGGCGGACCCCTGCAAGATCGGGATGAAAGCGCGGCCCTGCGCGACCTGCATGCCACGGTCACGGATGGCCGCGGAGAAGATCCCGTCGACCGAAGGGCTCGTGTCCCGCGTTCGAATCCATGGCCCCTCTTCGACGATGGCAACGCTGTAGCCGTGGCTCGCGAGCGTGTGCGCGGCGACGGCCCCCGACGCGCCCGACCCGACGACCACGAAGTCGACGTCGTCGGTCACGGGGCGCACGCGGAGGGACTCTCCGGCGACCACGGAGGCCTCGTGCCCGTCGTCCGCGAAGGCGCGGCCATCATGCGGCGTCGTCATGGCGATCTCCTTGTTTTTCAACGCGTTTTTCGCCCTTGCGGAGGGGCACGAGGGCGTCGCGAGCGGGCGGGCTCGTGACACGCTTCGCCACGGCGGGGTGCGCCGCGTAGAGCTGCGCGGCCTGGGCCTTGAGCAGGAAGACGATCTGCCGGAAGAGATAGATGGGGCTCGACGCCATGCCGACGAGGAGCGCCTCGCGATCGGCGACCGAGAGCGACCCGAACGCCGGGAACCGACGGAGCACGACGACCGGCGCGACCACGGCCACGATCCAGAGCGCCGCCCGGAGCGTGAGCGCGTGATCGAAGCGGGAGGTGCGGCAGAGGCGCGCGTAAAAGGCGGCCGGACCGAGCGACGTGATCGCGACCTCGCCGTCGCCTCGCGGGGGCTCCGGGAAGATGGCTGCGAACACCAGGGGCACCCACCCGGCCTCGAGGGGCGAGAGGGGCGCGTGGGCGGCCCGAGACTCGGCGCTCACGGCTTCTTCCTCGGCTTCGGGGCGCTCGGCTTCTTCGGCGCTTCGGCGCGCGGCTTCGGGCCGTCGTCGGTCGTCGGGGCGTTGCGCTCGAGCCACTCGGCGTCGTGGGCCTCGAGCGCGGAGCGCACCTGCGTGCGCGCGAGGTCCGCGTCACGGGTCGCGAGGAGCGCGAGGATCGCGTCGTAGAGCACGAGCGCTTGCTCGCGCCGGTCGTAGAGGCGAGCGACGAGCTCGGGGTACTCGTCGGGGAAACGAGCGAACGAGTTCAACACGAGCTCGAACCCGACGTTGCCCGCCGCGCGGACGAGCGCGCGCTGGAAGGCCATGTCCCCTCGTGCGTAGAGCACGGCGTCGTGGAGGCGGCCCTTCTGCTCGTCCCTGAGCTGCTCGAGCACGCGCACGTCTTCCTCGGTGTGGCGCACGGCCGCGAGGGCCATGGTCTCGGCCGACAGCGCGCGCCGCACCTCGAGGATGTCGGCCATGAGCTTGCGCCAGGTCGGCTCGCCGGGCGCGAGGGAGGCCACGAGCGTCGGGAGCGTGTCGAGCCCCGCACGCTCGCGCCACGACGCGACCAACGTACCGGCCCCGTGGCGCGTGGTGATGAGGCCGAGCGCCTCGAGCCGCGCGAGCGCCGCGCGCAACGTGAGCCGGTTCACGCCGAGGGCGAGCGAGAGCTCCCGCTCCGAGGGCAGGCGCGACCCGGGGGCCAAGCGCCCCGCGAGGATCTCGGCCTGGAGCCGCTCGGCGACCGCGTCGACCACGCTCGACCGCGCGATGGGCACGAGCGACATGACCTTCGAGGCGTCGTCCGCGGAGGCCTTGGCGGAAGCCTCGGCGATGGGGCTGGAGAGGGAGGGCGGCGGTTTGGGGGAGGAGGGGGGGCGGGCCATGGGTTCCTGAGTGGTTCAATCACTTAGCCATGGCTGGGCGGGCGCGCAACCCATTTCGCACACGACGGCCAAGCCGCGCTGGATTCCGGGATATCCGCGCGGGGAGAACGCGTAACGCCTTTCGCAGAGGACGAGCGGACGGCCCCTGGGCGATTGGTGTACCTTCGTTCGCCGATGATCGACTTGAGGAGTGACACGGTCACGCGCCCCGGAGCCGCGATGCGCGCGGCCATGGCGAACGCCGAGGTCGGGGACGACGTCTTCGGAGAGGATCCGAGCGTGAACGCCCTCGAGGCCGAGGTCGCGGACCTGCTCGGCAAAGAGGCCGCGCTCTTCGTGAGCTCGGGGACCATGGGCAACCAGCTCGCGATCGCCGCGCACACACGACCCGGCGACGAGGTCATCGTCGGCGAGGGGGCGCACGTCGTGTTCTACGAGAGCGGCGCGGGCCCCGCCCTCTCCGGCGTGCAGTTCGCCATCGCCGGGCGCGGAGGGCTCTTCGACGGCGACGACGTCCGCGAAAAGGCGCACCCGACCGACGCCTACTACTGCCCCCGCACCTCGCTCGTGTGTGTCGAGAACACCCACAACCGGGCGGGCGGGCGCGTCTTCCCCGAAGCTCAAATCGGCCGGATCGCCGAGGCCGCGCGCGCGCTCGGGCTGGGGCTCCACCTCGACGGGGCACGCCTCTGGAACGCGGCGGTCGCGACCGAGACGACGGTCGCCGAGCTCGCGCGCCCCTTCGATACGATCAGCGTGTGTTTCTCGAAGGGCCTCGGCGCTCCGGCGGGGAGCGCGCTGGTCGGCCCGAAGGCCATCGTCGCCGAGGCCCGTCGCACACGAAAACGCTGGGGCGGCGGCATGCGCCAGGCAGGGATCTTGGCGGCGGCCGCGAGGTACGCGCTCGCGAATCATCGGGCTCGGCTCGCCGAGGATCACGCGAACGCGAGGAGCCTCGCCGAGCGCCTCGTCGCTCGAGGGGAATCGACGGGCCTCCGCGTGACGGCCCCCGAGACGAACCTCGTGGCGATCGACACCCGCGCGCCGGCCGACGCCGTGGCGCGGCTCGTCGAAGAAGCGGGGGTTCGCGTGTCCGCCTCGGGGCCCTTTCGCCTCCGGGCCGTCACCCACCTCGACGTCTCGGCCGACATGATGCGCGTCGCGGCGGACGCCATCGCCGACGCGCACGCCCGGCTCGTCGCGGAGGCACGATGAAACGCCTCGCTCACGCGCTCGTGACGGCGGCCGCCTTGGTCGCCTGCGGCCACTCCACGACCGAGTACCAGCGGTCGTTCGCCGAAGGTCGGCGCGCGTCGTCCGCGGGGAGGTTCTCCGAGGCGGCCGAGGCGTTCGCGCGGTCGGCCAAGCTCGCCGAGAAGGAGCGCGATCGGGACCACGCCGAGCTTTTGGCCGCGGTCGAGAAGGCCCGCGCGGGTGACGTCGCCGCGGCCCTGCGCGAGCTCGACGCGCTCGGGGCCCGCACCCCGACGAACGGGACACGCGAGGAGGCCCTCTACAAAGCCGCGGATCTACGAAGGAAATCGGGGTCCGAAGCGCGCGGGCTCGCCGACCTCCGCGCCTTCGTCGAGGCGCACCCGAGGAGCCCACTCGCCCGTCCGGCGCTGGGCCACGTGCTGCGCGCCCACGAAGGCGGCGACGAGAGCCCCGCCGGTCGCGCCAAAGGCTACGCCTTACTCGGCGAGCTCGCGGCGAAGGTCCCCCCCGAGACCGAGGTCGGTCAGAAGATCGCCTACGAGCGCGCCGCACGCACCGAGCCTCGCGAGGCTCGCGTGAAGGCGTACGTGGCCCTCGCCGACGCGTTCCCCTACCCCCGCGGGTCCTACTGGGACGACGCCCTCTTCACCGCGGCGACGCTGGAGGACGAGGCCGGCCACCCGAGCGAGGCCATCGTGCTGCTGCGGCGTATCGTCGCCGAGCGGGAGACGTCGGACGTGGTCGGGAGCTACCAGAGGCCCAAGCTCACGCCGGCGATGCGCCTCATCGCGCGCATCCAGGCCGAGAAGCTCCACGACCGGGACGCGGCTCGAAAGACGCTCCACGAGCTCTACGCGAGCTACACCACGTCCCTCGAGCGAGACGACGCGCTCTGGGAGATCGCCAAGCTCCACCGCGAGGACAAACACGAAGACGAGGCCTGCGCGGCGCTCGAGACGCTCGTCGGGACGTTCCCGGACTCGCGCTACGTGCCGTGCGCGTCGGCGGTGTGCCCGCGCGTCGCGAGGCCGGCGAAGAGCCGTGCGCCCACGACCTGCCGAGGGTACCTCCTCCGCGAGAGCGCGACGGACGCGGCCGCGCCGAAGCCCTGACCCCCGGGTTCTCGGCGACATCGGGCCAGGAACGAAGAAGGGGCCCGAAGGCCCCTCGAGACGATCCGAAGTCCCGCGCGCGCGGGTCAGCCTTCGGTCTCTTCCTCTTCTTCTTCCTCGTCGCCGTCCTCGTCGTCGAGGTCGTCGTCGTCCTCGTCGTCGAACTCGTCGTCCTCTTCCTCTTCTTCGTCCTTCTCCTCGTCGGGATCGGGGGTCGAGGCTTTTTTGTCGAACTTGATGTCGATGCCGACGTCACCGCGCTGCGCGTCGATCAGCTCGAAGAGCTCGTCGACGTCGTCGCCGGACCATTCGTCGAGCATGTCCGTGAGGAACTCGAAGAAGTCGCCGCTGTCGAGCCGACGCTCGATCTCTTCGACCTGCTCCTCCGTGAAGGCCTCGAGGATGTCTTCCCGCAACGTCTCGGTGTCGCCCTCCTCGATCGCATCCTGCGCCGAGAGCCGAATCTGCCGAACCGCACGCTTGTCGAGGACGATCTCCATTCCCTTTTTTCTCCGGGCTCCGTGAGAGCTGCGGCGACCATTACGCAAAGGCCGCTACGCATGTCAACAGGACGAAAGAGCCATTTTCGCGTGACGGGGCGCGGCGCACGACGAGAGCCGCTGGCCAACCACATTTCCTCGCGGAACGACAGCGCTTCGCGCGAATCGACATCGTGACGTCGACCGCGCTTGACGATGAGGCGCGCCCTATTGTCCCATCTTGGTTGCGTGATCTGCTCTCTCTGCGGCCGTAACAACGCGTCCCACCTCGTGTTCTGCGAGGAGTGTGGCAATCGCCTCGCCCCGCGCGTGGCCCCACCCACGCCCCTCGTCGAGGCTCCCCCGCGCCCGGGCGCCGAGGTGCGCTGTGGCATGTGTGGAACCTCGAACCCTCTGGGTGAGCGGTACTGCATGGCCTGCGGTCAAGCGCTGCCCCAACCTCAGGCCGCGCCGCCGGTCCCGGTGCCACAGCCCGCCGTGCACGTCCCGCAGCCCGTGCCCGTCGCGCACACTCCGGCGCCGCTGCCCGTCGCCCCGGCCCCCCAACCGGTCCTCGTCGCGCCCGTGCAGAACGTCCAACCCGTCCCGGTCGCGGCCGCCTACCCTTCGCCTGCGGCCCCCCCCGCGGCGGGCTCGGCTCCGAGGCTCCAGCCTCAGCCCGTGATCGACGTCGCCCCCCAACCGGAGGCGCTCGGGGCCCGCGTGTGCGGGCGATGCCAGGGCGCGAACCAGCCCTCGTCCCTGTTCTGCCGCTATTGTGGCGCGTCGCTCGCCAACGCCGGCGCGGCGGCCCCGGTCACCCCCGAGGCTCCACCGGCACCTGCACCGGTGGCCCCGCCTCCCGCTCCCGCCGCGGCTCCCCCTCCCGCCCCGGCTCCCCCTCCGCCACACGCCGAGGGACCTCGGCCCGGGCACGTCTTCGCCAAGACCACCGTCGACGACCGGCCACCCACGGTCGACGATCGCCCCTTCGAGCTCCCGAAGCCCTCGGCCGAGCTCTCGATCGAGCCGTCCCGCCCGAAGGAGCCCTCGACCGAACGAGACTCGAGCCCGCGCAAGGGGACGTGGCTCAACACGAAGCCTCGTCCGTCGCGCGGCCAGCTCGTGGTGATCACGAAGGACGGCACGCCCGGACCGAGCTACCCCATCTACGACCAGGTCGACATCGGGCGCTCCGAGGGGGACGTGATCCTCGGCGACGACCGCTACCTCTCGCCGCGTCACGCCCGGCTCGTGTTCCGCGAGGACCGCCTCTACCTCCGCGACCTGGACAGCGTGAACGGCCTCTTTTTGCGGGTCTCGTCGCTCCGCGGCAAAAAGATGGGGGACATCGAGCGGGCGCCCCTGCCCCCCGGGAGCCCGGCCTCCGCCGTGGCCGACGTCGACTCGAATGTGGCCATGGAGCTCCAGGATCAAGACTTGATCCTGATTGGGCAACAGGTGCTAAGGTTCGAGGCTCTCAAAGACGGCGAGGCCGGTCTCGGTCCAGCCTCGGAGCACGGGACGCTGCTATTCGGCACGCCCACGGCACCACGCTACGCTCGACTGAGCCAGCGCACCGTCGAAGGGGTTACGCGCGACGTCTACTACATTCGGAAGGTGGAGACCGTGCTCGGGCGAGAGTCGGGAGACGTAGTGTTCACGGACGATCCGTTTCTCTCGCGGCGGCACGCGGCCTTTCTCGTGCTGCCTGCCGGCGACGGTCGCTCCGAAAAAGCGCCGAAATCCGCGGCGTTGCGTAAGCGAGCTGCCGTTCATCTCGTCGACCTCGGCTCGTCCAACGGCACGTTCCTTGGCCTCCGAGGCGAGACCGAAGTGCGCACCGGCGACCTCGTGCGGATGGGCCAGCAGCTCTTTCGCATCGACATCGGGGGTGGTCATGGTTGATCTCGTTCCCTGTCGATCCGTCCCACACTCGGGTGTTTGCCCGATCGAAGAAGGTCGCGCGTGACCCAGCCGCCCCCCAGCGTCGAGAACCTCGCGGATGCGACGGAGGCCGAGGCCACCGCGGCCACGTCACCGATTCGCGTACGCCTCTTCGCGCGCACCGACGTCGGTCAGGTGCGTGAGCACAACGAGGACAATTTCCTCGTCGCGGACCTCAGCCGAAAGTCGCGCGGCCTGCTCGAGGCGAACCGTCCCACGGGCATCGGCCCGCACGGCGCGCTCTTCGCCGTATGCGACGGAATGGGCGGCGCCGCGGCGGGGGAGGTCGCGAGCCAGATGGCCGTCGACATCATCTACGAGCGCATGGTCGACGGCCTCGACGGGTTCCCGGCGGGCATCGAGCGCGACGACGTAGCGAGGCGCCTCGTCCGCGCGATCGAGATGGCCGGCTTCCGGATCTTCTCCGAGGCCAAGAGCGACCGCTCGCGCCGCGGCATGGGCACGACGGTCACCGGCGCGGCCCTCGTCGACGACCACCTCTTCCTCGGCCAGGTCGGAGACTCGCGCGGGTACATTCTGCGCGGCAACCGGCTCGTCCAGGTGACGCGCGACCAATCGCTCGTCAATCAGCTCATCGAGGCCGGCCAGCTCACCGAGGAAGAAGCCGAGACCTTCGAGCACAACAACATCATCCTCCAGGCCCTCGGCACGTCCGACACGGTGCAGGTGGACCTCACGTACGTGCAGCTTCGCAAGGGCGACACGCTCTAGCTCTGCTCCGACGGCCTCTCGGGCATGATCCGCTTCGACGACATGCGCGACATCCTGCGCTCGTCGACCGAGCCGCTCGACCTCTGCAAACAGCTCACCGAGCGCGCCAACGCCGCCGGCGGTCACGACAACATCACCGTCATCATCGTCCAGTTCGACGGCGAGGGCCTCCGCGAGCTCGACGAAGCCGGGATCACCGAGCTTCAGTACCGCAAATACATTCTCGAAAACGACGGCCAGGGCGCGTCGTACGGCCAAAACGACGACGCCCCGCCGGGTGCGCTTTTTCGGCCCGACGACCCGAGCCAAGCCTCCGCCGGAATTCGACCGCTGAGCGTCCCCCCGGGCGGATGGCAAGAGCGTGCGCCGCACGTCGACGACGACAAGATCGACATCCCCGGAACCCACGTCCCGGCCTGGATCGTGGCGCTCATCGTGCTCGGGGTCGTCGGGGCGCTCTTCGTCTCGGCGGTCCTCCTCCTCAAGTGACGCAGACGAGGCCTGCGTGCGGGCGCCGAGGCGCTTGTCACGCGCGCCCGATGCGCTACGGTGCGGCGAAATGACACAACCTTCGGTTCGCGTCGGATCCACTTCGCAGCTCTTCGTCGACGACGAGCCGTCGTGCGACGCGTGCGGGGAGAGCCTCGCGGCCGCCCCGGACGAAGACGGCCCACCTCGCGGCGAGGGCGCCCTGCTCTGGTTCCGTGACGGCGCGTTCCGAGAAGAGAAACGGCCCCTTTGCCCGTCCTGCGCCGCTGCGATCGGCATGACGGCCCTCTCGCGCTGGGCGAGCGAAGAGGACGAGGGCTGACACGGTCGCCCCGGGGGCCGCGGCGCGATTCGACGTCAGTTGACGAGCTTGGGGTCGATCGAGGGGACCCGCGCCCCGTCGGCGAACGGGCTCGCTTTGGGCGGAGCCGCGCGGAGGCGTTCGTTGCAGAGCGCGTAGACGGGCGAGTCGAGGGGCACACGAGAGACCACGAGGGCGAGCTCCTGGCGTAGGAGCAGGCTCACGAGCCGGACGGCCATGTCCTCGGGCAGGCTCGGGTTCAGCACCAGCGCGAGGCGCACCCGCGAGCGCGTGGACCACCGGGCCGAGCACGCGATCTCCGAGAGGACCGCGCGCGATCCGGGGCGCCGCGTGGCGAGGCGCACGACGTGCTCCTCCGTGAGCCGAGGGTTCACGAGGAGCCTCCGAATGACCTCCGGGTGAGGATCGGAGAGCACCTTCTCGAGCGTGTCCCGATCGGGGCGCCTGGCGAGGCTCTTTCGCTCGCCGAGCGTGAGCACACGGCCTCGCCCGTAGTCCGGCACTCGAGCCTCGTCCTCGTCGTCGGCGCCGGGGAGGCGTGGGTCGCGCGACACGGGGGCGCGCGGCCGCGACCTGAGGAGGCGCTCGAGGCAGAGCAAATTTCGACCGGCGGCCTCTTCGCGGAGGCGCTGCACGGCCGCCTCGCATCGAGGCTGGTTCATGGCGGTGACGAGCGGGACGAGCGCCTCGCGCGCCCCGGCATCGAACGTCTCGGCGAGCCCGCCGAGCTCGTCGAGAGAGTCGGCGAGGAAACCCGGCTGCGACGTCAAGAGGAGCTCCTCGGCGTACGCCTGCCGAAGCTCGGCGTCACCGAGGGCGAGGAACGAACGGACGAGCTTTTTCCCACTCATTTCGCCCTAGACTGTAGCAGACGGAACGGTGAGCCTTGCGAGAAGCCCCTCCAAGCCAAACCTTGCTCGGCCGAGAGCCCCGAAAAACGCCCCGCCCCTCTCCCCTCCATGAGCGCCAACGATCCCAAGCCACCGAACCCCGACCTCGGCGAAGAGCTCGACGTCGAGACCGTGCCCGTGTCGCAGGTGCCCCGGCGATACAAGGTCATCTTCCACAACGACGACTACACGACGATGGAGTTCGTGATCGAGGTGCTCCAGCGGTTTTTCCACAAGACCGCGACCGAGGCGATGCACATCATGTTGACGGTCCACAAAAAAGGGGCCGCCGTGGCGTGCGTGACCACCCGTGACGTCGCCGAGACCAAGACGTCGCAAGTCATGGATTATGCACAAGAAAATGGAATGCCGCTCCTCGTCACGAGCGAGCCGGAGTGAACCGATGCGCATCAGCCCCGAAGTCGAGATCGCCCTTTCGCTCGCCGCCAACGAGGCCGCGCGGCGGCGCAACGAGCTCGTCACGCTCGAGCACCTTCTCTTCGCGCTCCTCTTCGACGACGCCACGGCCCTCGTGGTCAAGCACGCCGGAGGCGACGTGGCGGCGCTCAAGAAGGCCCTCGAGAGCTTCCTCGACGCCGAGCTCACGGCCGTCCCCGAGGACGACTTCGAGGCCCCGACGGCGTCCCTCGGGGTCCAGCGCGTCATTCGGCGCGCCGACGCGCACGTGCGCTCGTCCGGCAAAGACGAGATCAAAGGGCACAACGTGCTCGTGGCCATCTTCGCCGAGCCCGACAGCCACGCGGTCTCGCTGCTCGAGCAGCACGGGGTCACGCGCCTCGACGTCGTGAGCTACATCTCGCACGGGCGGTCCAAGATCGACCGTGAAGAGTCCCCCGCGTCGGTCGGTCCCGGCCAAGACGACGGCGACGGCCCGAAGCCCGCGCGAGACCCCCTCGCGGCCTACACCACGAACCTCAACGAAGAGGCCAAAAAGTCCCGGATCGACCCGCTCGTCGGCCGAACGAACGAGGTCATGCGCATCGTCCAGGTGCTCGCGCGCCGCAAAAAGAACAACCCCCTCCTCGTGGGCGACTCCGGCGTCGGAAAGACGGCCATCGTCGAGGGGCTCGCCAAGAAGATCGTCGACGGCGACGTGCCCCCGGCCCTGAAAGAGTCCACGGTGTACGCGCTCGACATGGGCGCGCTCATCGCCGGCACGCGCTACCGCGGCGAGTTCGAGGAGCGCCTCAAGGGCGTCGTGAAGTCCCTCCAGGACAAGGAGGGCGCCATCCTCTTCGTCGACGAGATCCACACCATCGTCGGCGCGGGCGCCACCTCCGGCGGCAGCATGGACGCGTCGAACCTCCTGAAGCCGGCGCTCGCCTCGGGCCGCCTCCGTTGCATCGGCTCGACCACGTTCGAGGAGCTCCGACAGCACTTCGAGAAGGACCGCGCCCTCGCGCGTCGCTTCCAGAAGGTCGAGGTCAATGAGCCTTCGGTCGAGGACTGCGTCGCCATCTTGAAGGGCCTCCGGAGCCAGTACGAAGAGTTCCACGGCGTGAGCTACACCGACGAGGCCATCGAGGCCGCGGCGAGCCTCTCGGCGCGGTATCTCCACGACCGCAAGCTCCCGGACAAGGCGATCGATCTGCTCGACGAGGCCGGCGCGGCCATGAAGCTCGAGAAGGGCAAGGGCGCGGTCGTCGGCGTCTCCGAGGTGGAGACCGTGCTCTCGCGCATGGCCCAGATCCCGCCGCGCGAGGTCTCCTCGAACGACAAAGAGAAGCTCCGTAACCTCGCGGAAGATCTCAAAAAAGCGATCTTCGGGCAGGACCACGCCGTCGACCAGCTCGCGAGCGCGATCCGCCTCTCGAGGGCCGGGCTCCGCGCGCCGGAGAAGCCCATCGGGAGCTTCCTCCTCACCGGGCCGACGGGCGTCGGCAAGACCGAGGTCGCGAAGCAGCTCGCGAAGACACTCGGCATCGCGTTCGTGCGCTTCGACATGAGCGAGTACATGGAGCCTCACACCGTGTCGCGGCTCATCGGCGCCCCGCCGGGCTACGTCGGGTTCGATCAGGGTGGCCTCCTCACCGACGCCATCGCCAAGACCCCTCACGCCGTGCTCCTCCTCGACGAGATCGAGAAGGCGCACCCGCAAATCTTCAACGTGCTGCTCCAGGTGATGGACCACGGCAAGCTCACCGACAACAACGGAAAATCGACCGATTTCCGCCACGTCGTGCTGCTCATGACGAGCAACGTCGGCGCGCGTGATCTCGCGAAGCGCGCCGTCGGCTTCGGCGACTCGCGGGTCAGCGGCGACGCCGAGCGCGAGTACAAGCTGATGTTCAGCCCGGAGTTCCGGAACCGCCTCGACGCACGCGTCGCGTTCGCGCCCCTCTCCCCGCACACGATGGGGAGCATCGTCGGAAAGTTCGTGCGCGAGCTCGCGGCGCTCCTCGCCGAGAAGAAGGTCACCCTCGAGGTGACCGAGCGTGCCCGCGAGTACCTCCGCGAGAAGGGCTACGACGAAGAGAACGGCGCGAGGCCGCTCGGCCGTGTGATCCAGGAGGAGCTGAAGCGCCCGCTCGGCGAAGAGCTGCTCTTCGGGCGGCTCGAGAACGGCGGCCACGTCGAGGTCGATCGTGCCGACGATCCCGAGGCCTCCCCCGCCCTCGTCTTCCGCTTCCCCGGCGCTGTACTGAACTAACGAACAGCGCTACGCTCCGGGCGATGACGGTTCGTCACGTCTTCTCTCGGAGCGCCGCGCATCCCGACGCGGCGGGGCACACCTGACGTGCGCCCCACCGAAAAAAACCCGCCGAACCGCTTCTACGTTCGGCACGTCGAGCACGACGACGGGGAGAGCCCCACGGTCCCCGTCACGCTCGTCGACGACGCCTCGAGGACCATCGTCTCCTCGAACGACAGCCCCGACATCGGCTTCCGATACTCGGTGAACCCCTACCGCGGCTGCCTGCACGCGTGCGCGTACTGCTACGCGCGGCCGACCCACGAGCACCTCGGCTACGGCGCCGGAACGGACTTCGATCGCATCGTGGTCGTGAAACGCGCGGCCCCGGAGCTCCTCCGTGAGGCCTTCGAGAAGCGAACGTGGACCGGCGAGCGCGTCGTCTTCTCGGGGGTCACCGACCCGTATCAGCCCGTCGAGCGCGAGCTTCGCCTCACGCGGGGGTGCCTCGAGGTATGTGCACTTTACAAGAACCCGGTCGGCATCATCACGAAGTCCCCGCTGGTCGAGCGCGATCTCGACGTCCTCCGTGAGCTCCGAGGGGCGGCCCACGTCCGCGTGACGGTGAGCATCCCGTTCGCGGATCCGGCCGTCGCGCGTGCGCTCGAGCCGGGCGTGGTCTCCCCCGAGCGGCGCCTCCGGACGATCGCGACCCTCGCCGACGCGGGGATTCCCGTGGGGATAAGCGTCTCGCCGCTCGTGCCTGGCCTCGGGGACGCGGGGCTCGCGGAGCTCCTCGCCGCAGCGGGACGGGCCGGCGCCACCCACACGTTCGCCGTGATGCTCCGCCTCCCGGGCGCCGTGCGCGAGGTCTTCGAGGAGCGCCTTCGCGAGGCCCTGCCGCTCCGCGCCGAGAAGGTCCTCACGAGGCTGCGGGAGATGCACGGCGAGCGGCTCTACGACCCGCGCTTCGGTCACCGACAGCGCGGCTCCGGCCCCTACGCCGAGGCGCTCCTCGCGACGTTCGAGTCGGCCGCCCGCCGAGCGGGGCTCACGACCCGCATGGAGGACGAGCCTGCCTCGACGTTCACGCGCCCGCTCGCGAAGGATCGTGGCCCGCAGCTCTCGCTCTTCGGCTCCTCGCCGCCGAGCGGCTCTCCGACACGGGCGCGTTGAGAGCCACCCGCTCCGCGACGCCGCGGCGCGCGGGTCGAAATCGGCGCGGGCGCCGGAAGGTGCGCCCAAGGGACGTGTTTCGGGGTAAAACCGGGCCATGCGTCACGTGATGAGGCTCACCCTCGCGGCGGCCACGCTCCTCGGTGCGAGCGCCCCCGCCGCGGCATGGGCAGACACGAACGCCCAGGCCCCGGCGCTCGACGTCGCCAGCTACACGATGACGGCGAAGCTCGATCCGGTCGCGCACACCGTGCACGGCGAGGGGACGATCACGCTCAAGAACACGACGTCGGCGACGCTCTCGGAGGTGTGGCTCCACCTCTACTTGAACGCGTTCAAGAACCAGCGCTCCGCGTTCATGAGGGATCCGGTCGGGGGCTTCCGCGGCAGTCAGAAGCCCGCCACGTGGGGCGCCATCGACCTCCGCAAGCTCACCCAGCGCACGGCCAAGGGCCCCGAGGATCTCCTCCCCGCGCTCGAAAAGAGCCGCCCCGGCGACGACGACGAGACCGACGCCAGGGTGCCCCTTCGCGAGCCGCTCGAGCCTGGAAAGTCCCTCGTCCTCGACGTCGTGTGGGACGACACCCTACCTTCGATCGTCGAGCGCACCGGGTTCGACGGGACGTTCCACTTCGTGGGGCAATGGTTCCCGAAGCTCGCGAAGCTCGAGCCCGACGGCACCTTCGCCCACTTCCCCTTCCACCACCTCGCCGAGTTCTACTCCGACTTCGGCACCTACGACGTCACGGTCGACGTGCCCTCGGGGTACCTTGTCGCGGCGACGGGCCCGTCGGTGTCGACGAAGGACGAGGGCGGACGCCACGTCGAGAGGCACGTTCAGGCCGAGGTGCACGACTTCGCCTTCGGTGCGTTCGACACCTTCGAGCGCGCGGACGAGACGCTCGACGGCGTCAAGGTGAGCTTCTTCTACCCACGCGGATACGCCGGGGCGGCCGCGCGCGAACGCGACGCCCTCGCCTTCGCGATCCCCCATTTTCGGAGCCTCTACGGGAAGTACCCCTACGAGACGCTCTCGGTCGTGCACCCGCCCAACAAAGACCGCGAAGCGGGGGGCATGGAGTACCCGACGCTCATCACGACGGGCGGGCCCTGGCACGGGCCTCCGTTCGTGCGCGAGCTCGAGCTCGTCACCATCCACGAGTTCGGCCACCAGTATTTTTACGGCCTGCTCGCGTCCAACGAGGCCAAGTGGCCCTTCCTCGACGAGGGCCTGAACTCCTACGCGGAGGCACGCGCGCTCCGCACCTGGCTCGGGCCCGCGAGCGTCGCCAAGCTCTCGGGGCTCTCGGTGTCGGGCACGACGATCCAGCTCTTCACCGGGCGCATGCACGCGAAGGTCCAGCCCATCGCGCAGCCCGCGGCGGCGTTCGCGTCGGGGCGCGCGTACGGCGGCCTCGTGTACGGACGCACGGCGACGCTCCTCGAGACCCTCGCCCGCGTCTACGGGGAAGACAAGCTCACGGCCGCGCTCGGGGCCTACACGTCGCGCCACCGCATGCGAAACCCCGTCCCCGAGGACCTGTTGGCCGCCATCGGAGAGCACCTCGGCGACGAAGCCCGCGCGCTCACGAGGGCAGCGCTCTTCGACCAAGCCACGATCGACTACGCCGTCGTCGAGGTGGGCTCCCAGCGCCGCACGAAGCCCGCGGGCCTCTTCGACCGCAACGGCAAGCGCGAGACCGAGAGCGGCGCGAGCGAGGACGACTACGAGGGGTACGCGCTCGTCGAGGCACGCGGCACCCTCCAGCTCCCGCTCGACGTCGCCTTCGTCACCGAGGACGGCGCCGAGGTGCGCACCCGCGTCGGCGGCACCATCGAGCCACACGGGCGCATGATCCGTGTACCCTACACGGGTACGAAGGCCCTGCGCGGCGTCGTGCTCGATCCCGAGCAGAAGCTCCTCTTGGACGACGATTTCACGAACAATCACGCCATGATACGAGGCACGCGCGAGGCCCCGCAGAACCACGTCTTCGCCCTCGTGACGACGCTCACCTCCCACCTCGTCTCATGGCTCTCCCCGTGACCGAAGCCACCCCCCCTCGCCCGCCGCGGCTCGTGAAGAGCCTCGTGGCCCTCGTGCTCCTCTACGCGTACGGCGTGCTCGGGGCGGTGCTCGCGGGCGTCCCCCTCGCCGAGGTCACGAGGCTCTACTACGGAGGGCACCCTCGCGGCGACTCCCCGCTCGCCGCGCCGGGCGCGCTCGCCTTGGGCGATCTGCTCCTCGGCAAAGGGGCGGCCGCCCTCTCGGCGGCGCTCCCGACGTCGCTCGTGCTCGTGGTGCTGGTCGCGATCGGAGCCCACCTCCCCTTCGGGGCGCTCGTCACTCACCTGTCCCGCCAGCACGAACGGGGGACGCTGCGCGAGGCCTACGCCCACGCGGCCAAACGCTTCTTCGTGCTCGGCTCCGCGACGGTGCTCTCGCTCGCCGCGCGCGCCGTGGTCGTGGTGCTCGCGGGCCTCGCGGCGGAGGGCGCCTCGTCGGCGGCGCGTGGCCACCTGGACGACCGAGCGGCGGACTACGTCGGCCTCGGGGTCCTCGTCCCGTTCGCGGTGCTCCTCTTCCTCGTCTACGTCGTGACCGATCTCGCCTACGTAGGGGTCGTCGCCCACGACGACTCGCTCCCCCGGGCGATCGTGATCGGCGTTCGAGCCTTGAAAAAGCGGGGAAAGGCGGTGCTCGTCCCCGCGTTCGTGTCCTACGTCGTCGGCATCGGGGCGACCGCGCTCGTCGCTTCGGTGGTCGGCCTCTTCGCGATCGCGGCGCCTCCGGCGGTCCTCTTCCTGTCGCACCAGGCGGCCCTCCTCGTGAAGCTCGTGGCACGGGCCGGGTGGCTCGCGCGCGCGATTCGCCCGGTGATGCCCTCGCCCGTGGCCGACGACGAGCCCCTCTCCATGACCGCCGAGGAGCTCGCCGCCGAGGAGGCCGAGACCAAGAAGGACGCCCGCGGCGAAGAGACGGAGCACGACGAGGTCGCCAAAGACCTCGAGTGACACGCCTCGTGCGGGCGGCGCGCCATCGCACGAGGCGGCGCGCCCCGCAGCGCCTTGGGCTCGGGCTGCGCTAAGCTGCGCTAAGCTGCCGAGGTGGCCGGCCGCGAGAGCTTGCGGTAGAGCGCTTCGTACTGCCGCGCCGAGCGCTCCCACCCGCGGTCGGCCCGCATGACGCGGCGAACGAGCTGAGGGAACGCGCGGTGCTCGCGGGCCGCGAGGGCGCGGAGCACGCAGCCGACGAGCGCCTCTTCGGTCGGTGCGTCGAACGAGAAGCCCGTGCCGGTCTCGAGCTTGGCGTCGCAGTCGACCACCGTGTCGACGAGGCCTCCGACCGCGTGCACGACCGGCAGCGCGCCGTACCGCTGGGCGTAGAGCTGGACGAGGCCACACGGCTCATAACGGCTCGGAACTACGACAAAATCCGCCGCGGCGAAGGCGCGGTGCACCACGGCCTCCGGCGCCGCGCGGACGAACACCGCGCGCCCACGCGACTTCGCCACTTGGGCCGTGACGGCCTCGACCATGGCGTCGTCGCCGTCCCCGCAGATGACGACCTGCGCCTCGCTCGAGCGAAGGATCTTGGGGAGCGCGGCGAGGAGGAGGTCCACGCCCTTCTGCTCGACGAGGCGCCCCACGCTGACGAGCAGCGGCGCTTCGGGCGAGAGCGGGAGGCCGAGCTCTTTCTGGAGGGCGCCCTTGCAGCGGGCCTTCGCGCTCGGATCTTCGGCGTCGTAGCGCGCCGGGAGGTGCGGGTCGGTCGCGGGGTTCCACACCGAGTAATCGACGCCGTTGACGATCCCGGTGACGCGCCCCTTCGCCCGGAGGACCCCGTCGAGCTTGAAGCCCCCCTCGGCGGTCTGGAGCTCGACGGCGTGGCGCGCGCTCACGGTCGTCACGGCGTCGGCCGAGACGATGCCCTGCTTGAGCAGGCTGAGGCTCCCATAGAACTCGAGCCCCGCCACGGTGAAGTCGCTCCACGGGAGGCCGATGTCGGCCATGGCCTCCTTCGGGAAGACGCCCTGGTGGGCGGCGTTGTGGAGGGTCAAGACGGTGCGCGAGGCCTTCACCTTCGCGTCGGCCATGTATTTGGCGGCGAGCGCCGTGGGCCAGTCGTTGAGGTGCACGACGTCGTACGGCGTCCCCTCCTCGGCCCGCTGCTTCGCCACCTCGGCCACGACGCGCGAGAAGATGGAGAACCGCTTGGCGTTCTCCGGATCCTCGGCGCCGGCGGGGCCGTACACGTCCGCGCGCGCGAAGAGCCCCGCGACGTCGACCAAGAGGAGATCGACCTGCGACGAGAGCCGCCCGTCGTAGAGGGTGACCTCCACCGAAGCATCGCCGTGCGCGAGCTTGAGGGGCGTGAGCCTCCGCGCGACGAGGAGCCCACCGGCCTCGAACCCCGGGAACCGGGGCACGACGATCGTGACCTTGTGGCCGAGGCCGCGGAGGGCCTTCGGGAGGGACGAGGCCACGTCGGCAAGACCGCCGACTTTGACGTAGGGGGCGAGCTCGGTCGTCGCGAAGAGGATATCCATCGGGAGCCGTCTTACCACGTGCTCCGGGCGAGGAGGTCGCGTAAGTTTCGGGCGAAATGACGCGCCTACGCGCCAGCGAGACCGAGCTCGTCCGCCCCCCCGAGGTCGAGGAAGGCTCGGTCGTGAGCGTGTTTCGGGTGCCCCCCGAGCTCGCCGGGCAGCGGCTCGACGTCTTCCTCACCCAGGAGCTTCGGCGCACGAGCCGGACACGCGCTCAAGAAATCATCCGAGTGTCTGCATGGGACGACCGCGGCCGCAAGCTCCGGCCGAACGACCGCGTGTTCGCCGAACAGAAGGTGCTCCTCTGGCGACCGGCGTGGGACGAGACCCCCGTCCCGCGCGAGGTGCCGGTGCTCTACGAGGACGATCACCTCCTCGCCGTCTCGAAGCCCGCCGGCCTCCCCGTGCATCCGACGGCGCGCTACCACAAGAACACGCTCATCGTGATGCTCAAGGCCGAGCGCCCGGGCGCGTTCCTCTCCCTCGGGCACCGCATCGATCGCGAGACGAGCGGCGTGCTGCTCGTCACGAAGACCGCCGAGTGCGACCGGCTCCTCAAGAAGGCCTTCGAGGAGCGCTCCGACATCGACAAGACCTACCTCGCGATCACGTGGGGCGTGCCAAGCGAGAGCCCGGGCGGGCAAGAAGCCAAAATATCGAATTTGTTCCGTTTTTCGTGCGGGATGGAGCTCCCCCCGCGCGCCAAGTTCGGCGTCAAGATGGAGGTCTCCGACGCCGAGACCGCGCTCGCGTCGGCGACGCGCTTCGCCGTGAACGAGGTGCGCACGCGGGCCCGGGACGGCGCGCGCTACGCGATGGTCCGCTGCGAGCTCGAGAGCGGCAGGCAGCACCAGATAAGGCTCCACCTCGCGACGCTCGGCAGCCCCATCGTGGGCGACAAGCTCTACGGCCCCGACGACGGGTGCTTCCCGCGCGGGGCCGACGGCGAGCTCACGGACGACGACGAGCGGCTCCTCGAGCTGCCCCGCCACGCCCTCCACGCCCACGCCCTCGCCCTCGACCACCCGGTCACGGGCGAGCGGCTCACCATTCGTGCCCCGCTCCCGGACGATCTCGCCGACTTCTGGGACGGGCTCGCGCGGTGACGGTCACATCCCGCGGGGGATGCGATCGAGATCGACCTGCTCGAGGGCAGCGCGGATGAGCGCGCTCCGCGACGCCTTGGTGACACCTCGGGCCTTCAGCTCGTCGACGAGGGCGTCGAGCTGGGTGAGGTCCTTCGTGTACATCGAGATGCAGATGACCTTGTAGTGCTGAGGCTTCTCTTGCGGCTCGCGGGTCGCGCGCGCCTGGGGGGCGGCCTCGCTACGCGCGTCCGCGGCGTAGAACGCCCCGGAGAGCACACCTTGCACCTCGTCGCCGTCGAGGACGCTCGCCGTCAGGCCATTCGATTCGTCACGGGTCATTGGAAAGCTCCACTCTGCGAAAAGTTCTGGGGGCGCCTCAGGCGTTCGCGGCCATGGGCTGGCTCGCGGGCGAGAAGTCGGCGGGGAGCTCGGCCCCCTTGCCCGTGACGAGCCGCTCGACCACCGCGCGGTAGTCTTCCGAGGCGTTCGACTCGGGCGCGAGCTCGAAGATCGTCTTTCCCTGCGCCGGCGCCTCTTTCACGCGGGTGGCGGCGCGGATCGGGAGCAGGCACTTGTCGCCGAAGTGCTGCTTCAGCGTGTCGACGGCGTCGCGGCAGATACGCGCGCGCGCGTCGTAGAACGTCGGGAGGACCCCGTAGATTTGCACGGGGTGACGGAGGAGGCCGTTCACGTTCTTCACCGTCTTGATCACCTGGCGGACGCCGACGAGCGAGAGGTAGTCGCACGCGACGGGCACGAGGATCCCGTCGGCGAGCACGAGGGCGTTCTGGTTCATGAGCGAGAGCGAAGGCGAGCAGTCGATGACGACGACGTCGTACCCGGCCGTGGCCGCCGCGAGGCGATCCCGGAGGACCCTGTCACGGTTCTGGCGCCCCGCGAGGTAGAGCTCGGCGGCCGCGAGGGTCTCGTTCGACGCGATGAGATCGAGGTTCGGACGCACGGTCACGGCGGCGTCCTCGGCGCGAAGCCCCATCACGAGCACGTGGTAGAGGGTCTTCTCGGGCTTCACGCCGAAGGAGACCGCCACGTTGCCCTGCGAGTCGGTGTCGACGAGGAGGACCTTGAGGCCCTTCTCGGCGAGGCCCGCCGCGATGCTCACGGTCGTCGTGGTCTTACCGGTGCCGCCCTTGTGGTTGAAGATCGCGAGCCTGCGGGGCCCGGCGAAGGGCGCGAGGGGCCGCGCGGGCACGGTCGCCGCCGCGGGGACGACCCCGGACGCCGAGGGCTGGGCCGGCGAAGCCGTCGCGGGCGCCTGGGGCGGTGTGACCGAGGGCGCGACGGGAGGCGCCGCGGGGGTCGGCACGAGGGTCGACGAAAGACCGCGCACCGGCGCAAGCTTGGGGATGCTCACGTGGGCCGAGGCCACGACCGAAGGCTCGGGCGCGAACGTCGGCGGACGCATGGCCGGAACCGGGACGGTCTCGGGCACACGAGCGTCCGGAGCGAGGAGCTGCGCGAGCCTGAGCCCATCGGCCTCGGCGAGGATCTGCGCGCGGCACTCGGCGGTGCACGCGTACTTTCGGGCGCCGCCGGCGGCGCGTACGACCTGGGACACGAGCTCGGGTTGGAAGCGCTTCGCGCAGGCGTCGCACGTCACGCCGCCCGCGAGCTCCCCGCGCACCGAGCGCCCGTGGCATGCCTGCGAGCAGTAAAAGAGGAACCCTCCGTCACGCTCCTCCATCTGGTAGCGGAACTGGACGTCGAATCGCTTGCTGCACACGCTGCACGTTTCGTTCATGCCGGCCATGAAGGTCTCTTTCCTCGTGGAGTCGTCCCGCGCTCGCCCGGCGATACGTGCATCACGCACACGCCTGGCCCGCCCATCCCAGGTGCCAGAGTCGACGGATCCGGGCCAAGTATTCGGCGACGAATAAATCTCGACCACGCGCAATGAGTCACAATTTGCATATTAATAACGAATACTTACGAACAACCTTAGAGATTCGTTCGAGGGCGTTTCGGCGGCGCACGTCGCGAGGAGAGAGAGCGCCGTCGCGCCATCGCCCGGCCACGCACCGCCTCGCCGGAGGGCTCTTGCTGCGCACGGGTTGGTCGACGGATCGGGAGATCGTGGAAGTGCCGGCGAAGATTTTGGGCGGCGCGGGCGCGGGCGAGAGAGCGGAAGTGTCCGGGCACGGGCACGGGCACGGGCACGGGCACGGGCGAGAGAGCGGAAGTGTCCGGGCGCGGACGCGGGCGAGAAATCGGAAGTGTTCGGGCACGGGCACGGGCACGGGCACGGGCGAGAGAGCGGAAGTGTCCGGGCGCGGACGCGGGCGAGAAATCGGAAGTGTCCGGGCACGGGCACGCGAGAGATCCCGGGCTCGCGAGGCCACGGGCTCGAGGCGAGGGGTGGCGGCGGACGTGAGCCCGTCACGATGCCACCCGCTTCCCGCGCGAGCGTCGCGACGTCGAGCCTCGGACCCGACGAAGCGAGGTCGACCCCCGAAATGACGAAACGCGACGAGCGGGAGGGCTCGTCGCGTCGGTCTCGGTTCGGAAGGGATAGGCGCCTTCCGGCAGGCGCGCTCAGTCCGCGTCGGCCTCGAAGGCCTCGGACGTGGTGTCGCCGTCGCTGTCGCTGTCGCCGTCGAGGTCGTCCGAGTCCTCGGACGACTCTTCCTCGTCGTCCTCGTCCTCGCTCTTGGTGAGCACCGGAAGGCGGCGCTTTCCGACGGGCCCCTCGTCGACGTAGTCGCGGAGGGCCGACATGTCCTTGAGCGCCTCGAGCTTGGCGAGGCCCTTCACTTCGACCTGGCGGATGCGCTCGCGGGTGAGGTTCATGATGGCGCCCACCTCTTCGAGGGTGGTGCCGCCGCGATCGGCGACGTCGAGCGCGCACGTCTCGGTCATCTCCCAGACCTCGAGGTCGGGGAAGTTCAGCTTGATGGCGCCGGTCTTGGCCGACACGTCGAGGTAGAGGTGGTGCTTGCACGACACGAAGGGGCACGGGCGCTCGCCGTTCGCGCACTCCGCCCGCGTCCTCGGCCGCTCGACGTCGGCGTCGGGGTACATCATTCGCCCGAGCTCGAGCTCGCGCTTGGTCATGCGCTTCACGCTGATGGTGCGCGCGCGCACGTCACGCTTGCGACGCGACCGCCGCTGCTCGCGCGTCACGACCTCGGCGTCTTGCGCCACGGCGACGGGGGCGAGCGCCAGAGCTCCCTCGGTCGAAAGCTCGTTGTCGTCGGTGCCCGTCGTGTCGAGCTCGCTGTCCATCTTCGCGTCCATCGTCTCGTCCTCCCGAAAAGAAAAAACCAGGTGGCGCGCGGGCTCGGACCCCGCACGCGCACGTATCCCCCCGACGTCGTGCAGGCCGCCTCGCCTACACTCCGCCACCTCGTCACCCGTGACCCTTCGTTGCGCGACCTCGTGCTCTCGCCGAGGACGCACCCCTACGCCCGCCCTACCGCTGCGCGTCTCGTCCCTCCGGGCCCTGCGTCGCCGCAAAGCCTCGAGGCCCCGAAACGGCCGCGATGAGCACTCGTGCACACGAAGAACGAGGAGGCCGTGGCCCCATCGCAGGTCGGACCCCTCGAGGCCTCTCCCAGTCTTCGTTATGATCCCGAGGGCCTAGGCACCGCTCGCGCGGGGTTCGGTCGACGGGGGTACAGCGGGCCTGGCGGTGTCTCGCGATGCGTTTCGCAGAGGGAGACACGCCGGCGACTATCGAACGGCCCGGACTGTAAACCGCGGCGGATCACGGGGTCAATCCATCGAGTCGCAAAAACTTGAGCGATTCCATAATGGAACTGAAAACCATGGGTTGGACCATGGGCATGACAAACAATGTCACACCTCGGGGCTTCCATGAACCCCTATGGAAGCCAAGCATGGAATTCGAAAAGGCACGCGTTCGCGGAAGTCCACGACCCTGCGGCGTTTTTCCCCTCCCGAAAGGGTAGTCCGACCCACCTGTAGGATGCAAACTTACCGCAGCCCCTTCCGGGGAAGCCCTCGAACCTGTGGTAGCGTCCGTGGTCATGCGAGCGCGACTTCGCCCGTGTTTCTCGGGTTTTTTCCCTAGGAGCTTTCGTGCCGGGGGGCCTCGGTGAGCGCCGCGGCTCCTGCGGCCACGCTGCGCGACGTGCTCGCACGCGGCGCGAGGGTGCGCTTCGTCGACGAGGGCGAGGGCGCGCCCCTCCTGCTCGTGCACGACTTCCTCTCGAGCCACCTCGAGTGGGATCACGTGCGCCCGCTGCTCGTGTCGCACGCGCGTGTGATCGCCGTCGATCTGCCGGGTTTCGGCGCGAGTGAGGCCCCCGACCGCGCGAAGTACCGGTACACGTTCGACGGCTTCGCCGAGTCGATCACCGACCTCGTGTCGGCCCTCGAGCTCGGCCCCGTGACCATCTGCGGGCGCGGCATGGGCGGCGCCGTGGCGCTCACGTTCGCCGCGAGCCACCCGGATCTCGTCGAGCGTGTCGTGCTCGTCGCGCCGCACGTGTACCCGTCGAGGGTGCGCTTCTTCGAGCGCCTCGCCGAGGTGCCGTTCCTCGGCCCGCTCCTCTTCAAGCAGGTCTACGGGCGAGGTTTCCTGCGAGCCTACCTCGGGGGTAGCCGAGGCCCCCACGCAGCGGCTGCGGCGGCGCGCCTCGAGACGCACCTCGGTCGGTTCGACGCCCCCTCCACGAGGCAGGCCGCCTACGAGACCCTCCTCGCGATGCTCGACACACGCCCGATCGTGGCCAAGGTGCCGCGTGTGCAAGCCCCCTGCCTCGTCGTGTGGGGGCGAGACGACCCGCGAGCGCCCGTGGAGCTCGGGAGGAAGCTCACACGCGAGCTCCGGCGCGCGCGCCTCGAGGTGGTCGAGAGCGGGCACTCCCCCGCCGAGGATCGGCCGGACGATCTCGCGCGTCACGTCCTCGACTTCCTCCGCACCGATCGCCGCGATCTCGAGGCTGGGCCGAGGTCCTCGCGTCCCCCGCGCGTGTCCGTGCGGCGCGCCCCCGCGTCGACGAAGAAAGGCGAGCTCCCTTGAGCCCGCGGCTCGAGACCTTGAAGAAGAGCGGCCCGTTTCGGCTCGGTCTCGGCATGGTCCTCGCGCTCGTCGTCTTCTCCGTCGTCGCGCCGTGGCTCTCCCCCCACGACGCCACGACCTCCGAGTTCGAGCGCGCCGTCGGGCCCGACGGGCCGGTCGGTCCCTGCCTCGCCTTCCCCCTCGGCGCCGATCGCCTCTACCGCGACGTGCTCGTGCGGCTCGCCATCGGAGGACGGATCTCGCTCGGCATCGGCGTCGCGGCGACGGCCATCGCGACGGTCCTCGGCACGGTCGTGGGCGTCGTCTCCGGGTACTTCGAGGGCTCGCGGGGCGCTCGTATTCCCTACGGAGTCGCCGTCGTCGCGCTCGGCTTCAGCGCGACGTTCGTGTACGGGCCGGAGGGCTTTTCG
This sequence comes from Myxococcales bacterium, assembly GCA_016712525.1. Classification (NCBI taxonomy): domain Bacteria; kingdom Pseudomonadati; phylum Myxococcota; class Myxococcia; order Myxococcales; species Myxococcales bacterium. The sequence continues at coordinate 1,567,215 of JADJQX010000007.1, forward strand.
AGGCTCATGTCCTCGCACCACGGCCTCCCCCTCGTCCTCGGGCTCACGGCCCTCGCCGCGCTCGTGTACGGGCTCCGAGGGCGGCCCGGTTTCGACGTCGGGCTCGACACGGTCCTCATGCGCGTCGTCGACGTGGGGCTCGCCTTCCCTTTCCTCTTGCTCGTGCTCGCGATCGGCTCCGTCTTCGAGAGGACGAGCGCGACCACCATCCTCTTGACGCTCGGCCTCTCGGGCTGGCTCGGGATCGCGCGCGTCGTCCGCGCGAAAACCATCGCCGTGAAAGGCGAGGAGTTCGTCCACGCCGCGCGCGCCCTCGGCCAGAGCACCCCGAGGATCTTGGCCCTGCATATCCTGCCGAACGTGTCGGGCCCCGTCGTCGTGTTGTCGACGCTCTCGGTCGCGCAGATGATCGTCGCCGAGAGCGCCCTCGGCTTCCTCGGGGTCGGCATCTCACCTCCGACCCCGACGTGGGGATACATGCTCTTCGAGGGGCAAGACGTGCTCCAGCACGCACCGTGGCTCGTCGCCGCTCCATTCGCCACGATCCTGCTCGCGGTGCTCGGCTTCAACGTTCTCGGTGAAGGGCTCCGCGAGGCGCTCGATCCACGAAAGGCCAAACGTTGAGCACGCCCACGCCACGACGCCGAGCCCTCGGGTGGGCCGCGAAGGTCACGGCAGGCGCGAGCATTTCGCTCCTCGCGACGCTCGCCCTCCCGAGCGTGGGCTGCCGAGGGGGGCTGCCGAAGCCGATCGAGGGCGCGGGCAACGAGGAGGGCTCACCGCGGCGAGGCGGCGTGCTGCGTCTCTCGAGCTTCGGGGACATCCGAGGCCTCGACCCGGCGAACATCGCCGACGGCCTCGTGTCGACGCTGCACCAGCTCCTCTTCGCGGGGCTCGTCGACTTCGACGAACGAGGGGAGATCGTGCCCCGCCTCGCCGAGCGCTTCGAGCGCTCGGACGACGGCACCGTCTACACGTTCTTCCTCCGCAAGGGCGTCGTCTTCCACGACGGGGAGCTCCTCCACGCCGACGACGTCAAGCGCTCGATCGAGCGCGCCCTCCACCCCTCCGCGCCGAACCCGTACGCCTCGTTCTTCGGCTCGATTCGAGGCTACAAGGCGTTCTCCGAGGGCAAAGCCGATTCGCTCGAGGGGGTCCGTGTGCTCGGCGATCTCGTCGTGTCGATCACGCTCGACGCCCCCGACTCGACCTTCCTCCCCCTCCTGGCGATGCAGGTCCTCCGCCCGGTCTGCAAGAGCACGGGCGCACGCTACCGCGACGGCGCGCCGGCATGCGGCGCCGGGCCGTTCAAGCTCGCGAAGGGCGGGTACGTGAGAGGGCAGAGCGTCACCCTCGAGCGTCACGACGCGTACTACGAGCCCGGCAAGCCCTACCTCGACGGGGTGGTCTTCCAGTTCGGGGTGAGCCCGTCCTCGGCCAAGCACAAGTTCCTCACGGGCGAGCTCGACACCCTTCGCGACATGACCCCGGGCGACATCCTCGCCTTCACCCGGGACCCCGCGTGGGCGCCGCTCACGACCTACGAGCGGGAGCGCCAAATCATGGGCGAAGCGATGAACACCGAGCTTGCCCCGTTCGACGACGTCGAGGTGAGGCGCGCCGTCGCGTGTGTGCTCGATCGCTCCCACTACGAGCTCGTGAAGCCCGTCACGCTCCGCGCCGCGCCGCGTGCGATCCCCCCGGGCACCCCCGGCTACGACGAAACCGATCCCGGCCAGCCGACGAGCCTCACAGAGGCCCTCGAGCACATGCGGCGAGCGGGCTATCCCTATGATCCCATTACAAAAACGGGAGGATATCCGCACGTCGTCCCGTACACGACGTACCGCCAAGGCGTGAGCGAGTACACGGCCCAAGTGTTCGCCCAAGAGGTCGCGAAGATCGGGATTCGTGTCGACATTCGGCTCGTCAGCTACCCGGCCTACCTCGCACAAATCGGGAGGCGGAAGAAGGTGGCGGTGGGCCCGTGGGGGTGGTCCGAAGACTACCCGGACGCCATCGACTTCCTCGAGTCCTTGTTCCACTCGAAGGGCATCGCCGACGAGGACGCGAGCAACGTGTCGTTCTATTCGAGCCCCACGTTCGATGGTCTCGTCGACCGCGCCAAGCGGGAGCTCGATCCTTCGCGACGACGCGAGCTCGTGGGGCGTGCGGTCCGCCAAGTCTACGACGACGCCCCCTTCGCCTTCGCGTACTCGGTGCGGTTCGTCGACGTGAGGCAACCCTACCTCCGCGGATACACCCCCCACGCCGTGTGGCCGCGCAACGTCGCCTTCGCGTGGCTCGATCGCAAGGCGAGGACGTCGCTTTCGGGTCGGGAGCCGCGGCTCGTGTCGCCGCTCGGGAGCCTCGTCGGCCCATGAGCCGCCCCTCGGCCTCCGCGAGGATCGCCCACGGGCTCGTGGTGCTCCTCGCCACGGTGACCCTCACGTTCGTCGTGAACGACGTGCTCCCGACCGACCCGGCGCGCATGGTCGCGGGCGCGCAGGCGCGACCCGCCGAGGTCGAGAAGGTGCGGCGCGAGCTCGGCCTCGACGCCCCCATCGGCGTGCGCTACGCGCGTTTTCTGCGGCGCCTCGTGCACGTCACGCTCCCGCGCGACGCAGGCTCCCACGAGACGTGCGGGGCCATCGGGCCGGTCCACCTCGATCTCGGGAAGAGCTACCAGCAGCGCCGCCCGGTGGTCGCCATCGTGGCCGAGCGGCTCCCGCGTACGCTGATGCTCGCGCTCGCCGCCGTGCTCCTCCAAGCCACGGTGGGCGCCGCGCTCGGCGTCTATGCGGCGAGGTACGCGCGAACGGCGAAGGACCGCGTGACCGTGGCGTCGACGTTGCTCGCGACGAGCGCGCCGACGTTCATGACGGGGCTCGTGCTCCAGGCCGTGCTCGCCAAGTGGGCGAGGGTGCTCCCCCTCGACGGGTTCGGGACATCGCCGCTCGAGCACGCCGTGAGCGTCGTGCTGCCGGCGCTCACCCTCGGCCTCTACGGCGCTGCGGTCTACACACGCATCACCCGAGACGAGATGGTCACGGCGCTCGGCCACGACTACGTCCGGACGGCACGCGCGAAAGGCCTCGGTAACCTCGGGGTGCTCAGGCACGCGTTCCGCAACGTCCTCGTCCCGCTCGCGACGATCGTCGCGCTCGACACCGGCGCGCTCGTGTCCGGAGCTGCGGTGACCGAGACGCTCTTCCGCTGGCCTGGCCTCGGTCAGCTCGCCGTCTCCGCGCTCGTCGACCGCGACGGACCGGTCCTCATGGGCACCGTGCTCGTCACCTGCGTCGGCGTCGTTTTATCGAATATTTTCGCAGACTTGGCCATAGGCCACCTCGACCCGCGCACCCGCGGAGGCAAAGGCTGACGAGGCCCGACGAGGCCTTACTCGCCGAGCAATGCCTTGCACTCGGCGGCGCCCGCGCCCGCGGCCTTCGCCACGCACGAGCGGTACGCGTCCTTCGCGTCCTTGGGTTGGCCGAGCGCCTCGTAGGAGGCGGCGAGCGTGAGCCACGCCTCGGCGTTCCCAGGCTCGCGCACCGTGATGCGATGCGCGACCGCAGCCGCCTTTCCAGGCTGACGTAGCTCGAGGAGCCGCTGGGCCTTCCCGAGCTCGGTCGTCTCGGGTGGCAGGCTCGGCGCGGAGGCGTCGACGCGCCCCACCGCGCTGGGCTCGTGCGTGGAGCCGTCGAGACCCGGCGAGACCCGAGGGGCCGTGGCCGAAGGTTCGATGGCGGCCGTAGAGGGGGTCGGCGGCGTCGGGGCCGACGGGGAGGCGCCCGTCGTCACGGGGACGGACGTGGACCGCGAGACGTCGGCGCTGGACGCATCCGCCGTCACCGAGAGCCCCTCGGCCGTGTCGTGGGACCCTCGCACGCATTTCCTCGCTCCGACGGCGAGCACGAGCACGGTCACGATGACACCGACGAGCGCCTTCACGACCGCCGGGCCTTCGATTCGGGACACGGGCGGCGAGATCTCCTCGTCGTCGTCGGCGTCGTTGGGAGCGGGCGGAGGGAACGTGGACGCGGCCCTCCGACGCGACGGCGCCGTGTCTTCTTCGGCGAGCATCTTCCGACGCGACGGGGCCGTGTCGTCCTCCCCACGCAACGCCCCGGAGGAGACAGGCTCGGAGATCGCCTCTTCACCCGCCACGAGCACCTTCGGCTCGAACGCCTCGGAGCGACGTGACGGCGGTGGGTGAGCCTTCGCGTCGAGGCGCTGCGGAGGCTCGCTCGGGGGCTCGACGGCCCTCACGGCCGGGAGCACGCGGTCGTCGAGCCCCGGCACGGGGGTCACCTCGATCGGCACCTCCACCGCCTCGACGGGCTCGGAGGGCGGAATGGCGAGCAGCACGGGAGGAGGAGCCGGAATGCTCGGCGTGACCCGGGGGACCTCGCGCGTCTCGTCGCCCGACGGAGGGGACGACGGATCCGGGTCGACGATCGCGCGCACGGTCGAAACGTCCTCTGGCGACGCCGACACGGGGACGCTCGCCGCGAGGCCACGCAACGTCGACGCGTCGCGCTCGTCCGAGACGAGGGGCTCGGACGAGGGCTCGTGAGATGGCGAAGAGAGCGTGTCGGGAGAAGAAGGCGCCGCCTGCGGCACGACCACGTCGGGCTCGTGATGGGGAGGAGGGTTGGTCCTCACCTCGGGCAGGCGGCTCGGCTCGTCGACCACGGCCGGCGGCCCAGGAGTTCCGGGGACGAACGGCTCGGTATTTCGCGTACCTTTCGCGAGCACGAGGAGCCCCTCGAAGTAGAGCTTCGAGAGCGTCGAAATGGTGGAGAGGTCCTCGAACGGGGACTCCTCGATGACCTCGAGGGTCGTGCGCTTCCCGTCGACGAGCCGCAGGATTCCGTTCACCTCGTCGGGGATCTCGCCGATGCGCGCCGCGAGCTCCTCGTGATCGACCTCGAGCGCGCGATCGAGCGGAGGGAGCTGCTCGGTGATCCGGCTCCACTCGTCGAGGCGCCGCATGCCCTCCATGAGGATGCCTTGCGTCGACGACTCGATCACGTCGGGCCGGGCCACGGGCTCGAAGCTCACCTCGAACGACGCCTCGTTCCAGGTCAGCGCGCGGTAGATCGCCTCCTCTCCGGAGAGGCTTCCGAGCTCGGCGTCGACCACCTTGCCCTCTCGGAAGTAGATGTGCGCCGCCCGGAGCCCCGCTCGAAGGTGGACGATGCCGGTCTTCCGCGAGACCTCGAAGGTCTGGAGCAGATCGACCACGGTCATGTCCGCGATGGATCCCGAAAAGTGAGTCTTTGCGGAGGTTTGCGCGGGCCTCTGCATCGCCATCGTGTCCTTCTCGCGCCGCGCGAGGAGGAGCTGGACCCGCGCGAGCAGCTCGCGCACGAAGATGGGCTTCGTGAGGTAGTCCTCGACGCCGAGCTCGAGGCCCCGAATCTTGTCCTCGACCGAGCGCTGGCTCGTGAGGAACACCACGGGGATGCGCGCCCACTCGGGGCGCTCCTTCAGGCGACGGACGAACGCATACCCGTCCAGCTTGGGGAGCTTGGTGTCCGAGAGCACGAGATCCGGAGGCGAGCTCTCGACGTGACGAAGCGCCTCCTCGCCGTCGTTCGCGACGGTGACGTTGTAGCCCGCCTTACGGAGGCTCACCTCGAGCACGCGAAGGCTGCGTGCGTCGGCGTCGACGAGGAGGAGCTGTTCCTTGGCCATGGGTCGCGCGTAGGATGCGGATGTGCGCGCGCCCGGTCAAGGAACCGGCGCTCCCTCGCCGAGCACCAGAGGCTCCGCGAACAAAAAGGCGCGGAGGGAGCGGCGCTCGGCCACCCCCTCCGCTTCGGTGCACTTCACGAAGTGCTTCGTGAACGGGCACGAGGCCCGACGGCGGACCTCGTCCTCGCTCGCCCTCAGCCCGCCTTCGTCCCGCAGTTCGCGCAGAACTTCGCGCCCGCGGCGAGGAGGGTGCCGCAGCCCGTGCAGTTCTTGGGAGCTTGCGGGAGCCCGGTTCCGCAGTTCGAGCAGAACTTGCCGGCCGCCTGTTTGAATTGGCACGCGCCACAGGTCACGAGCACCCCACCGGCGCTGATCGACGCAGGCGGAGGCGGAGGCGCCCCCATCATGCCCTGGTTGAACTGGCCCGCCATCATGTTGCCCATACCGACGCCGACCGCCATGCCAGCGCCTGCGCCGGCGAGACCATCGCCCATGCCGTGCGCCGCCATACCCTGCCCCGCACCGATCATGGCTTGGCCGGCGGCGTACGCGCCGAAGTTCCCGCCCGCGAGCTGGTTCACGTAGCGGGCGTCCTGGTTGAACTTCTGGTCGAGCGAGAACTGGTTGGCCTGCGCATCGGCCGCGGCACCCGCGATCGCGATCTGCTTCTTGCGGACCTCGCGCTGCGCGTCGGCGAGCTCCTTCACGGCGGCGCGGAGCTCCACCATGTGCTCTTCGGGGATGTTGGGGTCGATCTTCCCCATCTCCGTGATGCGGATGCCGATGTCGTTGAGGGCGGGCGCGCGCGTGACGAACGCTTGCGCGAGGCGCTCCTTGTTGTTGATGACCGAGAGGATGCTCTTCTGCTCGGCCTCGGCCAGCTCGCAGAGGACCGTGCCCACCGAGTTGATGAACTTGCCCTTCACCCACTGGAGGATCTGGTCGTTGTCTCCGGCGGCGGCCTGACCCGAGTACCCCACGATGAACCGCACCGGGTCCGTCACGACGACGGAGAACTCGCCGAAGATGCGGATGGGGACCTGCAGGCCCGTGCCCGGGTCGACGATCTCGCCGGCGGGACCGCCGAACGGGATGCTGCGCACCGGCACGGTCTTCACGAAGAAGATCTCGCTGATGAACACGTTGCCGCCCGTGAACTGGTTCACGATGCTGCCGAGGAACGGGATGTTCTGCGTGTGCATCGTGTGGCGCCCGGGAGGGAGCACGCCGACGACTCGCCCGTCTTTGAAGAACACCGCGCACTCGTCGCTGTCGATCGTCAGCTGCGAGTACATGGGGAAGTTCTGATCGGGGTGCTTGTAGACGATGAGATGCTTCAGATGATCGGGGCGCGCGATCATCATCTGGCTCACGTTCTTCTGGACGAAATCGAACACTCCCATCGTGTCTTTTGCCTCCTCGCTCAGGCCGTTCGCCACGAGCCTCCCCAAGATAAAGCGGTCCGACGAACTCCGCTACCGCATCGCATCCCGGATCGACGCGTGCCCGACATTTGGCACAAAACCAATGACTTTCGAATACTTACACAACCACCCCTCGACGAGAGCCGGCCGGGGCACGACCTCGGCGCGGTGGGTCGACGTGGGGTCCTTCTCGCTTCGGGCCCTTTCCGAGATAGATTCGGCGGGGTGATCGAACCCGTCGACGTCGCGACCCTCCCCGGCCCTGCCCAGAAGATCCTCGACCCGCAAGGTCCCGCGCCGCTCAAACAAATGGCGGCCAAGGGCGTCGTGCCCGGCCTCAAGCCGGGCGACGTGGTCACGGTGGTGGCCTTGCTCGCGGAGAGCGCGGACGCGACCGTGGCGAAGACGGCGCGCGAGACCTTCGGCAAGCTGCCGAAGCCGCTCGTCGCGGGCGCCATCGGCGGTGATCTCCACCCGTGGGTGCTCGATCGCCTCGTCACCACCTACGCGGACGACTTCGCGTTCGTCGGCCAGTTCCTCCAGCACAAGTCGCTCTCGCTCGAGACGGTCGTGGCGCTCGCCGCGGTCGCGAACGAGGCCGTGACCGAGCTCATCGCGACGAACGAAGAGCGCATGCTCGAGTGCCCGGCGATCATCGAGAAGCTCTACTTGAACAAGTCGACGCGCATGTCGACGTCCGACCGCATCCTCGAGCTCGCCGTCCGCCACAAGCTCGAGCTCCACGGGATCGCCGCGTTCAAGGAGGCCGCAGCCGCCATCGCGCAGGAGCTCATCCCCGAGCCCACGACCGAGCGCACGTTCGACGACGTCCAGTTCGACGACGCGGCGAAGGTCGCCAAGGAGACGAAGCTCGAGGGCGACGAGGACACGCACGTCGTCGACGAAGCCACCGGAAAAGAGGTGGTCACGGAGAAGGCGCGCACCCTCAGCGCGATCTGGGCCGATCTCCGGCCGCCGGCCAAGATCCGCCTCCTCCAGCTCGGCATCGACTCCTTGAAACGCGACAACATCGAGCTCGAGGGCTCGGCCGATTCGTCTGCCGTGCGCATGCTCGGGGTCCGCGACCCGAACCCGCTCGTCGCCGTGGCGGCCGTGAAGTCCCCAGGGATCACCGAGAGCGAGATCGGTCGCATCGCCACCATGCGAAACGTGAGCGAGGACGTGCTCCGCGTGATCGCCATGAACCGCGACTACACCCGCTCGTACACGATCAAGCTCGCGCTCACGGCGAACCCACGTACCCCGTTCGCCTTCGCCTCGCAGTGGGTGCTCCACCTCCGCGAGACCGACCTACGTCACCTCGCGAAGAGCAAAGACGTCGCCGGGGCCGTCCAAACGGCCGCCAAGAACCAGCTGATGCGCAAGGGGAAATAGGGGATACACGCCCACATCGGCGCTTCGGGGACGGCGCGCTGCCCGGCCGGTCTCGAAGCGGGTGCGCCCGGTGCTTCGTCGGGCTCGCGGGCAGGTCCTGCTCGCTCGCGAATTTTCCCGCATTTCGGGGCCGTCGAACGCGCGAAGGGCGCAAATCATCGGTTGACCTCCTCACCCCTCCTCTCGTAAGTCCCGGTTCGCGCCGTCTCCGTGGCAGGCGCACCCGAGGAATGGCGTGAAATCGTTCGAAGGTCGCTCCCGATTCTTGCCGCAGATCGCTCTGTGGATCGGCATCGCCTCGATCGCCGCGGTACACGGGCCGCTCATCGGGTACCGAACCTTCGCGAACGTCGACGAAGCCTACGCCGGCGCCCTCGCGAGCCGCATCCTCGACGGGCACAAGCTCTACGTGGGCGCGGTGAGCCAGCGCGGCCCGCTCATGTACTACGTGTACGCGGCGATCGCGTGGCTCCACGGCTGGGACAACATCGTCGCGCTCCGGCTCTGGGCCCTCGCGGTCGCGCTGCTGAACCTCTACGCGGTGTACGTCCTCGCGAAGGCCATGCTCCCGAAGGCGGGGGTCGTCGTCGCGACGCTCCTCATGGCCTACGCGCTGTCGTTCGGGGTGCCGCCGTTCGACGGGCTCGCGCTCCACGGAGAGCTCCTGCAGCTCCCGGCGCTCACGTTCGGCTGCCTCGTCGGGGCCATGGCCCTCCGAAGCTCCCCGGAGACGAGGCGGCGCCTCCTCTTCGGCTCAGGGATCCTGTTCGGGATCGCCGTCGCGATCAAGCAGAGCGCCGCGCTGCATCCTGCGGCCCTCGCGGTCTGGATCTACGCCGACGCGCGACGAAACCGCGTACCCCATCGCCGCTGGATCACCGACACGGCGATCCTCTTCGCCGGCGTGCTGCTCCTCCCGCTGGGGTTCCTCGTGCACTCGGCGGCGCAGGGGACGCTCAAGGAGTTTTACTACTACACGGTCGTCTACAACCGCGACGTCCACCTCCGTCCGACGAAGAAGCTCTTCCCGCTCCTCACCCCCTTCTTCCTCCGCCTCACCGAGCAGACCGGGTACTTCGCGACGCTCGCGGGCGTCGCGGCGGTCGTGCTCCCAGCGGCCGCGCGGCGACTCCGGCGGAGCGTCGTGCTGCGGAGCCTCTCCCCCCTCCTCCGGGGCTTCGGCCTCCGCGCGTACCTCGTGCTGAACCTAGCGCTCGCCGTCGCGTCGGCTTCCGCGCTCTACCGGTTCTTCCCGCACTACTTCGTGCAATCGCTCCCGTTCCTCGCGCTCTCGGCCGGGGCCCTCCTCTCCCCCCTGTTCTCACGCCAGCGCTACGCTCGGGCGTTCCGTCACCTCACGGTGGGTGCGCTGGTCATGCTCCTTCTGTGCGCCACGCTCGGGACGGTGTTCGGCGAACGTGTCGACGGGCGGGTCACCCACGATCGCACGCCGCAGCTCTGCGGGCAGGTCATCGCCGCGACCACGAAGCCCGAGGACCGCATCTTCGTCTGGGGCTTCTCGCCTTGGATCTATCAGTATGCCCACCGAAAGCCTGCGGGGCGCTTCGTCTTCGAGACGTACGTCACGGGATTCGTCCCCTGGTTCTGGGACCGCCTCGACCTCGAGAAGGCGCGCATCGTCCCTGGTAGCGTCGAGGCTCTACTCGACGACCTCGACCGGGAGAAGCCGGCGATCGTGGTCGACGCGGGCAGCGTGATGATGGCGCGGCCCATGCGGACGTACGAGAAGCCCGGGAAGTGGCTCGTCGAGAACTACTGCTTCGAGATGCGCATCGCCGCGTTCGATCTCTACCGCCGCAAGGCGCAGAAAGGCGATGCGTGCCCGCAGCCCTACCTGCCGCTCGCGTACGAGGCGGTGAACTGGAACGGCACGCCGATGGGCATCCCCGTGCCTCGGTCGTACGACCGCACGAACGAGCGTCACCTGCCGTACGGCAACTTCATGAAGCCCATTTGGTTCTCCGAAGGGCCGAGGCCTCCGGACGTGGTCTTCGAGGTGGCGCGAGACAAGACCGCCGAGAAAGAGGAGCGCGAGGCCGAGCGCGACGGCTTCCATATCCCGAAGTACACCGAGCAGAAGGCTCGCCCGGTCGAGTGAGCGGCGAGGCTTCGGCGCTCGGGCCGCTTGATTCGGCGAGCCCGGCGAGAGTAAGGCTCTCGGCATGAACGAGCGGTTCGCCGGAGGCCCGAAGGCCCGCACGTGGCCGCGGGTCGGTTTCTCCGATGCGCTCGGCGTCCTCGTGTCGCTCGGCCTCGCGGCCATCTCGTTCACGTACCCCTATGGGCGAGATCAGGCGTCGTTCGCGTACATCGCCCGGGAGTGGGGGATGGGCAACGTGCCGTACAAGGCCGCGTTCGAGATCAAGCCCCCGAGCATCTACCTCACGTACCTCGTCGCCTTCCGTATCTTCGGGGACACCCCGTGGGCGATTCGGGTGTTCGACTATCTCTTCGCCCTCGTCCCCGCGGGGATCGCGTGTGCCTACGCCGCGACGCCCGCCGATCGCCCGGTCCCACGCGGGCGTATCGGCCTGTCGCTCGCGATCGTAAGCCTCGTTTACTATCTTCCGTTCGACTTCTGGAACACGGCCCAGTGCGAGAGCTTCACCTCCGCGCTGTCGGTGATCGCGGCGGCGGCGGCGCTCCGATCGAGAGACGCGCGGGTCTCCGGCTTCGTCGTCGGGCTCGCGTCGGCGCTCGCCGTGCTGTTCAAGCCCACGGTCGGGATCGTGGCGGCAGGCAACGTGGCGGTGCTCGCGCTGGCCATGCGCGCGCGCCACGCCCCGCTGTCGGACTACCTGCGGGCCGCGGTCACGTTGACGGTGGGCGTAGCGCTCCCGATCGTCGCGATCTTCGGCTACTTCGCGAAGGTCGACGGACTCGGCGCCATGCACGAGGCCCTCGTCGTCACGATTCGGCACTACCTCACGGCGGGAAAGTACGTGCACGGCACCACGCAGACCCTGCGGGCGCTCGTGTTCGGAGTCCTGGGATGGCAAGCCCTCCTCGTGCTCGCGGCGAACGTGCTCCTCTTCCGTGGAGTGCCGGTGCTCCTCCGCGCAAGACCGGAGCGAGGCCTCCCGTTCGTCGCTGCGGGGATCGGCCTCGTCACGTCGATCACGTCCGTCGTCGTTCAGCTCAAGTTCTTCAACTACCACTGGCTCTCCGCCGTCGGCTTCGTGGCGCTCACGCTCCTCGTCGGCATCGTCGATCTCCAGCACGTGCGCGTCCGCCGAGCGCGCGGCGAGTGGCTCGTGGCCTCGCTCGCGATCTCGCTCTTGCTCGCGTCGGGGAAGCAGTCGGCGCGGCTCTTCTACACGGCCAAGACCGCGATCTACGCCGCTCGGCACGGTGACGACGAGCCCCTCGCGCGTTCCTTCGGCCTCGAGGGCTTCTACAGCTACTGGGACTCGCGCGAGACCGCGCTCTGGGTGAAGGAGCACGCGGCCCCGGGCGACACCCTGGTCGTGCGCGGCTTCGAGCCGCAAATCTACATGCTCTGCGACATGCGCTACGGGGGCCGATTCTTCGAGACCCCGTGGCTCACCGAGGAGCGCTTCTCGCCCCGCACGAAAGAGAACACGGCCGAAGACTGGGCGTACTTCCGCAAGTCCCCACCGCGTTGGGTGGTCGCCTTCACGCACCTCGAGAGCGGCGTGGAAGCCGCGAAGAGCTACGTCGGGATCGGGTACGTCCCAAGGGCTCGCGTCTCCGTGTTCACCATCCTGGAGCGCGGTGAGGACCTCCGTCTCCCCGAAGAGGTCCCGTGGTGAGCACTGTGCGACGCTCGGACGCCGTGCTCGTCGCGCTCGCGCTCTGCGTCGGCCTCGTGCACCTCGGCTACCCGCTCGGGCGGGAGCACGCCGCGCTCGCGTACGCGGGGCGCGAATGGTTGACCGCGGGTACATCCCCCTACAACGGCACCTTCGTCCAAGATGGCCCTGGCCTCGTGCTCGTCGCGGGTGTCGCGAGCGTGCTCGGAGGCGGGAGCGGGGTCGTGCTCCGCCTGTTCTCCGTGATCGCCGCCGTCGCGACGGGCGTCCTCGCGGCCCGCGCGGTAGGCGACGAGCGATCCCGGGCCCGTGCACCCGCGGCGGGGCTCGCGGCGCTCGGGGCGAGCGTCTTCGCGCACGTCTTCTTCGGCGCGTGGGACGCCGCCCGCGGCGGGACGTTCTTCTCCGTCGCCATCGTGGGGGCGCTCGCGCTCGGCAACACGAGGCCGAAGAGCTCCAGCGCGGCGGCTCTCGGGGCCGGTGCGCTCGCGGCGTTCGCCCTGGCCCTTCGCCCCGCGGGCTTCCCCGTCGTCGCGTTCGTCGCGCTCGTGATCCTCGTCAGGGGAGCTTCGGTGAGGCGGCTCGTCGCCTTCCTCGCCGGTGCGGCCGCGGTGACCCTCGCGTTCGCCCTCGCACTCGGCCCGCACGCGATCGCCGACGGCTACGACCTTTTGTGGGACGCGCGCTGTCTCTATCTCGGCCCGTCGCGCCACGACCGTGGGGCCCTCTTCTTCACCCTCCACGACGCGGTCGCCGCGTACGAGCCGCACGCCACCTCCGCGCTCGTCGTGTTCGGGCTCGGGGTCGGCTTGGCCTTCGCCCGCGCCGATCGCGCGAAGCTAGGGAGCCTCGCGTCGACGATCGGAGTCGGTGTCGGCTCGCTCGTGAGTGTTCTCCTCCTGCGAAGGTACTTCTTCGATTTCGAGGTCATGACGGCCTTCGTCGCGCTCGTGCTCGCGTCGATCTCCGACGCGGCGGTCACGGCGCTGCGAGGACGCGCCCACCGCGCCGTCGCGATCGTCGCGCTCCAGATCGTCCTGCTGCTGGGGGCGTGGGGCTTCGTCCAGGGGCTCACGCCTTCGGCCTATCCGGCGCGCGTCCACGACGCGCTCCAGAGGCTCACGGGCAAAACGAGCGACACGACCTGGCTCGCCACGTTCGATCGGCCGGAGATCGGCTTCTACGTCGAAGAGAGCCTCGCCGTCGCCCGCTTCGTCCACGACCGGACCTCGGCCGACGACGCCGTGCTCGTCCGGGGATACGAGCCGGAGATCTATCTCGCCGCGGGGCGCAGCCTGCGAAAAGGTAGGTTCTTCGTGACGACGCCCCTCGTGTGGCCCGGGTGCGCGTACCGCCGCCGAGAGTGGCTCACCGAAGACCAAAGAGTGATCGCCGATGCCCGACCGAAGGTGGTGGTCGCGATCGTCGCCACCCCTGGCCCCGACGCCGAGGGGACCTTCACACCGCTCGGGTACGCGCCGGTGCTCCGCACCGAGCACTACGTCGTCCTCGAACGGAGGTAGACGAGCATCGGCGAGCTCGAGGCTCCGGACGGACGCGGGGACCGCCCCTCAGTCGGAGGACGCGTCCGAGGGGGCGGAAGCGTCGGGGAGGCCGCCCTCGAGGAGGCCACCATCGACTCCACCCTCCGAAGGCTCCGGCGACGCATCGGCTTTCGGCCATGCGGGCGCCCTGGCCAGAATGCGGACGTAATAGTCGGCGCACGTCCCGTTGTAGACGGAGACCGTGTCGGCTCGCTGCGCCGAGATCGTCGCGACGTCGCCGCCGGCGAGCGTGAAGTTCGCGCCGGGCCTCTCGACGGGGCGCTGCTCGGCGCTGATCCAGACCAGCACCTCGTAGGGCGCGCGGCCGAGGGGATGCTTGAAGTCGATGCGCGTCTGGTGCGGAAACGGAAGCCAGTCGGCGTCCACGGCGACCGACTGCCACGTGTTCTCGTCGATGAAGCTGCCCTGGCCGGGCGCGTCTCCGAACGACGTGACACCACCCTTGCAGGCGTCCGTGAGGCAGCCCTCGTTCGCGAGGAGCGTCCCGACGAGGATCCCCCCACAAACGAACGGGAGGGCCAAGACCCGGAGGGCTACCGAGAACGTCGAACGTGCCACGCCGCCGACCATAGCAGAGCGCCGCACGAGGAGAAGGGCCGCGCTGGAAGGTCCCTACCGGCCGATGCCCCACACCTCGCCGGTGGCCCAGGTCGCGTCGAGGAGCGCGAGCACAGCGTGGACGACCTCCTCGGGCGTGCCGAAGCGCCCGAGCTGCGAGCGGGTCGCGAGGCGATGATGCCGCGTCGGGTCGGAGTCGGCCTCCGGGTCGGCGACGATGCCGAGCTCGACCACGTTCACGCGAACGTCCGGGGCGAGCTCCGCGGCGAGAGCCATGAGCCCCGCGCGCACCGCGCCCTTCGCGGTGAGATAGGCGACGTGGTTCGTGTACGGGCGTGTGGTGCCGGCGTCACCGAGCGCGACCACGGCCCCGGCCCGAGCCGCGAGATCCCGCGCGAACGCATGGACGAGCAGAAGCGGGGCTACGGCGTGCACGGCGAGGGTGCGCTCGAGATCCTCGCGCCGCAGCTCCTCGAACGGCGTACGCGGGAAAGGACCACACGCGAGGACGACGTCGTCGATGGTGCCGCATCGAAGGCGGACGCCGTCGACGATTTCGTCGATGGCCGCGGGCCTCGCGAGGTCGGCGCACACCGTCTCGGGAGCTCGGACACCGGCCTGGGCCGCGATGGCCTCGGCGGTCGAAACGAGCTTGTTCGGGTCCCTCGCCGTGAGGACCGGGACGTCACCGCGCCGCGCGAGCGCCGTCGCGATCGCGACCCCGAGCCTGCCCGTCGCGCCGACGACGAGGACCTTCCTCCCGAGCTTGCGCTCCCCTCCCGAGCTTCCGTCCATGACGAACATATACAGGAGCGCCGGGCGCTCCTGGAAGAGTGGCCCTTCGAGGATGACCGCACCGCCATAAGAGGGTAGCTTAGGGCCATGGAATCTCCTGCATCCGAAGGCACGAAGGGGCTCTCGCGCGACGACGTCGAGCGGCTCTGGGCCGCCTACCGAAAAGGAGACGTCGTGCGATGCCCCAAGGACGACCGCAACCTCGCCCTCTCGATCGACGGGAGCGGCAAGTCGTACCGGCTCGTGTGCACGCACTGTGGCCAAGCCTCGCCCTGGTTCTCCGCTTCACAAGACGGCGTCACGTTCCGCGCGATCGACGCGTGCGAGGTCGCCGAACGATCCCCGGGCCGCGAATGAGGTGACCGCGCGCGCGGGTCGGTTCCTCGTGGGCACACGCGAAGGCCCGAGGAGCGACCATCCACCCTTGCGCCTTGACAAGAGTCAAATTGACTCTATCTAGTAACATATGACTCTTGAGGAGCGCTTCGCCATCAGCCGAGCCGTCGCGCAGGGGCGCGATCACCGTCGCCTCCATCGTGACGGGCAAGACGGAGCGGCCGTCGCCGTCTCGCAGGTCGGGCTCGGGCTCGCCGTGACCGACGGATGCGGTTCGGCGCGCCACTCCGAGGTGGGTGCGCGGCTCGGCGCCGCCTGGCTCGCCGAAAACGCGCCCACCTACCTCGCGGGCTCCCGCACCGGAGAGGAGGGCGCGCTGACGCTCGAGCGTGGGCTCGTCACCTATCTCGGCGCCATCGCGACGGGCATCACCGGCGACCCACGTCGGCGCGCCGCGATCGTGCACGACCTCCTGCTCTTCTCCTTCGTCTGTGCCGTCGTCACGGACGAGCGTGTCGTGGTCGTCGGGCGCGGGGACGGCCTCGTGGTCCACGACGGCACGCTCCACGTCCTCGACCCGGGGCCGGGGAACTCCCCGTCCTACGTCGCCTACGAGCTCTCGACCGACGAGGCCTCCCGAGAGGACCGGACCCGTGTGATCGTCGACGCAAGGACCCACGCGGCGACCTCGCTCCTCCTCGCGACCGACGGGCTCCTCCCGCTCGCGTCCGACCCTCTCGCCCTCGTGTCTCTCGTCGACCGCGCGAAGGGCGCGAAGACCCCCGCTTGGCTCGCGCGTGCGCTCGGGCAGCTCACCGACCGTGGCCCCGTGCGGGACGACGTCGCCGCCATCTCGCTCGTCCCGGCCCGGCGCGAGGAGGGCGCGTCGTGACTCGCGTCGCCGTCGACGGACGCACCGTCACGCTGGACGACGCGGACCTCCTCGGCGAAGGGGGCGAGGGGCGAGTATTTCGGTACGGCCCCGACGCGGCCATCAAGGTCTTCTCGAACCCCGCGCAGCTCGCGGGGCGTGCCAAGAAGCTCGAGGCGTTCCCTGCGGGGCTCCCGCCGGAGGTCCTCGCGCCCCTCGGGCTCGTTCGCGATCCGAACCGCGGCGAGGTCGTCGGGTACGTCATGCGCCGCGTGGACGGAGCCTTCGACGTGGGCAGGCTCGCCGAGCGCGGGTTCCGTGCTCGAGAGCACATCGACGCCGACGCGGTCACGGGCCTCTTCGAGCACGTCGGTCGGGTCCTCGCCGCTCTCCACGCGAGGGGGCTCAGGTTCGGCGATCTCAACGCGGGCAATCTGCTCGTCACGCGCCGTCCGGGAGCGCTCTCGCCTCACCTCATCGACGCCGACTCCATGGAGCTTCCCGGCTTCCCGTGCGTCGTCGGTCACCTCCGTACGGTGCACCCGGCGCTCTATGGGCGGGACCTCGCCAAAGGGGGATGTTTCACGGAAGAGACCGATCACTTTGCGCTCGCGGTGCTCCTCTTCGAGAGCTTGCTCCACGTCCACCCCTACGGAGGGGTCCATCCGACGTACACGACCCTCCGCGCCCGCGCCGCCGCGCGTGTGTCCGTCTTCTCGGATGACGTCGTGCTCCCGAAGGTCGCCTCTCGCCCGTCGGTCCTCGACGACGAGCTCCGCGCCTACTTCGAAGAGACCTTCGCGCGCGGGGTGGTCTCGCCCCTCCCCGCGCGGCTCGCGCTCGGGAGGCGCTTCCGTCGCTGCCCGACCTGCGGCATCGAGCACGCGCACAAGGCGTGTCCGACCTGTGGGATCGCCCCGATTCGGCTCGTGCCCGCGAGGGCGCCCTCGTCGGGTCTCCGCGCCGAGACGATCGCCGAGCGCGCGTCACCGTTCGTCGCGGTGCGCGCCGAGGGTAGAGCGGCGCTCTTCGCGACCCTCGACGGTCGGCGATTGTCGCGCGAGTCGGGGGCCACGGTCGATCTTGCGCCATACTTCCCGGAGGACGCGGGCCTGCGATTCGACCTCGAGCCGCACACGACGCTCGTCGTGTCGGACGACCGCGCCATCTCCTTCGACCACGGGACCGGCAAGGCCCACGAGATCGCGACACCGAAGCGAGGCCGCGCGGCGCTCGCGAGCACGAACGGCGAGATCCTGCGTGTCCGGGAGGGCATCGTCGAGCGCCTCCGTGCGGGGACACGCGCCGGCGCCGTGCTCGATGGGCTCACGACCCTCTTCGCGGGGCGAGGCCTCGTGCTCGCGACCTACCGCGTCGGCTCGACCCGCTTCGCGTTCGTCGCGAGCGCGGCGCGGGGTCCGCTCCGCCAAGTGCGCCTCGCCGCCCGTACGGGCAAGACCCGCCGCACCTTCGCGCTGTTCGACGACCGTCACGCGCTGCTCGGGGAGCTCACCGACGACGGGACGCGCGACGTCATGCACTTGGACCTCGTCGACGACCTCGGGCACCTCTGCGCCACCACGACCGTCCCCATGGACGCGCCCTCGCCCCTCGCCAGAGCCGAGCAAGGGGCGCTCTCTGCAGGTCGCCTCCTCGTGCCGGCCGACGGCGGCCTCGTACTCTACGGGGCGTCCCGCGGGGCCTTCTCGCACCTCCGGGACATCCCCGAAGCCGCCCCGCACCTCCCCGCCTTGGCCGAGCTCCACGCGACCTCCACGGGAGACGTCCTCGTGGCCTCGGGCGAGCGTATCGTTCGTCTCGTTCTCACACCCTGACCCACAAAGGAGCCATCGATGCTTCCCCTGCCCTCGTTCTACGACCCGAAGTCCGTCCCCGAGCTCTACATGGAGCGCGCCGCGCTCGTCGCGAACGAAGCCACGAGCTTCGCACGCACCCATCGCATCACCCCGTCGTCCAAAGACACGAAGCGCATCGCGGCCTTCGGCATCGACTGCCAGGTCGGGTTCTGCACCCCCGGCGCGAGCCTCTTCGTCCCCGGAGCCGTCGAGGACACACGCAGGATCCTCGCCTTTTTGTACGGGAACATGGACCGCATCACCGGCCTCCACTTCTCGCTCGACACCCATCGGATCTTCCAGATCTTCCACCCCTCGTGGTGGCTCCGAGAGGACGGCACGCACCCCGAGCCGTTCTCGGTCGTCACCTACGACGACGTACGCTCCGGGGCCCTGCGCCCCGTCGCCCACCCCGCCGAGTCGCTCGAGTACACGAAGCGGCTCGCCGCGCAGGGCAAGTACGTGCTCACGATTTGGCCCTACCACACCCTCCTCGGAGGCCTCTCGCACGCGCTCGTCCCGGCGCTCATGGAGGCGGCGATCTTCCACGCCGTCGCGAGGCAGCAGCAGACCCACTTCGAGACGAAGGGCACGCACGCTCTCACGGAGAACTACTCGGTGCTGTCCCCCGAGGTGCTCGAGCTCGGCGGGCGCCCGGTCGGCACGTTCAACGCGGCCTTCTTCAAGATGCTCATGGAATACGACCGCGTGTACGTCTTCGGTCAGGCGAAGAGCCACTGCGTCCTCTCGACCCTCCGCGACATGCAGGCCCACCTCGAGCGGACCGACCCGGAGCTCGTCGACAAGATCTACGTGCTCGAGGACGCGATGAGCCCCGTGCCGGCGCCCTCCATGTCGCCGCTCCCTCCGGAGCTCGATTTCCCCCGGGTCGCCGAGCGGGCGTTCGCCGAGCTCGAGCGCGCCGGGATGCACATCGTGACCACCAAGGATGCCATCGTCATTTGAACCGAAGGGAGTGCCCATGAGCTCATCGTCTTTCACCGCGTTCTCCACCTCCGTCATCGGCGGACACTTGGACGAGATCGTGATCGCCGGCGCCGCGGGGGTCGACGCCGAAGACCTCACGGCGTCGGAGGTCACCCTCGTCACGATCCTCGTCGACGCCTCGAGCAGCATCGCGTCCCGCGGTCTCACGGACGCCGTCGTGCACGGATACGGCGAGCTGCTCGCGGCCTTCTCGAACGCCCGCGAGAAAGAAGGGATGTTGGTCGCGCTCTGGACCTTCAACGACGAGGCCCGCGTCGTCCACGCCTACGTCCCGGTCGACGACGCCACGCGCCTCGATCGATCGACCTACACCCCCGTCGGCTGCACACGCCTCTACGACACCTTCTGCGACGCGCTCACCGCCAACGTCGCCTACGCCGACCGCCTCCGCGCGGCCGGAGCTCCGACGGAGAGCATCGTCATCGTCGTGACGGACGGCGAGGACGCGGGCTCGCGCCGAACCGCCTCGGACTGCCGCGATCTGCTCCGCAAGGCTCTCGCCACGGAGGCGTGGCAAGCCGCGTTCGTCGGGGTAGGGACCGACGTGGACTTCCGTAACGTAGCGAAACAAATGGGATTTCCGGCCTCGTCCGTCGCCGTCTGCGAGCACGCCACCCCGACGTCGTTGCGCGCGCTCTTCCGCATGGTGAGCCAGGCCACGCTCGCCGCCTCCATGGCCTCCCCGGGCGGCGGACGGGGTGGATTCTTCGGCCCGTGAGCCGCGGCAGGGCTCGGCGCTCCGTCGAAAGGGCTCGCGAACGGCCCGCGCTGAACTAGGGTGAGGCGCGCATGGCGGACCGCAGAACCAAACTGCCAGACGACGAAGCGGCGTTCCTCGACGACTACCGGCCCGCGGACTTCCCTCGCCCGTCCGTGGCCGTCGACCTCGTCATTCTCACCATCGAGGACTGCGATCTTCGCCTCCTCACGGTGCTCCGCAACGAGCACCCCTTCAAGGGCAAGTGGGCCCTGCCCGGAGGCTTCCTGAGAGTCGGGCCCTCCCGCACCGACCAGGGAGAGGGGCTGGACGAGGCCGCGGCGCGCGAGCTCCACGAAGAGACGGGCCTACCCGAGGGCTCGGTCTTCCTCGAGCAGCTCCGCACGTTCGGGGCGCCGGGTCGGGATCCCCGCATGCGGGTCGTCAGCGTGGCCTACTTCGCGCTCGTCCGCCCGACGCTCGCGCCCCTCGTGCGGCCCGGCGGCGACGTTCACAAGGTTCGGTGGCAGTCCGTCGTTCCTGGCTCGGCGCACGGACTCGCGTTCGACCACGACGGCATCGTCTCGTGCGCCATCGACCGTATCCGGGCCGACCTCGATCGCTCTCACCTCGCGTTCGAGCTGGTCCCGGAGACGTTCACCATCCAACAGCTCCGCGCCGTCCATGAGGTCATTCGCGGCGCCGCGATCGACCCGGGAAACTTCCGAAAGCGATTCTTGCGCATGATCGACGACGGCATTCTAGAGCAGGCGCGGGGCAAGCGCCTGACGGCGTCGAAGCCCGCGCAGGTCTACCGGTTCCGCGATCGCGACCACGGGTAGAGGACGAGCGCCGTCGTCCGCTCACGCACGCCCACGAAGGCGGGCGCGGAGCCGCTCGAGGGCCGCATCACGCTCCGAGGCCACGATCGCCGACGAGGTAGGGGGTGGGGGCGGGACCGGCACACTGGTTCGGTCCACCGGGGCGACGCTCGGGGGACCGACCTCGATCTCCGGCTCGCTGGGCTCCGGACCGACGACCTCGGCGCGAAGCACCTCGGGCCCCTCGTCGACCGGCTCCTTCACGGGAATGCGCACCGCCTTCAAGTTCGGCACGGTAGCGCGCGCGTACGCGGGGACCTCCTCCGGGAGCGCCGCCGGAGCCGACCGCACGATCGGAGGTGTCTCGCTGGGCGCGGGAGCCTCGGCGACCTTGGCTGCCGCGGCGCGATCGACCAGCGCCTTCGAGCGCGGGTCGAGGCGCGTGAACTTCAAGGTGAGCCCTGGCTCACCGAGCTCGGTGGGGCCGTGCCCGAGCACACGTCCCTCGCCGCGCAGGAGAATGGCGCCGCTCCGGAGCACGAGCTCGAACCGCAAGATCACGCCTTCGGGGCGAGGGTTCGCGCCGACGAGGACGAGCGACGTCCGCGTAAGGGCGAAGGCCTCTTCCCGAAGGAACTGGTCCTCGCTGTCGTAGGGGCGCACGACCCGCAACGCGACGATGGGCTTCGGCGATTCGTCCGACACACCCCGAGAGTAATGCACCCGCGCCAGAATGGAGACGGTCGTTCGACCTCCGCCGTTCCATTTCCGCGAACGCCCCAATTTTCCGCGGAACTGGCCGATTTCGACGCCCCACGCCCTCGGCCCCGACCTCGGGAGGCCCCGCGGGCCTTCGGTCCCACCGATTTGTCGCACGGCCCGAAAAAAGCGCGCGATACTGGCTTTGGTGGACCGACTGTCACCGCAGACGCCCCAAGCGGGAACGAAGCTCGATGGCTACGAGCTTTTGTGCCCGATCGCGCAAGGTGGGATGGCCGTGGTCTGGCTCGCGCGCGCGACGCTCGCGAACGGTCGCTTGGTCGTCGTGAAGATGCTGCTCCCGCAGTACGCCTCGGACGAGCAGTTCCAACAGATGTTCGTCGACGAAGCGAACATCGCCTCGGGCATTTCCCACCCGAACGTCGCCCGCATCCTCGACGCCGGCGAGGCGAACCACACCCCGTACCTCGTGATGGAGTACATCGACGGCGAGTCGATCGCGAGGCTCTCGGAGACGGCGAAAAAAGCAGGGACGCCCATTCCGGTGGGCATCGCGCTGCGGCTCATCGCCGACGCGGCCTCGGGGCTTCACGCCGCCCACGAGCTCCGCGGGCGGGACGGAGCCCTGCTGAACGTCGTCCACAGGGACGTGTCGCCCCAGAACGTGCTCGTGCGAAACGTGGGCTCTGCGGCGTTGATCGACTTCGGCATCGCGAAGGCCCGGGAGCGCCTCGCGGAAGAGACGCGTGCCGGAAATCTCAAGGGCAAGGTGCGGTACATGGCGCCCGAGCAAGCCCTCGGGAAGGCCGTGGACCGGCGCGTCGACGTGTGGGCTCTCGGCGCCATGCTGTTCGAGATTTTCGCGGGGAAAGGCCCGTACGACGGCGGGAGCGAAATCGCCGCGCTCCAACGCCTCGTCAAGGGGCAGAAGCCCGCCGAGCTGCCGGCGACGGTCCCCGAGCCGGTGAGGTCGGTGGTGGCCCGTGCCCTCGAGCCGAACCGCGATCTCCGCTTCGCCACGGCGCAGGACCTGGAGAGGGCCCTCGTCGAGACGATCGCCGCGCTCGGAGTCCCCGCGTCGCCGGCCGACGTCGCGGCGTTCGCGGCGCCTTTCATGCGGGAGCGTTCGCAGGCGCGCTACGCCGCCGCGCGAGACGCGATGGTCACGCTCGACGCTCGCGCAGGGAGCCGCGCGCCCGTGCTCCACGCCACGGCCTCCGGTGGATACGTCGCGCTCTCCGTCGACGAGGCGGACGAGGCGACCCAGATCAACTACCGCTTCTCCGTCGACGAGCTCCCGGACGATCCTCGCGACCTCGATTTCGGCCGCGGGAACGCACCGAAGGCGCCGCCCGCGATCGAGGGGTTCGGAGTCCCGGATTTCGCGGTCCCGAGCACGGCGCCCCCTCCCCCGCCCGCGCTGTCGAGCCGGCCCCCGGCCGCGAACATCGCGCAATCGATCTCGGACGTGCTGAGCTCGGGTTTCGGGCCGACAGGCACCCTTCCGCCACCGCCGTCCGGGGGAGCGTTCGGAGGTCCCCTCACCGTCGGTCCGATGCTCGGCCCTTCGGCGCCCCTCGTCGGCGCCGACCCGAGCCGCGCGCTTGCGCCCAGCCCGGCCGCCGATCCATCGACTCCGAGCCAGTTGGCCACCGCGCCGGCACCGAAACGGGGCGCCGGCGCGAAGATCGCGCTCGTCCTCGTCGTCCTCGTGCTCGCCGCGGCGGCCGCGCTGGCCGCCCTGCGGTTTTCGGGTCGCGTCTGAGTCACCGCGCGCGAGCGCCGAACCGACCGACGCGCGCCCTTCCGAGGTCACGCGAGGCCGCTCGAACGCCTCCCTAGCTATCCCTCACACCGAAGCGAATGCCATACGGAATGCATCGGCGAAGGCGGCGGCGGCACGCGGATCGATGGGGCCACCCGCCTTGCCGTTCGCGCGGAGCGCGCTGCCCACCACCACGCCGTGAGCGTGAGCGGCGAGCGCGGGGAGCGCGGCGATCGTCGCCCCGCTCGCGACGATCACCGGAACCTTCCGCCCCGAGGCCTCCACCGCAGCGCGAACGCGCGCGAGCTTCTCGCCGTCGACCGCGTGGCCGGTGCCTTCGCCGGTGACGAGCACGGCGTCGGCGAGCGCACGAACGACGAGATCGGCCGTCTCGTGCTCGATCGGCGCTTGAGGACCAAGCGGCGACGAGTGTTTGACGTCCACGTCTGCCCACACCTCCACACGTTTCGCCCCCAGCGACGCGCGCTCACGGAGGAGCACCGCCGCATCGCCCTCGACCACGCCTTGGTCGGTCACACGCGCGCCCGAGAGCACGTTCACGCGCACGGCCTTCGCGCCCACCGCGTGCGCGATGGCGAGGGCCGAGAGGCCGTCGTTGCGGAGGACGTTGACGCCGAGCGGGATCGACGTCGCACGAGCGACCTCGCGCGCGACGATCGCCATGGTCGCGACGGTGATGGCTGGGACGGCGCCCCGGTGAAAGGGCACGTCCCCGTAGTTCTCGATCATGCAGAGGTCGTAGCCCGCTTCGGCGAGCACCTTGGCCCCCTGGACGGCTCCCTCCACGATCGCGTCGAGGCCGAGCTCGCTGCAGGGGCTCCCCGGCAGCGCTGGGAGGTGCACGACACCCACGAGACGGCGGAGCGAAGGCGACGTCATTGTCCGAGACCTTTCGGGGCGGCCATCGCGGGGCTCGAGATGCCCGCCGCCGGCAAAAATTGAGGCTTTCCGAGCTGACCCCGCACTTGAAACGCATAGAGACCGTCGGGCGTCTTCGCCCGCTTCACCGTCGGATCGAGCTCGAACAGGGGCGGGATCGACGAGCCCGGCGCGCCGAAGAGGCTCTTGGTCTTGTCGTTCTTCCCGCGGTACCCGTCGTTCACCTTGAACTTGACGGACATGTCCAGGTTCGAATCGTTCGCGAGCTCGCGCATCTGGATCCGCCCCTCTCCGGACAGCTCCACGTCCTTGCCGCCAGCAGCGAGCTTGCTCACCTTGAGGATGCCTTCTTTGGCCTCGGCGTCGAACTTGAGCGCGCCGACGGTGAGCTTCGGGAGCTCGAGCAGCCCTTTGATTTTCGCCTTTCCGTCGCCCACCGCGAGGTCGCGGATCTCGAGGTTGACGGTACCGGAGCCCTTCGAGGCCTTGCCTTCGGGGAGCCGGAGGTCGACCTGACCGAAGAGGCGCCCTTCCATCGGGACGCCGAGCGCCTGAGAGAGCATCTCGATCTTGCCGACGTCGACCCCGTCGAGCTCCACCTTGATGAGGCGCTCCTTGGACTTCTCGACGAACTCCCCCTCGATCGTGCCGTCGAAGCCCTTGATCTTGAACGTGACGTCCTTGTTGCCCACGAGCAGCGAGAGGACCGAGACCCGCGCGCGCACCTCGTCGAGCTTGAGCTCGACAGGCGGCTTGCCGGGTTCGAGGGGCGGCATCGCGAGCCGCACGCCGGTCGCCTTGACGCCGGTGAGGAACGACGAGTCGAGCTCGTCCACGTGCAGCTCTTGCTGAGAGCTCGAGGCCCGCTGCTGCGCGTTGAACGACGAGACGAGCCGCTCCTTCAGCTTGTCGTAGGGGAACGTCCACGTCACCGACACGAGGAACGCGAAGAAGAAGAAGGCGAAGTACCCGACCTTCTTCCCGATCGTCTTGAGCCGCTCTTTCACTTGCCGTCCTTCTTGTCCGGCGCCGCCGCCTTGGGGGCCTCGTTCCTGTCGAACGCCGAGACGCCGAGCTCCACGTCGTACGAGTCGGGCTCACCGCTGCGCTTGCGCACGTTCAGGCGCGAGACCGTCACGGCCTGCCCGCCCTGCTCGAGCCCCTCGATGAATTTCACGATCGGGCGCATGCCCGCTTTCTTGAAGTGAATCACGGTGTTGCGTTCGGAGTAGCGCTTCCCGTGAGGCACCTCGGCGCGATCGACCGAGTCGCTCACCTCGAGCTTCTGCGAGCGCGCCGACTGCTCCAAGAAGCCGGCCAGCGCGGGCGCGCGTTTGGCATACCGGGACGCCACCGCGTCCTCGCGGGACTTGCGATCGCGCACCTTCGCGCGGGCGCCCTGCACGTCGGAGAGGGCCGTCCGCAGCGCCTCGACCTCGGCCTTCTTTCCGCCCGCGAGCACGGAGAGCCCGATGGGCAACCCCAAGACCAAGAGCACGCCCAGCACCACGAGACCGATCGTCGCCGAGCGCTGATCCCGCGGGCTGAGGCGGGTCCCTTCGAAGAAGTTCATTTGCCACCTCCGGCGCTCGCGCTGCCCGCGGGGGACGCCGACGACGCCCCCGACGGCTTCTTCCCGGCTACGGACTTCTGGTCCTCGGGGCACTTCAGGTCGAACTCCATGACGTACTTTTGGCGCTCGCCACCGACGACCTGGTTCGTGCGCGAAATCTTCACGTCCGAGAAACAATGCTCGTTCTTGAGCGCGGTCATGATGCCCTGGGCGTCGGGGATCGAGCCCACCACGCCGTGCACGATCACGTGCCCCTTCTGAACGTCGAGCTCCTCGATGTCGTGGACCATGCTCTGTGGGATGTTCTCCGCGAGCTTCAGCATCACGTCGAAGGCGTCGGCGTGGGGCATCGGATCCTCGTCGGCCACGGTCGTCAGCTTTCCGAGCAGCTCCTGGGCGCGCTCGGCGCTCTCGGTGCTCTCGCCCAAGACGTCCTTGGTGACCACCCCGAGCGCGCCCTCGAGCGCCTTTCGTTCACGAGAAATCGAGTAGAGGTCGGCGCTCACGGAGAGGATCGACGTCACGAAGATCGCCGCCCCGAGGCCCGCGAGGAGCGGCACCTTCTCCTTCACCCACGCGAAGCCGCGCTCGTACGCGAGCGGCCCCTTGCGGAGGTTCAGGCCCATCGGCTTCGGTCCGAGGCCGATGGCGAGGCCGAGCGCCTTCGCGTACTTCGCCGGGTCCGCGGCCTCCGGGTGGTTCGGGACCTCCGGCTCGAGGGTCGACGCGGGGAGCCGCTCGATCGGGAGGCCGAGCTCGCCCGAGAAGAAGACATCCGCACCACCCACGGGAGCGCCCGAGAGGAACGTTCGTGTCGGTGCCTTGCCGCCGGCGGCCCGGTGAGCCAAGAGCGACGCTCGAACCTCCCGCGCCATCTTGGGCGCCGTCTGCGGGAGGCCCTGCGTGCCGTACGAGAGGGTCCGCGCGAACACGGGCTCGCCCTTCTCGAGAACGACGAGGTCGGTCGAGCGCGGGCCGAGATCGAGGAGCAGGATGGGCGCCTCTCCGGCGAGCGTGGGGGTCACCGAGACGAGGTTCGCGAGCGGGAAAGCGCCGACCCCCACCCGCTCGGGCTCGCTCCCGAGCGCCGCCTTCACGAAGTCGATGCGAGCGCGGACGTCGGCGGTGCGGGCCACGGCGGCGAGCACGGGGAACGTCACGCCCTTCTCGCCGCTCACCGGCGCCGCGAGCATGCGGTAGTCGAACACCGCCTCGCTCATGTCGAAAGGGATCACCGGCTCGAGCTCGAACGGGAGCACGTCGCCGATCGCCTTCTGCGCGTTCGCGGGGAGATCGACGGTGACGACCGCGGACTTCGCCCCCTCGGCGGCGATGGCGAGCGCGTCCCCGAGACCGCCCTTCTCGCCGAGCACGGCACGAACGGCCTCTTTCACGAGCTCGGCGCGCTGCGCGTCGGTCGCCCCCTCGGGGACCTCCCGAGCACCGAAGCCCACGAGGGTGGTCTTGCGGTACGACGCGCGGATCGCCGCCACCTTCACGGTGCTCGCTTCGATGTCGATGCCTACGTAGACGCTCATCTTGGCTCCGGCTCAGTCGATTCGATAGTACACAACTTGCCCAGCAGTTACGGGCATTTGCGGATAGGCTGCGTGCTGCGCGGCGACGGCCTGGGCGCCCAAGGTGCCCGTCTGCGCGGTGGGAGGCAGGGTCGCCCCCGTAGGAGAGACCGCGCTCGGCACGGCTCCAGGGAGCCCGCCCAACCCCGCCTGCGAGAGCGAGGGGGTCTTCTGAAAGTCGACCACGGCGTGGATCGCCACGCGGGTCTCGCGCTTCTGCCCGCTCTTCTTCACGCCGACCGCATAGATCGAGAAGACCTTGCTCTCGGTCGCGATCGACTTCTGGAACTCGCTCTCGCTCTTGAACGCGACGGGCTTCATGCCGAACCCCGCGAGCACGGGCCCGAGCTGGCCCTTGCCGGTCATCGTCTGGACGAAATCTTGGGGCGAACCGAAGAGCGGCGCGCCCATCGTGAGGCCTCGCGCCATCGTGACCCCCATGAGGAACGTCTGCGCTTGCGTCGTGTCGAGGCAGATGTCGGCTTGGGGAGCGCCGGCGCACACGACGCCGAGCAAGGTCTGCGCGTTCGCGGTGTTCACGTTGACGCGGCCCGTGCCCCACACCGTCACCGGGCGCTTCTTCGGGTTGGTCGGATCGGGGTCGACGAAGGTCGCCCAGTAGTCCTCGCCGACGCCGCGGACCATGTGCAGCTCGTCGAGCGAGTCGTACGGCGCGTTCTTGCGGCGGTAGGGCCGCGAGAGGAGCTGGTAGTACGCGTCCTCGACGCCCGAGCTCGAGGCGCCCGTGAGCTTCGACATGTCGCAGTTGAAGAGCTGCTCGTCTTGATCGCCCCAGTCGATGATGGCCGCGCAGATCGAGAGCCGGTCGTGGAAGGTGCCGGTCCCGTCTTTCTGCTCGAAGAGGGTGTTGTACTGGGGCGGGGCCATGAGCCCCATGAGCTCCTGGGCCAGGCGAATGTGCGCGATCTCGTTCGCCGCGCCGAGGTTCGTGTTGATCTTCGCGTCCTCGTCGACGATCGACAGCTCGAAGCGCCCGTCCTTGATCCCGAGGTTCTTGCCGGTCTTCGTGTCGACCCCGATCGTGGCGCTGAAATCCTCGCTGCCCGTGTCGTCGTTGAAGGCCCCGAGGAGCCGATCCGAGAACTCCCACACCGGGAGCTGAGGTGGGGTCTTCTTCATCAGCATGAAGAGAGGCGCGACCGCGCCGCGGATGGTCGGCTCGGTCGCGATGAGGAGGCGCGACAGGTTGACTGCGCTCCGTGCCACGTACTCGGCTTGGACCGCGTCGCGCTCGGCGGTGGCGCTGGCGGCCTCGGCGCTCGTCTCGTCTTGGAACTCGGCGAGCATGACGGTGAGCACCGCGATGGCGCCCAGCACCATGACGAGCGCGATCCCCCGATCGGCTGCGCGGGCGCGCGCGCGCTTCTTGCGGAGAGCGGCGCGAACGCGCTGCGAGGTGTCGGCGCGGGCGCTCATTGCGGCATCCCGAAGGTGAGAGGTGAGCGGGTCGGGATCATCACCTTGGTGGTGTAGACGTAGGGCGGGTCGTTCTTGACCTCCTTCATCTTGAGCTCGATGCGCACCGCGAGCGGGAGCCGGCCCGGTTGCCCGGAGAGCTGGGTCGTGTCCCACGTCTCGACCCACTGCCCGGTCATCGGATCGAGGTAGCGAATGTCGAAGGACTCGACGTTCTCGGCGAGAAGGTTCACGACGCCGCCGCGAAGCGGGTCCATGTCGATGGGCGACTGCTCGCGTCGTACGAGATCGAGCTTGTCCGGGACGTTCGGGTCCTTCACGACGAAGAACCCGACCTCGCACTGATCGGACTCCTTCGCGTCCTTGTCGATCCGACGATGCGCGAAGGCCGCAAAATCGAGGCGATCGAAGTCTCGGCTGGACTGGCCCACGAACGCCGTCGTCCGGGTAACGAGCGACAGGTTCTGGGGCTGATGAAGGGAGAGGTACGCGCTCTGGACCTCACGAGCGATCCTGTCGACGGCCTCCCGGCCTTGGCGGGCACGGTCGACTCTCATGGACTCGCCACGCTTCCCGCGGGCCATCGAATCGAAGGCCCCGTAGATGAGGATCGAGATCATGCCGAGGATCCCGAGCGAGACGAGGATCTCGAGCAGCGTCATGCCGCGCGCCGCGTGACGAGCCTTCATGGGAACCCCGCCTTCGTCGAGTCGCCCTTCAGCCCGGGGGCGGTGGTCGTGCCGCCCGCGCCCGTCGGCGGCACGGCCCCGGCGTCTACCCCGAACCCGAGGCCACCGCGCTGAGGGTTCGTGACGAACTGCGTGAGCTCGAGGGTCTTCTCTCGGGGCCCCTCCTTCCACTTCACGCTCACCGTGACGCGCCGGATCGACGCCTCCATGGAGAGCTTCAGGCTCGGGTACACCATCGCCATGACGGTGCTCAGCATGCCCTGCGCGGCGCCGGGCCCGAGCTGCTGCTGCAGCATCTGGACACCGCCATCGAGGTTGAGCTCGCCCGTGCCCGCGGGGTTCTGGAGGAGAGAGAGCGCGCCACCGTCCCCTCCCCCCGCGCTCGAGAGGAGGCCGCCGCCGTCGTCGAGCGTATTCTGCGGAGGCTGCGGGAGCTCCACCTTCTCGACGCGTGTCGTGCACGAGTACCCCTCGCGATCGGCGTCCACGCAGCACGATACGTCGGTGTCGATGGCGTCGATCTCGGGGTAGCCGTCCCGGAGGAGCTTCTCCTCGATCTCGGTCATCTTGCAGCGCCCGAGATCGGCGGCCATTCCCATGTTCGCCGCGCTCCGGTTGCTCGCCGCGAGCCCGCCCTGCGCCGAGAGGATGACGCTGAGGAGGAGCCCCAAGATGGCCACCGCCACCATGACTTCGAGGAGCGAAAACCCCCTTCGATTCGAGAGGTTACGCCTCATGGGGAGCTCCCGGTGTCTTGGCGCTCGGAGGCCTCCTCGTCGGAGCCCGGAGCCTTCGGGAGATCGACGGCGCCGTCCTTCACGGTGACCTTGCCCGTGAGCGGAGACACCTCGACCGTGATCGTATCGGCGCCGTCGCGCACGCAGCGTGCCCGATCCTCGGGGGCCTTCACACCGCACGGGAAGAGCTGGATCACGGCGCGCTCGGTCTGCCCCCCCGGCCAGAAGTAGAGGTACGCCCGCCCTTGTGTGCGTGGCTCCGCGTCGTGGGAGGTCTGCACCATACGGAACGCGATGCCTCGGTCGAGCGGCTTCGGCCCCTTCTTCTTGGCGGAGGTCGCGACGCCGAGCGGCTCGATGGCCTTGAACGCCGGCTTCGGGACGACCGGCCCTTTGACGATACGCTCCGTGTCGGCGGCCGCCTGCTGCTCGACCACCGTCGCCGCCTCGGCCCCGCCCGCGGGGGACGTGTCCTTCGACTGGACGAGCATCGGCTTGTCGGCCTCTTCGAGCCAGATGGTCTGCTCGTCGAGATCCATCACGAGGCGAACGCTCTTCGCGGAGGCCGTCGCGTGCGTGTATCCTACACGAATGGCGCCCGCGAGCGTCGTGCCGGTGTGACGCATCCGCGACGAGGCGAGCTGCCCCGAGCCCGCGAGCACCCCACCCAGGACGACGGCGATGATCGCCATCACGATGAGGATCTCGATGAGCGTCATGCCACGAACGACGCGGCGCGCGCGAAGGGCCGGAGAGCGCCCCCAGGGGGCTCCCTTCCGGACCGGGTCGTGCGCGCGGCGGCAGCTCATGATCAGTTCTTCGCAGCCTCGGGGACACGAATGTCGTCGGCCGTGTTCTCTTTTCCGTCGGGTCCGAAGCTCGTCACGACGATGTCGCCGTCGTCGAGGCACTCGATCTTGAAGGGCTTGCCCCACGCGTCGTTGATGTTCGACGTGGTGGCGATCTCCTTCTCCTTCTTGAGAAGCTCGGCGGTCGGGCACTCCTGCGTGTGGGTCGCGTGCCAACCCTCGGCGATCGTGTGGAGCTGCTGCGCGCTCTGTTTGGTCGTCTGGATCTGCGCGTCCTTGAACTTCGGGATGGCGAAGACGGCGATACCACCGGCGATGAGACCGACGATCGCGAGCACGATCAGGATCTCGATGAGCGTGACGCCACGGCTCTTCGCGAGCCTGCGCAGCCCCGCGAGCCCCAGAGGACGACCACCACCGAACCGATTGCCTCGAGTACCCATCATCTCTTCTCCTTGCCTATCCACTTCGTTGAGAACCGCGTCGCGGCTCGTTCCTTCCTCACTCCACGCGATCGAGCCCACCAGGAACTCCGTCGGGGCCGTCGCTCGACACGTCGAAGCCCCTAGGATCGCGTCGCCCCGGGCACGCGAGGCGGAGAGGCCGCCCCCACGCGTCGACCGGGACCTCCCTCGCGTACCCCTGGCGCACCAAATCGGCCAGCAAATCCGGGCACTTCCCGCCGTGGTCGGCGCGGTAGCTCGACACCTGTCGCGTGGCGTTCGTGATCGACGCCCGGGTCGCGCGAACGCTCGCTGCGTGCTCTTCGCGCGAGCGGAGGCCCAAGGCGAGCGCGACGAACACCACGACGCCCACCGCGAGCCGAAGGCGCGATCTCCCGAGAGCTCCGAGCACACCGCCGCGCCTCTCCCAAGGGAAGAAGACACGCGGGGGTTGTCGACGCCTGCGGACCATCGGGGTGCACCTATTGGACGAAGTCGTTCATTTGGATGAGCGGCATGAGGATGGAGAAGGCGATGAAGCCGACGCCGCCACCCATGAACACGATGATGAGCGGCTCGAGCAGGGACGTCATCGCCTGGATGCGCGTCTCCACTTGAGAGTCGTACGCCTTCGACACGTTCTCGAGCATCTGCTCGAGCTGCCCGCTCTTCTCGCCGACGGCGATCATGTGAGTCACGATGGGCGGGAACTGGCCGCTCTTCCGGAGCGGGCCCGCGATCGACTCGCCCTCGCGGATGCTGCCGATCGCCTCTTCGACCACCTTCGAGAGCTTCGCGTTGTCGAGCACGTTCTTGACGATGTCCATCGCCTTCAGGAGGGGGACCCCGCTCTTCAGCAACGTCGCGAGAGTCTTCGAGAATCGAGAGACGGCGAGCATGCGTACGACCACCCCGAAGATGGGCGCGCGCAGGGCGACGCCATCCTTCCAGAGCTGGCCTTGAGGAGTCGCAACGAACGTCAAGAATTGCCCGAGCGCCACGCCGAGCACGAGGCCGAAGAAGACGCCGAGCCCGAGCAGGCTCACCGACTCGACCGCGAAGGCCGAGAGGAAGAGGACGCCGAAGGCGACGAGGGCAGCCACGACGAAGCCATTGCGGCTCGGTCCCGGGGCGATCGCGCGGCGGACGAACGTCGTACCGACGAGCGAGAGCACGGTCCCGAGCGTCACGTTCGACGACACGGCGTTCGAGATGAAGATGAGCACCGCCGTGTACCAAGGCAGCGCACGATCGAGGCTCGCGAAGATGCTCGTCACCTTGGGGACGACGACGATCATCATGACGGTGATGAGCACCGTGCCGATGATGAGCATGAGGATCGGGTAGGCCAGCGCGGCCGACACCTTCCCCTTGAGGCGCGCCTGGTTCTCCATGAAGTCCGAGAGGCGGTCGAGCACGACCTCGAGCGTGCCCGAGGCCTCGCCGGCCGCGACCATGTTCACGTAGAGCGGAGGGAACACCTTCGGGTGGGCCTCGAGCGCCTTGGCGAGCGAGCTGCCCTCGTTCAGCCGATCGCGGACGAGCGCAAGCACCCGCTTCATCTCCTCTTTTTCGACCTGCTCGGTGAGGGCCGTCACGGCCTCGACGAGCGGGATGCCCGCGCCGACGAGCGTCGCGAGCTGACGGGTCATCATGGCCACGTCGGTCACCGAGACACGCCGGAAGAACGCGAAGAGCCCTCCCCCGCCCGAGGACGCGTTCTTGGCGCGGTTCACCTCGTTCGCCTCGGTGAGGAGGATGCCCTCGCGCTTGAGCATCGCGCGGAGCGCCTTCGGGTTGTCGGCGTCGCGGACGTCGTGGACCGTCTTCCCGGACGCGACGAGCAAGCCTCGGTACTCGAAGACGGCCATGGCGCTACACCCTCACGTTTCGAATGGAGACCGGCGCGACCTCGGCCGCGACCGTGTCTTCTTGGGTGGCGAGCAGCACCTCTTCGAGGCTCGTGAGACCGCGGAGCACCTTGCGCGCGCCGTCGTCGCGGAGGCTATCCATGCCGAGGTCCATCGCCGCGCGCTTGATCGTCTGCGCGTCGGCGTTCTTCAGCACGAGCGGCCCCACGGCGTCGTCCATGAGCAAGAGCTCGTAGATGCCGCGGCGACCCGAGAACCCGGTCTGCGCGCATTTGTCGCAGCCCCTCGGCCGATAGAACGTCACGTCCCCCACGGGGACGACGTCGAGCACGTCGACCTCGGTAACCTTCGGAAAGTACCGGCTATTTTCACGTTCTTTGCGGCGGAGGCGAGCCTCGACGCGCTCCCGCGTGAGGCCGAGCTCGGCGAGATCCGAGGCCGACGCCACGTACGGCTCCTTGCACGCGGGGCACAGCACGCGCACGAGGCGCTGGGCGAGGATCCCGATGATGCTCGAGCGAAGGAGGAACGGCTCGACCCCCATGTCGACCATACGCGTGATGGCGCCGGCGGCGTCGTTCGTGTGGATCGTCGACAGCACGAGGTGACCGGTGAGCGAGGCGTTGACGGCGATCTCGACGGTCTCCTTGTCACGGATCTCGCCGACCATGACGACGTCTGGATCTTGGCGAAGGAACGCGCGGAGGGCGCTCGCGAACGTGAGGCCGATCTTCGCCTGCACGTGCACCTGGTGGATACCCGAGAGCTCGTACTCGACCGGATCCTCGGCGGTGAGGATGTTGATGTTCGGCTGGTTGATTCGATTGAGGCACGCGTAGAGCGTGGTCGTCTTGCCCGAGCCCGTGGGGCCCGTGACCAAGATGATCCCGTCCGGGCGGTGGATGAGCCCGTCCATGAGCGCGTAGTCGCGCGGAGAGAACCCGAGGTCCGGCAGGTCGAGGAGGACCGAGGATTTGTTCAAGAGGCGCATGACGATGCGCTCGTACCCGCGGCTCGTCGGGATGGTCGACACGCGGATGTCGAACGACTTTCCCGCGATCTTCTTCGAGATGCGGCCGTCCTGAGGGAGGCGCTTCTCGGCGATGTTGAGCGCGCTCTCGATCTTCACGCGCGACACGATGCTGTTCATGAAGGCGCGCGGCGCGCGGCGAGCGACGTAGAGCTCGCCGTCGATGCGGTAGCGGACGAGGACCTCTTTCTCCTCGGGCTCGATGTGGATGTCGCTCGCGCGCTCCTTCATCGCCTGCAAAAAGAGGGAGTTTACCCAGCGGATGACCGGAGCTTCGTCGTCCGAGTCGAGGATGTCGCCACCGACCTCGTCGTCGCCGTCGTTGTGCTGTTGGTCGCCCTCGAGCTCGCCGCCGCCCGCCTCGCGCTCGTACACGCGGTTGATGGCGTCCACGATCTTCTCGCCCTGCGCGACGGAGAGCTCGACGGGCTTTCCGAAGACGACCCGGACCGCGTCGAAGGCGGTCGTGTCGAACGGGTCGGCGCACAGCGCGTACACGGCGTGCTCGTCCTCGTTCACGACGAGGATTTTGTGGGTCTTCGCGAATCCGATCGGCAGCTTCATGGCGAGCGCCGTGCCCACCCGCTCCGGATCGACCTTGGGCACGTACGGGAGCTCCGCCTCGGCGGCGAGCGCGGCGGCGATCGTGCCCTCGTCGACCACGTTCTGCTTCACGAGCAAGTCGACGAGGTCGAGGCCCTTCTCGCGCTGGAGCGCGTAGAGCGGCTCGAGCTTCTCGGGCGCGATGTTCGCGCGCCGCGTGAGGATCTCTCCGAGGAACCGCTGCTCGTGCATGTCAGCGCTCGACCTTGTCGAAGTTGCGGACCCGAGGCGGCGCGAACGTGGGGGCCGCAGGCGCGGGCTGCGCGGGCGCAGCGGCGGGCTGGGCCGGAGCCGCTCCCGAGGGGGCCGACGACGAGGCACCGCCTCCGCTTCGCACCGGGCCCGTCGGCATCTCGATGGGGCGCTGCGGCTCGTGGCTCTTCAGCTCCTTCGGTCGCGTGATCTCGTCGAGGCGCTTGCGCTCCTCGACCGCGAAGTACGACTGGCGAATGTCCTCGACGAGCCCGTTGAGGCGCCCGTAGTCCCGGGGGGCCGAGTACTCGTTGTCGCTGAAGACGAAGTACCTGTCCAAAAACTCCTGTCGTTCCTGCATCTTACGCTCGAACACACCGCGGAGATCGTCTTGGCTGCGGATGATGTAGGGCGTCAAGATGAGCACCAGGTTGCGCTTCTCCATGGTGTTCTGGCGCTTGCGGAAGAGCGCGCCGAGCACCGGGATGTCTCCGAGCACCGGGATCTTCTCCTCGGCGCGTGACACGACGCTGCGGAGGAGACCGCCGATGACCACGGTCTGCTGATCGCGCACCACGAGCTTCGTGTTCGCCGTGCGCTTGGAGATCGGGATGGCGCCGAGCGTTCCGCCGAGCG
Organism: Myxococcales bacterium; assembly: GCA_016712525.1. NCBI lineage: Bacteria > Pseudomonadati > Myxococcota > Myxococcia > Myxococcales > Myxococcales bacterium. The sequence continues at coordinate 1,603,020 of JADJQX010000007.1, forward strand.
GAGCGCCCTGCTCGCTGATGTCCTCGACGACGTCGAGGCGAACGTCGTTCGACTCGTTCAGGTGCGGCGTGATGGTGATCTTCGTGCCGACGTCTTGGCGAGGCGCACCGAACGAACCGAGCCCACCGAGCCCACCGAGCGCCCCGAGCGCTCCCGCCGCGCCGGCCCCGCCCGCGGCCCCGAGCCCCGGGAAAGCGGAGACGGCGTTCGTCTGGAGCGGGATGTTGTCGCCGACCGAGATCTCCGCCTTCTCGTTGTCGAGGGCGAGGATGTGGGGCGTCGAGAGGAGATCGGAGTCGCCGGTGCGCGCGAGCGCCTGGATGAACGAGCCGAACGCCGGGATCGAGATGCCCGTACCGAGGAAGCTCGACGTGCCGGAGATGCCCGGGCCGCGCACGCCGAGGGCGAACCCTTGGAGCGCGTCGGGATCGGTGGGGAGCGGCGAGATCGTGTTGATGATTTTGTTGCCGCCGTACACGAGCCCGTCGCCCGCGCCGGTCGAAAAATCGCTGCCGCCGTGGAAGCTCACGCCGAGCGAGTCGGAGCGCTTCAGCTGGAGGTCCATGATGACCGCCTCGATGAACACCTGACGGCGCGGCTGGTCGAGCCTGTCGATGACGGCGCGCAGCGACGCGTAGTCGCGGAGCGACGAGGTGATGACGAGCGAGTTCGTGGCCTTGTCCGCCGAGACCTTGATTCCACCCTCGAACACACCCGTGGGGGCCGCACCGCCGCCGCCCTGTGCGCCGCGCCGACCGCCCGGCGCCTCACCGCCCGCGGCCTTCGCGCCGGAGATGATGTCGGAGAGGGTCTTCGAGAGCTCCACGGCGTCGGCGTGCTGGAGCGGGAGGACGTGGATCTCCCCCTCGCCGCTCTGAGGAACGTCGAGGCGCTTCACGAGCTCGAGGATGCGAAGGTAGGCCTTCTCGGTCGCGACGATCACGAGCGAGTTCGTGCGATCGTCGGCGACGATCTTCGCGATGCGATCGGCCCCACCACCCGATGCAGCAGAAGCCCCAGCAGGCGCCCCCTTCGCGCCCCCGGGAGGCGGCGTCGGGGCGCTCGAGCCACTGGACCGCACGTCGAAGAGCTCGTTGACGCGGGTCGCGATGTCGCCCGCGGCGGCGTAGTGGATGGGCTCGATGAAGACCTGCTCGCCGGCGCCGCCGACGTCGATCTCCTCGAGGATGTGCATCATGCGCCGGATGTTGGCGCCGGAGTCCGTGATGATGAGGAGGTTCCCGGGCGCATGTACGGTGATGTCGGCGTTCGGGGACTTGAACTTGCCGAGCACGTTGGCCGCGTCGTCGGCGCTCACGTGGGCGAGCCGATGGATCCGGGTGATGTAGCGATCTTCCGCGGTGGCGCCTTGCGCCGAGCCGTAGACGGGCGTGCCCTGCGCCGCCGCGTTCTGCGTCTCGATGATTTTGTAGAAGCGCCCGTGAGGCACCACCGTGAGGCCGTTCGTCTCCAGGATGGAGAGGAAGGCTTGGTACGCCTCGGCCACGGTGACCTTCTGCGGCGAGTAGATCGTCGCCTTCACGCTCTTCACCTTGGGGGCGAAGATGAAGCGCTTGCCCGTGAGCTGCGCGATGACCCTCACGAGCTCCGAGAGATCGGCGTCCTCGAGAGAGAACGACACCAGGTAGTTCGGGTTGCGTGGCTCGTACTGGACGCCTTGTTCGAACGCCGCGAGGCCGTTCGTGTCACCCGCGACCTTGCCGTTCGAGAGCGGAGTGCCGGTCGGCGCTTTGGGGCCCGCCGCCGCGGGCGGAGCGCTCCCCGCCGCAGCAGGAGTGGCCGCCGGGGCTGCCGTGGCCGAGCCACCCGCGAGCACAGTGGTCATCTTCGGTGGGATGGCGCGCGGGGTCTTGTCGATCACCTGCGCGAGGGCCGGCAACGACAGGGTGACGATGGAGAACGTGACGAGGAAAGATCGCTTCATGGCTCGCTAAAAGAGGCGTCGATGGTCGGCGTCCCGCAGACTTCGCGGGCGATGCGGCGGGAGAGTCGCGGGAGAACCGTCAGATGGAGGAGCCGGGCTTCTTGGCGCGCGGCGCGGTGGAGGGCGCGGCCGGAGGAGCGTCCGACGGCCCGAGCGTGGGGGAGGTCGTGGTGAGCGTCGGAGACGAGCTCGACCCGCCGACGGCGAGCGAGACCACGAGCATCACGCCGCACAAGAGACCGACGAAGCCGAGCGTGCCGCCCAGGACGAGGCCGACCATACGGAAGGTGGCCGAACGGAGAGAAGTACCTGATTCCATTGCAAAATCTCCGTTCACTTGATGTTGTAGTCGAGGTTCATCGCCTGGCCGCGCCGGTTCAGCGAGATGTTGAGCTTGTCGGCGGTGCGGAGCCGCGCGTAGGCCTCGAGCGCTTTCTCGGGGCTCGCGATGTCGAAGCCGTTGATCGACTGGAGACGGTCGCCGTTCTCCATGCCGAGGGTGCCGAGCAGCGTGTCGGGGCGCACGCCGAAGAGGCGGATGCCCACCACCTTGCCGTTCTCTTGCTCGGGCACGATGCGCGCTTGGCGCATGAGGTCGGCTTGGTTCTCGAGGATCTTGTCGACCACACCTCGGTCGACGTTGAACTCGGTGGCGCTCACGCGCACGATGCCGTTCTTGATGGCCGGGTCGACTCCGGACGGCCCGCCTGTCGTGGGCGCAGGGGTCGACGGTTGCGCGGCGACGGGCTTAGGCGCCTCCGGCCCGCCCTGGAAGAGACCGATCTGGCAGAGCGTCGAGCCGGTCTGGAGCCACACGCGATCCCAGCCGATGAAATGGACCGTCTTGCCGGCGATCTCCCCGCCACGGCGGCGGAGCTGGCTCTTCGGATCGGTCCCCGAGGTCATCGCCGCGAACGACCAGTCCGGATCCGACGAGGCGGTGATGACGAGCACCTTCACGCCGTCGCACCGCGGAGCGTTCATCGGGTCGCTCGTGTCGAGGGCCGCCGCGGGCTGCGCCTCGACGGGCGGAGGCGCGTTGAGCGCGCCCGTGACGTGGTCGAACGGGTTCCGCGAGAGGATGACGTCGGCCGAGGTCGTCCGCGACGTCGACGACGGGAGCGGCGCCGTCTTCGAGACCAGGGGCGGAGTGGTCAGCTGCTTCTCGTCGGGCGAGAGGAAGAGCGCGCCGGCGACCGCCGTCACCGTCTTCGCCGAGACGAACGCGAGCGCCCCGATGGGCACGAGCAGCACCGCCCAGAAGTTCTTCTTGATCAGCTGATCGACGGCCATGTGAGGTTCCGTCTAGCAGGAGGTATGCCACGAAAGAAACAGCGTTTTTCTGGCCTTCTGCTGGCATCTCCGGCGCCGCTCTCGCCACCTTGACGCGGGGCCGGCGCGGCATCCGGCCTCGCGTGACAAGTTGTCAAACGTCGACGAAACGGCCCACCTTCGGGGAGATGCCACCGGCAGGGCCAACGCTCGACGCACGAGGGTCGAGCGGCGCGAGGCGCGAGCGGCACGAAGCTACTCGTCGATGACGCCGTCGATCTTCCGGTAGATGGTGCGCGTCGAGATGCCGAGGAGCTGCGCGGCCACGGACTTGTCGCCCTTCGTGTGGCGGAGCGTCTCGCGGATGACGCGGGCCTCGATCTCGGCGAGGGGCGTGCCGATCGGGAACTCGAGCGCGTGCGAGGTCGGCTCACGCGGTGCGACGAGGGCCTCGGGCAAATCCGCCTCGGTGAGGGTCGACGACCGCGACAGGACGACCGCGCGCTCGATCACGTTCTCGAGCTCGCGCACGTTCCCGGGCCACGGATACTCGAGCAAGCGGTCGATGGCCTCGCGCGTCGGAACGATCTTGGATTTTCCGTTCTTCGCGCAATAAACGAGCAAGAAGTGGTCGACGAGGAGCGGGATGTCGTCGCGACGCGCGCGGAGCGGCGGCGCCGTCACCGAGATGACGTTCAGACGGTAATAGAGGTCTTCCCGGAACCTCCCCGCGTGGACCTCCGCGAGCAGATCCCGGTTGGTCGCCGCTACCACACGCACGTCGGCGCGCGTCGGCTCGCCGCCGAGCGGCTCGTACTCGCCCTCTTGGAGCACACGCAGCAGCTTCACCTGCACGTGCGGCGAGAGCTCGCCGATCTCGTCGAGGAAGAGCGTGCCCCCGGCCGCGCGGGCGAAGCGCCCGTCCTTTCGGCCAACGGCCCCCGTGAAGGCGCCTCGTTCGTGGCCGAAGAGCTCGCTCTCGAGGATGGTCTCGGGGATCGCGGCGCAGTTCACCGCGACGAACGGGCCCCGCGCGCGAGCCGATCGGTCGTGGATGGTGCGAGCGAGCAGCTCCTTGCCCGTGCCGCTCTCCCCCAGGACGAGCACCGTCGCGAGGCTCGGCGCGGCCTGAGCGCACACCTCCACCACGCGGCGTAACCCCGGAGAGTTCCCCACGATTTCGCGCTTGGAGAGGAGGCGAATTTCCTGTTTCAAGGACTGGTTCTCGGCGACGAGGCGGCCACGCTCCACGGCCTTGCGCACGCTCTTCACGATCGAGAGGCGGCGCAGGGGCTTCTCGACGAAGTCGTACGCGCCCTCGCGCATGGCCGACACGGCGGCCTCGACCGAGCCGTACGCGGTCATGAGCACCACCTCGACCTCGGGGCTGACCTGCTTCACCGCGCGGAGCAGCTCGAGGCCCGTCGTGCCCGGCATCATGAGATCCGTCAGCACCACGTGCACCTTGTGCTGCCGCAGGACCTCGAGCCCCTCCTTCGCGTCGAACGCCGTGAGGACGCGCATGTTCTCGCGTTGGAAGATCTTCTCGAGCGACTCGACGTTGGAGCGTTCGTCGTCGACCACCAGGATCGTCGCCCCGTCACCGGGGGGAGGACCGTTCGTCGCGGGCGGGGTGGGATCGTGATCGGTCATGGTCGTCCTGACGCCGAGGGGCGACGCGCTCGACCGCGTCGCGAGGCCGAGCCCGGCAGGGCCAGAAGCGGTGAGCCCCGGCTCATCTTCCCTCGCCCCCGTCGATTTTTCGACGCGAGCCGAACCCGAGGCTCGGGCGCACCGACGCGAGCGCCGAGAGGAGATCTCCGCGCAGGTCGAACCGGAGGACGCCGCGCCCGATCTCGACGTCGCGTGCAGAATACAAGCTAAAGGGCATCGTGGTCGCCGAAGCGAGCGGCGCCACGGGCAGGACCTCGACGAAGCCTCGCAGCGTGAGCTCTTCCCCGGGGAGGCCCGGCGCGTCGCTCGCGAACGAGATCGTTACGATCGCCTGCATTTCGCCGGCCTCCCGGTAGGTGACGCCACCTTCGACGCGGCGCCCGACGGCGAGCCCTTCGGCCTCGATGCGACCGGTGACTCGGCCCTCGCGACGGAGAACGGAGGACGTGACCCCGTCGAACGAGAACGCGAGGTGGGCGTCCACGGCGCGATCCACGAGCGGGGCGTCGAAGAGGTGGAAGCTGCCCCGGAGATCGAGGGCGAGCCTCACGCCCAAGAGCGGGCGGGGGACGCGCGCGAGGTCGAGCATCACGGGTCCTTCGGCGCGACCACGAGGCGAGAGACCACGTCCCCCCGCGCGACGGCGGCCACGATCTCGGGGACGTCGCCCGCCGTGACGTGGCCGTAGCTCACGTGCTCCGGCTCCTGGACGACGACGGCGCCGATCTCGCAGAGGTCGAGGCACGTCGAACCGCACGCGCGAGCCTCCGCCGCGACGCCCTCTTTCAGGAGCCCGGCCTTGAGGAGCTTCAAGATTTCCTCGCTGCCCGAGGCAGCGCACGAGCCTTTGGGGTGGCCGTCCTCACGACGGTTCGTGCAGACGAAGAGGTAGCGCTTTCGGTGGGGCACGCGTCGACAGTCGGCCCGATCACCGCCCCTCGTCAAGCGCCGCTTTTCGCGGTGGGCGGATTGGTGTAACCCGCACGAGGCGTCGAGGGCCGGCGCGCACAAGGCCGCGCCCGAACCGTCCGACGACGAAAGGTCCCCAGATGAAACGCGCCGCCATTCTCGCACTCGCTCCTACCCTCGTTGCGTCCGTCCTCTTCGCGTGCGGCGGAGGAAACGACAACCTCCCGCCTCCCCCGCCTCCCCCGCCTCCCCCGCCGGAGCTCCCGACGGTCACCCCTCCGCCGTCCTCGACGGCCGACGCCGCCCCCCCGCCCCCGGCCCTCCCGCCCGTCACCCTCGCGGCCGGGCAAGCGAGCCCGGACCCGGCGGCGCCCCTCCCCACCGTCAAGATCACCGCCCCGAAGAAGGACGAGGTCGTGCCGGCCGACAAGGCGGGCGACTTCGCCGTGAAGCTCGACGTCAAGAACTGGCAGACGGCCACGGGCAGCCAGCACGTCCACCTCATCCTCGACAACAAACCCTACAAGGCCATCTACGACACGAAGGCCGGCGTGAAGCTCTCCGACCTCTCGGGCGGCACGCTCGAAGAGGGCCAGCACGTGCTCGTCGCCTTCCCGAGCCGCGCGAACCACGAGTCGGTCAAGACGAAGGACGCGCTCGTCGTGCTCCCGTTCTTCGTCGGCAAGAAGGGCGAGGCCAAGGTCGACGTCAAGAAGCCCATGCTCGTCTACAGCCGCCCGAAGGGGGACTACAAGGGCGACGCCGCCAACCACGTCCTCGTCGACTTCCAGGTGGCGAACGTCACGCTCGCCGAAGGCAAAGAGCACGTGACGGCCATCGTGAAGGGCCCCGGCATCGAGGGAGAGCTCACCGCGCGCGTCGAGAAATTCGGCGCCCCGCTCTACCTCGACGGGCTCCGCAACGGCACCTACGAGGTCAAGCTCGAGCTCCGCGGGGCCGACGACAAGGTCCTCCCGGGCCTCTGGAACACCACCACGCGCACGATCGGCGTCGACCACGACGCGCCGTCCGACCCGGTCGCCGCCCACGGCGGCCACGATCCCTCGAAAGACGCCGACGCCGGCGCCGCGCCCGTGAAGCCCGCCGCGCCCAAGGCCGCGCCTCCCGCTCCGGCCAAGCCCGCTCCGGCCAAGCCCGCCGCCGCGCCGAAGAAGTAGGCGCGTGATGCGTACGGACGTGGGCGAGGTGCCCACGTCCGTGTAGCCTCGCCGAGACGTCATCATGCAGTGGGCCGTGCTCTTCGTCACGCTGGTCTTGTGTGCGGTCGCCGCGAGCCTGCTCGTGCGGCACCGGCGGCTCGTCGTCGAGCTCGAGACCCAGCGCAAGGATCTCGTCGACCGGAACCGTGAGCTCGCCCACGCGAGCGACGAGCTCGAGCGCGCGAGCTTCGCCCTCTCCACGGCCGAGGCCAAGGTCGCGCGGAGCGCCCAGCTCGCCGCGGTCGGCGAGCTCGCCGCCATGGTCGCCCACGAGGTACGAAACCCCCTCGCCATCATCTCGAACGCCGTCGCCAATCTCGAGAAAAGCGAAATATCTCAAGAAGATAGACAAACCCTCCTCGGCATCCTCCGCGAGGAGACCACGCGCCTCGATCACCTCGTACGCGACCTCCTCCACTACGCGCGGCCCTTGCGCGTGACGCGCGTCCCCATCCACCTCGAGGAGGTGCTCGATCGTGTGCGGGCGCGCCTCGCCGACTCGCTCACCTCCGACGTCGTGCTCGAGACCGCCCCCGGAGACGTCGTGCACGGAGATCCCGACCTCCTCCGTATGGTGTTCGACAACCTCGTCGACAACGCGCTCCAAGCGATGCACTACTCGGGGCGCGTCGTCATCCGCACGAAGCGCGAGATGCGCGGGGGCGTCGTCGGCACCACCATCGACGTGGTCGATACGGGCGACGGCATGGACACGGGCGTCCGCGACCGCGCCAAAGATCCGTTCTTCACGACGCGCCAGACCGGCACGGGCCTCGGGCTCGTCATCGTCGAGCGCATCGTCATGGCCCACGGCGGGGCGCTCGACCTCTCCTCCAAGTCGGGCGAGGGCACCACGGTGACCCTCTTTTTCCCGCACGACACGACGGACGCCGCCGAGCGCCTCCGCCCCCTCATGGACTCGCTCATGGACTCGGCGCCATCGTCCGAGGATCTCCGAAGGAAATGAAGGCCTCGCGATCGCACGTCGTCCGCGCCGACCGCGCGCACGTCTGGCACCCCTACACCGCCGCGGACCTCTGGGAGAACGAAGACCCGATCGTGGTCACGGCCGCCCACGGCTCTTGGCTCGTCGACGCGGACGGCTCCCACCTCCTCGACGGCAACGCCTCGTGGTGGACGAAGACCCTCGGACACGGTCACCCCCGCCTCCGCGAGGCCCTCGCGGCCCAAGCTCGCGCCTTCGACCACGTCGCCTTCGCGGGCATCACGCACGAGCCGGCCGCCCTCTTGGCCGAGGAGCTCGTCGCCCTCGCGCCCGCGGGCCTATCACGTGTATTTTACACGGACAACGGCTCCGGCGCGATCGAGGTCGCGGTGAAGATCGCCGTGCAGTCCTTCCTTCAGCGCGGGCTCCCCGCGAAGCGGCGCTTCCTCTCGCTCGACGGCGCGTACCACGGAGACACGATCGGGGCCGCGAGCCTCGGCGGGGTCGACATCTTCCGAAGGCCGTTCGCCGGGGTTTTGTTCGAGTGTTTTCACGCGGCTCCCGGCGCGACGCCCGAGGCCTTCGCCGCGATCGAGCGAGTCCTCCGCGACAACGCCGACACGATCGCAGCCGTCTTCGTCGAGCCGGTGCTCCAGGGGGCCGAGGGCATGCGCCTCTATGCGCCGGAGCTCCTCTCCCACTTGCGCACGCTCACCCGCGAGCTCGACGTCCTGCTCGTGTGCGACGAGGTCTTCACGGGGTACGGCCGCACGGGGCCGATGTGGGCCTCCGCGCACGCGGGCATCACGCCCGATCTGATGTGCCTCGGGAAGGCCTTCGCCCAGGTGCTCCCCATGGGAGCGACGCTCGCCACCGAGGCGCTCTACGACACCTTCCGCGGACCGAAGGAGCACGCGCTGCTCTACGGCCACACCTTCGCCGGGAACCCGCTCGGGGCCGCGCTCGCTCGCGAGGTGCTCGCCATCTACCGCGACGAGGACGTACTCGGTCAGGTCGCGGCGAAGTCGAAGGTCGTCGCGAAGGCCATGCACGAGGCGGCGAAGCTGCCTCTCGTGGGCTCGCCGCGCGCGCTCGGCATGATGGGCGCGGTCGACCTCGCCGGACACGCGTCTCCCTTCGAGGGCGAGGCCTCGGACTACCTCGGCGCCCTCGGCTGGCGCGTGTACCGCGAGGCGCGAGCGCGCGGGGCGTACCTCCGGCCGCTCGGCAACACGGTGTACCTCTGCCCGCCGCTCACCATCCCCGACCGGGACCTCGACCGCCTGCTCGCCATCATGCTCGAGTCGATCGAGGCCGTCACACGCCAAAATCCAAAGTAAGGTCGCTACTTTACGAGCACCTTGCTCTTGTACATGCCCATCCCGCACTGAAACGTCAGCGTGCGGGCCTCCCCCGTGGGGACGACGATCGACACCGCCGTCTTGAGCGGGAGGTCTTTCTTGATCGACAGCTCGGGGAACACGACCTCGGTCGCGCAGGTGTCGTCGCTCGTGCGGGTGAAGACTAGCTCGAGCTTCTCGCCGCGCTTCGCCTCGACCGAGCTCGGAGAAAATCCGGTGCCGTCGGCCGTGATGGCGACGGTTCCGTTCTTGGGGGCGACGGGCTCGGAGCCCTTGCAGCCCACGAGCGCGGAGGTGCCAGCGACGAGCGAGATCACGGCGAGGAGAGCCATTCGCATGAGGGACGAGGATACCCTCACCTTCGCCGCGCCGGGAGATCGGGCGGACAAAAAGCCGAAAGGCCCAGCTCGACGAGAGCTAGGCCTTCCGATAACGAGCTCCTGCGAGAGGAGATCGGGATTGTGGTCGGGGCGAGAGGATTTGAACCTCCGACTCCTCGATCCCGAACCGAGTGCGCTACCAGGCTGCGCTACGCCCCGTGTGACGGCCCGCTTTATTCCTTTTCGCGAGGCGTTCGTCAACGCCTTTCGCGAAGGGCTCTCGAAAAAATGATGTAGAAGACTCCTCGGAGGTAGCGCATGCAGCCCGAGATGCCGGCCGTGAAGATCCTCATCGTCGACGACGACCGCGCCATCTGCGACTACATGCAGACCCTCCTCGAGAAGGACGGGTTCGCGGTCACCACCACGAGCGACCCGACGTCGGTCGAGGAGCTCGTTCGGACGGGCGGGTTCCACCTCGTCATCCTCGATCTCATGATGCCCAAGATGGACGGCATCGAGACGCTGAAGCGCATCCGGAAGGTCGACAGCGACGTAGCCGTCGTGATCTTCACCGGGTACCCGAACCTCGAGACCGCCGTGGCCTCGATGAAGCTCGACGCCGTCGACTACCTCAAGAAGCCCATCGTACCGGACGAGTTCCGCGAGGTGCTCGGGCGCATCATGCGCAAGAAGGGCCTCGCGCGGAGCCCCGAAGAGCAGCTCCACCGCGTGATCGGCGACACGATCCGCCAGCTCCGCAAGGACAAGGATCTCACGCTGAAGCAGATGGCGCGCCGCACGAACCTGAGCGTCTCGCTCCTCTCCCAGATCGAGCGCGCCGAGTCGTCGGCCTCGATCTCGTCGCTCTACAAAATCGCGCTCGCCCTGGAGTCCCGCATCCAGGATCTCTTCGGCGACTTCTGAAGATCTGCCGAAACGACACCAAAAAGCATAGCAGTATTGGGCACTTAGGCCGACGCTCGCGCGAGCGTCGCGACGACGTCTCGGCGCGCCCGGCCGCGTGCCGAACGCGCTCCGCGTGGTAGCGTCGCGCCATGCTCTCGCGCCGCGCCCTCTGTGCCTTTACCCTCACCGCCTGCGCCGTCGCCTCGGCGACGACCATCGGAGCTCACGACGCGCGTGCGGCGTGGCCCCCGGCGCGCGGCGCCGACATGCGCGACAAGACCAACTGGCCGAACGACTACGCGGCGCGATGGAACTACGCCTCGTTCCTCCCCGAGCAGCAGCCCGGGACGCCGCCCTACCTGTCGGCCGACAAGAAGCTCGGCGCCTCGGGCATGAGCATCGACAAGGCGTGGACCTTCACCGTGGGCCGCCCCGACGTACGCATCGCCGTGCTGGACTCGGGCATCCACTGGGAGAGCCGCGACCTCGTGAACAAGGTCGCCCTGAACCAAGGCGAGCTCCGCGGCGAGAAGCGGCCGAAGACCGAGAGCGGCGGGGTGTGCGGCGGCCAGGGCCCGCTCGCCGGCTACGACTGCAACGGCGACGGGCTCTTCACGATCGCCGACTACGCGAACGACCCCCGCATGAGCCCCGACGTCCCCGGGGAGAAGTGCTTCACCGACGGAGACCGCACGAAGCTCGGGGCCGACCGCAAAAAGGGCGATCAGAACCGCAACTGCGTGCTCGATCCCGGAGACCTCATCGAGCTCTTCTCCGACGGCGTCGACGACGACGCGAACGGCTACAAAGACGACATCGCAGGGTGGGACTTCTTCAAGGACGACAACAACCCCTACGACGACACGCGGTACGGCCACGGCACGGGCGAGGCTCGGGACGCGGCCGCCGAGGGCAACAACGGCATCGACGAGATCGGCGTGTGCCCCGGGTGCACGTTCGTCCCGCTCCGCGTCGGCGACAGCTTCATCACCGACGTCGACGACTTTGCGCAGGCCACGGTGTACGCGGCCGACCTCGGCGTGAAGGTCGTTCAGGAGGCGCTCGGCACCATCAACCAGACGCCCTTCGCGAAGGCCGCGATCGACTACGCCTACACCAAAGGCGCCGTGGTCGTGGCGAGCATGGCCGACGAGAACTCGCGCCACCACAACATGCCGGGCGTCGCGAACCACACCCTCACGGTGCACACCGTTCGCTACAACGGCCCCAACCCGAACGCGTCGAGCACGTTCCTCAACTACGACACCTGCTCGAACTACGGCGCTCACCTCTCGATGAGCGTGAGCGGGACCCGATGCTCGAGCGAGGCCACGGGGCGCGCTGCCGGGATCGCCGGGCTCCTCTACTCGATGGCCGCGCAGAAGGGCATCGAGCTCACGGCCGAGGAGGCGATCCAGATCTTCCGGATGCAGGCCGACGACATCGACGTCGAAGAGTCGCGGAGCCCCGATCCCGAGCTGTCCGGCCGCCTCTATTTCTCGAAGCCCGGGTGGGACCAGCGCTTCGGCTACGGGCGCGCGAACGCCGAGCGCATGATGAAGGCCATCGACGAGCTTCGGATCCCGCCCGAGGTCGACATCACCTCGCCCGAGTGGTTCACGCCGCTCGTCGCGGGGCGCGGGCCCGGCCAGGTCGCGATCGCGGGCCGCGTGTCGGCGAGGCGCGCCACATCGTACGACTACCGCGTCGAGTGGGCTCCCGGCGTCGAGCCCGACGACACGCTCTTCAAGCCGCTCGTCGCCGAGAAGACCAACGTGCCCGGCGCGACCGTCTCCGGGGGCACGGCCGACGCCCCGCTCGCGGCGCTCGACCCCTCCCAGATCGACACGACCCACCCGCGTGACGCGGACTCCCCGCGGGGCGAGAACGACCGCACCATCACGATCCGCGTGCGCGCCATCGCGCATTACCCCGGCTACGACGTGCCCGGCGAGGCTCGGCGCGCCATCACCATCACCAACGAAAAGAACGGCGGCGACAAGGACCTTCTCCCTGGTTTTCCGCTGTACTTGGGCACTTCCCTCGAGGCGAGCCCGAAGCTCGCCGACATCGACGGCGACGGCCTCCGCGACATCGTTCAGCTCGGGTCCGACGGCCTCGTCCACGTGCTCTCGATGCGCACGGGCGCTCCGGTCGAGGCGAGCGGCTTCCCGTACCGCACCCGGGTGGTCGATGGGCTCGCCCAAGATCCGGGCGATCCGGCCGTGCCGAGCTACCTCACGGCGCCCGCGTACGCCCAGTCGCAGACGTCGGGCATCGTGCCGTCGAACATCCACGAGGCCATCATGTCGGCTCCCGCCATCGCCGACCTCGACGGCGACGGAAAGCAGGAGATCGTCTTCGTCTCGTACCCGGGCACGCTCTACGTGATCGACAGCCGCGGCAAAGACCTCCCGGGCTGGCCGAAGCGCATGCCGCTCGTACCGTCGTGCCCCCTCGACCCGGCCGTGAAGGCTCCAGAGCCGTGCATGGACGTCCGGAACGGGCTCGCGCGCGGGCTCTACGCCTCACCGGTCGTCGTCGACATGAACAAGGACGGCAAAAAAGAGATCGTCCAGGCCGCCTTCGACGGGAAGGTCCACGTCTTCAAGGTCGACGGGAGCCCGCTCGACGGCTTCCCGGTCGAGGTGCACCATCCCCTCGCCGCCCGGAAAAACCGCATCTTCACGACCCCGGCGGTCGCGGACGTGACCGGCGATGGCATCCCCGAGATCTTCACCGGCTCGAACGAAGAGATCGGCGGCGGCGGCAACGCGGGCCCCATCTTCGCGGTGAACGGCCTCGGCACGCGCGCGCCGGGCGGCCCGTACCTCACGAACTGGCCGGCCGTGATGACGTCGTTCCACCTCTTCCCGCTGGTCGCCGAGGGAGTCACGAGCTCGCCCGCGGTCGGTGACTTCGACGGCGACGGGCGCGCCGAGGCCCTCTTCCAAGGCAACGGGGCCTCTCCGCTCGTGCTCCCCGCCGATCCGGGGCCTCAGACCGCCTTCGGAGAGCCTCCCGCGCGCCTCCCCGTCGTCCGCAACGAGGACGGCTCCGAGCGGCGTGGGCTCGCGCCGACCTCCGTGTTCGGCGAGCACAGCAAAGCGATGCGCCCCGACACCATGTTCCCGCTCTTCAGCCAGCCCTCGATCGGCGACCTCGACCAAGACGGCGTCCCCGACGTGATCGCCTCGGGCGCTTCGCTCAGCCTCGCCGGCGCGCTCTCGGGTGGCAGCGTCGCGCCCAAGCAGGCCCAGCACCTCTTGGCCGCGTGGAGCGGGAAGACGGGCGACATGCTGCCCGGCATGCCGTTCGTCATCGAGGACTTCAGCTTCCTCACGAACCACGCGGTAGCCGACGTCAACGGCGACGACTACCCCGAGGTGATCACGGGCACGGGCGTCTACATGCTCCACGCCGTCGACGCGTGCGGGCGCGAGGCCCAAGGCTGGCCGAAGCACACCGGGGGCTGGATCGCGGCCGCGCCCGCGGTCGGCGACGTCGACGGGGACCGCAACCTCGATGTGGTCGTAGGTACTCGAAATGGCTACCTTTTCGCCTGGAAGACGCCGGGCAAGACCGACGGCGTCGTGCAGTGGGAGTCGTTCCACCACGACAACGCGAACACCGGCAACATCGCCACGCCGCTCGAGCAGGGCGTGACGAAGCGCGCCGCTCGGCCCCTCGAGGCGGCTGCGTGCGTTCCGCCCCAAGACCCGGGCGACGACATCCTCACGGCGGGCGGAGGCTGCGCGTGCTCGACGGCGGGCGAGCCCACGTCTCCGGTGTCCCGCGCCCTCTTCGGGGCCTCCCTCGGCGCCGTGGGCCTCGCCCTCATCCGGCGACGCCGACGCGCGAGCTGACGAAGGGGCTTTACAGGGTGACCCACTTCGTGGAAAAGGAGAAACACCCACGCCGGGGTAGCTCAGTTGGTTAGAGCGGGCGTTTCATACGCGCTAGGTCGGGGGTTCGACTCCCTCCTCCGGCACAACCGCCCTCCTCGTGAGGGCGGTCATCATTTCGGCCCGAACGTCACTTGACGATAGGGTTCTTGGCCTCGAACGGCGCGCGGATGCGGAGCCGCGTGACGCCGAGCTCCTTCGGGATGGGCCCGAACGGAGCCGCCCTGCGGATCGCGTCGGCGCAGTTCCTATCGAACTCGTCGATGCCGCTCGGCCTCGCCGGAGGCCACGAGACGACCACGCTCCCGTCCGCGTTCACCGTAAACTCGAGGATCACGGTGCCCTGCTTGAGATCGTAGAGGGCGCTCTTCGGGAAGGCGTTGGCCCACAGCGGGTCGACCTTCGCGTGGATCTGGCGAAAGTAGGGAAATAGCCGCGGATCGCGCGTGTTGAAGTCGACCGGGCCTCCGTCGCCGAGCCCGAGCGGCGCCGACGTCGAGCCTTGCCCTCGTGTGCCTCCCGCCCCCGGATCGCCAGGACCTGCGCTCCCGCCCTGCCCCTCGCCTCCGCGGCCTCCCTGCGCGCTCGCATGAACGAGGGAGCGCACGAGGGTCGACACGTTCTGATCGGCGTCGACGTCGTCCGTGGGTCGCCCTCGTTCGCTCGCCTGCACGCTCGGCTTCTGCTCGGCGACGTCGGGGCGAGCGTGCGCCACGGCGGCCGCCGCGCGGTGATCTTGGCCCTCGCGCCCATCGGCCACGCCGCGCCCGGGGCTCGCCGTGCGCCCACCCTCGCGCGACGCGCCGACGTCGCCTCGGAGCTCGTCGCCGAGCGTGGACGACCCGAGGTGACCGCCGACCACGTTCGCGAGGGCCACGTCGGCTCGAGCGCCACGGCTCGGATCCGTGGGGGACGGCGCGCGCCGCTCCAGACGCGCGAGCTGGCCTTGCGAGAGGAACGTGAGCTCCATCGGCTCGCGCGACGATCGGCGGTCCTCGAGGCTCCGCCGCGACTGGCTCGCGTCGATCCGCGGCACCTGATCGGCGCCGAGGTGGCTCGGGTTGGCGACGGCGAAGGAGAGCTTCTCGTCACGGTCGGCGAGGTTCGTCGCGCGGGCGCCCTGGACCTCGCCCCCGTGCCCTTTGCGGCCATCGTCGACCCGCGCGGTCGTGACGCCTCCCGACGGCCGAGGGGGCTCGCCCCGCGGGTCGGGCTTCTCGTCCGAGGAGATCATCCCCTCCCCGACGAGCGGGAGCTCGAGCGTCCCGACCTCGATCTCGCGCCCGCGGGCGGCACGCAGCTCCGCGTCGCGCTTCGAGAGGCTCACGAACGCCACCCACGAGAGGAGCGCGAGAGCTCCCGCGTGGGCCACGAGCGACACGACGAGGCTCACACCTCCGATGCCCCGCGCTCGACGAACGGCTTCCACGTTTCGAAAGCGTAACAAGCTTTGGGCGCGCCGCTATGCCTCGGCGAACACTCGGCGAAACACGGCCTCCGCGTTTCGGGTGGTGGCTTCGGCCACGTCCTCGGGGGCGACCTTTCGCAGCTCGGCGAGGCGACGAGCCGTGTGGGGTAAGTGCGCGGGCTCACACGGTTTTCCGCGAAACGGGATCGGAGCCAGGTAAGGAGCGTCCGTCTCGACCAGGATGCGATCGCGGGGCGCCCAAGCGCCGACGTCGTGCACGCTCGTCGCCGACTTGAACGTCACGATGCCCGAGAACGACAGATAGAACCCCATGTCGAGGGCCCTCGCGGCGAAGGCGCGGTCCTCGCTGAAGCAGTGGATGATGCCGCCCACGTCGCTCGCGCCCTCGGCCTCGAGCACGTCGAGGGTATCGGCGGCGGCCTCCCGGGTGTGCACGACGATGGGCTTGCGAAGCGCGCGGGCGAGCCCCACGAACCGCGCGAAGACCTCGCGCTGCGTGGCGCGGGGCGAGTGGTCGTAGTGGTAGTCGAGGCCGATCTCTCCCACGGCCACCACGACCTCGCGCCGCGCCAGCTCGGAGATCACGTCGAACGTCGCGTCGTCGCACCCGGCGGCGTCGTGAGGGTGGACCCCGACGGTCGCGGCGATCGTCGCGGGCCTCGACTCGGCGAGCGCGACGGCGTCGATCGCCGCGCGGGTGTCCCGACCGACACCGATGGTGACGAAACCACCCACCCCCGCCGCGTCGGCCCGCGCGAGGACGTCGCCCGGCCCCCCGGGCAGGTACTGAGGGTCGAGGTGGCAGTGCGTGTCGACGAGACGACGGGACATGGCGCCTCAGATACCAAACCCGAGCGCCCCGGGCCATCGCACGAGACGAGAGGGCCCCTCTCGCTCTACGCTCGGCGCGTGACGACGAACGCGCTGCTCGACGCAACGGGGCACCTCGCCGCGGGAGCCTACGTCCCGAGCCCCGAGCGAGGCTATTGGGTCTTCGGTCAGGAGAAGCCGCTCCCGTTCGATCTGCCGACGCTGCGCGCCTATGCCTCGCGCTTCTTCGACACGAAGCTCGGGTTCTCGGTCGAGAAGGTGGGCGTGGCTCCCACGCACGATCTCACCTTCGTGATGGTGCACCGCGCCGAGGTCTCCGGCACCGTGCCCGTCGAGGTGCGCCCCGCGAGCGCGGAGGATCACGAACGCGCCTTCGCCATCGAGAGGTCCCTCGAGGGCGGCCACGGCGGCGGTCTCGCGACGCTCGCGGCGCGTTGCCCGCGCCTCTTCGTCGTCCACGAGACCGAAGGCCTCGCGATCCCGGCGCTGCTCGTCACCTGCATCCTCTCGGGGACGTCACTCGGCCCGGCCCTCGCGATCGACGGGAGCGCGCTCTTCGGCGTGCGGAGCGGGAGAGCCAGGCTCGAGGCGCTCCTCGCCAGTCGAAGCGCCTAAACCATCGGAACCTAATGACTTTTTTGCCTTCGCACGCGGGAGGCGCACGAACGCGAAGAGCGCCGTCCGCACGATCCAATCGAGCGTGGAGCCGAGCCATATTCCGACGAGCCCGAGGCCGAGCGCGTAGGCGAACACCCAGGTCCCGACGAGCCGCACGAAGAGCGCTCCCACGAGGCTCACGCCGAGCGCCTTCCCGGTAGCCCCCGCCCCTCGTAGGGCCTGAGCGCGCACCACGCCGACCGCCATGAACGGCTGGGCGAGCACGAGCACCGGCATCGTCGCGAGGCCCGCCGCGAGCACCTTCGGATCGTCGCAGAACGCGGGGAGCACGAGCCCACGCGCGAGGAACGAGAGCGCACCGAGCCCCGTGAGGGTGAGCACCGCGTAGGTCGTGGCGATGCGCGCGGCGCGAGCCCCCTCCTCCGGCTCGCCTCGCCCGAGGCGCTGAGCGACGAGCGCGGCGGCCGCGATCCCGAACCCGTCTGCCGAGAGGAAACACACGGACTCGACGCTGATGAGCGCCTGGTTCGCGGCCATCGCGGTGTCGCCCAGCAGGGCCACCATGCCCGCGTACCCGAGGTAACCGACGTGGTAGACGACGCGCTCCCCGAAGGCCGGAGCCCCGACGCGCACGAGGGGCCGCACCTCGCCGCGCAGCCCCTCGAAGAGCGACGCGTCGGGGTCGTCCTCGCGGAGCTTTCGTCGCAGGAGCACGAGCAGCACGGCCGACTGGAGCGTGAACGAGAGCGCCGTGCTGAGCCCCGCCCCGAGCGCCCCGAGCGCAGGGACCCCGAGCGCTCCGAGGACGAGCACGCGGTTCTGGGCGACGTGGAGCACGTTCACGAGGCCGCCCACGACGAGCGGCGTGCGCGTGTCGCCTCGGCCTTGAAACACGGCGATGGCCGCGGTGGAGACGAACACGACGGGCGACGCCGGCAGCATCACGCCGAGGTAGCGGGTCGCCTCGCGCACCGCCTCGGGCGACGAGAGCGGCGCCGTCGCGGAGACCGCGCGGAGCACGAGCGGCGTCGCGAGGGCGAGGGCGACCCCCGACACGAGCGCGAGGGCGAGCGAGACCACGGTGACCCTCCGCGCTTCTTTCTTCCTACCCGCCCCCACATGGAGGCCCACGCGAGCGAGCGCGCCCACCTCGAACGCCGACACGACGCTGAAGATCGACCACTCGAGGGGTCCTGCGATCTGCATCCCCGCGAGCGAAGCGGCCCCGTGATGCCCGAGCATCACGCGATCGACCACGAAGACGAGGGTCTGGAGGAGCGAGCTCACGATCGCCGGCCAGGCGATGCGGCGCACGTCACGCGCGAGGGCGTCGGTGCTCAAGGGGCTCGAGACCGATCAGGCGAAGCGCGTGGCCGCCAACGATGCCGCCGCGTCGGCCGCGCACGCGTCGCAGTAACCGAACATGGACGCGAGGCGATCGAGGACACCCCGCACCTCGGCGCGCCGCGCGTCGTCGAGGCCGCTCCCACCGTCGCGGACGAACGTCGTGATGTCGCGGACGAGCTTCACGATGACCCCGCGCTTGCCGGCGAAGACCGCGTCGCGCATGCGCGCGATGCTGCCCGGGAAGACCACCTTGGGATCGATCTTCTCTCCGGGGTGATCGATGGCCCAGGCCGCGATCGCCCCGATGACGCCGCGCCGAGCCTCGGCCGCGTCCCCCTTGAGATCGAGCAGCTTCTCGACCTCGCGCATCATGTTCTCGTCGGGCTCCTCGAGCTCACCGGTCACCTTGTTCCGGATGCGCTCGCGCTTCACCCACACGCTCACGTGCTGCACGTACCGCTCGAAGAGCTCCTCGTAACGGCCCTCCTCGACGACGCCGCTCGCCGCGTACATCTCGTGCTCCCACGCCGACGAGAGGCGCTCACGGAGCTCGGCCAAGAAGAGCTTCACGTCGTGGTAGCCCCCCTCCTTCGCGTCGAGCGCGAGCCACTCGAACTCTTCCTTGCGGGCGCACAAGGCCTCGAGCTCCTTCAGAACGGCCAAAGGGGAGAGGCACGCGTGCGCCTGCGACTGCGCGGCGTCGAGCAAGAGCACACGCATCTCGCGCGGGCTCGCCCCGACCCGCCCCTCGTACGCGACCGAATCGGCGCTCTCGTCGAAGAGGGCGCGCACGCCCTGACGGAGCACCTTGGCGGTGTCGTCGTCGAGGCGCTGCGGGACCTTCCCGGTCGCGTAGAGGTCCATCTTCTCGACCGCCGAGAGGCCGAGCGCCGCGGCTCCGAGCGCCTTCGGGAGGTTCTCGGGATCGGCCTTCTTCATGCGGGTGAGCACGGCGAACTCGGCGGCCATGGCCGTCGCGTGGGGCGCGACGTGTTTTTGCACTTGGGGAGCGACGTGCGTGTCGTAGATGGCCTTCTCGTGGACGTGGCTCCGCAGGTAAGGCGTGCGCACGAGCTCGAGCCGACCGCGGAAGCTCGGGAACTCCGGGTGCTCGCGGAAGGCGTCGAGGTGGAGCTCGTTCGCGCTCCCGAGCATGACGCAGTTGAGCTGGACGTTCTGCTGCGTGAGGCTAACTTCCTGAGTCTCTACGCTGAGTTGCAGGTACTTGAAGGTGTCCAGCGGGCGCTTCAGCAGGTCCGAGAACTCGAGCACGCCGCCCGCCGCTTCGACGAGCTCGCCCTTCGCTTCGTAGAGCGACAGCGCCTGGAGCGACGCCGGCAGCGCCGAGAGCGACCGGTCCGCGGTGACCTGGCGCTCGGCCGCGTCGACGCTCATCTGAGGGCCGATCGTCACGGCGCCCGTGCGGTACCTGTGCGAGATGAAGTAGCGCTCGACGCGGACGTGCTTCAGCACGTCGCGGTAGGAGCCCTTGTAGCTCGCGAGCAGCGCGTCGAAGATCTGCTGGCTCTTGTGGCAGAGCCGACCGCGCGAGAACCAGTCGGCGAAGGGCTCCGGAATGCCACTCGGGTAGGCCTTCTCGGTGAGCCTCGTCACGAGCGCGCGCCGCTCCTCGATCGGCACGAGGAAGAGCGGATGATCCCGCACCTCGACGAGCAACTTGGCGTCGAGCTCGTCGTCGGCGAGGTGGGCGTAGCTCTTCACCTGCGGCCGCGGGCCGTCGTCTCGGCCTCCGCCGAACCCGAGGGTCTGGCGGGTGGTCTTCGACGAGGGGAACACCCAGCTGTACGTGTAGAGCGCCCCTTCGGGGAGGGTCGAGTAGTGCTCGAGCGCACGCAAGATGCACCCCGTGAGGGTGCTCTTCGCCGAGCCGTTCGGCCCGTGGAGAAGCACGAGCCGATTCGGCCGGCCCTCCCGCGCGAAATTCGAGAGCGCGCGGTACATCTCTTCTTGAACGGGCTCCTGCCCTACGAGCCCCGCGCGGCGAGCCGCGATCGAGTCGGCGTGCCCTGCGCCGCCGGCGTCCTCGAACGGCAGGTCGAACAAGTTGTACCGGGTGTGCTCCCCCCACGGGTGGCGCACGGTCGTCGTCCCGTAGTGGTCGAAGACGTCGCGCACGTACCGGCTCGCGTCGCGCGCGTGGCGCACCGGGTCCTCGGCGAAGAGCTCGAGGTACTCGTCGAACGAGAGCACCCAGCGGCCCTCGTCGTAGCGACGCTTGACACTCTCGGCAACCTTCGCGAGCTCGGCGGCGCCCGGCCCACGATCGTCGTTCGTCATGCGAGAAAGGTACGGTAGCGACCCGGGCTCACAAAGCACGAAAGCACCGCATGCCGAGCATGCGATGCCTTCGTGACGCCGAACGGCGCGGGACGATCAGAGGCTGACGTTCGCCGAGAACGGCTCGCACTTGTCGCCCGAGCAGAGGGCGCCCTTGAGCTCGCACGCGCCCGAGCCACCCGACACCGAGGCCGACGTCTCCGAGAGGGAGAACTTCGACTTGTCGAGCGTGGTGCCGCCGCACTTGAGCTTCCAGGGGAAGTCCTTGTTGATGTGCCACGCGCCCTTGGGGGTCACCGTGACTTTGCCGCCGCCGGCCGCGACCGAGTAGTTCTCTCCGCCCGCGCTCGCGCCGAACGCGACGAGGAGACCGGAAATCGCACACGCCGCGCCAAGGATCTTCGGAAGTCGCATCGTTCTCTCTCCTTCGCCTCTCAGAGGAAGCTTTGTCGTTCGATTAGCGTCCCCTCGAAGGGGGAGCGGGGTCAAGGGCCAAGCTCGTCGGTGACGAGCTCGAAAGGTGCGGACGGAGCCGCGTGGGATACCGGCCAGCAGCTCCGGCAAGCTTTGCACCTAAGGCGCGCCACTCGGACGCATGGGGTCAGACGGAGGCTTCCGAGGGCTATTCAGGGTCAGGACGATTCGATCGCGTTTTGGTAGGAGAGACAACTACACACGGAACTTTGCGGAATCGTAGGGGAATTTGTGGATCCTTCGTTCCCCGGGGTGGGAAGTTTTCCCCCCACCCCCTTGACGGCGCGCGGCCCTGTATCGCGTGTCAGCGCGCGTAGATCTCGAGCTCGGGGCCCTTCTGCGCCCCTCGCGCGGGCACGAGGGCGACGTAGAGCGGAGTGCCATCGCGGACCTCCGCGACGATGCCGATGCCATGGTCGTTGACGCGCTTCTTTCCGAGCGCGGCCACGATCTCGCGCACGTCGATCCGCACCACGTCGCCCGAGACGGGGAGCGCGCGGGTCGTCGGCGTGAGCACGTCTCCGAGCCGAGGCGCACGCGACGCGACGAGCGTGCGTGAGTCCCATGGCTCCTCGATCCGCCTCGCCTCGAGGAGGACCGGGGCTGCCGGTGCGTCCGTGCCTTGGGCGCGCCGGAGCACAACGTAGGCCTCGACGAGATCCGACGGAGGCACCACACCTTCGAAGCGGAGGAGGAGCGTCCCGCCACCCCTCGCGCCGAACCCGACCGTCTCGGGGAGGGCCCCTGGAGGGAGGTCGGCCGAAGCTCCCCCGACCCACGCGACGTCGCTCGCGGCGTAGACCCTACGCTTCACGACGGGCGCGCCGGCGTCGTCGACCTCGAAGAGCCGCACGGCCCCTTTGGGAGGGACGCAGCGCCCCGTCACACAGGCGAGGCCCGGTGAGCACGGGTCGTCGACGGCGCACATGCGCTCGCGGGGCGCGCACGACGACGTGAGCGCCGCGATGGCGACGAGCGCCGCGCCGAACGAGATCGAGATGGGGGCCGGCTTCTCGGAGAGAGGGAGCGAGGCATGGGCGTGCAGGGACACGCCCCGATCATACGCCCGAAGGCCGGAGCGCTCCGAAAAAAGCCGCGGAAGCGTTCCCCGGACGACGGCGAGTCGGCCTATGATGGCGCCGTTCATGCTCGACGTCCGCGGCCTCACCACCACCTTCGAAACGGACGAGGGCACCCTCCGCGCCATCGACGACGTCTCCTTTCACGTCCCGAAGGGCAAGACCCTCGGCATCGTGGGCGAGAGCGGCTGCGGCAAGAGCGTCACCGCCCTCTCGATCCTCCGCCTCCTCCCGGAGGGCATCGGGAAGATCGCGCGGGGCTCCGTGGAGCTCTTCGGGAAGGATCTCACGACCCTCGACGAGCGCGCTATGCGCGAGGTGCGCGGGAACGACATTTCGATGATCTTCCAGGAGCCCATGACGAGCCTGAACCCCGTCTACACGGTCGGGGATCAGATCGTCGAGGCGATCGTGCTCCACCAAGACGTGCCGAAGCGAAAGGCCCGGGAGCGCGCGATCGACATGCTCCGCCTCGTCGGGATCCACTCGCCCGAAGAGAACGTCGACGCGTACCCACACCAGCTCTCCGGCGGCATGCGCCAGCGCGTCATGATCGCGATGGCGCTCGCGTGCGAGCCGAAGCTCCTCCTGGCCGACGAGCCGACCACGGCCCTCGACGTCACGATCCAGGCGCAGATCCTCGAGCTCTTGAAGGACCTCCAAGGGAAGCTCGGCATGAGCATCGTGCTCATCACGCACGACCTCGGTGTAGTTGCAGAGTACACTCACCACGTCGTCGTCATGTACGGCGGGCGGGTCGTCGAGAGCGCCCCGGTCCGCGACCTCTTTCGCTCGCCGAAGCACCCGTACACGCTCGGGCTGCTCGAGTCGTTGCCGACGCACGTCGACGGCCCGCGGCCCGCTCGGCGCGCCCGCCTGCGAACGATCGAGGGCCTCGTCCCCGATCTCTCCAAGCTGCCCTCCGGGTGCCGCTTCGCCGATCGCTGTCCGCTCGTCGTCGACGCGTGCCGAAAAGAGGAGCCCGAGCTCCGCGCGCTCGAGGGCTCCCCCGAGGAGGGCGCGTTCCCCGGGCGCGCGGGGCGATTTTCGCGCTGTTTTCGAGCGTCCGAGCTCCCCGTGCCCTCTCGCTTCGCGACCGACGCCACGCCATGAGCCAACCTTCAACCCACCAAACCGCCGACAAGGCCGACGAGAAGCGCCGCACGCTCGTGGCGACCGAGCACCTGTCGAAGTACTACCCCGTGGGTGGAGGGCTCTTCTCGCGCGGCGAGCGAGTGCTCCGCGCCGTCGACGACGTGAGCATCCGCGTCCGCCGAGGCGAGACCTTGGGGCTCGTGGGCGAGAGCGGGTGCGGAAAGAGCACGCTCGGGCGCCTCCTGCTTCGCCTCGTCGACCCGTCGTACGGCCGCATCATCTACGACGGCCGCGACATCGCGACCCTCTCGCAGTCCGCGCTCCGGCCGCTCCGGCGAAAGATGCAAATCATCTTTCAAGACCCATACTCCAGCCTGAACCCGCGCATGACCGTCCGCGAGATCGTGGCGGAGGCCATACGGATCCACGGCCTCGCGGCGACCCGAAGCGACGAAGAGACGATGGTGGCCGACCTCCTGAAGAAGGTCGGATTGCGGCCCGAGCACATGGGGCGCTACCCGCACGAGTTCTCGGGAGGGCAACGCCAGCGGGTCGGCATCGCGCGCGCGCTCGCCGTGCAGCCCGAGTTCATCGTGTGCGACGAGCCCATCAGCGCGCTCGACGTGTCCATCCAGGCGCAAATCGTCAATCTTCTCTTGGACTTGCAAGACGAGCTCGGCGTCGCCTTCTTGTTCATCTCTCACGACCTCAAGGTCGTCGAGCACATCAGCCATCGGGTGTGCGTGATGTACCTCGGGCACATCGTGGAGCAGGCGCCGGTCGAGAAGCTCTACGGCGGTCCGCTGCACCCGTACACGCGCGCGCTGCTCGGCTCGTCCCCCGTGCCCGACCCGGACCGCAAGCGGCTCCGCGTGTTGCTCGAGGGAGACGTGCCGTCCCCCATCGATCCTCCCGACGGGTGCGCGTTCCATCCGCGGTGCCCTCGCGCGGTCTCGGCCTGCAAAAAAGAGGCGCCGCCGTTCGCCGAGGCCGTGCTCGGCTCGGGCCACCGGGTCGCCTGCTGGAACCCCCACACGGACGGCTGAGCGCGTGAGCCTCGAGGGTCGCTCGCTCGGGCGCTATTCGGACCTGCGGATCCTCGGCGAGGGAGGCATGGGGCGGGTGTTCCTGGCCACCGACGGCGTGCTCGGGCGTAAGGTGGCCATCAAGGTGCTCCGCGACGACCTCGGGCTCGGCGCCGAGGCGCGCGCCCACCTCGACGCGCGGCTCCGCATCGAAGCGCGCGCGGCGGCCCTCGTCACGCACCCGAACGTCGTCGTGCTGCACGACATGGGCGACGACCCCGAGGTCGGCCTCTACCTCGTCTTCGAGCACGTCGACGGGCCGTCCCTGCGCGCGCGCCTCGAGAAGGGTCCGCTCACGTTGCCCGACGTCGTGCGGCTCGCGAAGGAGCTCGGCAGCGCGCTCGACGCGGCCCACGACGCGGGCGTCCTGCATCGCGACGTCAAACCCGAGAACGTCTTCCTCGCTCCTTTCGGCGCGAAGATCGGCGACTTCGGCATCGCCCGTGTGCCCGACGCGAGCGTCACACGGACGGGCATGGGCGTCGTCGGCACGCCGGCGTACGCCGCCCCCGAGGTGCTCCGAGGGAAGGACCCGAGCCCGTCGCCGAAGGCCGATCAGTTCTCGCTCGCCGCGACCGTGTACGAGGCCCTCACCGGCGAGCGCGCGTTCCCGGGCGACGATCTCATCAGCGTGGCCGCGCAGATCGGCCAGAGCACCCCCGCCGAGGTCACCCGACATGATCTCCCACGCGAAGCCGCCAACCAGGCGACGGCCGTGCTCCGGCGAGGCATGGCGAAGGATCCGGCGGCGCGTTTCGGCTCGTGCACGGAGCTCGCCGACGCGCTCGAGGCGGCCCTCGGGTCGAGCGCGATCGCACCCACGGTCCCGTCCGCGAGGCGCGAGGCGCGGCCCGGGCGCTCTCTCTCCGTCCTCCTCGGGCTCGTGATCGTGATGGGCCTCGCCGCCATCGTGCTCACGCGCGCGACGGGCCAAAAAACCCCCGGTCCGCCCGCTTCCGACGAGCCCCCGACCAAGCCATTGCCCAAGCCGAAGCCTCACGCGGTC
Source organism: Myxococcales bacterium (assembly GCA_016712525.1). Lineage (NCBI taxonomy): Bacteria > Pseudomonadati > Myxococcota > Myxococcia > Myxococcales > Myxococcales bacterium. The sequence continues at coordinate 1,628,743 of JADJQX010000007.1, forward strand.
AAACCCCCACCGAAGCCCCAAGAGCCCAAGGGCGCCGACGCCACGCCCCCTCCCCAGGCGCCCGCGTCCGAGCCCGACGGCGGCCCCGAATCTCCCTGACGCGCACGCGACCTCAGCCTTCGTTACGACGCACCGTGGCGGTGTTTTTCGTGACATTTTGCTAGCGAAGGGCCCATGGGGGCCTGCTAGGAACGAGGCTCTCGTCCCGATGCCGTCCGCGTTGCCGGCCTCGCGATCGCCGCCACGCCGCACCGACGGCGGGTGGACCCGTGTCGCGAAGCGTCATCGGTACACGTTTGAATCTTCCATGGGAATTGAGCTATGGGAACGCGCGTACCTCTGAAATGAGTTACGCCCTTCAAGGAGCCCCGCCGACATGAGCGAATCGCCCTCCATCCCGCCCCCGAACACGGTGGTCCCGCCTCCTTCGCCGGAGCACCTCGCCGAGCTCTATCGGCAAATGTTCCTCATTCGCCGGCTCGAAGAAGAGGCCGCGCGCGCGTACGCGCAGGGGAAGATCGGCGGATTTTTGCACCTCTATATCGGGCAAGAGGCCGTCGCGGTCGGCGCGTGCGCGGCCCTCCGCCCGGAGGACTACGTCGTCACGACCTACCGCGATCACGGCATGGCGATCGCGAAGGGCATGAGCGCGAAGGCCATGATGGCCGAGCTCTACGGCAAAAAGACCGGATGCTCGAAGGGCCTCGGCGGCTCGATGCACATGTTCGACGCGGCCAACAACATGCTCGGCGGCTACGGCATCGTCGGGGCGCACATCCCGCTCGCGGCCGGCGCGGCGTTCGCGTCGAAGTACCGCGGCGACGGGCGCGTGACCCTCTGCTTCTACGGCGAGGGTGCGGTCTCCATCGGCGGCTTCCACGAGGGCGTCTCGCTCGCGGCGCTGTGGAAGCTCCCGATCGTGTTCATCTGCGAGAACAACGAGTACTCGATGGGCACGCCGCTCTCGCGCAGCATGTCGGTCGAGGACACGTCGCTGAAGGCGCTCGGCTACGGCGTCGAGCGGGACCGCTTCTTCGCCGACGACGTGAGCCTCGTCGAGCACCGCATCGCCGCGGCGGTGAAGCGCGCGCGCGAAGAGTCGCAGCCCACCGTGATCGAGGTGCGCACCTACAGGTTCCGCGGGCACAGCATGAGCGACCCCGCGAAGTACCGCACGTCGAGCGAGGTCGAGGAGCACAAGCGCCGCGATCCCATCCTGCTCGCTCGCCGCGACCTCCTCACCATGATCGGCGAGGAGCGCGTCTCCGCGATCGACGCCGAGGTCGAGACCGAGGTGAAGGACGCGGTGAAGTTCGCCGAAGAGAGCCCCGAGCCCGACGCTAGCGTGCTCGAGCCCACCACCTACGACGGCCCGTTCGCCGCCTGAGAGGACCTGACCTATGCGAAGCTTGAGGTACCGCGAGGCCCTACGCGAAGCGATGATCGAGGAGATGGAGCGCGACGACCGCGTCTTTCTCATGGGCGAAGAGGTCGGCCACTACCAGGGCGCCTACAAAGTGTCGGAGGGGATGCTCGAGAAGTTCGGAGAGAGGCGCGTCATCGACACGCCCATCGCCGAGGCAGGGTTCGCCGGCATCGGCGTCGGCGCCGCGATGGTCGGGCTCCGTCCGATCATCGAGTTCATGACGTGGAATTTCTCGGCCGTCGCGTTCGATCAGATCCTGAACAGCGCGGCCAAGGTCCGCCAGATGTCGGGTGGCCAGTTCAACTGCCCGATCGTGTTCCGCGGGCCGAACGCGAGCGCGAAGCAGGTCGGGAGCCAGCACTCGCACGCGATGGAGCACTTCTACGCGCACGTCCCCGGATTGAAGGTCGTGGCGCCCGCGTTCCCCGCCGACGCGAAGGGCCTCATGAAGGCCGCCATCCGTGACGACAACCCCGTGCTCTTCATGGAATCCGAGACGCTCTACTCCGTGAAGGGAGACGTCCCGGACGGCCTCGACGCCATGGAGATCGGCAAGGCGAACGTGGTGCGCGAGGGCAAAGACTGCACGATCGTGACCTACTCGCGCATGACCCACGTGTCGCTCGAGGCCGCCGAGCTGCTCGAAAAAGAGGGCATCTCGTGCGAGGTCGTCGACCTTCGCTCGCTGCGCCCGCTCGACGAGGCCACGGTGGTGCGCTCGGTCCGCAAGACGCACCGCTGCGTGGTCGTGCACGAGGGCTGGCCCTACGGTGGCGTCGGCGCGGAGGTCTCCGATCGTGTGCAGCGCCTCGCGTTCGACTGGCTCGACGCCCCCATCCTACGTGTAACCACACTCGACGTGCCCATGCCGTACAACGCGAAGCTCGAGCAAGAGGTGATGCCGCAGAAAGAGCGCATCGTCTCCACCGTGAAGCGCGCCGTCACGCGCGGGAGAGGCTGAAATCATGGCGAAGATCCTCGATATGCCCAAGCTCTCCCCCACGATGGAGGAGGGTGTCCTGTCGGCCTGGCACAAGAAGGCCGGCGACTCCATCGAGGTCGACGACCTCCTCGCCGAGGTCGAGACCGACAAGGCGACCATGGAGTTTCGTGCGTTCGACCGCGGCACGTTGCTCGAGATCCTGGTTCCCGCCGGGACGCAGGTGAAGCTCGGCCAAGCCGTGGCGATCGTCGGGAACGCCGGCGAGGACGTGTCGGCGCTCAAGGCGAGCGTGGGGAGCGCCCAGGCGCCCGCCCCTGCACCTGCCACGGCGCCCGCCCCTGCACCTGCCACGGCGCCCGCGGCGGTGGGGCCCGAGAAGACTGCCCCGAAGGCCGTCGAAGCATCCCCCGAGGTGCCGTTCGTTCGAAAGGGCTCGCTCCTCGATCGCACCGAGTACGACGCCGACGACGAGCCTGCCCAGGCCGGCGATCCCCTCGCCTCGCCCTACGTGAGGAAGCTCGCGCGGGATCGCGGCATCGACCTCGAGAAGACCCGCGGGACCGGAAAAAACGGGCGTGTCCTCCCGGAGGACCTCGACGCCGCCCCGAAGACGGCCGCGTTGGCCCCGGCCCCCGTCGCGGTCGCCAAGGCCGACGCGCTCGTGGCCCCCGAGTCCAAGGCGCTCTCTCCGATGCGCAAGACGATCGCCCGGAGGCTCGTCGAGTCGAAGCGCAACGTCCCGCACTTCTACCTGACGATCGACGTCGACGCCGAGGCGCTCGTCACGCTCCGCGAAGAGGTGAACGCAAGGCTCGCGAAGAGCGCGCCCAAGGGCGCCGACGCGGAGGCTCCCGCGAAGGTGAGCGTCAACGACTTCATCGTGAAGGCCGTCGCGCTCGCCCTCGTGAAGGTGCCCGAGTGCAACGCCCAGTTCTCGGACGACGCGATCCTCCTCCATCAGCGCGTCGACGTATCCGTCGCGGTCGCCGTGCCCGACGGCCTCGTGACGCCGGTCGTGCGCAACGCCGATCGGCTGAGCGTGCTCGCCATTTCCCAAGAGATTCGAGAACTTGCACGCAAGGCACGGTCCAAGAAGCTGCGCCCGGAAGAAATGAGCGACGGGACGTTCTCGATCTCGAACCTCGGGATGTTCGGCATCGACACGTTCTCGGCGGTCATCAACCCGCCGGAGGGCGCGATCTTGGCGGTCGGCCGCGTTCGTGACGAGGCGGTCGTCAAGAACGGCGCGCTCGCGCCCGGCAAGCGCCTCGGCATGACGCTCTCGTGCGACCACCGCGTCATCGACGGAGCCGTCGGCGCGGCGTTCCTCGCGGAGCTTCGTCAGCTCCTCGAGAACCCGATGCTCGTGCTGGCCGGCTGAGGAGGCGCGGAGCGGGGCGCGTTCCTTCGGGGAGGCGCCTTTGCTACGCTCTTCGCATGCCGGTGCGTTCGCATCCGTGGGCGGTCGCCGCCTGCGCCCTCACGTTGGCGCTCTCGCCGGCGGCCCATGCCTCGCTCGTTTGGCCGAGGGACCTCCCCGAGGCCGGGCGAGGGTCCGCTCCCGCGCGCGACGTCGTGGTGCTCAACGTCCCCAAGAGCTCGCGCGTGCGCATCCCGGGCGGGGTGTTCAACATGGGCTCGACCCCGCTCGAGATGCAGCTCGCGAAGAACGCATGCGAGGCGGAGATGCTGCGCGACGAGTGCCCCGCGAGGGAGTTCATGCTCCGCTTCGAGGGGCACATCCACGAGGTGGAGCTCTCGCCGTACGACCTCGATCGCACGGAGGTCACCGTCGAGGCCTTCGACCGCTGCGTCGCCGCCGGGGTCTGTCCCGCGCCCACCTTCGCGCGCACCGACCTTCGTTTCGCGAGGCCTCGCCTCCCCGTCACCCACGTCACCTTCGAAGGGGCGCGCGCCTACTGCGCGTTCGTCGGCGGCAGGCTCCCGACCGAGGCCGAGCTCGAGCTCGCGGCGCGAGGCCCGGAAGGACGGCGGTATCCGTGGGGCCGAACGTGGAACCCGCACCTCGCCAACCACGGGGCGCTCGCCCCGGATCGCACGAGCGGGCGCGATGGCTTCGTGGGGCTCGCCGAGGTGGGGTCGTTCCCGGACGGCGCGACGCCTCAAGGGGTCCTCGATCTCGCCGGGAACGTGGCGGAGCTCGCGTCCGACTTCTTCGCGATCGACGGCGACGGCTTCGGCTACTCCGGAAAACGAGAGATCGATCCGAAGGGGCCCGCGACGGGGAGCTTCCACGTGGTGCGAGGCGGCTCGTACCGCGATCCTCCGCCCATGCTCCGGGGCGCCGCGAGGGAGCCCGCCATCGTGCTCCCGGCGCCCGACGTAGGCTTCCGTTGCGCCTACACGCCGGCGCGCTGAGGCGCGTTTCACGAGCCGCCACCCGGCGAAGTCGAGTATGGTCGGAGCCGTGAAGATCGCTCACGTTTCCGACCTCCACGTCCTCGACCTCGGAGGTGTGCCGAAGCTCGCGTACGCGAACAAGCGCCTCCTCGGATACGCGAACATTCGCTTCAAACGTAAGGCGATCCACAAGCCGGAGATCGCCGCCAAGGTCCTCCGCGCGATAAGCGATCTCCGCCCCGATCACGTCGTCGTCACGGGGGATCTCACGAACCTCGCGCTCGAGCCCGAGTTTCGCGCGTGCGCGAAGCTGCTCGCGTCCGAGCTGTCGCTCCCCGCCGACGCCGTCAGCATCGTCCCCGGAAACCACGACACCTACGTGCTCGAAGAGCGCCTGCGCCCGTTCCTGAACATTTTCGGGGCGCACACCTCGAGCGACCTCCCCGAGTTCGCGCTCCCCCTCGCCGGCGGCATGTTCCCCTTCGTGCGCCTAAGGGGGCCTCTCGCCATCATCGGCCTCTCGAGCGCGGTACCGCGCCCGCCGTTCGTCGCGGCCGGTGTCCTCGGAGATGCCCAACGGCGCGCCCTCCGCGCGATCTTGCTGCACCCCGAAGTGCGCACGCGAACCCCGGTGGTCCTCGTACATCACCCTACCTATCCCCCGAGCTCCCGGGTGAAGGCGCTCGTCGAGGGCCTCCACGACGGCGACGGGCTCGAGCGCGACCTCGCCGAGTCGCACCCTGCCGTCGTGCTCCACGGGCACCTCCACCGGCGCGTCGTGCGCAAGCGCAGGGGTCACGGCGGCCTCACGGTCATCGGAGCCACGAGCGCGTCGCTCCATCACCACGACATGGATCGGATGGCGGGCTACAACCTCTACACGTTCGACGACGCCGGGAAGCTCGTGACCACGACCGCCTTCGTCCTCGACGAGGCGACCTCGGGCTTCACCGAGCGGGCCGTCCCGGAGACCATCTGGTAAGGCGACATCGCCGCCCACAAAGGCGACGGGCTCCCGTCCGCATGGAGGGAGCCCGTGTCGTGAGCGACAGAACGTCTCAGGCGGTGGCCTGGGGCGCCTCGACCACGCCGTCTTGGCGCATCACGTTGACGGCCTGGAGGCCCTTCGGCCCCTCTTTGATCTCGAACTCGACGAGCTCGTCCTCGAAGAGGCGACGGCGGCCGTCACCGTGGATTTGTGAGTAGTGGACGAAGACGTCGGGACCTTCATCTTGTTTGATGAAGCCCCAGCCCTTCTCGTCGTTGAACCACTTCACGCGACCAACTGCCATCGAAAGCCTCCACAGCGCTGTACTTTGCACGCGCGGCGGAGAGTCGAACACTCTCCCCGCCGAAGCCGCACCGTAGGCGCCCATGGACACGCCGGTCAACCACGAACACCGTGTAGATTCCACGCAAGGCGCCGCCCGAAAACGCCGAATTTCGGCGCAAATCAGGGCATTTTTACGCCCTTCTCGAGCGCGTCGAGCTCCTCGAGGTTGGCGGTCACGCGAGGGTCTTGGGGATCGAGCGCGCGAGCCTTCTCGAGCGCGGAGCGCGCCTCCTTTCGCCGCTTCGGATCCTTCGCGAGCACGGTGGCGAGGTTTATCCACGCGCTCGCCAGCTTGTCGTCGAGCCGAATGGCTTCGCGGTAGCTCTTCTCCGCGTCAGCGAGCTTCCCCTCGAGCTGGAGCGCATACCCCAGATTCGAGCGGTAGGTCGCTCGCGTCGGATCGAGCGCGACAGCTTTCTCGAGCTCGCGCATCGCGCCCGGGAAGTCGTTCTTGGCGAGCAGCGCGGTCCCGAGATCCGAGCGCCCGTGGGCGTCGTTCGGCTCGATGGCGACGGCCGCCTGGTATTCCTTGACGGCGTCCTCGACCCGCCCTCGCATGAAGAGCACGGTGCCGAGGTTGCCCCTCCGCGGCGCGCTCCCCGGATCGAGCTCGACGGCGCGCCGGAGGGACGCGACGGCCTCTTCGCCCTTCCCCGACGCCAAGAGCGCGACGCCGAGCGCCGAGTGGACCTCGGGCTCCCCGGAGAGCGACTGCACGGCCCGCCGCAGCGGTTCGACGGCCTCCGGAGCGCTCCCGAGCAGGAGGAGCGTGCGCCCTACCTCGGCGGATGCGGGGGCGTAGTCGGGCTCGGCTTTGGCCATACGCTCGAGCGTCGCGAGCGCCTGACGTACCTTCGCGTTGCCCTTCGCCGCCGCGAAATCGAGGTTCGGCGTGAGCTTGGCTACGTCGCACCGCGCGAGCCCCACGAGAGGTGCGACACGGCGCGGAAACGCACGCGCCGCCTCGGAGTACCGCTGGGCGGCCGTCGCGTAGTCTTCCTTCGCGAACGCCACGTCGCCTTCGGCGAGCTTCGCGTCCAGCGCGGCGACCCCCGTGCGAGACAAGGGGATCGTCGTCGGCTTGGGCGCGGGGTAGACCTCGGCCTTCGGAGCCGGGACCGGAGCGGCGTCGGGACCGGCATCGGCCACGGGAGGGACCACGGGCGAGACGGGCGGCGCGACCGGCTCTGCGGTCGGAGGTGGCACGGGGGCCCTCGGAGGCGGCGTCTCGTCGCACGCCACGAGGGCCACGAGCACGGCACCGACGCCGAGAGCAGCGACGCGGCTCACGAGGCCTTCTCCGCGGCGGCCTTCTCACGCACCACACGCGCATACGCATGCGCGACGACGTCCTTTGCGGCCTCGACGAGGCGCTCGGGGGAGGCCTTCACGCGGAGGACGATGAGCGTTTGCCCGGGGGACGGAGCGTCGATCAACGCCGCCGCAGCGGCCCTCACGGCCTCGGGTGCGGCCCCGTCGGCTCGGAGTGCAGAAAGATGCTCCATGTAGGTGCGGCCGTACGCCGAGGCCTTTTCGGGCTCGAGGATCACGAGGGCATTGAGGGCCATCCCCGCCCCACGCCGCGCTTGCGCGAGCCCTCCGCGGCCATCCCCTCGGGCGTACGCCTCCGCGGCCCGCTCGGCCTCGCCCAGCCCTGCGAACACCCACTCCTCCGGCGAGAAGCGAAAGAGCCAGTGCGAGGGGTCCTTCACGAACGTGCTCATGACTTCGCGATCGCCTTCGACGAGTGCTCGCGCCCATCGAACCGAAGGTGGACGTCCTTCCCGTCGCCCAAGGTTTGGATGAGGACCGGGCGCTTCCAGACGCGGTGCAGGCTCTTCAACACTTCCTTCGCGTAGTCGGCGCGGAGCTCCATGCCCTGGTGGTCGTGGCGGAGCAAGAGCTCACCGCGGTTGTCGTGGTTCGCGTCCTCGACGTAGATGAACGGGTTGCCCGCATTCGTGAGCTGGAAGAGGAGCTTGTCCTTCACCGCACGGAACTCGCGCGACTCGATCTCGTAGCGGTCGTTCCGGTTCGACCAGCCGAACGAAAAGAGCTTCTGTTCCCGCACGAAGTCGGGCGTCAAGAACTCGTCGATGAAGGTCACGTCGCTGTAGAGCGCGCGCACCTCGAAGAGCTTCTTTTTGCCGAGGCCGAGCCGCATGTTCCAGTTCTTCTTCTCGGCGAGATCGTCGCACTCCTCCCACTCTTTGCCGAACTGGCCCTTGTCCCAGCGCTCCTCGATGTTCCGATAGAGCTCGACGCCGAGCTTGTACGGGTTGAGCCGCCCGCCGCTCGTCGCGAGCACGCCCGCCGCGTTGTCGGCGTAGTCGATGATCTCGGAGGCATCGAGGATCTTCTCGGTCATGAGCTTGGAGTGCCAGTACGTGGCCCAGCCCTCGTTCATGATCTTGGTCTGCATTTGAGGCACGAAGTAGAGCGCCTCTTCACGAATGACCTCGAGCACGTCGCGCTCCCAGCGCTCGAGCGGCGCGTGCTCGAGGAGGAAGCCGAGCACGTCGCGCTGGGGTTTCTCCGGCATGCGCTTCGCTCGCTCCTTGGCGGCAGCGCGCTTCTGCTTCTGCTCCTCGAGGTACTCGGTCGGGTTGATGAACGACTCCATGTAGTCCTTCGACTTGAGCCGCGGCACCTCCTCGGCGACGTCGTCGTCCTCGTCGTCCTTGGGGGGGGTGTCCCTACCGGAGAAGGCCGCGAACGGGTCGATGAGGTTCTCGAGCGAGAGGCACTGATCGATGAACTCTTCGACCTTGTTGATGCCGTGCCTCGCGACGTGCCGCCTCACGCGCGCCCCGTGGTTCGCCATCTTGTCGATCCAGCGCCGGTTCGGATCGTAGGTCTCGGGGCGCACCGCCGGGTTCGCCGTGCGACCACCGGTGTCGAGATCGGTCGAGCGGAAGCAGAAGTTGTTCTTGAAGAAGTCGACGTGGGCGTAGACGTGCGCCATGACGAGCTTCTGGTCGGTGAGCGAGTTACCCTCGAGCAGGTAGGCGTACGAGGGGTTGTTGTTGATGACCATCTCGTAGATCTTCGAGAGGCCGTACTCGTAGCTCTTCGCGAGCTGCTCGTAGTCCATGCCCCAGCGCCAGTGCGGGTAGCGGTTCGGGAAGCCCCCGTACGCCGCGATCTCGTTCATCTGGTCGTAGGTGAGGATCTCGAACACGGTCGGGAAGAAGTCGAGCCCCGCGGCCGACGCGATCTTCTCGATTCGCTCTTGTTCGCTGCGCAAATACTGGGGAAGCGCGGTCTTCAGCGCGAACTCGCTCATGCCCCGAGCGTACCCGTTTTTTTCGGCGATGTGCGCCGAAGCCGGTCACTTTCCCTTGCCGAGAAAGTCCTTGATGCTCTGCATGATCGCGTCACGATCCCGGATCTCGCTCGTGACCACGCGCTCGTCCTTGCCGAGGTGCTCTCGCAGGTCTTTCACGAACTGGCCCGAGCCGTAGGGGCTCTCGACCTGGCCGTACGCGAACATGTTCGCCCGAGGCAGGATCTTCTGCCGAAGGATGTCCATGCAGGAGAGCGTGTCGTCCATCGACCAGTTGTCGCCGTCCGAGAAATGGAACGGGTAGATGTTCCACTCCTCCGGCGGGTAGTGATCGTCGATGAGCTGCGCGCAGAGCTTGTACGCGCTCGAGATCATGGTGCCGCCGCTCTCCTTCGTGTGGAAGAACGTGTCGCGGTCGACCTCGCGCGCCGTGGCGTCGTGGATGATGAACCGGCTCTCGAGGCCTTTGTATTGCCGCTGGAGCCACGTATCGATCCAGAAGCTCTCGATGCGCACGATCTCCTTCTGCTCGTCGCCCATGCTGCCGGACACGTCCATCATGTAGATGATGACGGCGTTGGCGACGGGCTCCGCCTCGGTCTTCCAGCTCCGGTAACGTTTGTCGTCGGGGATGGGCACGACGAGCGGCCGCTCGGGCACGTAGCTGCCCATCGAGATCTGGCGCTTCAGGGCCTCGCGGTACGTGCGCCGAAAGTGCCGGAGGGACTCGGGACCTACACGTCGTACACCGGTGTACCGGTCCTTCGCGTCGATGATCTTCGACTTGCCCTTGTTCTGGATGTCCGGGAGCGCGAGCTCTTCGCCGAGGATCGTCGCGAGCTCCTCGAGCGACACGTCCACCTCGAGGCTGTGCTCCCCCGCGTCTTTTCCGGCCTTCTTGCCCTCTCCCGCCTGGTCGCCGTCGTCCCCGCCGCCCATCGGATCGCCAGGGTCCCCTTCGCCCTGGCCGGCGCCCCCCTGCTGTTTGTCGCCGTAGCGAAAGCGAGGGATGTCGATCTGCGGGATCGGGATCGAGACGAGGTCTTTGCCCTTCCGGCCGATGAGCTCGCCCTGCGAGATGTAGCGCTTCAGGTTGTCGCGGATCTTCCCGCGGACGATGTTGCGAAACCGGGAGTGATCCTGATCGATCTTGAGGGACATTCGCGACCTGGGGCTCGGGCGGCACACGCCACCCATGACGAAAGCGTACCGGACTTTTTCGCGCGCCGCTCTTTCTTGTGAAGCCGAGCGCTCGAAACGAAACGCGCCGCGGCACCCGAGGGTGCGCGGCGCGTCGAGGGAGGCAGGCCCCTGCGATCAGGCCTTTTCGTCGAGCGCGACGCGTGCGAGCCACACGCAGATCGCCGCGTTCGCGACGGCGAAGATGCGGAGCGGCACGTTGCCGAGGACGAAGAACTGGTCACCCGAGATGGCCACCTGGGTGAGGAACGCCGCCGTGCCGAGCGCGAAGCCACCGATCGTGGGGCGGAGCGTCTTCACGCCGAAGAAGAGGCCAAAGGCCGCGAGCACGGGGAGCGCGTTCGCGAGGGCCATGTACTTATGGAGCCCGACGTCGACCGCCATGTCCCACTCGCCGAGCGGGTGCGTGAGGAGCGCCTCGGCGACCGGGCGCATCGGCCCGAGCCTCGAGAGGAGGCCAAGGAGCCCCGCCACCGGGAAGAGGCCGAAGCCACCGACGAGGATGCCGAGCCACGCACCCGGGGACGTCACGAGGGCCCCGCCCGTCTTCTTGAGGCGGCGCGAGAGGAGCCCGAGCAGCACGGCCACCACCATGAGGCGCGGAAGGAGGTGTTGGAGGAAGGCCGCGCTCATCGTGGCCTTCGCCGCGTCGAGGATGCCCGCGCCGAAGAGCTTCGGGTCGTCCTTCGGGACGGCCGTTCGCTCGAGTGTCGATCGCACCGCGTCCGGGTCGGTGACGCCGGTCGCGACGACCATGGCCGCGGCCCCCGCGACGTGCGGCGAGGCCATGCTCGTGCCGTTGAAGACACCGAGCACCTCGCACTTGTCCTTGCCCTTGTTGCACACGGTCTGCTGCGTGACGGCGACCCCCGGAGCGCCGATGCCCACCTCGGACCCGCGCGACGAGAACCACGCGATCTTGTCGTTGCGGTCGGTGGCGCTCACCGCGAGCACGCCCGGGTACGCGGCCGGATAACCCACGGATTTGCCGGAGTTGCCCGCAGCGGCGACCACGAGCGCCCCCTTCGCGCGGGCGTGGTTCACCGCGTCCTCGAGGATCTTGCTCTTGATCGGACCGCCGAGCGACAGGTTCAGGACTTGAGCGCCGTGATCGGCGGCGAAGCGAATGCCCTCGGCCACGTCGGCCGTCGTCCCGAAGCCACCCGCGGAGAGCACCTTCACGGGCATGATGCGCGCGCAGTACGCGAGGCCAGCGACGCCGAGACCGTTGTTGGTGGTCTGGGCGATAGTGCCGGCCACGTGCGTGCCGTGGCCGTGGTCGTCGGCGGCGCGCTCGTTCTTCTCGACGTAGTTGTACCCGGGCACGCAGCGGGTGCCGGCGAGGTCGGTGCCCTTCGTGAAGCCAGCCTCGTCGTAGCAGGCGACGCCGGTGTCGATGACCGCGACCGTGACCCCGGAGCCGCAGGAGACCTCCCACGCGCGCTCGGCGCCGACCCTCGACATGTGCCACTGGTCGCCGAACTTCGGATCGTTGGGGGTGAACGTCGCCTGCATCTCGCCGAGCGGCTCGGCCACCTCGACGCGGGCGTCCTTCCGGAGACGGGCGAGGAGCTCGGCGGCGCGACCGTGGCCCACGTGCGCGACGGCGATGTTCGCGTCGTCCTTGATGGCGGGGCTGTTGTCGTGGAGGTCGATGCCGTACTCGCGCCCGAGCTCCGCGATGTCCGCGTCACCGAGGCCGTCTTTGACGTCGACCGCGATGGCGTCGGTGGAGAGGCCGTCGAGGTCGAGCGGCGTGAACGTGGGCGCCGGCTCGGCGTGGGCCGTGGAAACCGTCAACGCCGCGGACGCCAACAGGGCGACGGGCAAGATCCTCAGCTTGTGCATGGTGCTCCGTTTCTCTTCGACCGAGTACGTTCGACGCCCACGAATGATTTCCCATTCTGCGCACGAGTAAAGCCGTGTGCTACGCGCACATGCACCCACCTCTCCCGCGGGCGCGCGCGAATACCGGTCGAAGGTCAAAAAACCTCGGAAATCGGGCCGATTCTGGGCGCAGGGCCGTCAGCGTCGCACGAGCGACGACACCGGCAGCAAATCGGACGCGGTGCGCGCGGCGAGCTCGCTCACGGTGCGCGGTGCCCCCCCGGCGGCCTCGGCGGCGGACTGGGCCACCGCGAGGCGCTCTTTCAAGAGGGCCTCGGCGGCCTCGGGATCGTTCGGGCGAAGGATGCCTCGCACGAAGACCTCGGCGGCCTTGTAGCTGCTCCGCACGAGCGGCCCGCTCGCCGCGTACGTGAAGCCGAGCCTGCGCCCCTCGTCGGCGAAGCGCTCGAAGGTCTCGGGGGTGACGAAGCGGTCGACTCCGAGGTGTTTGGGCGTAGGGCGCAGGTACTGCCCGAGCGTGACGATGTCGACGCCCGCGGCGCGCAGGTCGGCCATGGTCTCGAGCACCTCGTCGTCGGTCTCGCCGATGCCGACCATGATGGAGCTCTTCGTGAGGATCTCGGGCTTGCGATCCTTCGCGCGCTTGAGGACGGCGAGCGATTTGTCGTACCCGCAGCGAACGTCGCGCACGGTGCGCTGGAGGCGGCGCACGACCTCGACGTTGTGGGCCCACACGTGCGGGTGGGCGTCCACGGTGACGTCGACGTAGTCCGTGTTGCCGCCGAAATCGCCGAGGAGCGTCTCGACGAGGAGGTCGGGGCGGAGCTCACGGAGCCGCGACACGGTGCGGCCGACGTGCGACGCGCCACCGTCGAGCAGGTCGTCGCGGTCGACCATCGTGAGCACCACGTATTGCAGCCCGAGCTTCGAGATGGCCCGCGCCACGTGCTCGGGCTCGCGGACGTCCACCGCGCCGCGCGGGTCTCCCGTCGTGACGGCGCAGAACCGGCAGCCGCGCGTGCACACGTCCCCGAGCAACATGACGGTCGCCGTGCCCTCGGACCAGCACTCGCCCACGTTCGGGCAGCGCGCCTCTTCGCAGACGGTGTGGAGGTCGAGCTCGCGGAAGGTCTGTTTGAGGTTCCCGTAGGTCTCGCCCCCGGGGGCACGAACCTTCAACCATGCGGGCTTGGGCGCGAAGCGCGGTGCGTTGCTCACGGAGGCGTCGTTAGCGTCAGGCTCCGCCCGATGCAAGCCCGGTCACTTGGGCGCGGCCACCGGCGCGCACGTGGACACGCCGGCGCCGACGACCTTCACCCCGATCTTCTCCTTGAGCTTCACGATCGAGCCGTCCTGAGGGCGGTAGCGGGTGATGTCGCTGCCACCTTCGGTACGCGGGATGGGGCCGCTTGCGTTGGTGAAGAGGAAAAAGTCCCCTCCCCAAAACGCGAAGGCCCACGCGTTCCCGGGGTAGACCCCGGTGAGCTCTTTCGCGTTCTGGATCTCCGCGGTTCCCTTGGAGATTTCGGCGATCTTGGCCGGGCTCGTGACGAAGAAGCCGTAGAGCTTGCCATCGCCGGTTCCGGTGAGCTCGCTCGTGGTGCCGCGAAGGTCGCCCGTGTACGGGCCCACGGGTTTGACGACGAGCGTGCGAGGATCGAGCGAGGCGAGGCCCTTTCCGAAGTGATCGCTCAAGAAGAGCGCCTCGGTCGAGCCGCCGTTGCTGTTCGTCGAGAAGCCCATGCCGAACTTCACGAAGTTCCCCTGCCCCGTGACGTAGTTGGTCGGCTTGCAGGAGGCGTCGTGGATGTCGACCTTCCACAAGGTCTCGTCGCTGTAGAGCACCCAGGCTGTGCCGGCGCGGTCGATCGCCATCGACGTCGGCATCGCGCCGCTCTTCTCGCAGGTGAGGAACCCGACGAGCTCGAGGGTCGCGGTGTCGGGTTTGAACCGGTAGAAGCCGCGCTCCTCGGTGACCACGTGCACGAGCCGCGTCGACTCGTCGCACCCGGTCGCGGGCGGAACGCCTCCGTCCCCCACGAGGCCACCTTCGCCGGGGAGGAGCCCGCCTTCGGAAGCGGCGCCCCCGTCGAGGTCTCCCGGATCGACCTGGGGTGTGGACGAACAAGCCCCTACGAGCACCGCAAGAAAAAGCAGGCGAACCTTCATGGGCCCTCCGATGGGGTCAGCATACCGCGTGTCCCCCCGGGCGGCTCCCCCATTCGCGCACGTCCTGCGCGGCTACCTCGCCATGAGGCGAACGACGCTCGCTTCGTCGACGGGCGAGACCACCCCCCGCTCGGTCACGAGCGCCGACACGTATGCCGCCGGCGTCACGTCGAACGAGGGGTTCAAGGCGGACACCCCATCGGGAGCGATCGCGACCGCCCCTCCGGGCAGGGAGAGCTCGAGGACCTCGCGCGGGTTGCGTTGCTCGATCGGAATGTGTGCACCTGTAGGTGTCGCCAGATCGACCGTGCTGGTCGGGGCGGCCACGATGAGCGGGACGCCGTGCATGTGGGCGAGGCACGCGAGGCCGTACGTGCCGATTTTGTTCGCGACGTCGCCGTTCCGGGCCACCCGATCGGCGCCCACGACGATCCGAGACACGTCGCCCCGAGCCAAGAGGTATCCGACCATGTTGTCGGTCACGAGCGAGACGTCGAAGCCGTCCCGATGGAGCTCCCAGGCGGTGAGGCGCGCGCCCTGGAGGAAGGGACGTGTCTCGGAGGCGAGCACCTTGAGCTTCTTTCCGTGCTCTCGTGCCGCGCGAAGGAGCCCGAGCGCGGTGCCGTACCCGCCGGTCGCGAGGGCCCCCGCGTTGCAATGCGTGAGGACCGTGCCCTCGTCGGGGAAGAGCGCGACGGCGGCCGCCCCCATGGCCTTGCACGCCGCGATGTCCTCCGAGTGGATCGCGCGGGCGCGCTCGAGGCACGACGAGGCTCTCCGCGAGGGCTCCTCGGAGGCGACGCGCTCGGCGTGACGGAGCATGACCTCCACGGCCCACGCGAGGTTCACCGCGGTCGGGCGCGTGCGGACGAGCCCCTCGCCGGCGAGGCGCATGGCCGAGAGGAAACCGTCGGCCGGGGCGGTCGAGGCGATGGCAGCGAGCACCATGCCGTAGGCCGCGGCGACGCCGATCGCGGGCGCCCCGCGCACCTTCATGGTGGCGATCGCGTCGGCCATCTCCTGCCACGAGCCAACGGTGACGTACGTCTCGGACCACGGCAATCGCAGCTGATCGAGCACCTTCGCGACGCGCCCGCCGGAGGGGAAAGAGACGGCCGCGTAGCTCGGCGAGTCCCAGGAGTCGAGATCGCTCACGAGGGCTTCTCCGTGCTCGCGCGGCGGTGGCGCGTCGTGATCTCTTCGGCGGCCGTCGCGAGGTCCTCGGCGGCCTCGGCCGAGCGACCCGAGACGTACGCGCGGAGCCCGTGCAGGGCGACGAGAGCGAGCGACACGTTGACGCCGCCCGAGGCCAGATCGCCCGCGACACCAGGGTTTTTCAGGGAACGCTCGACGTCGTCGAGGGCTGTGGCGAGGTCCGGAGGCAGCGAGGACATCGACGCGACGATATCAAATCGTCCTCCCACGTTCCCGCGTTCTCTCGCGCGGGTGCGTCTCACCGGCTCGCCTCGGACGAATCGAGCCACGCCCGCTGCTTCGCCAGGTTCGCAGGTTTGGCACCGAGCTTCTCGGCGCGGTCGAGCTCACGGCGCGCCTCGGCGGTGCGTCCGAGGCGTGCCAACGCATAGGCCCGCCCGAGCGAGGCGTCGGGGGACGTCGGACGAAGAGCGACCAACCGTTCGTACGCGACCAGGGCCGCCGCGTGGTCCTTTCTCACGAGCGCGACGGTGGCGAGCCCGAGCCAGGCGTCGGTCGCGTCGGGGTGGAGGCGCGTGGCCGTGCGGTAGGCGCTCTCCGCCTCGTCGAGCCGCCCGAGGTGCATGCGCGCGAGGCCGAGAGCGTGGAGCGTCTCGGCGTCGTTCGCGCCGCGTCGCACGGCCTCCTCGAGCCTAGGGACGGCCATTTCGGCCTCGCCCCAGCGCGCCGCCCTGAGCCCACCTATCCGCGGACCATCGGGCAAAGCGGGCGCCATGCGGGCCGCATCGTCGTACGAGGCGAGCGCGCGTTCGTAGTCGTGAGACAGCTCGTACGCGTGACCGAGCTCGATCGCGGGCCGTGGGCTCCCGGGCGGGAGGTAGCGCGCCAAGATCTCGCATTCGCGCCGCGCGAGATCGAGCCGCGACGAGAGCGCGAGGACCCTCACGAGGAGGGCCCGGGCGGGCACGTCCTCCGGATGTGTGTGAAGGTGGGTCTCGAGGAGCGCGGCGGCCTTCGGATAGTCGTCGCGGCGCACGGCGGCCTCGGCCTCGCCCAGGACCCCACGCGGGACGCACGCGAGCCCGGTGACCGCCATCGACACGACCAACACGAGGCTCGAGACCACCTTCGAGGACACCGCCCGGCGATCTACACCGAACGCAGAAGACGCGGCGGATCTTTGCTATGTCCAGCGCCGGCCTCGCGGCGATCGCGAGGCACGAGGCGCGAGGAGACATGATGGAGATTCGAACGATCGGCGTGCTGGGAGCAGGACAGATGGGCGGGGGCATCGCGCAGGTGGCGGCGACCGCTGGCTACGACGTGGTGCTCGCCGACGCGAGCCTCGCCCTCGCCGAGAAGGGAAAGGCCAAAATCGCGAGCATCCTCGGCAAGCAGGTCGAAAAAGGGAAGCTCACGAAAGAGGTCGCCGACGGCATCGTCGGGCGCATCACCCCCGTCGACGGCCCTCAAGGCTTCGGCGGCTGCGAGCTCGTGGTCGAGGCGGCCACCGAGAACGTCGACCTCAAAATCAAGCTCATGAAGGCCTGCGACGACGCGATGAAGCCGGGCGCCATCCTCGCGAGCAACACGTCGAGCATCTCGCTCACGAAGCTCGCGGGCCAGACCAAGCGCCCCGAGCTCGTCGTGGGCATGCATTTCATGAACCCCCCTCCCCTCATGAAGCTCGTCGAGATCGTTCTCGCGGTTCAGACCTCGGAGGACACGCTCGCCGCCGTGAAGGCGTCCGCCGAGAAGATGGGCAAGACGTGCACGGTGAGCCAAGACGCCCCCGGCTTCCTCGTGAACCGCATCTTGATCCCCATGCTGGTCGAGGCTTGTTTCACCCTCCAAGAGGGCGTCGGTACCCCGGAGGACATCGACAAGGGCGTGAAGCTCGGCCTGAACCACCCGATGGGCCCGCTCGAGCTCTCGGACCTCATCGGGCTCGACACGGTGCTCGCCATCGCCGACGTGCTCCATCGCGATCTCGGCGACTCGAAGTACCGCGCGCCCACCCTGCTTCGCAACCTCGTCGCGGCGGGCTGGCTCGGCAAAAAGGCGGGCAAGGGGTTCTACGTGTACGACGAAAAAGGCCAGAAGTCGGGCCGCGCGGTCTAAGGGAGCATCACGATGAGCGACATTCTTCTCCGCGAGCGCGACGGCGGCACCGTCGTGCTCACCATGAACCGACCCGAGAAGCTCAACGCGTTGAACGAGGCCCTCGTGCGCGCCCTCCACGACGCGATCGCCGAGCTCGACGCCGACATGTCCGTGCGAGTGGTCGTCCTCACCGGCGCGGGCGAGAAGGCCTTCGTCGCGGGCGCAGACATCGCCGCCATGTCCGAGATGAGCACCACGGCCGCCAAGGCCTTCGCCGATCTGGGTCACTCGGTGGGCGAGCGCCTCGAACGGGCTCATTTTCCGGTGATCGCGGCCGTGAACGGCTTCGCCCTCGGCGGAGGGTGCGAGCTCGCCCTCGCATGCGACTTCGTCTACGCGAGCGAGAAAGCCAAGTTCGGTCAGCCCGAGGTGAACCTCGGGGTCATCCCTGGTTTCGGCGGCACCCAGCGCCTCACGAGGCGCGTCGGCATCGGCCGCGCGCGCGAGCTCGTCTACACAGGAGACACCCTCGACGCGAACGAGGCGCTCCGCATCGGTCTCGTCAACGCCGTCGTGCCCGCGGGCGAGCTGCTCGCGAAGGTGCGTGACGTGGCGAAGAAGATCGAGGCGAAGGGCCCGCTCGCGATCGCGCAAGCCAAGCGGCTCGTGTACCGCGGAGAGGACGTGCCCCTCGCCGTCGCGAACGAGCTCGAGGCGCAAGCGTTCTCGGCGCTCTTCGGCTCGCTCGATCAACGGGAAGGCATGAAGGCGTTCCTCGAGAAGCGCAAGGCGACCTTCACCGGGGCGTGAACGATGGGGCGCGCCGCGCTCCTTCGCTCGTCGCGCCCTTCGTCGTACCTTTCGAAAAGCCATGGCAGCGATCCTCGACACCGTCCTCGGCCAGCCCGTCGCTCTGGCGACACTGCGCCGCGGGCTCGCGCTCGGAAAGACCCACCACGCGTACCTCTTCGAGGGGCCGCACGGGGTGGGCAAGGAGACGTGCGCGTTCGGGCTCGCCCAAGCCCTCGTATGCTCGAGCCCGAGACCTTCGGGCGACGCGTGCGGGGCGTGCAGCGCGTGCGAGCGAGCGGTGCCGCGGGGCGAGGCGGGGTTGCCCGTGCATCCCGACGTCGTCGTGCTCGAGCGGGGCCTCTACGAGCCCGCCCAAATCGGCCGCAAATCTCCGGAATCAAAAGAGATTTCGATCGACCAGGTGCGCACCCTCGTGCTCGCTCGCGCGGCGTTTCCGCCCCACGAGGGGCGGGCGAAGGTCTTCGTGGTGCGGCGCGCGGACGAGCTCTCGACCTCGGCCGCGAACGCTCTCCTGAAGACGCTCGAGGAGCCGCTCTCGCGCACCCATTTCGTGCTCATGACGGCGCGCAAAGCGGCGCTGCTGTCGACCATTCGCTCACGCACCTTGGCGCTCCGCTTCGGGCCCCTGCCTACGGCCGACGTCGAGGCGGTGCTCGGTCGCCGTGGCGTGGACGCCGCGACCGCCAAGCGTGTCGCGCTGGTCGCCGGGGGGAGCATCGCCACGGCGCTCGAGCTCACCGACGCCGAGGCCCACACCGAGATCGAGGCCTTCGTCTCTCGCATGAGGGAGGCGCAAGACGCGAAGGACGCGGGGCTCGGCTACGCGCTCGCCGAGGAGGGAAAAAAGGGGAAATCCGAGCTCCCCGCGCTGCTCGCCGGTCTCTCGCGCTCGTTCGCGGAGACCGCCCGCGACCTCGCGCTCCGCGGAGAGCTCGCGGAGGCCGAGCGGGACGCGCGCTCGTTCTCGCTCGTCGAGGCCGCCATTCGGAAGCTCGCCGCGAACGGCTCTCCGCAGCTCGTCGTCGAAGGCCTCGTGCTCGGCCTACGTGCGACGAGCGCCTAAGCGAGGCGCGGAGGCCGGAGCCGCGCTACGCGTCCAACGTAGTCCGCCCCGACGGGAGCACGTCGACCATGCCGGGCTCGAGCCGGTCTCCGTGAAACGCTCGGGCGCGGCCCCCGTGATGCACCACGATCATGCGCTCGGTTCCGGGCGAGACGTACTCCGCGAGGAGGACCTCGTCGCCGAGGTCGGGCGCGCCGGTGCCGATGCGCTTCGCGCGGAGCGGGAGCCGGCGGCGCCGCTCGAAGCGGACCCCTTCGTGCTCGATCGCCGACGGGGGCTCTTGAGCCGCGACGAACGAGCGCTCCTCGACCGGTTTCATCCACAGAAAGGCGGCTTCGGGCTCGCGCCGAACGTAGATGGCGCGATCGTGGCCGGCGTCGGGGGCGATGAACAACACCGCCACGGGGACGTCCTCGGAGAAGACGACGCCGCCCGCGAGCCACGCCTCGTCTCCGCCCGGGCGAGTCAGGACGTCACCGAGCTGGCACGGGAAGCCGTCGAGAGCATCACCTTCGGATGCCGCTGCCGACGGTGCGCTCGCGGGGGGCGCGGCGCGCGGGGCATCCTTCGTCTCCGCCCCTTTCTTCTCGGCGCCCGTCTTGGCTTCGTCCTTCTCGTCCGCCGGATCACCGTCGCGGCGAGGCACGAGGCTCCGCGCGATCATGCGGCCGAGCGCCATACCGCCGAGGACGAGCGTGGTCGAGACGACGAACGTGACGATCATAGGAGCCTCGAAGCACGATGATACGCGCGCGCGCGCTCGGCCACGCTGGAAATGGTGGGTCGCTCGTGAGCGCCGCTCGGGAAGAGGCCCGCGATCACGGCGACGAGGGTTGCGCCGCGCGCGAAGACCTCCCTGGCTCGCTCGACCGAGATGCCCCCGATCGCGACCACAGGGATCGCTCCGGCCCCCTCGACCGTCCGGCCGAGGGCGTCGAGGCCGACGACGGGATCCGGGTTCGCCTTGGACGACGTCGGGAAGACCGGTCCGTACGCGACGTACGTGGGGGCGTTCGCGAGGGCCGACGCGAGCTCGTCGGGGGTGTGGGTGCTCACGCCGACCGCGATCGCCGGCACGAGGCGACGCGCCGACGCGACCGGCAAATCGGACTGTCCGACGTGCAGCCCCGCGCCGACGAGCGCGGCGACGTCGAGCCTGTCGTTCACGAAGAACGGAACGCCGTAACCCCTCGAAAGCGATTGGATTTCTTGGGAAAGGGCCAGCATCGCCGCGCCATCCTGCGCCTTGGCGCGGAGCTGGATCGCCGAGGCGCCCTCGTCGAGGGCGGCCCTGGCCACGTCGCATGGGGCGATGCCGCGAGCGCGGCAGGTGGACTCGTCCACGATGGCGTAGAGGCCCCGCTTCACGGCGCCTCGACGATGCGCACGTGGGCCGCCTCGGAGAGTCGCTCGCCGTCGAGCGGCCCGGCATCGAACAGATCGCCCCGCGCGAGCGAGCTCCACGCGGCATTGGCCTCGGATGCGTGCCGGTCGAGCCGCCTCAGCCGGCGCTTCGCGGGCTCGCCGTCGAACGTGCCACAGGCGAAGATCTCTTCCTTTCCCTTCGAGCGGAGGAGCGACGACACGGCCCTCAGGCGAACGGAGGGCATGAGGGTCGCGAGGGACCTCCCATCGGGACGGAGCACGAGGTACGCGAGCGAGAGGCCCTCGTGGCGGAGGCCCGCCGCGCGCGCGACCGGGACGAGCCACGGCGGCAGATCGACAGGGAGATCCTCGTGGCACCAGTCGTCGTCGCGGAGACGCGCCGGGCACGCCGCGGAGTGGAGACACGGCGCGAACGGCGTCCGCCCTTGGGCGACGACGGCGTCGCGCACGGCGTGGAGGTGACGGGCGCGATCCCGGAGGGCGGGCTCCACCAAGACGAGCGCTCCCGTCGGTGAGACGTGACCGAGGAGCCGCTCGACCAGCGCAGCATGCAGCGTCACCCGGCCCTCCGGAGCGGCGTGCTCGTCGAGCTCCGAGAGCACCTGCCCCGCGATCACGAGGTCGAACGGACCGGGCGGGAGCTTCGCGCCCAGAGGCTCCGCGCGCGTGGTTACGTTGAGCCGCACGGCGCCATCGGTGGTCGCCCCGGCGAGCTCCCTGGCGAGGGAGAGCGCTCGCGCGTCGGCGTCGACGAAGGTCGCGTCGATCTCGCCCGTTTGGCCCGCCGCTTCGAGGGCGCGCAGAACGCCGAACGACATCGCGCCGAGGCCGGAGCCCACGTCGAGCACGCGGAGCTTCTCGCCGCGCAGGGCGAGGAGCCCCGTGCCTACGAGCTCGCGCACCGCCGCGGCGCCCTTCGGCACGTCACGCGGGAAAGAGAACCCGAGCCGCGCGCCGAGGTGAGCCCGAGCGTCGAGCGCGACGGCGCCCCCGGAGAGGCCATTGTAGAGGGCCGACAGCACCGACACGGCAGGACCGAGCTTGCCGGGCTCGTCGACGCTCGGGAAACCGTGCCGCTTCGCGAGGGCTCGAAGGACGTCGGCGTGGCTCTCTTCGAGCGGCCGGACGAGCGACAAGAAGGCCATGGCGCCTCCTACCACGGCGAGCGACACGACGGCATACTCGCACGAGCATGGAGAGCGCCCGCCCCTCGTCCGCCGTCTCGTGCCTGATCCTGCGAGAGGACGGTCACGTGCTCGTCGTGAGGCGCACCCGGGCCCCGTACGCGGGGGCCTATTCGCTCCCCGGAGGTCGCCTCGCCGACGGCGAAGCTCCCGAGGTCGGCGCCGCGCGCGAGCTCCGGGAAGAGACGGGGATCCTGGCCCCGCCCCTCGAACCTTTGGCCACCACGCTCGCCGGCGAGTACCGCGTCCTCGTGCTCTTCGGCCACGTAGGCCGAGCCGAGCCGCGCGCTGGCAGCGACGCCGACGTCGCCCGCTTCGTTCCCATCGAAGCCCTCGCGGAGCTCCCCACCACACCTGGCCTCACCGAGCTCGTCGCGTCGGTGTGGCGAAGACGCCGGTGATCTCCCGCGAGGAGCCGGCCGAACCCTCTCGTCTACCGGCTCAGAACGAGCCGCCGCCTTGCGTCGCCATGGTCAGACTCCTTGCGTCAAATTCGTTAAACACGCGTTCCATCAATGCACTCGGGGTGCCACTCGGATGGGGGTGGTTTTCCCCGTTTCGGATGCCACCCGTGTCACCATCCGTTGACAACTCAGACCTTTTGGTTGTCCGATTTCCGGACACGGGTGCGTCATGGCCGGTGGCGCGCGCACGAACGACCGCCTCCGAGCGGCACGTCAGCGTGATGCCCAGGACGACGCGGGCGCTGCTATAGAGGGCCTCATGATTCGCCCTGCGCTCGCCCTGCTCGGGCTGCTCGTGCTCCCAGGCTGCGGGCTCTTCTCGGTCGCCGCCCCGGCGTCTCCGATCCCCACCGGCGACGCCGCGATAAGGCGGCTCGCCGAGACCCAGGCCTGCGGAAGCGGCGTCCGCGCCAAGGCCGCGATCGATCACTTCGGCAAGGAAGGGCGCGTGCGTGGCGAGCTGATGCTGTACGCCGTCGCCCCCGAGAGCCTTCGGATGGACGCCGTGAGCCCCTTCGGCGCCACGCTCGCCACCCTGGCGAGCGACGGCAAGCAGTTCTCCCTCTACGACATGCGCGAGAAGCGCTTCCTCCACGGCCCCGCGGCGCCCTGCAACATCGCGCGGCTCACGGGGGTACCCCTCCCGGGCCACGTGCTCATCGGCCTCCTCCGCGGTCTGCCCCCAGAGCTCACCCACCCGGCCGGGGCGGCCACGATCGCGTGGAGCTCCTCGGGGCACTACGTCGTGTCGATACAAGGGACGCGGAGCGCCCGCGAAGAGATCACGATCGGCGTGCACCCCGCCGATCTCGCCAAGCCGTGGAGCGCCCAGCGGCTCCGCCTCCTCGGGGTCCGCGTCGATCAGTACGACGGCACGGTCTTCCGCGCCGAGCTCGACGACCACGCGCCCGCCCCGATGGCCAAGGCTTGGGAAGACCCCGACGGCCTCCCGGGCGAGAACATCGCCCCGTCCGGCCCGGTCTGCACCGCCGAGCTTCCGCGGACGATCCACCTCGAGGTGCCGCCGTCCAAGGCCGACGTGCTCTTCCGCTACGACGAGGTCGTCTGGAACCCGCCCCTCCCCGGCGGCATCTTCACGCAGCCGAACCCTCCGGGCATGCCTCCCGAGCTCGTCGACTGCCGCTGAAGGTCCGTCCGAGAGTGGCGTTCCGGGCGACGCGTCAGGATTCGCCGCGCAGCTCTCCGACGACCGACTCGGCGAAGTACGCGCGGAGCGCAGGGCCCGTGCCGAAGCGGCCGAGACCGATCATGAGCTTCGCGATGGCGGCCTCGACGGTCATGTCGAAGCCCGACATGGCCCCGGCCTCGGCCGTACGCACGGCCCCCTCGTACCGCGTGAGGTCGACGTGCCCGCGGAGGCACTGGGACACGACGACGACCGGGACGTCGCGCGAGGTCGCCTCTCGGATGGCAGGGATGAGGCTCCCGTCGGCGCAGGGGAGGGTCCCCGTCCCGTACGCTTCGAGCACCAGGCCGCGTACTCCCGCGCGGACGGCGCCCGTCACGAGCCGCGGGTCGAGCCCCGGAAAGACACGCACCGCGAGCACGGACGGCTCAAGGCGATCGTCGAGAGGCATGAGCGGCCCCGCGGCGCGAACGTGCGAGGCCACCTCGACCCCGATGCCGAGCTTCACGAGGGGGGCTTCGTTCGGAGAATCGAAGGCGTCGTAGTCCCACGCGTCGCGTTTGGTCGCACGGCAACCGCGGAGGCCCCTCGACCCGAACGCGACGACGACCTCGGGTACGGCCAGCGAGGCCACGATCGCCGCGTCGACCAGGTTCTGCGCGGCATCGGAGCGCGCCTCGGCGAGCGGACGCTGCGCCCCCGTGAAGACCACGGGGCACGGGAGCGGCCCGAGCATGAGGGCGAGCGCGCTCGCCGAGTACGCCATCGTGTCCGTCCCGTGAACGACGACGACCCCATCGTAGGAGCCCGATGCGACCGCCGCGTGCACCTCTCGCGCGAGCACCTGCCAGTCGCCTGGCTGCATGTTCGCCGAGTCCATCGCGAACACGAGCCTCGCGTCGAGCTCCGCGATACGTGCGAGCGCGGGCACCTCGGCCACGAGATCGCGCGCGAACGCTTGCTCGAGCGAGTACCGCCCGTCGTGGCTCGACGACATGAGCAGCGTGCCCCCCGTGAGCAGCACGAGGACCTTCTTCACGTCGCGCACCGGACAACGGACCGCATTCGATCGCCTCGGGGTGGGCCCGCTCGCAAAGCGGGCGCTAGAAGACCTTCTCCGGGACCTTGATGGTGTCTCCGGCCTGGAGGGGGATGTCGGGCCGTTTTCCGTCGGTGATGGCGTCGACGGAGAGCTCCACGGTGACGCTGCCCCCGTCCTTCGTGAGGCGCGTGAGGAGGATGTGATTGCTCGCCGCGAGGGGCGTGAACCACCCCGCCTGGGAAAGAGCGTCGACCAGCCGGAGCGAGTCCGTGTAGGGGACACTCCCAGGTTTGGTCACCTGCCCGATCACCGCGATCTTCTTCGAGTTGTACTGCTTGACCGAGACCGAAACCTGCGGATCGTTGAGGATCTTACCCTCTTGCAGCTTTCGCCGGATGAGCGACGAGATGTCCTGAGGCTCGAGGTTCTGCACGACGAGGCGAGCGACGTACGGAAAGTCGATCGAGCCATCGGGGTTCACCCGATACTCTTTCGGTAGGTTCGGCTCCCCCATCACGTGCACCTCGAACACGTCGCCCGGACCGACGGTGGTGCTCGGCAGCGCGCGGGGGAGGTTCGTGGGGAGGGGCGGATACGACCCGCACGCGGTGAGCCCCAGCGCCATGGCCAGGACGAGCCTCGGGAAGAACAGGCGATTCATGCGCGTGCTACGGGGCGTTTTGCATGGGCCGCATTCACGGCCCGGGCAGGATCACATGAACCAGCGGAAGCCGAGCATGCCTTGGAAGCGCCGGTTGTTCAGATCGAACACCTGGCCGCCACCGATCGGCACCTGCACGTCGCTGATTTGCTGCGCGTAGTCGAGCGTGGCGTTGATGCCGAACGAGTCGGCGAAGCGGTACTCGCCGAAGAGCTGCGCGCCCGGGCGGTAGTTCGTGAACCCGCCGGCGGTGCCAGGGGCCGGAGTGCCCGCGGCGTCGAGGACGGCGGGGAGCGAGAGGATATCAAGGTAGCCGTCGAGCGAGATGACCGCGCGCCCCGCGAACATGTAGCTCAGTCGACCGTAGATTTTGTCGAGGCCCGTGAACGAGCCGATCGTCGTGTTTTGACCACCGCCGAAGATGTACGTCGGGCGGTTCTGGAACGACTGCGCCGAGCCGACGAGCACGTCGCGTGAGTAGCCGACCGTGAGGGTCGAGATGGCGGTCGTCGCCGACGGGTCGTTCGTAGGGGCGGCCGTTCCCGTGAGGTACACGGTCGCTTCGGCCTGCGCGTTGATGCTGTCGAACTGCTGCGCGCTGGCCGGGGCATCGGCGAGGAACGTAGCCGAGTAGCCGATGGCGCCGAGCACCGAGAGGCGGGGCGTGAGCAGGCCGTTCATACCGACGCGCGTACGAACCGGGATCGCGTCGTTGAGCGCGAGCACCGAACGACCCGAGTTCGGGTACGTGACGAAGCTGAGCCCCGTCTCGGTGAAGACCGAGGTCTTCGGGCGGAAACGCCAGCGGTTCCGGAGCGAGATCTCGTGCGTGAGGTTCGTGAAGGCGGCGCCCTGCGTGTTCTCGTAGAACGCGCCGTAGAACTGATACTGCAGGTGCATGTCGAGGTTGCCACCACCAGGGATGGCGATGACCTCGGCGCCCGCGTTCACGTCGCTGCGGTTGAAGGAGACGTCGACGCCGGGGATGGCGGACGGCTGAATGAAGCGCTGGTAGCCCGCGAAGAAACCGACGCCGAAGGGACGCCCCGGGAGGATGTCTCCCCGGAACGTGGCGTGGACGTTCATGTTCCGCTGGTCGTTGACCTCGGTGCCGATGAACTCACGGTAGCTACCCGCGATGCCGCCGCGGTACGTGAACGCCGGCTTCTCGCCGCCCGTGCGCTGGTCCGTGAGGCTGCCGAAGCTGAACGACGGCGTGATGCGGATGACGCCCGCTTCGCGCACGGGGCTCGTCGGGGGCCCGTTGATGATGTTCGGCCCTTCGGTGTGCGAGCGCACGAACCAGTTCGAGTCGATACCGACCTCGGCGCCGACGCCAGGGTGGAGCTCGACGTCGCCGACACGAATACCGATGCCCTCCTGGTACGTGCGGTCGCGGAGCCACGCCTGAGCGTGAGCTTCCTTCGACACGAACGTCATGGCGGCAAAAGGGATCGCCGCGAGAGCTATGCCTCGGAGGTGTTTGGCGAGCTTCGGCCCGCGCGAAATTCGGTTGTCGCTCATGTTCGATTCGCGGTGAGCCCGCTCGCCGGGCCCGTCCTTAACACGAGTGGGCCCAACTGCTCCCCCTCATTTTCGTTAGATATTCGCGTCCCCGTCGTGACAGCGCCTGTCACGCGGCACGCAGGCCCCTCTTACGGAAAGAGCCAGGCCCCAAAGCCCGGCCCTGACACTCTTTTTCAGCGGACGCAGCTCACGCAGGGTGGCGGCGGAGTCACCGGAAAGCCCGGGAACGTCGGGAAGTTCGCCTCTTCCGGCGCGACGTTCGGGTCGATGGTGGTCTTCACCTGCGTGTCGCCCACGAACGCCGACTCTTCGCCCGCGCACTGGTTCGCCTCGGACCCGATCTGCTCCGACCGCTGGGCCAAGACGGCGAGCACGGTGTACTCGTGGTTGGCCGCGTCGGCGTCGTTGCGGTTCACGGCGGACTTCAGCGAAGCGACGCGCTCCGTGGCGGCGCGCGTGGCGACGTCGCTCTGGGAGAGCTTGTCGTTGAGGCAGAGGGTCTTCACGACATCGCGAGCTTGGCGAGCCGTCTGGAGCTGCTTGCGGATGGCCGTCGATTGCGACGTCATACGAGCCACCCGGCGTTGCGCCTCGGTGAGCTGCTCGTCGGGCGTGAGCTGCGTCTTCTTCTGGAAGCCGACTTGCGCATCCGGCGCGGGCGCAGCGCCCCCTTGAGCGATGGCCGGAGCCGCCGCCGCGAAGTACGCCACCACACCGAGAGCCACACCCCACCTGAGAGTCGACAGTAGACGCATCCCCGTCTCCTAAGTTGCGGGCGAACCCGCGTTGTCACTTCCGAAGTTAGCTTGGGATTCGGAAGTGTGTCAACGAACCTCTTGCGCTTCCGCCCAAACCCGCACTTTTTAGCTAACCGTCCGATACTCGGAGCTTTTTTCGCCTTCTTCACCCTCTCGAAGGGTGCCGAGCCCCAAAAATCGCACCTTGGAACCGAAGGTCGGGGCGTTCGGGCTCTTGCGTGATTCGGATGCGGCGTTCCGTCCGGACGTTCAGGAGTGGCGAAAAAAAGAGAGGCGGCTCTTGGCCACCTCTCTCTTCGTCGCGCTCCTTGGAGCTCGGACCGAACGCCTTACTTGGCGCCTTGCTGCACGAACGTGACCGGGATCGAGAGGGTCGATCCGCTGCCGCCCGGAGCGCTGAACTGCGCGTTGCGAACGGCGCGCGCGATGCACTGGGCGACACCCGCCGAGAGCCCCGTGTTCGAGGACACGTCCGCCGAGCTCACCTCACCGTTCGGGCCGACCTTGGCGGTGATGACGACCTTGCCGGACATCGACGGGTCGCTGTTCAGGCCTTGCTGGTAGCAGGCGCGGAACCGAGGACGGAGGCCAGCGATGACGCGATCGGCGTCCGACACGGGGACGGTCGCGCTCGCACCACCGACCTGCGCGACGCCCGTGGGGCCGGCGGTCTTCGTCTCTTGGCCGGCGCCTGCGCCGGTGCCGCTGCCCTGGGTGCCACCGCCGATGCCGCTGAGGCCGCCACCTTTGCCTCCCCCACCCTGCACCGGACCGCCACCGCTACCCGTGCGGAGGTCGCCGCCCGTGCCGCTGACACCCGCGCCGCTCGCCGCCGCCGCGCTGAGGTCGACCGGGGGAATCTCGCCGTTGCGCCCGAGCGCGCCCGAGACCGACGAGCCGCCGCCGAGGGCCGCGAGGAGTTGCATCTGCATCGCCTCCGCTTGCTGGGTCAGCGCCGCGGCTTTCGCGTCGCTCACGGCTCCGCTCTTGCCGCCACCACCGCTCGCCGCGTGGGTTCCGCCACCGCCACCGCCAGCCGGTTTGGGCTGCGCGGCTGCCGTGGCCGCCGCCGTCGCGGTGGGCGTGGCCGTATCGACCGGCGCCGTCTCCGTGGGAGGCGGCGTCGGGATGTTCTTCATCATGTCGACGAGGCCGGCGACCGAGACGCCCTCTTGAACGGGAGGGTCCATCCAGTCGGAGTACATGGCGCCGACGAAGCCGAAGTGCAGCATGAAGCTGAACGCGGCGATGATGGTCAGCGTCCAGTCGATCTGGTTCGCGACGCCACCCTTGACCGAGAGCGGGAGCTGCGGCCGAGGCTGGACCGGAGGGGGTGCGACGAACTGGAAGAGGAACGTCGTGTCGCCGACGACGACCTTGCCACGTGCGTCGTCGGTGAGCTTGATTTGGTAGGCGTTGCCGACCTTCTTGGCCTGGCCTCGCAGCGCGGCGAGGTCGGTGATTCCGCTCGTGAGGGCGACGCGACCGCCCATGCCGTCGAGGAAGTTGAGGTAGTAGTCGGGGCCCACGAGCTCGAAGAGCTTGAACGTCGGGGGCAGTGACGGGGCCGGGATCACGAACATCGACTTCTCGTTCGAGCCGACCGTGACCGTGGTGCGCTGCTTGATGATGCGCTCCTCGAGGACACGACCGTTCTGGACGAGGCCGATGCGCAGAACCTTCGGCCCGGTCTGGACCGACATGGCGCGCATGACGGCGGTCATCTGGCCGGGGCGCATCGAAGGGGTCTGGCCGGGCTGCATTCCCTGAGACATGTGGTGCCTTTCGATCGGTCGAGGACGCTGACGAGTGCCGAAGAGCCGGGATTCTGTCTTCGTCGGGTAGGTCGGCCTACGGACAAGCCTCAGACGAGAAAGTTCCGGGACATCGTCAGTCTACAGGACGAATGTTCTCCGAGAAGAACTTTCGCGCGGGACCGCGGCGCTCGATGGCGCTTCGGGCGCGGGTTGGCTCCTCTCGAAGCACTTCATGAAGCGCGCCGCGGCGCGCCGAGGTCACTTCTTTTTCTTCGGCTTCTCGGGCGGGCGGGGCTCTGCCGGTGGCGCTGGCAACGTTCCATCGCACACGAACCCACCTTTGGTCGCGACGGGCTCGTGGCGGAAGAAGCGCAAGGCCGCGTCGACGTCGTCGCCCGCGAGGCCGTGCTCGCCCGGGCGGGTGCAGCTCTGGTTCGGCCACTTCTCGCGGTTCAAGGACTCGTGGAGCTCCTTGGACTTGCTCACCTGGCCCGCGTCGTTCTCGTGGCCCAAGAGCAGGATCGGAGGGTGAGCCTCGGCCGACGAGGCCTCGGTGATCGGCGCGCCCCCCGAGATGAGGGCGTACCCGTCGGCCTTGAACGCGCCCGTGCGGGCGAGGTGATGCGCGAACGCGGCGCCGTTCGAGTACCCGAGGACGAACCTGGGATGAGGACCTTCCTCGAGCAGCTCGTTCACCTGCCAGACCGTGTGGTCCCACTCGGCCGTGACGTTGCGCATCTCGGTGGTGTCGGCGGCGTCTTGGGGCCAGCAGAAATGGTTCTTGAGCTCGGGCTTCCAGTCGCACAGGCCTCGTCGACCGCGCGGGAGCACGACCGCGAACCCGTGGACGGTCGCGCTGCGCGCCGCGGCCCACTCCTCGGGCCGACCGTGACCTTCGAGCTCGCCGTGCAGGTACACGACGATGGCCGTGCCGGGGCCACGCTCCATGGGCATCGCGAAGCAGACGTCCCCCTGGCCTGGCTCGAAGCCCTCGGGGCACCAGTGCTCGGGCACGGCCTCGACGGGGGGCTTGGGGCACCCTGCGGCAAGCAGGCCGAGGACCAGCACGACCGGCCCGATGCGACGCGACGACGCGCTCATGCTTCCCCCGCGATCGCCCGCCGGAGCCGTGACCAGAGAGCCTCACGCCCGGCCAGGGTCTCGGCGCTCGTCCCCACCACGGGCACGCCCGCGTCTCGCGAGAGCTCGGCGAGCGCGGTTTTGTGCTGCGAGAGAGGGATTTTGTCGAGCTTCGTGGCGCACACGACGACCTGGGTCGGGCACGCTCGGTCCACCTCGGGTGGGGACGCGAGGAACGCGAGCAGGTCGCGCTCCTCCTGCTCGAGCCCGCGGCGGATGTCCACCAAGATGCAGACTGCACGCAACGTAGAGCGGCGCTTGAGGTACCCCTCAAGCATGGGGCCCCACGATCGTGCCTCCGACTTGGAGACCTTCGCGTACCCGTAGCCCGGGAGGTCGACCACGTGGAGCGAGAGGCCGTCGTCGAGGCTGGCCGTGAACACGTTGATCTGCCGTGTGCAGCCCGGGGTGTTGCTCGTACGAACGAGGTTCCGGCGCCCGAGCAGCGCGTTCATGAGGGACGACTTTCCCACGTTCGAGCGCCCCGCGAACGCGACCTCGGCGAGGGCCGGCGGGGGGAGGCCCGCGACGCTCGTTGCGCCCGCGGCGAACTCTGCCGCGACGACACGCGTCTCCTTCGTCACCTTCGCCATGGGCCGACTTCTACACGAAACCTCGCGAATTCCAAGCCAACTCGGGCGCGACCCCGGCTACGCGGCCGCGCGACCGAAGCGCCGACGAAGCCCGCGGGTGAGCCCCTCGAGCTCTCTCGAACCGACGCCGTACGAGGCCACGACGAAGAGCGCGGCGAAGACAATGCCCCCGACGAGGCCAGGCACGAGCCCGGCGAGCACCCCCGGACCGCCGAACGACGCCGCGACGAGATCGGCCGCGCCCTTCCCTCCGACGCCTCCGACGAGCGACGCCACGACGGTCCTCCCGACGGAGCGAGAGATCTCGCCGACGCGGGTGTCCGAGAGCTTTCGGCGCAAAAAGAAGGCCAAGAGCGCCATCTGGACGAAGCTCGAGCCCGCGACGGCCACGCTCACCCCGACGTGCCCGAGCGGCCCCTTCAAGACCACGGCGAGCACGATGAAGGCGACGAGATCGAGCGCGCTCACGAGCACTGGAGTGCGTGTGTCGCCGAGCGCGTGGAACACGGGAACGAGCTGACGCACGGCCGCGACGGTCCACACGGCCCCGCCCTGCCACGCGAGCGCGCGTGCCGTCTCGCGCACGGCCTCTTCTTGGAAGTGCCCGCGGCGGAAGAGCAAGGTTACGAGGGGCTCACCGAGCGCGACGAGCGCGACCGACGAGGGGATCGCCACGAACAGCGAGAGCTTCATGCCGTGGGCGTAGGTCTTCTCGAGCTCGCCCATCTCCCCGCGCGCGGCGAAGACGGCGAGCGACGGGAGCGAGGCGGTCGACAGCGCCAAGACGAAGATGCCCTGAGGGAAGTCGCAGAGGCGGCTCGCCCACATGAAGTAGCTCTGCGCGCCCGGGCCGAGCTCCGAGAGGAAGCGCGTCGAGAGGATCATGTCGACGTAGTAGACCCCGAGCCCGAAGGCCATGGGACCCATGCGCCGGAGCATCTCGCGCACGGCCGGATCCGCGAAGTCGACCTTGGGGCGCCCGGCGTAGCCGATGGCGCGGAGCGCGGGCCACTGGGCGATGCTCTGGAGCACACCGCCGAGGAGCGCGCCTGCCACGATGACCTGCGCGCCGTCGATCCCGAGGCTCTTGAAGAGGGACGGTAGCCCGAACGCGGCCACGAGGAACGCGACGTTGAGCAGCCCGGGTGCGAACGCCCCGACCGCGAAGCGCTTGTTGGCGTTGAGCGCGGCCACACCGAGCGCCGCCGAGCCCATGAAGAAGATGTAGGGAAATACCGTACGAGTGAGGGAGACCGTGCGCTCGAACTGTCCCGGCTCCGCGTGGTAGCCGGCGGCGAAGAGCTCCGTGAGGGGCTCGGCGAAGAGCACCCCCAGCACCGTGGTGACGAAGAGCGCGAGGAGGGACACGCCGCGCGCCTTGGCGAAGAAGTCCTTCCCGGCGTCTTGGCCCTCGGTCTCGATCTTCTTGGCGAGGACGGGCACGACGGCGCTCGAGACCGCGCCCTCACCGAGGAGCTGCCGGAGCGCGTTCGGGATACGAAACGCCGTAAAAAAGGCGTCGGTCTCGGCGCGGGTGAAGACCGCCGCGAGGGCCATGTCACGCCCGAGCCCGAGGAGGCGCGAGGCCAGCGTCCCCGCGCCCACGATGCCCGCACGGCGCGCGAGCTTTCCGCGCTCTTTGTCGCCTCGGGCGGCCGCCGTCTCGGAGGCTTGTGGCTCGACGTGGCCCTCGCCCTCCTCGAGAGACGCGGATGCAGCGAGCTCGGCAGGCGCGTCGGCCGAGGCCCGGACCTCCTCGGCCCTGACCGACGCGTCGCCGGCGGGAGCCTCGGCGTCGCTCGACGCGTGGTCCGCGCTCGGCCCTTCGGCGTCGCTCGACGCGTGGTCCGCGCTCGGCGCTTCGTCGACCGGGGGCGCCTTCGCCGTCGGCTCGTCGACCGCAGAGGTGTCCTCGGGGTCGCTCACAGGCGCGGCATCTCCTCGCCTTCGGAGGGCTCGCCCTCGGGCCGGCACTCGGGGCAATGGCAGAGCGCGCGGAGGTAGGTGTAGGAGTAGAGCCCGCTCGCGTGGCCGTCGAACCAGCGGAGGCACACCGCGTAGTTCCCGACCGGCTCGATGTCCTCGAGCTCGAGCTGAAGGTCCGAGGGCGGGAGGAACGCGATCGAGCCCGAGTGCCCTTGGCAGCCAGCGCACGGGCAAAACCCGCGGAGCACGCGGTGCGGGTAGATGCCCTTGTGCCCGTCGGCCCAGTCGATCTCGGTCGTGCGCGCGCCACGCGGGGATCGGATCGCGCGGGCCTTGGTTCGAGCGTCTTTCATCGAGATTCTCCGCGACGGCGAGCGTTGAGGCCGTGGACGAGCTTGCCGAGCCCCGTGACGCCCTTCACTGCGCCGGGCCTGGCGATGGCCTT
Organism: Myxococcales bacterium; assembly: GCA_016712525.1. Lineage (NCBI taxonomy): Bacteria > Pseudomonadati > Myxococcota > Myxococcia > Myxococcales > Myxococcales bacterium. The sequence goes on from JADJQX010000007.1 coordinate 1,662,473, forward strand.
TTCCCCCAGGCGATGGCCGAGGGTCAAGGCTCCTCGCCAGGTGTCCGGGTCCGCGAAGGCCGGCGACGAGGGCACGGCGCCGCTCGCGACGAGCCACGCGAGCACGCCCGCGACGAACGCGTCGCCCGCGCCCGTCGCGTCGACGCAAGGGGCGTCGGGCCTCGGGACCGCGACCTCGATCGTGCCGAACGGCCCGCGCACCCAGGCCACGCTCCCGCCGCGCGTGTGCACCTGCACGGCGCGGGGTGCGTTCGCCGTGAGCCACGCCTCGCCTCTTCGGAGCGAGCCCCCGAGCGCCACGAGGTCGCCTGCCGAGGCCTTGACAATCGCGGCGTGGGCGACGAGCGCGCCGACGCGACGTCGCATTTCTGCGAGGTCCCCCCACATGTGAGCGCGCACGTTGAGGTCGACGAAGAGGCCGGCTTCGGCCCGCCTCGAGGCCGCGACGAGCGCCATGGTCGCCGCGCGGAGGCCCGGGCGCATGAGGGTGCTCGTACCGACCAAGACGAACGACGCGTCCGCCATGGCGGGCACCACGTCGGTCTTGCGGAGGGCTACGTCGGCCGTGTCGTGGCGGTAGAAGAGGAAGCTCGGCTCCCCGGACGCGTCACGGCGGACGAACGCGAGCCCGGTTCGGTTCGGGAGCTCGAGCAGGGTGTCGACGTCGACCCCTTCGGCGGCGATCGCAGCCTTGAGATCCTGACCGAAGCGGTCCCGGCCGACGGCGCCCGCGAGGCGCACCCGAACACCGAGGCGGCCGAGCACCGTCGCGACGTTCGCAGGCGCACCCCCGATCTCTCGGACGAAGCGCGCCCCGGCCGCGCGCCCCGGGGCGTCGAGCTCGAAGATGTCCCAGAGGACCTCTCCGAAACACGAGACCTCGTAGGCCGGACGGCGTGGTCGGGGTGCGCGAGGGGGCATGGCTCGGGATGTCTAGACCGACGGTCACGATTCTCGAACAGGAACCTCGGTCGTTCTGGGGCGGCGCCCAAATCCCGGAGGTTTTTGCCCCCGCGGGCACGGCTGGAAATCGGAGCGGTCGACGCCCGTTCGATGCCGGACCGACGCAGGCGGGGGATTCGGCTACGGTGAAGGCGTGTACCGCGTGCCCGCGAAACGAGACACCGAGGCCGTGCTCGAGGTTCGCCTGGCCGATGGCGCGCGATCTCGACGCGCGAGCATGATCGGGATGCAGCTCTTCGCGGTGCCGCCGGTCGTCGCGGCGGTGCTCGCCGGCGCGGCATCACCCACCGCGGGCCTCGTCGGCCTCGTCGCGAGCGGCCTCGGGTGTTACGCGCTCGGTCGCCACCTCGCTCGCGACGACGTCCGCTGGCTCCATGTGCGCGGGGGCGACGTCCTCGTCGGAGACCGCGAGGGTTCGCTGCGTCACGTCGCCGCGCTGACGGAGCTGCTCGACGTCGCCCTCGAGACCAAGACGGTCACCCACATGCTCGAGGGCGCGAGCGCGATCCCCGCCGTGCGGTTCGAAGAGGCCCGAGAGGGCCCCGAGATCGACACCGCGCGGCTCGGGTTCGTCACAGAGCATGGGACGTCCCACCCCCTCGGGGAGACGTACATCTCTCACCTCTACGCGGCCGAGGCGCTCTCCCGGGTGCGTGTATTCCTCAGGAAAAACGGCTGGGTCCCCGCCGACGAGCGCGACGCGGGCCGATAGGCTCGAGACCGATCACGACCGAGGACGCGCGTCGAGCTCGTGGCGGCTCATCGCCGACGCGACGAGCCGCTCGAGGTCGGTCAAGATGCGCCCGAGAGGCGGCACGACGAGCGCGAGGTCCGAGGGCGCCGCCAGCGCGACCGCCGCCGTACGCGTCGCGGCGTCGATGCGCAGAGGCCCACCACCACAGGCCCGACAGACGACACCGCCGCGCGCGACGTCGACGAGGGCCGAGCGGTTCGGCGGGCACTCGGCGCCGCACACCGCGCATCCCTCGAGGACGAGCCCGACCCCCGCGATCTCGAGCAGCCCGAGGCCCGCCCAGACGAGGCGCGCACGCAGCACGGCCTCGTCGACCGAAGGATCCCCCTCGAGGGTGTCGAGCACGTGGGTCGTGAGCGCCCACGCGCGAGGCTCCGGCGTGCGCGGGACGCAGACGACGCGCACCCACCGGAGGACCTTCCCTGCGGCGTCCATGGCCTCGAGGGACGTGACCAGACGACCTCGGACGACCACGAGCTCGGCCTCGTCGACACGCGCGAGCTCACCGCCGTGGTCGGACATGCGGACGCGAACGGTGTGAAAGGGCTCGAAGGCCCCGGGGGCACGTTTCCGGGAGCGCGCGCCTCCGCGCACCATCGCCGAGATTCGGCCGTAATTTTCAGTCAACAGCTGAACGACCCGATCCGACTCGCCGTAGGGGATCGAGCGGAGCAAGATCGCCGCGCTCTCGAGCGACGCTTTCGCGCGCCCGACCGTCACGAGGGAGTCACCCGAGGGCGTGGGGCGCGACGAGCGCCGGAGCCGACGAGAGCTCGGGGGGCATGTCGCGACCGCGGGGCTTCAGCACGATCGAGAGGGCGAGCGTGAAGAGAATGAGGAGCAGCACGAACGCGATCGCGACACCGAACCTGCGCCCCTGCCCCTCGCTCGTGGCTTGGACCGGAGAAGCGACGGGGAGCGGCGTGACCATGTGCACGCGGCGGCTCGCCGTGTACCGCGCCACCGCGTCTTGCGGGCCGATGCCGACCGCCTTCGCGTACGACTTCAAGAACCCACGGACGAACACCTCACCCGGGAGGTCGTCGAAGCGATCGCACTCGATCGCCTCGAGCGTGTGCAGCGGGATTCGCGTGACCCGCGACACCTCGGCGAGGCTCATGAGCCGAGTCTCTCGGCTCCGCTTGAGGAACGTCCCGACGCTTTCGTTCAAAGGGATCTCCATGATCAGGTTCCACCTCCGAGGCTCGCGAGAGCCTTGGCGCAGAGGGCGCCCGTGGGTGTCTTGGGCGACAGCTCACGGCACTTCTCGAAGTCGGCTTTGGCCTCGGCACCTCGACCGAGCCGCAGGCGCACGCGGCCGCGGGCGTCCCACGCGTCTTGGAGGCCTTGGCAATCGGCGCTCTCGACGGCGAGCGCGTTCGAGTACGACGTCTCGGCCTGGGGAAGGTCGTTCTTCTTTTCGTACGCGCGGCCGAGGCGGTAGTGGCCGACGCAGAACCGGGGCTGGGTGACCGCGTTCTTCAACGAGGCGATGGCGGCGTCGACCTGGCCGGCCTCCATTTGGGCCCAGCCGAGGTTTCCCCACGCGAGGTGGCTCTCGATGTAGCCCGGATCTTTCGTGAGCGGCTCGAGCACCTCGATAGCGGCGGGGTACTTCTTCTCGAGGATGAGCACGTTGCCGAGGAGGTTCTTGGCGTCGCGGAAGCGGTCGTCGGACTTGACGGCCTTTCGGGCGAACACCTCGGCCTCGCCGAGCTTGCAGTCGGGGGATCGGTCGTTTTCGGAGCAGAACGCGAGGTAGATGACCGCGGTGAGGTACGCGGCGCGGGCGTTCTCTTCGTTGAGCTCGACGGCCTTGCGGGCGTGGTCGAGCGCCGCGCGGTACTGGTGTTTGCCGAAGAAATCGCGGGCCACGTCGTACTCGGCGTCGCTCTGGCGCTCCTCGCTCTGCGCCCCGGGAGCGCTCGCCCCGCGGCTCGCGCACCCGAACGACAGCACCACGGCACCCAGCGCGAGGGACGCGCGGAGGGAGGAGCTTCGAGGGTTCACGAGGGTTTTGGGCATGGCTTCGACGCGAGCCGGAGGCGCGAGGGCGCCCCTTCGGAGGAGACGGCGAAAGTCAAGATACGTAGCGATTTCGGGCACTTGTAAGCAAGGAGCCTGTCGGCTTCCCGAAAAACGTCGCCAAAAACTCGACATTTTCGAAGCCCATGCGGGCGGCATGGACGTACCTGCCTCGGCTCTCCGCGTCAACCCTCGATTGTGTAGGGTCCGCGGACGCCGGCGCGCTCAGCCGCGGAGCTCTTCTTTCGAGCCGAGCAGCGTGTAGAGGCGCTTCAGGGCGTCGAGATCGAGGATCTCGACCTTCTCGCCGACGATCCGAAGGTACTGCTGCTCGCGGAGGCGGAGCACCGTGCGCTTCACGGTGTCGACGTCGACGCCGACGCGGGCCGAGAGCTCGACCGGCGACAGCTCGAGCAAGGCGGAGGCGTCTTGACCGCGGGTGAGCTTGATGAGGGCGCTCACGATCTTCGACTGGGCATCGCGGAGCATCATCACTTCGATTTGATCCTCGGCGTCGCGGACCCGCGAGATCATCTGCTCGCAGATCCGGGCACCAAGGAGCGGAAACTCGGCCACGGCTTGTTTGAAGGAGGCCCGGTCGAACACGAGCGCGGCGCCATCCGAGACGGCGATGGCGGTCTGGGTGCGTGGCGCTCCGTCGACGAGGGCGCTCTCGCCGATGAGCTCGCCCACGCGCGCGATGTTCAGGCTGCGCTCGGTCTGGCGCACCCGCTTCACGACCCGCACGCGCCCGGCCTGGATGAGGAACGCTTCGTCGGACCGCTCGCCCTCGCGAAAGAGGACCTCTCCCGCGGAGAACGAACGCCCGAGCCGAGGCCCGAGCCGGGCCATCATCTCGAGGTCCGGGGCGTCGACGACGGTGTCTTGGAGGGCGCGAGTCATGGATCGTCGACCGAGCACGGCCGCGCGAGAAGCCTACGAAGAGGACCGGGCCCGCGGCAAGCAGTTCCGAATGGGGGCACGTCCGAATCAGCGGTCATGATCCTCGAGCAAGACCGCTGATTTCGCCTGCCTCGTCATCGGAGGACGCCGTCCTCCGCCCCACGGGCAAAGCCCGCTTCGGGCCCCCCCGGGTTTTGGGTCCCGGCCCAAAACGCCCCGTGTTCGCCTGCTCGAGGATCGCGACCGTCGATTTTGAGGAAAAAAGCGACTCAGACCTTGGTGGCGGCGATGACCACGTGAGGATACGGGAGCACGTCGGGGACGCGGACCATGCGGACGCGGAACCCGAGGGAGCTCAGCATCTCGCCCCACTCGGCGTGGTGGCGGTACGCGAGGGGCTCGTCCCACCCGACCATGACGCGGTCGAGCAGCTCGGTGAACTTGAGCCCGAAGCGGGGCACGGTGGTGATGTCCTTCACGACGAGCACTCCGCGCGGCGCAAGGCGGTCGCGGAGCGAGGCGAGCAGCTCGCGCTGATCGTCGTAGGGAATGTGGTGCATCACGTCGAGCACGTAGGCCGCCTGGAACTCCCCCTCGAGCTCGACGCGACGGGCGTCTCCGCAGACGAACTCGGCGTCGAGGCCGAGGCCCTGCGCCACGTGGCGGGCCATGTCGATCCGGCGGGCGTCCGGGTCGAGGCCGAGGATGCGACGCCCCGGTTGGGTCTGGCCGAAGTACGCGGAAAACAAGCCGAATCCGCACCCGATGTCGAGGATACGCCCCTCCTCGGGGAGCAGGAGATCCATGACGCTGAGGAGCTTCGGCCGAAGGATCGAGAAGCGAATGTTGGCATAGGCGCGCTCGACCGGCGGCAAGAGCCGCGCGATGTTCGAGACCGCCTCGCTCCCGAACACCTCGGCGGGCGCGTAGAACGGGGGCGGCGGCGGGGGCTGCGACGCGATCGAGATGGCGCGCATGAGACGGGCCGCGCGCGACGAGGGCGGCGGGGCATCGTTCGAGGAAGCGGGATCGTGCGACACGGGGCCTCGGGGGCGAGAGGGCAGGCGCGGGCGTGCCGCGTGCGCGAGGGGTTACCAGATGGCCGGGCGAGCGCAATCCTCTCCGAGGCCGAAAAGAGCGAAGGCCGCCTCCTCGGGGAGAGCGGCCTTCTCGGTGTGTCGTCGTGCGAAGGAGGGGACTTGAACCCCTACGGTGTTACCCGCTAGCACCTCAAGCTAGTGCGTCTGCCAATTCCGCCACCTTCGCGGGCTGCGATGGGCAGCCTTTTCTCAAAAAGGCCGGTCACCGTCAACGCCTTTTGAACAAAAAAGCGCAACACCCTGGTTTTGCAGCGAAATCAGGCCAGTTTGGCGAGGGCAGCGAGCACGTCGACGAGCTCGAAGGGCTTCCGGACCACCTGCACGATCGGACCTTGGTGGGCGACGTCGGCCGGGAGCCCATCGACGTTTCCCGTGGCCACGACGAGCGGGGCCCCGGCGGGCAGAGCACGCGCGATGCGCCCGAGGGCCCCGCCGAGGTCGTCCGCGAGCGGGGAGAGATCGACGACCGCGCCGTCGTACGGGATGGTCAAGGCGGGCTCGAGCTCGGCGAGGGCGCCCACCCTCCGAACACGCGCCCCGCGGGCCTCGAGCGCCGCCTCGAGCAAGGCCACGACGTCGCGGTCGTCCTCGACGAGGAGCACGCTCCGACCCGCGAGCGAGACCCCGCCTCGCGTCCCGCTCGGCCGAGGCGCGCTGTCCACCCTCGGCCACGTGAGGCGAAAGAGCGCGCCAGGCCCGGGTCGCCGGACGAGGACGAGCGAGCCCCCTCGCCGCTCGGCGACCGCACGAGAATGGGAGAGACCGACGCCGGCCCCCCCCGCACGCGTCGAGTGCCCCTCGAAAATTCGCGCCGCGAGAGGCTCCGGGACGCCCGGCCCTTCGTCGGAGACGTCGATCGTCACCTCTCCGCCTCCGCGTGGCTCGAGGCGCACGACCACGTGCGCGCCCTCGGGCGAGTGGGCCACGGCGTTGAGGAGGAGGTTCGTGAGGATGTGGCCGAGCTCCGCAGCGTCGCGGACGACGGCGAGGTCCGCGCTGCCCTCGACGACGAGGAGGATAGCGCGCTCGCGTGCCACGGGCCCCATACCGGAGAGGGTCTCGTCGACGACGAGATCGATGGAGCGCTCGTCCATGGCAGGCTCGGAGCCCGCCCCGAGGGCGCCCCGCGCGAGGGCCTTCGCGCGACGCGCGTGATCTTCGATCATGCGGAGCGCCGCGGCGCGCTCTTCGGCCGTGGCGCCGCTGTCACGCGCCTCGGCGACCCAACCGAGGACCACGGTCAGCGCGTTGGACACGTCATGGAGGGCCCCGCTCAGGTCGGAGGAGGCCGCCTTCGCGGGCCCTTCGCCGCCGCTCGCCACCTTGCCGTCCGACACGCCCCGACCGTACCCGAGACAGACCCGCGAGGCGAGCGTTTCCGCGGGCAGAGGCTCAGGCGTCGTCGAGCGATACGGCGCTGTCGGCCTGGTTTCCGACCACGGACAGGGCGCGCCGTGCGGCCTCGACCGTGATGTCGCGCGCCTCGACGATCATGTGCGCGACGCGCTCGACGAGGTCACCCGTGGCTCCCGCCGCGACGGCGACCGCGCGCGCGTGGAGCGCCATGTGCCCTCGCTGGATGCCGTCCGTGGCGAGCGCCCTGAGCGCGGCGAGGTTGGAGGCGAGGCCTACGGCCGCAGCCGCCATGGCGAGATCTTGCGCCGACTCGATCCCGGCGACCCGAAGCGAGAGCCTCGCGCCCGGGTGAACGCGCAGGGTGCCGCCGACCGTCCCGAGGGACAGCGGGAGCTCGAGCGAGCCTTGGAGCACGTCTCCCACCTTGCGCCACACGGCGAGCGGACCGTACGTGCCGGTGCGCGCGGCGTACGCGTGCGCTCCCGCCTCGACGGCGCGCCAGTCGTTGCCCGTCGCGAGCACCACGGCGTCGATGCCGTTCATGATGCCCTTGTTGTGGGTGGCCGCGCGGTACGGATCGAGCTCGGCGAAGCGCGAGGCGTTGACGATCCCCGCGATCACGTCGTCGCCGTTCATGGTCTCGGTCGCGAGCACGTGCGCGGGGACCCGGCACGTGACGCGGACCCTGCGGCGATCGCACAAATTCGAGAGGATCCGCAGACCTACACGACCGGAGGCGAGCTCGGCGACGCGGTCGGCGATGCCCTCGGCCACGCTGTTGATGAGGTTCGCGCCCATGGCGTCGCGGCAGTCGACGAGGACGTGCACGACGATCATCCGGTCTTCTTCGGTGCCGAGGAAGCGGACCTCGAGGTCCCGCGCGCCCCCGCCGCGCACCACGAGCCCGGGCACCGCGCGATCGGCACGGGCGAGCAGGTCCTCGCGCTCGGCCTCGATGCGCACCTTGGCGCGCTCGCGGTCGGCCACGTCGTAGATTTGGACCTGGCTTATCATGAGGGGCTCGTCCACCTCGGCCACGAAGCCCCCGCCCGCGCGGATCATCTTGGAGGCGTTCGAGGCCGCGGCGACGACGCTCGGCTCCTCGACGACCATGGGCACCACACGATCGCGACCGTTGACCCTAACGTTGAGGGCCACGCCGTAGGGGAGCGCGTAGGTGCCGAGCACGTTCTCGACGAACTTGTCGGCCGTGTCGGCGTCCAAGCCTCCCCCGTCGAGCGCGCGCTCGATCTCGATCGGCTCGACGCCCGTCGCGTCGCACACGAGGGCGCGGCGCTCCGCGACGTCGACCTTGTAGAAACCGGGAAGCTGCGAGGTTTTGCTCATGGGGAAGGCCATTCGGTCGAAGGTCGTGGGAGGTCGCTCGAAAAGTCGATGCGGGAGTCGGTCGATGGGGAGACGGCGCGAACGCCGTGAGGGTCGATGGAGACGGCGAGCCGGGTGAGACCGCGGGCGTCGGCTTCCGCGTCGAAGGCGGCGGTGTCGACGCCCTCCGGGGCGAGCAGCACCGAGACGTCGCCTCCACCCGCTCCCGAGGGGAAAAACGCGTGGCCTTGGTCGCCCGCGAGCCGGCGAAGCGCGGTCTCGTGCGGGCCGAAGATAGGGGCCGAGGAGGCCTCGCCGAGCTCACCGAGCACCTCCGCGAAGGCGCGCGCGGCCTCGAGGAAGGCGCTCCTGTCGACGGCGCGGCACGCGGCGTAGGCCCTCTCCGAGGCCTCACCGAGGGACGCGAGGAGGCGCGCGTGCACGCCGGGTGAACGGGCGCCGAAGGCGTCGACCCGACCACGGAGCTCGGTCGTGCGGGCGAAGGTCCCCGAGGCGTACACGACCACCGAGACGCCGGGGAGGTCGACCGGGACGATCGCAGGGCCGCCTTCGGCCAGGGTGTACGCGAGGGTTCCGCCGAACACGGACGCGGCCACGTCGACGCCGCTCCCGCCCCCCTGGGCCCGCGCGTGCGCCGCGCGAGCTATGTCAAAAATCTCTTTCTTTACAGACAGTTGAGAGACATCTTCGCCCCGCTCGAGCGCGAGCACGCCGAGCGTCGCCACGAGGGCCGCGGCGCTCGCCCCGAGCCCGAGCTTGCGGTCCCCCTCGAAGAGCTCGTGCACGTCCACGGAGGGTGCCATGCCCGGGCCGAGGGCGGCTTCGACCTCGCGGGACGGGGCCGCCGAGCGAGCCCCGTTCGCGACGGCGCCTCGGGAGACCGCGGCGACGAGCGCGGGCGCGCCGTGGAGCACGGCGTAGGCCCCCGTGAGCACCACCTTGCCCGGTGCACGCGCGGTTCGGCTCATTCGGCCTCCTCGACCACGCGCGCGCCCTCACCGGGGTGTGTCGTGAGGACGCGGAGCACGCCGGGGACCTCGGCCATGAAGCCGCGCACACGGTCGGCGTCGGTGGGGCGAACGAGGACCTTCACGTGGGGGCCCGCGTCCATCGTGGCGTACGCCTCGACGCCGCGCGCGCGGAGGGCCCACACGGCCTCGAGCGCGTCGAGGGTGACCCCCTTCACGTACACCACACCGGCCGCGAGCGCGGACGCGTGCATCGCGAGGGCGCTCCGTTCGGCGAGCTCCCCCACCCGCGTGAAATCCCCGCGAAGGAGGGCCGCGCCGAGCTCCGCGTGGCTCACCTTCGCGTGCGCGAGCCACGCCGGGTAGTACGGGCTCTCGCGGGACGTCCTGCCCATTCCGTCGGTCGACGCGACCTTCTTCGCCGACTCCGTCGCCACGCACACGAGGACCGTGAGCGGGAGGGTCGAGGCCGGCGCGAAAGGGAGCGCCCCTTCGGCCTCGAGGGGCAGCTCGACGAAGCCCCCGAAGAGGCTCCGTGCCGCGCTCGCGGACGCCGCACGAGCGAGACCGCTCACGCGGGTGACGTCCCAGTCGAGCTTGGCGGCGCGCACGGCCGCGAGCGCCAGCGCAGCGAACCCCGACGCGCTCGACGCGAGCCCCGAGCCCGTAGGAAAGTCGTTCGACGTCTCGACGATGGCCCGCCCGAGCCCCGGAGACGCGGCGCGCACCGTGGCGAGGAGCCGCGTCACCTTCTCGAGCCCCGCGACCATCGGCGCGCCCCCGAGCAGGACCTCGTCGGCCCCGGGCTCGCCATGGAACCGGACGCGGGTGCGGGTGCACATGCCCTCGAGCGTGACCGACAGGCTCGGTACGGCAGGGAAATTCCCAGGGCGTTCGAGCTTGCCCCAATATTTCGACAGGGCGATGTTGGGGTGCGCGACGACGGTGACGGCGCTCATAACGAGACCTCTTCGCGGCAGCGCGTGGGCGTGTCGCTCGGGGCGCGCACACGCGCCGAGAAGCCGTCGAACCCTGCCGCTCGCCACCCCGCGAGCACGCGCTCGCCTACCTCGGTCGAGTCGACGAGGGCCACGACGCTCCCTCCCCCTCCCGCTCCCGTGAGCTTCGCTCCGAGCGCGCCACGATCCGCCGCGATCCGGCAGAGGGCGTCGATCTCCGGGGTCGAGAGGGACAGCTCGGCGAGGCAGGCCTGGTTCTCGACGAGCAGCCGGCCCAAGGTCGCGACGTCGCCCGCCTCGATCGCGGTGCGTGCGTCGCGCACGAGCACGCGGATACGCTCGAAGATGCCCCGCGTCACGTCGGGTTGAGTGGAGAGCTTCTTCGCCACGAGGTCGACCATGGACTTGGTGCTCGACGCCATGCCCGAGCTCCCGATCACGAGCGTGAGCTCCGAGCGCACACGGAGCTGAACGATCGGCGCCCCCCGCTCGAAGAGCACGGAGCCCCCTCGAGCGGCCACCGCAGCGTCGATTCCCGAAGGATTTCCGTGAAATACGCGCTCCCACTCCATGGCACGCGCGGCCACGACCGACGGGGCCGCGGAGGGATCGAGGGCGCGCGCGACGGCGACCCCCGTGGCGGCGGAGCACCCGAGACCTCCCCCGGGAGGGAGGTCGGCCGAGGCCTCGACGAGGCACGGCTCGAAGGGGATCCCCTCGCCCTCGAGGTGCGTCCGGGTCGCTTCGACGATCGCCGTGAACGCCCGCCCGAGCATCGAGGTCGTGTCTCCCTCACGCACGTCGACGTTCCAGCTCTGGACGTGGAGCTCCGAGGGCCCTTGCCCCTTCGCGAACGCGCGCGCCTTCGCGCCGCGGTCGATGCCCACGGCGATGGCAGGGACGCCGTGCACGACGGCGTGCTCGCCGAGCAAGATGACCTTCCCGCACGCGGTGCCGGCGCTGCTTCGTGCTTCGGCCGACCTCACGACGAACGCTCCCCGAGCGCGTCGATCGCTCCCTCGAGCACGAGCGCGGCAGAAGGCGTGAAGGAAAGGGCGTCGAGGCGCGCGCGGGCCTCCGAGAGCAGCTCCGAGACGCGCGCCTCGATCCGCGCCCGAGCGCCGCTCTCGTGCATCTCGCTCGCCAGGGCCTCGCAGGCCGCGTCGGACGCCGAGGCATTTCCGAGGACCGGGCGGAGCGCCTCGACGCCCTTCGCCCCGCGAGCCGAAACGAACGCGGCGACGAGCGAGGTCCGCTTGCCCTGACGGAGATCCCCGAAGCGGGGCTTGCCCGTGGTCGCCGTGTCTCCGAAGGTCCCGAGCACGTCGTCGCGGAGCTGAAAGGCCACCCCCAACGGCGTGGCGAAGGCATCGATCGCGCGTTCTCGGGCGTCGTCGGCGCCCCCGAGCAGGGCCCCCACCGCGAGCGGCCCTCCGACCGTGTAGGCCCCGGTCTTTTTCGCGTGCATGGCCTCGACGTCCGCGAGCACGAGGGCCTCGAGCGGGCGGCGATCGGCACAAACGTCCATGATTTGGCCGAGCACGACCTCGTGCTGCATGTGCGCGAAGCGGCGAGCCGCGCGGAGCTTGTGCTCGGCCGGCACGTCGACCGTGAAGAACGCCTCTTGCGCGAGGGCGCTCGCGAAGTCCCCCGCGAGGATGCCGGTCACGTCCCCGAGGGTCGCGGAGCCGAAGGCGTCCTGGAGCATCTTGTGGACGCTCGGCCCGCCACGCCGAACGAGGTCGCCGTCCATCCAGTCGTCGTGGGCGAGCAGGTAGACCTGCACGAGCTCCATCGCCAGCGCCGCGCCGAGGACGGCATCGAGGCCCCGCTCTCCTCCGACTCCGTCGTACCCGAGGGCGACGAGCACGGCGCGCATCCGCTTTCCGCCGCGCGTCCCGAGGGAGTGGAGGGCGTCGGCCACGGCCGCCACGTCGGTGCCGAGGGACCGCTCGCGCGCAAGACCGGCTCCGAGGGATTCGGCGACCGCGCTCTCGACGCGTGGACGAACGGCAGAGGCATAAGCGGCGTAGGCGGAGCGGGGGTTCGTGCGGCTGTCAGGTCCCATCGGGCCCTTTCGATGTCCCAAAACGAGACGGGTCGTACCTTCGCATCCAGTCACGGTTCCCCCGTGTGAGCCACGCTGCTTTTCGTAGGCGGTCGATTGCCCCATGACCTCGGCCGGAAACTAGGGGCGAGCGGTCGGCGTGTCAATCGCCATGGGGAAGACGTTTGTTCAACGATTTCGGGCACCTTCAAAATATTTTGAAAATTTGAGAGGATACGAAGCGACCTTCGGGGCTGAACCCGAGACGCGGTGCGGCGAGACGGGCCCCGCGCCCGCGGCCCCCGGACGGCATCGAACGGGACGCATCGAACCTCCCCACGCCGCGGACAGTGGGTGGGAGAACCCCCCCGCACACTGCTAAGGCACGACCTCATGAGCGACATCGGACGGAGGAAACAGGACCACATCGAGCTCTGCGCGACCGAGGACGTCGGCTTTCGCGCGAAGACCACGCTGTTCGAGCAGGTCCGCCTCGTCCACGACGGCATGCCCGACCTCCACGTCGACGAGGTCGATCCGAGCCTCACGTTGTTCGGAAAGAGGCTCTCGGCGCCCATCGTGATCGCCGCCATGACCGGGGGGACCGACGAGGCCGGGCGCATCAACCGCGAGCTGTCCTCGATCGCCGAGGAGCGCGGCTACGGCTTCGGCCTCGGGAGCCAGCGCGCCATGATGAAGCGGCCCGAGACGCGCGGGTCGTTCGCCGTCCGGGACGTCGCCAAGAACGTGCTCCTCCTCGGGAACGTGGGCATCGTGCAGGCCCGCGAGGCGGGCCCCGAAGCGCTCGAAAAGCTCGTGGCCGACGTCGGCGCCGACGCGCTCTGCGTGCACATGAACCCTGCCATGGAGCTCGTGCAACCCGACGGCGACCGCGATTTCCGCGACGGCGCCGCGACCCTCCGTGCGCTCGTGCAAGCGCTCCCCTTCCCCGTCATCGCCAAAGAGACGGGGTCGGGCATCTCACGCGGCCTCGGGCGTCGCCTCCGCGCGTCGGGGGTGAGGCATGTCGACGTGTCGGGCGCGGGGGGTACGTCGTGGGTGGCCGTCGAGACCAAACGCGCAGCCTCGGCCAACGACGAGCCGTCGAGGAAGCTCGGAGACGCGCTCTGGGATTGGGGCATCCCGACGGCAGCGAGCGTGCTCGAGGTCGCACCGCTCGGTTTCGAGACCGTGATCGCGACCGGCGGAGTCAAGACGGGGATGGACGTGGCCAAGGCCGTGGCGCTCGGGGCGACGGCCGCCGGGATCGCGCGCCCGGTGCTCGTCGCCCTCCGGGAGGGCGGTCGCGCCGGGGCGATCTCCGCCCTCGAGGGCATCGAACGAGAGCTACGCGCCGTGATGCTGCTCACCGGGAGCCGCACGCTCGGCGACCTCCGACGCGCGCGACGTGTGCTGACCGGAGAGCTGCGAACCTGGGCCGAGTCGGCCGACACGTGACGAAGAGGCACGAACGGGAAGCGCGGCGCGATGCGCCACGGGGCTTGTATCTTCGCGAAAACTTGTCGATTATTTCGCGCGCCCGATGAGCGACCCCTTGCGCTGCCTTGTCGTCGAAGACTCTCCGATGATGCGGCAGCTCCTCATTTTTGCGCTCTCGCGCGTGCGAGGGCTCCAGATCGTCGAAGCCGTCGATGGCGTCGACGCTCTGCGAAAGCTCGCCACCTTGCGCTTCGACCTCGTCCTCACGGACGTGAACATGCCCATCATGGACGGGCTCAAGCTCGTGCATCGCATCCGCTCGGACGCGACCCACAAGGACGTCCCGATCGTGATCATCACGACCGAAGGCGCCGAGGCCGATCGCAAGCGCGCCCTCGATCTCGGGGCCAACGCCTACGTCGTGAAGCCGATCCAAGCCCCGGCCGTGATCGCCCTCGCCGAGCGCCTCCTCGGCCTCCGCCCCCACGCGCCTCCCGAAGCTCCGTGAGCGCGCCGTACGTCAAGGTCTGCGGAATCACGCGCGTCGAGGACGCCGACGTGTGCCTGTCGCTCGGGGTCGCGTCGATCGGGCTGAACTTCATCCCCGAGAGCCCGCGGTGCGTCTCCTTCGAGGTGGCGCGGGCGATCGCGGCCCACGTCGGCGATCGTGCGCTCGTGGTCGGTGTGGTGCGCGACCTCTCGGCCGACGAGGCGCGCGGGCTTCGGGACGCGGTCCCGCTCGGGTGCCTGCAGCTCCACGGTGACGAGCCGAAGGAGGTCGTGTCGGCGCTCCTCCCACACGCGTACAAAGCCTTTCGTATCGGGACGTTGGACGACGTCGAGCGGGCCGCGAGCTACCCTGGCGAGTACCTGCTCGTCGACGCGAAGGTCGAAGGCATGCTCGGGGGCACGGGCCAGCGCGTCGACCTCTCGCTCGTCGCGGGCCTCGCGCGGTCGAGGAAGCTCACGCTGGCTGGAGGGCTCACCGCCGAGAACGTCCACGAGGCCATCGTCCGTGTGTCCCCCTATTGCGTGGACGTCGCGAGCGGCGTCGAGCGCTCTCCTGGAGTCAAAGACGCCGACAAAATCGCTGCGTTCGTCCGCGCGACGCGGGCCTGAGCGGGCGGCCTCGAACCGCCACGAACGAAAGCGTCACGCGCCGCGCAGCGAGAAGGCGGTGCGACGCACGATCTCGCGACGACGCGCCTCGTCGCCCTCCGGAAGCCCCGCGAGCAGGACGTCGGCCGGGGACTCGCCCCGGGAGACGAGCTCCTCGAGCGGGCGGAGCACGGCGGTCTCGTCCACGCCTCCGACGACGACCGCACGCCGCGAGAGGCCGCCTTTGGCGATCGCGACCACGTCCTCGGCCAAGCGGCGCAACGTGCCTCCACGGAACGGCGCGTCGAGGCCGAGCCGCCAGACGTCGGCGCGGACACGGGTCGCCTCCTCGAGGGTGTGATCGCGCACCAAGTCCCACGCCGCGGCGAGCGCGGTCTCGTCGTAGTAGAGGCCGATGTAGAGCGCCGCGAGGGCCGGCGACATGAGCTCCGACTGCGCGTCGGCCGAGCGGATCTCGAGCGTCCGCTTGAGGCGCACCTCGGGGAAGAGCGTGTTCAAGTGGGTCGTGTAGTCGCCCATGGTGGCCTTGTGGCCCTCGAACCCGTCGGTCATGAACGACCGGAAGGTCTGCCCCGTGTTCTCGATGCGCTTGCCGTCCCGCTTGAACATG
Organism: Myxococcales bacterium; assembly: GCA_016712525.1. Classification (NCBI taxonomy): domain Bacteria; kingdom Pseudomonadati; phylum Myxococcota; class Myxococcia; order Myxococcales; species Myxococcales bacterium. Next base: position 1,678,064 of record JADJQX010000007.1, read on the forward strand.
AACATGGGCACGTCGAGCGCCCACTCGACGTAGTCGCGGTAGCCGGCGCCCTCTTTCCAGACGTTCGGCACGAGGCCGCTCCGATCGGGATCGACGTCGAGCCACACCTTCGCGCGGAAGCTCTTTCCCCCGAAGGGCGCGCCCTCGTAGAAGGGGCTGTTCGCGAACATCGCGGCGGTGACGGGCGCGAGCGCGAGGCCGACCCGGAGCTTCCGCATCGCGTCCTCTTCCGACGCGTAGTCGTAGTTGGCTTGGACCGTCGACGTGCGCAACATCATGTCGAGGGCGTGGCCCCCCCGCTTCGGGAGGTACTCCCGCATGACGCCATACCGGAGCTTCGGGACGAAGGTGTAGTCTGCACGCTTTGCGAACGGCTGGAACCCGAGCCCGAGCCACGTGATGCCGAGCTTCTCGGACACGGGAGCGATGTCGGCGAGGTGCGCGCGGAGCTCGTGAGCGATGGCGTGCGCCGACGGGAGCGGGGCGCCGGACAGCTCGAGCTGGCTGCCGGGCTCGAGCGTGATCGAGGCGCCGTCTTTCGTGAGGGCGAGGAGCGGGCCGCCCTCGTACTCGCGCTCCTCGTGCCACCCTTTGGACGCGAGATCGTGAAGGATGGACGCGACACCGCCGCGCGGCCCGTCGTACGGCACCGTGCTCAAGTCATCGAAAACACCCGGCTTTTCGGCCTCGGCCCCGCAGAGGAACGCGCTCTTCGGCTTCTCCGCCGCGACGAACGGCTCGAGCAGATCGGAAGCGCTGGTGATCGGGCGGTCGTCGGTCGCGTCGGCCAAGGTCGTTCTCCATCACGTCGCGCGGACCTGCGCGAGACACTTCCTTATCAGAAGGGCCACACGCTCGCATCCGGTTTCGGGCGCGTAAGGAGAGCATGTAAGGCCGAGCTAGGACCGCCTCTTGCCCGCCGTCAGGTGCGCGCGCTCTTCGGGATGGGCGCGCGCGCCGTGACCTTGCGGTCGAAGAAGCGGACACGACGCACGAGCAGGTCGAGCAGGTAGACCACGATCGCCGCCACGATGAAGCGAGGCCAGAGATCTTGGTGGTAGCGGATCGTCTCGCCGGCCGGGTCGAACACCACCTTGGGCTCGGGCGAGAGCGCTCCGCCCGTGACCTCGGCCGCGCGACGAAGCGTGACCGTGTCCGGCGCGAGGGCGAGATACTCACGCGGGTAGGGGTTCGTGACGTGGCCGAAGCTCTCGGCGACCTGCACCGACTTGACTCCGCCCTTCCCGTCCTCGACGTCGCGCTCGAGCGACGCGTGCAAGAGGAACGAGCCGAAACGCTCGATCGGGAAATCCGATTCGTAGCGCCCAGGGGCCGTCTGTTTCATCGGGAGGGTCTTTTTCTCGCCCGAAGGCTGAGGCCCCACCACGGTGAGCTTCGCGTCGAGCCCGTTCTGGAAGCGATCGTCGCCGCCGATGGCGTCGATGTGGGCGCGCACGTGCCCGGTCGCCGGGTCGATCTCCGCCTTCATGTCGAGCTGTTGGCGCTTCTTCTGGCGCATGTGCTCGCGAACGAGCTGACCCCAGAACTGGCCGTAGCCGGGCCACTTGAGCCACTCCACGGCCCAGAGGTTCTTCACGTCGCTCGTCCACGCGAGCGCCCACCCGAGGCCGGCGTGCCAGCGGGCCAAGATGGGCTCTCCCACCTCGGACTGGAGCAGCTCCTGCGCGGGCGGGGGCTTCATCTTGGTCGCCACGTAGCCGTGGAGGAACGGGGCCGAGCCGAGGTCGATGCCGCGCATGAAGTCGGCCGAGGTGACGACCTTCGGCTGGAAGTACTCTTCGACGGCCGCGGATCGCGAGACCATCTCGGTCTCGCGCGTAAACACACGGGGGAGCTGCTGGGCGTCGAGGACCTTGTAGAAGCGGCCTCCTCCGAGGTCGGAGATCATCCGCAAGAGGCCTTCGTCGACCCCCGAGCCGAGCCCGATGCTCGTGACCGTCATGCCCTCGGCCGCCATGGCCTGCACGAGATCACGAATGCCGTTCTGCGGGGCCTGTCCGTCCGTGAGGAGAATGACGTGCTTTTTCCGCGCGCGCGTCACGCTGAGCGACTGGTACGCGGCGTCGAGCGCGCTGAAGATCTCGGTGCCGCCGCCGGGCTGGATCCGGGCGATGTCGCCCTGGATACGCGCGCGGTGCTTGGCGGGTGTCATGCGCACGACGCGGGTGGGAGACGAGTCGAACGCGATGACCTCGATGAGGTCGTCGCCCGAGAGCGTGTCCGCCGTAGCCTTCGCGGCCGCCTTCGCCATCTCGAGCGGCATGCCGCTCATCGAGCCGGAGCGATCGATGACGAGCGACATGGCGACCTGGGGCTCGTCGCGGCGCTTCTCGGCGTCCATGCGCACCGGCAAGACCCGCTCGATCGTCGTGTGGTACCAGCCGCCGAGGCCGTACCCGCTCTCGCCGCCGGCGAAGAGGAAACCTCCGCCGAGGTCGCGGACGTAGCTCTCGATGGCGTCTTGTTGGGTCATGCTCACGGCCTCGGCCGGAGCGTCCGACAGGATGACGAAGTCGAAGCGCTCGAGCTCGCGGATGCTCGAGGGCATCTCACGTGGACCGCGCACCTCGACGTCGAGCTCTTGCGCCGAGAGGGCGCTCGAGAGGTAGCTCGCGCGCGAGGGGTTCCCCTCGACGTAGAGGACCGAGGGGCGACCAGGCACGGCGACCGCGACCGAGACCCCGTTGTTCTCCTTGAACCGGTCCTCGGCCATCTCCGACAGCTCGAGCTGGTAGGTGACCTCGCCGGCGACGCGCACCACGCTCTTGAACGTGACGTCGTTCTCGCCTTGAAGGAGGTCTACCGTGCGCACGCCGTCGAGGCCGTTGATCGCCTCGCCCTGCTTGAGCACCGCCTTCACCTTCTGCGCGCGGCTCGAGAAGATGGCCGCGTGGAGGTTGAACGGCTCGCCGACGCGCACCTTGTCGGGTACGCGCAGCTCGCGGAGGGCCACTTCGCCCGGGACCGGACGACTATACGGGATCGTATAGAGCTTCACGCCGAAGTCGTGGGCCCGGTTCGCCTCGGCGAGCACGTCCCCGTCGGTCTGGACGCCGTCCGACAAGAGCACGGCGCGACGGAGCATGCCTGCCGGGTAGAGGCCGTACGCGAGCTGGAGGGCGCTCGCGAGATCGCTGGCCGCGCCGAGGCCTTTGCGGTCCTTGTCCTTCTTCGGATCGCCCGTGGCCGCGGCCTCGTGGCGTTCGATCTTCGGGGCGGAGGGCGTGGCTTCGTCGAGCGGGACGACGCGAGGGCGCTTCGCGAAGGTGACGACGCGCACGAGGTCGTCTTTGCCCTTCGCCTTGATGCCCTTGTCTATCTCGGCGCGCGCGTCCTCGAGGGCCGCGTCGGGGACCGACTCGGAGACGTCCACGAGGTAGACCGTGCAGATCTTCTGGGTCGTCGCCGTGCGCGCGAGCCGCGAGAGGCCGAGCGCCAGGAGCGCGACGAACGCGACGCGGAGCAGCACCGAGAGCACGCGCTGCACCATCGGCAGATCCGCGAGGCTCTTCCCCACGACCCACATGAAGTAGGGCGCGAGGAGGGCGAGCCCGAGCATCTTCGGCGAGAGCAGCTCGTAGTCGACGCCGGCCCGCGACCACGTCAGCGTGGGCCCACGCGAGAGCACGAAGCGCTCGTACAGGACGACCAACGCGACGAGGAGCGAGAGGACGAAGCCCGCCCACGCGGCCTTCTTGAGCTTGTCGGAGCGGGCGCTCATACGGTCACCCTGCGGTGGTACGTGGCCCACTCGATGGCCGTGAGGATCACGGCGGCGATGAGCAGGTAGATCCAGATCTCGCGCCTCACGCCGACGGTGAAGCCCTCGACCGCCGTGGCCTTCTTCCCGTCGACGACGAGCTCGGGCACCGCGGTGAGCGTACTCTCCTCACGGTCGAGCAAGTTCGCGGCGAAGGCCGTTTTGCCGGCCGCGGCCCCGTCGGCCCCGGGCTTCGCGTCGGACGCTAGGAGGTCGTAAATGCCAGCGTTTTGGCCGAGATACACGGCGCGGCCCTCGAACACGGGGACGAGCTCCTTCTTCCCGGGCTTGCCGTCGTCGGACGGGAGCGTCAGCTCGGCGCGCGGCGCCTCGGTCACGAGCGGGACGCGGAACACGTCGCCCGTGCGGAAGCTCGAGATGTATCCGGCCGTCTCCTCGAGGAAGAAGTTGATGCTGTTCAAAAGCAGGAGCGGCCACGCCACCCGCAGCGGCAGATCGCTCTCGCGGACGTCGAACCCGAGCGCCACGAAGCGGAAGCCTCCGCGCGCGCCCGTGACGAGGATCGGGCCCTGGTCGCTCGCGCCGATGACCTTGTCGCTCGGCTCGGGGACGAGCTTGTGGCCGCGCGCGATGTTCACGTCGTCGAGGGCCGTCCACCGAACGATCGGGTGCTTTCGCTCGATTTTGTCGAAGCCCGGGCTCTTGATCTCGGCGTCGACCTTGACCGGAGATCCCGGCCCTCGCGGGTCGAGGTAGATCGCGTTCGCGCGCGGCGGCGACATGGGCGTGACGCCGTCGAACACGATGACCTCGGCCTTCGCCCCGTCCCCCTTGGTGAGGTAGTCCTTCGGGCTCATCAGCGTGACGTCGAGGTACTCGTCGAGCAGGAGCGCGGCCTCGAGGTACGTGTTACCCCCCGTAACCACGAGGATTTTCGCCCTTCGCCGCTCGGGCAGGAGCGCGTACGCGCGGTCGTCGGCGGGGAGCTCGTCCTTCGATTGTCCGATCGGCGCGATGCGCGCCTCGAGGGTGCGGCTCGCCCCCGACAGGTTCGGATAGAACCTCGGCAAACGCTCGCCCGGCTTGAGCCGCAGCTTCGTGATGTCGACGAGCTGCCCGTCGCCGAAGAGCTTCATCTCGATCTCTTCGGGCTCGGGGCCGGTGTTCGTCACCTCGAGCATCACCTCGTAGCGGCTCTTGTCGAGCGGGTACCTGCGCACCGAGAACGCCGTGACGGCCACGTTCCGCGAGCCCTTGCCGACGGGGATGTACGAGAGCTTCACGTCGCCGAGCCGTACGGGGCCGGTCGAGTCTTGGGCGGGCCCGAGCGAGCCGTCGGACACGACGACGATCTCGCCGTTCTCGACGCCGCGCAGGGCATCGGTCGCGAAGCGGAGGGCGCGGGGAAAGTCGGCGCGAGCGTCGGTCGCGCGGATGGCGTCGAGGTCGCGCTCGAGGTCGGACGTGTCCCCGCTCATGGGCCCGGTGGGCGTGATGGAGGCGTCCATCTGGGCGATGAGCATGCGGTCGGAGCCGCCGAGCCCTCGAATGAGCTTCTTGACCTCGTCCTTCGCGACGCCGAGGCGGTTCGGGGAGACGTCCGTCGCTTTCATGGAGGCGCTCGCGTCGACCAGCACGACGAGGCTCCGCCCCTTGATCAGCGTGGCCGCCGCGCGCGGGTCACCGAGCGACACCGCCAGGAGCGCGAGCAGCGCGATCTGGAGGAGCAAGGACAAGAGCCGCTTCAGCTTCGAGAAGAGGCTCGTCGCCTCTTTGTCGCGGAGGATGCGCTCCCACAGCTTCGAGAACGGCACGGCCACGGCGCGACGCCGGAGCTTCAAGATGTAGAGCGCCGTCGCGAACGCCGCGGCGCCCCCGAGGATGCCGAGCCACTGCGCGAGCGGCAGACCTGCGAAGATCACCGGAGGAACCCTCCCCTACGGAAGACGCGGAGCACGAGCTCGTCGAACGGCACGCTCACCTCGGCGCGGATGTACGGCACCTGACGCGTGGAGCAGAACCGCTCGATCTCGTGGAGGTACTCGCCGTAGACCTTCTCGAAGCGCTGGAGCACGGCGGCCGTCACGGTGACCTCGCGCTCGTCCCCGGTCTCGCAGTCGTAGAGCAGCACGTCGCCGGCGAGCTTCGGCTTGGCCTCGGACGGGTCGGTCACGTGGACGACGAAGGGATCGAACTTGTTGTACCGGAGCACGTTGATGCCGCGCTCGAAGCCCGACGGATCGTAGAGGTCGCTGATGAGCACGGCGAGCCCGCGGCGCTTGTTCTGCGCGACGAAGGTCTTCATGGCGTCGCCGAGGTCCGTCGTGCCCTCGGCGCGGAGCTCGGTCAAGAAGCGAAAAACCTTGAAGATACGTGCCTTTCCGCGCGTCTCTTGCATACGCTCGGTCACGTTGTCGGCGGTGGCGACGATGCTCACCCGATCGAGGTTCGCGAGGCCCACGTACGCGAGCGCGGCGGCCACGCGCTTCGCGTAGCGGAGCTTCTCGCCGTCCCCGAAGGCCATGCTGCGGCTCTGGTCGACGATGAAGTAGATCGCGAGGTCTTCTTCTTCTTCGTAGAGGCGGACGAGGAGCCTGCCGAACTTTTGGTAGACGTTCCAGTCGAGGTAGCGAAAGTCGTCGCCGGGTTGGTAGTCGCGGTGGTCGGCGAACTCGACGCCCGAGCCGCTCTTCTTCGTGCGTCGCTCGGCGCGCATGCGGCCCGCGAACACCTTGCGGCTCACGAGCGCGAGGTAGTCGAGCTTGCGCTGGAACTCGTCGTCGAAGAGCTCGTCGTCGCCCTTGCCGCGGGCGGCGCTCGACTCTTTTCGGCCGAAGACGCGGTCAAGAAGCCCCAAGCTGCTCCCCGTTCTTGTCGCGGAGGCCGGCCTTCGTCTCGGGGACGCTCTTCAGGATCGCCGCGATGACCTCGTCGGTCTTGATGCCCTCCGCCTCGCCCTCGAAGTTCAAGAGCACGCGGTGGCGGAGCGCCGGGAGCGCCTGGGCGCGCACGTCGTCGTTGCTGGCCGCGAACCGGCCCTCGAAGAGCGCGCGGATCTTGGCCGCGAGCAAGAGCGACTGCGCGCCGCGCGGCGAGGCCCCGAAGCGCACGAAGCGCTTGCCGAGATCGGGCACGTCGGGGCCGCCGGGGTGCGTGGCTTGGATCACACGGATGGCGTAGTCCTGCACGTGGCGCGCGACGGGCACACGCCGGACGAGGTTCTGCATCTCGAGGATGCGCGGTCGATCGATGACGGGCTTCCCCTTCTCGCTGCCGGTGCCCGTCGTGAGATCCAAGATGCCGTGGAGCTCGTCGCGATCGGGGAACGGGACGTGGAGCTTGAAGAGGAAGCGGTCGAGCTGGGCCTCGGGGAGCGGGTACGTCCCCTCCATCTCGAGCGGGTTCTGCGTCGCGAGCACCACGAACGGCTGCTCGAGCACGTGGGTCTGCCGACCGACGGATACACGATGCTCGGCCATCGCCTCGAGGAGCGCAGACTGCGTCTTGGGCGTCGCGCGGTTGATCTCGTCCGCGAGGAGGATGTTCGCGAAGACCGGGCCCTTGCGGAACTCGAACACCTTCCCGCCGCCCTGCGTCTCGTCGATGACGGTGGTGCCGAGGATGTCGGCGGGCATGAGATCGGGGGTGAACTGCACGCGCGAGAACGAGAGGCTCATGACCTCGGAGAGCGCGCGAACGAGCATGGTCTTACCGAGCCCGGGCACACCCTCGAGGAGCGCGTGCCCTCCCGCGAGGAGGCAGGTGAGCACGCCGTCGACGACCTCTTTGTTGCCGATGATCGTCTTCCCGATCTCGGCACGCAAGTCATCGATATCTTTGCGAAACCTGGCAACCTCAGCCTTGACTTCGCCCGCGTTCTCGGTGTCGCTCATCGCACTCTCCTGACGTGTCTTGTCTTCACCCTGCGCCCGGTCGTCTCGCCAGCGTGGGCCTCGTTCACGGCTTGTCTTGCGCCTCGCGCGGGCGAATGAGCTGGAAGTATCGCCGCACGTAGAAGCGGTAGCCCCCAGGGATCTCGTCTTTCTCGAGGGCCTCTTCGGCCACGGTGTTGTACTCGCGGTACACGTTTTTGTAGCCGCGCGACGCGAAGCCACGCTCGGCCGCGCCCAAGATCACCTCGCTGCGGCTCCCGCCCTGCCCCGTGTCTTGCCCCGCGACCTGCGTGTCTTGCGTGCCGACCTTGGGGTTCGTGGCCGCGCCTTGGACGGGGCCGCCGGAGCCCGTGCCCCAGCCCTGCCCCTGTTGGCCGCCCTGACCACCCTGGCCGCCCTGGCCCTGGCCTTGGCCGCCCTGGCCCTGCCCGCCCTGACTCTTGGTGAGGAGCAGGAGCTTCTCGCCGTTCGGCCCGAGGATCCAAGTCTCCCCACCTTGACCGCCCTGACCGCCCTGGCCTTGGCCACCTTGGCCTTGTTGGCCACCCTGGCCTTGCTGACCGCCCTGGCCTTGCTGACCACCTTGGCCTTGCTGGCCTTGCCCCTGCTGCCCGCCTTGGCCTTGTTGACCGCCCTGGCCCTGCTGACCTTGGCCTTGCTGCCCCTGACCTTGCTGACCTTGGCCTTGCTGGCCTCCTTGGCCAGGTTGCCCTTGGCCTTGCGCGCGCTGCTGGAAGACGCGGAGGCGCTGCATCTGGCCTTGGCCACCCTGCCCCTGCTGACGGAGCATTTGGCGGAGCTCCTCGAGCTTCTGTTTGAGCTGCTCTTTCTCCTGCTGGCTCATCTGCTCGCGGGCCATCCGGTTGATGTCCTCGGCGGCGCTGTCGAGATCGTTCGCCGACAAGTTGAGGTCCTTCATGAGGTCCTCGGCGGCCTGCTGGAGCTCACGATCGAGCCTGTCGAGCTGCCGCTGCTGCGCCGTCTGCTGCTCCTTCTCGCGATCGAGGCGCTCGAGCTCGCGCTCCTTCTTCTGGAGGAGGGATTTTTCCTGCTCGTTCGCCCCCGCGTCCCCCATCTTCTGCTTCTGCTGGAGGAGCGATTTTTCGAGCTCGTCGCGGCGCTGCTGCAGCGACTCGGCGCGCTTTTTCTGGTCTTGAGAGGCGGCCTTCAGCGCCTCGCGCATCTTCTCGAGCTGGGCTTTGTCGACCTTGCCGCCTTGCTCCCGGAGCTTCTTCGCGAGGTCCTTCAGGGCTTTTTCGGCGTCGACGAGGTTCTTCTGCTCGAGCGCCTCTCCAGCGGGCTTCGTGAGCTCCGCCTTCTTCATCTCTTCGCCGATCTTCTGGAGCGCGGCCTCGAGGGCCTTCTTGTCGGCCTCGGAGCCCTCGAGGAGCTTGTTCTCTAGGGCCTCCATTCGACGGAACGCCTCGGTGCGATCGAGGCGCTTGGCGGCGAGGTCCTCGATGAGCTGGTTGAACTCTTGGGTCGCGGCCTTGGCCTCGTCGGTCTGCTGCTTCGCCTGGAGGTCCTTCAGGAACTCCTTCATCGCGTCGATGTCGTCGGCCGTCACGTCGACGGCGTCGATCGTCTCGGCGAGGCGCGCCGGCTCGTGCTTTCGGACCTCGAAGAGCGCCACGAGGACGAGCAAGACCGCGAGCCCCGAGGCGACGTAGGCCTCGTGCGGGAAGGGAATGGGCACGGCGCGCGCGGGCTCGACCTTGGCCGCGTGGTCGAGCGCGTCGTCGATCGCCGCGTCCATGAAGGCGGTGCGCTCGGCGGCGGGCAGCTCGGCGAACGAGAGCGCGCTCGCGATGCGATCCGAGAGGGCGTGGTGTTTGTCGAGCGCGACCGCCCCCGCGCGAGGCGGGAGCTTGCGCAGGGCGAACACGAGGGCCACGACGAACGGCGAAGCGGCGAGCAGGCCGAGCGCGATCCGCGTCGCCTTCTCGGGGAGCACCCCGGCTTTGCGAAGGGCGAGGGCGACGATGGCGGCGCCGAGCGCTACGGCGAGCGTGGTCACGAACGACGCGAGGGCACGACCGAGCCGCATGCGACGCTCGGCGCGGGCGACCGGGGCGCGCAGCGAGAGGAGAGATTTTTCGGGGTTCGTCATCCGCGGGCTCCGAGCGAGGGCGCGATCGTGCGACACGGGGACGTCGCCCGTGGGCTCGCGTTCGTGACACCCGAGGCTCCGACGTTCGATGCGCGAGAAAGTTCCGCCTTGGGCCACGCTCGATCGGGTTTCTTCGGGGCTAAGCGCATGCGATCCTTTCGGGTCGAGGAAAGGCTATCAAAGGGCGACCGCGAGAACGAGGGTGGTCGCGCGAGGGCTCGAACGCACGAGCCGCGCCTTCGATTCGACCTCACGAGCCGGGCTCGAGCACGCCGATGCGCTCGTCGAGCCGTTTTCGCTCGTAGTGCGCCCGGCCGACGCGGCCGACGAAGGCGTACACGAGCGCCCACGCGATGCCGAGGCTGCCGAGGAGCGCCGCCACGCGCACCCACGAGACGCTGGGGGTCGGCCCGAGCGAGACCCTCGGCGCGCCCGCCCAAATCGGCCCTTGGGCCCGGAGCCGAACGACCCGGACCGTGTCGTGGCTCGCGACGAGCTCCTCGAGACGGGGTCGGACCTCGACCGAGAGCGTGGAGCCGTCGTCGCACGAGCCGTACGCCGTGATTCGACGCTCGGGACCTTCGTTGTACGACACTGTGCGCTCCAGGGTGCACGTCGCCGGCTCTCCCCAAAGGGCCATGCGGTAGAAGGGCGCGAAGAGTAGCTGAGCGAGCACGAGCCCGAACGCAAAGACGGCGGCCCGAACGAGCTCGACGGTGGCGCGCGAGGCGAAGACCTCGCCGAGCCGAGCCCCGGAGACCCACATCCTCGCACCCTTCGGCGGCCGAAGGACCCACCCTCCCTCGGACGCACGGTAGCCCTGAGCCGCCCGCGGATTGAACCCTCGCAAAAGCTCACCCGCGCAGATCGCGTGCTCGCCCGCGGAGAGAGAGGCGACGCGGAACCGCTCGGGCCCCCCCGGCAGCGTGGAGAGCCCCGTCGCGAGGACGGGCGCAGCGCCGGGCTCGACGCGCACCACGTCGCCTCCGCGGGTGGTCACGTAGAACGGCCCCGCGTCGAGCCGCCTCGAGACCTCTCGCGCCTCCGCCCCCGACACGACCTGCCGAATGGTGAGCCGCACGGCCACACCCGGCTGGGGGGCGTCGGTGTCGTCGACCGAGACCTCCCCCGCGATCACGGCTGGGCCCGCTTCGAGGGAGCCGACCTCCAGCTCCCCCGCCCGCTGGGCCCGGCGCTTCCAGGCGATCGCCTGAAGGGCGCGCCCGGCCGAGACCACGAGCCCGAGGCCGGGCACGAGCAGGCCCAAGACGACGACGAGCACCGGGCTCGCGAGGAAACCCGCGTGCCCCGGAGACACCAAGAGGTCGACGTCGATCGGTGTCATGGCGAGCCCCTCTCGGACGAACGTCCGCACGAGAGGATTTCTTCCCTCACGAGAGAGGGTGCCAAATGCCACGGCGTCCGTCGAGCCCCACGCACGCCATCGACGGACGCCGCGGGAGATTCGCCCTCAGTGGAGCTCGAAGCGGGCCCGCCGGAGCTTCACTTCCATGTCGGCGCAAAGCCTGTCGACCGTCGCGAAGCGCTCTTCTTCGACCCGGGCCGTCGACAGGAGCACCTCTCGGATCGCGAGATCGCGGACGACCTTGTCCATACCCTGCGAGCTGAAGACCTGGAGCCCGTGGATGACGTCCCCGACCTTGCGGGGGTCGTCGTCGACGAAGCCTACGGGGTGCAGACCGAGCGCGTCGTTGTTGCGGAGCTCGCGCAGCAAGAGCTCCCCCGCGTCTCCCGCTCCGTAGATGAGGACGCGGGTCTTCTTCTGTTGGTCGCGGCGGCTCACGAAGTAGTCCCTCATGATGCGGAACGCGACCCGCGTCGACCCGACGCCGAGGAAGAGGAGGAGCCCCTGGACGACGAAGGCGCCACGCGAGAACCCCTCGAGGCCGCCGAACGCGAGCGCGATGGCCGCCACGGTCCCCAGCATGCCGACGAAACAGGAGGCGAACATGCGTCGAACGTCGGCGAGGCTCGTGTAGCGCCACGCGCCGCCGTACATGCGCATCGCGAGGAAGGCTGTAATCTGCACCGAAACGACGATCGGCATCGCCTTGCGGAACTGGGTCCACTCGGGCTCGGGGAGCTGGCCGTCGAAGCGGAGGAGGAACGCCGAGTACGCCGCGAGCACGATGATGGCGAAGTCGAGCATGACCTCGACGATGCGGCGCTTGTAGTTGAAGTTGACCATCGTGGGGACGACGGCGCGCCCCTCGACCGCGGCTTCGTTCGTCACCGGGGCGTACACCTTCACGCGACCGAGGTACGACGTGACGAAGAGGGTCGCGATGAGGAAGAGGGGCACGATCCCGGCCGAGACGGCCACGGGGGCCTTCCACGCGACCACGCCGATGAGCCCGGCGACGACGGCCATGAGGTAGAGCGTCACCGTGGCGCCGCGCTCGGAGAGGCCGAGGGCGACGAGCCGGTGCGAGGTGTGGTCCCGCCCGCCCTGCGAGATGGGGCGACCGTGGAGCTTCCGGGTGATGGTGACGAGCGTCGTGTCGAGGATCGGGATGGCCAGGATGAGCACCGGCGCCGCGAGCATCGAAAAGAGCCGATTTTGCCCGGTTCCCGCGGGGTGGTAGAGCGCCGCGCCGCCGAGGAAATAGCCGATGAAGAGGCTGCCCGAGTCCCCCATGAAGATGGAGGCCGGGTTGAAGTTGTAGACGAGGAACCCGAGGAGCGCCCCCGCGAACGTGGCGAGCATGACCGCGTCACCGACGTGGCCCGACGCGTAGAAGAAGTACGCCATGAAGAGCGCCGCGATGACCCCGATGCCCGACGAGAGGCCGTCGATGTTGTCGAGGAGGTTCATCGCGTTCGTGACGCCGACGAGCCACACCACCGTGATGGCCTGGTTGATCGGGGCCCAGGGCGTCCACTGGAGGGTCGCCCCGAAGGCGGTGAGCACGATCGCGGCGACGATCTGCGCGACGAGCTTCGCGTAGGGGCGGAGCTGCACGATGTCGTCGACGAAGCCCAAGACGGCCATCGACGAGGCGCCGATGACGAGCAGCGCGCCGCGCGGGATGATGCCCCGCGAGTAGAGCACCACGAAGCACACGATGAAGGAGAGGTAGATGCCGACGCCGCCCATGAGCGCGGTCGGCTTCGAGTGCCAACGGTCGGCCCTCGGCTTCGCCACGAACCCCGTCTTTCGTGCGACCGCACGAACGACGGGGGTCATCACGAGAGACAGGGCGAAGGTGATTCCGAGTGCCGCGAGGACCGTGAGCATGCTTCCCTCTTCGATCGTTCGAGGTTCGTACGTGGCGCGCGCCGCTTCAGCTCCGTGCTTGGTGGAACGCGATCACGTCGGCGAGAATTTTGTTGAGGTCGTACTGCGGCTTCCAGCCGATCGCGTCGCCGACCTTCTCGATGCCCGGGACACGGCGAGTCATGTCCTCGAACCCGACCTCGTAGGCCTGGTCGTACGACATGTGGACGATCTCGCTCTTGCTGCCGGTGAGCTCGCGCACCTTGCGCGCGAGGTCCAAGATGCTGATTTCCTCGGGGTTTCCGAGGTTGTAGACGTTGCCCCAGGTGGTGTCGGTCTGCATGAGGCCGGCGAGCGCGCGGACCACGTCTTTGACGTGCCCGAAGCAGCGGCGCTGCTGCCCGTCGCCGTAGACGGTGATCGGCTTGCCCGCGAGGCCCTGCTGGACGAACGTCGGGACGACCATGCCGTACTGGCCCGTCTGGCGGGGACCGACCGTGTTGAAGAGGCGGCCGACCACCGTCGGGAGGCCCTTCTCGCGGAAGTAGGCGAGCGCCAAGAACTCGTCGATCGCCTTGGAGCACGCGTAGCTCCAGCGGCCCTTGGTGGTGGCGCCCATCACGAGGTCGTCGTCCTCGCGGAAGGGGAACGTGGTGCTCTTGCCGTAGACCTCGCTCGTCGACGCGACGAACGTGGGCTTCTTCTTCTTGGCCGCGAGCTCGAGGATGATCTCGGTTCCGCGGATGTTCGTCTCGATGGTGCGCACCGGGCTCTCGACGATGAGCTTCACGCCCACGGCCGCGGCCAAGTGGTAGATGCGGTCCGCGCCGTCGACGAGCTCGGCCGAGAGGCCCACGTTCGTGACCGAGTCGATCACGTACGAGAAATTGGAGCTCGATTTGAGGTGTTGGATGTTCTCGATCGACCCCGTGGAGAGGTCGTCGATGATGGCCACCTTGTGCCCCTGCTGCAGGAGCTCCTCGGCCAAGTGCGACCCCACGAACCCCGCCCCACCCGTGATCAAGAACTTCATCGCAATCTTCTCCCGACTTACGTTGCGGGCGTGCTCTAGCATATTCACGACGGAGCGCACACGGGCCTCACGGCAATTTTTCCAGGGTGTTTCGTGAGCTTGCCCAACTGCGCACGGCCCCACCCCGACGGCGCCTCACACACGAACGCCCTCGGAGCTCATGGGAGGTACGAGGGCGCTCGGGGGAGGTCGCGCGGGAACGCACGAGAGTGCGTTGCGACCTGGCTCAGTTCGGTGGCGGGGCGGCGGGAGGCCGCGTGGAGGCGCCGCCTTCGGGCTCGCTCACGGAACCCGGAAGTGGCCGATATCCCTCACGTTTGTACGAATAGTACTGGTAGTAGTAGCTGGACGCCTTTCGGTAGTCGACGGCGTTGAGGACGCAGCCGACGATGGGGGCGTCGACGTCGGTGAGGGCGCGGAGGCCCTGCTTGCTGATGCCCATCGACGTCTTGAAGGCACGGACGACGAACACCGCGCCGTCGACCAGCTTGGCGATGATGGCGGAGTCAGTCACCGCGGCGAGCGGCGGGCTGTCGAGGATGACGCGGTCGAAGCGCTCCCCGAGCTCGGCGAGGAGCTGCTTGAACTTCTCCGAGTGGAACATGTCCGCCGGGTTCGGCGGGATGGGGCCGGCCGGGATGCAGTAGAGGTTCGGCACCTCGGTCGGGAGCGCGATCTCGTCGATGGTCGCCTCGCCGACCAGGGCGTTCGTGAGGCCCGCGTCGCCGGAGCGATCGAAGATGCGGTGGAGGCGCGGCCTTCGGAGGTCGCAGTCCATGATGCAGACGCGCTGACCGCCCTGCGCGAGGGCGATCGCGATGCTGCACGCGACGGTGGTCTTCCCCTCGGCCGGCGCCGCGCTCGTCACGAGCAGCATGCGGTACGGGTGGTCGGGGTTCATGAAGAGGAGGTTCGTGCGGAGCGTACGGGCGGCCTCGGCGATGCCCGAGAGCGGCTCGTGGTGCACGACGAGCTCGGGCGGACGATCGGCCCCGGCGCGGCGGACCTTCTTCTCTTCTCCGGCGTCGAGCGTCGGCAAGAGACCGAGGAACGTGGTGTTGAGCTCGTGCTCGACGTCGTCGGACGTCTTGACCGAGTTGTCGAGGCGCTCACGCACGACCACGACGAGGAGCGCGAGCAAGAGCCCCGCGACGGCGCCACCGGCCACGTTCGCGGGCACGTTCGGGCGAATCGGGGCCTGAGGCTCCTGCGGCGGGTCGACCATGCGAACATTGTTGATGTTCATCATTCGCATGAGGTCGGCCTGCTTCATTTGCTCGAGCAGGACGGTGTAGAGCTTCTCGTTCTCTTGCCGGGTGCGGTCGATGCGGCGGTACTCGAGCTCCTTCAGGTTGAGCTCGACCGCCTTCTTGCGCGTCTCTTCGTACAGGCCGGACTCGCCCGCCTCTTGGCGCTGCACGATGGCGAGATCGCGCTCGATGGCGCCCTGGATGTTCTTGATTTCCTCGAGCAAATCGCGACGCGCCTGCGAGATCTTCTCGTCGGCGCGCTTCACCTGCGGGTGGTTCTCGCCCTTGCCCTCGGGCCCTTGCACGGTGAGCTCGCGGCGCTCGCGGACGGCCGCTTGATAGGCGGCGCGGAGCTGCGTGAGGTACGCGTTCGACAGCAGCTCCGAGGCCGGCACCTGATCGGGGTTGTCGGGTGTGACCTTACGCAGCTCGGAGACGCGGGCCGACAGCTCCTGCCGCCGCGTGCGGGTGCGCGTGAGAGCCTGGTCGTAGTCCTGCATCTCCACGCGGATCATCTTGCTGACCTCCTCGATCGTGGAGGACGGCAGCTGATTTTGCTTCTTGAACTCGTGGAGCTGGTTCTCGTTCTGCTCGAGCTCGACCTTGAAGTGCTCGAGCTGACCGCCGAGCCACACCACGGCCTCGGCCGTCGCGACCGACGTCTTCTCGAGGTTCTGCCGAATGTAGGCGCGGGCCACCCCCTCGGCGAGCTTGCGCGCCATGCGAGGGTTCGTGTCCTGGATGCGGATCGCGACGAGGCGGCTGCCGATGAGCGGATCGATCTTGAGCCGCGCGCGCAGCATGAGGACGGCGTCCTCCGTGGCGACCGGCTTGTCGGGGGTGCGCCCGAGGAACTCACGGTCCTGCGTGAGGTTCAAATCGCGGACGACCATGGAGAGGACCTTGTCGCTCCCCATGATGAGATTCTGCGTGTTGTAGTACTCGTGGTTGTCGACGAACGCGCCGAAGACGCGCATCGGGTCGGCCTTGTCCGCGAGGGGGCGCACGACGTCCGGGTCGAACTCGATCGACGCGACGGCCTCGTACACGGGCGCTTGGCTCTTCGAGTAGACCATCGCGATGCCGGCCCCGAGCAGGGCCGTGGCGATGAGAATGGGCCACGCCTTGAGGACCGCGCGAAGGACACGCATGGCCGCGGCCGTCGCGTCTTGCACGCGTGGCTTGGGCCGCCCCTCTTCCGTATCGAAGCTTTCGGTGGACATCGCTTGAGAACCGGGCCTCTCTTTAACCGATCCGTGCCCTGGCGCCAGCTGTGTTGCCGGCCTCGAGGCTCGCATTCGCCGAGCGTACGCGTCTTACATTCTCCCACACACCGTGGCTAGCCCAAACGGCTTGCACTGGAGAGGCTCCCGCTCGAATCTGCCGCCCCCTCCACGCACCTCTCACGACGCCACGCCCCACGACGCCACGCGCCCGAGCCATGGATCCGAGCGGACGACACGAACGCACTTTGCCGAGCTTGCTCGCCCGAGGATTCCTCGTGCTGGGCGTGCTCACCGCGGGCGTCGCCATCGGTGGCGTGCATACGCAGGCCCTCGCGTTCGTGTCGGCGTTCTCGGGGCTCGCCATGGGCTTCGCGTTCCTCGCGCCGGGCGCTCGTCCGTTCCTCCCCAAGCCGAGCGCCACGGCGATCGTCGCGCTCGGCGCGGGCCTGGTCGCCTTCACGTGGGCGACGACCCTCCCGCTCCCGCGCGGGATCGTCGCTTCCCTCGCGCCGGCCACCGCCGACGTTTGGGATCGATGCCTCCGAGGGTTCGGCGAAGGGGGCCCCTCCCTCGTCACCCTGAGCCTCGACCCCACGGCCACGCGCGTCGAGGTCCTGCGTGGCCTCACCTACCTCATGGTGTTCGCGACGGCGCACCGGATGACCCACGCCCAAGGAGGAACGGAGCTGCTCGAGCGGATCGTGGTCGGAGCCGCGCTCTTCATGGCGGCGGCGACGATCCTCCACCCGGTCGTGGGCGCGGAGCAGGTGCTCGGCCTCTACCGCCCGAAGAGCGAGTTCGGCACGCACATCGCGCCCATCCTGAACGCGAACCACCTGTCCGGCTATTTGAACCTCGGGCTCGCGACCGGGCTCGGGGTGCTCGCGGGCGCGCGGTCCTCGAGGGAACGCCTGGTCGTGCTCGGCGTGGTGCTCTTTCTGCTCGGGATGGAGCTCTACGTCGGGTCGCGCGCGGGGGTCGCCTCGACGTTGCTCTCGGCCCTGGTCGTCGGCGTGCTCCATCACCGGCTCCGTCGAGGCCAACGCGCCGGGCTCCGGGCCGCGCCGGTGCTCGTGTTCGCGGCGATGGCGGTCGGCGTGGGCCTGCTCGTGGTCGCGAGCTCCGAGCAGGCGAGGGTCGAGCTCGGGAGCCGCGACGTGTCGAAGCTCGAGACGATTCGCCAATCCTTTCGAATCGTTCCACCTCACTTCGTCTTCGGCGTCGGGCGCGGGGCGTTCGAGTCGGTGTTCCCGGCATACCGCACGGGCGAGGGGTTCGTGACCGTCACGCACCCCGAGAACGTGGTGGCCCAGTGGTCGACAGAGTGGGGCGTCCCGGCCGCGATCCTCGCCTTCGTGCTGCTCGCGCGCGCGCTCGCCCCGAAGGAGGTCCTCTCACGGGCGAAGCCGCCGCTCGGCGCGTACGCCGCGCTCATCGGGCTCGCCGTGCACAACCTCGTCGACTTCTCGACCGAGCTGCCCGGCGCCATGGTGCTCGCGTCCGTCTGCGCCGCGATCGTGACGGGCGGCTCGGCCGACCCGGCCTCACGAACACGACGCCCCGCGTGGGCGAGGGCCTCGCGACCGTTCGCCGCGGTGGTGCTCGCGCTCGTGGGCGTAGCGATGGTCATGGCGCTCTCCGGCGCGAAGGGAGAGCTCTACGCCGACCAGGACGCGCTCCGGCACGCGGCCCTCGACAAGGGCGTGCCTCGCGCCGCGTTCGACGCGAGGCTCCGCGCGGCCTCCCTCCGGCACCCTGGAGAGCCCTATTTTCCCTATGTCGCGGCGCTGCGGGGGCAGGCGCTCCGAGACGGCCCCATCTTGCCTTTCGCCGCCCGCGCGCTCGAGCGGAGCCCGACGTACGGCCCCGTGCACCTCGTGCTGGCGCGCACCTTCTACCGATCGATCCCCTCTCAAGCGAGGCTCGAGTACAGGCTGGCGATGGCCCAGCAGTTCGCCGAAGGATTCGAGAACGAGGCCCCGCGCCTCGTGTCGGACTTCGACGAGGCGATGGAGCTCGTGCCCGACAACTCGCAGGGTCCGAACGCCCTCGAGTTCTTGGCGCGCAAGCTCGGGGATCGGCTCCCGGCGACGCGAGTGATGCTCGACGAGGAGCTCTTGCGGCGCGCGCCGCGCTCGGAGGGGGCGTTGACGAGGCTCGCGCACGACGTGCTCCTCGACCTCCGGCAAGACGCGCCCTGGTGCCATGATCGGCGCGCGTGCGAGGCGCGAGGGCAAGAGCTCGCCGCGCGGCTCCGCGACCTCTCTCCGAACACGTGCGAAGGGTACGCGATCGCGGCCGAAATCCGCGCTGCCGCGGGCTCTCCCAAGGACGCGATCCACGATCTCGAGGAGGCCTCGGCGAGGGTCGACGATCGCACCGATTGCCTCATGCGTCTCGTCCAGCTCATGGACGCGACGGGCCAAACGAGCGAGATCGACGCGACGATCGACCGCGTGGCGAACGCGGGCTGTGTGTCCCCGGGCGAGTGCGTGGAGCAGTTCGCCTTCGCGGCGCGGACGCTCGTGGAGCGCGGTAAGCCTCGCCGCGCCGTCGCGTTCTACCGAAAGGCCGTCGACCGCGCCCCCGACAACGACGACCTCTTGCTCGAGTACGCGCGGCTCGCCAGCGAGCTCGAGCTCCACGCCGAGACCCTCCACGCCTACACGCGGCTCTCGGAGCTCCACCCGGAGGTGCCGGAGTACGCGAAGCGCGTGGCCGAGGAGAAGGACAACCTCGCGCGGCTGCGCTTCGCTCCCGGTGTCGGCGGCGGGGCCCCTTGAGCGACCGGCGCGACGCGTGGGTCGCCCAGATGACCGCCGCGCGCTCGCTCCGCACGTTCCTCGACCTGTGCAAGGACGCGCGCGTCGACGTGGTGGTCGTGAAAGGCGCCGTGACGGGCTTCCTCCTCTACGACGACGTCGCCGAGCGCACCCTGACGGACGTCGACGTGCGGGTGCGGCCGCGGGACCTTCGCACCGTCGAGCGGGCCGTGCGTGCGCGAGGCCTCCGCGTGCTCGAGCGTGACGACGTGTACGAGAAGCTCGCGATCGAGCTCGGGGGGATCGCGATCGACGTCGAGTGCCACGTCGGTGCGCCCTTTCTCACGCGCCTCTCGGTCGAGACGCTCCTCGAGGGGGCGCACGAGGTCCGTCACCCGATGGGGTTCTCGGTGCCCGTGCCTTCCACGGAGCACCACGCCCTCGTGCTCGCGGTCAACGTCTTCAAGGACAAGGTCGACCGCGCGAGCGCGCGTGCCGTCGAGGACGCCAGGAGAATCGTGCTCGCGGGCGACTTCGACCCCGCGCGGTTCCTCGCGGCCACGCGCCGTGCTCGCGCCGCCACGCTCGTGTATGTCGTCGCCGCGCACCTCGCCGAGAGGTCACCTATGTGGGCAGAGGTGCGCGACGCCCTCCGCCAGGAAGCACGTAAGGCCTTCGTCGCCGCCGAAGGCGTGCTCTCCCGCGCCCCGGAGGGGGTCGTCTACAGGCTCTTGTGCAGGGCCGCGTCGGACGACGCCCGGGACTGGGCCCCTGCCCTCGCGCACGCCCTCGTGTTCGAGCTCCGGCGGAACGGCGCGGCCCGCGCTCGCCGTTGACGGTGCGGGCCGCACGTTCGCGGGTCGGTCGAGGGGCGCTCGGATCAGACCGACGCGAGCTGGTCGAGCGCGTTCTTGAGAGCTTCGCGCGTCTTCGGCCCCACGATGCCGTCGGCGTCGAGCCCGGCGTTCTCCTGGAACTGCTTCGCGGCCGCGCGGGTCTTCGGGCCGTCGATGCCGTCGATCTCACCGGGATCGCAGTCGAGCAACGCGAGGGCCGTTTGGACCCCGGAGAGGTCGTCGAGGTTGATCGTTCCGAACTTCTCCGACTCGTGAACCGTAGACATAGGCAGAGCTCCTTTCGTGACGCCGAGACTCTACCTGGCTCTTCCCGGAAGGAAATGGTCGAGGCGCGAAGGCAAGTCGGGCTTCACGGACGAGCCTCGTGTCACCCGCCGGACTTTCCTGTAAGCTCTCCGAGTGAACTCGTCGCCTGGCTCCGTCTCCGAGGCCGCCGCTCCCCGCAGCGGCGCGCGCCTCTTCGGGACGAAGTACGAGCTCGTGCGCAAGCTCGGCGAGGGCGGCATGGGGATCGTCTACCAGGTCGTCAAGCCGCCCAAAATCCAGGGCGTCATGAAGCGCATGAACCCGGAGCTCGCGCAGCACGACGCCTTCGTGAAGATGTTCCTCGACGAGGTGAGCGTGCTCGCCCAGCTCGAGCACCCGAACATCGTGCGGGTATACGACTTCGACCGCGGCGACGACGGCGTCCCCTTCTACGTGATGGAGCTGCTCGTCGGGCAGAACCTCCGGGACGTGCTCGACGAGAAGGGCCTCCTTCCTCCGGACGTCGCCTACGAGATCGCGCGTCAGCTCTTGCTCGCTCTCCACTGCGCCCACACCCACGAGGTCGCGGTCGTGCATCGGGACGTGAAGCCCGAGAACATCTTCCTCCACACGCCGAAACACGGCGCCCCGGTCGTAAAGCTCATCGACTTCGGGGTCGTCGCGTTCCTGGACGACAAGGGCACGGGGCACTTCTCCGGCACGATTCGCTACGCCGCGCCGGAGCAGCTCGAGGCGAAGCGCGCCACGTCGAAGACGGACATCTACGCCGCAGGGCTCGTGCTCTACGAGATGCTCGCCGGTGCGTCGCCGTTCGAGCATCGCGCGCACAGCGATGAGGGCATGGTGGCGGCGCATCTCCACGAGCAGCCCGGGCACCTCTCGACGGTCGCGCCCTGGGTGCCTCGAGCCGTGTGCGACCTCGTGATGAGCGCGCTCGACAAGGATCCGACGGCGCGCCCGGACGCGGCGAGGTTCTGTGACGCGCTCGGAGAGCTCGCACGAGCCCGCACCACCCAAGACCGCGCCTTCGAGAGCCGCAAGGACACGGTCCTCCGTATGCGCTCGAGCCCGAACGCGACCCGCCTGGGCCCGATGCCATCGAAATCAAGGGGAATCGGTCGGGAGATCGCGATCGGCGTCGTGACCGGGGCGCTCGCGCTGGGCGCCCTCCACGCGGTGCTCGCCGCGCGCTGAGCGGCTGCCGCGTCCGACTCGGGACGAAAAGGGCGGACGACGTTTCGGCGCCGCCTACACGGTCCTACCCTCGCGCCGCCCGTCGCTCGGAACTTGTCGAAAGAAACGACGGCCCCGTTTCAAAGGCGCCCAATGGTCAGGAAAAAGCGGTGTACTGTGAAGAAGCGAGCCTTCACTCGCCACGAGAACGCGCCCACGGAGCCACGGTTCGAGGAATGAAGATTACCTGCCAGGAGTGCCAGTCCAACTTCAGCGTCGCCGACGAAAAGGTCGCCGGCACCGTCGTCAAGATTCGCTGCAAGAAGTGCGGCGCTACGATGGTCGTCAACGGAAAAGACGGGACCACGACGACGGAGCGAAAGTCCCTCCCCGACGACGCCCCCGCCCTCTCGGGGAGCGACGTCACCGAGGCGGCTTCGTCCGAGGAGTCCGAGCCGCGCGCCGCGCTTCGCGAAGGCGGTCGCGACAAGAGCAAAGACCTCTTCGGAGACGCAGCCAGCGCTGGAAGCGAAGGCGACGGCGGGAAGACCGAGGCCAAGCTCACCGGCGGCCGCAACGAGTCGAGCGTGCTCTTCTCGCTGAAGTCGCTCACGAAAGAGGGCGACGCAGCCCCCGCGAAGGCCGCCGAGGAGTCGAAGACCACGGCGTCGGGCGACGGATCGGGCCTCATCGACATCCGCGCGCTCGCCGGCAAAAAATCGGACGACAAACCGTCCGCGGCGGTCGACGACATCCTGAGCCTCGGAGGCGGAGGCGCGTTCGGGCCTTCGCTCACGGCACCGAACCTCGCGGCGGCTCCCGTCGTCGAGACCACGCCGAGCGAGGCGCCGAAAGAGAAGAGCAACCGCGGCATCATCTTCGCCATCATCGGCAGCGCGGTGTTCTTGGGTGTCGTCATCGTCATCGCCGTGGTCGCCACGCGGCCGAGCGGCGACGCGACCCGACCCGACCCGGTGACGACCACGTCGGCGTCGCCCACTCCGCAGACCAGCGCCGATACCCCCAAGGTGGCGCAGACCACCCCTCAACCCACCGAGACGACGACGGCCAAACCGCCGGGCGAGCTACCCACGTCGATCCCGAGCTCGGGTCACGGCGCGGTCGCGGCCGCCCCGAAGGCCTCGGCCAAGACCGAGCCCACCACGCAGCCGGTCGCCGCGGTGACGCCGACGGTGACGAAGCCCCTCTCCCTCGAAGAAGAGCTCCGCAAGAAGGCGGGGCAACCGACGACCGCGCCGACCAAGCCTGCCGAGACCGGCGGGGGTGGCTCGTTCGACCGCGCCGCCGCAGGTATCTCGCTCGGCGGCATCAACATCGCGAGCTGCAAGAAGCCCGACGGGCCCACCGGCTCCGGCCACGTGACCGTAACGTTCGACCCGAGCGGGAGCGTGCAGTCGGCGATCATCGACGGGGGTCCGTTCCCCGGAACGCCGGTCGGCGGTTGCATCGCGGGCAAGTACCGCGGCGCCCACGTGCCTGCGTTCTCCGGGAGCCCGGTCAAGGTCGGCAAGAGCTTCACGCTCTGAGCCCGCTGCACGACGTGACGTGACGCCCGCGCGCTCGGAGCGTCACGTCGCGCGCGGCGCCGAGACTTCGTCGACCACGGCGAGCACCATCGCGACGTGCGCCGCGAGGCGAGCCGCTCGATCTCGCGATCGCCACGAGCTCTCGAGGGTAAGCTCGGGGATCCCGAGGCGAGAGGCGTACCCTTGGGTCGCTTGCATGCCGAGGAGGGTCGCCCAGGCGAAGGTGAGCGCGCGCGTGGTGAGGCTCGGCCCCGCGACCCCCGGAGGAGAGAGCACCCGCCCGAAGTAGTCTCGCGTGGCGAGCTTCGTCCCGGCGGCAGAGAGGCGACGCGCGAGGCGGGCAGAGCGTCCCTCACCGACCTCCGGGTTCGCGAAGAAGAACGTCGCGTCTTGCGGGCCCTCGTGAAGCGACACGATGAACGTCGGGCGAAGCGCTTCGATCACGCGCCGGACGAGGCGCGCCTCCGGCGTCGCAAAGCGAACAAAATCCCTATTGATATCATAACCTTCGCCATTAAACCGGGAGCGCTCGACCGCGCCCACGGGGTTCACGGGGAGGAGGATTTGTACGTGCACGTCGCGGAGCTCGGTCTCGCGGAGGCGCCGCACGATCTCGGGGCACGCCAAGACCCCCGCGTGCTCGTTCCCGTGTACGCCGGCGAGCACGAGCACACGCTCGCGCGCGGACCGAGGCCCGAGCCCCACCGAGAGCACCTCGTGCACACGGCCTCGGAAGGGAATGCGCTCGACGACGTCGACGTCGAGGCCACGAGCGGACTCGCGCAGCGTCGCTTCGAGCTCGTCCGGCGCGTAGGGCAGCTCCACGACGTCGAGCGCGGGGTCTCGCGCCGGGTGGTCGAACGCCCGCCGCCACAGGTGGTAGCGGGCGAAGGTCCTCACCTCGTCGACCGTCGGGACCTTCACGCCGGCAAAGCCTCCAGGATCGACGTGCCCGCGGGGCTCACGAGCTGACGCCCGAGCGTGAAGCCCGTGCGCTCGAAGAGCGCGACGTACTCCGACGTCCTCCGTTGGCGCCCCCCGAGCAACGTCAGCATGTGGATGTCGAGCGTCTTCGCCCACGCCGGGCCAGGATCGTCAGGGACCACGAGCTCGATAACGAGAAGCTTCGCGCCGCTCGGCGCGGCCTTCCGCACGGCCTTGAGGATGCTCTCGCACTCCGCGTCGGGCCAGTCGTGGAGGATGTCCATGAGCAGGTAGAGGTCGCAGGACGGGAGCGCGTCCCGGAAGAAGTCGCCGGGGACGAGCGAGAGGCGATCCGTCGCGAGGGCCCGTGACTCGTCGACGACGTGCGGGAGGTCGAAGAGCACCCCCTCGGCGCCGGGGGAAGCGCCGAGGATGGCGCCGAGGAGCTGGCCCTTTCCTCCGCCGATGTCCGCGATGCGCTTCGCCGATGCGAAATCGTAGGTCGCGAGGACGGCGCCGATCTCGCCCTGCGCCTTGCCGACCATCGCCGCGTTGAAGACCGCGCTCGCCTCGGGGTGCTTCGCGAAGTAGGCCCAGTACCCGCCTTCGAAGACGGTCTCCGACGCGGGGCGCCCGGTCGCCACGGTGTGGGAGAGCGCGCCGTAACCCTGCCAGTTGACGGGGAGCCCGAACATCCGCGCGAACGCGCGCATCGAGGCCGGGTGATCCGTGCGCAGGAAGCGCGACACCTCGGAGTGCGCGAAGCCACCCGCACGAGCCTCGAAGATCCCGTGCGCGGCGAGGAGCTGCATCACCCGACCGAGCGCATCGGCGTCGGCGCCCACGGCCGCTGCGAGCTCGGCCGCCGTCCGAGGGCTCTCGTCGACGTGGTCGGCGACGCCGAGATCGGCGACGACGTGCATGCAGCGCGGGAGGGCGTATCCCCCGGCGATTTCGATGATTCGTTGGATCGGGTGAGTCATGCCACGTCACTCCTGGTCGTTGATGGGTGCCGAGACAGCACCCCCAGGAGTTCATGGTCGAGGACCCGCGGTCGCCCGACAAGGTCCATCCTGCGAGGGACGCGAGGGAGACCCGGCGCACGCGCCGAAGAAAATCGAGCCGACCGTGATCCCTTTCGCCCGCTCCCCCCACGAACCGGTGTGAGTCACTTCCCGGGGGGAAACCGGAGCTTTCATGCGAACCACCATCGGAATTTTTTCGGCCGTCTCCCTCGTCCTCGTCACCTTCGCTTGCTCGGGCGACAGCGAGGTGCCGGGCACCCGCGTCGCGACGGCGCTGTCCAAGGCCCAGTGCGACGCGAAGCTCTTCCGTGCCGACACGGAGACATGTCGTACGAGCTACGACACCTGCCGCGCTTCGCGGGACGCGAGCGTGTGCCGTGATGCCTACGTGGCCTGCCTCCCCGCGTTTCCGGCCGAGGCGAGCGGCGGAGGCGACCGCGGCGGGCGCGACGACGACCGCGGCGGAAACGTGGAGCGCCGCGATCGCGGCGGTGACTCGGTGGGCGCGACCTCGGCGCTCGCCACCTGCGCGTCGGCGCGCGCCACGTGCATCACGAGCACCCAAGACCCTTCGGGCTGCGGAGCGACGGCCGCCGAGTGCGTCAAGCGAGCCCTCCACGACGCGTTCATCGCCACGTGCGCCGACGCCAAGACACGATGTGACGACGAGGACTACGAGGCCGAGCCGTGCACGGCCATCACGGCGCGCTGCGCGGAGGGCGTCGCTTACGACAAGGTCCCCGAGAGCCAGTGCGCCTCCCCCGCCCTCCCGGCGCCGCTCCCGGCCGCGACCGACGCGGGGACGACCTCCGACGCGACCGTCGACGCCGCCGTGGTGCCCGACTCGGCCGCCCCCGACTCCGCCGCGGTGGTCGACGCGGCCGTCCCCGACGCCGCGGACGCCGCGACCGACGGAGGCTGAGCGCGAGCGCCTCGTGGATGGTCAGCGCGCGACGACGAGCGCCTCGAGATCGGCGAAGCGCTCGAGGAGATGGTCGGGGCCGGACGCACGCAGCACGTGCTCCGGCACGAACGGACCGAGCACGGCGATCGTCGTGGCGCCGAACGCCCGGCCCGCCACGACGTCGACCGGGCTGTCGCCCACCATGCCGACGGCGGATCGCGGCGGGCGGGAGCTCCCGAGCCCGGCGTAGGCGCGTTCGAGCACGGCGGGGTCGGGCTTCAGCCGGGGGACGTCACCGCCGGCTGCAACCGATGGAAACCATGGAAGAATTCCGAGCCCATCGAGGACCGCGAGGGCCACGGGGCGGGGCTTGTTCGTCGCGAGGGCGAGCAGGACTCCGCGCTCGACGAGGTGGCCGAGCGTCTCTCGGACGCCGGGCAGCAGGACCGTGTGCTCGACGGGGTGCGCGAGGTAGCTCTCGAGGAAGGGCCCGAGCGCGTCGTCGACGACCGCGGCACTTGCGTCGACCTCGAGCGCGCGTGCGAGCAGGAGGCGCGCGCCGTCACCGACGAACGAGACGACCCGCGCTTCGTCGAGCTCGGGTCGCCCCACGGCTACGAGCGCCGCGTTGCAGGCGCGGGCGATGTCCCGACGCGAGTCGACGAGCGTCCCGTCGAGGTCGAGGAGGAGGGCGCGCAGGCCGAGGCTCATACGAGCCGGATATCCCGACTCGCCGTGCGAAGTCACTCCTGTCGTACTTGACGAAGGGGCGAAGGCGCGGAACCGTGGGCGCATGGCTCACATCGCGTGGATCGGCGCAGGTCTCTTGGGCGCGGGCTTCGTCGAGGCTGCGCTCGCGCGCGGCCTGGGCGTGACGGTCTGGAACCGGACGGTCGCGAAGGCGAAGGCCCTCGAGGCCCTCGGTGCGCGCGTCGCTTCGAGCCTCGAAGAGGCCGTCGCGGGCGTCGAGCGCGTCCACCTCTGCCTCTCGGACGACGCCGCCGTGGACGCGGTGCTCGACCGAATCGTTCCGTGCCTCGGCCCCGGGGTGCCCGTGGTCTGCCACACCACGGTGTCTCCCGAGGGTGCACGCGCGCGCGCCGCGAGGCTCGCCACCAAGGGCATCGGGTTCCTCGCCTGCCCGGTGTTCATGAGCCCGGCCAACGCGCGGGCCGCCACGGGGCGGATGCTCTGCGCGGGCCCCTCGGCGCTCGTCGCGGCGCTCGCGCCGGAGCTCCGCACCATGACCGGGGAGCTCATCGTGCTCGGCGAGGACGTGACGCGCCCGGCGACCCTCAAGCTCGTCGGCAACACGATGATCATCGGCATGGCCGCGGCGCTCGCCGACGCCATGACGGTCGCCGCGGGCGCCGGAGTCCCACCCTCGGAGGTACAGGCGTTCGTCGCGACGTTCCCGTTCGCGGCCTTGATCTCGGGACGCGGAGCGAAGATGGCGGAGGGCGACTTCACGCCGAGCTTCGAGCTCGCCATGGCGCGCAAGGACGTTCGGCTGATGCTCGAAGCTGCGGGCGCTCGCCCCGTCGCGGCTCTCGGCGGCATCGCTACGCGGATGGACGCGCTCATCGGCGAGGGCTTCGCGGAGAGCGATTTCGGCGTGCTCGCGAAGGACGCCCTCCCCGAGCACTTTTCTAAGTAGTTACGACAAGATCCACTCGACGGGCATCGCCCGGTGGCACATGCGTTCGAGCGTGCGCACGGGCGTCCCGCTCGGGGGGCGAGCGTAGGGCGCGTTCTGGTGGTCGTCCGACGACGCGGTCCAAAGCTTCTTCTTCGTGTCGGCGAGCTCGCGAAACCTCGCCGCGACCTCGGCCTTGTGCCTCGAGGTGTACACCTCGAGGCCGTTCGCGTGCTCGAGGACGGCCTCGGTGCGTGCCTTGTCGCGGTAGCGCGCCGGGTGAGCGACGATGTCGAGCGCGCCGTCGCCGCGGATGGTCTCGATGGCCTCCTCGGGGCTCCACGCGAAGAGATCGCGGTTCCTCTCCCCTTCCCAGAACGACACGTGGCGGTCCCGGAAGCTCTCGAAGAGCGGACGACGACGCTCGACAATACGAAGGATCATCGACTGAAGCGCGGGGAAGAGCGGCGCGGGGAGCTTCTCGAGGCTCGCCCCCTCCGCGGCGCCGTCGAGGGCCTCGCGATCGCTCTCTTCTTGCTCGGAGAGCCACTCGAGCACGAGCTCCTTCCAGCGCTCCTGCACGAGCATGCCGCGACGGTAGAGGGCGGTCTGCTCGAGCCGGTATCCGTCGAGGTAGCTTGCCGGAAAGTACGCGAGCACGTGGAACTGCTCGGCGCGCTCGGTGCCGAAGTGGAGGAACGAGGTGACCTCCATGGCCGGCAGAAAGAGCATGTTGGCGCGGGCTGCGGCCTCGGCGCCGCGCCGAACGGCCCCGAGGACGTCGTGATCGCAGATCGCGATGGCCTTCATCCCGAGCTGGCGACGGAGCTCGACGTACTCTTCGGGGGTCGCCCGACCGTCCGAGAAGTGGGTGTGGCCGTGGAGATCCGTCGCGACGAACATGGGACCGAGTGTCGCTCAGCGGCGCGACGTGGGCAACCTGTGGTCGGGGCCACCGGCGTTGTCCCAGCGGTCGGCGAGCAGCACGCGGGAGCCCGGGGCGTACCGGGCGTCGAACACCTCGGATCCGAACGACGGGACCACGAGGAACGCGCGGACGTGGAAGGCGATACGCAGCTCGGGCGAGCTCGGAAGGAGCGCGATGGCGCCTTCGTACGCGACGCGGCGAGGGTCGCGCTGGGTCTGGAGGACACGCGCGTTGGGAGTGGCCGCGAGCCGCAGCGACGACCAGGTGATCCCGTCGACGGTGTACACGGCGTCGACCTCGTACTCGATCGGGGCGATGGCATCGACCACGACCGGACCGAAGCGCCCCGCCGACTGGCGACGACCGTAGCGAGCGTCGAGCCTCGAGCGATCGACGATCGCGTCGGCGCGCCAGTCGACCATGGAGACCGTGACCGACTTGCCCATCACGAGGCCGCCGCCCTCGACGATGCGCGTGCGGGGCTCTCCTGCGGGGCCGTTGTCGAAGAGCGCGACCTTGTTCGGGAGGTCGTAGCCGAAGATCGGGAACGTGCGCGGCACCTGGATGCGGTCGCCGACGAGGAACGTCTTGCCGCCGGACGTCACCTGGAAGTCGATCGAGAACGCCGCGGCCTTCTTGGGCACGGTGAAGGAGCGCGTCGAGCCGACCCGCGCGGTGCCCGTGGTGCCCCACGAGACGGGGAAGCTCGCCCTCGAGCGCACGGCACCCGAGGCCTCGAGCCACTCGACCTTGGCAGTCACCTTGACGTTCGACGGCGTGAGGCCTTCGCGGTCCGCGTAGTCGAACACGTACACGAGCTCGTCGAAGGAGAGCTCCGCCTGGAGGCGTTCACCGGTGCGCACGAGCTCGTCGCCGCGGCTCGTCGACTCGTACCCGAAGGAGAACCCCTGGAGGCGCACGACGCCCGTGCCGGCGGCCGACGTGAGCGCATCCTCGGAGTCGCCGAGATCGATACCGTCGACCTCGGCCGCGCACCCGACCTGGGCGAGGGCTCCG
The DNA here is from genome assembly GCA_016712525.1 of Myxococcales bacterium. Lineage (NCBI taxonomy): Bacteria > Pseudomonadati > Myxococcota > Myxococcia > Myxococcales > Myxococcales bacterium. The sequence continues at coordinate 1,707,596 of JADJQX010000007.1, forward strand.
AGAGAAGCGGTTGCTACGGCGAGGCCCCGGGCCATCGGACGAACGTGGATGCGAACCATGGTCAATTCCTTCGGTTTTCGTGTTTCGAGCGGCGCCAGGGTGGCAACCGCAACTCACGTGTGCGTTACTAGCTCCCAGGGTGGGTCCGTGCAAGGCGAAAGGTTACCTTCGTCCACATGACGCAGCTTCAGGGCGAACCCTCGGTCGGAGCGCGGGTAGGGTCTTCGGGATGAGCGGGCGCGTGCTCCACAAAGTCACGGTCAGGTTCCAGCCAGCCATCGGCTCGCACCCGCGGGAGGTCGTCGTCGTGGGAGAGACGACCGATTGGCGCAACGGGCTCGCGCTCGAGCCGCGGGCCGGCGGCTCTTTCGCGCGTGAGCTCGACCTCCCGACCGGGATCTACGCCTACAAGCTCCTCGTCGACGGGCGGCACGTCGTCGATCCGTCGGCCGTGCGGCGGGTGACGACCCGGGAGGGGCACGAGAACGGGCTCATCGTGCTCGGAGGCACGGACGAGCCGTTCGTGCTCGCGCCGGCGCCGCCCCATGTCGTGCCGACCCGACACGGCCTGCGGCTCTTCGTCGGGGTTCGCATGGGCGCGCTCGGAGCCTCGCGCGAGGTGCGCGCGCTCGTGTCGCGCGAGGACGAGGACGCCGAGAGCGTCGTGCTCGAGCACGCGTTCGATCACGGGGATCTCGCCTACTTCCACGCGGTCCTCCGCGGCGCCGCCTCGCGCGTTCGGCTCGAGGTTCGTTCGGAGGACCACCTCTCGACCCGTGTCCTCGTCTCGCATGGCCGAGCCCGAGGAACGAAGAGCATCGCCGACCACGTCCTCTGCACTGTCTTCGTCGATCGTTTCCGTGGCCGGGACGTCGACCTCGAGCCTTCGTACCACTCGACCTCGCGCCCGCTCGGCGGGCACCTCGACGGGATCACGCGCTCGCTCGACGAGCTCGCCGAGGTCGGGATCGACACCCTCGTCCTTACGCCGGTCCACGTCGCCGAGAGCGCACACCGGTACGATTTCGTCGATCCACTCGCGGTGTGCGAGGACATCGGCGGGGAAGCCTCCCTCGTGCGCCTCCTCGACGAAGCTCACGCCCGAGGGATGAAGGTCTTCGCCGACGTGTCGTTCTCGCACGCAGGAGCCGAGTTTCCGCCGGCGAAGGACGTGCTCGCGCTCGGGCGAGCCTCACCTCACGCGGACATGTTCCTGTTCTCCAAGGAGGGCACGCTCCTCCACTACGGCACACGTGAGCGGGCGCCGCTCGTCGATCAACGTCACCCCGAGGTGGTCGCGCTCGCGGAGGCCACCGCGCGCTGGCTCGGACGTCTCGGCTTCGATGGCCTCCGGCTCGACATGGTCGCCGAGCTCCCCGAGGAGACCGCGACGGCGCTCCGTGAGGCCTTCCTCGCCGAGCGGCCCGCGGGCATCGTGTATGGCGAGGTGGTACCCCGACACGCGTGGCGGTATGCGTCCTTCCTCGACGCGTCGACCGACTTCTCGTACTTCGAAGCCGCGCGCGCGACCTTCGCAACCGACCAGGCCTCCCTCGGGGATCTCGTGCGGACAGTGCTCGAAGGAGACCTGCTCCGTGGGGTCGACGAGAGCACGAGCACCGTGCGCTTCCTCTCCACGCACGACCACGCGCGCTTCGCGAGCGTCGCCGTCGATGCACCTGGGGACCGCTTCGCGCTCGCGTGGCTCTTCACCGTCTTCTTGCCGGGCGCACCGATGCTGCTCTACGGCGAAGAGATCGGGCTCGCGGCGCGAGAGGCGGCCCGGGACGCCGAGGACGTCTGGCCCGATCGGATGCCCATGGTGTTCGACAGGCGGCTGCGCGACGAGGCGCTCCGCGCGGTCGTCCGAGACATCACGGCGCTGCGGCGGAGCCACCCTGCGCTCCGCTGCGGCCCCATCGAGTGGCTCCACGTGGGGGACGATCTCGTCGTCGCGCGGCGTCGCTTCGAGGGAGACGTCGTCTTCCTCGTGCTCTCGACGTCGCGCGAGGCGAGGGAGGTCGAGGTCGACGACCCCACCCGGCCCGAGCCGACGCTCGCCCTCGCCATCGGCGGCGCGACCCTCCGAGGAAAGGTGGTGGAGCTTCCGGGTCGCTCGGCGGCGATCCTCTCGGGAGGAACACCACCCGAGGGCCGCACCACGGCCGAGGTGCTCCGCAACCTCGCGCTCGTGTCCGAAGACATGGCACACGGCCGCGCCGAGCCGCTCTCGCGCCCCACGCGCATCGACTTCGCCGTGACCGAGGCGTGCAACCTCGCGTGTGTCCACTGCATCACCGACGCCCCTCGCAGGACGCGCGAACGGACGTTTCGCGAGCTGTCTCAGGCGACCATCGACGGCCTCGCCGAGGATCTCTCCTACGCGACCTACTTCGGATTCGTCCACGGCGGGGAGTCGCTCACGTCGCCCATGACGACACGGGTGCTCGAGGCGATCCGGGAGGCGAAGGCGGGGCTACCCTACACCGCACACCTCCTTACGAACGGGATGCTCCTCGACGCGAAACGGGCGACGGGGCTCGCGTCGCTCGGGGTGAACAGCGTGTCGATTTCGCTCGATGGGCACGACGCCCTCACGAACGACGCCATCCGCGTCGGAGCGCGCTTCGAGACCATCGTCGGGAACGTGCGCGAGGTCGTCGAGGCTCGGCGCGACCTCGGCCTCGACCTCCGCATCGGGCTCTCGGTCGTCGTCATGGCCGAGAACGTCACGCGCCTGTCTTCCGTCGTCGAGCTCGCCGCCCGCCTCGGCGTCGACTGGGTCAAGCTCGAGGAGCTCGTCCCGGTCTCCTCGCGGGCCCGACGCTCCCTGCTCGCCCCCGCCGATGCGGCCCGATACGTGAACGAGGCCCGGGCCGTGGGTGCGCGCCTCGGGCTCACCGTGGTCGATCACACAGATCCCTCCCCCGTCTTTCCGTGCACGGCCACCGACGCCCAAGCGCGCTTCCTTGGAGACGACGCTTTCGCGAATCGTTTCGAGGACTTTCACCCATGCAGGGCCGCGTGGGAGATCGCGTGTGTCGAGCCCGACGGTCAGGTGCGCCTCGGGGACTTCTTCGGCCCCGTGCTGGGGCGTGTCGGGCCCGCGTCGATCGCGAGCCTCTGGAGCTCGCCCGTGGCGCGAGAGCATCGCGAGCGGGTCGTCGCCATCCGACCGTGCGGCCGCGGACCTCGCGCGTGCGAACGCCCCGCGAGGTGAGCGCGCGCGGCTACCGAGAGCGCCTCGGGGTGGGAAGAGGCTGACCCACGGTTTGTCGTCCGCCTCCGAAGCGCGTGATTCGCGTCGGACGCGCACGGGTTGCGCCCTTACCCTCCCGTCCTCGCGCATCGACGGCCCCGCTCGAAGGGCACGTCGTTTGCTAGCCTCCGTCCGTGCTCACCATCGCCACAGAACACCTCGTGCGCGTGAGGGACCTCATGTCGAGCCCCGTCCGCACCATCCCCGCCGACGCCTCGATCGCCGACGCGAAGCGCGCGCTCGCCGACGAACGGGTGAGCGCCTTCGCCGTCATCTCGGCGTCGGGGCGCGTCGTGGGTGTGCTGTCGACCTCCGACGTGTGCGATCCTCGTCACGACTCCCCCTCGGCCGACGTGGCCTCGGCGATGACCCGCGTGCTCTACGCGGTCCGTCCGGACGACCCGGCCCTCGCCGCGGTTCGCCTCATGGTCCGCGAGGACATCCACCGGGTGCTCGTGGTCACCGAGGGTGGTGGGCTCGTCGGGATCGTCACGGCGATGGACGTCCTCAAGGCCGTCGCCGCCGGCGGGGGCGACTCGACCACGGAGCTCGTGCGCCTTGGCCCTTGAGCGGGAGGCCATCACGCGATGGGCCGAAGAGCGCTTCCGGGCGAAGGTGCGCGCGGTCGAGCCCATCGACGGCGACCTCGGGGACAAGGGGCTCGCGTACGCGAGCGTGCTCCGGGTTCGTCTCGAGGGCGCGCCGGACGTCGTCCTCCATACGACGCGGAAGAACGCGGGCTTCGGGCACGACGACCTCGCCGACCGCGCGTACGCCGCGTTTCTCCCCTACGCGACGTTCGGCACGTTCCCTCGCCACGCGCGCGCCGTCGACGTGGGCAGCGTCGCGAAAAATGGCGAGCTTCGGTCGATGGGCGACGCCGACGACTTCTACTTCGTCACCGAGTTCGTCGAGGGCACCCCCTACTTCCACGATCTCGAGCGCGTCGGGCGGGACCTCACGGCGACGGAAGACGACCTCGCCCGCGCGAGAGCGCTCGCCGACATCCTGGCCGACGCGCACGCCGAGAAGCGGCGCGACGATGCCACCTGGCTCCGAAAGCTCCGCGTGCTCCAAGGTCACGACGAGTGCGTCGCGGGCATCGTCGACAGCTACGACGACCGAGGGGGGGACGTCCCCGCGGGCGCGAGGCTCCGCCGCATCGAGCATCGGGTGCTCGACCACAGGCACAGGCTGAAGGCGTTCCCTTGGCGCCTCGCGCGCGTCCACGGCGACTTTCACCCTTGGAACGTCCTTATGTCGGGCCGAGGCGACGCGCTCGGCGTGGTGGTGCTCGATCGCAGCCGAGGCGCCTACGGAGAGCCCGCCGACGATCTCACCGCGATGGCGATCAACTACATCTTCTTCGCGCTACGCGCGGGCGCGGGCGCGGCACCGGCATTTCGTGAGCTCTTTCGCACCTTCTTCGGGCATTGGCTCTCGCGGACACGCGATCACGAGGTGCTCTCCGTCGCGCAGCCGTATTTTGCCTACCGCGCGCTCGTGGTCGCGTCCCCCGCGTGGTATCCGAAGCTGCCCGTCGGCGTCCGGGAGCGTCTCGTCGAGCTCGCCGAGGCGGTCCTCGAGATGGACGCGCTCGACCTCGACACGCTCGAGAGCTACTTCGTCGTATGAGCCGCGTCGTCTGGATCACGGGACGCCCAGCGTCGGGGAAGACGACCCTCGCCCGCGCGATCGTGGCGGAGCTCACGCGCCTCGGCGAGCGCGCGACGCTCGTCGACTCGGACGAGGTGCGGGCGGTGATCACCCCGGAGGCGACCTACACGCCCGAGGAGCGGCGCCTCGTCTATCGCACGATCGCCTACATGGCGCACCGGCTCGACGTCGCCGGCACCCGCCCCGTCGTCGCCGCCACGGCCAACGACGAGAGCCTGCGCGCGGAGGCGATGCGCATCACGGGCGGCCACACCCTCGTCTTGGCCGACGCGCCGCTCGCCACGTGCGAGGCGCGCGATCCGAAGGGCCTCTACCGTCGCGCACGCGAAGGGCTCTCCGCGACTCTGCCTGGGGTCGGCGTGCCCTTCGAGAGGCCCGACGACGCCGACCTCGTCGTCGACACGGCGAACGAGCCGCCCGAGCTCGCGGCACGACGGGTCGTGGAATGGCTTCGGCATCGAGAGAAGCTCCACGCCGGCTGACCCTCGAGCCTCGGCGGGGTCAACCGCGCCCGAGCTCGGCGCATCGCGCCCTGAGCACCCCGAGGGAGACGTCGAGCTCGGCACGCTCACGAACCGAGAGCGCCCCCATCGGGAGGACCTCGGCCCCCTGCGCCCCGATCACACAAGGCACGGCGGCCGAGGCGAAGGGCTCGAACGGAGCGCTCACGGGCAGGACCACACGCTCGTCGTGAGTGACGGCCCGCACGATCCGCGCGACGGCGACACCGATCGCGTGGCTCGTCGCGCCCTTTCGCTCGATGATGCGGTACGCGGCCCCGCGCACCTCTTCGGCGATGGCCGCGCGAAACGCCTCGTCGAACGCGAGCCCGCGGCCCGCGAACACGTCGGCCAGGGGGTATCCGCCGACACGAGCGCTGTCGAGCAGACAGACCGCCGTGTCCCCGTGCTCACCCACCACGTGAGCGTGGATGCTCTCGGCCGAGATCCCGAGCCTCCGCGAGAGCGCGTGCCGTAACCGGAGTGTGTCGAGGAGCGTGCCGGAGCCCATGACGACGACGCCCCGCGGCTCGAGCCGCCGCCGCATCGCTTCGGTCATCACGTCGACGGGGTTCGTCACCATGACGACGAGGCGGGGCATCCCCCGACGCGCGAAGGCCTCGGCGATCGCGGACATCGCGCGTTCGTTCCTGGCGAGGAGCGAGAGACGATCCTCACCGGGTCGCTGCTTGGCGCCGGCCGTCACGACGCACACGTCGCCGAAAGATGCACTATCCATGGATCCACCGTCGACCTCGGGCCCGCCGAGCAGGGGCGCGCCGTGGCCGAGATCCAGCGCTTCGCCGTGCGCCTTGTCGCCGTCGAGGTCGTAGAGCGACACACGCGACGCGAGGCGCCCGTGCAAGATCGAAGTGGCGACGGCGACACCGACGGCTCCCGCGCCGACGATGCTCACGTGGGTCTTTTTCATGCGCGGCTCCTCGTCTTGCCGGGGCCGGGCCCGAGCTCGCGCCGGCGGACAGGCGCCTACGCTCGCCCATTTCGTGCGCCGTGTCACGCCTCCGAGGCGCCGCTCGCGGTTCACCAAGAAAGGTAAGCCCTTTGCACGTTCGTGCTGGAGCGGAGCGTTTCTACCTGCGATCATCAAGCGCCGCTCGGGGAGAGCGTGCCGGGTCGGGGGCGAGGCTCCCCGGCCTTGAAGGCCAACGAGGGACGAGATGAGCGCCGACACCGCGACCGAGAAGCTGATCCTTGACTACGTCTACGAGAACGAGAAAACCCTGGCCGATCGCGTATTCCTCACGCAGCCGATCGGCGACGGAGCGACCCGCGACTACACCTGGAAAGAGGTGATGGGCGAGGCCCGACGGATGGCCACCCACCTCCGCTCCCTCGGCCTCTCGCCCGGCGATCGCGTCGCGCTCCTCTCGAAGAACTGCGCGCACTTCTTCATGGCGGAGCTCGCCATTTGGATGGGCGGCTTCACGACCGTAGCCATTTTCCCCACCGAGAGCGCCGAGACCGTCAGGTTCGTGCTCGAGCACAGCGAGGCCAAGGTCCTCTTCGTCGGCAAGCTCGACTCCTGGCCGAAGCAGGAGCCGGGTGTCCCGGAGGGGGTCGTGCGCATCGCGTTCCCGCTCGCCCCGAAGACCTCGCTCGAGACCTGGGACGCGATCGTCGCGCGCACCGAGCCCATCGAGGGCAAGCCGGCGCGGAAGCCCGACGATCTGGCGATGCTCATCTACACCTCCGGCTCCACGGGGCAGCCGAAGGGGGTCATGCACGCGTTCGGCCCCATCACGCGCGCCACGTGCGGCATCATCCGGCGCATCGGGATGGACCGCGAAGAACGAGCCCTCTCGTACCTCCCGCTCGCCCATGTCTTCGAGCGCGCCTACATCGAGTGCACGTCGCTCGTCGCGGGCGCCCACATCTTCTTCGCCGACTCGCTCGACACGTTCGTGGCGGACCTCAAGCGGGCCCGCCCCACCCTGTTCATCTCGGTGCCTCGCCTCTGGCTCAAGTTCCAGCAGGGCGTGTTCGCGAAGATGCCCCCGAAGAAGCTCGATTTCCTGCTGAAGGTGCCCATCGTCAGCGGCATCGTGAAGAAGAAGGTGCTCTCGGGCCTCGGGCTCGACCACGTGCGCCTCGCGGGGAGCGGCTCGGCGCCCATCCCCGCCGACCTCATCGCTTGGTACCGCAAGCTCGGCCTGAACCTGCTCGAGGGGTACGCCATGAGCGAGGACTTCGCGTACTCGCACCTCTCGAGCGAGGAGAAGAACGCCCCCGGCTACGTCGGCGCGCCCTACCCCGAGGTGGAGGTGAAGATCAGCGACGAAGGCGAAGTGCTCATCAAATCGCCCGGTCAGATGGTGGGATACTACAAGCGGAAGGATCTCGACGCCGAGTGCTTCACGGAGGACGGCTACTTCCGCACGGGCGACAAGGGGGAGCGCCGACCCGATGGCCTCCTCAAGCTGACCGGCCGCGTGAAGGAGCTCTTCAAGACGGCCAAGGGAAAGTACGTGGCACCTGCGCCCATCGAGAACCGCATCAACGAGCACCCGCTCGTCGAGCTCTCGTGTGTCTCGGGCGTCGGTCAGCCCGCGGCCTTCGCCATGCTCGTCCTCGCCGAGGACGTCCGCCCGAAGGCCAAGGATCCGGCGTTCCGCTCGCAGATCGAGGTCGACCTCGAGAAGTGGCTCGACGAGACGAACAAGTCGCTGTCGACGTACGAGCAGCTCCAGATGTTCGTCGTGATGCCCGAGCCTTGGGCGATCGAGACGGGCACGCTCACGCCGACCATGAAGCTGAAGCGCGCGCGCATCGAGGCCGACGTGGAGAGCAAGCTCGACGCGTGGTACGGCGCGGGCAAGAAGGTCGTCTGGGCCTGAGCTCCGCGCGAGCGGCGGGCGACCTTGGGTAGAGAGAGGCGGACGGCGATCGTCGTCCGCCTTTCGCACGTTCGCCGTCCCATGCCGTCTCTCACACGCGGCGGCGCCCTAAGAAAGCGCGCCCAAGAGCTCGAGGCGCGCAACGCGGGCAGGTCGGGAGCATCTACTCGACCAGCCCATCCATGAAAGCTTCTCTCCTCGTCCTCACGTCCTCGATCTTCACGGCTTCCCTCTTCGCGTGCGCGTCTACCGACACGACGGGAGGCACGACCTCGACGGACGAGGCCCCCGTGCTCCGCTCCGACGTGAAACCCGTGACCCGTGTCGAGGACGCGAAGCCCGGAGTGTTCATCCCGCCCTTCGAGGCCTGCCGTGAGCCCGTCGCGGGCGAGTCGGCCACTCGACCGGACGGCAAGGTGTGCGCGAACGTGTCGATCGCCGGCGCGACGGAGAGCGGGCGCTCGTTCGCCGGCTACGCGTCGTGCGACGTCGTGAGGACCCAACGCCCCTACTACCCCGCGAGCCCCGCGAAGGAGAGCTCCGCGAGCGATCCTCGGCTCTCGGACGCCGCGTTCATGACCGAGCTCGCGTGGGCGAAGTCGCAGATCGCCGCGAGCGGGTGCGTGTGCTGCCACGACGCGACGGTCACGCCGCGGGGCGCGTCGCAGTGGGACATCTCGAAGGGCCCCATTTGGCTCGATACCTTGTCGGACAACGGCCTCGCCCTCTTCGCGGGGTACGCCGATTCGTCCGTGCTCGGCGCGTATCCGGCGGACAAGAACCACGGATTCGACCGAACGGCGACCGGCATCCCGACGACCGACACCGCGCGCATGAAGCGCTTCCTCGGCGCCGAGCTCACGCGTCGTGGCCTCTCGGAGGAGAAGGCGCGCGCCGTGGCGCCGTTCGGCGGGCCCATCTACGAAAACGCCATCAAGCCCCCCACCACCTGCGGCGCCGGAGAGGGAGTCGCCCCGGACGGCCGCGTCCTCTGGAACGGAGGGAGCGCGCGCTACGTGTACGTGCTCGAGGCGGGCTCGAAGAACCCCGGTGTCCCGCCGAACCTCGATCGTCCCGCGGGGACCTTGTGGAAGCTGGACGTCCTCGCGAGCGCCGACGCGTTGGCGAGCGGCCTCGGCTACGGCAAGACGCCCGCGGGCTCCTTCCAAGACATCCCCGGCACGGGGCGCGCACCGGAGCTCGTGAAGGGAACGTCGTACGTCCTCTACGTGCTCAAGGACGTGGGCCTTCCGCTCACCAACTGTTCGTTTTCGTTCGGAAATCCGGTCTCGCCCGCCACGGCTCCGGCGCCCTCGGGCGACGCAGGCGCAGGCTTCGGAGCGACGTGCTCCGACGACAGCGGCTGCAGCGCTCCTGCCTCCTACTGCGCGAAGATGCCGGGTGCGGCCACGGGCTTCTGCACGCGGACCGGATGCAAGACCGACCAGAGCATCTGCCCTCCGGGCTGGGGTTGTTTCGACTCGGCGCGTTTCCAGCCGGGCGGCCCGAACTTCTGCCAGAAGCCTTGAGGCTTCGCGACGCTGCGATGGCCGACGAGCGCGGAGCTCCGCCTCGTCGGCTCATCGTGTCGATGGGAGGTCGTGCGCCGGGGAGATGGGCGAAGGGCACGAGCGGACGAGGGCCACGACGAGGCGCTCACCTCTCCCCACGAGGAGCGCCGAGTCGCCACCCGAGACGAGCTTCGTCGTGAGCGCGTTCGGAGACGAGGCGTACGCTCCTTCTCCGTCCACCGCGACCACCCAATCTCCCGCTCGCAATCCGAAGCCAACCGACTCCCCACGAGGCCGATGTGGAGCCACGCGAACGCCCGCCGGCGACGCAGTCTCGAGGGCGAGTCGCTCCATCGTCGGCGTCGCGAGCCACGCCACGTACGCGACGCCCCACGGGGCGACGTAAGATCCCATGCGTTCCGCCAACGCGCACGCGTCGACGTCGCGAGCGGTGAAGGTCCGCCCGCGTGCCGAGCTCGGCCCAGCATCCGCCAGATGCGAGACGCTGGGCGCCGTCGATAGGGGCGCTGCGTGGGGCGGCGTTGGCGGCGGGACCGACAGGGGCGTCGCGTGCGCGCACGAACACGCGCACGGTGCCCTCACAGCAGGGCGAAGCGCGACGCAGGCGAGCGCGCCGACACTCGCCCACGCGAGCCGATGAAAGAGCGTGTCCGCGAGGTCGAGAGCCGAGAGGCGCATGGCCCCCGACGCTTGCCATCGGCGTGCCAGCGCCCTTTCGGGGCGAAAATGGCGGAAGGCCATCGACCTTCGGACGTTTTGTCATCCGAGGGCCGACGGCCTTGCCAGTCTGTCGATCGAGCTCAGTAAGCGACGGGCGTGTACGGGCAGCGGAGACGCGCAGGCTCGCAGCTCGGAACCCCGGGGCCAGGCATGCAGTTGATGAAGGCGGGGCAGTCGGCAGGCTGCTCGCAGCCGCAGCCGCAGCTGTTGGAGAAGCCCGTGGTGCCGGGCTCGCACGCGTACTTGATGACCATGCACTGCTCGGGGCTCTTGCCCACGTACTTGCGGTTCGGCTCCTTCGTGGGGTCGCACGTGGGCACGCAGGCGCGCTTGGTGCAGCCGACGCCGCCGTTCTCGCCGCAGAAGCAGGTGTTGCAGCCATCCGTCGAGGGGAACGTGTCGCCCACGGAGTACGTGGAGCCGCCGTACTGGCAGGTCGCGGGCTCCTCGAGCACGCAGGCGTTCGCGCGGCACTTGGCGACCTTGCGCGCGTCGGCGTCGACGAGGTCCCGCGGGGGGGGCGCGCACGCCGGGTACGGAGGCTTGCAGGCGTTCTGCGCCGCGTAGTCCTCGGCCCGCGACGCGTTCACGGCGATCCCCTGCCACCCGGTGCAGCAGCCACCGCGCGAGACCTTCACGCAGTCTTCGTCGGTCGTGCAGGCGAACATGCCCGGCTTCACGCGGACGGAGACGGAGAACGTCGCCGGGGAGAGCGTGTACTCGCGGAACACGACGCGGAGCTTCGCTTTCGTGCCGATGCGCGCGGGGAGCTTCGTCGTGATGTGCGAGCCGAGCCCGCCCTCGGCGGCGTCGTCGTTGTAGGCGAGCATGCGCCCGTTCGCGTCGAGGATCCAGGCGACCGCGTCTTGGCGGCCCTGCCCCTTCACCCACACGTCGACCTCTTCCCCGCCGTTCGCGTTGAAGGTGTAAGCCGAGTACTTGGGCGGGTTCGTGTACCGGGTCGTGCGCACTTCTCCGGACGCGGGGATCTCGCCGAGGTTTCGGATGACCCAGGTGAGCGCGGACTCGGACTCGGAGGAGACGTCGGCCTTGTCCTCGGCGCCCGTGTCGGCCGCACAGGCGGCGAGCAGGAGGGCGCTTCCGACGAGAGAGGTCGCGAGGGCGAAGGAGCGTGCGAAGGGCTTCATGCGCGGTGCTTTGCCTCACCCACGGTGTGCGGTCAAGGCCTACATGGATCGATAGATACCTACCCCCGTTCAGGCAGGTGGCATCTGCTCGAGAATGCGGCGCTTTTCGTGGTGGCCGGGTCAGGCGAGCAGAGCAGCCGCGCGCCTCGTCAGCTCCCCCGGGGAGACCGGGCGGGAGGGCCGGAGCTCCGGCGCGAAGAGGGCTACACGTAGCTCTTCGACGTCGAGCGCGACGGCAGCGTACTCGGCCGGGCGACGGGCGAGCGCGCGGGGGTCCGAGAGCGCACGCTCGACCGCGACGAGGGGCTCACCTTTGGCGAGGTCCTTTCGTGGGTCGGCGATCGCACGACCGAGGCGCGCCTGCGCCGCGCGGAGGTAGCGCGGGTAGTGACCGAGGTCCACGAGCGTCGCGCGAGAGACGAGCTCGAGAGAGGCGAGCCTCGCGACCTGGCCGCGGAGGTCGCGGAGGCACAACGTCGCGCTCGGGTGTTTTTCGGCGCTCCGCATCGCGAGCGAGGTCTTCTCGAGCTCCTTCGCGGCCGCTCCGTACACGGCTCCGACGTCCCGCGCGGAGGCCTCGAGCCGTACTTTCCCTCGAGCGAGCAGCGCATCGAAGGCCTTCGCCGTGCGTGGGAGCGCCACTTCGCCGTCGAGCTCGAAGGCGTGATCGAGGACACGCGCGGTCACGTGCTCCCGAAACGCTTCCGCGTGCGCGCGCGACGGGAGCCCCGGCTCGGGCCAACGCGGGAACCTCGCGAGGACCGTCGCGAGCTGCCCTTTCGTGGCGAGCGCGACGAGGCGACGCACCCCGATGCGGCTCGTCGTTCGGGCCTCGTCCTCCGACGACGCCAGCGCGAGATCGACCGATGCGCCGCGATCGACGAGGACGGGATACGCCTTCACTGTGGTGCCCGCCGCGCGCCGGCTCACGACCTCGGGGACGTCGCCGAAGTCCCACGACGTCGAGCCCTTCTTGCCGAAGCGGGCTTCGTCCTGGTCGCGCCGCGATGCTCGTGCTCGCGCCGACCACGCCTCGAACCGCTCACGCGAGAACCGTTCGGTGCACACGATCTTGCCGTCGTCCGCGACGATTCGGCACGTGAGCCGGAGGTAGTGAGGCACCTCCTCGGGCCGAAACGCAGACTCGGGCACCGAGACGCCCGTCCGCGCCTCGACGACCTCGACGAGCCGCGGGACGAGCTCGCCTCGAAACGGGACGACGAGCGCCGCGCACTCGGCAGCGAGCTCGGGGATGGATCCGAGCTTTCCTTTGATGGCCTTGGGGAGACCGTGGAAGAGGTGGAAAAACTGCTCCTTTTGCCAGCCGGGTACGGTGAAGTCGAGCTCCCCGGGCCTTAGCTGCGGCACGAGGCTCTCGGGGATCTGGGCCGTGATGCCGTCCGCGTCCTCGTGCGGGTCGAAGACGTACGAGAGAGGGACCTTCGCGCCGTGGATCTCGACCGCGTCCGGGTATAGGTGAGGATCGATGGCGGCCTCGCCGACGAGCACGTCCGCGAGGGTCAGCGCGAGGGCGTCTTTCGAACGAGCCTCGGCCTCCTTCCGGTAGACCTCGAACGACACGGCGCACGTCACGTTCGCCGGGATCCGCCGGTCGAAGAAGGCGAAGAGCGCGTCGTCGTCCGCGATCATGTCGCTCGCGCGGGCCTTCGCGCGGAGGGTGGCCACCGCCTCGCGGACGGCCGCGTTCTTGGCGACGAACGCGCCGCGTGATTCGAGCTCGCCGCGGACGAGGGCGTGCTCGATGAAGATCTCTCGGGCCTTCGCGGGCTCGATGCGCGCGTAGTCGACGAGCCTGTCCTTGGCGACGACGAGCCCGTAGAGCGTGGCGCGCTCTCGGACGACGACCTTGCCCGATCGAGGCGAAAAATGCGGGTCGGCGTAGCTTCGGCGGACGAGGTGGGCGCCGGCCTCGAGGATCCAGTCGGGCTCGATGCGAGCGACCATGCGCGCGAAGAGCTGCGAGGTCTCGACGAGCTCGAACGCCATCACCCACGCGGGGGTGCGCTTCGCCACACCGGAGCTCGGGTGAAGGAGGAAGCGGGTCTGCTTCGCGCCGACGTAGGTGCGGGGCTCCGGGTGGTACTCCCCGACACGCGAGAGGAGCCCCGTGAGGAGGGCGCGGTGGAGCGCGTCGGTGTCGCCGGACGTCTCTTTCGAGCGGGTGGCCGCCGGACGTCCGCGGTCCTTCGTGTCGCGCGTGAGGCCGAGCTCGTCCACCGTGTCGGAGAGCTGTCGCCACACCTCCCTCCACTCGCGCACGCGCATGTACGACAGGAAGCCTTCGCGGCACGCACGACGGAGCCCGATGCCGCCCTTCTCGGCCGCGGCGCGGAGGTAGTCCCACGTACGTAAGAGGGTTACGAAGTCGGACCTCTCATCACGCAGCTTTTTGTGGGCTTCGTCGGCCTTTCCGGCCTGTTCGCGTGGCCTGTCGCGCACGTCGGGGACGCTGAGGCCAGCGGCCACGACCAGCACCTCGCGGAGGCACCCGAGCTCGTTGCCGGCCACGATCATGCGCGCGATCCTCGGGTCGACCGGGAAACGCGCGAGCGTCTTGCCGAGCGGGAGGAGCTCCCTCCCCGGCCCGATGGCCCCGAGCTCCTCGAGGACCCGGTAGCCCTCGGCCCACGCCCCGCGATCGGGCGCGTCGAGGAACGGAAACTCCTCCGGCTCGCCGAGGCCGAGGGCCTTCATGCGCAGGATGACGCCCGCGAGGCCGGTGCGTTTGATCTCGGGATCGGTGAAGGCCGGGCGCGACGAGAAGCTCTGCTCGTCGAAGAGACGCACGCAGACGCCCTCGCGCACGCGCCCCGAGCGCCCCTTGCGCTGCTCGGCGCTCGCCTGCGAGATGCCCTCGATTTGAAGGCGAGTCGTGCCCGAGCGGGCGTCGTAGCGCGAGAGCCTCGCGAGCCCCGGATCGACCACGAAGACGATGCCGGGCAGCGTGAGCGACGTCTCCGCGACGTTCGTAGCGAGCACGATCCGGCGACCGCGCACGGGAGCGAAGACCCGCGCCTGCTCGGCCGCCGTGAGCCGGGCGTAGAGCGGCTGCACCACGGCGTGCCGAACGGCGTAGTCGGTCTCGAGCGCGCGTGCGGCCTCGTGGATCTCACGCTCCCCCGGGAGGAACGCCAAGATGTCGCCGTCCGAGTCGAGCGCCGCCACGTCGTGCACGGCCTTGGCGACCGCCTCGCCTAGATCGAGGTCCTCGTCACGAGGCTCGTAGAGGACGGTCACGGGGAACGTCCGCCCCTCGACCTCGATCACCGGGGCGCCCCCGAAGAACTGCGAGAAGCGCTCGGTCTCGAGGGTGGCGGAGCTCACGACGACCTTGAGGTCGGGGCGCTGCGGCAAGATGCGCCGCAGGTACCCGAGTAAGAAGTCGATCGTGAGGCTCCGCTCGTGGGCCTCGTCGATCACGAGGGTGTCGTACGCCGAGAGCAGCGGATCTCCTTGGATTTCTGCGAGGAGAATGCCGTCGGTCATCACCTTGACGTACGTCGCGGGCGACGTCTTGTCGTCGAAGCGAACCTTGTATCCCACATCTTTTCCGACCTCGGTCCCGAGCTCCTCGGCGATGCGCGCCGAGACACTCGTCGCGGCGATGCGCCTCGGCTGCGTGACGCCGATGACCTTCTCGAGCCCACGCCCCATGGCGAGCGCGATCTTGGGCAGCTGCGTGGTCTTCCCCGAGCCTGTCGCGCCGGCGACGACGACGACGGGGTGGTCGGCGATCGCGCGGGCGATGTCGGGCACCTTGGCCGTGATGGGGAGGTGTTCGGGAAACTCGACCGTACCTTCGGCAGGCGATCCCGCGCGAGGCTCGACCATCGCCGTCCCATAGCAGAGGCGACCGAGCTTGTCGTGTGCACGCGCGCCTCCCCGCGTGTAGCCTGGGTCGCATGACGACCATGGGCTACAGGCGCCTCGGGCGCGCGGGTGTGAAGGTGAGCGAGCTCTCGTTCGGCTCGTGGGTCACGTACGGGCGGCAAATCGACGTCGACGCGGCCGCGGAGCACATGAAGGCCGCGTACGACGCGGGCGTGAACTTCTTCGACAACGCCGAGGTGTACTCGTCGGGCAAGTCCGAGGAGGTCATGGGCGCGGCGCTCCGGAAGCTCGGCCTCCGACGCGCGAGCTACCTCGTCTCGACGAAGTTCTACTGGGGCCTCCACGAAGGGCCGAACGAGAAGAACACCTTGAACCGCAAGTACCTGATGCAGGCGATCGACGGCTCGCTCGCGCGGTTCGGGCTCGACTACGTCGACCTCGTTTTTTGCCACAGGCCCGACAAGGACACGCCGCTCGAGGAGACGGTGCGCGCGATGCACGACATCGTGGCCTCCGGAAAGGCGCTCTACTGGGGGACCTCGGAGTGGTCCGCCGAGGACATTCGCGAGGCCTACCGCATCGCCGACCGGCGGAACCTCCACATGCCCGTCATGGAGCAGCCCGAGTACAACCTCTTCGCGCGCCGCCGCGTCGAGGCCGAGTACGCGCCCCTCTACGCCGAGGTAGGCCTCGGGACGACCACGTGGAGCCCGCTCGCCTCGGGCCTCCTCACGGGAAAATACCAGTCCGGAATTCCGAGCGACAGCCGCGCCGCCCTGAAGGGCTACGGCTGGCTCGAGGCGAGCGTGACCGACACGAAGAAGCTCGCCGCCGTCGAAGCGCTCGCGCCCATCGCGAAGGACCTCGGGTGCACGCTGTCGCAGCTCGCCATCGCGTTCTGTCTGAAGAACCCGAACGTGAGCACGGTCATCCTCGGCGCGAGCCGGGTCTCGCAGCTCACCGAGAACCTCGGCGCCCTCGCCGTCGCTCCAAAGCTCGGCCCCGACGTGCTCGCCGCGATCGACCGCGCGACCCTCCGCGGCGATCTCGGCTGAATCGAGCTCGGGGGCCCGCGTCGCTACCCCGTCGGGGGATCGCCGGCGAGGGCCCGAAGCTCGTGCCCGAGCGCCTCGAACGAAGGAATTTCGCCTTGGATCGCCCTCCTGACGAGCGCCTCGAGCGCTCGCAAGACGGCGGGCTCGGGGGCCACGAAGGTCACGGCGAGCGGGCGAGCCGCGCCGCCGTCGGCGACCACCCCCTGGGCCCCGAACGGCAGCTGGCCCACGACCGCGAAGTGGAGCGCCGCGACGACACCGAGCACGTCCACCCGCGGGTCTTCGGCGCGCTTCGCCGTGCTGGCCGCGCCGAGAGCGCGGATGCGCCGGGCGATGCCGATGTCGGACAGGACGAGGATGCGCTTCGTGTTCGTCGCCCGGAGCGAGAGGGTCGATGGCCCGATAGCCCCGTGCACGAACCCCGCGGAAGAGACCTTCCCGTATCCACGGACGAAGCGGGACACGGCCCGTAGGCCGCGATCCATCGTGAACGGCCCGCGGGTGTCGACGTAGGTCGCGAGCTCGGGGTCCTCGAGCGATTCGGACACCACGTAGTGCTCACCCGCGGCCTCGCCGTGGTCCACGAGGGCGACGAGCGCGTCGTTCGCGTTCCCGACGAGGAGCTCGAGCTCGCGAAACAATTCATCTTTTTGGCGTTCAACGAGAGGGCCGAGCCGCTCGATGCGGACGACCTGCCCCTCGTCGTTCACCGCCTCGACCAGGTTCGGCCCCAGGGACCGCATGACGGAGTACGAGCCCTTCTGGAGCTCGAGGGTGTCGAGCTCGGCGAGCCCCCGGGGGCGCGACGTCGGCCCCACGCGCGCCGCGCGTGACCCGGGCGCCGAGGGTACACCGGTCGTGCCTTCGGCGATCTCGAGGAGCGCGCTCCGGAGCTCCTCGAGAGTCGCACGCGCCCGCGCGTCGCGATGGAGGGCGAACGCGAGCGCCACCGCGAGGGCCTCCGGCACGTCACGTCGATAGGTGCGGACGTCGGGGACGGGATGCGAGCAAACGGCGCGCACGAGCTCCGGGCCCTCGAGGCTCTCGAAGGGGTTCTTTCCGGTCACGGCGAAGTAGAGCGTCATCGCCAGGGAGAAGACGTCCGATCGCACGTCGGCGTGTTTGGAGTCGAGGACCTGCTCCGGGGCCATGAAATACGGCGTGCCGAGCAGCGCGCCCGTCCCGGTGATCGAGCCCTCCGCGCCGACGCGCTTCGACAGCCCGAAGTCGCACAAAATGGCCCGACCCCGCGAAGGGTCGCGCGGGACGATCACGTTGGCCGGCTTCACGTCGCGATGAACGACCCCGCGCTCGTGCGCGTGCTCCAGCGCCAGGGACACCTCGACGCCGAGGCTCGCCACGAGCTCGGGAGAGAGCGGACCACGACGGCCGACGACGACGTCGAGATCGTCGCCTTCCAGCAGCTCGAGCACGAGGAACGGGATCTTCGTGCGCCCGTCGACGCCGTGAGCGAGGACCTTGACGATGCCGGGGTGAGAGAGCTCCCGGAGCAACGCGCCTTCGCGGAGAAACCTCGCGAGCGCCTCCGTGCCCCGCATTCCGCCCCACGTGACGAGCTTCACGGCGACGTGCCCCCACGGCGACGTCGCCTCGTGGACCTCGCCCATGCCTCCGTCGGCGATGCGGCGCACGAGAACACACTCTCCGACGACGGTCCCCGGCACGAACCGCGTCGGCTTAGGCATGCGCCCCACCGGAGAGCGACGAGCGCCCTCGGGTTCCTCGACGTGAATGGCTTCGCCTCGACACTCTCGACGAGTGTATTTTACCCGGGCTTCCTCGCAACGAAATAGAGCTTGTGCGAAAGGAGATCCCGTCGATCGAGGTACGAGGTGTACGACGGGTGAACCTCGGGGAGCTCGACCGTATCGGGGTCGCAGCCGCGTGGGTAACGCCTGTCGACTTCGACGAGCTCGAACCCGGCCTCGCGGGCCGCGTCGAGGTACGCGGACGCTCGGAGCCGGTTCTGGTAGAGCATGTCGGCGTTCACGAGCCCCCACGTGCGCTCGTCGAACCGCAGGAAGTGCCACGGGGAGATCGACGGGTCGGAGTGGCTGAAGTGGTCGCTCATGTCGACCTTCGATGCGAAGAGCCCACCCGGACGGAGGACGCGGAAGAGCTCGGCGAAGATGGCGCGAATCTCCGGGAGCGGGATGTGCTCCAACGTGAGGCTCGACGTCACGCAGTCGACCTCTCCGGACGTGAGCCCGGTCCGGCGCGCGTCCGCGGGGGCGCGGTAGTCGATGCCGAGCTCACGAAGGGCGCCGTCCACCTCGGCCTCCCCGACCTGAAACGAGGCCGGCAGGCGGCCGAGGTCGAGGCCATCGACCTGAAAGTCGGGCGGAGGGCTCGCCACGAAGCTCCGGAGCCGGGTGAGCGCGTGGTGCACGAGCTCGGGCCGGACGAAGCGGTTCAGGTCGAGCAGCGTCTGGCGCCCCACGCCCGCTGCGCGGAGAAAGAGACCCATGCCGAGATCCCACCCGGCGCCGAACTCGAAGAAGTGGGCGCGCCCAAGGTCGAGCGATGGCTCGTGCCGACGGATCGCGCGGAGGTGCTCGGCCCCGATTTGGAAGCGTCCGAGCAGCTCCTCGTCCGGAAACGGGAGCGAGCGGGTGACGTACCGCTGGAGGACGTAGCGCACCTCGGGGCCGCCCGGAACGCGGGAGAGCACCTGAGCGACGGCCGCGCGAACGGCCCATTTCGGGAGGGGAAAGGCCATGGCCTCGAGAGCCTACACGGTGGGATGCCGGCCACGCGACACGAAAGCTTCGTCTCTCCGATCCGTCCACGTTGGGCGCCCATGCGGCTCGAGTTCGGCCTAACCTCGCCGCGTGACCGCGCCCCACCCTGCCCCCGAGGTCCTCGTCTCCCCTTCGGCGCGCGACCGGCTCGACTTCGTCCGCGACCGGCTTGTTTCCGCTCCGAAAGACGCGCGCGCCACCATCGTCGGTCACGGTCTCCTCGGGTCCAACGCAGCAGCGAGGGGGCACGCGTCCGCGCTCTCGGCGACGTTCGGGGTCGTGAGGACGACTTGGCCCGCGTTCGTCGCCGAGCTCTCTCGCCTCCCGCTCGCTCGGAAGCGGCTCGTCCGGGCATCGACGCTCACCCTCGAGGCGGTGTGCGCACGGCTCGCGCGATCGCTCCGAGGCGACCTCGGAGACCTCGTGACCGTCGTCGATTTCCCGGGGCTCCCGCGCGCCCTCCTTCGCACATTGTCCGACCTGCGTCTCGCCGACGTCGACGCCGCGGACGCCCAGCTCGCCAAAGCTCCGCGCGGACCGACGCTCGCGAGGCTGCTCGCGGCCTACGAAGCGTCGCTGCTCGAGCTCGGCCTCGCCGACACCCGCACCGCCATCGACGCCGCGATCTCGACGCTCCACGGCTCGCAAACCGGCACCCCGCGCCCGGCGACCGTCCTCGTCGACGTACCGCTCGTGACGCGCGCGGAGGAGCGCCTCTTTCGTGCGTTGGCGGCGAGCGGGCCTCTCACGGTGACGATTCCGGCAGGTGATCGCCGCACGATGGCCGTGGTGGGGCGCGCGCTCGAACGCGCCGAAGCCCTCGAGACGCGACCGGCTCGCGGACCGCTCGGGCGCCTCGCAACCTACCTCCTCGCGGACGACGTCCCGGCCGAGCCGCTCGACCTCGAAGGCCGGGTGAGGCTCGGCTCGGCGCCGGGCGAGAGCCGCGAGTGCGTGGAAATCGCACGCCAAATCGAGTCGAGGGCGCGAGCGGGCGTCCCCTTCGATCGCATGGCGATCGTGCTGCGCAGCCCGGAGACCTACCTCCCCCACGTCGTCGAGGCGCTCCGGCGCGCGAGCCTGCCCGCCTACTTCGCACGTGGGCTACGGCGACCATGCCCGTCGGGCCGCGCGCTGCTCGCCCTTCTCGACTGCGCGGCGGAGGGCCTCTCGGCGCGGAGGTTCGCCGAGTACCTCTCGCTCGGCGAGGTACCGAGACGGGTCGACGACGCGCCCCCACCCGCGCGCGCGGGCACCTTCGTCCCCGCCGACGACGAGGTCACCGAGCTCCTCGCCGAGCGTGACCTACGCGGCGCGGAGGTCGAACCCGAAGGCGAGGGCGAGGACGTTTCCGACTGGGAGGGCGGCACGATCCGCGCCCCGTACCTTTGGGAGCGCGTGCTCGTCGAAGCCGCGGTGATCGGCGGTCTCGAGCGCTGGGAGCGCCGTCTCGCGGGCTTCGTCACGAGCCTTCGCCAGAAGCATGCATCTTACACTGCCGAGGGGGATCCACGGGCCGAGGGCGCGCTCCGCGACATCGAGGCCGCGACGAGCCTCGGGGCCTTCGCCCTCCCCCTCCTGCGCGACCTCGACGCCCTTCGGCAACCCGGGACGTTCCACGCGTTCATCGAGCGCATCGGTTCGCTCGCGACTCGGGCGCTCCGTCGCCCCGACCGCGCGATCGCCGTGCTCTCCGAGCTCCATCCCCTCGACGCCGAGGACCTGGTCTCGCTCTCGGAAGTCCGCACTCTCCTCGAGCCCCGCCTCTCCGACGTGCGCGAGCCCGAACGAGGGAGGCAGCTCGGGCGGGTGTTCGTCGGCGCGATCGAGGACGCCCGGGGGCTCTCCTTCGACACGGTGTTCGTCCCGGGCCTCGTCGAGAAGTCGTTCCCGAAGAAGGTCCTCGAAGATCCGCTCTTCCTCGACGAGGCCCGAAGGGCCGTGTCGCCCTACCTCGCCACGAACGACGATCGCTCCGACGACGAGCGCCTCATGCTTCGCCTCGCCACCGGCGCTGCGGAGGAGATGGTGTCCTACTCCTACCCACGCGTGGACACGGACGCCGGTCGCCCCCGGACACCGTCCTTCTATGGTCTCGAGGTGCTCCGGGTGGCCAAAGGTCACGTGCCGTCCCACGAGACCCTCCGCCGCGTCGCCGCCAACGCGTCCTCGGCGCGGCTCGGTTGGCCCGCGCCGGAGTCGCGCGAGGACGCCATCGACGACGCCGAGCACGATCTCTCCGTGCTCGCGGCCCTCGTCCACGAGGACGAGGACAAACACGTAGGCGCGGCGCGTTTTCTGCTCGGCGCGAACCCCCACCTGCGGCGCGCCCTCTACGCGCGCGCGTACCGGTGGCGTCGAGGCAAGATGGTGGAACAGGACGGGCTCGTGGACGTCCCCTCGGGGACCCTGGCGGCCGCGGCCCTCGCCGAGCACGGGCTCGCGCGACGGAGCTTTTCACCGACGGCTCTCCAACACTACGCCGCGTGCCCGTACCGCTTCTATCTGTCGGCGCTGCTCAAGCTATCGCCGCGCGAGGAGCCCTCGCCCCTCGAGGAGCTCGACCCGCTCCAACGGGGCACCCTCGTCCACGAGACCCAATATACGGTCCTCACGCGGCTCCGTGACGCGGGCCTCTTGCCGCTCGACGAGGACCGCCTCCCCCGCGCGGGCGAGCTGCTCGAGGCGTGCCTCGACGAGGTGGCGAAGCGCCACGAGGACACGCTCTGCCCGGCGATCCCGCGCGTGTGGGAGGACGGCCTCTCCGAGGTGCGGGCCGACCTCCGAGAGTGGCTGCGTCGCACGGCGATGGACTCCGTGTGGTCCCCCACCCACTTCGAGCTGTCGTTCGGGCTCGTCGAGCACGACGAGGGGCGCGACGCGGCGAGCGTCAAAGAGCCGGTCGCGCTCGCGTGTGGGCTTCGGGTGCGCGGCTCGATCGACCTCGTCGAGACAAGGCGAAGCGACGGCGCGCTTCGAGCGACGGACCACAAGACGGGCAAGGTCCGCGCCTCCGACGGAGACGTAGTCAAAGGTGGGACCATCCTCCAACCCGCGCTCTATGCGTTGGCCGTCGAGAGCTTGCTCCCCGGCCGGCCCGTCGTCGGCGGGCGGCTCTACTACTGCACCTCCACGGGCGATTACACGGCCGTCGATGTGCCGCTCGACGCCGTTACGCGTGATGCGGTGACGACGGTCGTCTCCGCCGTGGACGACGCGCTCGGCCGCGGTCTGCTCCCCGCCGCGCCCGCGAAGGACGCGTGCAAGTACTGTGACTATCGCCCCGTGTGCGGCCCCTACGAGGAGATCCGAGTGCGCACCAAACGAGACGCCCGCGCCTTGCCGCTCCTCGCCAAAGTGAGGGGGCTCGCATGACGCTCGCCGACACGTCCGCGCGGGAAGCGATCCGAAACGAGCTCGACACGACGCTCGTGGTCGAGGCCGCCGCTGGCTCCGGCAAGACGACCGAGCTCGTACGCCGCGTCGTCGCTCTCGTCGAATCGGGCCGGGCCAAGCTCTCCACCCTCGTCGCCGTCACCTTCACCGAGAAGGCCGCGGGGGAGATGAAGCTCCGGCTGCGCACGGCGATCGAGCGGGCTCGCGCACGGCACGACGAGGCCGATCCGATCCGCCGGCGGCTCGACCTGGCGATCCGCGAGCTCGAGGTGGCCCACATCGGCACCATCCACTCGTTCTGCGCCGAGATCCTCCGCGAGCGCCCCATCGAGGCGGGCATCGACCCGCTCTTCGTCGTGTGCGACGAGGGCGAGGCGCGCCGGCTCTACGGGGAGTCCTTCGATACGTGGTTCCAGGGCGTCCTCGCCGAGCCGAAGGAGAGCTTCCCTGGCGTCCATCGCGTGCTCCGGCGACGCTCCCGGGACGAGGGCCCGCGCGAGGCGCTCTTCGATGCCGGCTACCGCCTGGTCGACCAGCGCGACTTCGACGCCCCGTGGACGCGCCCCACCCTCGACCGCGACGGTCGTGTCGCTGCGCTGCTCGCGGACCTTCGTGAGCTCGGCGCGCTCGCTCTCCGCGCCGACGACAAACGCTCGGATCCCAACGACGCGGCGTGGGTGTACCTCTCGCTCGACGCCATTCGGAGATTCGTCGCCGACGTCGACCGAAAGGAAGCGACCCGCGGGGGTGAGCGGGATCTCGACGGGCTGGAGGCCGAGCTGCGTGCGCTCTCGCGAGAGCGGCTCTGGGGGTGGAAAGGCTTCGGGAGGCTCTTCGAGAAGGCCTCCGGGCTCACCCGCGAGGACGTCATCGCGCGGCGCACGGCGGTGAAGGCGAAGCTCGACGCGTACCTCGTCGACGCGGACGCCGACCTCGCCGCGCTCCTCCGCGAAGAGCTACGCCCGCTCGTCGACGCCTACGAGAGCCGGAAGCGCGAGGCGGGCAAGCTCGACTTTTTGGACCTCCTCACGAAGACCCGGGAGCTCCTTCGCCGGCGCGAGGACGTCCGACGGGACCTCCGCGCGCGCTACACCCACGTCCTCGTCGATGAGTTCCAAGACACGGATCCCCTCCAGGCCGAGATTCTGCGCACCCTGGGGCGCGCGCCGGGCGACGACGAGGGCGCGAAGGTCGTGCCCGGCAAGCTCTTTTTCGTGGGAGATCCGAAGCAGAGCATCTACCGGTTCCGCCGGGCCGACGTCGCCTTCTACGAAGCCGAAAAGCGCGCGCTCGTCGCCGAGGGCGCGAAGGTCGTCCACTTGACCACGAGCTTCCGCGCGACGTGCGACATCCAGAGCGTGGTGAACGCCGCCTTCGCTCCCGCCATGCGCGCGACGGTCGACGGCTCTCAAGCCGAGTACGTGCCGCTGGCCCCTTACCGAAACGACACGACGAGCGAGCCGAGCGTCGTCGCGCTGCCGGTCCCCAAGCCGTACTCGGACAAGATCGGCAAGGTGACGAGCTACGCGGTCGAAGATTCGCTGCCCGACGCCGTCGGTGCGTTCGTTTCGTGGCTGGTAACGACGAGCGGCTATACCGTCCCGGCGACCGAGGCGGAGCGGCGGGAGGGCAAGGGCCCGCGCGTGCCGATACGGCCCGACCACGTGTGTCTGCTCTTCAAGCGGTTCTCGTCGTTCGGCGGCGACACGACGCGACCCTACGTGCGGGCGCTCGAAGCGAGGCGCGTCCCCCACGTGCTCGTCGGAGGGCGCGGCTTCTTCGAACGTGAGGAGGTCCTGGCGCTCCGTAACGCCGCGAATTGCATCGAGTTTCCGTTCGACGAGATGGCGACCTACGCGACGCTGCGCGGGCCCTTGTTCGCCCTGACGGACTCGGCGATCTTCGGGTACCGCTCCGCGGCCCGCACCCTCGACTCACGAAAGGTCGGGTCGGTCACGGCGCTCGACGAGCACGCCCAACCCGTGGCCGAGGCCCTCGCGGTGCTCCGCGACCTCCATCGAACCAGGAACCGTCGCCCCTTCGCCGACACGCTCGCCGAGCTGCTCGAGCGGACGCGCGCGCACGCGGGATTCGCCATCTGGCCCACCGGAGAGCAAGCGCTCGCCAACGTCCTTCGGATGCTCGATCTCGCGCGGCGGGCGACCCACGCGGCGGGCGTCCACTCGTTCCGCGCCTTCGTGGACAAGCTCGAACGCGACGCCGACCGAGGGCAGGTCTCGGAGGCCATGGTCGTCGAAGAGGACGCCTCCGGAGTGCGGATGATGACCGTCCACCGCGCGAAGGGGCTCGAATTTCCCGTGGTCGTCCTCGTAGATCCCACCGCCCGCGCGACCCACAGCGAGCCGTCACGGCTCGTCGACGGGGAAAAGGGGCTCTTCGCGGCCCCGCTCTGCGGCGCGAGCCCCCTCGAGCTTTCGCGCGAGCGAGACCGCATCCTGCGCCACGATGCGGAAGAAGCGCTGCGTCTGCTCTACGTCGCGACCACGCGCGCCAAGGACATGTTGGTCGTCCCGATCGTCGGCGACGGGCCCCTCGACGAGAGCTGGCTCTCCCCCCTTTGGCCGGCTCTTCACCCCGCGAGGCCCGGGAGCCCGCTCGATCGGCCTACCCCCGTGCCCTTCGGGAGCGACAGCGTCGTCCATCGCCCCGAGAAGGCGAGGGTCGTCTCCACGGTGCGTCCCGGCTGGCACACGCCCAAGGCCGGATCGCACACGGTGCTGGTCTTCGATCCGCACGCCCTCGAGCTCGGAAAGGACGACGAGGCCGGGCTCCGCCAACAGAAGCTCCTCGCGGCCGACGAGCGCGGCCTGTCCGACGAGAGCCGAGCCCGACACGAGGCGTGGGTGGCGCGCCGAGAGAAGACGCGCCGCGACGGGGCGCGCCCGAGCGTCAGGGTCGTCACTCCGACCGAGCTCAAGGAGCAGCTCGCCTCGTCCCCTTCGGAGGTCCCCGTGGAGGTCGCCGAGGTACCTCGCTCGCGCATCGCCCGCCCTCACGGGAAGCGGTTCGGAGTGCTCGTGCACGCCCTGCTCGCCGAGGTTCCGCTCGGGGAGACGTACGACGACGAATCCCTCCCGCTGCTCGCGCGCTCCTTTGCGCGCGGTCTCGGCGCGACGGTCGACGAGGTCGACGCTGCCATCGAGACCGCCCGCACGGCGCTCGGCCACGACGTGTTTCGTAGGGCCCTCCGCTCGGGCGACGTGAGACGCGAGGTCACGGTCACGCAGACGCGCGCGGACGGGTCGCTCCTCGAGGGGGTGGTCGATCTCGTCTTTCTGGACGAGGACGGCACCTACGTGGTCGTCGACTACAAGACGGACCTCGACGTGACCCCGCGGCTCGCCTCCTACGAGGCGCAAGTAGCGCTCTACGGGGCAGCCATCCGAGACGCGACGGGCCGCGAGGTCCGTGGTGTGGTGCTCGTGGTATGAGCCGGGCTTGCGTACTCCCTCGTACAGGACGACCATGAACGCGATGAACGCTCGCGCTTTGCTTCTCGTCACACTCTCTCTCGGGATCTTCGGCCTCGCCGCCGAGGCGTGCACCGACGGCGACGTCACCACCGACGCAGGCTCGCCCGAGGGCTCCGATCCCGGCTGTTGCCCGACGGTGAAGTCGGGCTGCACCGTGCTCCGCTACGGCAAGAAGACCTCTCCGAACGACACCTGTGTCGTGGGCTTCGACGGCATCGTCCCCGACCCGAGCGCCGACGGGTGGGTGCTGCAAAAGCTCGCCGACGGGTGCGAAGCGTGGGTGCCCCCCAAGAACGTCCCGACGCTCCTGTGCGGAACCCGGCCTCCCCCCGAGGCGGGCCCCCAGGAAGACGGCGCCACCGCCCCGGATGCCTCGACGGACGCCAACGTCGACACCGGGCCCGACAGCACGACGGACTCCGCCGCGGACGCCCCGTCGGACGGCTGAGCGTCCGCTTTTCGGCGCGCGTCACCGGCCATTTCGGGCATGCTGCGCCCCATGCGCGCCCGCCCCCCCAGTCTCTTCGTCTTCGCCCCGTTGCTCTTGACTCTCGGGGCGTGCGCACCTTCATCTCCTCACATCGAGGGTCCTGTCGCAGCGAAGCCGAGCGCGACCGCGCCGGCCCGGCCTGCGCCCACGACCGCGCCGAGCCCTCCGCCGCCGCCCACGCCGCTCGCCCTCGACGTCGATCCCACCGAGTTCTTCGACGGCGCGGACAAGCTCCGCGCCCTGTGCCATGGGTCGCTCGCGACCGCGGAGGCCAAGCTCGCGGAGGTTCGAAAGCTCGCGGCGGCGCCCGACGGCGCGCTCACCACCGAGTCCGTGCTCGGGGCCATCGACGACGCGCGCCTCGCGACCAAGAACGCGGGAGACTTCAGCGCGCTCATGGCCGTCGCGCACCCCGATGCCGCGGCCCGCAAGGTCGCCGAAGAGTGCGAGCCGCTCGCGGGCAGCTTCGAGACCTCGTTCTACCTCGACAAGGTCGTGGCCGACGTCGTCGCACGATTCGCGGGCCGCGTCACGAAGGGAGACGTGAAGCTCGCGTCTCCCGAGCTTCAGCGCATGCTCACGCACCTCCGCCGCGACTACCGGCGAAACGGGCTCGAGCTCGACGCGAAGGCGCAGACCCGCCTGCGAGAGCTGAACGGCGAAATCACGCGCCTCGGGCAAGAGTTCGAGAACAACATCGCGGCCTCCACGGCGACCCTCCCCGCGACCCCGAAGGACCTCGAGGGGCTCCCTCAGAGCTACCTCGACGCCCACAAGCCGGGCCCCGATGGCACGATCACGATCAGCACCGACTACCCGGACTACTTCCCGGTGCTCCAGTACGCGAAGAACCGCGCGTTCGCCCTCGAGCTCTACAAGCGGTTCGACAACCGCGCCGCCGACAAGAACGTCGCGCTCCTCGAGAAGCTCCTCGTCGCGCGCGACGAGAAGGCGAAGCTCCTCGGGTACGCGACCTGGGCCGACTACGTGCTCGAGCCCCGCATGGCGCAGTCCCCCAAGGAGGTCGCCGGGTTCCTCGAGGGGCTCCGCACGCACATCGCCAAGAAGGGCGACGAAGAGATGGCGGAGCTTCGAGCGATGCACGCGAAGCTCGGAGGAAAGAAGGACGATCCCATCTTCGCCTCGGATCGCACCTACCTCGAGGATCGCGTGAGAAAAGCGAAGTACGGGCTCGATTCGAAAGAAGTGAGCGAGTACTTCGAGGTCTCGAAGGTCAAGGCCGGTCTCCTCGCAATCACGAGCAAGATCTTCGGCATCACGTTCCGGGCGGCGAGCGTCCCGAAGTGGCACGCCGACGTCGAGCCGATGGACGTGCTCGATGGCGAGGGTAGGCTCCTCGGCCGCTTCTACTTCGACCTCTACCCGAGGCCCGGCAAGTACAAACACGCCGCCGTGTTCTCCATCCGGGACACGAAGAAGATGAGCGATGGCAAGAGGCTCCTCCCGATCGCGGCCATCGAGTGCAACTTCCCTCGGCCGGGCGGCGAGGCCCCCGCGTTGATGAGCCATCAGGACGCGACCACGTTCTTCCACGAGTTCGGGCACGTCCTCCACCACCTGCTGAGCCGCACCGAAACGGTGACCTTCTCGGGCACGAGCGTCGCGCGCGATTTCGTCGAGGCGCCTTCGCAGATGCTGGAGGAGTGGGCGTGGGACAAATCGACGCTCGCGCTCTTCGCGCGTCACTACAAGACGGACGCGCCCTTGCCCGCCGCGCTCCACGAAAAAATGCTGCGCGCTCGCGGGTTCGGACGCGCGCTCGCGACGCAGCGTCAGCTCTTCCTCGCCGCGCTGGACCAGACGTACCACACGCGAAAACCGCCCTTCGAGACGACGCCGGTCCTCGCCGAGGTCCAAGCCAAGTACACCCCGTTCAAGTACGTCGAGGGCACGCACTTCCAGGGCACGTTCGGTCACCTCGTCGGGTACGACGCCGGGTACTACGGGTACCAATGGGCTCTCTCGATCGCGCGCGACCTCTTCACGCGCTTCTCCGCCGCGGGGCTGCTCGACCCGAAGACCGCCGCCGACTACCGAGCGAGGGTGCTCGAGCGGGGCGGGAGCGCCGACGCCGACGAGCTCGTCCGAGACTTCCTCGGGCGCCCCCGCAGCGACGCCGCCTACAAGGCCTTCCTCGTCGGCGGGAGCGCACCCGTGGCCAAGGGCTCACGATGAGCCTCCGCCGCCTCGCGAGGGTGGGCATCGCGGTCGCGGCCTCGTTGACCGCGCTCCGCTCGACCGACGCGCGGGCCTGCATGCCCGCTCCGCCACCGAACCACTTCGTGCGTGTCGCCGACGAAGCCGCCCTCATCACGTACGACGAGGCGACGAAGACCGAGCACTTCGTGAGGCGTGCCTCGTTCGAAACCGACACGACCGACTTCGGCTTCGTGGTGCCGGTGCCGTCGAGGCCCACGCTCTCCGAGGCCGACCCTTCCGTGTTCCAGCGCCTCGAGGAGCTCACGCGCCCCCCCATCGTGTACTCCCACAGGATCTCCGGCGTCGATCCGACACCGCTCTTCCTCATGACGTTCGCGATGCGCTCGGCGGTCGTGTCGGCGCCGGCGCCCGTCACGGTCCTCGACCAGCTGACGGTCGCGGGGTACGACGCCGCCATCCTCGAGGCCACGAGCCCGACCGCCCTGTCCGAGTGGCTCTCGAGCCACGGCTACGCGAGCTCCCCCGAGACCGCCGAGTGGGTCGCCCCGTACGTCGAGAAAAAGTGGCTCTTCGTCGCCCTGCGAATCGCGCCGAAGGGCGCCGCCCCCGCACCGTCGGCGCCACGGCGGGTCGGCTCCGGGCTCGTCGACATCGCCTTTCGAACGGAGGCGCCCTTCTACCCGTACCGCGAGCCGGCGAGCGCGCGGGCGGGCACGGCGGGGACGACTCGATCTCTCGCGGTGTACTACATCGGCGGAGAGAGAGTGAAAGGTACGCTGGGCGCGAGCGCGACGTGGGCCGGGGCGACGACGTTCGCCAAACGTCTCGACGCCGATGTCTCGGGCGCGCCGACGCCGACGAAGGGGCGCGTGCTGACGGCGTTCGTCGACCGCGCCTCGCCACGCCCAGGGACCGACGAGGTCTACTTTCACCGCGCCGATACGAGCGCCGACCTCGTCCCGCCGCCGATGGAGATCGTGATCGGGGACAAGGTGCCCGTACCGATCGACGTCGTGCTCGTCGTCGGCGGCGGGCTCGCGCTCGTCGCGAGGACGATCCGCAAGCGGCGCGACCGAGGGCGCTGAGGTACGCCGGGATCAGTTCTTCGTGAACGCGCCCACGACCTTCTTCGCGAACCCGTCGTACGCCGAGTCGGCCATCTGGCCGTAGACGCGCTCTTCGAGGGGGCCGTCCCCTGTCTCGCGGAGCTGGGGCACGGTCACGCCCTTCCAGACGTCGTGCTTGGTCTTGAACGTGCGGCGGTCTTGCGGGAGCACGAGGACGGCATCGAAGCCGAAGTTCAGCCCCACGATCGTGACCCGAGGCTTTCGGCTCGTGTAGGTGTGCCCCGACCAGTCGGCCCCGTGTACGAGGAAGAGGGTCGGCGCCGTGACCTTCGGGAACGGATCTTCGGCCTTTCCCGCGTCGGGCTCCGCCGCGCTCTGCACCACGTGGACGAGCTCCTTGTCGAAGCCCTCGGCGAGCTTCTCCCCTACGGCCTTCGTGAGCATCTCTTCGCGGGCTTTGTGGTGCGGCCCATCGAAGTACTTCGATATGAGCGACACGGGACCATTGTAGGTAATGGTCTTCATGATGGCCTTGTCGGCCGAGGCGAGCTTTGGCCCCGGTCGCCGGCGGAACCGCACCTCGAGCGACGGTCCCCCCTTTTCGAGGGCCGCGAAGAGCTGGGTCAGGACGGGCGACATCTCCCCGCGCGAAGCCTCGGGCACGTTGGCGAGGACCCTCGCGAGCTCTTTCTCGTAGACCGCGTGCACGGCGGCCGCGAGCTCCTTCTGGAGGCCGTGCTGGGGATACGAGGTGGCGAACCCCTGGAGCGCGCCGAGCGTCCCCTTGGCCTTCGCTCGCTCGAGCTCGGCGAGCATCGCGGAGTGGAGGGCCGCGTCGACCTCGTCCGTGATGTCCGTGTCGGGGTAGGCCGCCTTGAAGGCAACGATGGCCTCGACCGTCCCCGCGGCGGAGGCGGTCCGCAGGGCCGCGCGCGGCAAGAGCACGCGCGAGACCTCACGAGCGTGGGTCTTTCCCTGGAGGAGGTACGACCGGTACGCGGCCTCGGTCCCCGCGGCCTTGGCCCGGGAGTAGAGGAGGCCTTCGCTGGTCGCGTTTCGCATGAAGTACGTGGTCACGCCGAAGACGAGGCCGACCCCGAGCGCGACGGCCCAGCCGAGCTTCTGCCAAGCCGGGAGCACCTCGGCGTAGGGAGCGCGCGGGCCTACGGGGCTCGAGAACCGCGGCTCGTGCATGGGGTCGAGCTGCGCGAGCTTGGCCGAATCGTTCTCGGCGAGCGCGACGCGTGCATTCTGCACACCTTCGGCAACGAGCCGGGCGAGGTCCTCCCCGGCAGCCGCCTCGAACGTGTAGCTCTTTCCTGCGGCGGTCAGGGTCACCCGGGGACCCGCCCCGGAAAGGATCGCCTCGGCCGTGGGGACGATGCGCAGCTCGGCGCTCGTCGCGTCGACGATGCACGCCGGGAAGAGGTAGACCCCGCGGGGCAGCGGGAAGCACTTGACCTCGGTGACGTGCCGCCTCGAGGCGATGAACGCCAACACCGCGAGCGCGATGAGCGCGACGTAGAGGCAGAGGGCCACGACGCCGTGCTGGGAGAGGGAAGAGCCGAGGCTGCCGAACCCGACGAAGAAGAGGCCGAGGAGCAGCACGATCGCGCCACCCATGACGCCGAGCCACAAGGTGTCCTTCTTGGGCCCGCCCGGGCTCCGCGCGAGAGGTACCGGCACGAACCCTTCGGAGATCGAGCCCGTGAGCCTGTCTTGGAGTACGCGGGAGAGCGAGTAGAACGAGACAGTTCGCATCGGTCGTGGCCGGACGCACCGGCGCCCGAACCCGAAGCCTACGGACATCGGAGGCGGCGGTCACCTATTCGTCGTCTAAATCAGCGGCCGCCAAGGGGCCTTTCGGTCGAGGATCGGCGAGCGGCCGCCCCACCGGCTCCACCTCTGGCTCGCCCCGTCCTGCGCGGGCCAGCCGCCGTGACCCACCGGCGAAAAGGCCGTGGGAGCGCCGACCCGCTTGGCGGCCCGACGGTGGCGCCGATGTGGGTGTGACCGCGCGCCGCCCGGCCCAAGTCGCGGAATGAAGCCGAACGTCCGACCTTTCCTTTACCCTGCGTTGGGGGGGGGCTAGAAGAGAGCGGTGAGCGTCGTAGGCATCGATCTCGGGACGACCAACACGGTCGTGGCATCCATGCGGTCCGGCCGCGTCAACGTCCTCGGTGACGAGTCCGGCCAGCGGCTCCTGCCCTCGGTCGTCTCGTTTCATCCGAACGGCGAGGTCCTCGTCGGCAATCCGGCCAAGGCTCGGCGCGCGATGGACCCGCGCAACACGGTCGCGAGCCACAAGCGGCTCCTCGGGCGCTCGTGGAACAGCCCCGAGATCGTCCAGGCGCGCTCTCGTGTGCCCTACGAGCTCCGCGAGGGGCCCGCCCAAGGCCCGCTCGTGCACGCGCGAGGAAAAGACTACACCCTGCCCGAGATCAGCGCGTTCGTGCTGAAGCGCGCCAAACAGATCGCGGAGACGGCGCTCGGCGAGCCGGTCATGCGGGCGGTCATCACGGTGCCTGCGCACTTCAACGAGCTTCAGCGAGCGTCCACCAAGGTCGCCGGCCGCGTCTCGGGCCTCGAGGTGCTGCGCATCCTGAACGAGCCGACGGCCGCCGCGCTCGCCTATGGGCTCGGGCGCGTGGGCAGCGAGCGAATCGCCGTCTACGACTTCGGCGGTGGCACGTTCGACTGCACCCTGCTCGATCTCAACAACAACGTCTTCGAGGTGCTCGCGACCGCGGGCGACACCTTCCTCGGCGGCGACGACGTGGACGCCGCGATCGCGGAGCGCATGGCCGAGCGCTTGCTCAAGCAGCACCGCATCGACGCGAAGGCCGATCCGGGCACGTGGGAGCGCCTCCGCGCCGCGGCCGAAGAGCTGAAGATCCACCTTTCCACGCGCGACCAGGCCCAGGTCAAGATCAACGACCTCGGCTACGGAGTCGGGGGCGCGGCGCTCGCGCTCACCTTCGCGATGACCCGCGGCGAGCTCGACCAGCTCATCCAACCGCTCGTCGATCGTACGTTCCGCGTCACCCAGGACGCGCTCGCGCTCGCCCGCCTCACCCCGACCTCGTTCGACAAGGTGGTGCTCGTCGGCGGGAGCTCGCGCATTCCCCTCGTGCGTCGGAGGGTCGAGGCCTTCTTCGGGGCGCCGCCGATGGACCGCATCAACCCGGACGAGGTCGTCGCGATGGGTGCGGCAATCCAAGCCTCGGCGTTGACGGACGGAGCCGGCAAGCGGCCCATCCCGGCGCCTCCCCCGGTCCCCTCCGCGAACCCGCACACGCTCCGCGGCCTCCAGGACGAAGAGTTCACGCAGGTGAAGCCGCCTTCGACGGCGTCGGCGCCTCCCTACGCGACCGGCTCCGCGCCCCCGCCCCTCGGGCAGCGCGAGTCGAATCCTCCGTACGCGTCTCGCTCGGCGCCTCCGCCACTCGGCGATACCACCTCCACCGGGGTGACACACGACGCCAACCGCTTCGGGAGCGTCTCCGGCGCCATCCACGACCCACGGCGCGACGACGAGCCCAGCATCCCCTCGTTCTCGGGTGCGCCCGTCCCTCCTCACTCCGAGTTCTACGAGGCGGTCAAGGGCTCGCGCCCGCGCCTCGACGAGATCGAGGACTCGGAGGCTGGGTGGGTCACGGCCGACGACGAAGAGGACAGCGCGACGCTCACGGGATCGAGCCCCCCTCTCGCGGCGCAGACCGGCGAGTTCGGCACGCTCGACGAGCCGCCCTCGCTCGTGAGCTCGATCAGCGGCCAGGGAATGGCCCGTGTGCCGAGCTTCGACGACCTCGGGGATACCGCGGCCGTCCCCGGCGGAACGTTCGGCGAGATTCGCGACCTCAGCCTGATCTCGAGCTCGGGCATCTCCTCTCCTTCTCTCACGGGCGTCGGGCCGAGCTCGGAGGAGATGGACACGAACCAGCAGCCGGCGCCCGTGCTCGCCATGAAGGGCGCGCCGCCTCCCAGCATCCCCGAAATTCCCTTCGGCCCGATGGCCGAGTTCACACCGCGCCCTGCCCCGAGCCCCGCCGTCCCCTCGAAGAAACCCTCGGCGGCCAAGACGGCTCCGCTCGCCGCTCGGAACGATCCGCGCGCGGAGCCCGCCGATCCCCGCAAGACGACCGATCCGTACGGAGGCTTCGCGGCGAAGGGAGGCCCCCCCGGGGTGCCGGGCACCGGCGCTCGACCGAACCCGCTGAAGTCGACCGACCCGATGGGCGGCTCGCCGAAGCGCACGGATCCTCTCCTCGGTCAGCGCGCGCAGCAGGCGACGACCCAGCCCCTCGCCCCGCCCCAAGCCGTCATTCCGACGTCGCGCCCTGCCCCGATGGCCCCTGGCCCCGAGGCCTTCCCGTCCTCGCCACCGCCGCTCCCTCCCGGGCCCCCTCAAGGTCCACGGATGACGCGGAATCTCCCCGCCCAGAACGTCCCGCCCGAGGCCTTCCGTTCGTCTCCCCCTCCCGTTCCTGCGCCAGCGCCTCCCGGGGTGGGGGTCGGGGCGGGCGGTGGCGCGAGCGCCTTCGCGGGCGCCTCGGGAGCGTACCCCGCGGCGGCGGGCAGCGGCGGATTCCCGGCTCAGTCGGGCGGCTTCCCCGCGATCACGCCCGATTATCCCGTGCAACATGCACAGATCCACGCCCAGCCCCATGTGACGGCGCCCATGCCGGGTTTCGGCTCGGCCCCGCCGCCCATGATGCAGGGCATGCCGCAGCCCACCATGCAGGGCATGCCGCAGCCCACCATGCAGGGCATGCAGCCCCACATGATGCAGGGCATGCCGCAGGGCCCGATGATGGGTCAACCCATGGGTGCCCCGGGAATGATGCCGGGGATGTCTCCCTACGGCGGCATGCCGGCGCCGAGCATGGCGCCCCCCGTCCTCGTCGACGTCACCCCGCGCGCGCTCGTCGTCGAGACCGCGGGTGGGTTCTGCGACACCGTCATCCCTCGAAACGCCAAGATCCCTTGCGAGCGAACCCGAAAATTCTCGACGGGGCGCGACCATCAAACGTCCGTCCGTGTGCGCGTCGCCCAGGGCGAGAGCTCCGTTTTCGCTCAGAACACGTACCTCGGTGAGGTCGAGCTCTCCGGCCTTCGCCCCGCGGGGCGCGGGGAGGTCACCGTGGCCGTGACGTTCGAGCTCGACGCCGACGGCACCCTCAAGGTCCGCGCGGCCGACAGCCAGACCGGGCACGAGGCACGCGCGACGCTCCGGTTGCTCGGCGTCGCGGACGAAGAGTCCGTCGTCGACATGATCCAGCGTATGGGCGAGCCCTCGCCGGGCCTCCGGGTGTGACGACGACGATGGATGCCCAGGCTCTTTCCGGATGGCTCGCCGTCCTCGACAAGCTCTCGTATTACGACCTCCTCGGAGTACCGAAGTCGGCCACGCACGACGACCTTCGGCGCGCCTTCCACGCCTTCGCCGAGACGTTCCACCCCGACGCCCACCGCGCACGGCCGCCGAACGAACAAGGCGCGGTCGAGACGATCTTCAAGCGAGGCGCCGAGGCGTTCAGGGTGCTCTCGGAGCCGGGTCTGCGGGCGCAGTACGATCAGGCGCTGACCCTCGTCACGGACCAGGGCAGCGCTCGCGCGGCCGTCGCGACGCGCACGGTCACGACCAACAGCATCGCCCCTGCCCCCGCGAGGCTCCTCGACACGGTGCGCTCCCCGGGCGCGCGCCCCTTCGTCTTGCGGGCCGAGGAGCTCGCGAAGAAGGGCGACTTCAAACAAGCGAAGCTCCAGCTCACGATGGCGCTCCACATGGAACGCGGGAACGTGAGGCTCGAGGCCTTCGCGAAAGAGCTCGACGAGAACGCGAAGAAACAAGCGGCCGACGAAAAGTCGAACTGGAAAAAGTAGACATAAGCCCTTGTTTTCATTGGGCTTTTAGTCGACGAGCGCGATCCCCTCGCGGATGGTCCGAGCGAGCTCGCTCGACATGCGGCGCAGCGCCGCCACCGAGCCCTCGAGCGCCCCCGACACCTCGGTGAGCTCGCGCTCGAGCTCATCGTTCTTGGCGTCGAGCTGGCCCTTGAGGGCCTCGATTTGATAGCCGAGGTCGGCGACGACGACGGACATCCGAGCCTCTTCCGAGTGGAGCGCGGAGGCCTCCCACACTCGCCCGTCCGACGTGCGCGCGCTCTCGGGCCCCTCCCCTCCGTCCACGGCGACGCGCCGCGTACGCACGGCCTCGAGGTGGGCGCGTTCACGCGACCTGTCGCGAAGGAGCACGTCGATGGCGTGCCCGAGGTTCGCCCGGAACTCGCGACCGCGCGCCTCGACTCGATCGACACGCGACTGGAGCTCCGCCACCGCACGCGCCGAGCGCTCGACCCGCGGGATCATCTCTCCGGCCATCGCCGCGAGGTCCGCTGCGCGCGCCGCGTTCTCCCCGTACGCCCCACCACGCCGGCGGGCGTCGCCGATCCTCGCCTCGAGCTCCGCGAGCGCCGTGCGCCACTTGGTCGCCATCTCCGGGGTGCCGAGGTGAGGGAGCACGGCCAACCCGTGAGCGCTCTCGTTCGCGCGGAGCGCACGCGCGGGCTCGTCGTTCGTCGAGGGTGGCCCCTCCGACCCGGGCCCCGCCGGAGAGAACCCTCGGATGGCCGTGACCTCTGCGCTCGAACCCGGGGCGAGGCTCGCGACGACCGTCTCTTGAGGGGGGTGGTACGGGTGCGGGCTCGAGGTGACCGCGATGGCCGGGAGAGACGTCGACGAGATTCCCCCCGACCTCCGCAGGACGTCGATGAGCCCGTCGTGCACGGCGAACGCGTCTTGCGGGCGATCTTCGGCCCTCCGCGCCAACATGGAGAGGATGAGCGCCTCGAGCCCTGCGGGCAGGTGCACGCCGCGCTGCACGGGAGGAATGGGGGCGTGGGTGATCGGCTTCAGGAGGAGATCGGCCTGGCCTTGCCACTCGTACGGGAGGGTGCCCGTCACCATTTCGTAGATGACCACTCCGAGCGAGTAGATGTCGGCGCGCTCGTCGGCCGGGATGCCCTCGACGTACTCCGGGGCGATGTACCCCGGCGTGCCGAAGAGCTGCTCGGAGAACGTCAGGCTCGGCATGTCCATGATCTTCGCGATGCCGAAATCCGTCAGCTTGACGATGTCGCGGCCGGCATCGTCACGGACGATGAGCACGTTCTCGGGCTTGAGATCGCGGTGAACGATGCCCATCTGGTGAGCGCGCGCGAGGGCGCTCGCGACCTGGATCCCGATGCGAGCGGCCCGCTGCCAGTCGAGGCGCCCACGCTGGACGTGCGCGTGGAGCGACTCGCCTTCCACGTACTCCATGACGAGGTACGCCACCCCGTCCGCCTCGCCGACATCGCTGATCTCGACGATGTTCCGGTGGTTGATGCGGTTCACGGCCCGGGCCTCCCGCAAGAAGCGCTCGCGGTGGGAGGGGTTCAAGCCGAGCTCCTTTCGGAGGATCTTGAGGGCGCTCAGGCGGTCGATGATGATGTGCCGGGCGAGGTAGACGCTCGACATGCCGCCGAGCCCCAAGCGCTTGATGAGCCGGTACCGCGAGGCGATCGTCTTGCCGAGGTACTTGTCGTTGCTTCGCTCGAGCGAGACGCCGTCGTACGGGCAGAAGCCCGCGTCGTCGGGGAAGAGCTCGGAGCAACGGGGGCAGATTTTCATCGGAGGAGGCGCGGGCGATGACCACCCCGAGACGGAGCGGCGGGCACCCCGCGACGTTCTCGAGGCTACCAAGGAGTTCGCGCGCACGTGAATCTTCCTGCGCGCGCGAGACCTCCGCCCACGAAGGAGCCGACCTACGTCGTTCGCTTAAGCGCGCGCGAGACCTCCGCCCACGAAGGAGAGGACCTCGCTCGCGCGTCTACACGGGAACCGGCCCGCCGAGGACGCCGAAGAACCGCACGATCCACAGGGCGATCGCCACGAGGAGGAGGCCGAAGATCGCCTTCACCACGCCGCGGATCG
Organism: Myxococcales bacterium; assembly: GCA_016712525.1. Lineage (NCBI taxonomy): Bacteria > Pseudomonadati > Myxococcota > Myxococcia > Myxococcales > Myxococcales bacterium. The sequence continues at coordinate 1,745,561 of JADJQX010000007.1, forward strand.
CGGGCGCCTCGTCGAAGCGGCGGGTGTGCCCGTCCCGGGCGGCGACGAAGACGAGGCGCGCCGAGAGCACGCCGAGCAGCACCACGAGCGGCGGTGCCACGGGGTTCAACATCGCCCCCGAAAAGTCGAGGGAGAGCAGCGCGAGCGTGGACCGGGTCGCGCCACACGTCGGGCACGGCACGTGGAACATAGCCGCGAGCGGGCACCTCACGACGCCGCTCCCGACGACGAGCGCGTAGGCGACGATGGCCGAACCGACGAGGAGCGTCGCGCGCGCGCGTTTCGCGAGGGGCACGGTCGAAACCGGCGCGTGCTCGTTTCCCTTGGGCATCCCCGAACTTTATGCAATCCTTCGGTAGAAATCGCGGGGACTCGCTCCCTTCGACATGCACACGACTTCGCGAGGAGAGCAGACGCCCATGATGGTGACCGATCCCACGACCGCAAATTCGACTGTCCACGCCGCGGGCGGGTACGGGCCTCCGGGCGGCATGCCTCCTGGCGGCGGTTACGGTGGCCCGCCCCCCGGCGGCGCCCCCCCCGGCGGCTACGGCGGCCCCCCCGGCGGTGGTGGCCCGCCCGGCTTCGGTGGTCCGCCCCCCGGTGGCTACGGTGGGCCTCCCCCCGGTGGTGCGCCCCCCGGCGGCTTCGGTGGACCGCCCCCCGGTGGTTACGGCGCACCTCCGCCCGGCTTCGGTCCCCCCGGTGGAGGCTTCCCGCCCCCCGGCGGCCCCATGATGCCGGGCGCCGGAGGCGACGTGAACACGACGCTCCCGATCATCCTCGGCGTCATCTCGTGCCTCTGCTGCGGCATCAGCTTCATCCTGGGTGTCGTCGGGATCGTGCTCGCCGTCCAGGCCGGCAACGCCAAGAACATGGGCGACATCGAGGGCGCGCGGAGCAAGGCCAAGACCGCGACGATCCTCGGCGCCGTGGGCATCGGCCTCGGCCTCCTGCTCGACGTCGTCTGGGGCATCATCAACGTCGCCGCGAACTCCTGACACGACCTTCGTCCTAGGACGCTGCCCGGTCACCGCGAGGAGGCCGGGCAGTCTCCTTTTTGTCGCCACGCGTGCGCGCCCACACGCGACATTCCCCTTTCAAGTCGGACAGTTATGCGTCCGTGAGGGTGGCCCTCACGGGCGCACACCTCGGATCTTGGCGAGCACGGCGCGGGCCGTGCCGCTCGTCCCGTCGGGGGAGAGCGCGGCCTCGAGCCGACGTTCGACGAGGGACTCCTCGAAGGCCGTTGCGCGATCGTCCGCGTCGAGATCGTAGAAGGCCTTCGACCACACGATCTCGCCCGTCGCGCGGGTCTCGCGCGTCGCGGAGCACAGCTCGGCGATCAACGTGTCGCGCTCGTCGGGGCTCACCGCGCACCTCCTTCGAGCCGACCAGAGACGCGAACACCTCGCTCCTCGAGGCACCCGACCAGGGCACGTTTCGCCCGGGTGACGTTCTGCAAGAACGTGTTCGTCCGCATGCCGAGGCGCACGGCTAGCGACGCGTCGGTCGCAGAGCCCGAGCCCTCGAGCCTCGCCAAGACAACCTCCCGCGGCTTCGCGGGCAGGAGCTCGAGGCAGAGACGGAGGGCCTCACGGAGGAGGTCGTCGCGCGCGCCGCCCTGCGGGAGCTCCACCGCCGCCGACTCGAGCGCGGCTTCGTCCGCCACGGTCACCCTCCGCCTGCGAAGCTCCGAGATCGCCGTGTTGCGTGCCGTCGTCACGGCGAAGCGCATGAGCGAGCTCGGCCGCCCGTCGGGGACGACCCTCGGGGCGGCCTGCCACACACGAAGGAAGGCCTCCTGGAGCACGGCCTCGGTGTCCACGACGCGCGCGAACCCTCGAAGCGAAGCCCGCACCTCGGGCTCCACGGCGCCGAGCCACGCGGCGAACGCCGTGTCGTCCCCGGCCGCAATGCGTGCAAGATACACATCCGTGTCCACGAGCCCTCCTTCGTCCGTTCAGCCGAGCGCCACCCGGAAGGGGAACGCGCCTGCCATCTCGAGCCCCGTGACCGCGAAGGCCTCCAGGCGCCCTTCGCCGTGAAGCACGACGAGGCGAAGCACCGCCCCCGCTCCGTACGAGCCCGGCGCCGTCGACCGCGCCGCGTCGATCCGAGCCGGCCGCCCCTCCCCCGTCGCCATGATGAGACGGAGCGTGTCGTGGTGGAACGTGAGCTCGTCCGACAGCGTGATCTCGACCACCAAGACACCCTCGGTCGATCGCACGAGCCGCCCCACGACGAGCCTCGGCGAGGGCGATGGCGCCGCGCTCTCCTCGTCGTGATCGTCGGCACCCGAGCCACCGCCCTCGTCGGCGTTCCCGAGGACCGCCCTCGCGACACGCTCGAGGAGCGAAGGCTTCGGCGGCGGGGCCGCCTTCTTCTTGGGCGCCACGAACGTGTCGCGCGCCTCCTCGGACTTGGACTCTTTCCGACGCTCGCCACCGCCGCCTCCGCGCGACGCAGGAGGCGCCCCCGAAGGTGCCATGGGCGCGGGCATCGGCATCCCCATCGGCATCGGGATGGCTTGGCTCGGCGCGAACGCGACCGATCGAGCCGCCACCGGCATCACGCTCGACGCCGCGCGCAGCCCCACCCCCTCCGCCGACATGCCGTACGGGAGCGCGTGAGGGACGACCTCTCGGCGCGTCGGCAGCGTCGGGTCCACGGTGCGCTCGTGCGAGACCGCCACGAACGACGTCTTGCGCGTGACGATGGCGTACGCGAGCCCGAGCCGCTCGATTTCGGCGTCCCCCTCGCCGCGGAGCTCACCCGCGGCCATCCGCATGTCGACGTCGCTCACCGCCTCGCGGCCGAAGAGAGACCGAACGTACGGTCGCTCGACCCCGTCGGGACGAATGGGGACCTCGTGGACGAACGGTCCGTCGGCAGAGACTCCCTCGATGCGGACCGCCGCGGTCTCCCTCGAGAGCCGCATCGGGACGAGGCACGGTGCACCGGCGTGGAGGTCGGGGACACGCCGAGCCGCGAGCGCGACGGCCGCGCCCGTGCGCGCATCCACGAGGGTCAACCCTGTCACGACCGGCGCGTCGGTGCGGGCGAGCAGCCTCGCGACGAGGGGCTCCGTGTCCTCCCCGAGCCCACACACGATCTCGATGCCCCTCCCCGCGCGCGCTGCAGGGCCCAGCAAGGACCGGTTCACCGCCGACCCGACCCCGACCGTGTGGACGCGTGCACCATACACGTTTTGGCGCAGGATCGCCGTGACGATCTCTTGCTCGAACCCGATGAGCCCGTCGGTCACGAGGACGACCTGGGCCGCACGCCCGGGCCGCACGTCGGAGAGGGCGCGCTCGATGCCGTCGCGCATCTCGGTACCCCCCGAAGCCACGAGCGACGCGAGCCATGCCGACGCCGCGCGCTTCGTCTCGGGGGTGGCGAACGACGGCCCTTCCCGAAACGCCCGAGGCCGAGACGAGAACTCGACGAGGTGGACGGTGTCGTTTTCGTCGAGAGAAGCGACGAGCGCCAACGCGACGCGCTTCGCCTGGGCGAGCGGCTCCCCGCCCATCGACCCGCTCGTGTCGAGCAACACCGTCAAATCCCTTGGAACTGCGCGCACTTGGCGCCCCGCGGGGGGCACGACCGTCACGAGCGCGTACACGGCGTCCTCGTCGCGGTCGACGTGTACGTGCGCCGCGCCCGAGCTCTCCGCGCGCGCACCGTCCCACCGAACGACCACGTCGCGATCGAGCGGCATGTGCCCCTCTCCACCGAACGTCACGACGGTCGCGGCGCCGTCCTTCGCACACTGGATGGGGTGCGAAGGCGACTCGGGGGACCGCCCCGCGGCGAGGGCGTCTCGCACCACGAGCGACAACGTCACGCGGGGCCCGAGGGGCATGTGCTCACGGACGTCGAACGTGACCTTCGACGCGTCGACGACACGCCCCGATTCGCCGAGGTACCGGGGCGCGAGCGTGGTCGGAAACCGTGCCTCCCAGACGCCCCGGCTGGGCTCGTGCGCGTAGGTGAGCAGGGCATCCAGCGTGATCCGCGCCACGACCTCGGCCCGCGGCGGCACGTTCCCGATCTCCTGCGTGAAGACGGTCGAGCGCTCTTCCTCGAGCAGCGCCGCCGAGTGGCCCGAAGCGACGGCGTCCTCGAACCGCTCGCGAGCGCGATCGCGGCGATCGATCTCGGAGGTGATGGTTCGATCCCCGAGCACGAAGCTGAAGGCCACGACGGCCGCGTCGAGCGGGAGCGGGAGGCTGTAGGTGACGTGAAGGGGCGCGTCGTTCGGGTTCTCGAAGCGCTGCTCGAGGACCGTGCGCACGATCCCTCCGCACGCCTCGGCGACGATGCGCGTGTCGCGCAACACGAGCGCTCCGGTCGGGGCCGAGAGAGGCGAAGCGGTCGATGGGGAGGGCTGCGTGAAGGGCATCGCGGGGCGGGTCATGGTCGGCTCCTTGGGGTGCGGCGAGGACCTCTTCCCCGCGCGCTTCACCGAGGCAACGCAGCCGACGTACGCCTTGGTGACATCGGCCCGGTCGATTTCGTCGATTTCTCGTAAACCGCCGTTATCGCTCTGGTTATGCCCGCCCGTAGACCGGGATCTCGGCCCCCGAGACGTCCCTCGAGCCCTCTCCGAGGAGGAACGCGACGACGTCGGCGACCGACGACGTGGCGACCCACCGCGAAACGTCCGCGGTCGGCATCGCCGCGCGGTTCGCGGGGGTGTCCATGGTGCTCACCAAGACCGCGTTGACGCGCACGTGGGACTCCTTCACCTCTTCGGCGACGGCCCGCGCGAGCGCCACCGCCGCGGCCTTGCTCGCCGTGTACGCCGCCGCGCTCGCGCCGAGCCATGGTCGCTCGACGTTGCGTGAGCCGATGACGACGATGCTCCCGCGGCGCCGCGACACCATGCCCGGCAAGAAGGCGGCGAGCGACGCGTGCACCGTCCTCGTGTTCGCGTCGAGCATCGCGTCGAGCCCCGCGTCGCTCTCGTGGATCGGCGCGCCGCCTCCCCAGCCTCCGGCGACCAGCGCGGCGGCGTCTACCGGCCCCGAGGCCGCGTGCTCGAAGCGGCTCACCGCCTCGGAGAGGCTCTCTCGCGAGAAGACCTCGACCCCGAGGGCCGTCCCCCGGACCTCCGCGGCGAGCTGCTCGAGCGCGGCGCTCGGACGGTCCACGAGCCCCACGTTCGCCCCATCGGCAGAGAGTCGCGCCACGATCGCTCGCCCCAGCGCACCCGCCGCACCTGTCACGATGACGTTCATGCGACGAGGGTAAACCGCGAGAGACCGGGGCCGCGAGCGAGAACGCAGGAAAGCCTCGCCCCGCCCTATCCCAAGGCTCGAAGGGGGAGCGCGCGGCCCTCCCCAGGCCCGCGCCCACGCCTCGCGGCTCAGTTCTTGAGCGTGCACCTCGCGGGCAGCCGGTACTCGAAGCCGGTCCCGACGACCACGCGTCCGGCCTCGAGCTTGGGGAGCACCTTCATGACGGTCCATCGTTCGAGCTTGCGCCCGGGCTCCGCGTCGAAGCCCTTGGCCTTCTGCTCGACCCCCTCGAGGCAGACACGCGCCTCGCTCCAGCGCACCCGGGCGAAGAGCGGCGCCGCGCCTTCGGGCTTGTCTTGTGCGTTCTCGGGCTTGAGCCACTCGCCCGTCACTTGGACGGTCGCTCGGTACCCGGACGGATCCGCCTTGCACGCCGGGTCGTCGGCCATCACCAACGTCGACCACGCCGCGAGCCTGAGCTCTTTGCCTTTCGCGAGGAGGAGCCTCGCCGGATCTCCTGCCGAGGCGGGCTCGTTGCCGCTCGCGAGGCGCACCACGCCGAGCTCACCGCGCGGCCCGACCGCGAGCGCATCGGGGTTCGAGGGGTAACGCTCGGAGTCGGGAGAGCCCTTCCACTCGAGGACCTGCGTGAGCGCGCCGCCCTTCTGAAGCCGAAATACGACGCTCTGCGAGCCGTTGCTCACGAGCACGCCGAGCTCGTCTCCGGGCAGGTCGACGGCCGAGACGGCGCTAAGGATCGCCTCTTCGGGGAGCACGCCGACCCTCGCCGCTCCGCCCCGAAACGCGACGAGGAGCCTGTCGGTCGCGAAGAGGAGGCCGCCCGGCGCCGCCGGATCCTGCGGTGTGATCGGCACGGCCCGCGAGAAGGTCGCGTCCGAGAGGAGATCGTCCAGGGTGAGCGGCCCGCCGTGGATCGACTGGGCCACTTCGGACGCCACGAGCGTGCCGGTGCGCACGGTCGCCTGGGGATCGAAAGGGAGGATGTAGTGGAAGGTGCTCCGATACGTCGACGGCGTGAGGTTCGGCGCGACGAAGGACATCGCGCGTTTGCCGGGCTCGCCCTCGTCGCCGCCGTCGCCGCCGTTCACGGGGTGAATCGAGCCGCGCGGGTAGTGGGTCTCGTCGACGCCGTTCGGGAGGTAGGTCGCCCCGAGGCCCGGCGACCTATCGTTCTGCGCCGCGCTCTTTCCTCGGAGCTGCCCAGAGCTCTCGCAGACGAGGACGCGCCCTTCGGCGAACGGCTTCGTCTCGTGAGGCGGGGGCACCTCGACCTTCTTCAAGGGAGGCTTCGGGGGCTCGGCCGCGAACCCGACACGGAGCCACGGGCCGAGGCTGCACCCCACGGCTCCACACTGGATGCTCCCGTAGCTTCGTTTGCTCCCCGGGCCGACCGACTGCGACGGGGGGCCCGCCACCTCGGTCCACGTGAGCCCGCGATCGACCGTCTGGAAGAGGCGACCCTCGGGGCTCATGCCGAGCGCGCGGGGCCCCGACGTCCCGTACGTGGCGTTGTCACCGACGAAGGTCGTCGAGACGACCGGCCCCCCCGGGGTGATCGTGATCGAGCGGCCACCGCTCCAACCGCGCAGGGAGCCATCGGGCTGGAACGTCCACTCGCGGAGCACCGATCCCCCCGATTTTCCCATGTACATCATAGACTTATAACGACCGACGGAGGTCGTCAGCTCGGCGTCGGTGAACGTCCTTACGTCGCCCGTCGCGAGGTCCGTGATCGAGTACGGCTTGGTCTGGAGTTGGAGCGACACCGCGCCGCCGTCGGACCTCGGCACCACGTAGCCGAGCGCGACCGGGCTGCCGGCGTCGGTCGACGGCGCGCGCTCGACCCACGAGCCCTGCGCCGTCCGCACGCACGCGACCCCGTCCCGTTGCGGCCCCGAGCAAGGACCGGCGAACGCCAAGGCGCCGTCGTCGCCGGCGGAGAACGGAGCCACGAACGGGAAGGATTGTTCGATCTGCGGGGTCTTCCCGTAGAGGGTGCCCGACACGACGAAGCGCTCGGACGTCTGACCGTGCCGGGTGCACAGGAAGAGCGCGTCGTCGGGTGTACGCACGCCCTCGCACATCGCGTCGAGCGGGACCTTCCCCGTCTGGACGGACACGATCTCGCCACGCCGAAGCGAGACACGAAAGACGTCGCCGTTCGCGACGAAGACGGCGATGCCCTCTTCCTCGGCGGGCACGCCGGTGCGCATGGCGACACGCGCCGGGGCCTCGCCCTGACGCCACCTGGGATCACGCTCCTTCACGGGCTCGGCCGGCACCGCGTCGACGCGGCCTAGCCGCCCGTCGGGCTCGAGGCGGGCGTACGCGTCCTCTTGGCTCGTGACGTAGATGGCGTCGGGGCGCGCTTCGATCGAGCCAGGCGCGCCTCGGAGCTGGTTCGTCACGTCCCGGTAGGTCTTGCCTGCGTCTCGTGTGGCGAGGAGGCGGCCCGTGTCGGTGAGGACGAGCCCGAGGCCGTCGTCGCGCGCCGCGAGCTCCGAGAGCCCAGGCGGCTCGAGCCCGACCCTCGCCCCGTCGGTGAGGCGGATGGCCCAGCGCTGGCCGTCGTTGCTCCGCACGAGGGCGCGGTCGAAGCCGAAGTCCACGGCGTGCACGTGAGCGTCCGGGAAGTATGCCAAACCTTTGAGTTTTCCGTCGAACGAATCGGCGTGGTAGATGGCCGTGTCGTTGAAGAACAGAAACCCTCCGCCGAGCCTCGCGGGGACCTCCACGACGGACGAGAGCGCCGTCGTCGCGACCTCGCTGGCCGACCGCATGCGCACCCCGTCGGTGACGACACGCACCCCGTCGACGAGGAGGCCTGTCTCGGATTTCCCGAGCGGCACCGAGTCGCCACGGGAGGCGCCCCCCCACGCCGAGAGCACGTAGGACGAGGGCTCTTCGACGGCCGCGGGGGCTTGGGCGTCTTCGACCGGAGACGCCGGGTGGGCGACGTGGACCGGGCGCTCGCGCGGCCCGCAGGCAGCGAACGCCGCGGCGGCGAGCACGAGCGGCACGAGCGGAGAGAGGAGATGGGGCGTTCGACGTTTCACGAAACACTCCGCTTGGAGGGGGTCGCACCGAGATCCGTGACGGAGGCGGGCGGGGCCTGACCGAGCACGGAGAGATACACCGAGCGTACGTCTCGGTTCACCGAGTGTACGTGAGCGAACAGCGCCTGCGCGGCCGAACCGCCAGGACCGTCCCGCATGCCGAGGCGACGTGCGAGGAGCGCCACCTTGGCCTTGCCGGCCTCGAGGACGGACGTCCCCGTACCGGTCGAGACGCGCAGCGCCTGTTCGATGCCGCGGAGCGCACGGTAGCCATCGAGCAGCACCGTAGCGTCGTGGGCGTCGAGGAGGCCACGCGCCTCGAGCGCGGCGATCGCGGCCTCCGTGTCCGGGGTCCGCAGCGAGCGCTCTCCGCCGTGTTGCATCTGGAGGAACTGAACGGCGAACTCCACGTCGACGATTCCACCGTAGCCGACCTTGAGGTCGAGGCGCTCGTGGGGCTCGCTCTCTCCGCGGCGCTCGCGCCCGATCTCGCGCTCCATACGCATGCGCAGCGCGTGCATCCCGGCCGCAGGAGGGGCGCCTCGATCGTACGCGGCGCGCTCGGCGATCTCGGTGACCTCCACGCCGAGCGCCGCGTCTCCAGCGACGATGCGCGCGCGGAGGAGGGCCTGGCGCTCCCAGTCGGCGGCCTCGGGGTCCCTCCCCTCGCGCTCGCCGTGGTAGCGGCGGAAGGCGTCCACCGAGACGACCAAGAGGCCCTGATTTCCCGAGGGACGGAGGCGCGTGTCGAGCTCGTACCCCGGGCCGTCCCCGTGCGGGACACTGACGAGGCGGAGCACACGCTGCGCGGTTCGCACGTACCGCTCGGCGAGGTCGTCGTCTCCGGTGTCGCGGTACACGAAGAAGATGTCGAGGTCGGAGCCGTAGCCGATCTCGCGGCCGCCGAGCTTCCCCATGCCCACGACCACGAGGCCCCCGCCGAGGCCCCGCTCGGCGAGCGCGCGGCCGAGCGCACGCTCCAGGGTCTCTTCCGCGAGCGCCGAGAGCACTCGCTGGGCATCGCGAGCAGAGAGCTCCCCCGAGAGCTCGGCGAGCCCGACCTCCATCGTCACGCGGGCCTTCGCACGTCGAAGCGCGCCGACGAACACCTCCGCGTCGTCGTCGTCACCGCCGCTCGCCGTCGAGAGCTCCTCGGCCACGGCGTGCCGCGCCGTCTCCGGGGTGGGAGCGCCGCGCGCGAAGAGGAGACGATCCACGAGCTCGGGCCTCGCGATGAGGGCCCCCCCGAGGAACTCGCTCGCGCCGAAGAGGCCGACGAGACGCGAGAGCACGCGGAGGTCCTCCGCGAGCACACGCACGTAAGCGCTTGGCGTCCTAAGCCTAGAAAAGAACGCACATAACAAGCGAGACGCTTGTTCGGGATCGGCCGCCTCGGCCAAGAGGCGCAGGGTCTCGTGAGGCACGGCAGGGAAGGCGTCTCGGGTCTTCGTCCCGAGGATGTCGTCGGGTCGTTTGGCGAGCGCCAAGAGGTGCCGGGGGAGATCGGGGGCGAGCCCGAACGCGCTCGGGAGGACCTCCCGCACCTTGTCCTCCTCCCCGCTCTCGAGGGCGATGAAGACACGCACGATCGCCTCGGAGGCGCGCTGGCCTTTGGCGGGCACGAGGGTGGACTCGAAGAGCTCGTGCACCCGCACCCGTGTACGACGCACGTCGGCCTCGAACGCCTCTGCCGACGCGAACCCGAGGCTCGACGCGATGGCCGAGAGCACGGCTCCGCGAGGGAGCGTGTGGGTGTGGAGCCCCGTCGCGTTCTGGACCCGATGCTCGATTCGACGGAGCGCGAGGTACCCGTCACGTGTGTCGCGCGCCTCCCGTTCGGTCACGAGCCCGCGCGATCGCAGCCGCAAGAGGGCGTCGAGGGTGCCGCGCGCGCGGAGCTGAGCGTCCTTCCCGCCCCACACGAGCTGGAGCGACTGCACGAAGAACTCCGCCTCGCGGATACCCCCCTCCCCGTGTTTGAGGCACCGCTCGGGGTCCTCCGAGAGCTCGGCGCGGGAGCGCACGACGAGCTCGGCCATCTCGGCCGCGATCTCGGGTTTGACCACGCGCCGCCACACGAACGGCGCGAGCGCCTCGAGGACACGCTCCCCGAAGGCGAGATCTCCCGCGACGGGGCGCGCACGAAGGAGAGCCGCGCGCTCCCAGGTGCGGCCCCAGCTCTCGTAGTAGCGCTCGGCGGCAGCGAGCGCGTTCACGAGCGGACCGCGCGATCCCTCGGGGCGGAGCCGCAGGTCGACCCTCCAGACGATCCCGTCGGAGGTAGCGTCGTCGAGCGTCGACGTGAGCCTCTGGGTCACCCGCGCGAAGTACTCGTGGAGCGACACGTCGGTCGCCCGGCCGTCTTTCACGAGCTCGCCGTCGTCGGTCTCGTAGAACGGGAGGAGGTCGACGTCGCTCCCCGCGTTGAGCTCACGGCCCCCGAGCTTTCCCATCCCGAGCACCACGTACCCGCAGGGGGTGCCGTCCCGCGTCACGGGCTCGCCGAAGCGCGAACGGGCCCAGGTCGTCGCTTCGAGCCAGGCGACCCGGACGACCTCGTCGGCGAGATCCGACAGCTCCCTCGCCGAGACGTCGACGTCTCCGTAGGTCGGGAAGAGCTCCCTCGCGGCGATCCGGAGCTTCTCCCGACGCGCGAGGATACGGAGGCCACGGCGAACCCCCTCGGCGTCTCCGAGGTCGGGGCACAATTCCGCAGATAACCTCCTGTAAACATTCGCATTTCGACGTGCCCGCAGGCCCGAGCGGGCCACGTGGACGAGGTCCTCCGGGCGGGCATCGATGGCCCTGCCGATCGCGGGGTAGGCGCACGACACGAGCGCGCCCAGCGTGACCACGTCGTCCCCGGCGGGGCTCCCGCTCTCGGCGAGCCGCGCCGCCATGCGAGCCTTCGCCGCGGCGAGCTCACCCGACGTCTCGAGCACGTCGACGAGGGGGGAACGAGGGAAACCCATGCCGACGAGCTTACACGCACGGCCCGAGGTCCCGCGCCCCTCGTGACCCCTTCCGCGTGGGATCACGGGGTGCCCGTCGGAGGGGCCGAGGCTCCGGGCATTTTCGCCCGATCGCGCGTCGCGATTGCCGAATCCGCGCCCCTGGCCTAGACGGACCGCCCATGGTCCAGCCCGCCATCCTCGCGGTCGTCGTCCTCGTGGTCGGCGTGGCCTCGTACTTCGGGTTCCTCCCGGAGCGCGCCGGCAGCCCGAGCCTCTACCTCGTCATCGGTCTCCCGAACGTCGCGCTCGCCGCGTTCGCGCTCGTGCGGGCGCGTCGCGACGGCGTGCTCAAGCACTGGTTCGGCGTGCGAGGCGGCGATTTTTCGCTCGGGTTCGTCACGGCCGGCGCGCTCTTCGCGGCCACGTGGGCGTTCGTCCGGGTGTTCCTCCCCCAAGGCTCGCCCCGCACAGCGTGGCTCGCGCGCATCTACCTGCAGACGGGCGACCCCGCCGACCTCCGCAAGCACGTCGCGTTCGTGGTGGTGGGCCTCGTGCTCATGGCCGCCTGCGAGGAGATCGTCTGGCGAGGCCTCGTTGTCTCGCTCCTCGAGGAGAAGGTCGGCTCGAGCCGGGCCTGGCTCTACGCCCCCGTGCTCTACGCCGTCGCGCACGTCCCCGCGGCGTTCGCGCTACGCGATCCGGCGGCCGGACCGAACCCGCTCTTGCCGCTCGCGGCCCTCGCGTGCGGGCTCCTTTGGAGCTTCCTGAACCGAAAGCTCGGCCGGCTCACGCCCGGGATCTTCTCGCACGGCCTCTTCTTGTGGAGCGTCGTGATGATGTTCCGCATGTGGGGTCCTTCGGTCTGAGCGGCGCCGGCCGAAGGGACCCGTTCGCGGAAATCGGTCGCGCACGCCCCGGAATCGGACGCCGGGCCGTCGACGCCGCCCAGGGACGGGGTTAGGTTCGCGGCGAGGGTCATTCATGGCAAAAATCGAGATCGGCGAGGCAGGTCCAGGCCTCCGCCGCGTGGTGGTGTTTTTGATAGTCCTCGTCGTCACGGCCTTCGCGGGCTGCGGCATGACCAAGCGGATCGACGCAGGGCACGTCGGCATTCGCGTCAAGCTCGCCGGCAACGATCGCGGCGTGCAGGACATGGAGCTGAAGACGGGCTGGGTCGTCTATAACCCGATGTTCGAGCAGATCGTGCTCTTCCCGACCAGCGTGCAGAACATCGTGTGGACTGCGAGCCACAACGAGGGCTCTCCGCACGACGACAGCATCACGTTCTCGTCCTCCGAGGGCGTCAACGTGAACGGCGACATCGGCCTCTCGTTCCACATCGACCCGACGCTCGCCCCGAAGCTCTACGGGCGCTTCCGCCAGAACGACATGATGGCGCTCGCCAACGGGTACGTGCGCAACGTCATCCGCGAGGCCTTCAACGAGGTCGCGTCCACCATGCCGGTCCAGGAGATCTACGGCTCGGGCAAGTCGAAGATGCTCGCCGAGGTGCAGCGGCGCGTCGCGGCGAACCTCGGGAAAGACGGCATCGTCATCGACCAGCTCACCATCAACGGGGCGCTCCGCCTGCCGGAGAACGTCGCCCAGGCGATCAACCGCGCGATGGAGGCCACGCAGAACGCCATCCAGAGCGAGAACCGCGTGCGTCAGGTGCGCGCCGAGGCCGACCAGGCCGTCACGCAAGCGACCGGCGCCGCCGAGGCGATGCGCCAGAAGGCCCAAGGCGAAGCGGACGCGCTGCTCATCCGCGCCCGCTCCGAGGCCAAAGCGAACGAGATCATCCGGCTCAGCGTGTCGCCGACGGTGCTCCAATACCGCAGCCTCGAGCGCTGGAACGGGCAGCTCCCGGTCTACACCGCGGGCGGCAACGGCCAACTCCCGATGCTCACGATCGACGCGACCAAGCTCGGAGGTGGCCTCGACGAGAACGCGCGCCAGAAGAGGCTGAAGGAGCTCCTCGAGGAGCGAGGGCCGGGCCAAACGCAGGGCTCGCTCTCCCAGGGGCAGCCTGCCCCGGCGCAACCTGCGGCGAAGCCCGCCGAAGCCCCGGCCCAGCCCCAACCGGCCCAGCCCCAACCGGCCCCGCCACCCAAAGGCGCGCCGATCGCCCCCTGAAGCGGGGCTCGGGTACGAGATCGCCCTCGCCGTGCTCTCGCGGCGGGGGCGATGCCATTTGACGAGCGAACGGCGGAGGAGTAAGGGGGAGGGGTCGGGAAAGGTTGTCGGGCCCATCGGCCTCGGCCTTTTTGCGAAACCCGCCGTCGCCGCGGATCTTGGTCCCGGCGCAGCGAGACCGGAGTCCGTAGGCACGATTGGCGAGCCCGGCCCCGGCCCCCCGACGACGACGCGGGAGCCCCGCCCACACACCGCGCAAGAGCGCGCGATATCAGCGAAGAGGACGAACAGATCCCATGACGTTTACCGAAGCCGCGGCCGAGGTCTTGCGCATCGCCGGCAAGCCCCTCCACTACAAGGAAATCACCGAGCTGGCCGTCGAGAAGAACCTCTTGTCGCACGTCGGCAAGAGCCCCGAGGTGACCATGGGCGCCCGACTCGCGGCGCTGCTTAAAAAAGAAGACAAGACGAACCCCATCGTCCGGGTGAAGCCGGGCGTGTTCGCCTTGCGCGACTGGAACGAGAAGAAGAAGGGCAAGAAGGGCGAGCCCACCGAGACCGAGATCGCCGAGGCCGCTGGCGAGGGCATCGAGGAGGCCGCCGAGGTCAACGCGCTCGAGGTCGAAGCCGCCACGCGCTTGGCCGCCGCCCCGTCCGAAGGAGACGAGGACGAAGTGCTCGTGTCGGGCGAGGACGAGCTCCGCCGCAACCTCGCGGCGAGCGGCGCCGAGCTCTTCGACGACGAGGACGACGACGATCAACCCATCTTGGCCGCCCCGCCGAGCAGCAACGCCGCGCTCCCGCAAGGGGACGCCGCCGATGGTGGCCGTCGCCGTCGTCGCCGCCGCCGCCGCGGTCGCGGAGGGCGCGAGGGAGCCGAAGGCGCTCCGGGCGAGCCGGGCTCCGGTGAGCGCGCCGAGCCGGGGTTCACGGTCGAAGGCGAGGACGCACCCCCCGCCCGCGATCCTCTCGCGCCGGCCCCGCGCCCGCAGGTCCGCGAGCGCCACCAGATCATGGCGGGCGGCGCCCCGAACGGGATCGAAGCCCCGCCGGTCGCCGAAGGGGACGAGCTGCTCGGGCGCGAGCTCGCCGACGCGGCGCTCCTCGCGATGGGCGGGTTCGATCGCAACCAAGGGCCGGTGCCGCAGCGCACGGTGACCGACGCGCTCATGCGGCGCGGGCGCCTCTCGGGCGATCCTCAGCTCGCGCAGTCCCAGCTCATGGCCGCCCTCCGCGCCGACAACCTCCGCCGCCAGGCGCAGGGGCAGCGCCCGAGGTTCCGGTTCTCGCCAGGCTTCCGCCTCGCCCTCACCGACTGGCACATGAGCCCCGAGCTCGTGCGCCTCGAGCAGGACGCCATCGCCGCCGTGGAGAGGTACCGCGAAGCTTCCCGCCGCGCCATGCTGCGAAAGCTCCAAGAGCTGCCCGGCCACGCGTTCATGGAGCTCGTGCTCCTCGGGCTCGAGCGTGCGGGAATGGCGAGCCTCCGCGCCGTGCGCCGGGCCGGGTCGCCCGGCGGTGAGTCGCACTTCGCGGCCACCCACAAGAACGGGAGCGACGAGATCCGCACGGCGATCGTCGTGCGACGCGACGGCCGCGAGATCGGGCGCGAGCGCGTGAGCGACCTCCGCGGGGCGCTCCATCACTACGGGCCCGCGCAGGCAGGCTGGCTCGTCACGACGGGGCAGGTGCTCTCCGGGGCACGCGAGGAGGCGTCCGCGCCGAACGCCGCGCCCGTCGCCTTGTTCGACGGCACCGCCCTCGTGCGCTTGCTCGAGGACAACGACGTCGGCGTCGTGAAGACGCGCCTCACGACGGCGATCCCCGACCTCGAGCTGTTCGACACGCTCCGAGGCTGAGAGCGCAGCCATCCACCCGCCACCACGTCGCGTACGCCGCCAACGGCCGCGCGACGTGGTAGCTCGGCCGCGCCTTTCGGCTCGACCCTGGGCATGGAGCGGCTAGTCTTCGCCCATGGCGAACGTCTCACGTGGTCCGTCTCGGAGCCGCGGCGCTCGGTGGTCGAAGCGAGGCGCCGTCGCGCTCGTGCTCGTCGCGGGTGTCGCCACCGCGATGGCCGCGTGCCTCCCGGGCGGCAACGCCGTGCCCGCGGGGGACGAGGCGGACGCCGGCGGGTTGTCGCTCGGCGACGGGTCGACGCTCGGCCCGCGCGCAGACGTCGACCTCGGGGATCCGTTCGCGCTCGATGGCCTCCTCCCGGCACACGGTCCCTTCTCCGGCAAGACGCGCGCGCTCGTGTCGGGGCGGGGCTTCTCGAGCGACATGCGCGTGTTCGTCGGCGGCGTCGAGGTACCGAGGGAAGCCGTGTTCGCGTCGAACGTGACACGCATCGCGATCGAGGTCCCCCCCGGCAAACCCGGCCCCGCGGAAGTACGCGTAAAGAATACGAAAACAGCCGAAGAGCGGGCCCTTCCGGCCGGCTTCACCTACGACGCCGTCGTGCTCCGCCCCGACTCCGGCGCCACGAGCGGTGGCACGCGCATCGAGGTCGAAGGCAGCGGCACGGCGTTCGTCGCAGCGACCACCGTCGCGATCGGCGGGCGCCCTTGCACGGACGTGTCGGTGAAGGACACGACCCACCTCGCGTGCACCACCCCCGAGCACTCGGCCGGCGCGAAGGACGTCGTCGTGACGACCGGGGTCGACCGCATCCAGGTGCGTGAAGCTTACACCTACAGCGACGCGGCCGACGGATACCGCGGCGGGCTCTCGGGAGGAGCGCTCGCGGGACGCATCAAGGTGCTCGCGTTCGATTCCTTCACCGGCAAACCGCTCGCGGGCGGGACGGTCGTCGTGGGGGGAGATCTCGCGACCGCGAAGATCGCCAAGGTCTCGCAGTCCGGCGCCGTGGAGCTCTCGGATCCCTCCTTCACGAGCAAGCTCACGGTCAGCGTCGCCGCGAAGTGCCACCAGCCCATGACGTTCGTCGACGTGCCCGTCGATACGGTCACGGTGTACCTCGACCCGGTCATGGACCTCTCGTGCGCCGAAGGGGACCCTCCCTCGATCGGCGGGGGCGGAGGGCGGTTCGGTGGCATCATCGAAGGGGAGCTCGTGTTCCCCGGCGGCGTCGAGTTCCGCCGCGCCGGGTGGTCGGGTGTCCCCGCGCCGAAGCGGCCCACGGAGCGCCAGGCCGCCTACGTCTTCTTTTCGCAGGCCTCTCCGGGAGAGCGCTTCGTCCTCCCCGAGGCGGTAACGGCGGTCACCCCCGACTCTCCGGGCAGCGCGGGCTACCTCTTCAACGTGGTCGGCGCGCCGGGCAACCACACGCTCTACGCCGTGGCAGGCCTCGAGGACCGCAGCGAGTCTCCCCCGCGGTTCGTGCCCTACGTGCTCGGCTTCGTGCGAGGCGTCGGGCTCGGCGCGAGGCAGAAGGTCGTCGGCGCCGACATTTTCATGAACGTCATCGCCGACGCACCGCTCGCCGTCAGCGCAACCACGCCACCCCCGGCGCCACGCTCGCCCGACCGGCTCGTCACGCAGGTCGCGCTCTCGCTCGGCACGGGCTTCGCGACCCTCCCCCTCGGGGAACGGACGACGCTGCTCCCGGTCACGGCACCCATCACGTACATCGGGCTCCCCTCCCTCGACGCCGCCGCCGCCACCGAGTCGTACGTGATCTCGGCGCGCGCCGTCAGCGGGCCTCGCGCAGAGCTCCCGCTGAGCGCGGTGTCGCGCGTGCGGACGAACGGCCAACAGATCGCCCTCGGAGGGTTTCTGCCCGTGCCCCAAATGGTGGCCCCCGCCGCCGGCGCATGGGACGGAAAACGCATAAAATTCAACATGATACCCGAGTCGACCACGGCCGACTTGGTCAAGGTCTCGGTTCTGTCGCGGGGCGGTCTCGTGGGCTGGACGATCGTCCTCCCGGGCAACGTCCGCGACGCCGCGATCCCCGACCTCTCCGCGCTCCCCGGGCCCGACATGCTCGGCCTCGTACGTGGCCCGATCGTGTCGACGGTCTCGGTCGCCCGGATCGAGGCGTTCGACTACGGGAGGCTCCGCTTCGGGCAGCTCGGCAGCGGGTCGTGGTCGGCGTCGGCGGTCGACAGCCTCGCCGGGGTGTTCTGAGTGGGGCGCGAGCCCACGCGACGGGCGCGCCCGTTCTCTCGAGCCGCCGCCATCGGGGTCGCCGTCGTGGTCGCCTCGGCGTGCCAGTTCGACCCTTCGTACCGGGACGTGCCCGACGCGCGCCCGGCGTGCACGGAGGGCGCGTTGGCCTGCCAGGGCAAGGTGCTCGAGCGCTGCACGGGGGCGGCGTTCGCCCCACTCGACGATTGCGGCGCACGAGCCCTCGTGTGCTCGAATCGGCTCGGTCGATGCGCGGCCTGCGAGCCGGGGACGACCCGCTGCGACGGGGCCACGGTGCTCACGTGCAACGTCGACGGCGCCGGTGAGGCCCGCGGCGAAACGTGCGACGCCTCCAAGAAGATCGCCTGCCGCGGCGGGGCGTGCGTGAACCTCTGCACGCTCGCCGAGACGAACCGCTCCAACGTCGGCTGCGAGTACTGGGCAGTCGATCTCGACAACGCCGTGACGAGCTCGGGCAGCGCCGCCGCGCAGCAGTTCGCGGTCGTCGTCTCCAATCCTCAGCCCGATCTCCCGGCGAAGATCGTCGTCGAGGAGGACCTGGCCAAGCCTGGCGAACCGGCGCGCACCCGCGTGGTCGCCGAGGCGGTCGTGTCGCCGCGGAACCTCGAGGTGCTCAAGCTCGGGCCGAAAGAGGTCGACGGCTCGGCCGAAGGCACGTTCGACACGGGTCCGGGCACGGCCCTCTCGCGCGGCGCGTACCGCGTCACGAGCGACGTGCCCATCGTGGCCTACCAGTTCAACCCTCTCGAGAACGCCAACGTGTTCTCGAACGACGCGTCGCAGCTCTTGCCCGTCCCGGCGCTCACGGGCTCGAGCCAGGGGGGCTACGTGATCGCCGGGTGGCCCCAGACCATCGCGAGGAGCGAGGATCCCGCGCAGAACTTCGGCACGGACCTCCGCGCGTTCCTCGCCATCGTGGGCACGAGGCCCGACACGCGGGTCACCGTGAGGACCACGGCGCGCATCGTGTCGGGTGGGCCTTCGTTCCTCCCGCAGGGCACGCCGAAGGGCGGAACGATCGAGGTCACGCTCCAGCCCTTCGAGGTCTTGAACCTCGAGACCGGAGACTTCAACGCCGACTTCACGGGCACCATCGTCACCGCCGACAAGCCCGTCGTCGCGTTCCCGGGGAGCGAGGCGTCCGACGCGCCGTTCTTCAGCACGCTGGCCGAGCGTCAGTGCTGCGCGGATCACCTCGAGGAGCAGGCCGTGCCCACCCGCGCGGTCGGCAAACGCTACGTGCTCGGCCGCGTGCCGAACCGCTCGCGCGCGGTCGCCGCGGCGGGGGGAGCCGTGGGGCCCTTCGACGAGCCCGAGTACTACCGCGTCGTGGCCGTGAACCCCGGGAAGACCACCGTAAGGACCTCCCTGCCCCCTCCTTTCGCCGAGGTCGTCCTCGACGGGGTCGGCGCGAACGTCACCATCGCGACCACGCGCGACGCCACCCTCGACGCGGACGCGCCGGTCGTCGTGGCGGACGTCCAGGTGAGCCAAGACGGCGCCGGCATTCCGCGGGGCCTCCCCGGCGGAGATCCGAGCCTCACGTTCCTTCCGCCCATCGAGCAGTGGCGCTCCGACTACGTCTTGCTCACGCCGGACAAGTACGCGTTCGACTTCCTCGTGATCTCGGCGCCGCGCGAGGCGCAGGTCTTCCTCGATGGCTCTCCTGTCAGCGCCGCCACGTGCGAGGTCGCCGGGACCGACGGCAAGAGCCGCGAGAGCTCGGCCTACCTCGTCTACCGCTGCCAGCTCTCGTTCCCCACGATCGACCCCGTGGCGCGTCCGCCGGACAACGTGAAGCCGGGTCGCCAGAACGACGGAGTCCACCGCGTCCAAGCCGACTACCCGGTCGGCGTGCTCGTGTACGGGTTCGATTCGTTCGTGAGCTACGCCTACGCCGGCGGGACCGACCTCTCCGAGATCAACGTCCGCTGAGATAAAGCACAAAGAACTTTATTCTTGTCTTCTCGCGGATGGAAGGGCTCTCCGTTGGGCGCACGCGCGCGTTTGCGACCGGCCGGCGCGCGGCGATTGCCGGCCGAAGGTGCGCTTGCTACCTCTCCGGCATGCGCCCTCTTCGCTTCGCCTCGCTCCTCGGCCTCTGGGCGCTCGCCTTCTGCCCTCGCGCCGCGCTCGCCGTTCCCCCCGCGAAGGCGACCCCGCAACCGAAGAAGCCCGAGGCCCCGACCCTCCCCGCCCCGAAGGTCACACTCGACGTGGAGATTCCCGCGCAGGGCACCCTCGCGACGATGCGCCTCAAGAACACCGGCGAGGCGCCGCTCCGGGTCGTGACCGACGTGAGGCTCCTCCGCATCACGGTGCCCGCGCCCAAGCCCGAAGGGCCGCTCCCGCGCGGCAAGAAGCCGCCGACGTCCGTCGAGTGCGCCATCCCTGCTCAGGATCGGCCGAAGGGCGACGGGGACGCCAAGCTGCTCGGGCCAGGAAAGACCTACGTCCAACGTTTCGACCTCCGCGCGCTCTGTTTCTCCGCCGAGGCGACCCGCGCGCTCGCGGCGGCGACGCGCATCTCCGCGGCCTATGGCTTCGAGGGCAAAGGTCTCGAGGCGCCCTTCGCCGTGGGGCCCCTCGACCCGACCGACGCCGAGCCCAAGCCCACGCTCGCGAACGCCAAGGAGGTCCGCATGGCCGAGCGAGACCTGGGCGCGCACACGTCGCTCGAGACATCGCCCGCCGCCCCGAGCACGAGCGCCCCTCCCGAGCCCCCACGCGCCGACGATACCCCGGCACCGGCGCCCCCGCGTCTCACGCTCGGCGCGACGCCGCGCATCGACACGAACGACGAGCTCTCCGCGGGCCTCACGGTCACCTTGAAGAACGAGTCGTCGCGCGGCGTCCCGCTCGCGTTCCGCACGACCGCGCTCGTCGTCGACGTGACCTCCCCCTCGGGCCAGAGGTCGACGTGCAGCGTGCCGGGCTTGACCTCGCTCGGCCGGGATCTCGTGCCGGTCGTCGGCGCCGGGCGCACGTCGAGCCTCTCGGTGGTGATCGGCCGCTTCTGCCCCGCGGGCACCTTCGACGAGCGCGGTGTCTACACGCTAAGCTCCCGAATCGACACACGAAAAACGACGGTCACGGCGCCGTACCCGGGGCTCTACTCCGGGGTCGTCGTGGCCTCGTCACCGACGCTCCTTCGCATGCGCGCGGGCTCGGCCCCGCCCGCCCAAGAGCTCCGCCCGCTCATCGAGTGAGCGCGCGCGCGTCGACCACACGGCGGGCGAACGCGGCGAGGCGGGCCTTGCGACCGACCAGCCGCAGCTTCTCGGCGCGCGACCGTCGCTTGAACCGAGCCTCGACCGCGAGCGCGTCGCCCTTCGCACCGCAGACGACGACACGAAGGAGCTCGAGGGGCCCGCGCCCACGCGTGTACTTTGCACCCTTCCCCTCCGCGTGGGCTCGGAACCGTGCGCGCGCGTCCTTGGCGATGCCCGCGTAGAGCGAGCCGTCCCCGCACCGGACGACGTAGAAGCTCCACGCATCCGGCGCAGGCTCCGGCGCCACCGCGGCACGGCTCACTTTCCCGTCCACACCGGCTTTCGCTTCTCGAGGAACGCCATCAGCCCCTCCCTCGCGTCGTCGGTCGAGAGGCACTCGGCGAGCTTGTCCCGCAGGAACGGGAGCGCGCGCTCGAGCTCCATCTCGTCTTGCGCCGCGAACGCCCGGAGCCCCAAGCGGAGCGTCGCCGGGCTCTTGCCGAGGAGCTTCTCCGTGATCTCGGCCACCGTCGCGTCGAGCTTGTCCTCGGCGACCACGCGGTTCACGAGGCCACGCGCGAGCGCATCGGTAGAGGACAGCTTCTCGCCGAAGAGCATCATCTCGAGGAGCAGACGACGCGGCACGTGTTTGGCCAAGACCGCCATGATCATCATGGGGAAGAGGCCGACGTCGACCTCCGGCGTTCCGAGGCTCGCCCCCTCGGCGGCGACCGCGAAGGTGGACGCGGCGACGAGCCCGAGCCCGCCGCCCATGGCGTGCCCGTTCACGCGCGCCACGATGGGCACCTCGGACCGCATCATGGCGAGCAAGAGATCGGAGTAGTCGCCCTTGTGGGGCAGCGCGCTCCCCTCGCCCGCCGTGATCGCGGCGAAATCGCCGCCGGCGCAGAACGCCTTGCCTTCGCCCGTGAGCACGACGACGCGCGTCTCAGGGTCGGCAGACGCGTCGCCGAGGGCCCAGAGGAGCTCGTTCGTCATCTGGGGACCGATCGCGTTCCGACGCTCCGGGTAGGCGAGCGCGATCGTGGTGACGCCGCCCGACGAGACGACCTTGATCTTCCCGTATGCGCGCTCGGGGAGGCTCATGCCTGCGCCGTCGGCTGGGGCTTCGGGGCCTCGGGCGTGGGCGCGTACTCGGCGAGCCGCAGGATCTTCTTCGCCTCGTCCACCGTCGCTACCTTGCGCCCGACGTCGCGGGCCATACGCGCCGCCACCTCGATGAGGTCACCGTTCGAGCGGGCCATCTCGCCGTTCGGTAGGTAGAGGTTGTCCTCGAGCCCCGCGCGGATGTTCCCGCCGAGCACGAGCGCCGAGCCGATCATGCGCCAGCCCGACTTGGAGATCCCGATGACCTCCCACTCGGAGCCCTTCGGCATGATCTTCGTCTGGAGCTGGAGGCTCTCGATCATGGGCGGGATGCCGCCGAGCACGTTCGTGATGAACGAGAACTGGAGCGGCTCCTTCAAGAGGCCCATGTCGAGCAGCGGCCAGATGCCCGCGGTGTGCCCCGCGTCGAAGCACTCGAGCTCGGGCTTCACCCCCGCCGCGTTCATGGCCTTCAGCAGCTTGATGATCTTCTCGTAGGTGTTGGGGAACACCATGTCGAAGACGAAGTTTTTCCGGTTCTCGGAGTACTTCGCGTAGTTCATCGTGCCCATGTTGAGGGCCCCGATGTGGGGCCGCGACTCGGTCAGGTACGTGCACTGCTCGGTCACGTCCTCGAGGATCGTCCCCGTCGAGAAATTCAACAAAATCGGGCACCTGGCCTCGATCTCCGCCTTGATCTCGGCGAACACCTTCGGGCTGAAGGTGGGCTGTCCCTCGTCGGTGCGGGCGTGGATGTGGACGACGCTCGCGCCCGCGTCGTACGCGCGCTTCGCCTCGTCGGCGATCTCGCTCGGCGTGTACGGGATGCCGGGGCACTGTTTGCGGTTCGCGAGCACGCCCGTCACGGCGCACGTGATGACGCAGAGATCGGGATCACGGACGAAGTCGGTCATGGTTTCGGGTCTCCTGCAGAGTCTTTCACGCGCTCCCCCGGGGCCTCACCACCGGCCCGGCGAACGAGCGTCTTCACGCGCTTCGATACCTTGAGCAAAATCCTGAGAAGCTCGCGCATCTCGTCCTTCGTGAGGCTCGAGAGGGCCGTCTGAAAAACCCGCATCGGCTCCACCGGGATGTCCTCGGCGAGCTGCGCGCCCTTGGGCGTCAGGCGGATGATGACGACGCGGCGGTCCTCTTTCGAGCGCTCGCGCACCACGAGGCCCTCGCGCTCCATGCGATCGATGATGCCCGTGACGGTGCTGTTTTGGGCGCGGATGCGCTCCGAGAGCTCCGAGAGCGAGAGGTCGCCGATCTGCTCGAGGATCTTCACCACCGTGAGCTGAGGGCCCGTGAGCTGCGCCCTCCGCGCGAGCTCCTTCGTGATCCTCCGGCCCTCCGTGTAGAGGTAGATAATCGTCTCGATGATCTGCTTGACGTCGTCTTTGACGCTCGGCTCGAGCTCTGACACCACGCACGCTCCTCGGGGTTTTCACGAGCCGGGCCCCCGGGCCGCCGCGATCGGCGAGCTCGGGGGTTGTGGGACAATTCCTTCGTGTGCGAAACTTTTACTCACGAACGGCTTGGCGTCAACCACGCCGGTCGGGGGCGAGTCCGTTAGGCTCGACCCCAAGGGGAGCTCGTCTCGGGCATCGCAGACCGCCCACGCCCTCCCCGCCGGCGTCCCCAAACCACCTCGGCCCTCGCCGCGCGCGAGGCCACTCCCCTCGGGAGAGCGATGACGACCCTCTTCACGAAACGCCTCGAGCTCCGCCCGATCACCGTCGACCTCGTCGAGGCGGTGCTGTCCGAGCGACGCGACGACGTGCGCCGCATCGTGGGCGCCGAGCTCCCCCGGCCTGGCCTGGGCGGGCGTTGGTCGAGCGGGCGTTCAGCGCGTCGATCGAGGCCATTCGCAGGGATCCCGAGCATCGGCTCTGGGGCGATCGGCTCGTCCTCACGCGCGCGGAGCACGGGCCCCCGAGGCTCGTCGGGAGCGTCGTATTCCACGGATCCCCGCGGGACGGCGGGGTCATCGAGATCGGCTACGGCGTGGAAGAGTCGTCGCAAGGCATGGGCTACGCTACGGAAGCGACGACGTGCCAGGTGGAGTGGGCGCTCGCCCAGCCCGAGGTGCGCCGCATCGAGGCGACGACCCCGCCGTGGCACTCGGCCTCGGTGCGTGTGCTCGAGAAGGCCGGGTTCACGAACGTCGGGCTCGACGACCACCCGTTCCTCGGCGAGGTGCTCCGCTTCGCGCGCGACCGCGCGTGACCCACGAAGCTCGGCCGTCGGCTTTGCGTTCTCGCGAAACCGAGCTATCTCGGGTCTCGTGAGAACGAAAGGCGCCCTCTTCACCGCCGGCACCGTCGCCGCGATCGCCCTCGGCACGGTAGGTCTCTCGAGCCGCGAGGCCGAGGCCGGCGACGCCGCCAAAGCCGCGAGCTCCGCCGCGCCCAAGCCGCGCCCCGTGCTCGCCCCCGACCCTCCCGCCGAAGAGAGCCCGAAGGCCCTCCCGCCCGTCTCGATCTCCGTCGACGGGGCGCTCGTGCGGTGCCGCGAACAAGCCGCGCAGCCGTTCCTCGTCCGCGGCAACTGGTTCAAGAAGGGCACCGACTCGAACAAGGCCCTCGCCGAGGCGATCCGCTACCGCACGGAAAAGTACGGATATTTCCCGGGCTACGGCAGCCCGCGCGACAACACCCACCCGCCGCGCTTCTACGCCGAGCCCGTGAAGTTCATGGGCATGACGGTCACGGTGAACCAGAAGGTGGGCCTCGCGCTCCGCTGCGTCGAGGCCGCCCTCAACGCGACCCCCGCGAAGGACGAGTACCACCCGCACTCGATCGGGGGCATCCGCTTCGCGAACACCTACCGCGGGAGCGAGATCTCGAACCACGTCTACGGCATCGCCATCGACATCGAGCCCGACCGCAACACGTGCTGCGGCTGCGTCCCCCCGTGGACCGAGCACCCGCTCTGCCAGCGTCGCGTCTCGAGCATCTACGAGCGCATGGCCATGCCCAAGAGCTGGGTCGCCATCTTCGAGCGCTTCGGCTTCTACTGGCTCGGACACGACGTGCTCCAAGACACGATGCACTTCGAGTTCCTCGGCGATCCCGAGAAGATCCTCGACCGCCAGGCCCCCGCCTCCCCCTCGCCCGAGGCGCCGAAGCCGAGCACCAGTTCACCCGACGGTGGCCCCCCACAGGGCGACGCAGGCTCGAAATAGCTCATAATTTCAAACACTTACACAGCGCCTGCGCCCGACGCACGTAGGCCGCGGGTCGCTTCGTCTTGGTCGAAAAACTGGTCCGAGGGTCGCGCTCCCCTTACGTTCGATCCGTGACACGCGAGGAAGTATGGCAAGCCGCGCTCTCGGACCTGCGCTCCCGCTTCGGGGCCTTGCTCGACGTGCGCGACGTGCGCCGCGTGCGGAGGGTGGCCGGCGAGGGGTGGCTCGTGTCGGTCGTGATGCCGACCTCGAAGGGCGACGTGCACGTGGCCGACCTCCGTATGGACGAAGAGGGTACGCCGAGCCCGCTGCTGTCGGCCGACCACCTGGTCGCCGCCGTCGAGCGTCACCTCCTGCCCAAGACGAAGGGCGTCGTGATCGACGAGCTCGCGGACTTCGGCACCGAGCAAGACGACGCGGGCCCCATGTCGTTCGGCCTCGGCACGCTGAGCGAGGAGGTGCCGGTCTCGAGCCGCGTCCGCGCCGCCATCACCCGCGGTGACGCGGCGTCGCTCGCCGAGGCGCGGGAGCTCCTCCCGAGGCTCCTCGCCGACCACTCGCAGCGCGGCAAGGTGCTCTTCACGATGGCCGAGGTCGAGCAGAAGCTCGGCGAGAAAGACCTCGCTGGGGGCTACCTCGAGGCCGCCTCGCGCGAGTTCGCGGACCGCTTCGATCTCGACGCCCTCGAGAAGGCCGCCGCCATGGCGCTCGAGCTCTACGGCCGCGACGGCTACGGCAGCTCCAAGGTGCACGCGCTGCTCGAGCAGAGCCGCGCGCGCCTTCGCCCCATCGCGTCCGTGTACGACTCACGCACCTTCGCTGGCCTCGCCCCCGAGCTCCGCCAAGAGCTCGAGCAGCACATGACCACGCGCACGCTCGCCCCCGGCGAGACGCTCGTCACCGAGGGAGAGCCCTCGCGTTTCGTCTTCGTCGTGAAGAGCGGCCTCCTCGGCGTGTGGCTCGAGCGACCCGAGGGCGGCTCGTGGCTCGTGCGGTGCTGCTTTCCCGGGTGGCTCCTCGGCGAGTCGTCCGTCCTCGGCGACGGGGACGCGCGCTGCACGGCCACCCTCAAGGCCGAGCGCGTCGCCGAGGTCCTCGTGTGCCCGGCCGAGATCGTGAGGAAGCTCGCGGAGGCCGATCCTTCGCTCGCGCAGCGCCTCGCCGAGACGAAAGAGCTCCACCGGATCGACTCGTTCTTCTCGATGCACGAGACCATGAGCCAGCTCGACGTGCGCGTGCGCGACGAGATCCTCTCGTGCCTCCAGCGCCTCGAGACGTTCGTCGACGACACCGTGGTGCTGCCCGCGAACGCCGTGCCCACGGTCGCGTGCCTCGTCGCGCGGGGCAGCCTCACGCTCGTGTCGGAGAGCGGGGAGCCGCTCGGCGCCGTCGAGGCCGACGGGTTCTACGGCGTACGCGACACCATCCACGCCATCGCGCCGAGCGTGTCGGCCGTCGCCAAGGCCGGCTCCACCGTGGCCTTCTTCGAGGGCACGCGCCTCCAGAAGCTGTGCGAGCGCAGCCCCGAGCACGTGGTGGCGGTGCTCGAGCGGCTCGGCTGACCACGAGGCTCGGGTGCCCGAACGAGGCGCGACGGGACGCTTGCACGACGCGCGAGCGAGGCGTAAAGCCCCTAACCCTTCGCGATGACCACGCCCGAGTTCTCCGTATCCGTCTCTTCCCTCGATGCCGGCGGCAAGTCGTACACCTTCCCGGTGCGACCCGCGTGGCTGCTCGGCGCCCTCGAAGGGTGCGACGCCTCCCCCACCGAGAAGGAGGGTCGCATCGAGGTCCGCCTGTCGATGAGCGGCCGTGACGTCGTGGCCCACGGGCGCCTCGAGGCCGAAATCCAGGTCCCCTGTGCGCGCTGCACCGCCCCCTCGAAGGTCTCGATTTCACAAGACTTTTCGGTCCTTTTTGTACCGACCGAGAGCGTGACCGTACGGGGCGACGACGAAGAGGTCGTGGCGAGCGAGGACCCCGACTCCATGCCCTACGACGGAGACACGGTCGTCCTCGACGATTTCGTCCGCGACGAGATCTTGCTCGAAACTCCGATGTTCCCCTTGTGTTCCGAAGCGTGCGAGGGTATGAGCCCACCTCCCGGTTCGGGCGCGGAGGCTTCCGCCTCGACCAACGTTGATCCCCGTCTTCTTCCGCTACTGCGTTGGAAGACCCCCGAAAAGTCCTGAAGAGACCCGACAAGGAGCACCGCCGTGGCCGTTCCCAAGAGGCGAACCAGCCGATCCAAGCGCAACATGCGCCGCGCCAACCACGACAAAGTGGTTCCCGTGCAGCTCGGCGCCTGCGCCAACTGCGGGGAGCCCTCGGTGCCGCACCGCGCGTGTGGCGCCTGCGGTTTCTACGCAGGTCGTCAGGTCAAGAAGACCGACAAAGCGAGCTGACGCCTGTCTCGTCGGCGGCCTCGTCCGACCGGCCTCGTCCGTGCCCATAAGCGCGCTCGAGGGGAGACGAGGCCAAGACGGACAGAAACCACCTCGGGCGAGCCCACGAAGCTCGCCCGCGGTTTTTTTTGGCTCCCGAATTGATTTATTAGTTAATTAACTCGCGCGCTCGTTGCAGGGAGACTCCCATGATTCCGCCAGCCTCACGCATTCTCGGAACGGGCCACTTCTTGCCGCCGACCATCCGGACGAACCACGACCTCGAGAAGATGGTCGAGACGTCGAACGAATGGATCATGGAGCGGACGGGCATTCGCGAGCGCCGCATCGCCGACCCGGGCATGGTGACGAGCGACATGGCGGCCGAGGCCGCGAAGAGCGCCATCGCGGCGGCTGGCCTCACGGCCAAAGACATCGACATGATCATCGTCGGCACCGTGACGCCCGACATGCCCATGCCCGCCACGGCGGTGTTCGTGCAGCAAAAGATCGGCGCCGGGCACTGCCCCGCGTTCGACATCTCCGCGGCGTGCGCGGGCTTCCTCTTCGGGCTCACGCTGGCCGACGGGCTCCTCCGCACGGGCACCGTGAAGCACGTCCTGGTCATCGGGGTCGAGCTCCTCTCGCGTGTCATCGACTGGGAGGACCGCACGACGTGCGTGCTCTTCGGCGACGGCGCCGGCGCGGTCGTCATGGGCCCGGCCGACGGGAAGCTCGCCGCCAACGGCAAGCCTCGCGGGGTCCTCGCGACGCGCATCCACACCGACGGCGAGATGGCTCCGTCCCTCTGGATCCCGGGCGGCGGGAGCCGCAACCCGCCCTCGGCCGACGTGCTCGCCACCAAGATGCACAAGGTCCACATGCGCGGCCAAGACATCTTCAAGGTCGCCATCAAAAACCTGTACTCTGCAAGCAAAGCCGCGGTCGATCAGGCCGGGATGACCCCGGACGAGGTCGACTGGGTGTGCCCCCACCAGGCGAACCTCCGCATCATCGACCAGGCGACCACGCGGCTCGGAGTGCCCAAGGAGAAGATCTTGGTGAACCTCGAGCGCGTCGGGAACACGTCGAGCGCGAGCATCCCGATCTTGCTCGACGAGAGCCTCCGTTCCGGCAAGGTCAAGGAAGGCGACACGGTGGTCATGTGCGCCCTCGGGGCCGGGGTGTCCTGGGGCGGCGCCGTCGTTCGCGTGTGACGGCGACGCGCCATTTCCGCAGGGCTCCCCTCCCCGATTTTCCGAGGTTCTCGGCCCCCCGTTTTCGGGTATCCTGACCGGGATGAACATCGTTCGTATCGGCGCCGTGGCGGTCGGCCTCGTCGCGGTCGGCGCCGGCCTCGTGACCTCGCTCGCCGCCTGCCCGTTCCCCACCGCGGGTGTCTTCGACGCCTACATGTCGATCGACGGGCAGCGCCGGCAGAGCGAGTTCTACACGGACATGCGCAACATCGTGTGCACGGCCGACATCCGCGGCTCCGACCGCAGGCCACTCACGACCGAGGTGCTCATCCGCCAAGAGCAGGTCCTCGACTTCAAGACGCAGACCGCGCAGAACGTGAACGCCGTGCTCGTCTACGCCGACTTCTCCGGCCCCGGAGAGAAGGTCCTCGAGCTGAAGCCCGCAGGGCGCGACGCCGGCACGGGCCAGGCCGAGGGCAGCAACGAGGCGAAGCCCTTCCCCGCCGGGCGGTTCCGCTGCGAGATCTACGTCGAAGGCGAGCTCAAAGAGACCCTGCCCTTCAACGTGCTCTTCGCGCCCTGCCCGCCACGCTTCATCGAAGACGGGGCGACGTGTGGCGGCTACTACGAGGCGAACCGCCAGTGCCCGCGCGGCGGCCTCGGCATTCCGAACGCGAACCTCCCCCCGACCAACGCCGGGACGTGCAGCTGCTCCGGCGAGGCCGGCGCGAAATGGGTGTGCCGATGAACGTGTCAGCCAAGCGTGTGGCGGGTCTCGTAGCGCTCGTGGCGGTCGCCGCGATGGGCACGGCGTGTGTCTTCGACTCCGGGGGCGACTACAAGAGCGGCGGGCGAAACTCCCCCGTAAAAAAAGAAGACAACGACACCCCCACGCCGACGCCGACACCGACACCCACCCCAACGCCGACACCCACCCCGACGCCGACGCCGTCCACGCCTCCGGTAGACGCCGCCACGGGCTGAGACGCGGCGACTACGCTCGCTACCGTCGGGGCGCGGCGAGAGCGCGGCGGCACGTGGCGATTGCTCCCGGCTTGCGCATCTCCTAGGTTGCGCCGCGGCGGGCAAGGAGCCCGCGAGGAGGCGCGCGTCACGTGAAGGTTGCATGGCTCTTCCCCGGTCAAGGGGCGCAAAGCGTGGGCATGGGGCACAAGCTCTTCTCCGCGTCGACGGCCGCGCGGGCGGCGTTCGAGCGGGCCGACGCGGCGCTCGGTGAGCCCCTGTCGAAGCTCGTCTTCGAGGGCCCCGAGGCCGAGCTCACGCGCACGGCAAACGCCCAGCCTGCGATCGTCACGACGAGCATCGCCGTGCTCGAGGCCGTGAAAGAGCGCTACCCGCAGCTCCCCGCGCCGTCGTTCGCGGCGGGCCACTCGCTCGGGGAGTACTCGGCGCTCGTCGCGTCCGGGGCACTCGCGTTCGAGGACGCGGTGCGCCTCGTGCGTGCCCGAGGGCGCGCGATGCAGGAGGCCGTCCGTGAGGGCGAGGGCGCCATGGCCGCGATCATGGGCCTCGAGGGCCCGGCGCTCGAGGCCATCTGCGTCGAGGCCGCGAAGGCCACGGGCGAGGTCGTCTCGTGCGCGAACTTCAACGCGCCCGGGCAGATCGTCATCGCCGGCGCACAGAAGGCCGTCGCGGCCGCGCAAGAGCTCGCCTCCGCGCAGAAGGGCAAAGCGATCCCGCTGAAGGTGAGCGCGCCCTTTCACTGCGCCCTGATGGCGCCCGCGGCCCGCGCGGTCGAGGCCGAGCTCGCGGGGATCCGAATCGGAGATCTCGCCTTCCCCGTCGTCGCCAACGTCGACGCCGAGCCCAACGTCGATCCGTCGCGCGTGAAGGGCCTCCTCGTGCGCCAGGTCGACGGCGCGGTGCGCTGGGAGCAGGCCATCCTCCGGATGCGCGACGAGGGGGTCACGCACGCCCTCGAGCTCGGGCCGGGCAAGGTCCTCGCCGGGCTCGTGAAGCGCATCGCCAAGGACATCAAGGTCCTCTCCGTGGGCGACCCCGAGTCGCTCGACGCCGTGGGCGCGTTCCTCGGCTGAATATCTTCTAACCCAAGGAAAAGAATCATGTTTCGACTCGACGGCAAGGTTGCGATCGTCACGGGTGGGTCGCGCGGCATCGGGCGCGCGTGCGCGGAGGCCCTCGCGGCCCAGGGCGCGCTCGTCGTGGTGAACTACGTGAAGGGCGAAGCCGCTGCGAAGGAGGTCGCCGAGGGGATCGTCGCGAAGGGCGGCAAGGCCGAGATCGCGGCGTTCGACGTGGGCGACATGGCGGCCACCGAGAAGGCCATCGAGGAGATCGCGAAGAAGCACGGTCGCCTCGACATCGTGATCGCCAACGCCGGCATCGCGATCGACGGCCTCCTGCTCCGCCTCAAAGAAGAGGACATCGACCGGCAGCTCGCCATCAACGTGAAGGGCGCGCTCGCGTGCGCGAAGGCGTCGACGAAGGTCATGATGCGCGCCAAGACGGGCCGCATCGTCTTCATCTCGAGCGTCATCGGCGAGATGGGGAACGTCGGTCAGACGGCCTACGCCGCCACGAAGGCGGCCCTCCTCGGCATCACCAAGTCGGTCGCGCGCGAGTTCGCCTCGCGTCAGATCACCGTGAACGCCGTGACGCCGGGCTTCATCGAGACGGACATGACCCACGGCATGCAGGACGGCATGAAGGAGCAAATCCTGAAGGCCATCCCGCTCGGCCGCATCGGCGCCGCGAAGGACATCGCCGCCGCGTGCGTCTACCTCGCGAGCGACGAGGCCGCGTACGTGACCGGCCAGGTGCTCCGCGTGAACGGCGGAATGTACGTCTGACGAAAGCCTCCCCGAGGATGGCGAGGGGCCCGAGGCGCACGCCGCCCGGGCCCTTTTCTTTCGCGCCTGCGCGGCGGAGAGCGCTCGTTCCCCTGCATAATCCGCTGCGCGACGCGTGTCGGGGCGGCTACGCGGGGTCGCGTTTGTCCGAACGAGCGCGCGTGACGCGGCCCGACGATCCGCGTAGCGGAGGTGACGGCACGTCTCGAAGAAAAACGAGGCTTCCCAGCGCGCCAATTTGAGGTAGAACGCGCCTCGTCCCCGGTCGGGGACATACGTGCAAGCGCGCCCTCGAAACTGCGAGGGGCCTTTCCCAACTAGAGATCGTCACCCCGAGGGCACGAAATGGCTCAGGACATTCCCAGCGAAGTCAAGCGCATCATCAAAGAGCAGCTCGACGTCGACGACAAGGACATCAAGCCCGAATCGACGTTCATCGAAGATCTCGGCGCGGATTCGCTCGGCCTCGTGGAGCTCGTGCTCGCGTTCGAGGAAGCCTTCGAGATCGACATCCCGGACGAGCACACGGAGAAGATCCGCACCGTCCAGGACGCGATCGACTACATCGAGACCCACACCAAGAAGTGACGCCGGCGCGCGGGGTGCGCGAAGAGGGCACCTCCTCGGCGGTGCCCCGGGGTGCCCCACGCGACGGACGGCGAAGCCCGAGGGCGCACGATCGGAGTCGTATCCGCGTGCGTCCTTCGTCCATTTCGCGCCCCTGCTCCCGGCAGGGGCACCGAACCTTCCTGCCTTCCCTATGCCCTTTTGCGCCCGCCCCAACCGTCGGAGCCTTCTATGAGCAACCACCGCGTCGTCATCACTGGCCTCGGCCTCGTCACCCCCGTCGGCATCGGCACGGAGGCCTCGTGGAGAGCGCTCCTCGACGGCGAGAGCGGAGCGGGACCCATCACCCAGTTCGACACCGAGAAGTTCCGCGTGAAGATCGCCGCCGAGGTGAAGGGCTGGGATCCGGTGGCAGCCGGCTTCATCGAGAAGAAGAAGCTGAAGGAGATGGACCGGTTCATCGAGTTCGCGCTCGGCGCCGCCAAGCTCGCCCTCGACGACGCGAGCCTCGACCTCACCGAGGAAGAGCACGACCGGGCCGGTTGCTTCGTCGGCGTGGGCCTCGGCGGCCTGCAAACCCTCGAAAAGGCTAAACAAACCGTCCTCGAAAAGGGGCCGGGGCGCATCAGCCCGTACAGCATCCCCGGCATCATCGCGAACCTCGCCGCGGGCCACATCACCATGCAACACGGCCTCCGCGGCCCGAGCATGGCGACGACGAGCGCCTGCTCGAGCGGCGCGCACGCGATCGGCGAGGCCACGGAGTGGATCCGCCGCGGCCGCGCCCCCGTGATGGTCGTGGGCGGCGCCGAGGCCACCGTGACGCCGGTCGGCATCGGCGGCTTCGAGGCCATGTTCGCCCTCTCGCGACGCAACGACGATCCCATGGGCGCGAGCCGCCCGTTCGACAAGGACCGCGACGGCTTCCTCTGCGGCGAAGGCGCGGGCATCCTCGTCCTCGAGAACCTCGAGCGCGCCAAGAAGCGCGGCGCCAAGATCTACGGCGAGGTCGCGGGCTACGGGGCCACGAGCGACGCCCACCACCTCACGGCCATCGCCCCGGGCGGCGCCGGCGCCGTGCGCTCCATGCGCATGGCCCTCGAGGACGCGGGCGTCGCCCCGACCGACGTCGACTACGTGAACGCCCACGGCACCTCGACGCCGATCGGCGACGTGGCCGAGTCGCAGGCGATCTCGACGGCCTTCGGCGCGCACGCGACCGACAAGCACCTCTGGGTGAGCTCCACGAAATCGATGATCGGCCACCTCCTCGGCGCCGCCGGGGCGGTCGAGAGCGCCATCTGCGCGCTCGCCATCGCGACCGGCCGGGTGCCCCCGACCATCAACCTCGCGAACCAGGATCCCGAGTGCAAGCTCGACTACGTGGCCAACACGGCCCGTGAGCGGCGCATTCGTCACGCGCTCAACAACTCCTTCGGCTTCGGCGGGACGAACTGCTCGCTGCTCCTTTCCCGGTACGAGGGCTGAGCCATGACCGACAAAAAACTCTCCGAGACCCTCGCGCTCGGCGCCGACCACGGCGGGTTCCGCCTGAAGAACCTCATCAAGGGCGAGCTCGTCGCGCGCGGGTACACCGTCGTCGACCTCGGGACGAACGACGAAGCCTCGGTCGACTACCCGGACTACGGCCACGAAGCCGCGAAGGGCATCGTCGCCGGCACGTTCTCGCGCGCGATCCTCGTGTGCGGCACGGGCGTCGGCATGGCGATCGCCGCGAACCGCCACCCGGGCGTGCGCGCGGTCAACTGCTCCGACACCTTCACGGCGCGCATGAGCCGCTCCCACAACGCGTCGAACGTGCTCGCCCTCGGCGAGCGCGTGGTGGGCCCGAGCCTCGCGATGGACATCGTCGACGCCTGGCTCGGCTCCGAGCCGTCTACCGACCCACGCCACGTGCGCCGTGTCGCCAAGCTCGAGCCGTCGTGAACGACGATGTAGTCCCGTGTGGTTCCTCGCCGCACGATGCGAAATTCTCGCGTTCGTGATACGTCGACGGGACCGCCGTGATGCACCGTAGCGTGGCCGCGAAGGCCGAGGACCCCTCGTCGTGAAGTGCCCATTCTGCGCGAACGCCGAGAGCAAAGTGACGGACACACGCGCCTCGGCCCAGGGAGACGTGATCCGTCGTCGGCGCGAGTGCGAAGCCTGCGCGCGCAGGTTCACGACCTACGAGCGCGTCGAGGACGTGATCCCGCTCGTGGTCAAGAAGGACGGCCGCCGCGAGGCCTTCGATCGTCAGAAGCTGCTCGGCGGCCTTCGGCGCGCGTGCGAGAAGCGCCCGGTGCCGCTCGAGAGCCTCGAGGCCATGGTCGACGGGGTCGAGCGCGAGCTCGTCGACTCGGGTGAAAAAGAGGTCCCTTCGCGCGTGCTCGGCGAAGCGGTCATGCGACGGCTGCGCGCCGCAGACACGATCGCCTACGTCCGATTCGCAAGTGTTTACAGAGAGTTCCGCGACATCGACGAGTTCCGCGCGGAGCTCGAGACGCTCGCGTCGGACACACGCGCGGCCGCAGTCGTTTCGGCGCGCACCGCCCAACCGGAGGGCTCACGGTGACGGAGACATCGGACGCACAGTGGATGGGGCTCGCGCTCGCCGAGGGGCGCTCGGGCCGGCCTTCGCCGAACCCCCACGTCGGTTGTGTGATCGTGAAAGACGGCAAGCTCGTCGCCAAAGCGCACCACGCGCGCGCCGGAGAGGCACACGCCGAGGTCGCCGCGCTCGCCCTGGCCGGCGAGGGCGCGCGCGGCGCCACGGCCTACGTGACGCTCGAGCCGTGCAACCACCACGGAAAGACGCCCCCCTGCACCGAGGCCCTCGTACGCGCCGGTGTCGCGCGGGTCGTGTACGGCGCCCTCGATCCGAACCCTCACGTCCGAGGTGGCGGCCTCGAAGCGCTGCGAAAGGCGGGCATTCGCGTCGATGGCCCCGTGCTCGAGGACGCGGCGCGCGCCCTCGTCGCTCCCTTTCGCAAGCACGTCACGACGGGCCTTCCGTACGTCTCTCTCAAGCTCGCGCTCACCCTCGACGGGCGCATCGCGACCCGGAGCGGGGCCAGCAAGTGGGTCACGGGGCCCGAGGCCCGCGCGAAGGTCCACGCGCTCCGCTCGGCCAACGACGCCGTCGCGGTGGGGATCGGCACCGCCGTCGCCGACGACCCCCGCCTCACCGTCCGAGACAGCTCCGGCTCGAGCCCGGTGCGCGTCGTCTTCGACACGAACCTGCGGCTCCCGCTCGACGGCCAGCTCGTCGCCTCCGCGCGCGAGATCCCGCTCGTTTTGCTCTGCTCGCACGAAGCCTCCCCCAAGGCCGAGGCTCTCCTCGTCGCCGAAGGTGCGGTCGTCCTGCGCGCGCCGGAGTCGACCGAGGGGCGCCTCGACGTCGAGGCCTGCCTGCGCCTCCTCGGGGAGCGCGGCGTCGTCACCCTCATGGTCGAAGGCGGCGCCGAGCTCGCCGGGAGCTTCCTCGCGGGCCGCCTCGCCGACGAGCTCCACGCGTTCGTCGCGCCGTCCCTCTTCGGCCCACGAGGGCGCCCCGGCGCGGTCGATTGGAAGGGCCCCGAGACCCCCATCGAAGCTCCTCGCATCACGAGCCCCGTCTGGGAGTGCTGCGGCGACGACGCCTACGTGCACGGGGTCATCGCGTTCGCCGAAGAGACCTGAGCCGGAGCCTCGTGAGCGAGCGTGCCCTCCCTGTCGGGGTTGCCTTTGCCGCGCGCCTCGCGGTATGGCAAAAACCGGGTGGCGCGGCGGCAAACGATCGAGCGCCTCCCCTCGAAAGACCCATGATTCTCACCATTTTGCACTATCCCGACGAGCGCCTTCGCGAGCCCGGCAAGAAGATCGAGACGATCACCCCCGAGATTCGTGCGCTCATCGACGACATGGCCGAGACCATGTACGCGGCGCCCGGAGTCGGGCTCGCGGCCACGCAGGTCGGCGAGGCGCTGCAGCTCTTTCTGGTCGACACCGCCAGCGAGGACGAGGCGAGCGACCTCCGGGTCTTCATCAACCCGGAGATCGTCGAGAAAGACGGCGAGACCACGTTCGAGGAGGGGTGCCTCAGCTTCCCCGGAGCCCAAGAGGGCATCCAGCGGGCCGAGCGCATCAAGGTGCGCGCGCTCGACCGGGACGGGAAACCGTTCGAGATCGAGGCCGAGGGCCTCCTCGCCATCGCGATCCAGCACGAGTACGATCACCTCCAAGGGGTGCTCATGATCGACCGTCTCGGGCCGCTCAAGAAGCGCCTCCTCCACCGCAAGATGCTGAAGCGCGCCGAGCGCTGAGCGCGCGTCCGCCGCGAGCGCCGTAGGCGGGAGGACCACCTCGATCCGTCGTCAGCCTCCGCTCCGACCGCGCCGCGTGACCGTCAGTCGATGCAGGACTCCCACACGTTGGGGTTCGGCGCCGCCATCGCGCAGCGGTACTCCTTCTTCGTGATCTCGGCCTCGCACTGCGAAAATACCTTCTGGTACGAGGGCTCGGCCTTGCGGACGGCGCGCTTCATGTCGCGCGCGACCTTCTTCTGATCGGGGGGGAGCTTGTCGAGCTCGGGCTCCTCGGCCATCACCATGTCGAGGTATTTGTCGAGCATCTGCTCGCACTCTTGTTTGCTCGCGCGCCCTCCGCACCCGAGCGCCGAGACGAGCGCGACGAACGCGACGAGCGTCGTGACGACGGAGCTGCCGAAGGTCCTACGCACCATGGCTGCGATCCATAGCAAACCTGGCGGAGGCGGACGACCCTCCCCGTCGGCGGTCACGCGAAGCGCGACTCGCGGTCCCGGAGATCGCGAAAGAGACCATCGGCGAGGGGGCGCCCCGGAGACAGCGGACCGGCACCTTCTTCGACGAAGACCCTCACCGCGTCGATGACCTCCGGCGAACGCAGGACTCTCCTGTGGCCGAGGCCCGTCGTCGCGAGCAGGCGGGCCCCGTCGAACGCACGCGACAGGCGCTCGCCGCTCGCGAAGGGCACGTCCCGGTCGTCCCGATCGTGCACGACCATCGTCGGCGACGAGACCCGCGCCGCGAGCGTCCGGAGCTCGAGCTCCTCGAGGCGGAGGGCGAACCTGTCCTCGACCGCGTGGGGCAAAGCCGCACGAACGTTCGATGGCAAATCGAGGGCCTCGGCGAACGTGTCGAACGCCGCGCCGAGGTGGGTCGGCGCCGCGATCGCCACCTGCCGCGTCGCGAGACCAGGGCGCCTCGCTTGCGCGAGCAAGAGCCCGACGGCGCCCATCGAGTGCGCGACCGCGGCGTGGAGGGAGCCCACGGCGTCGCGCACGGTGAGGATCGCGTCCGCCACCTCGGGGATGGACGACCGCGCGCCGGGCCCGTCTCCGTGACCGGGCGCATCGAACGTCACCACGCGAAATCCAGCCTCGACGAGCGGCTCCACGAACGCGCCGAGCTGCGAGCCCCTCCCCTCCCAGCCGTGCACGAGCAACACCTGCGGCCCCTCCCCCCACGACCACACCGGCATCGCGCGGCCGTGCCACGGAACCGTGCGCACGTCCGCGTGGGCGAGGAGCCTCGACTCCCACGCCGGGCGCGGGAACCTGCGAGGGCGCAGGAAGAGCTCGAGCGCCACCCGGGTACCGAGCGGCGTCGCCGCGCGCGAGGCGACACGGATCCCCGCGCGGAGCAACCGGAGGCCCCAGGTTTTCGTACGAACGTTCGTGCTATTTTTCGGGCGCAACGAGGGCGTCATGGGGGCGATCCTTTCGGCGATGGGGCGTGGGCGTGCGTGACGAGCCGCTCGAACGCGAGGCGCGTGCGGGCCTCCGTCCTCGGGTCGACGAAGAGGCGGGAGAGCGCGTGATGGCCGTAACCCAGGGCGATCTCGTGGGCGACCTGATAGGGATCGACGTCGCTCAGGAAGTGGCCCTCGGCGATGGAGACCTTGGTGGCGGTGGCGAGCGCCTCGAGCCAGTCCCGTTGAGAGGCGACCAAGCGATCCCTGGCGGGGCCGGGCTTGTCGTCGAGCTCGGCCGCGGCGGCGAAGAAGATGCAGCCGCCAGGCATGAAATCGGCCTTCCCCCACGCGAGCCAGCGATCGAAGAGGGCCCGGAGCCGTGGCTCGCCGCGCGGCTTCTTGAGCGCGGGGGCGACGACGAGATCCGTGAAGCGCGAGACCGCCTCTTCGAGGACGAGGACCTCGAGGTTCTCGCGGGACGCGACGTGCGCGAAGAGGCCGCTCTTCGACATCCCCACGCGCTCGGCCAGCGCGCCGAGCGAGATCGCGCCGAGCCCCACCTCGCTCGCGAGCGCGAGCGCTTCTCGGAGGATCTCACGGTGCGTCGAGTCGCCCTTGGCGGAGGCCATACCGTCGATTTAGCACGAGTGTGCGATTCGTCAACTCCGGTCGGCCTCGCATTATTCGAGTAGTATGGCCGCATGTCGTTTCGTTCGGTGTTCTTCGGTACACCCGCGTTCGCGGTGCCGTGCCTCGAGGCCCTCTCCGAGATCTCCGAGGTTCAAGGGGTGGTCTGCCAGCCCGACAAACCTCAGGGGCGCGGGCACGTGCTCGCGGCGCCTCCCGTGAAGGAGCGCGCGCTCGCTCTGGGGCTCGAGGTGTACCAGCCGACGAAGGTGAGGAACGGCGAGCTTCGGGCGTGGCTCGCCGAGCGCGACGTCGACGTGGCGCTGGTCGTGGCGTACGGCAGAATCCTGCCCGGTGACGTGCTGCGCACCCCGAAGAAGGGCTGCGTGAACGTGCACGCGTCCTTGCTCCCGAAGTACCGCGGGGCGGCCCCGATCACGTGGGCGGTCGTGAACGGCGAGGCCGAGACGGGCATCACGCTGATGAACATGGACGAGGGCATGGACACGGGCGACATGCTCGAAAAGCTCGTCACGCCCATCGGCCCCGACGAGACCGCGGGAGAGCTCTCGGAGCGTCTCTCGGCCCTCGGGGCGCTCGCCGTGCGCAAGGGCCTCCCGAAGGTCGTCGCGGGCGGCTACGTGCCCGAGCCGCAGGACCACGCGCGCGCCAGCGCCGCGCCCCTCCTCACGAAGCGCGACGGCCTCGTCGACTTCACGAAGCCCGCGCTCGCGGTCCACAACCACGTTCGTGGCATGGCCCCTTGGCCCGGCGCGTTCACCTACGCCGACGGCAAGGTCGTCAAGGTGCTCGAGACGCGCATGAGCGACGCACGCAAAGCCGGGGCTCTTCCGGGCGAGGTCATCGTGGCCGACAAGTCGGGCGTCCTCGTCGCGTGCGGCGAAGGCACCATCGAGCTCTTGCGGGTTCAGCTCGAAGGGAAAAAACCGGTACGTGGCGCCGAGTGGCAGAGCGGCCGCGGCGTGCGCGAGGGCACCCGGCTCGGCGAGCCCGCCTGACGGCGCTCGTCACTCGCCGGGCTTACGCTCGCGGCGGACCTCTTCGAGCAGCGCGTCGATGCGGTCGCGTGCCTCTTGGCCCTCGTCGTACGTGAAACGGAGCTCCGGGACGACCCGCAGCTTCAGCTTCGCGCCGAGCTCTTTGCGGAGGAGCCCTGCGGCTTTGGAGAGGCCCGTCTTCGCGGCCTCGATGCGATCGCCGTCGCCACCCTCGAGGAGGCGAAAATACACACGCGCGCTCCGGAGGTCGTCCGTGAGGGCGACCCGCGAGACGAGCACACCGGAGAGGCGTGGATCACGCACACGCGTGGTCAAGAGGAGCGACAGCTCCTCGCGGATACCCTCGGCCACACGCGACGCACGCTTCACTTCACCGGCCATGCGCGCTCCTTAGCACTTCCCTGCCCCGGGCCCACGCCGAACGTTCATCGCCCGAGCGGGTCGTCCTCGTAGAGGTCGTCCCCGAACGGCACGAGCTCGGTCGCGCGGCCGACGAGCTGGGCCACTTCGTCGAGCTCGGCGAACCGCGCGACCTCGCCGAGCACGCGCTCGCACACGTCGTGATCGGCCGACACCACCGCGACGCCGAGCACCACGCGTTGGTGGAGGTCTTGGGCGTCGACCTCGGCGACCGACACCTCGAAGCGCGCGCGGATGCGCTCACGGAGCTTTCGCACGACGCTCCTCTTTTCTTTGAGAGACCGCGCGTGCGGCACGTGGAACGTGAGCCGCGAGACACCGACGTGCATGCGCTCACCTTACCAGCCCCACGCATCCCTTCGTCGCGCGGCCCGCACCACCGGTCAAGACTCCCGTATCCTATCGAAAAGACCGAACAAAATAGGAAACGGCGGCCCGCCTCCCGAAAGAGACCATGACCGCCGACCCCAGGTGAAGCTCGGATCCGAGGATCAGAGCTTCTGCTTCACTTCTTCGATCTCGTAGCACTCGATGATGTCGAGCTCCTTGATGTCGCTCACGCCGTCGAGGCTGATGCCGCACTCGAAGCCCTCGGCGACGTCCTTGACGTCCTCCTTGAAGCGTTTGAGCGCCGCGATCTTGCCCTCCCAGATCCGCTCGCCGCCGCGGACGAGGCGCGCCATGGCGTTGCGCTTGATCTGGCGATCGATGACGTACGAGCCGGCCACGATGACCCCGCGAATCTTGAAGACGGCGCGGACCTCGGCCTTGCCGACGGCCTTCTCGACCATGATCGCCGGGAGGAGGCCTTCCATGGCGCTCTTCACGTCGTCGACCGCTTGGTAGATGATCGAGTAGAGGCGAATCTCGATCTTGTTCTCGTCGGCGTGGGCCTGAGCCTTGCCGGCGGGGCG
This sequence comes from Myxococcales bacterium, assembly GCA_016712525.1. NCBI lineage: Bacteria > Pseudomonadati > Myxococcota > Myxococcia > Myxococcales > Myxococcales bacterium. The sequence goes on from JADJQX010000007.1 coordinate 1,786,272, forward strand.
TACGTTGAAGCCGATGACGATCGCCTTGGCCGCGATGGCGAGGTTCACGTCGCCTTCGGTGATGGCGCCGACGCCCGCGTGGATGATGCTGAGCTTCACCCGCTCGGTCGACAGCTTGGCGAAGGCGTCGGCCACGGCCTCGACCGAGCCCTGCACGTCGCCCTTGATGATGATGCGGAGCTCTTGGAGGTCGGAGTCCTTGAGGCTCCGCGAGAGCTCCTCGAGCGACACCTTGGCCGAGGCCGGGATGAGGCTCTTCGCCATCTTGCCCTTGCGGCTCTCGGCGATCTCTTGTGCCTTCTTCGCGTCCTTGACGGCGTGGACGGGGTCGCCCGCGCCGGGGACGTCGGAGAGGCCGAGGATCTCGACCGGGGTCGACGGACCGGCGTTGTGCACGGGCTTTCCGTGCTCGTTCGTCATCGCGCGCACCTTGCCGAAGCCGGCGCCCGCGAGGATGAAGTCGCCGACCTTGAGCGTGCCCTCTTGGACGAGGATACGCGCCACGGGGCCGCGGCCGCGATCGAGCAGGGCCTCGATGACCGTGCCGCTCGCCGGCTTCTTCGGGTTGGCCTTGAGGTCGAGCACCTCGGCCTGGAGGGCGAGCGTGTCGAGCAGCTCTTTCACGCCCGCGCCGGTGAGGGCCGAGACGTGCGCGAAGAGGGTGTCGCCGCCCCAATCCTCGGGGATGAGGCCGAGGTCGGACAGCTCGCGCTTCACGCGCTCCGGGTCGGCGCCGGGCTTGTCGATCTTGTTGACTGCGACGATGATCGGCACCTTCGCCGCCTTCGCGTGGTTGATGGCCTCTTTCGTCTGAGGCATCACGCCGTCGTCGGCCGCGACCACGAGGACGACGATGTCGGTCACGCCGGCGCCGCGGGCGCGCATCTGCGTGAAGGCCTCGTGGCCCGGGGTGTCGAGGAAGACGATGGTCCCGTTGGCCGTCTGCACCTTGTAGGCGCCGATGTGCTGCGTGATACCACCCGCCTCGCCGCCGGCCACGTTCGCCTTGCGGATCTTATCGAGAAGACTGGTCTTTCCGTGGTCGACGTGGCCCATGACCGTGACGACCGGGGGCCGCGGCTCGAGGTCCTCGTCGATCTGGCCCTCGGCCTTCTCCTCGCCACGCGCGGCGGCGATGCTGTCGTCCTCGCTGACGGCGACGTCCTCGACCTCCCACGCGAACTCCGACGCGAGGATCTTCGCGGTGTCGGCGTCGAGGGTGGTGTTGATGTGGACGTTCTGCATGCCCATCGACCAGAGCTTCGCGAGGAGCTCGGTGGCCTTGAGGCTCATCTTCTGGGCCATGTTCTGGAGAGTGATGTTCTCCTCGATACGAATGACCTTCTTGTGAGCGCTCATCTCCTGGGTGGAGACGGCCGGCTTGCGGCCGGGGACTTGCGGGCCGAAGCCGCGTTTTCCGCCCGGGAAGCCGCGGCCCATCGGACCGCCGCGCCCCATCTGCGGACCACCGCGGAGACCACCACGCTGCGGCATGCCGCCCGTGGGGCCCGAGGCGCGCGGGTTGAACTCGCTCCTGCGGGCCATGGTGCCGACCGAGCCGCCGCCGATGCCGGTGCGCGAGACGCCGGCGGGCGTGGGCATCGGCACGCCCGGACGACCCGCCCAGACCTCGATGCCCGTCTTGGGAGGCGAGCTGACACGCGGCGGAGGCGGAGGCGGCTCCGACGGCGCGACGGGCGCGGGTGTGGGCTTGGGCATCTCGACCTTGGCGGGCTCGGCGACGACCGGGGCGGCGACCACCTCGGGCGCGGCCTCGACCGGAGCCGCGACGACGGGGGGAGCCGGAGGAGGCGGCTCGACGGGCGGCGGCGGAGGGGGCTCCACCTCGACCGGCGGCGCGACCGCGACGACCTCGCGCACCGAGGGGGCAGCGGGGGGCGGCGTCGGGGCCTTCACCTCGACGGGCTCTTCGACCGGCAGCGCGGGCTCCGACACGGGCAGCTTGCGGCTGCTCTTCGGCGCCTCGAGCTTGGCAGCGCTCTTGCGCTCCTCGGGCAGCTTTCGTGTGCTCTTCCGCTCGGGCGCTTCGACGAGCAGCTCGCGCGTGCTCTTCCGCTCGATCGGCAACGCCGGCGCGCTCGCCTTCGCGGGGGGCGCCTCGAAGATGACCTGCGGCGGCTCGGGACCGTCGTCGCCCGCGAGCGCCGCGAGATCCCGGCGGGACGCGACGTCGTTCACTTCGGGGGAAGACAGAGGAGCCGGCGGCAAGGGCCCGCTCGGAGGCGCGTCGGGGGACTTCGCCACCGCGCGACGCTTCACCACGGTGGGACGGATGCGCTCCTCCACCATGTTGTGCGTCTTCTGCTTCTCGAGGTGACGTTTGACACGTTCCACCGTGTCGACGTCCACCGAGCTCATGTGATTGCGCACGTCCGACACGCCGAGCGACTGGAGCAGCGACACGGCCACTTTGGGGTCGAGGTTCAGCTGCTTCGCGACTTCGTAAACCCGCACCTTACTCATCGACCCTCCGACGACACCCATACTGCTTTGCTCCCCGAACCGGTCATCGCCGTCGCGGCTCTGCACGTCCGTTTGATCTCGTCCGCCAGACCGACGTGAAGGATGGCCAAGAGCGCCACCTCGTCACGATCGAAAAGCGCACCCATCGTGCCCTTCGTCCCGAAGCTCACCGCCAAACCTCTCGTAATCGCGTCCGCAAGCTCGCGCCGCTCTACCACGCTTTTTGCATCCGTCGCCACCACCACGCACGGGGCGCCGTCCCGGAGGGCTGCGAAGGTGGCGTCCGTCCCGAGCGCGACGGCACGGAGTCGCTTCGCCGAGACGAGAAGCCCTTCCACCCTTCGCGTGGCAGCCTCTTGGAAGGCGCGTGACAACGAAGCAACGTCGGTCGTGACCTTCGTCTTGAAGGCCTTGGAGAAGCCCGATTTCGCGGCCCTCTCGAGGCACCCCAGCGAGGGGTGCACGTAGGCACCGCGGCCGAAGGTGGTGCCCGACAGGTCGAACGCGACCTCGGTGCGGCCCGCGACCTCGGGGCCCCGAACCAGGCGCACGAGCTCGCCCGAGCCCTTCGGGGACTCCTGACCGCAGCCCGCGCACGTGCGCACGGGCCCGGGGAGCTCCGGGCGTTCGGACGGGTTCATGTCTCGTTTCGGGGCACCCAACGTGTCTTCCTCATCCTTGGTGTTGCGCGAGCGCCGCCTTCAGCGCCTGCGAGATCTCGTGCCACTCGTTCGCGAGGAACGACTCGGCCCCGAGCTTGAGCGCTCGGGCCTTCTTGATTCCGAGGCCCGTCTTGATGGCGAGCTTGTCCTCGTCCTCGCGGAGCACGTCCTCGATGCTCCGGTAACCCGCCTCTTCGAGGAGGGTCACGGTGCGCTCGCCGACGCCGTGGAGGAAGAGCAGGCGATCGCGCTCGGTGAGCGGCTCGGTGCGCGAAGCGACCGCGCTGATGCGCTCTTGGCGGAGGCGCTCCATCGTCTTCTCGGCCGACGTACGGATCGCCTCGGCGGCCTCTTTCGTGCCGATGCCCGGGATCGCCGTGAGCTCCTCGTCGGACGCCTCGACGATCTCTTCGAGGGCGCGGAAGCCCTGGCGGTACATGTTGCGGGCCACCGCGTCGCCGACCCCGTCGAGCCTCTGGAGAGCGGCGATCGCCTCTTCTTCCATCTGCTTGAACTTGGAGTCGCTGATGATGTCGAGCTTCCAGGCCGTGAGCTGCGCGGCGAGGCGCACGTTCTGACCTTTGCGGCCGATCGCGAGCGAGAGCTTCTCGTCGGGGACGACGAGCTCCATGCGCTTGTCGGCCTCGTCCACGATGACCTTGAGCACCTCGGCGGGCTGGATGGCGGCGCACACGAAGCGCGCGGGGTCGCGGTCGTAGGGCACGATGTCGATCTTCTCGCCGCGGAGCTCTTGCACGACGGCCTGCACGCGCGAGCCCTTCATGCCCACGCACGCGCCCACCGGATCGACGTCCGAGTCGCGGCTCGCGACGGCGATCTTCGAGCGGGCCCCAGCCTCGCGCGCACACGCCACTACACGAACGATTCCCTCATAGATTTCGGGAACTTCCGACTCGAAGAGCTTCTCGACGAGCTTCGCGTCGGCGCGCGACAGGATGATCTGCGGGCCGCGCGCTTCGCGGTCGATGTCCTTGAGGAGGGCGACGATGCGATCACCCGGGCGGTACGACTCGCGGGGCGTCTGCTCGCGGAACGGGAGGATGCCCTCCGTGCGACCGAGGTCGACGATGAGGTTCTGCCCCTTCTCGAAGCGGCGGACGACGCCCTTGATGAGCTCGCCCTTCTTGTCCTTGAACTCGTTGTAGATGAGGTCGCGCTCTTCGTCGCGGACGCGCTGGATGAGCACCTGCTTCGCGGTTTGCGCGGCGATGCGCCCGAAGGTGGAGCGCGCCTGCTTCACCATGAGGATGTCGCCGAAGTCCTTGTCTTGCTGGGCGGCCTTCTTCGCGTCCGACGGGTGCCAGAAGATCTGGAAGCCGAGCTCTTCGCCGAGCTCCGCGTCGAGGCCGGCGGCCTGCGCGTCCTCGAGGGCGATCTCGCGCTCGTCGTCCGACGGATCGTCGACCACGGTCATGTACTGGAAGAGATCGACCTGGCCGGTCTCTTCGTTGAAGCGCGCCTCGAGCTCGCGGGTCGGACCGAACACGCTCTGGGCGGCCTTCAAGATGGCCTCTTCGACCGTCTTCACGAGGCGCGCTTTGTCGATGCCCTTGTCGCGCGCGACCATGTCGATCGCTTGGAGCAGGTTGGGCTCGCCGGTGTTGTTCTGCTGTTGGGTCGTCGCCATGGTCAGTTCCTGGGTAGGCGCTCGCGCGCACGAAGGGCGGAGCGGTTACTTTCGGGTCTTTTTGCCGGGGTTCGGGCGATTCTTTTGGCCCTGGGTCATCTCGAAGACGAGGCGGCCCGAGGCGATCTGCGCGAAGGGAACGGGGACGGTGGAGCCCCCGAGGTCGAAGGTGACGACGCCGCCCGTGAGGCCAACGATCGTGCCTTCGAGCACTTTTTGGCCGCCGATCGCGCTCGTGAGACGAACCTTCGCCTTCTTGCCGGCGAAGCGGTCGTAGTCGGCCTCGGTTCGGAGCACGCGCTCGACGCCGGGGGAGCCGACCTCGAGCGCGTACCTCGCGTGGGTGGGGAACGGATCGTTTTCGTCGAACGAGCGCGAGATCTCGCGCGACAAGGTGGCGCACACCTCGAGATCGACCGCCGACTCTTCCGTCTGGGCTTTTTTCGCCGCGCTGCCGGCCTTGTCGACCGACACCCTCAAGACGAAGCCTCGCCCCTCGGTCGTCCACTCGATCGCCACGAGCTCCGCGCCGTTCGCGGCCGCGAGCGGCTCGATGCGCGCACGCACGGGGGCGAGGTCGGGCAGCGAGGAGGCAGGTTTCGTGGTCTTTTCGGCGAGGGTCATGCGCGAGACAAAAAAAAGGCGGGCCCGGAATTGGGGTCCGCTCGGAACAGCCACCAAATGGGAGTCGACTTCTAGCGCCGGAACTTCGAACCTGCAAGCCCGAGCTTCTTCCGGGGCAACATGCACCCAAATTCTCGGGACATTTCGGACACTTATTTCGCTCGTGGGGCTCGAAGGTGAACGGGAGGCAGGCGTGAACGGGCGTCGAGCGGTCCCCTTCCCCCACGGAGCGCGCCGAGGCGAAGCAGAAAGGGCCCGCGTCCCCGGCGGAACACGAGCCCTTTGCGTGGAGACCGATCGCGTCGGTGGCTATTTGATGTCGGGCTTCTTCGCCGCGGGCTTGTCGCCCTTCGCCGCGGGCTTGTCGCCCTTCGCCGGAGCCGGCGCCGCCGCGTCTTGATCGACGATGATGAACTGGACGCGGCGATTGCGCGCGCGGTTCGCCGCCGTCACGTTCGGCACGAGGGGCTTCGACTGCCCGTACCCACGGGCCACGAGCCGGCCACCGTCGACGCCGTGCGAGGTGAGCCACGCGACGACCGCGTTCGCGCGATCCTCGCTGAGCTGCTTGTTGTGGTCGGCCGTGCCGGAGTTGTCCGTGTGGCCCTGGATCTCGACGCGCTTGATCTGCGGGTTGTGCAAGAACACGTCGGCGATCTCGGTGAGGAGGGCCGTCGACGCGGGGAGGATCTGCGCCGAGTCGAGCGCGAACTGGATCTGGTTCTTGATCGTGATTTCGTTCTTGCCGACCTGAACGAGGGCGTTCTTGGGGCGCTTCTGCATCACGATGTCGGCGGGGTTGTCCTGCCTCGCCTTCACGTCGACCGTGCCCACGTACGAGAGGTAGCCCTCGGCGTCGACGGTGACCTGCGCCGTGCCGGGCCCGACCTCACTGAAGCGGAAGGCGCCCGCGTCGTCGCCGTTGCCCGAGAAGGTGCGCTTCTGCGCGTCCACGAGCTTGACGACCGCGCCACGCACCGCGCCGCTCTCGTCCTTGACGCGGCCGACGACCGCGCCGACACGAGGCAAGGCCTGCACGGGGCAATCGACCTGGATCGGGGCCGCCGCCGGAGCCGCGCCCGCCGGCAAGGTGACCTTGCAGCTCCCTGGTTTGTACCCCTCGGCCTTGACCGAGAACGTGTAGGTGCCGGGCTCGAGCTCGTGGGTGGTGAAGCGGCCGTCGGCGCCGGTCGCGAGCGAGGTCCATTGAGGGTGCTCGTCCCACGCGACGATGGCGTTCGCGATGCCTTCGGTCTTGTCGGCCTCGTGCACGAGCCCCGAGACGAGCGCGCCCTTGGCCTTCACCTCGACGGGCTTTTCCACCAGACGAACCGTCTCGACCGGGGGGCGATCCTTCGTGTCGAAGGCCCAGCCGGCGCCGAGGTAGAACGTCCACGGGGCCACCGGCGACATCTCCTCGATGAAATTCGAGGTGCCGGTCACGCCGATGTCGAACGCCGCCGTGAGGGCGAAGCCGTTCTTCCAGGGCATCGCGCGCGCACCGAGGGTGAGCTTGCTCGGCGCGACCGGGTCGTTCGCGAGGCACTTGTCGGCGCTCGGGTTATTGAGCCGGCACGCGTAGCCCTGGCGGTTGATCGGGATCTGGATGCCGTACTCGATGAACGGGCGGAGCTTCTCTTTGAGGACGAACGCCTCGGCGCCGATGTTGATGTCGAAGTGATCGACGCGGTTCACGCGGAGGCCGAAGCGCTCGATGCGCGTCACCGGCTCTCGGCGCGTCGCCTCGATGTCGCCGAGCGTCTCGCCGGTGTTGTCGATCGAGTAGGTGAGCGTCGTACCGACACGCACCGGGAGCGGCTTCTTGAGATCGCGGAGGTCGGCCGTCGCGAGACCGCGGAACTTGGCGCTCGTGCCCCCGCCGAGGAGCCCCACCGAGCCCGTCCCGTTCACGAGCCAGAGCTCCGGCGCGAAGCCGACGTGAAGGAACTTATTGACCGGCATGTGGGCCTTCAAGCCGAGCTGCGAGTCCCCGAGCACCTGGATGAGGGACGGCCGGTTCTGGTCGCTCGAGTTCGCGTACCCGCCGGTCGAGCCGTAGGCCTCGAGCCACTTCAAGATCTGCACGTCGAGGGCGAGCGTGCCGCCGATGTGCGTGAGGCCCGCCGAAGAGAGGCGCGCGCCGCCCCGGGGGTTTCGGCACGTCTGCTCGGACGTGCACAGGAAGTCCGCCGAGAACGTCTCGGCCGTGAAGGCGACGCGGAACTGGCCGGGGGCCCCACCCTGCGCGAAGGGCATGTGGAGGAGACCGACGCCGCCGACGAGCGTGGGCGACTCGCCGAGCTTCCGATCGCGATCGGCCCACTCGTCGTCGGGCTTGGGAGCGCCCGCGGGACCGCCGTTCGCTTCGCCCGACGCGCCACCCGAGACCCCTGACGGACCCGCCGACGCGCCGCCGCCGAGCGAGATGCCCGCGGGCTGGGCCGCCGCCGTCCCGACGAAGGCCGCCTGGGCCGAGAGGATCGAGAGAACCCAGAAGGCTTTGGTCTTCATTCGTCCCTTCATCGTTTCCACGGTGGCTTCGCACCGTCTCCGTAAGCAAAAAACGGAAAAGTTTTCGGTCGTTCGGTCGAGCGAGCGCGAGGGGTCGCGTGCCCCTCCGAGCGGGGCGAAGCCTACACGGGACCTCTGCCAGGGGGAAAGTGAAAGGACCACCCCACCCCTTTCCCCTTCGCGCCCGGCGCCGGGCCGCCCGACGCGTCGTGGGTCAGCTGCGCGACGAGGGCGCCGGGCCGCCCGAGTACTCGTGCAGCTTGTACTGGATCTTGCGCGGCGAAATCCCCAGCACCAGCGCGGCCTTGGAGGTAGACCCGCCACACGCTTCGAGCGTCTGCAAGATGGCGTAGCGCTCGAGGTCGGCGATCGTGGAGCCGGGGATCTCGGGCGGACCGCCGCGGACCTCGCGGGGGACGATCTGCACCGGCAGGTGACGCTTCTCGATGCGCGGGCCATCGCACAGGACGACGGCGCGCTCGACCGCGTTCTCGAGCTCCCGCACGTTCCCGGGCCACTCGTACTTCACGAGGATCTCGCGGGCCTCGTCCGAGAAGCCGTCGATGGGGCGGCCGTTCTCGCGCGCGTACTTGCCGAGAAAGAAGCTCGCGAGCGCGGGGATGTCGGCGGGGCGCGACCGGAGGGGCGGCAGGTCGATGGCGATGACGTTGAGCCGGTAGAAGAGGTCCTCGCGGAACGTGCCGGCCTTCGAGGCGGCCAAGAGATCGCGGTTCGTGGCGGCGATGACGCGCACGTCGACCTTCAAGGTCTCGTTGCCGCCGACGCGCTCGAACGACTTCTCTTGCAGCACGCGCAAGAGCTTCACCTGGGTGCTCGGCGAGATCTCGCCGATCTCGTCGAGGAAGAGCGTGCCGCCGTCGGCTTGTTTGAAGCGCCCTTCGCGCCGCCCGAACGCGCCCGTGAACGCGCCGCGCTCGTGGCCGAACAGCTCGCTCTCGAGCAGCGACTCCGAGAGGGCCGCGCAGTGGAGACGGACGAAAGGCTTGTCCGCCCGCGGGCTCGCGGCGCAGACGGCCTCGGCGATGAGCTCCTTGCCGGTGCCGCTCTCGCCGGTGATGAGCACGCTCGCCTTGCTGGGGCCGACCTGGGAGACCAGATCGAGCACGGCCTGGGTCTTCGGGTCGGCGGAGACGATGTGCCCGAAGGCGTTGCGCTCGCGGAGGCGATCCCGGAGACGCGACGTCTCCTCGAGGAGCCGCGCCTTCTCCATGGCGCGCTCGACCACGGCGGAGAGGGCCTCGTAGTCGAGCGGCTTCGTCAGGTAGTTTTCGGCGCCGAGCTTGATGGCGGACACGGCGCTCGAGATGGTGCCGAACGCGGTCATGACCACGAACACCGTGAGCGGCGACGCGGCGCGTGCCTTTTCCATGAAGGCGAGGCCATCGAGGCCGGGCATCTTCAGATCGGTCAGGATCACGTCGGGCTGGAAGTCCTCGAGCTTGCCGAGGGCCTTGAACCCGTCGGCCGCGGTCTCGGTCACGTACCCCTCGTCGTGAAGGATCTCGCTGAGCGCCGCCCTTGCATTCGCTTCGTCGTCCACGATGAGGATCCGCCCACGGCTCGCCATGGCGCCCCCATAGCACGGTCTCGTGCCTTTCACAGAGGCGAGCACCCCTCGCGCACGCGCGAGATTTTCGCGAGGCACGGCGCACCGAACGAAGCCCTTCGAGAAACGGTCTCCCTTGCCGTAAGCTCGGGTCCGCACGATGAGCCAAAGCCCCGTCGTTCTCTCGGTCGTCGAGCTCTCGAAGACGTTCAAGAAGCCGTTCTCCGGCAAAGAGGTTCACGCGGTTCGAAAGGTCTCTTTCGAGGTGCGTCGAGGCGAAATCTTCGGCTTTCTCGGCCCGAACGGCGCCGGCAAAACGACGACCATCAAGATGCTCACGGGCCTCATCCACCCGACGGGAGGGAAGGCCTCGCTGCTGGGGCTCCCCGTCCCGTCGCCCGAGGCGATGGGGCGCGTGGGTTTCCTCCCCGAAAACCCTTATGTTTACCCGTACTTGACGCCTCGTGAGTTCGTCACCCTCGCCGGCCGCCTGAACGACGTCCCCGGCAAGGTCCTCGCGACGCGGGTGCCCGAGGTGCTCGATCGCGTCGGGGTGCTCTACGCGATCGACCGGCCGGTCCGCGCGCTCTCGAAGGGCATGCTCCAACGCGTGGGCTTCGCGGCCGCCCTCGTGCACGACCCCGAGATGCTCCTCCTCGACGAGCCCATGAGCGGCCTGGACCCGGTGGGGCGCAAGGAGGTCCGCGACCTCATCGTCGACGAGCAGAGGAACGGTCGGACGGTCATCTTCTCGAGCCACATCCTCAGCGACGTCGAGATGCTCTGCGACAGGGTGACCATCCTCAAGAAGGGAGAGGTCATCGTGTCGGGCACGATGAGCGAGCTCGTCGGCCAGGGTGGGCACGTCTCGGAGGTCACCCTCGGGGACGCGAGCGACGCCCTCCTCGACGCGCTCAAGGAGCAAGGGTTTTCGCCTCGATCCCTCGGAAAATCGTGGGCCCTCGAGGCCGACGGCGACGAGAAGGTCCGGGGTGTGCTGAAGGCCGCCCTCGACGCGGGGGCGCGGGTCGAGAGCGTCGTCCCGAAGCGCGAGACCCTCGAGGACATCTTCGTGCGGAGGGCGCTGTAGGAGACTGCGAGACTGCGAGACCACGGACGCCGGCTGAGCTCGGAGAGAGCCTTTCGCCGCGCCGCCCTTCACCGTACGATGGGAGATCGATGCGCGCCCTCCCTCGGACTCTCGTCGGCCTCGCCGGTCTCGGTCTCGCCGGCGCGTGCTCGCTCCTGAACCCGCTCGACGGGTACTCGGGGGGAGACGCCGCGCCCCAGGACGCCACCGCCGAGAACGACGCGAGGCTCGCCGACGCCGACCTGCCCGACGCGCCCGACGCGAGCACCACGTGCACGAGCGCGCGCCCCCCCACGCGCCCGACAGGCCCCCTCGGCGGCGATCTCGTCGTGATCAACGCCATCCGGACGTTCGAGTTCGGTGCGGTGGACGATCCTCAGAAGCCCACCGGAGAGGGCCTCGATCTCGACTCGACCTGCACGTGCCCCGGGACACGCTCGTGCAAGCCCTTGCTCGGCGCGGGCGTGTGCGACTTTCCGTCCGGCGTCGACAACTCCGCGGGAGCGTTCTTCATTTCGCTCGTGTCCGTGCTCGGCAAGGACAACTCGGTCTCCGCCCGCATCGCGCGGGGGCAGTACGGCCTGACCGTGCGCATCAAGAACTACAACGGCCTCGCGAACGACGACGAGGTCGAGGTCGCCGTGTTCAACAGCTTCGGCCTCGACGTCTCGGGCGACGCCGGCGCCGACGCGGGGCGCACCACGCCTCAGTTCGACGGAAACGACCGCTGGACGGTCGACGCCAAGTCGCTGCTCGGGGGCACGCCGTACCTCCCGAACATCGTCGACACCCGAGCCTACGTCCGAGACTTCACCGTGGTCGCGACCCTCTCGAACAGCATCCGCGTCGGGCCGTACACCGTGCCCATCATCGGGGGAACGCTGCTCGCCCACATCGTGAAGAGCGGCGACACGTTCGAGTGCGACCGCGGCACGATCTCGGGCCGGACGAACGCGCGCGAGATGCTCACCTCGCTCGAGAGCGTGCCGAACCCCATCGCGCCGTCTTCCTATCTGTGCGGAGAGGACGCCGTCTTCAAGAACGTACGCGACCGCTTCTGCCAGGCCCTCGACCTGGCCACCGATCCGACGCTCGACGGCCGCGACACCCCGTGCGACGCGGCGTCGTTCTCCGTTCGGTTCACGTCGACCCCGGCGCTGCTCGGAGCCGTCATCGACAACGGACGCCCGCTGAAGCCGTGTGGGGAGTCGTGGGTGGCGACTTGCCCCACACAATAATTCAATCGTTTCGACACGTTACACACCAAAGCCAGCGCGTTCAGAAGCGCCCGACGAGGCCGAAGGCCGCCCCCCCCTCGACGGGGTGGAACGTCGGCGAGAAGGACGCGCTCTTCGGTCCCGTCGGGACGGGCGGGAGCGGTCTTCGTTTCACCTCGACGCGCTCCGGAACGTAGGCCCACTCGGCCTGCGCGATGCCCACGAGCGCCGTGAGCACGAGCCCACCGGCGAGCGAGAGGTTCACCGCCCGGATCGCGCGAGCGCGATCTTTGTAGGCCTGCGCCACACGGTCCGGGTCACCTCGCGCGAACTCGTCGGCCGCGCTCGCCTGCGCCGAGAGGTAGACGGGCAGCGTCACCATGGTGCCGAGGACCAGCGTGCCCTCGAGCGCGAGGAACGCCGTACCGAGCGCCCCTTGACCGTTCTGGAACTGCCCCACCCCCATGGGCACGAGGGCCAAAAACCGCGAATTTCGCACCGTCGTGCGCTCCTCGGTCGCGAGCTCCTGGACCTTCAGCAACCACGCCTCCCGCGCCCGGCGATCGGCCTCCTCACGAGCCTTGCGCTCGGCCTCGACTTTGGCGCGCTCGGCGGCCGCGGCGTTCAGCTTGGCGCGCAGCTGGGCGCGTGTGTCGATGAAGAGGTTGATGACGTCGGTCGGGAACGTGAGCGGGTCGGGCTCGTAGAGCTGGTCGTCGAGGAGGAGCGTTTCGAACGCCTTCGAGGCGTCGTCGCGGCGTTTTTCGGCGACCGCGATGGCCCCGAGGTACATGCGCGCGAGGGAGGTCTGCGCAGTGTCGCGCCCCTCGGGGGCCTCGAGGGCCCGACGGAAGTGGGGCTCGGCCTCGGCGTAGTTTTTTGCGACGTAGGCGGCCCTCCCCTTCTCGAGCTCGGACTGCACGTCGGCCATCGCCCGGGCGCAGGTCATGACGACGACGAGCGCAAGGGCACCTGCAAGGCCGCCTCTTCGCACGAGGCTCGAGAGTCGTTTCCCCGAGGTCACGATGGCGAAGAGAATCGCACGTTTCGCCCCACCGGGACCGCCGAAGTGGAGGGCACGGGCCCCGACCGTCACTCGGCGGGAAAGACGGCGCGGGCGAGGGAGCCGCCTTTCAGCTGTACCCTCACCTTGCGCTGGCTCTCGAGCTCGACGACGTACGCATCCTCGAAGCCGGGGCCGCCGATGGGCATCGGCACGTTGACCGTGGAGCCGGCCCGAAAGATGGTGCCGGGGCGCTTGTCGATGCCGTACGAGTGGTCGGGCCTGCCTTCGACGAGGACCTGCGCGTCTCGGATGCGTAGGGCCACCTCGAGGCGGACCGGGACATCGCCGCCGGAAACGACGCGCTTGTCCGGAACGCAGAGGTTCGAGCGGCACGAGAAGACGAGCTCGTGGGGCTTGTCGTCGATCGGGATCTGCCGATCGGTCGACACGTCCCCGGCGGGCGTCCCGTCGATCGACACGAGCACCCCCTGCGCCGGGACCACGCTCGCGAAGCCGAGCTGCCGCACCTTCGGGGCCGCCGAGGGCTTCGGGAGAACGACGGTCGGACGCGCGGGGGGGCGCGTCACCGAAGCGACCTCACGAACGGGCGGAGCACTGGGGACCTCGGCGACGATGCTCGGCGCCACGGAGGCCGTGGTGGGCACCACCGGGACCTCCGTACGTCGAGCGCGAAGCGCCCGCGTGAGCCCGAACGACGCACCACACACACACACACTCACGAGCACCATCGGGAGGATCCGCAGGGCGAGCGCCCTACGCTCCCCCGAACGCCGGAGCCCCGTGACGAGCCGCAGGAGCTTCGCGTCGTGCGGCGCGAAGGCGAGCGCGCGGTTGTAGTCGGCCGCCGAAGCCAGGGCATCTCCGCGGGCACGCGCGGCGTCTCCCAGGGCGCGGAGCCGCTCGACCATGCGTGAGGCGTGGGCGACCTCGTACCCTTCGGGGTCGTCGAGGTACGCTTCGACCTCGGCGCGCGGGTCGGTGATCCCGAGGCGCTCGAGCTCCGCCGACAGCACCTCGTGCATGGCCCGCACGCTCGCGTATCGCCCTTCGGGCTCCCTCGCGAGCGCCCGATCGCAGATGCGCGAGAGCACGGCCCCGACCACGGGGCGCTCTTGCTCGGCCGCGCCGTAGATCCCCTCGAGCACCCGTCGGAGCACCTGAGCGGGGTTCTGCCCCTCGAACGGCAAGTGCCCCACGATGCACTCGTAGAGCAGCACGCCGGCGCCGAACACGTCGGCGCGCTCGTCGACCTCGACCCCCTCGATCTGCTCGGGCGCCATGTGCGCCGGGCTCCCGAGCACCTGGCCGGTCGAGGTGACCCCCTGCGCGTCGAGCAGCTTCGCGATCCCGAAGTCGGTGAGCTTTACACGTACCCGCCCCCCCGAGAGATCTCCCGAGTCACGCTCCGAGCCCGCGCCCTCGCGCGGCGCTGGGCGGTGCTCGATGAGGACGTTCTCGGGCTTCACGTCGCGGTGAACCACGCCCGAGTCGTGAGCGCTCGCGAGCGCCGCGAGCACGTCGAGCACGATGGCGACGCCCACCTCGGGCGGGAGCGCCCCCCGGTCGGCGAGCAGCCTGCGCAGGCTCGGGCCCCGTACGAGCTCGACCACGAGGAACTGCTCGTCGTCGTCGTCGCCGGAGACGTCGTAGACCTCGACGATGTTCGGGTGGCGGAGCTTCGCGACGGCGCGCGCCTCCGTCGAGAACCGCGCCGCGACCTCGGACGAGTCGCGGAGGTGGGCGTGGAGGAGCTTGACCGCGACGTCACGCCCGAGGCGCCGATCGTGGGCACGGTAAACCGTGGCCATGCCGCCGTGTCCGAGCTCCCCCAGCACCTCGTACTTCGAGAGGGAGGGGAGCCGCGGAGCGCGAGGAACCGGGCTCGTCTTCGCCACCATCGGAGATCCCGAGCGTAGCTCCTTTTGGGCCCGGGCGTCGACGCGGTCGAGCCGCGCCCGCGGGCGCCACGAAGACCCCGGCCAACCTGCCGATTTTGCTTAGGAATCAGCCGTTGGCTTTGGGGTCGCCGATGCCGTGACGGCGGAGGTAGCCGCGCACGTGCGCTCGCTCCATCGCGGCCCTGCGGCCGATCTCGCTCACGTTGCCGCTGCACTCGGCGTAGAGCGCCGTGAAGTACTCGCGCTCGAAGCGGGCGAGCACGTCGCGTTTCGCGTCTTGGAAGGTGCGCCCCCGGGTGGGCGTCGAGTCGCTCGAGGCGACGAGCGGCGCGAGGTGCTGGGCGAGGTCGAGCGGCCCTTCACGACCGAACGCGAGCGCGACGGACACGACGTTGCGGAGCTCGCGGACGTTGCCCGGCCAGTCGTGGCGCATGAGGCGCTCGAGCGAGTCGCTGGTGATGCGCCCGTACGCGTCCTTGTCGCCGATGTCGGTCATCATCTTGCGGACGAGGGCCGGGATGTCCTCGAGGCGCTCGCGGAGCGGCGGCAGCTCGACGCGGAGCTGCGCGACACGGAAGTACAAGTCGCTCCGGAACGTGCCGGCGTTGACCTCGCGCACGAGATCTCGGCGGGTCGCGGCGATGACCCGGACGTTCACGGGGCGGTAGTTGTTCGAGCCGACGCTCTTGATGCGCTGCTCGGCGAGCGCGCGGAGGAGCTTCGGCTGCACGTCGACCGGGAGCTCGCCGAGCTCGTCGAGGAAGATGGTGCCGCCGTCGGCCTCGACGAACGGAGACACGCGTTTGTCGACCGCGCCAGTGAAGCTGCCGCGCTCGTGGCCGAACAGGGCCGACTCGGCGAGAGACGGCGGGATGGCGCCGCAGTCGACGACCACGAAGGGTTTGTTCGCGCGGTTCGAGGCCTGGTGGATCGCCTGGGCGACGAGCTCCTTGCCACAGCCCGTCTCGCCCAGGATGAGCACGGTGAGCTCGGTGGGAGCGGCCTTGCGGCAACGCTCGAACACGGCGCGCATCCCGGCGCTCGAGCCGACGAGCGGACCGAAGCCGGCGACGTCGGGGATGTCGACCGTCTCGGGGCCCGTCGGGGAGAACTCGAGGAGCGACTCACCCACGGTGAAGAGCGTCGGCTTGAGGAGGTAGACCTCGCCGATGCGCGTATCCCCGAGGAACGTGCCGTTCCGCGAGCCGAGGTCGCGCACGCGGACCCCTCGCTCGGTGGCCACGAGCTCGACGTGCACGGCGCTGACGCGCTTGTCGTCGAGCACGAGATCACACGCCTCGTTGCGGCCGATCACGGTAATTTCCGGCCCGATTTCGAGGTGAGGCTTGTTGCCTACGCCCTTCTTGACCGTCAGTGTGCCGCCCCGGACTTCCAGGCGCCCCTTGGCGACGATGGTGTTTTCCACGGTTTTCCGTTTTTAACACGGATTCCCTTCGGCGGAGCAACAGGGTTTTTCCGGCGAGGGGGCGTTCCGTGCCGGGCGGCCGAATCGGCAAGCCGCGGACCGAGGAATTTCCCGCGGCGCGCGGCGACGCGGCGCGCGGTCGACCATCGTCGCGACTCGAGGCCCCCGTAGAACATGGACGAATCGTGCGGCCCTGCGCGAAGGGTCGTGGCGCTCGGTCATCCGCTCCCGTACGATAGGAGAGTCTCGTGGCTTTTTTTCGCTTTCCTTCGCTTCGTGTCCGCTCGTGCGTGGGCCTCACGCTCGCTTCGGCCCTCGTGGCCGCCGCGTGCGCCGACGCACGGAACCCCACCCCCGATCCCCGTGATTCGAACGGCGGGGGGCAGGTGCCCGACGGCAGCGTCACGGCCGACGACCGCCCGAACGTCCCACCCCCTCCCATCGACGGCGCGCCCAGCGGGGCCGACTGCCTCGCCTACTGCACGAAGGTGACCGACTCCTGCACGGGTCCCTACGCGCAGTACACGAGCGTCGAGCAGTGCCTCGCGGTCTGCGACACGCTGCCCCGAGGGACCACGGGAGAGCGAAGCGGGAACAGCGTCGCGTGCCGAACCTCGTACGCCGGAAACGTGGCGCGCACCGACCCCGCAGGCTACTGCGCCGTGGCCGGTCCGTTCGGTGGAGGCGTATGTGGTGAACGGTGCGACGCCTTCTGCGCGATCGCGCTCGGGGTGTGCACGCGAACCGCCTGGGAGACCGTGCCGTCGTGTGTGTCGGCGTGCACCAACCTCAAATACATCGAGCAAGGCGCCGAGGCCGGAGAAGGCCTCGCGGGCCCCATGACGGGAGACACGCTCAACTGCCGGAGCCGCCGCCTCCTCGAGGCCCTCTCCGTCCCCGAGCAGTGCGACGAGCTCGGCCCCGGGGGGGCGTGCGCCGCCACCCCGAAGCGCAACTGACCGTCCTCCCACGGCTTCTGCACGGCTCCGAGCCTCGCGTGCAGGGGCGCCTCTACTCCTGCTTCGTGAAGGCGGTGCCGTTCCACACCATGCGCACCGCCTTCGTCTTGCCCCACGGGAGGAGCACGGGCACCCCTTGCGCAGTGACCTCTCCCTCGGAGAACGGGCAGCTCTTCTCGGTGAGGCCGCGGGCCATGCCCGGGCGGACGTCGATCTCGAAGCCCCGCGTCTTGCTCGGGACGAACTGGACGAGCCCCTGGATCCGCCCGCCCGCGACCTCGCGCGCCGTCTCGATGGCGAGGAGGCGCACGACCCGGTCGCCCGCAGCCCCGTAGACGAGCATCACCTCACTGTCGACCGTCGGAGACAGCTTCACCTTGCCGCGCACCACGATCTCGGCGAGGCCATCGCCCGTGATGTCGCGCGCCGTGACCTCCGTGATGTCGTCGGGCGTGGCGAAGTCGGAGAGGCGGGCGAACGCGTACTGCGAGCCTCCCTTGTAGCCGGGCCCGAGCACCACGAGATCCTTGCCGATCACCACGACGCGCTCGGGCCTCGCGTCGCCGTTCACCTGCACCTTGAGATCGACCTTGGGCTTCGTGCCGGCGGCGACCTTCTGGTCGGCGAGGTACTGGTCGTAGACGCGCGCCGAGAGGTCTCCGCCCTTGCCGACCTCGGGGGTGGGGACGTCGCGCGGCAGCTCCGCCACGGGCTTCGACGCGGGCCCCTCGGGCTTCTGTCCCGCCTGCGCGACCTCCCCGGACTTCGCGAAGCGAGCCCCATCGAATTTGTAAGTCACCGACTTGACCGCGCCCCAGGGCATCAGGAGCGCCTCGGTCTCGGCGAGCCCCGGCTCACGGTAGGAGGTCGCGTCCCAGCCGACGGCCGGCTCCACGGTGACCTCGATCTCGCCCGGCGACACGCGCAGCGCGTTCGTCACCTTCTTCGCGCCCGCGGTGACCGCCACTACGTGCGAGAACGCGGTCTCGGGCTCGTCCTTCGCGAACGTCCACACCTCGAACGCCTCGTGCGCCGTGCCCTGATGCACGATCCGCTTTCTCACGAGGAGCGCCTCCTTGCCCTTGCCGGTCACGTCGCGGGCCTCGACGCGCGAGAGGTCGTACGAGAGCTCGCGGTAGAAGAACTGCTTCCCTCCGCGGTAACCAGGCCCACACACCGTGAAGTACTTATCGAAGACGCTGATGCGCTCCTTCATGGCGTCGCCCGTGACGTCGGCGAAGAGCTCGATGCGCGGCACGGCTTGGGCCATGCCCTTGGGCTCGAGGAGCCCCTCGACCACGGCGCGTTCGGCGGCCGTCGGGAGCGGCGCGAGCTCGTTCGCGGCCCCCTCCCCACCCGCGCTCGTGGCGAGCACGCCCGCCTCGGCCTTGCCGTCACCGTCGTGGTAACGCACGGCCGCGCGCAGCCCGACGCGCAGGGTGCGAGCCTCGGCGAACGTGGACCAGGGCAGCACGGCCTCGAACGTGAGCCCCACCTTGCCGTTCGGGGCCTCGACCACCTTGGACGACGGCACCTCGCGCCCCTTCGCGGGGCCGGAGAGGAACCGGACGCTCCCTGCCGTCTCGCCCGACTTGCCCGGGAAAACACCGATCTCGTACACCTGGTACTTGCCGCCCTGCGCGGGGAACGCGAGGGCGAACGACACGTGATCCTCGCCCTCGGCGAACCGCGCCGTGCGCACGTACTTCGCGTCCTCGATCTCGCCGGCGAGGTAGATCTTGGTCTCGTCGTACTGGAGGCCCGCGGCGAACGCGAGGCCGTCCGTCTTGCCTCGGGCGATCTTGGCCGGGGTGCGCGCGGGCCACTCTTTCAGCACGCCATCGAGCTTCACCGGGGTGTCCTTCTCGAGGAGCTCGGCACGGAGCGGCCCGGAGAGGGCGGTCTCGTAGCCGCTCGGGTTCGCGTTCGCCCCGCCGCCGAGCGCGGTGAGCCCCCCCTGCGCGGCCGCCAACGCGCCTATCGACTCTTCGTCGGACACCTTTCGAGAGGCGCCGTCCGGCGACTTCGGCGACGGCTGACCGCAGGCGGCGACGGACGTGACGGTGACGGCGAGGGCTATCCGGAGGACCTTCATGGCCCAGCGAGGCTAGCAGCCTCGAGCGTTCGCCCAAACCCCATCCGCGTGGCCCGGCAGCCCCACCCCGCTCGTCCCTCAAGAGCCACAAAAACCTATGACCATCGAATACTTAGAATCCATGGCCGCGCCCTCGACGGGCGGTGAGCGCGCGCGAGACGACCTTCAGCACCTCCATGACCGGCACGATGACGACGGCGAACGCCGCGAGGATGCCCCAGTGCGCCGGCGAGAGCGGGTAGGTGTGGAAGACCTCGTTCAGCGTGGGCACGAGGACGGCGACGAGATGGATGGCGGCCGACAGGACGACGGCTCCGAGCAGCGCCTTCGGGACGAGCGGGCGTAGCACGGCAATCGACCGGGTCGGAGAGCGGCACGAGAACGCGTGCACGAGCGGGGAGAGCGCGAGCACGGAGAACGCCATCGCCCGACCGTACGCGAGGCGCGAGGTGCCCTCGGGCAAGGCCCAAGGCACGAAGTAGCAGGCGAGACCGAGGCCCCCCATCACGAGCCCCACCGTCGCGATGCCCACGTACTCGCGCCGACCGAGCAGCCCGGACTCGGGCTTGCGCGGAGGCTCCATCATCTGGGTCGCGTCGGGAGGATCGACGCCGAGGGCGAGCGCAGGGAGACCGTTCGTGACCAAGTTGATCCAGAGGATCATGAGGGGACGGAGCGGCGGGAGGTGAGGCCCGAGGGAGCTCGCGAACACCGTGACGACGAGGCCCGCGTTCGACGAGAGGAGGAAGAAGATGAACTTCTGGATGTTGCGCCAGATCGCGCGCCCCTCTCGCACGGCCTCGACGATCGTCGCGAAGTTGTCGTCGGCGAGGACCATGTCGGCGGCGGCGCGGGCTACGTCCGTGCCGTTTCGGCCCATTGCGATCCCGATGTGCGCCTCGCGGAGCGCGGGGGCGTCGTTGACGCCGTCCCCGGTCATGGCGACGACATGACCCCGCGCCTTGAACGCGCGCACGATGCGGAGCTTCTGCTCGGCCGTGACACGGGCGAACACACGAACGTCGTCGACCGCCTCGGCGAGGGCGGCGTCGCTCAAGACCTCGACCTCGGCGCCCGTGAGCGCGCGCGCCTTCGCGTCCCAGAGGCCGAGCTCTCGCGCGATCGCCATCGCGGTGAGCTTGTGGTCCCCGGTGATCATCACCGCGCGCACCTCGGCCTCGGCGCAGGCGCGCACGGCCTCGCGAACGCCCTCCCTCGGAGGATCGATCATGCCCACGAGACCGACGAAGGTGAGCCTCTGCTCCACGTCCGAAGGAGCGCCGTCGTCGTCGGAGCCCCTCGCTCGCTCACGACGCGCCACGGCGAGCACGCGGAGGGCCTTCTCGCTCATGCGATCGGCGAGCGCCTGGAGCTCCGCGCGACCTTCGTCGCCGAGCGGCACGACGCCGCGCTCGGTCTCGACCGCCACGCAGAGGGGCAGGAGGACGTCGCAGCTCCCCTTCGTGTGCACGACCTCACGCCCGCGGGCGTCGAGCGTGACGACGGTCATGCGTTTGCGATCGCTGTCGAAGGGGATCTCGCGGACGATCGGGTGCCCCGGGAGCACGGACTCCCGCGGCGCGCCGGCCTTCGCGGCGAGGGTGAGCAGCGCACCCTCGGTCGGGTCCCCCACGACGCGCACCTGCTCGCCTTCCGCGGTCTCGAGCTTGGCCGTGTTGGCGAGGACGACGCTCGCGAGAAGGTTCCTGAGCGGCGGAAAGTCGAGATCGGCGACGGCACCTTCCGCGTCGACGAGATCGCCTTTCGCCGAGTACCCCACCCCCGACACGTCGTACGTCCTTCCACCGCAGTGGACGACACGAACGGTCATTTCGTTCTGGGTGAGCGTGCCCGTCTTGTCGGTGCAGATCACCGTCGCGCTCCCGAGGGTCTCGACCGCCGCGAGCTTGCGGACGATGGCACCACGTTTGGCCATGCGCTGCATGCCGAGGGCCAAAGTGATGGTCGTAATCGCTGGTAACCCTTCAGGAATCGCCGCGACCGCGAGGCTCACTGCGCCGAGCAGCACCTCTTGCCACGTCTCCTTGGCGAGGTAGAGACCGAACGCGAAGATGGCCACCGAGAGCACGATGCACGCCCACAAGATGCGCTTGCCGAAGGCCTCGAGGCGCACCTCGAGCGGCGTCCGCGACTCGGCGGGAGAGCTCATGAGGCGCGACAGCTTGCCGAGCTCGGTCCCGACTCCGGTCGCCACGACGACGGCACGCGCGCGCCCCCGCACGACCGACGTGCCCACGAAGAGCATCGTCGACCGATCCCCGAGCGGCGCGTCGGCCTCGAGCGTCGCGCGCGCGTCTTTCGCGGCGGGGACGGACTCGCCCGTGAGCGAGGCCTCCTCGACCGACAGGTCCACGGCCAGGACGAGCCGCGCGTCGGCGGGCACGGCATCGCCGGCCTCGAGCTCGAGCACGTCACCGACGACGACCTCGCGCGCCTCGATCCCACGGGTGTCTCCGTCGCGCACGACCCGCGCGGACGGGGACTGCATCTTCTTGAGCGCCTCGAGCGCGGCCTCGGCGCGCCGCTCTTGGACGAAGCCGAGGACGGCGTTCAACCCGACGATGAGCACGATGGCGAAGGCGTCGCCCCATCGCTCGACCGCGCCCGCCTCGCGCGCGTTCGCCCCATTCAGAACGGCGACCACGCCGGCGACGAGCAACGTGCCGACGATGGGGTTCGCGAACTGCGCGAAGAAGCGCCGCACCGCGCTCGGAGAGGGCGGCTCGGGGAGCTCGTTCGGCCCCCCTTCGGCGAGCCTCCGACGAGCCTCTTCGGACGAGAGGCCCGACGCCGCAGCGACGCCGAGCCGATCGAGGAGCGCGTCGACCGACCCCGTGTGAAAGGGTTCGTCGCCGCTCGACGAGGGTCGCTTCGATTCGCCTTGGCTCACCGCGGTCGCATCATGCTCGAAATCGGGCGGAAGAGGTACCGCCCCGACGCACGACGCCGAGGCCTCACGCCACGCGGCGAAGCCACACGAGGCGCGCGAACGAGACCGCAAGAGTCGCGAGCGTGATACCGCCGAGCAGGCCGAGTGCCTCCCCCGCGAAGAGCCCCGTGCATCGAAGCGCCGTGACCCCGAGCGCCCCGGCGGCCAAGCCTACAGAGCCCCACATGTAGTTTTTCGTGTCGTTGGCGCGAGGCGCGAAGAAGGCGAGCACGAGCCCCAGCACGGCGCCGGTCGCCACGCAGCACGAAGGCATGGTGCAACACGTGCCGCCGCGCGCCGCGGCGTCCATGGTGGCGCAGCACGGGCGCAGGACCGACATGGGGACCAGCCAGGATACGAGGCCGAGGGCCGCGCCGCGCCGCATCCCCTGCCCCACGAGGTTCCCCATCCACTCGCCCCCGACCACGATGACGAAGACGAGCGGGAGCGCCAAGAGAGACTCGTGGCCTCGCACGAACCACGAGAGCGCGCCGGTCGCGAGCACGACCACGGCGGCCCGAACGAGCGACGTCCACAGGCGCCCGCGCTCGTACGCTCGCAGGGCCCGAGTGCGCAGGTCGGAGAGATCCTCAGTGCTCAAGCTCGCCTCCTCGAAACGCCGCGCGAAGCCTCTCGTACGCGCGGGATAGTCGCTTGCGGAACGTCGCGTCCGGCACGGCCGGCCGGTCGACGCGGCCGAGCGCGGCGTGGATCGCCTCGGCCGACGGGCCATCGAGCTCCTCGACGGCGACGGCGAGGGCCGCTTCGAGCTCTGCGCGGAGCAGCGCCTCTTCGGCCGATGCGTCGCCCGACGGCACCCCGTGGGCCTCTCGTTCGTCCGCGCTCCGCGACGAGCGGGACCTCCGCGCCTCCCCGCGAATCTCGTTGGTGCACACGGCATAGAACCAGGGCAGCACGGGGCGCCCCGGGGAAAACTCGCTCGCCCGCGCGAACACCTTCAAGAGCGCGCTCTGCGCGGCGTCCTCGGCGACGGACGGGGCGACCCGCGCCCGCGCGAACCTCACGGCGCGGGGGTGGAGCGCACGAAAGAGAGGATCGAACGCCGCGCGATCGCCCGTAGCGAGCCGCGCCATGAGCGTGTCGAGCTCCTCTTCTTCGTGCGCTCGGGCCATCTCAGCCTTGAGGGCCGCGCGGCTCGGCGTGGGCCGCGGCGCTCTTGGCGTGCCCCGCCTTGCAGCAGGCCGCGCCCGGGTGGCAGCAGGCGGCACCCGGGTGGCAGCAGTCCGAAGATAGCTTTTGGGACGCGGCAAAACCGGCCGCGAGGGCGACGGTGGCGAGCGCCGCGGCGAAGGTGATGCGGCGCGCGTGGTGACGGACGAACGAAATCATGGCTTGCTCCTTTCGGATGCTAGCCCTCGGCCGGCGAGGCGTGACACCCCACCCGGTCGATTTCCCGAAGGCCCCACGGGCGCGCCCGGCGAGCCCTCGGCCTGCCAGACGCGCCGGGAGCCCGGCCGGGTCGAGCCTCGGTCAGCGCGCCTTTCGCGCCTGCCCCGTGGCCTCGGCCTCCATCTCTTCGAGCGCCGCGGCGAGCTCGTCCTCTTCCTTGGAGGCCGACACCGACGGAGGCGCCGCGGGAGCCTGCACGCGCGCCTGCACCGACTCTTGCGGAGCCTGAGGCGCCTCGGCGGGCGCGAGGCCCATCTTGCGCTTGAGCGCCGCGAGCTCGTCCTCGGCGCCCGCGTCGCGCTCGAGGCTCTGGAATTTGTGCGCCAAGCTGTCGCCCGTGTACTCCTCTTGGAGCTCCGCGCCGGCCTCGGCCTCGGCCTCGAGCTGGTCGATCTTGGCCGACATGCGATCGAACGTCTCGAAGGCGCTCTGATCCTTGAGGCCGTGCATGGTCTCCTGGATCGCCTTCTGGGCCTCGGCGCGCTTCTTCCGCGCGACGAGCACGTTCTTCTTGCGCTTCGCTTCCTCGATCTTGTCGTTCAGCATGCGGAGGGCGCGCTTCAGCTGATCGACGGACGCCTTCTGTTTCGACCACTGGTCGTTGAAGGTCTGCGCGAGCTGATCGTGCTCTTTTTTGCGGGAGAGAGCCTCTTTGGCGAGCTCCTCGTTCCCGGCGCGCAGGGCCATCATCGCGCGGCGCTCCCACTCGGCGGCGTTCGCGGCCTCTTGTTCGTACTGCTTCGCGAGGCGCTTCTCGTCCGCGATCGACGCGGCGACCTGCTTCTTCGCCTCGACGAGCTGGTTGTTCATGTCCAAAACGATCTGGTTCAGCATCTTCTCCGGGTCCTCGGATTTGCTGATCAGATCGTTGAGATTCGACTTAATGAGCTGCGCCAGACGGCTAAAAATTCCCATAGTTCGTGCTCTCGCGGCCTTGTCTTCGGGTTCTTCGGGGTTCCGTGGGGCTCTCGGCGCCAGGCGCCGATCGAACGAGGACCGCGGGGCGGCCCTTCGCATGGGCGTCAGCTCGCCGGCTTCGATTTCTCGGCCAGCGCGGCGAGGCTCGGCACCTCTTCGGCCAGCGTGACGTCGATCTCGTCGAGCAGGGCCTCGAGCTCGTTGTAGTCGAGGTTCTCGAGCTCGAGCGCGCTCGTGAGCACGATGTTGTCGTCCTCGATTCCGAAGCTCGTGTGGACGAGCGTGCTCGCGTTGAGCGAGAGGAGCGTCTTGTAGAACGCGGCCGTGTCCTCTTTCGGCGCCTGCCCCACGTTGACGCGGGTCACGACGAGCGGCGGCTCGACGTGGAGGGCGATGGGCGGCATCGAGTCGCTCGCGGCGCGCAGCACGTAGGTGCCGTGTTTGTCGAGCGGCGAATACCGCCGGTTCATCTTCGTGAGGTACGCCTCGACGTCTTTCTCCGTACGCATGGCCCCGTGCCTCGTCCTTTCCGAATGGCGGTAACGACCTCTCCCTCGCGGAGGCCCGCTCGAACGTTGCCACTCTACCGGAAGCGGCAAGCACCAGGTGGCGGTTTCCTCGCCGACGGCCCTCGCCCTGGCCCCTGCCCACACCCGGCCCGCGGCGCGGCGCACTGCATCACGACGCCGATTCGCGTTGGACGGCGGGATTCGTGCTACCGTGAGGGTCGCATGGGCGCGGACTCCAGGATCCCATCGGGGACCATCCTCGGCGGGAAGTTCCGCATCCGCCGCCTTTTGGGCCAGGGCGGCATGGGAGAGGTGTACGCGGGCGAAGGTCGCCGCGGCGAGAAGGTCGCCATCAAGGTGCTCCACGATCGCGCCGCCCAAGACCCCGACCTCGTGGCGCGGTTCAACCGCGAGGCCGAGATCGCTCGAGCCATCCACTCGGACTATGTCGCCGCCGTGCTCGGGTCGGGCAAAGAGCCGAACGGGAGGCTCTGGATCGCCTTCGAGAGGCTCGTGGGCGAAGGGCTCGACGAGCGCCTCCGTCGCGAGCAATACCTCGCCTTCGGAGAGGTCGCGCCCATCGTCGACGACTCGCTCCAGGGCCTCATGGCCGCCCACGCGGCGCATGTCATCCACCGAGACATCAAGCCCGCGAACCTCTTCATCGAGAAGCGCAAGCTCACGCAGCAAGAGGTGTCCGAAGGCGCCCACGAAGAGCGCACGCGCATCCTCGATTTCGGCGTGTCGAAGGTGAGGTCCCAGGCCGACCGCAAGAACGAGCCCTCCCTCACCGCCTTCGACGCCACCCTCGGGAGCTTTGCCTACATGGCCCCCGAGCAGGTGCGCGGCTCGGCCCGCGTCGACGAGCGCGCCGACCTCTACGCCCTCGGCGCCGTCGCGTTCCGCGCGCTCACGGGCCGCCTCCCCTTCGAGGGCACGAACGCGCTCACCCTCATCGCGCTCAAGCTCGATCGCGACCCGCCCACGCTCACCCAGACGACCGGCGACGAGTGGCCCCAGGGCATCGAGCGTTTCCTAGGGAAGCTCATGGCGAGGGACCGCGAGAACCGGTTTCGAACGGCCGAGGAGACGCTCGTCGCCTGGCGGAGGGTCGCCGACGCGGTAGAGGACGTTCGCCGACGCGCGCCGCCGGACGAGCACCACGACGACCGAGGCGACGCGACGCAGGGCACGTTCGCCGACGACTACGATCTTCCGTTCCGAAGGTAGTCGGCGCAGCGCCTCGAGCGGGTCAGCGGAAGCACTCCGGGTACGCGACCCGGTCGTCGGCGGTGCTCCCGACCTTGGAACAGTGCGCGGGGCGCGAAGGAGGAGGCACGACCGTCACGGCGGGGCCGGGTTTCACGGGGACGGGCCCCACGGCCGACTTTGCGACCGGCGACAGGTCGACGCGCTCGAACGGGGCCGACGTGGGGCCCACCTGGAACGACACGGACGTGTAGCCCGGCTTCGACACGACGACCGCGATCGGCTCGCGTCCCACCTCGACCTTGGCGATACCGCCCTTCTCGACGGGCACATCGACCCCACCGACGGTGACCGTGGCGTTCTGCGGCGTGACCACCACCGCGACGGTCTTCGTGGCCGCCACTGCCGGGGGCACGACGCTCGCCACGGGCTCGACCTTGAGCTGGACGACCGACGGGCTCGGCCCCGCGGCCGTGGGCGCGGGCGCGGACGTACGCATCGCGAACCCCAGGAGCGCGACCGCGGCCACGAGCCCCACCACCGCGCCCACGGCGAGTCCCACGCGCGAGCTGCCCGGCCGAGATACGCCCGCCAGCGACATCTGCGTCGATGCCGAGACCGCACCTCCACCACGATCGTGAAAGTAGTCCCCGGGGACACTGTGGCTGCCCGACCGCGCGAGCAGCTCTCCCACCGCCGCCGGCGTGGCCCCGGACGAGAGCACGTCGAGGTCGGCCACGAGGGCCTCCATGCTCGCGTAGCGTTCGGCCGGGCGTTTCGACAACGATTTCATGATGATAGCCTCGAGCCCAGGGCTGACCGGGCGAGGCAGGGGCAGGGTGCGCGGAGGGGCGGGCGCCTTGTACATGTGCTGGGTAAGGATGCCCATGTACGTGTCGGCGTCGAACGGCACCTTGCCGCACGTCATCTCGTAGAGAATGACGCCGAGGGCGTAGATGTCGCAGCGGTTGTCGACGCTGAGCCCCGCGGCCTGCTCGGGCGACATGTAGTGCGGCGTGCCGAAGACGCTCCCTGTACGCGTGAGGCGCGTCGCGGCGGTCGAGACCTTGGCGATGCCGAAGTCGAGGATCTTCACGAAGTCTCGTTGGGCGCCACGCGAGACGAGCATGACGTTGTCAGGCTTGAGATCGCGGTGAACGATGCCCGCGGCGTGCGCCGCCCCGAGCCCGTTCGCGATCTGCCGCGCGACGTCGATCGCCTTGGCTTCGGGGAGCACCTTCTCGGCGTCGAGGAGCTCGCCGAGGCTCCGGCCGTCCAAGAGCTCCATGACGAAATAGGCCGCACCGTCGGCGAGCATGCCGAAATCGGCCACGTCGACGATGTGCGGAGAGCCGATCGACGAAGCGGCGCGCGCCTCGTTGAAGAACCGATCGACCATCTCGCGCTCTTCGGCGAGCTCGCGCTTCAGGACCTTCACGGCGACGCGTTTGTCGAGGCTCACGTGGCGGCCGACGTAGACGATGCCCATCCCGCCTTCCCCGAGCGGGCGCTCGAGCACGTAGCGCGAGTCGATCACCGTGCCCACGTAGGCGTCGGCCTTCGGAAACCCTCCCGACATCTCGGCCGGCGGCCGATGGGCCAAGGTTCGCGGGTCGGGTGGCATCGAGCCAGAAGGGTACCCAAAGGCTCGGCTTCGTCCAAGGCTTCCCTCATGCCTTTTTCGGCCGCTCGGGAACTCTGCGTGCGCCCGACCCGTTCCGTGGTAATTCCCCGCCCCGCATGGGGTATCCGGCCAAGATCGCGTTGCGTTACCTCGTCTCGACGAGGCGCTCCTTCATCCTGTTCGCCACGGTCCTCGCCATCCTCGGCGTGACCCTGGGCGTAGGCGCGCTCGCGACCGTGATGAGCGTCACCGGGGGCTTCCACAAGCAATTCCGCGACAAGGTGCTCGGGGTCAACGCGCACGTGCTCGTGCTGAAATACTCGGTCGACTTTCGCGAGTACCCCGAAATCATGAAGAAAGTCGCCGAGGTACCCGGGGTACGTGGCGTCGCGCCGTTCATCATCAACCCGATGATGGTCACCCACGGCGGGCGCACGGCGACCGGCGTGCTGCTGAAAGGGGTCGACCCGGCGCTCATGCCGAAGGTCCTCGACCTCCCTCGGCACATCGTCCAAGGCTCCATGGACGGCCTGCGCCGCGAGGGCGCGAAGCCCCCGGAGCGTAGGGTAGACCCGTTCGATCCCTTCCCCTCGAGCCCCCCTGCCGCAGGCGACGCCGGGGCAGGCACGAAGGACGAGAAGCACGGTCTTTTGCGGGACGTGACGGCCCCCGACAAGGCGGCGACGGCCCCCGCGGAGGCCCTGATCACCGACGCGGGCGCCCCCGCCGCCGAGGCTCCCAAGGGCCCCGCCCTCGCGGGCGACGTGACCCCCGACGGAGGCTACGCGAGCAAGCTCCCGACGGACGACGACGTCCTGCCCGACACGATCGACCCCGACCCGTGCAAGAGCCCCGAGCAAATCAAGAAGCTGCCCGGCGTCATCATCGGCAAGACGCTCTCCAAGCAGCTCGCGGTCGAGATCGGGGACTGCCTCCAGATCACCTCCCCCACGATCGGCATCTCGCTCGGCGCGAGCGGCTCACGCCCCCCGATAGCGAAGCAATTTCGCGTTATTGCGGTCTTCGAGGCGGGGTTCGACCAGTACGACTCGAAGCTCGTCTACACCGACCTCTACGAGGCGCAGGCCTTCTACGACCAAGGCGACAGCGTGACCGGCGTCGAGATGACCATCGACGACATCGACGACTCGGGCGCGATCGCCAAGGAGATCGACAAGCGGCTCGCCAACGGCGTCTACCACACGATGGACTGGCGGGAGCTCAACCACGGGCTCTTCACGGCGCTCCTCATCCAGCAGATCGGCATGAGCTTCATGCTCGCGCTCATCGTGCTCGTCGCCGCGTTCACCGTGGTGGCCGTGCTCATCATGGTGGTGCTCGACAAGAAGCGAGAAATCGCGGTGCTCAAGGCCCTCGGCGCGACCGACGCGGCGATCATGCGCATCTTCCTCTACCAGGGCACGATCATCGGCGTCGTGGGCACGGGGCTCGGCCTCGTGGTGGGCTATTTGTGCTGCCGCGCCATCGCCGCGTATCCGTTCCCGCTCGACCCGAAGGTGTACTTCATCACGCACCTCCCCGTGCTCATCCGCCCCACCGAGTTCTTGGTGACGGGAGCCATCGCGATCGCGATTTGCAGCGGCGCCACGATCGTCCCGGCCCTCCACGCGGCGCGTGTGAGGCCAGCGGACGGGCTCCGCGCCGAGTAGGCGCTCCGAGTAGCTCCGCGCGGGATTTTTCCGCTCGCAGCGAACGGGTGACCGTGGGCCCGACGGGCCTCGGAAAAAAACGTGCGCGGGCCGACGGAAAACGGCGCTAAGGTCGCAAAGAACACGGTTTTTCTGCGAGCGAGGTTTACCTGCCCATGCGATGGCTCGTCGAGGTCTCGGCGATCGGGAAAGAGGATCGGGAGACGTTCTGCGTCGAAGCGGACTCGTGGCAGCGCGCGCTGCAGATCGTGCGCGCGCACCGCGGCGAGACGAGCGCGATGAGCGGCTTCTCCATCGAGCTCCTCGAGGAAGGCTACCGCGCCGTCGACCCGGTCGCGCGCATGCGCTTCGTCGTCAAACGAGCGTCCGAGGGCACGAAGCTCTCCGACATCGACATGACGGCAGGAGGCTCCGCCAAGACCTCCGTCAAACCCGAAGCCCCGAAGCCCGCCGCGTCCAAACCCGAGCCGCCCAAGGCCGCGCCGAGCGGCGCCTCGCTCGCGAAGGACGCAAAAGACCCTAAAAAAGACGCGAAACCGGCCGCGGCCCCCGCGTCGCCGGAGTCGAAGCCGAAGGCCGCACCGCCGAGGCCCGCGGCAGCGGCAGCGGCAGCGGCCGCAGCCCCACGCCCCGAGGTCCCGAAGACCGAGCCCTCGACGACGAATGGCAAGGCCGAAAAGGCCGACGCGTCCGCGCCGCGCCCTGCCGCGGCTGCCCCACCCGCCCCGTCCGCCGAGCCCTACCAACCGATGACCGAGCCGGCGCCGACGGTGGTCGCTCCGCCTCCGGTCGGTGCGCCGCTGCCCGGCCTCCCCGCGTTCACGGTGCTGTCGCAGCGCTCCGAGAGCCCTACGGCGGCGTCTCCGCTCAGCTACCGCGAGTACGTCTTCATCGTCCCGAAAGACACGGTCGAGGGGGTCGCCGTGGGCGTGCTCCTGGGCCAGCTCGAGCTCGTCCAAGCGTCCCTCGCGAGCGCGCCCTCGGGCAAGCTCGTGCAGCTCGCGGCGTTCGACGAGGCCTATGTGGGGAAACCTCCGCGTCCCCCGCTCGCGACGCTCGTCTGGAAGGATTGGCGCGGCGAGCCCGTCGTGTCGTTCCCTCGCAAGGCGAGCATCCCGCCCGGCTCTCGGCCCGTCGCCACGGCGCCCGTCCCTTCGCTGAAGCCGGCCTCGGTGCCCCCGAAGGCCACGCTCCTCGAGCCACGCACCACCCTCGACGACGTCCGGGCGGTCCGGCCCGAGCTCGCCCCCGACACGACCCGCGCCGAGCCCGCGCAGCTCGCCAAGACGACCGAGACTCCCGCGTTCGTCCCGCCGAGCGCGCTCCCGTCGTCCCCGGCGGTCACGAAGAGCGTGCCCCCGCCCGCTCCGAACGTGCCTGCGCCCCAGGTCACGAAGAGCGTGCCCCCGCCCGCTCCGAACGTGCCTGCGCCCCAGGTCGCGAAGAGCGTGCCCCCGCCTGCTCCGGCCGTGGCCGTCGTGAAGAGCGTGCCCCCGCCCGCAGCGGTCGAACCGGCACCCGCCGTCGTGAAGAGCGTGCCCCCGCCCGCGGCGGTCGAACCGGCGCCCGCCGTCGCCGTCGCCAAGAGTGTCCCGCCTCCCGCACCCGAGCCCGCACCCGCGACCACCCGGAGCACCCCTCCTCTCGCAGCGACCTTGCCGCTCGGAGCCGCGAGCCCGGCCATTCCCCCACCGGCCGTGCTCGGCGTCGAGAAGGCCCCCGACTTCACCCCGCCCCCCGGCAGGACCGCGTCGTCGGCGCGCATCCCGATCGCCAAGGTCGGAACCCGCGTCTCGGGAGACGAGCTCATCACCTCGCTCTTCGAGGCGATGCACGACCTTCACTTCCTCCGCGACGCGATCGAAGGGGCCGACTTCTGCCTCCAGCTCGCGCAAGAGGTCATCCCGTCGCGCGCGTGCTTCGCGCACTTCTTCGACCTCGAGAAGCGGGAGTTCTGCCTCGTGCGCGCCAAAGGTGAGGCGACCGATGATCTCGTCGGCAAGCGGCACCTCGAGGCCGAGCCGATCCTGTCCGCCGCGGTCAAGGCGCGGAAGGCCATGGTCCGCGGAAGCGAGGACGCGATGACCGCGCGCTACACGACCATCGGCGGAGCGAAGAGCCTCGTCGTCGCGCCGGTCCTCGTCGCGGGTCGAACCCTCGCCATCCTCGAGATGGTGAACCCGAACGACGGCGCGCCCTACACGCAGGACGAGGCCAACGCGATGACCTACATCGCCGAGCAGTTCGCCGAGTTTTTGTCGTCACGAGGCCTCGTGTTCGACCACGGTCGCGCCGGCCGGTAAGGTGTGGAGACGTAGGTCGGTATCGGACAGCTCCGAGCCGCGGAGCACCCGCGCGAAGCTCGTTCGTTACGTCCTCTTGCCCGCCGTCATCGTCGCGGTCGGAGTGCTCGCGTACTTCACGTTTCGCACGACGCTCCAGCTCGAGACCTTGCGCAAGCAGTCCGTCCTCGAGGCGACGCTCGCGCTCGCGAACGAGAAGGCGACGCGCCTCGACCGCCAGATCATCGATCAAGACAACGTGATCGTGGCCATCGCCGATCCGGCGCGCGTCGACGAGCTCAACGACACGTGGCTCCCGACCGCGCAACGCGAGACGCCGAGCGTACGCGCGATCCTCGTGCTCGACGAGACGCGGACGGTCGTGGGCTTCGCATCGCGCGCGCGTGGCCCGTTCGCCGAGGAAGAGGCCTTCCGAAGGCTCCTCACCGAGCGGCTCCTCGACGACATGCCGAGCTCGCAGGAGGCCCCGGAGCAGCTCCGGCACCTGCACAGGACCTACGGCGCGGAGAGCTACCTCGTCTCGTATTGGCGGAGGAGCAGCGGAGGAAAGACCTTCACGGTCTGCGCGTGGCACGACATCGGGCGCATCGTCAAAGAGACGCTCCCGACGCTCTACGGCGACAAGCTCGTGCCCGTCGGGCTCGGCATCCCACAGGCCGGGATCAACCGCGCGAACGTGGTCGACGAAGAGGGGCGTATCGTCTTCGGCCCACCGCTCCGCAGCGGCGAGTTCACCGTCGCGGTGCGCTTCCCGACCACGCTCTACAACTGGCGCGTGCAGGTCTCTCCCGTGGGCGAGGACGCGCTCACGGAGAACGTCAAACAACGGCGCCTGCTCGAGATCGCGACGGTGGGGCTCTCGTTCGTCGTGCTCGTCGCGGGGGTGCTCACCATCCTCTTCGCGGCGGAGACCGAGCGCCGTGCGTCGGCCTTGAAGAGCGAGTTCGTCGCGAACGTGAGCCACGAGCTGAAGACCCCCCTCGCGCTCGTGCGCATGTTCGCCGAGATGCTCCAGTCGGGGAGGGTCGCGAGCGACGAGAAGCGCGCGGAGTACCTCGAGATCATCGTGAGGGAGAGCGAGCGCCTCACGAGCCTCATCGAGAACGTGCTCGACTTCGCCAAGGTCGAGCGTGGCCACGCGAGCTACGACTTCGTCGACGGGGATCTCGCCGAGGTCGTGCGGCGCGCCGTGGGAGTGTACCGGTACCGCGCCGAGCGCGAGGGGGTCGAGCTCCGCTTCGAGGAGGACGAGACCCTGCCCGTCGTTCGGCTCGACGGAAGGGCGATCGAGCTCGTGGTCATCAACCTCCTCGACAACGCGCTGAAGTACGCGCAGGGCGGGAAGACCATCTTCGTCGAGGTGCGCAAACGTGGGGAAAAGGAGGTCGTGGTCGCCGTGCGCGACGAGGGCCCTGGCATCCCCGACGCCGAGAAGGAGCGCATTTTCGAGAGGTTCGTGCGCGGCGCCACGGCGCAACCGAAGGACGGTCGGAGCCCCGTGCGAGGCAGCGGCATCGGGCTCTCGCTCGTGCGGGCCATCGTCGAGGCGCACGGAGGCCGGACCTGGGTGGAGAGCGAGGCCGGGAGAGGGGCCACGTTCCATTTCGTGCTGCCTTCGCGGCGGGCGGACGGGGCCTGACGCCGACGAGAACTGTGGTTCCCTGGGTAGATTTCGCGTTGACCTCGCACGAGAGCAGGATATCAATGACCAACGGGCACCCGGCGACGGCCGACTTGTGTCCTTTGGCACCGAGCACCCTCGGGAGAACGGAAGAGGCTAGGGTTTTTTCATGGCGACGAATGGGAACGAGGAGGCGAAGCTCTTTGTAGCGGGCCTTCCCGACAGCGTATCCGAAGACGTGCTGAAGCAACTTTTCGAGGCCACCGGCGGCACCGTCGTCAATATCAGCCTCCCCAAAGATCGCGAGACCGGAAGACCTCGCGGGTTTGGATTCGTCACTCTCTCCTCGCCCGCCGAGGCCCAAGCGGCCCGCGAGGCGCTCGACGGCTCGCTCCAGGCGGGCAAGTCGATTTCGGTACGACCATTCCAACAGGAGCCCCCTCGCCGCGACGGCGGTCCAGGAGGCCCGCGCGAAGGTGGTCCTCCGCGGGAGCGCTCGTTCGGCGCCGGCCCTGGCGGCCCCGGTGGTGGTGGCGCCGGCGGTGGAGCGGGCGCGCCCGATCGCACGCTCTACGTCGGCAACCTCCCCTACGACTGCACCCAGCAGGAGGTCGAGGTCCTCATCAACGGCGTGGCCGGCGAGGGCGGCTCGGTGGTTCGCGTCCACTTGCCCATGGACCCGGACGGCCGCAAGCGTGGATTCGGCTTCGTCACCATGTCGAGCTCCGACGCGGCCAAGACGGCCGCCGAGGCCCTCCGCACCGCGAACCTCCGCGGTCGCCCGCTCAAGGTCAACCTGGCCCACCCCAAGGGCGAGCGGCCCGCGCGTGAAGGCGGCGGCTTCGGCGGTGGTGGTGGCGGCTATGGTGGTGGGGGTGGCGGCGGCTTCGGTGGCGGCGGTGGCGGCGGCTTCGGCGGCGGCGGTGGCGGCGGCTTCAGCGGCGGCGGCGGCGGCGGCGGCTACGGTGGTGGCGGTCCCCCGCCTCCCCAACGGAAGACGTTCGACGATCGTCGGCGCAAAGGCGGCGGCGGCGGCGGCGAAGAGGGGCGGCGCCCGCGACGCGAGCGTGACGAGCCCAAGGCCGACGATTGGGACGACGAGTGATCTGACCAAGCCCGCATTGGCACGGCGCTCTTCGACGCGTGCCAAGCTGGCCCCCCGCGAACGCGCCGATATCCGGCGCGTTCCGCCTTTTGTAGCGAAAGATGCGTGGGTTCACGACACCGTACAAATCCCACGAATTGCCGGGGCGGTTCGCCAGCCCTTGACTCCATGACCCCCGCACGATAATTCACCCGCCCTTCTCTCGGGTTTCCTCAGGCAGGCGCCACTTGCCTCCTGCGAGAGCTCCACCGAAGAATGCGATCAAGGACAGGCCATGCGTGACCTCATCAAGATGACCTGCGGCAACTGCAGCCGCGCGAACTACACGACCACGAAGAACAAGCGGACCATGTCCGAGAAGTTCGAGATCAAGAAGTTCTGCCCTGCGTGCCGGGCTCACCACCCGCACAAAGAAGGCAAGATCTCGAAGGGCTGAGGCTCGCTCGGGAAGGCTCGTCCGGGGCGGTTCGTCCGCCCCCGCGTGCCCTCCTCCGGCCTCCGTCGCGCGTCGGCATGGTGCCTTCGCCGCGGCCTCATTCACCCCCAACCGGCGGGCACGCGAGCGCCTAGCCCCGAGAGGAGAACGGACCGCGCATGATCTTCGACTGGCTCCACGGCCTGTTCTCGAACGACCTGGCGATCGATCTCGGAACGGCGAACACGCTCATCTACGTGAAG
This sequence comes from Myxococcales bacterium, assembly GCA_016712525.1. Classification (NCBI taxonomy): domain Bacteria; kingdom Pseudomonadati; phylum Myxococcota; class Myxococcia; order Myxococcales; species Myxococcales bacterium. The sequence goes on from JADJQX010000007.1 coordinate 1,821,477, forward strand.
GGCAAGGGCATCGTCTCTTGCGAGCCTTCCGTCGTCGCCGTTCAACGCGATAGCCGCGGCGGGAACAAAGTCCTCGCGGTCGGCCGCGAGGCCAAAGAGATGCTCGGGCGCACGCCCGGGAACATCCGCGCCGTCCGCCCCCTCCGCGACGGTGTCATCGCCGACTTCGAGATCACCGAGGCGATGCTTCGGTATTTCATCGCGCGCGCCCACAACCGCCGCACGCTCGTGAAGCCCCGCATCATCATCTGCGTCCCCTTCGGCATCACCGAGGTCGAGAAGCGCGCGGTGAAGGAGAGCGCCGAGAGCGCCGGAGCGCGCGAGGTGTACCTCATCGAGGAGCCCATGGCGGCCGCGATCGGCGCCGGGCTGCCCATCACCGAGCCGTCGGGCAACATGGTCGTCGACATCGGCGGCGGCACCACCGAGGTCGCCGTGATCTCGCTCGCGGGCATCGTGTACTCGCAGAGCGTCCGCGTCGGCGGCGACAAGATGGACGAGGCCATCAGCGCGTACTTGAAGCGCAAATACAACCTCGCCATCGGCGAGCAGACGGCCGAGCGCATCAAGATGCAGGTCGGAAACGCGTACCCACTCGAGGTCCAGCAGACCACCGAGGTGAAGGGCCGCGACCTCGTCGCCGGTGTCCCCAAGACGGTCGTCGTGAACTCCGACGAGATCCGCGAAGCGCTCGCCGAGCCTACGAACGCGATCGTCGAGGCCGTGCTGCTCGCCCTCGAGAAGACTCCCCCCGAGCTCGCCGCCGACATCGTCGACAAGGGGATCGTGCTGACCGGTGGCGGGGCTCTGCTCGCCAACCTCGACGTGCTCCTCCGTGAAGAGACGGGCCTGCCCGTGATGGTGAGCGACGATCCGATCAGCGCGGTCGTGCTCGGCAGCGGAAAGACGCTCGATCACATGGAGCTCTTGAAAGAGGTGACCATCGGCTGAGGGGCACCCCTCCGCCGTCGTCACCCGGGGCCCCTCCGTGTCGTCCTTCAAGCGTTACCGCGACGTGGGCATCGTCATCTTGCTCCTCGCGGTGCCGTTCTTCTTCTTGCGCACCAACATGAAGAAGCCGGAGAGCCTCAACGCGCTCGACCGCGCGATTCTTCGGGTGAGCGCGCCCGTCGAGTTCGGGGCCTCGAGCTTGGCTCGCGGCGTCTCGAACGTGTGGGACAGCTACATCTACCTCGTCGACGTGAAGACCGACAACGAGCGGCTCGCCTACGAGAACGCGCGCCTCCGCGAGACCATCCACAGGCTCGAGCAGACGCAGGTCGAGAACCAAGAGCTCCGCCGCCTCCTCCAGCTCCGCGAGGATCCCCGGAGACTTGGTGAGCGCCCAGGTCGTCGCCAAGGACTTCAACGCCTTCTTCCGCGTGACCCGCGTGGTGCTCGATCGCGGCTCGCGGAACGTCCGTCCCCACATGCCCGTCGTCGCCCCCGACGGCGTGGTCGGCGCCGTGCTCCGCGTCGCGGGCGACGCCGTCGACGTGCAGCTCGCGGCCGACGCGGGCTTCGGGCTCGACGTGATGAACGAGCGCACGAAGGCGCGCGGCTACGTCCGAGGCACGGGAGATCCCTCGCGGTACTTCTGCAAGGTCGAGCACGTGGACTCGGCCGACGACGTCGAGGTCGGGGACCTCCTCGTGACGAGCGGCAAGGGCAAGTGGTTCCCGAAAGGGCTCCCGGTCGCCAAGGTCACGAAGGTCACGAAGCGCGAGACCGGCCGCGACCAAGAGGTCGAGGCCCAGCCCACGGTGAGCTTCTCGCGCCTCGACGCGGTGCTCATCCTCGTCAGCCCCCCCGCGGACGACGACAAGGGCGACGCCAAGGACCCGAAAGAAAAGCCGAAACCTAAGCCATGAGATTTACTGCCTTTTTCGGGGCAGGTCTCGCGCTGCTCCTGCTCCAATCGAACCTCTTCCGCGCGGTCGTGCTCGCCGAGCGCTTGCTCTCGTCCTTGCTCGTCGCGCTCCACCTGTCGAGCCACGAGATCCACGTCCCGGGGTTCTTGCCTCAGCTCGTGCTCCCGCTCGTCGTCTACATGGGCGTGCACGAGTACTCGCTCGTGCGCGGGGCCTCGGTCGCGTTCGTGCTCGGGTACTTCACCGACCTCGTGGGCATCGCCCCGGTGGGGCTCTACACGTTCACTTACGTGGCGACGTTCGTGCTCGCGCGCGCGGCGGGCGTTCGTTTCGCGGCGCAGACGCGGTGGATGCAGGTCGTGCTCGCCCTCGTGTTCTCGCTCGTGCACAGCGTGATGGTCGTCATCCTCATCGCGATCTTCTGGAAAGAACGCGACGGGTGGATGCCGCGCATGATCGCGCCGATGGCGTTCCCGCACGTGATCGCCACGAGCATGACGGCGCCGCTCGTGTTCAAGCTCGCGCAGCGCATCCACCTCGCCACGCAGGGAGCCTTGCGGGACGCGGGGGCGCCGCCATGAGCGACAGGCTCGTCCCGAGGTCGGACGTCGGCGAGTTCCGGAAGCGCTACCAGTGGATGGCGCTCTTCGCTTTTTTGGCGTTCGGGGCCGTCGTCGTGCGCCTGTTCCAGCTCCAGGTGGTCTCGGGGAAGGAGTACGCCCAGGTCGCGCACGAGAACGTGATCCGGCGTGTCACGCTGTCGACCACGCGCGGGGTCATCCGCGACGCGTACGGCCGCGTGCTCGCCTCGAGCCGCCCGGCGTTCAACGTCTACATCGTGCCCGGGCGCGTGATGCCGAGCGCTCGGCCCCCGCGGAAGTGGGCGCCGGTCGACGAACGCGACTCGTTCCCGCAGATCGCCGACACCCTGCGCTTGAACCCCGACGAGCGCGCGCGCCTCACGGCGAAGATCCGCGACGCGTGTGTGACGGACGAGGATAAGTCCCCGTGTTGGCACAGCATTTTGGTTCGGGAGGACGTGCCCCGCGACATCGTCGCCGAGCTGAAGCAGCACGCGTGGGAGCTCGTCGGGAGCGAGGTCGTGAGCGCGCCCGTTCGGCTCTACCCGTTCAAGGCCCTCGGCTCGCACATGCTCGGCTACGTCGCCCAGGTCGACGCCGAGACGCTCTCCAAGTTTCGACCCGAGAACTACAAGACCATGACCCCGGAGGAGCGGGCCAAGGTCAACCCGCTCGGCTACGCCCCCGGCGACACCCTCGGCGCGACGGGCATCGAGCGCGCGTGGGAGGCCTACCTGCGAGGGCAACGAGGCTGGGAGAAGCGGGTCGTCGACGCCCGCGGCCGCTACCACACCGGGCCCGAGGCCGACCGCCTGCTCGACGAGCCACGGAGGCAAGAGCCCATCCCGGGCCGCGATCTTCGGCTCACCGTCGACATGGAGCTCATGGAGGGCATCGAGAAGGCCATGCGGTCGCAGGTCTCGGGCGCGGTCGTCGTGGTCGACGTCCGCACAGGACGCCTCCTCGCGCTCTACTCCAAGCCCGACTTCGACCCGAACGACCTCTCGGGCGGCGCGGGCCGCGAGAAGGTGCGCGAGACCTTCAACAAGCTCTACGCCGACGCGCTCCGCCCCATGCTCGACAAGACCATGACCGGCGCGTTCCAACCGGGGTCCACGTTCAAGCCCTTCTCGGCGCTGGCCGCGCTCGAAGGCAAGATGGTGAACCCGCTCGAGAGCGAGCGCTGCGACGGATACCTCTATTACGGCCGACGCGTGTTCCGCTGCTCGCACGTGCACGGTCGCGTCAACATGCGGAGCGCGATCGCCCAGTCGTGCAATATCTACTTCTATAGGCTCGGCGAGACGGTCGGCATCGACAGGCTCGCCAAGGTCGCCGCCGAGTTCGGCCTCGGGCAGAAGACGGGCCTCGGGATCAACCCCGAGGCGCAGGGGCGCGTGCCTACCCGCTCGTGGTACGCCCTCCGGTACAAGGGTCAGTTCCGCATCGGCTTCACTCTCAACTCGGCGATCGGACAGGGCGCGACCACCGTGACGCCGCTTCAGCTCGCGCTCGCGTACGCGGCCATCGGCAACGGGGGCACGGTGTACATGCCGCAGGCGGTGCGCGCGATCGAGGCGTCCGACGGCGCCGTTCTCCAAGATTTCCCTCCTCGCGTGCGCCAGCGCGCGCGTGTCGAGCCGCAGAACCTCCAGCGCATCACCGAGGCCCTCTTCGCGGTCGTGAACGAAGAGCACGGCACGGCGTACCCCGTCCGCGACCCGGCGCTCGACATCGCGGGCAAGACCGGCACGGCCCAGACCGGCTACGTCGCTACCGGAAAAGACAGCGCCAAGACCGCCTGGTTCCTCGCCAAAGACCACGCCTGGTTCGCGTCGTTCGCCCCGTACAAATCGCCCGAGGTCGCGGTCGTGGTGCTCGCCGAGCACGGCGGCTCCGGGCCCACGATCGCCGCGCCGATCGCCATCCAAGTGGTGCGCGAGTACACGCGCCTCCAGGCCACCCGCGCCGGACGCACCCCACCGCCCATGCGCGACGCCCAGCGCCCGAAGCCCCCCGCTCCCCACGGCGGCGGGGCGCCCGGCCAAGCTCCGCCCCCAGGGGCGCCCCTCGACACCCGCGACCCGAACGGCCCTACTGCCCCTCCCGTGCCCGTCGTGCCGACGGCCATTCCCCCTGGCGGCGGCCAAGACGAGGACATGCCCTGATGCGCGAGTTCGGCCTCGGAAACCGCGGCGTCGTGCGCGCGCGCGAGCACTTCGACTGGACCCTCTTCCTCGTGAGCTCGATGCTCGCGGTGGTCGGGGTCATCAACCTCTACTCGGCCACGAGCGCCGCCCGCGCCGCCCTGTCGGACATCTACATCCAGCAGATCTACTGGCTCGTGCTCGGGGGCATCTTCGCCACGGTGATCGCCGCCATCGACTACCGGCACTTCGAGCGGCTCGGGTACGTCGTCTACGCCATCGGCATCGTGTCGCTCATCTTGGTCTTCATCCTCGGCAAGGACATTCGCGGGAGCTCGCGCTGGATCAACATCGGCAGCTTTAGCTTCCAACCAAGCGAATTTACTAAGCTTTGTCTTGTCATCGCGCTGGCCAAGTACCTCCACGACGACCCGAAGAGCGAGGGCCGCACCCTCTCGGATCTCGTGGTGCCTGCGCTCATCGCGGCGGTCCCGACGCTGCTCGTCCTCAAACAACCCGACCTCGGGACGGCCCTCATCCACGGCCTCACGTTCGCCACGATCGCGCTCCTCACGCGCATCAAGTGGAAGAGCCTCGTCAGCCTCGTCGTCGGCGGAGGCGTCGCCCTCCCGCTGTTGTGGACGTACGGCATGAAGGACTACCAAAAGAAGCGCATCACGACCTTCTTGAACCCCGAGGAGAACCTCCTCGGCTCGGGCTGGCACGCGCACCACGCGCGCGTGGCGATCGGCGCCGGCGGCGTCACCGGCCAGGGGTTCATGAAGGGCACGCAGAACCAGTTCCACTTCTTGCCCGACCAACACTCCGACTTCCCGTTCGCGGTGTACGCCGAGGACTGGGGCTTCATGGGAGGGTTCGTGCTCGTCTTCCTCTACGCGTTCTTGGTCCTCTGGGCGATCCGCGTCGCCGCGTCCGCCAAGGATCGCTTCGGCGCCGTGCTCGCGATCGGCTGCGGCTCGATCATCTTCTGGCACGCGATCTTCAACCTCGGCATGGTCACCGGCCTCTTGCCGGTCGTGGGCGTCACGCTCCCGCTCTTCTCGGCGGGCGGCTCGTCGGTGCTCACGATCATGATGTCCATCGGGCTCCTCATGAACGTATCCATGCGCCGCAACGCACCGACGAGCGGCCTCGGCTGACCCGGGCGTCGCGGCGTGCCGCGCGCGAGGGCTCCTTCAGGGCCCCTCGACCGGTCGCGAGGGCCGAGCGGGCCGACGTGGTCTTCCTGCGAGCGGAGGGCTCTGCCGTGGCTACTTCGGAGCCGCGACCTTCGTGAGCTCGGCGGTGACCGCTTGCGCGAGGGCGCAGTTGTTCACTTGCCGGCGCATCGCTGCCATCGTCTCGGCATCGGCCGCGTGATGCTCGCCGGCCATGAAGAACTGGCCTCCGGCGGTGCGGCGGAGGCGCACCACGACGTCCTTCGTTTTCAGGTTCACGACCACGACACGCGCCGGGTGCCCCATCGCCTGAAGCTGCTCGCTCGTGGGGACACCGCCGTCGGCCTCGGCTTTGGCCTCGTCCGTGTCCTCGTCCAAGACGAGCATGAAAAACTGGGCGCGCTTGACGATCTCGATGGCGACAGGGAGCGCACCCACCTGGGCCTTCTCGTACTGCTGCGCGAAGACGCGGAGCCGGGTGTCGTTCTCGGCCGACTTCACCTCGTCGACCCACGAAGGCTCGAGCACGCGCGTGGCCGCGTAGGCCCGGTGGAGGTTCCACGGCCGCTCGTCGGCCACCCCCGCGTCGCCCTCGGGGGCGGCTTGCCCCTTCATGAGGCAGGCGCAGAACCCGTCGCGCTGCGAGGTCGCCGCCGCCGCGCGGAGCGCCTCGACCGTGGTCGCCTCGGCCTGACGAACCCTTAGGTAAATACCCGGAAGCGCACGAAAATCCCAGGTCGCAACCTCGGGCTTGACCAGGTCGTCGAAGCTCGGCGACTTCGCCTCGGCGAGCGCCACGGCCTCGAGGCTGTCGCGGAGGGGGGCCCACTCCTTGCCCACTGTCTCTCCCGCCGCGCGCTGCTTCTTCAGGAGGTCTCCGCGGGCCGCCTCGAGCTCGCGGTTCGACGCGAAATACGCGACCCCGAGGGTCACCAAGAGGCCTACGCCCACGAGCCCGAAGAAGCCGGTCGTCGGCTTCCCGAACTTGCTCGCCTTTCGCTCTTCGCGGAGCACCGCGACCGATTTCAGCCCTCGTTCCATAGAAGCTCCGTCGGCTCCGGCGTGAAGAAGGTTCCCGCCCGGATCTCGATTCACGACACATGCAGTCTACACGCACGGACCCCCGAAAGAGAAACAGCCGCCGGGGATCCCGAGCGGCTGCCTGTCGCTTGCGCCGAAGCGCCGCGTCACTTCTGCTTCGGGATCATGTTCACCATGAAGGAGACGTTCGGGTAGCCCGCGAACGCAGCCGTCTGGAACACGCTCTTCACGACGATGGCCGGCACGTCTTGGTCGACCTGGAGGACGACCACGCCCGGGAATTCCTTGCCCGGGTGGAGCTGCTTCCAGAGCTCGCGCTTGCCCTTGAGCACGTTGAAGAGCTCGTCGATGCGCTGGAGGCGCTTCGAGTCTTCGATCGCGCGCGTGTTGCCGGCGAGGTTGCCGTCGACGAGGATCTGGCTCCCCGCGATGCCCACCATCGGGGCGTCGATCATGTCGAGGGTGTTCTCGGCCTTGGGGAGCGTGACGCCCTTGGCGACCGTCATCTCTCCCGACGCGCTGAACGTCATGAGGAGGAAGACGACGGTCACGACGAGGAAGTCGATCATGCTCGTGAGCGAGAGCGCCGCACCGACCGCTCGTCGCCCGCCGCCCGTCACCTTGTGCTGGACGAACTTGAGCGGGACGAAGTGCATGAGGCGGCGGCCAGGTTGATGAATCGTCATGGCATCCTCCTCAGTTCACCGCGAACGTGACGTTGAACGCGGGGACCTTCTCGGCTTTGCCGCCGACCGTGTAGTCGCGCTTCGCCTTGTAGATCGCGTCGATCACCCCGACGATGTAGACGTAGGGCGTATCGTTGTCGCAGTGGAGCACGGCCTGGTCGAACTTCTTGTCCGAGCCTTCGCGGTGCGACCCCGTCGACTTCCACTCCTGCTCGATCTTCTGGGCGAGCTCGGGGAAGCGGATGACCTTCGTGTTGCCCTCTTTGACGAGGTTGTCCTTGCGCTGGACGTCGGTCGTGTTGATGACCGTTCCGCCCTGCTTCCACACGAGCTTGAAGACGTTCGGGTCCTTCATTTCGACGTGGAGCTGCTTCTCGGGCTCGACGTTGACTTGCTCGTCGGGCCTAGGGGGCCCGGGTACCTGCGCGTCCGCATTGAGGCGCGCCATCTGCGACCACACCGCCGTGATCAACAGGAACGAGATGGTCACCATGAGCAAATCGATGAACGGGATCATGTTGATCTCCGAGTCGGTCTGCCTGCGACCTCCGCCTCCTCCGCCGACGTCTACGCCACCCATGTTGCTGCTCCAACGAATCTAGTTTGGTGAGGAGAGGACCACGGACCCGCCGTGGTCCTCCCTTCGATGGCTTGGCTCATTCGTTCGGAGCGAGGCACGACACGCGCCTCGCTCCGCGTGACCTCACGCCGTGAGGTTCACCTTTTGGCGGTTCGTCACGACGAGGTTGAGCACCTGGACGCTCGCCTCGTTGACGTCGTCCTCGAGCTGCTGCGTCTTGCCGTTGAGGATGGCGAAGCCGATGAGGCCCATGATGGCGACGATGAGGCCGAACGCGGTGCAGTTCATGGCCTCGGAGATGCCTTCGGCGAGGATACGCGCCTTCTGGCTGGGGTCGACGCTCTCGCCGCCGACGGCGCCGAAGCTTTCGATGAGACCGAGCACCGTGCCGAGGAGGCCCGAGAGCATCGAGAGGTTCGCCATGAGGGCGAGGTAGCCGGTGCGCTTCGCGATCTTGGGGACCTCGCGGAGAGCGGCCTCGTCCATCGCGGCCTGGACCTCTTCGTCGGGGCGGTTCACCTTCACGAGGCCGGCCTGGACGATACGCGCGAGGGGCGCGTTGGCGGCCGAGCACATCTTGACGGCCTTCGCGACGTCACCCGCGAGGATGCACTTCTGCATCGTGGCGAGGAACACGTCTTTGTTGATCGAGGAGCCGTAGAGATAGATGGCGCGCTCGATGATGATGCCGATCGTGACCATGGACCAGAAGAGGATGACCCACATCATCTTCCCGCCCTCTTGAAAGTGCTTCCACAAGCCAGCCATCTGAATCCTCCACTCCGGGCGGCGACTCTGCCGCTTTCGTTTCGTTTGCCTCGGCCATCGAGCCGCGGCGCGCGTTCACTGCGTGACAACCATGAGACCCGTGTCTCGTAGCGTCCGGCGCGCGGACGTTATCTGAACGGGACGAGACGACGCAAGCACCTCTTTTTCGGAGAGGCCCACGTGACCCCGCGGGCGCGCAGAATTGCCGGTAGGACGCCTCCCGTCAACAGGACTTTGGGAAAAATATCGGGCACATACGATCTTCGAGGAGGGTCGGAAAATTCCATCCGCGCCACCCTCCCACGAACCGCGGCCAGCTCCCCGAAACCACTCTGAAATCTCGCGATCTGGGGCTCGCGGAGCGCGCGCGCCGGTTCGGCCCCGGTGGTGCCTCGAGGAACGGCCCGGCGTCCTCGATCTCCTCCACCGCGTGTCGACGACGGCGCCGCGTGCCTCGAACGACGCGCGCGAGCGTCCGCGGAGGTCGTGGCCCGCGGCGAGGCGCGTCCGCGCTCCCATCGTGGGCAGCCTCCTTCGCGCCCTCCCCCACTCCTCTCTCTTAAGGGAGGGGCAGACGGCGCCTCCGCGACCGAACACATTGACTTCGCGGATCGGGGGCTTGTATCGTCCGAAATCGATTGGGCGTGACTTGGCCGTACCGACGAATCGACCCGCGTTCGGGGTCGTTCGCTTTCATGATCGCGCCGAGCGGTTCTCGTATACGTTCGTGGGGTTCGCGAAGGTCGGTAGCTCTCGAGTCGAGCACGACGCCGAGTAAGGTTTAGAAAGGAGCATCGGGGATGTTCGTTGCGCTTCTGAGTGAAGGTAAGGCTGCGGCAGGCGGTGGCGGCAGCGGCGGCTTGATGGAGGCGTTCAAAGAGAACCCCATCTTCCTTTCGTTCAACCTCGTCGTCAGCGCGATCGTGCTTGCGGTCGTCATCGAGCGAGCGGTCTTCCAGCTCGGCAAGTACCGCGTGAACTCGAAGGAGTTCTTCGCGCAGATCAAGAAGCTCGTCACGGCGGGCAACATCGATCGCGCGATCAAGCTCTGCGACGCGGGCGACTTTCCCACGCTCCAGCTCGTGAAGGCCGGCCTCACGAACGCGAGCAAGGGCCCCGACGAGATCGACGCCGCCATGAGCGAAAAGATCGGCGAGCTCAAGCCCGCCGTCGAGAAGCGCATCGGCTCGCTCTGGTCGCTCGCGAACATCGCGACCCTCATCGGCCTCCTCGGCACCGTCGTCGGCCTCATCCACACGTTCGGCGCCGTCTCGGACCCGAACCTCTCCGCGGCCGACCGCCAGCGCGTCCTCGCGAACGGCATCGCCGAAGCCATGTACAACACGGCCATGGGTCTCGGCATCGCGGTATCGTGCATGATCGCGCACCTCATCCTTCACCAGCGCGCGAAGAACATCCAGCACGACCTCGACGCCACCCAGGAGCGCGTGTTCAACCTCCTCACGATCCAAACCCGCTCCGGCAACTACTGAGCGGGGACGAAAGCCTCATCATGGCGGAGGAGACCGAAAAGCTATCGGCGAGCCAGCGCGCGAAGATTCGCCGCTTGTCTCAGCCGAAAGAGCTCGCCCCGGACGAAGAGGGCGGCGAGCTCAACATCGTCCCGTTCCTCGACATCGTCACGAACGTCCTCATGTTCGTGCTCGCGACGGTGAGCGTGACGTTCACCGCGACGATCGACACCTACCCGCCCCGCGCGGGGGGTGCCGGCGCGCGGGCCCCCACGACGAAGACCTTGAGCCTCACGGTCATCATCGTCAACGAGGGCTTTAGCATCAAGGCGAGCGGCGGAAACGTCGCGCCCGGGTGCGCCGACACGGGCCCAGGCATCGCCATCCCGAAGAAGGGCAACGACTACGACTTCGAAGGCCTCCGCGACTGCGCGGCCAAGCTGAAGTCCGCCTCGCCCGACTTCGAGAACGAAGAGCAGGTCACGGTCAGCGCGAACCCGAACATCCCCTACCAGCTCGTCATCGGTGCCATCGACCACCTCCGCGAGGTGCCGAACCCGAACGACCCTCAAAAGCCGAGGCGCCTCTTCCCCGAGGTCAACTTCGGTCTGGCGCGCTGAGGAGAGCCCACGATGACGAATCAAGCTCCCCCCACCGGCGCACCGCCGAAGAAGCCCGCCAAGCCCGCCAGCATGGCCACGTACAAGCGTGAGCTCCGCAAGGAGATCAAACGCCGCGCGGTCGAGCCGGAGATAAACTTCCTCAACATCACGGCGATGCTGGACATGATGACCATCATCCTCGTGTTCTTGTTGAAGAGCATGAGCGCTCAGTCGGCGTCGCTCCCGAAGTCGCAAGACCTCACGATGCCGAACAGCTTGCTCACGACGGAGGCCTCGCAAGAGGGCCTCGCGGTGCTCGTGTCGAAGTCGAGCATCGTGGTGGACGACACCGAGGTCTGCAAGGTGCCCGCCGACGCGACCCACGGCGTCGAGGCGAAGTACAAGCGGTCGGGACCGAACGATCTCTTCATCCAGCCTCTCGCCGCGCAGCTCCAGCAATGGCGCGAGCGCGACCGCCAAATTCGCCTCGCGACCGGCAAGGACGCGAACGCGAGCGAGGCGATCCTGATCGTCGACAAGGACACCCCGTACCGCTTGCTCGTCGAGGTGCTCTTCACCCTCGGGCAGAGCGAGTTCGCCAAGTTCCACCTGATGGTCATGCAGTCCCCGAAGAAGTAGCCCTCGGCTCCTCCCTCCCCCGAAGCGCCCCCTCTCGTCGAGGCCGGGCGCTTCGGTTTTTTGTGGGGACGTTGCGCTTGTGGCGCTTGAAGCGCCATGTGTCGCCTCGGAAAATCGGAGGTGAAATCGGCCGCGACGATCTTGTCATGCGCACGTTCGTTCGCACCGTTGGGGGCACGAGCGAGCCGCGATGTCACCGCGACCCCACGTGGGGCGCGAAGCGAGCCAGCGTGCGCGCCGTGGAGAAAGAGATGACTCTCGGGGCATTTTTGTCCGCGTGGGGGAACGCGCCCTTCGGCATCGCGTTCGGCATCGCGCTCGTGTTCGCCGTGCTCTCGTGGAGTGGCGCGCTCTCGCTCCTCGCCGGAGACCACGCGGGTGACGAAGCAGAGGGGCACGACGGCGACGCCGATGGGGACGGCGACGGCGACGGCGATGGAGACGACACGGACGACGCGGACGACGCGGACGACGACGGAGCTCGGGGCACGGCCTCGCAGGTGCTCGGGGCATTCGGCTTCGGGAGGCTCCCGACGTCGCTGCTCTGGCAGTCGTTCGCGATCGTGTTCGGAGTGACGGGCGTCGCGGTCAATACGCGGTACCTGCACGAGGGGGCGCTCCCGTTGCGCTCGCTTTTGGTCTCGGTGCCGGTGGCGCTCCTGGCGGCCTTCGTCGTCGTCGCGCTGCTCGCGCGCTTCGTGGGGCCCGTGCTCGCGGCGGACGCGACCCTCGCGAGCTCACGGGACGAGCTCGTCGGCCACGTCGGCACGGTCATCTCGACGACCGTCACGGCCGACTTCGGCGAGGTTCGCTTCCGCGAGAAGAACGGTCACGACGTCCGCCTCGTGTGCGCGCTCGACGAGGGCTCGCGGATCGCCCGGGAGGGCGAGAAGGTCGTCGTGGTGGGGCTCGCGCAAGGCACGCAGCGGCCCCTGGTCACGCCGCTCGACGACGACCCGAGCGCGCTCCCGTAGCCCTGCGACGCGCGCGCGTCCTCACGCCCGTTCCCCTGCCCCGTTCGCTCGAACGCGAGGCTCAGGGCACCATTTTTCGTAACGTCATCAAGGAGATATGTCACATGCCGTCGATCGAGAACCTCATCGTCATCGGAGGGAGCGTCTTCGCGGGCGTCTTCGTCCTCGTCGCTACGACCCTCGTGCTCTCGCGCTTCTACCGGCGCTGCGGCGCGGACGAGGCGCTCGTCCGCACGGGGTCGGGAGGAAACAAGGTCGTCATCGGAGGGGGCATCCTCGTCTACCCGATCCTGCACCAGCTCCTGCGCGTCTCGCTCCGGAGCGTGAAGCTGTCCGTCGAGCGCAGCGGCAAGAACGCGCTCGTCACGGCCGACAAGATCAAGGCGAACGTGACCACGGAGCTCTACATCAAGGTCGAGCCGATGGCCGAGGACGTGCTCGCCGCGGCGCGCTCTTTCGGGGAGCGAAACCTCGACGAGCACGCGATCGGTGAGCTCATCGAGGGCAAGCTGACCGACGCGCTCCGGAGCGTGGCCGCGAACCAGACGTTCATGTCGCTCCACGGCAAACGGAAGGAGTTTGCCGAGCACATCCAGGCGGCGCTCGCCGAAGAGCTGAAGAAGAACGGGCTCACCTTGGAGAACGTGTCGATCACGTCGCTCTCGATGGTGCAGGTGCGTGATCTCGACGACGACGACGTGTTCGACGCCGAGGGCCTCCGCGCGATCACCGAGAGCGTGCAGACGAACCGCGAGAAGACGAACCAGATCCAGCGCGAGAAGGAGAACCAGATCCACGCGCAGAACGTGACCGCACGGATGCGTCAGCTCGAGCTCGAACAAGCGCAGAAGCAGGCCGAGGCCGACCAAGCCCGGCGCGTCGAGGAGTACGCCGCGGCCCAGCAGGCCGAGATGCAGAAGGCGGTGTTCGTGCAGCAGCAGGCCTCCGAGCTCGCGGCGTACGAGAAGCAGCGCGCCGTCGAGACCGCGCGCATCCAACAAGAGCAGGCGATCGCCATCGCGATGGCCGAGAAACAGCGCGCCGAGCGCGAGGCCCTCATCGCCGCGGAGAAGGCCCAGATGTTCGCCGAGGTGAAGAAGCAGCGGGAGATCGAGGCGGCCGAGATCGAGAAGCGCAAGGCCCTCGAGACGGCGGAGATCGATCGTCAGAAGGTCATCGAAGCGGCCGCCATCGACAAGGAGCGGGCCGTGGGTGCGGCGCTCGTCCAGAAGGAGCAGGCCATGGAGGTCGCGGGCATCGAGAAGGTCATCGCGGTGACGAAGAGCCAAGAGGAGCAGGCCCGCGCGGCAGCCTCCCGCGCGCTCGCGCTCGCCGAGGAAGAGAAGGCTCGCCAAGAGATCACGACGGTCGAGGTGGTCGCCAAGGCCGAGCGCGAGCGAGAGGTCGCGGTCATCGCGGCTCAGGCCGAGGCCGCGGTGCGCCTCGCGGAGAGCGAGGCCGAGGCGCGCATGGCGAAGATCCAAGCCGAGGCCGCGGCCTCACGCGCCAGGACGGAGGCCGAGTCCCGCGTGGTCACCGCGGAGAAGGAGTCGGAGGCCATGAGCCTCTTGGCGAACGCCATCGCGACCAAGGGCGAGGCCGAGGCGACCGCCCGGCGCAAGATGGTCGAGGCCGAGAACGTCCGCAGCATGAAGCTCGTCCTCCAGGACGTCGCCAAGCACGCGATCGACACCCTCCCCGAGGTGGCCCGAGAGCTCATTGCGCCCGCGCACTCCATCAAGGAGATCAAGGTGCTGCACACCACCGGCGGAGGGGCGAGCCAAGGGATGGGGCCCATGGGCGCGATGTCTCCCGTCGTCCGCACGCTGCTCGACGCCGGCGCGGCCTACCCGCTCATGAAGGAGCTGCTCGGGTTCGCCGACGTCGACACGAAGGCGCTCGAGTCGAAGGCGCGCGCGCTGCTCGGCGAGACCTTGGCCGAGGTCGACGAGGACGCGGCACCCAAGGACGGCCCTGCCGCCGTCGCGCCCGAGCCGTCGCCGAAGCGCGCGGCGTGAACCGCGGCGAGCCCCCCACTCGCCATACGCACTCTAACCGTATGATTTTACGGAGTTATCATGCACCCACCGGATCGTCCTTCCCCCCTCGTCGCGCGGATTCTCGCGGAGCTCGTCCGGGGCTCGGGCCCACCGCCTACCTCGCGCTCGTCGCCCTCGTCGGCCCTCCGCGCGGCCGCGTCCGCCGACCCGATGGGAACGCTCGCCTCGACGGTCGCCGCCGCGACCCTCGCGTTCTACCTCGCCGAGCGCGGCAAGAACCCGAAGGTGAGACGGCTCTCCGACGCGCTCGTGTTCGTGTCGACGAGCCTCTCGGTCGGGTACTCCGACATCTTCGCGAGGACGACCGGCGGAAAGGCCATCGCGTCGCTCCTCATGACGGTCGGTCCGGCGCTGTCGGCGCGCGCGCTCGAGGAACCGGGCAAGGACGCTCGCGACGAGGACGAGGCCCGGGCTCTCCGCGGAGACCTCCGAGCTCTCGTGTCGCGCCTCGACGCCCTCACGAGGGCCCTCGGAACGAGCCCCGAGGGCGGTCTCACGCCCGGGACAGGACGACGAGATCCGTGAGGTTGTGACCGCGCGGGAGCTCGACGTGAGCGCCGCGTTCTCGCAGGAGCGCGCCGCTATCGAACGTGCGGAGCGCGGCCTCGAGCTCTCCGCTGCGGCCACGGAACGTGTCGCGATCGACGAGACCACCGGCGTGCCCACTTCGGCCGTCGACCCCGTCGGTCGCGACGACGAGCGCGCTCACCGCGGGAGGGAGCTCTCCCGCGAGCCGGAGCGCGAGGTGGGAGGCCCTCCCGCCGCGTCCGGCCCTCACCTTCGGGACGGCGAGCGTCGTCTCGACGGCGAAGACCCTGGCCGAACGCGGCGCAAGACGGCGTGACTCTGCGAGGAGCTCCCGCACGACCACCTCCAGAGCCGACGCCCCGAGGCGCCCGACGGAAGCCGCGAGCCCATGCGATCTCAGCTCCACCGTGACACGACGCGCGAGGCGCTCCGGCGAGGCCAACTCGACGAACGAAGCGCCCGCGGTGCGTCTTGAACACGCATGGAGAGGGAGGCGCTCTGCGCGATCGCCGAGCCAGCGCCGAGCCACGGCGCGCGCCTCGCGGAGGCCCCCGGTCGACGGGACCGTCGGGCCCGAACCGATGTCCTCGGGGCGCCCGGAGACGACGTCGGACACGATCAGCGAGCACACGGGGCGTGACCCCGCGAACCGGAGCAGCCCACCCCCCTTCACCCGCGAGAGGTGCCTCCGCACGAGGTTCACGTCCTGGATGGGGGCGCCGCTCGCGAGAAGGTCGGCGACGATGGCTCGCTTCTGCGCGAGCGTGAGGCCTTCGACGGGCCAGGCCACGAGCGACGATGCCCCACCCGATACGAGCGCGAGCACGGGCAACCTCGACGCCATGATATTCGCCGCGCGATGCGCCGCACGCACGCTGCGCGCGTCGGGCAACGGATGAGGCGCCTCGACGACCGTCACGGCGCGGTGCCGGTGCGGCGCGAGCGAGCCCTCGGGGATCACGACGAGCCCTCGAGCAAGCGCGTCGGGGCGCGACGCGAGCACGCCCTCGGTCATGGCCGCGGCGGCCTTCCCGAACGCGACCAATGCGAAGGGGCCCGCGAACGGGAGGCTCACCATCGCCCGGCGGACGAGACGAGACGGTTCGAGGTGCGCGAGGGCGCGCTCGACCGCCTCGAGAGCCGCGTTCATGGGGTGAGCCCCACCTCGATCGTCTCGTGCCAGGCAAGGCCGAACGTCACGAAGGCAGCGCGCTCGGCGCGCGTCGACGGATCCTCGGCGGCGAGCCTGTCGGAGAAGCGCCCGCCCCCGTGCGCGGTCAAGAAGAGCCCCTCGGCCTTCCCGAAGAGAGGCAGCTCGATGCCGAGGCTCGCCTGGAGCCCCATGCGCTCGCCGAGCCCGCGCCCGGGAGGTTGGGCGAAGAAGGCGCCGAGCTCGAGCGCGAACGAGTCGATCGCGAGATCCACGAACGCGCTCCCCACCTCTTTGTCCTTGAGCCAGCGCGCGAAAAATAGCGGGCGAACCTCGATGCCCGTCGCCAAGAGACGTCGTGGATCGACACGCGTCCCGAAGCCTTCTTCGTACGTGACGAACACGCCGGCCATCGACAAGTACCGGCCACGCAGCTCGAGGGTCGGTCGGGCGCCGTACGACGCGAGCGTCGCCCCGAGGCCCGGAGCGAGCTCGAGCGCGCCCTCTACGCGGCCGTAGGTCGTGTCGCCGGCCCCCCACGCATCGACGGGCACGAGCGCAGCGAGCGCCACGAGCCCCGCGGAGAGCCCCACGGTAGGAGCTTTCATGACAACCCCAATGCCGCGACCACGTCGTCCCGAAGCTCCGGAGCGAGGACGAGACGCACGCGCGAGAGCACCTGGCCGGCGAGGCGGCCGAGCAGAAACGACACCTCCGAGAGCGGGCGGGGCGGCCCCTTCGCGAACACCACGGTGAGCGGGTCGGCGTCGGCCCCGAACGGGGTGACCTCGGCCACGTCGAGCCCGACGAACGCGTGCGGGTCCAAGCCGTGCCGCACCGCGACCTCACGCGCGACCTCGAGCGCGTCCTCACGCGCACCGGGCAGGGCCTGCTCCCCGAAGAGCTCGATCGTCTTGTGCAGCTTGCGCGTGCGGACACGACGGCAAAGCTCGGCGAGGGGCGCGTCGTTCGCCTTCTCCCACGAAGCGAGGGCGACCCACAGCACGGTGTCGTCGAGCGCGAGATAGTCGCCGAGCTCGGGGGGTGCACCGTTGGCCGAGAGCACGACCGCGCGAGGAGATCCCTCGAGCCGCGCGCCGTCGGCGATGAGGCCGCTCGCGCGCGCGAGGATGGTGCGGATCATCCACTCGGCCGCGCGTGTGGCCTTGTGCAGGTAGACCTGCTGGAACATGAAGAGCCGCGCGAGGATGAAGGCCTCGATCGCGGGGAGACCTTTCGCGCCGTCGATCGCGAGCCGCGGTGCCCCCTGGGCGACGTTGCCGTTCTCGTCGCGTTCGATCGCGAAGCGGAGGCTCCGGAAGAGCCAGTCGAGATCGTAGATGCCGTAGCGAACCCCGGTGGAGTGCGCGTCGCGGAGGAGGTAGTCGCAGCGGTCGACGTCGAGCGTGCCGCTCACGGCCTTCGCGAGGTACGGGAGTGGATGTTCGCCACGCACGAGCGCAGCCACACGCGCGGGCATCCCCGCGTCCTCCGCGGAGAGGACCTTGTGCACGTCGGTGTCCGGAGAGAGCAGGATGCGCTCGGTCCACTCTTCGTGGTGCGCCGTACCCGGGATCGCGTCCTCGAAGAGGTGCGAGAGCGGGCCGTGCCCGAGGTCGTGGAGCATCGCCGCCGCCAGCGCGTCGCGCCCGAGATCACTCGTGATGCGCTGCCAGTACGGGAGCTCTTCGTGGATGTGGCGGAGGCGCGCGAGCAGCTGCTTCATCACGAACGCGGTACCGACGGCGTGGGCGAAGCGCGTGTGCTCGCCCCCGGGGAACGCCATCGAGGCGACGCCGAGCTGCCGAATACGTCGCAGACGCTGGACCTCGGCCGTATCCATGAGCCGCTCGACGATGCGCTCCTCGTCCGACTCGAAGGCCACGAGGCCGTGCACGGGATCTCGGAGAATCATGGGCAGAGGACCTCGCATTGGCCGACGGCGCCGTCGTCCGCGTAGACACGCACGACGAGCCTCTTCGGCGCGCCGTCGAGCGTGGCCGTCCGCGCGACCTTCTCGGGGCGCTTGCCGAGAGATCTCACGCTCGACCACGACGCTCGGAAGGCTCCCCCCGCGTCGCCCGTGGCGTCGATGGCCCAGGAGAGCGGATCGGTTGGCGAGTCGAGCGTCACCACGACGGAGGCCCCGCGCCGCTCGGCCGAGGCCTCCACGGAGAGACTCGGGACCTCCGGAGAGCCCGTCGCTTCGGACAGCTCCGTCGTGATGCCCGCGCGCGCGAGGCGGGCCCACGCAGTGGCGATCGCCACGGGGCTCGGGTCGGACACCACGGCGCGACGCCCCGCGCGCACGGCGGCTTCCGCGGTGGTCCCGCTCCCGGAGAACGCGTCGACGACGAGCCCTCCCTCGGGGGAGCCGGCGCGCACCACGCGGTCGAGCAGCGCGAGCGGCTTTTGCGTCGGGTAGCCGGTGCGCTCGGAGGGCGAGGCGTGCCGCAAGGGAGGCACGTCCGTCCAGAGGGCGTCGACCCGACGTTCGCGGTAGTGCTCGCCGTCGGGCCCGGGCGTGAGGAAGTACTTCACGTAGACCTTGCCGGTCGCCGTGCGCAAGATTCGCCCTTCGGCCGCGAGGCGCTCCACGGAGGCGTCGGTGTAGTCGCCCCGAGGCGCCGTCGTGAAGGGGCGGCCCTCGTCGTCGATTCGGACGGCGCTACGGGGGACGAGCTCGGGCCGCGTCGGAGGGGTAAGTGTCGCACCTTTGCCGCCATAGACCACCAAGGTGTCCAAGGTTCGGCCGAACTGACCGCTCGCGGCTTGGCGACCGAGGTTCGGAGCCCGCCGCCACACGATCTCGTTGAGAAAGCCGTCCTTGCCGAAGATCTCGTCGAGGAGGACGCGGACGAGGTACGCCGCGCGCCAATCGAGGTGGACCCACAGCGTGCCCCGAGGCGCGAGCACCGAAGCCAGGGCCTCGAGCCGCGGCGCGAGCATGTCGAGGTAGCTCTCGAGGCCGCCCTCTTTTCGAGCCCAGCGGTCGCCGTAGGCGTGGGTTCTCGAGATCCGCCCGTCGGCGCGTCCGTCCAGCCGCGCCTCGTGCACGTAGTCGGCGTCGGAGAAAAACGGCGGATCGATGTACACGAGGTCGACCTTCCCGGCGGTCCCCTCTCGCCGCAGCGCGGCCACGAGGTCGAGCGCGTCGCCACGAACGAGGCGCGCCCGTGGCGCGTCGCAGGCCTCGACCACCCGAAGCTCCCCTGTCGGAGCCGCGAGGGGCGCGCGGTCACGCGACGGCCACACGAGGCGCACGGCGCTCTTCGAGGGGGCCTCGTGGCGGGCGGACTGTCCCTTCGCCGATGGCTTCGACCGGGGTGCGGACGGCACGGCGCGAGGCTACCGGACTTTCACGGGTACCCGAACGAGAATCGGGCCCCGATCCCCCGTAGGTCGCGATTTTCCGTGGGGTTTCCGTGGACTGAGGCTAGGCTTTTCTGTCTGTGCACCCGAAGAACGCCTCCCCGCTCCGCCTGACCGACGTCCTCGGCGCGCTGCCCAAGGCCGAGCTCGATGCGCTCATCGCGCGCCTCGGGATCCGCATCGATCCCGCGAAGCGCCTCGACGTGCCCGCGCAGGTGGCGCGTGCGCTCGTCCAGTTGCCGGACCTCCGCGATCCGAGCCGGCTCCCTGCGCCGAGCGTCGAGCTTCTCCACCGCGTCGCGGAAGCCAACGGCGTGCTCGGGGTGACGGCCGTGCCCGGCTCGCTCGAGCCCCTCTCGGCACGAGGCATCGTGTTCGCTCGTGGAAAACGCGGCGCGATCGAGCTCATCTTGCCGATCGCGTACCTCGTGCAGATTCGGTCGTGGGAGGGCGAGGACCCTCGAGGTCTGCGCGCGCTCCTCGCCCAGGCCCCGTTCGAGAGCGCGAGCACGATCGCCGCACACTACCTCGGGCGCCCCGCGACGCCGCCGATCGCGCTCTCGCTCGAGGCCGCGTGGGAGGTGCTCGGAGCCGATGCGCGCCTGGCCGAGGAGATCGACAAGCTCGCCCCGACCGAACGACGGGTCCTCGAGGGCGTGGTCGCCGAGGGTGGCGAGGTCGAGACCGACGAGCTCTTGGAGCTCGAGCGGGAGCCGCTCCGCCTGCGTACGGCGCAGGGCCCCACCCAAACGCGCCGAGGCGTCGGGTTCTCCCTCGAGCGCCGCGGATTCCTCATCCCGATCCACCCGAACCGGCACGTCGTACCGACCGAGGTCGCGCGCATCGTAGGGGCCGCGTCGCACGAAGAGCGTGAGAAACGTCGACGCGACGTGAAGAGCTTCGTCGTCGATGGCGATCACGCGCCGAGGCGCGCTCGATTCACGCAGGACCCGGGCCCCCTCGCCATGGGGCTCGCCCTCGCCGCACGCGAGCCGGGGACCGAGGTGCGCCCGACGATCGGCACGCCCAAGTCGCTCGTCCAGAAGCTCTCCACGCGCTTCGGACGGGACGCGTCGCACGTCGCGATGCTCGTCGCGCTCTCCCGCGCGATTGGCCTTTGGGACGCGGGCGCGCTCAGCCACTCGGGGCCTCCGGGCTCCCACACCATGAGCGATCTCTCGAGGGCGCTCTTCGAGACGTGGCTGCGCGGCGGCGCGTGGGACGAGGCCCGCCCCGAGTCCGAGGTGCTGCGCATCGGCCTCGACGCCCGCGACGGGAGCCCCGTGGGTGTCGTGCGCGAGCTCGTGCTCGAGGCCCTCCGCGAGCTCGGTGAGGACTGGCTCCCGGTGAGCGCGCTCGTCGGGTTCGTCGGCTCCGATCATCGCATTCCAGGCCTCACGCGGCTCTTTCGGCGGTGGGCCGACCGCGTCGGCGTCGAGGCCCCCGCGCCCGCCGACGTGGCGGCGCGGATCCTCAAAGAGAGCCTCCCGGCGTTGGGGATCGTCGACCTCGGCGACGACGACGACCATGTGTCGCTGCGCCTCACGCCCCGGGGTCGCGCGATCGTGTCGCGACGCGACGCGCCCCAGGACGAAGAGAAATCGAAGTTCCTCGACACACACGTGCTGCGGGTCGGGCCGAGCGCCAAGGTCGCCGCCGTGCTCGGGATCGCTGCGTTCGTCGAGGTGGGGCGTATCGGCGCGGAGCTCGACCTCCTCGTGGCCCCTCAGACCCTCGCGAGGGCCCTCTCGGCGGGCTTCGAGGCCGACGTGCTCCGCCAGCGAATCGAGGCCGTGGCTCCGCTCCCCGAGTCCCTCTCGCGCACCCTCGAGCAGGCGAGCGTCGTGCTCGGGCGCGGCACGTTCTCGGCGGCGAGCGGCTTTTTGTGGGTCGAGGACGCCAACATCCGCGAGCTCCTTCGTGGCTCCAAGTCCACGCAGGAGCTCTTCGTCGATCCGTCGCCCCAAGGTGGGCTCCTCGTGCAGCCGGGCGTGGACACGGACCGGCTCGCGCGCCGTTGCCGAACGGTCGGCGTCGAGATCGTGTCCGAAGGGGCCGTGGTCCGCGCGCGAACCGTGCCTCCCCCTCCCGTCGCGCCCAAGTCGCAGGTCACGCGATCGTCGCGCAGCGACCTCGCACGCGTGACCCCGCCGCCCCGTGCGGCCACGCCACCTCCACGCAAACGCGAGAGCTGATCCTCGTCGCAGGGTGACCGTTTCGATCATGCCGCGGGCTGCCACGGCGGATCCAGACGCACCGAAGCCGACGGGATCCAGATCACCCCCTCCGCGGGTACCGCAAGGGGGTGTGGCACCTACCGTGTGCGATGGCACGCACCTCGCAGAAGGCGAGCGTATGACCGTACGTACGCCCCGACTCGCCGTCGTGCTGCCCCTCGTGCTCCTCCCCGTGATCGCCGCGTGCGGATCGAGGGCACGTGTCGTCGTGGAGGACGACGCTGCGGTCGAGGGCGCGAGCCCGACGCTCGCGTTCGACGAGGCCGGCGCGCCCCCCGACGCGAGCCTCGGCCGGGATCCCGAGACGTGCGAAGAGGCCACGCTCACGCGGTCGTACGTCGGGTGCGACTACTACCCGACGGTCACGGCCAACAACGTCTGGTCGGTCTTCGACTACGCCGTGGTCGTCTCGAACATCGGGAAGACGGCGGCCGAAGTGCGCGTCGAGGGGCCCTCCGCGACCAACGTGCTCGCCGTCCTCGCGCCGGGGGAGCTTCGCAAGATCTACTTGCCGTGGGTGCCTGCGCTCAAGGGACCCGACGCGGACGCGTTCGGGAGCGCGGTCGCCATGACGGCGTCGGTCGTGGCGCGGAAGGGCGCCTTCCACCTCGTGTCGAGCGTGCCCGTCGTGGTCTACCAGTTCAACGCGCTCGAGTACCGAGGCCAGGGCGGCCCCCCCGGCAAGAGCTGGGCGTCGTGCCCGAACCGCCTCTCGTGCTTCAGCCGCTCGAACGACGCCTCGCTCCTCTTGCCGACGACGGCCTGGACCACGAGCTACCGCGTCACCGGCATGCCGGGCTGGAGCACCGGCGCTCCGCTCCCGGACCCGCACATCATGGGCGCCACGCTCAGCGTGACCGCGGCCTTCGACGACACCGACGTGACGGTTCACCTCGCCGGCAAGGCGCACGTGCTCGCCGGGGCCGACACTCCGGCGAAGGGGCCGGGCGAGACCGTCACGTTCCGCCTTAAAAAGGGCGACGTCGCCGAGCTCGTGACCCCGAAAGGCGAGCGCTACGATCTCTCGGGCTCGCTCGTCGCGTCCTCGCACCCGGTCGAGGTCATCACGGGAATTCCTTGCGTGAACGTCCCCAAGGACCAGGCAGCGTGCGACCACGTCGAAGAGACGGTGCTCCCTGCCGAGGCCCTCGGGCGACGCTACGTCGTGACGACACCTTCGCGCCCCAAGGGAGGGAGAGGGCTCCATGTGGTCCGCCTCTACGGAAACCGCGACGGCACGCGCCTCGTGTACGCGCCGAAGAAGCCCGCGGGGTGCCCCGATACGCTCGGCGCGGGAGAGGTTGCCGAGTGCTCCGGGCTCGTCTCGGAGGACTTCGTCGTCGAGGCGACGGCCGAGATCGGTGTCTCGAGCTTCCTCGTCGGCGCGACGATGTACGATCCGACCGACGAGGATCCCCGCGGTGATCCGTCGCAGACGTCGTTCGCTGCGATCGAGCAGTTTCGGCGCACGTACCTCTTCTTGGCACCCGACGACTACGACACGAGCTACGCGGTCGTCGTCGGTCCCGAGGACGCGCGGCCCGTGCTCGACGGTGTCCCGGTCTCGGCGCCCTTCGAACCGATCGCGGCGGGGCTCGGCACCTTCCGCGTCGCGCTCGGCCCCGGCAAGGGCGGCTCGCACACGCTCGCTGCCGACAAACCGGTGGGCGTGCAGGTGCTCGGCTACGGGGGCTACACGAGCTACGCGTACCCGGGCGGGCTCGACCTCAGGCTCATCTCGCCGCCGCCGGCGCTCCCGAAATGACGCGCCGTCAGCCGCGCTCGTGCACGGAGAGACGCTCTTCGGCCCACGCAGCGACGTTCGCCCGGAGCGACTCGGCGACGATGCCCGAGGCTCGCACGAACACCTCGGCAGGAAGCGCGCGACCGTTGTAGCGGCTCGCCATGCTGAACCCGTACGCCCCCGCGTCGAGCAGCGCGACGTACCCCTCGAGGCCGCGCGGAAGGTCGTGCACGCCGAAGTCGTCCGAGCTCTCGCACACGGGCCCGACCACACGAACGGGGAGTGACTCGACCTCGGAAGGCACCTCGAGCGGGACGACCCGATGGTTCGATTGGTAGAGCGCCGGGCGCATGAGGTCGTTCATGCCCGCGTCGATCATGAGCCAGCGCCTCTCGGGCCCCGTCTCGCCGGCGGGGCGGTCGGACTTGTGTTGGAGAACCCGCGCGAGCAAGACCCCATGCGCGCCGACGAGCGAGCGCCCCGGCTCGACGAGGTGCCGGAGACCAGAAATACCGTATTCTTTCGACAACTTACGAACGTGCCGAACGAAATCGGCGGGCGTGAGCGGGCACCCCTTGCCGTAGTCGATCCCGAAGCCGCCGCCCGTGTCGACGTACTCGAGGGCCACGCCACGTGCGAGGGTCGCGCGCGTGAGGTCGAAGAGCACCTTCGCGCCGCCGTCGTAGGCGTCGATCGTCGTGAACTGCGAGCCGACGTGGCACGTGAGCCCCGTGAGCGCGAGGTGCGGGCTCTCGGCGATGCGGGCGAGGGCGTCGGGGACGCGCGGAAGAGGGACGCCGAACTTTGCCTCGTCGTGCCCGGTGGCGATGTTGGCGTGGGTGTCGATCTCGCTCGGGTCGAGGCCGGGGTTGATGCGCAAGGAAACACGCGCCACACGCCCGGCCGCGCGCGCGCGCGCCTCGACCCGCGACACCTCTTCGGCGCTCTCGACCTGCACGGCCAAGATGCCGTTTTTTCCCTGGGAGAGCGCGATGTCGAGCTCCTCGTCGGACTTGGCGACGCCGCTCATGACGATCGCGTCCGGGGAGATGCCCGCGCCCACGGCGAAGAGCACCTCGCCGCCGCTCACGACGTCGGCGCCGAGCCCGAGCCGCGCGAAGCTCCTCACGATCGGAGCCGCGCTGTTCGCTTTCACCGCATAACAGACGAGGCTCGGGTGACCGTCGAACGCGGCCGACAGGCGCCGCGCCTCGTCGTCCATCGCGTCGAGGTCGTAGACGTACGTGGGTGTCGCGTGACGTGACGAACGGGCAACGTCTGCGAGACGAACGCCACCCAACCACAAGTCGCCCTTCGCGTCGCGCCGTGTTGACACGGTGCGTTCATAGCACGAATCGAAAAAAACGATCCGTCACGCCGACCAGAGGTGTCATTGTTCGCCCATGGTCATCCGACGCGCGAAGCTTCTCTGCACCTTGGGCCCCGCCTGCGACACGGTCGACGGACTGCGATCGCTCATCAAGTCCGGCATGGACGTGGCGCGGTTCAACTTTTCTCACGGAACGCACGAGGAGCACAAGGCGCGGCTCGAGAGGCTGCGCGAGGCCGCGGAGCTCGAGCGAAAAGCCGTCGCCGCGCTCCAGGATCTCTGCGGCCCGAAGATCCGCACGGGAAAGCTCGCGTCGTCGTTCTCGCTGCCGACGGGGGCCGATGCCACGCTCGTCGAGGGGGACTACTCGGCCGACGAGCGGGTCATCCCGATCAACTACGAGGGCCTCGCGGCCGACGTCCGCGTGAACGACAAGATCCTCTTCGACGACGGGAGGATCGTGCTGCACGTGCGCGCGATCGAGGGCGAGAAGGTGCGCGTGCTCGTCGAGCAGGGCGGCGGCATGCGCAACCACATCGGCGTGCACCTGCCGAGCAAGACGATGCGGCTCTCGGCCCTGACCGAGAAAGACAAGGAAGACCTCGACTTCGGCCTTTCGAACAACGTCGACTACGTCGCCCTCTCGTTCGTGCGACGGGCCGACGATCTCAAGCTCGTTCGCGAGATCTGCGCCGCGTACAACAAGCCCACGCCCATCATCGCCAAGATCGAGACGCCCGACGCCGTCGAGAACCTCGAGAGCGTCATCGCCGCGTCGGACGGCGTGATGGTCGCGCGCGGCGACCTCGGCGTCGAGTTCCCACCGGAGCGCGTCCCGGTCATCCAGCGCCAGATCCTGATGGTGGCGCGGCGCGTGCGAAAGCCGGTCATCGTAGCGACCGAGATGCTCCAGTCGATGACCAAGGCGACGCGCCCGACGCGCGCCGAGGCGAGCGACGTGGCCAACGCGGTCTTCGCCGGGACCGACGCGATCATGCTCTCGGGAGAGACCGCGACGGGCGATCACCCGACGCTCGCCGCGGCCATGATGAGCCGCCTCGCGACCGAGGCCGAGTCGTCGCCGTTCTTCGAGTATTTGCCCTACACCTCACGCGCCACGAGCGTGCCCGAGGCGGTCGCGCGCGGCGCCGTCAACACGGCGAAGGAGATCGGCGCGAGCTTCCTCGTCGCCTTCACGGAGACCGGCTCGTCGGCGCTCAACGTGAGCCTCGCGCGGCCCAACGTCCCCATCGTGGCGTTCTCGCCGAACGAGCGCACGCGCCGCCGCATGGCGCTCTTCTGGGGCGTCATCCCGCGCAAGGCCCCGCCGCTCCACGACACGGACAAGCTCGTCGACTGGTGCACGGGCGATCTGCTCGCGTCGGGCCTCGCGTCGCCGGGGGAGCGGGTGGTCATCGTGTTCGGGGCGCCGATCGGCGTCTCCGGGAGCACGAACTCGATCCGAGTCCACGTGCTCGGCTGAAGGGCGCACCGCGCGTCGATCGAGGCTCGGGGCCGTGGGCCTCGAGCCTCGCGTCACGACGGCGTGTAGAGGAGGAGCTCGCCCTTCACCACTTTGCCGGTCGGGTTCCGCGGGAGGGCGTCGAGGAAGACGATCTCGCGCGGGAGCTTCGGACCGGCGAGCTTCGTCTTGAGCCAAGACTTCAGCGTGGGCTCGTCGAGCGACGCTCCCTCGTTCCGGACGACGAAGGCGCGAACACGCTCTCCCCACTCCGCGTCGGGCACTCCGACCACGGCGGCCTCGGCCACCTCGGGGTGACCTTCGAGCACGCCTTCGATCTCGACGGGGTACACGTTCACGCCACCCGAGATGACCATGTCGCGCTTGCGGCCTTCGATGAAATAGCGCCCCGAAGGATCGCGACGGGCCAGATCGCCCACCGAGAAGTATCCGGAATGTTTACTCTTTTCGGTAGCTTCCGCGTCCTTGTGGTAGCCGGAGACGAGGAGGTCGTTCTTGACGAAGAGCTCTCCCACGGCCCCCTTGTCGACGTCGCGGCCCGCGTCGTCGAGGAGGCGCACGTCGCACCCGGGGAGCGCGGGGCCGATGGTGCCCGGCGCCTCGCGGAGATCCCGAGGCTTCGCGAACGTGACGAGGCCGGTCTCGGTGGCGCCGTAGAAGTTGAAGAGCACGTCGCCGTACGCATCCATGAAGTCGTTCGCGAGGGCCCCCGAGAGCGGTGCCCCTCCCGAGAACACGGCCCGGAGCGAGCGTGTGTCGTAGCCGCGCCGCACGCGCTCCGGGAGCGCGAGGATGCGATGGAGCATGGTGGGCACGACCGCCGTGGTCGTTCCGCCGTGCCGCTCGACGGCCGCGAGGAAGGTCTCCGGCTTCCACTCGTCGAGGATCACGGCCGTCGCCCCGACGATATGGGAGAAGGTCATGAACGCGAACGCCGTCGAGTGGTACATCGGGCACGACACGAGGTGCACGTCGTCGAACCGAAGCGGCGTCTCGAGGAGGAAGCGAACGGCCGCGGGCAGCGTGTCCTTCGGGAATTTGCGGACGGCGCCCTTCGGCTTGCCCGTGGTCCCCGATGTGTACACGACGACCGCCGCGTCGTCGTCGGCCCCCGACTCGGCCACGTAGCGCGTCGATGGGCCGTAGAGATCGTCGAACGGCGCGGCCCCCGAGGCCCTCGCGCCCGTCGCGAAGACGCGCTCCGCGACGCGAGGATCCGCGAACGACCGCTTGGCCTCTTCGACCACGGGGACGAGGTCGGACTCGGTGACGATGGCCTTCGCGCCGGAGTGGCTCACGAGGTACGAGAGCTCGTCCGGCCGCGACCGCCACGACACGGCGACGGCCGACGCGCCCATACGCGCGCACGCCATCGACACGAGGATCATCTCGGGGCGGTTTCGGAGCGCGACGAGGACGCTCTCTCCGCGACGGAGGCCTCGTCGACGGAGGCCGTTCGCGACACGATCGATGCGCTCGTCGAGCTCGCGGAACGACCAGGCCACGTCGCGCTGCACGACGGCGAGCTTGTCGGGGAAGTTCTTGCCGTGCACCCGGTAGATGAGCGCCGGGTTTTGCGCGGCTCCCGAGAGGGCGCGGGCCCCCTCGAGCAGCCCTAGGTTCGACAGATTCCACACGAGGCCGGTCTCGAGGGCCATCTTGGCGACGAGCGAAGCGCGGCTCGGGACCTCACTCACACGCTCCGCGAGACCTCTCAAGAAACCTGGCGTCATGCCGAGATGCTACCCAACTTTCCACGCCGCGGCCCTTTCGGATCTGCCGACCGGGGGCGATCCCGAGGTATGCTCGGAGGTCGCGATGGAGCCCTCCCCTCCCAACGGCGACGCCCCCAGTGCCGACGAGGCGGGCGACGATAGGCGGATTGCCGAACGCGGCCCCATCGCGCTTCGCGTCGACTACAAACGGCTGAACTCGTTCTTCGCGGACTACACGAAGAACATCTCGCGCGGAGGCACGTTCATCCGCACCGATCGGCCGCTCGCCGTCGGGACCGAGTTCGTGTTCGAGCTCGGGATCCCGGTGCCTTCCCCCGAGCTCGGCGACGGGAGCATCCGGCTCGCGGGCGTCGTCCGGTGGGTCGTCTCACCCGAAGAGGCTACGGACGACAAGCCGGCGGGGATGGGCATCGGCTTCCTCTTCCCCTCCGCAGAGGCCGAGGCGAGCTTCGCCGAGCTCGTGGAGAAGCTCATGCGAGGCTCTCTCGGCGACGCCATCTCGGAGCGCCTGCTCGCGCGGAAGCCCGCGCCGTAGGCTTCGGCCCGGGCAGCGTCAGCTGAGGGCGAGCATGCGGTCGATCGGGAGGCGGGCCTTCTCGAGGAGGTCTTGGCGCATCTCGAGGCGCGGCTCGAGGTCGCGGAGCGCGAGGTAGACCTTCTCGAGGGTATTTTTCTTCATGTGCGGGCACTCGTTGCACGCGCAGCTCGCCTCGGGGGGCGCGGGGATGAACGTCTTGTCGGGGCAGGCCTTCTCCATCTGGTGGAGGATGCCCGGCTCGGTCGCGACGATGATCTCCTTGGCGGGCGCCGTCTTCGCGAAGTTGAGGATGCCCGTGGTCGAGCCGATGTAGTCGGCGTGCCGGAGGACCGCGTCCTCGCACTCGGGGTGCGCCAGCACGAGGGCCCCCGGGTGGCGCTCCTTGAGGCCGAGGAGCTTCCGCTCGCTGAACGTCTCGTGCACGATACAGCTACCCTGCCAGAGCTTCATCTCGCGGCCCACGCGGCCGTTGAGCCACGCGCCGAGGTTCCGGTCGGGTCCGAAGAGGACGGTCGCGTCGGCGGGGAGGCTCCGCACGATCTTCTCGGCGTTCGAGGAGGTGACGATGTAGTCCGAGAGGGCCTTCACCTCGGCCGAGCAGTTGATGTAGCTCACCGCGAGCGCGCCGGGGTGGCTCGCCTTCCACGCGGCGAACTTGTCGGCGGGGCAGCCCTCGGCGAGCGAGCAGCCGGCCTCGAGATCCGGGAGGACGACGATCTTTTCGGGGTTCAGGATCTTCGCGGTCTCGGCCATGAAGTGCACACCCGCGAAGCAGATGACGTCGGCCTGGGTCTTCGAGGCGGCCTGCGCGAGCTGGAGCGAGTCGCCGAGGAAGTCGGCCACGTCTTGGATGTCCGAGTCTTGGTAGTAGTGGGCGAGCACGACGGCGTTCCGCTCGCGCTTCAAGCGCGCGATCTCGGCCTCGAGGTCGAGGCTGGGATCTACGGCCTTCGAGGTGTCACGTCCGGCGATCGGGAGGCGCGTCGTCATGCGCGAAACGTAGGAGCGTGTGCCATGCCTCGTAAAGGGCCTTCGCCTCCCCGGCGGCGCTCCGCCACGCCCACGAAGGGGCGTCGAGGGCCTCGCCCCTTGCGTTTTCCAGGTGCCGATGTAGGACACGTTTCGCCAGTAAATTTCGAGCCTTCTCGGCCATCGTGCGAATGTCGGAATCGTCCGCTCCGCACGCGGCGTTCGTGCTCTCGAGCCCGACCTTCCAAGCCGACGAGGATTCCGCACCATGTCCATGGCGTCCAACGTGTCCGACCACCGCGCTCCCCAAGACCGCCCGAGCGAGCCCCGCGTCCTCCGGCCTCGCCGCGCCGCCCCCGCCGACGCCGTCCGCCCCACGCGCGCGGAGGTGTTCCTCGATGCGCTCCGGCACAACCTCCGCGTCGTTCGCCGCGCCGCCAAGAACGCGAAGGTGTGGCCCGTCCTCAAGGCCGACGCCTACGGTCACGGCGCGCCCGCGGTGGCGCGGACCTTGGAGCGCGCCGGAGCGGACGGCTTCTGCGTTGCCCTCTTCGAAGAGGCGCTTGAGCTCCGGGACGCGGGCATCACGGCGCCCATCTTGGTGATGAGCGGTCACTACGGGACCGCCCACGACGAGGTCCTCGCGCGAGGGCTCGTGCCGGTCGTCCACGATCTCGGGCAAATCGAGGCCTTCGCGCGCGCGGCACGAGCACGTGGCGCCACGTCTCCCACCCCGGTCCACGTCAAGATCGACACGGGGATGGCCCGCTTGGGCATCTTCCCGGAGGAGCTGCCCCTCCTCGCGGAGACCCTGCTCGACTACCCGGAGGTGCGCGTCGCCGGGCTCATGACCCACCTCGCGTGCGCCGACGCCCGCACCACCGAAGAGACCGACGAGCAGCTCCGCATCTTCGACGAGGCCTCGGCCCACCTCGCCAAGCTCGGCGTCCGTCCCGAGGTTCGTCACGCCGCGAACAGCGCGGCGCTCCTCCGCGGCGAGTCGAGCCTCGACGCCGTGCGGCCCGGGATCGCCATCTTCGGAGTGTCGCCCCGCGCCGAGGGCGAAGGCGCGCCGCTCTCGAACGAGCTCCGCCCCGTGATTCGCGTGCGCACCGAGGTCGTGTCGATCCGTGAGCTCGCGCCGGGAAAACCCGTGGGCTACGGCGCGCTCTTCCGAACGGCGCGCGCGTCCCGCATCGCCACGATCCCGATGGGGTACGCCGACGGCCTCTCGCGAAGGCTCACCAACGTGGGGCACGTGCTGGTCCGCGGCAAACGGGCCCCGATCGTCGGCGCCGTCTCCATGGACATGACCATGATCGACGTGACCGACATCCCCGGGGCCCAGCCTCGCGACGAGGTGGTCGTGTTCGGCGCCCAAGAGGGACCGCTCGGCCGCGACGCCATCGGGGCCGACGAGGTGGCCGCGCACCAGGGGACGATCCCGTGGGAGGTTCTCACGTCGATTTCCCGAAGGGTTCCGAGGTTTTACCGCGAGCCTTGAGCCCGCTCGTCCCCCTCACTCGAGCTTCTTCTCGGCGTCGGCGTGTGCGCGGGGCGTGAGCTGCGAGTACGTCGCCGAGCAGCGCAAGGCCGCGGCGCCGTCACGGAGCTTGCCCCCGCCGGCCGCGGCCATCTCGGCCGTTCGTGCGGTGACACACGCTTCGGCGGCGGCCGGGAGATCCCCGACGGCCGAGAGGTCGAGGTCGATGCGCGCGCCACACGAACGACCGGGCACATCGCCCCCGAGCGCGGACTCGAGCCCCGCGCACGCCTCCTTGATGTTGCCCGGTCCGGCGTTCAGCACGGCGTCGGTACGGGCCATGAGCGCCCAGATGGCCGGCTCGTAGTCGGCCCCCCCGACGGCCGCGACCGAGAGCCCACCGGACGCCAAGAGCCCCGTGACCGCCGCGGCCGCGCCCCCCAAGACAGGGGCGACGTGCGGCGAAGGGCTGTCCCCGCCTTCGGACGAGGCGCTGCCCTCCCTGGGTTTTCCGCCTTTTCCTGCGGAGAAGAGCGCGATCGATGCGCCGACGGCGCCGACGAGGAACGGCACGACCGAGAACGCGAGGCCGCGCCGCGACGACGCGCGAGCCTCGACGGCACCTCCGCGCGAGAGACGTGCCGCGTCCGTCTTGGAGAGGCCCGAGGCCGCGACGACCGCCTTGGTGCGCGCGAGACCCGCCAGCGTTGCGCCGAACCCCACGAGGCCCGAGGCTCCCGAGAGGAACAGGGCGAGGCCCGCGAGCAGGCTCGCGCGACGGAGGTCCCGACCACGGACGGCGAGCACGACCGACGACACGCCGAAGACGAGCGCGAACGCCGCGACCAGCACGACGACGACACCCGACACACCTCCGCCCCGAAGGACCTCCGACATGGAGGGCACCATACGGGAGACCCCGGGAAAACCTTT
This sequence comes from Myxococcales bacterium, assembly GCA_016712525.1. Lineage (NCBI taxonomy): Bacteria > Pseudomonadati > Myxococcota > Myxococcia > Myxococcales > Myxococcales bacterium. The sequence goes on from JADJQX010000007.1 coordinate 1,853,579, forward strand.
GGCCTTTTTCCCCGGTCGAGCTGCGCTATGGTCGGGGCGTGAGTGACGAGACCCCGAGCAAGAGCGCCGGTCCGAACCGGTTCGAGCGCGTCTGGGATTTCGTCACGGCCCCTCCCCTCGCCTTCCTCGACGACATCGGCGGGACGGCCACCTTGGGGTTTCGTGCGCTCACGTGGCTCTTGCGGCGCCCGTTCCGTTTCACGCAAATCCTCGGCGCGATCGAGTTCATCGGCGCAGGGTCCATGTTCATCGCGGGGCTCGTCGGCCTCTTCACCGGGATGGCGTTCACCGTCAGCGTCATCGTGGGCTTCCGTCAGTTCTCGGCCGAGGGCATGGTGGGCGGCGTGGTGGCCCTCGCCCTCGCGAGGGAGCTCGCGCCGGTCCTCGCGGCCGTCGTGGTCACGGCCCGCGCGGGCAGCACGATGGCGAGCGAGCTCGGCAACATGCGCGTCACCGAGCAGATCGACGCCATCACCACCATGGGCGTGAGCCCCATTCAATACCTGGTCATGCCCCGCATCGTGGCGACCACGCTCGTGCTCCCCCTGCTCGGGCTCTTCTTCGCCATCTCCGGCATGGCGGGCGCGTACCTCGTCGCGGTCGTGTGGCAGTCGATCGATCCGGGGATCTTCTTCGAGCGCATCCGCACCTTCGTGCAGTTCGCGGACATCCGGATGCTCCTCGTGAAGAGCATGCTGTTCGGCGTGGTCGTGAGCACGATCTGCTGCAACAAGGGGTTCTTCGCGACGGGCGGGGCGCGCGGGGTCGGAGAGGCCACGGCGAAGGCCGTCGTGTCGAGCATCGTCGCCATCTTCGCGTTCGACTACGTCGCGACGACCATCATGACGGACATCTGAGCGCCCCGAGCGGACTCGGCAACGATCTGCAAACCATCGAAACCACAAGCCTTTCTGCTCACCCAGCGGCGCGCGGAGGCTCCGACGCGCGCCCGACGGTCGCCGCGCGCTCGCGTGCGAACTGCAGCCGGTGGAGCTTCGCGTAGACGCCGCCCTTCCGGAGGAGCTCGTCGTGCGTGCCCACCTCGACGATACGGCCCTTGTGGAACACGACGATGCGATCGACCGCGCGGATCGTGGAGAGCCGGTGCGCGATGACGATCGCGGTGCGGTCCTTCATGACGGCGTCGAGGGCCGCCTGCATCTTCTTCTCGGTGTTCGAGTCGATGCTGGCCGTCGCCTCGTCGAGGACGACGATCGGCGTGTCGCGGTAGAGGGCGCGCGCGAAGGCCACGAGCTGTCGCTCACCGGCGCTGAAGTTCTGGCCACGTTCGTCGACGCGGGCGTCGAGCCCACCACGGCGCTCGAAGAGCTCGAGGGCGCCGATCTTGCGGAGGGCCGCCTCGGCGCGGCCGCGGTCGGGTTGGTCGTCGGAGATGCCGACGTTCGCGAGCACCGTGCCCGCGAACAGGAACACGTCTTGCGGGACCACGGCGAAGAGCTCGCGCATCGCGACCCGATCGGCGCCCTTCACGTCCTCTCCGAAGACCCGTACGGCGCCCTCGGTCGCGTCGTAGAGGCGCAAGGCGAGGCTCGCCACGGTCGACTTTCCGGCGCCCGTCGCGCCGACGAGCGCGATCTTCTCGCCGCGGGCGACGGAGAGGCAGACGTCATGAAGCACCGTCACACCCGGCTTGTAGCCGAACGTGACGTGATCGAGCTCCAGCGCCGGCACCCCCTCCGCGGGCTCGATGGGCTTCGAGCGAAGGCCCGCGTCGGCCTCGACGTCCTTCTCGTCGAAGAGCTCGAAGATGCGCTCGGCGCCGCTCATCGCGCTCTGGAGGATGGTGTACCGCTGGGCGAGCAGGCTCACCGGCTCGAAGAACTGGCGGATGTACTGCGTGAAGGTGACCACGAGGGGGAACGTGATGGTGGGATCGCCCACCTTCGAGAAGCCCGCCCAGAAGAGCACGCTCGCCACGCACACGGTGCTCACCATCTCGATCGCCGCGTCGAGGATGGCCTCGTAGAAGATGGAGCGCTTGTTCTCGTCCCGGTACGACTCGTTGATGACGTCGAACTCGCGCTGCATCTTCTCTTCGCGGGCGTAGGCCTGCACCACGGCGATGCCGGCCACCTGCTCGTTCAAGAACGCGTTGAGCCTCGCGGTCTTCGTGCGGATCTCGCGGAACGCGTCTCGGCTCCTCTTTCGCACGAACCCGACGAGAAACCCCACGAACGGCAGCGCGGCGAACGCGATGAGCGAGAGCTTCACGTGGAGCGAGAGCATCATGACGACGATGCCCACGAGCCCGAGGAGGTCTCCGATGGCGTTGAGGACTCCGGACGCGAAGAGCTCGCCGAGGGCGTCGACGTCGGACGTGGCGCGCGTGACGAGCCTGCCCACCGGGGTCTTGTCGAAGTAACGGAGCGACAGGCGTTGGAAGAACGCGAAGACCTCGGCGCGGAGGTCCGCCATGGCGCGTGCGCCGGCGACCTGCATGACGTACGTCTGAAGGAACGAGAGCACCTGCGCCCCGACGACGAAGAGCGCCAAGAGGACGCCGTCGCGGAGGAGCGAACCTGCGTCGCCGGCGCCCGCGTGAGCCACCACCCGGCCCATGAGCAGCGGACGAACGAGCTGCGCCGCCGCGAGCACGAAGAGGAGCACGAGCGACACGACGAGGAGGCGCGCGTGCGGCCGGACGAAGGGCCAGAGCTTCTTCATCAAGGTCGCGTCGACCGTGACCGCGACCTTCTCTTCCTCGTGATAAGCGTCCGACGTTTTCTTCGACCGTCTCGGCTTACCGATGGCCTTTTTCGGTGCGCGCGTGGTCACGAGGCACCTCCGCCCGAAGGCTCGTCGAGGTCGATGTCGAGGAGCGCCCGCTCGGCCGACTGCTCCTCGGCGAAGGCCGCGTAGAGGCCCCCCGCGGCGACGAGCTCGTCGTGGGTGCCACGCTCGAGCACGCGGCCCTCGTCGAGCACGAGGACGTGGTCGCATCGGGCGGCCGCCGCCACGCGATGCGTGACGAGCACGAGGGTGCATTTTTCGGCGTGCCGCGAGATCGTGTCGAGGATCGCGGCCTCCGTCTTCGCGTCGACGGCCGAGAGCGGGTCGTCGAGCACGAGGATCCGCGGGGTGCGGGCGAAGGCACGCGCGAGGGCGATGCGTTGTTTCTGGCCGCCCGAGAGCTGCACGCCGCGCTCGCCGACCACGGTGTCGTAGCCGTCCGGGAGGCCCGTGGCCTCGTTGTGGACCTCGGCGTCGCGGGCCGCCGCCACGATGGCGTCACGGGCCGCGTCGGACTCGGTCTCGGGGAGGGAGAAGCCGATGTTGTCGCTCACGGTGCTCGAGAACAAAAACGCGTCTTGTTGGGCGTACCCGACGCTCTGACGGAGGTACGGGAGCGGGAGGTCGCACACGTCGACCCCGTCGAACGACACGGCCCCGGCGGGCGTCGGCAGGAGCCGCGCGAGGAGCATGGCGAGGGTCGATTTGCCCGCCCCCGTGCGGCCCATCACCGCCAGCGATTTTCCGGCCTCGAGCGCGAACGAGACGTCGTCGAGGACATGGGTCTTCCCCTCGCCGTAGGAGAACGAGAGGCCTCGGACGTCGAGCCGCCCCTCGGGCGACGACGGGGGCTTCGCCTCGCCGGAGACGATCTCGGGGCGCTCGCGGAAGATCTCCTCGAGGCGCGCGAAGCCCGCGCGGCCGCGCTGGATGATGGCCACCGAGAAGCCGACCGCGATCATGGGCCAGGTCATGCGCCCGAACGCGAGCCAGAACGCGAAGAAGGATCCCTTCGAGAGCTCCCCGGCGAGGAGGAGCTTCGCCCCGTACCAGAAGAACGCGAGCAGACCGAGCGACGCGGCGGCGCCGATGGACGGCCCCATGAGGCCGCGCAGCCGCGCGAGGCCGAGGCTCGCCTCGAGATACGCCTGGTTCGCCTCGTGGAATCGGCGGCCCTCACGGCGCTCGAGCGCGAAGCTCCGCACGACGCGCACGCCCGCTAGGTTATTTTGCAGGACCTCCGAGAGGCGACCGAGCGTGTCTTGGTTCGCCTTCGTGCGGGTGTAGAGCTGGCGGCTCACGCTCCGCCCCATGAGCACGATCACGGGGAGCATGACGAACGAGACCAGGGTGAGCTTGCCCGAGATGCTGATCATCACCTGCAGGGCGCTCGCGAACGCGAAGACGACGTTGACGAGGTTCAAGATCCCGAAGCCGAAGAGGAGCCTCACCTGGAGGAGATCCCCCGAGCTTCGGCTCATGATCTCGCCGGCCGAGAGCTTGCGGTAGAACGCGGCGCCGAGGGTGTGGAGGTGCTCGAGCAGCTCGGCGCGGAGCTCGTACTCGACGTCCCTCCCGGCGTTGAAGATGTAGTACCGGCTCGAGATGCGCGTGACGAGGGCGACCACCGCGAGCCCGAACATGGTCACGCACGCCGCCCACGGGAACGACGAGCCCTCGCCGAAGATGCGATCGATCGCCGTCTTCGACAGCCAGTCGATCCGGTTCATCGCGAGCTGGAAGATCGCGAGCATCGCCCCACCGGCCAGATAGGCCGAGGTCTTCCCCACGAGCTGCCCGCGGAGGGTGCGCGGGAATTTCGTCGGGGCGATGGCGTTGGCCGGTGGGTCGGACACGTACCCGGCTATTAGCCAACGCCTAGGTCGCGCGCTCGAAAAAAACGTACGATGATCGCGTAAGGATCCGTAAACACGGCGATTTCAGCGAGGCCCGAGCTTCCGGTGGGAGGACGGGAGCGTGGTGCGTCGTTTCCCTTTCGGCGCGCACACGACGAGCTCGCTCACCGGCACACGCGTCACGAGGAGGCCCATCGACACCTTCGCCTCGCCCGTCGCCGACAGGTCGACCACGTGCCCTTCGCGCCCCGAGAACGGGCCCGAGAGCACGTGCACGCGGGCCCCTCGCTCGACGGGCGCCGTCGGATCCGTGTCGAGCATCCGCGGCGGGCGACGAGGGATGCGCCTCTCGATGCGCGCCGGCGGCGCGGAGTAGACACGCTCCGGCTCGGCGGCCGAGGCCTTCGGCACGAGCGAGGGGCGCTCTCGTCGTGTGCGGGGCTCGTCGTCGCGTGGAGGCCGGCGCGCGGGCCTTTCGCTCGGAACGGGAGAGGTGTCGTCCTCGGGCTCGTCCTTCGCGTGGCGCTCGCGACGGGCCTCGAACCGCGCGAGGAGCCCGAGCACGTCGTTGTCGTCGGCCCAAGCGACGAGCTTTCCCACCGACGAAATGGCGGTGACGGCGTCCTCGAGGGCCTCGCCGATGTCGTCCTTGAACGAGACCACGTCGGCCTTGGCGATGCGGAAGCGAATCCGAAACGCCGACTGCTCGACCCTCGCCCGCTCGCACAACGCGCGGAGATCCTCGGCCGTCGCGCGGTGGGCAGGCACGGCGGGCATCCCCGGCGCGGAGATCTCGAACGCTTCGGGCAAGAGCTCCAAGGCCGAGGTCAGCTCGAGCAGCGCCGTCGGATCGGCGAGCCGGGCCCGCAGGTTCTCGAGGTCGACCCACGCACGCGCGAACACCTCGACGCGCAGCTCGATGGCCTCGAAGTACACGACGAGCGCGACGTGCAGGTGCGGCAGGTACGGGGCCTCGCCCATCCGTGGCCGGAGCGTGCGGGTCCCCTCGGCGAGCTCTTCGAGCGTCTTCCGCGCGAACCGCTCGCGCACGAACACGACCCCCGAGCCGTCGCCTTCGGGGTCGCGGACGGCGTGCACCTCGACCGCGCCGATCCGCTCCGAGAGGCGCGAAGCGACCTGCGCGCCCCACGAGAAGAGCCTCCCCTCGATGGACTTTCGGGCCCGCGCGGGGGACTGCGGGAGGGTGGCGACGAAGTCCTCGTCCGAGAGGCGGAGCGGCGCGCTCCGAGGGACGGCAGGCGATTTCATGGACGGAAGGTTCCGAGCAGAATGAGGCCGATACGGGCCTCGAAGATACGGCAGATGCCCCCCGAGTCAATCGCCCTCGGCCGCGCGCGCGCGGACGAACAACGCGCGGACTTTGCCACGAAGCGTACGCTCGCGCCCGACGACCCGAAAGAGCGCCCGCCACGGGGCGACGTTCGCCTCGAGGGGGAGCACGGGGGACTCCTCGCCGACGACCCCGAAGGTCGGCTCTGCCGTGTACGGCGCGAACGTCCCGAAGAGGCGATCGAACACGAGGAGGACGCCCCCGAAGTTCTTGTCGACGTAGGCGGACTCGGCGCCGTGATGCACGCGGTGGAAGACGGGGGCGTTGAAGACCCGTCCCGGACCGAGGGCAAAGAGCGTGCGCGCGTGGAGGCCGAAGAGGAGGACGGCGTGGGCGGTAGAGACGGCCGCGTAGAGGCGCGTGGAGACGCCGAGCGGCGCGAGGGACGCATGGAAAAAGGCGGTCGCCACGGAGGCGAGCGCGCCGACGCGGAAAGAAACGGAGAGGTTATAGTCGCGCGATTGGTGGTGCACCGCGTGGATGGCCCAGAGCACGGGCACGGCGTGCTCCACACGATGCTGCACGTAGTAGACGAAATCGATCGCGACGAACGCGAGCACGAACGCCCAGGGTGAATCGTCGAGCTTCCAGGGGACGAGCCGCGCCGCGAAGGCGAAGACCCCGACGAGCGCGCCACGGAGCACGACCTGCGACGCGAGGAAGACGAGCCCGACCCCGACGTTCGACAGCGTCTGACGGATCGAGCCGCGCCCGCGAAAGAACGCGCGGACGCTCGGCGAGAGCGCCGCGGCGACGAGCACCGGGAGGGCCGCGGCGACGACCAACACGGCGAGAGTGACGCGCTCCGTGGGGCTCACGCTCGAACGGTAGCCCACGTGGCCACGGAGCTCACCTCGCGAGCTTCTTGAGCTCGCCGATCGCGACCTTGCCGTTCGACGTCCGCGGGAGCTCGGCCAGCGTCACGAACTTGAGCGGGCGCTTCGCGGGCGGCAGCTTCTCGCGCGACAGAGCGCGGAGGGCCGGAATCGCGGACTCGTCGGCCTCCACGAACGCCCAGAGCGCGTTTCCGAGATCGTCGTGAGGGACCGCGATGACGGCCGCGTCTCGCACCCCCTCGGCGGTGCGCATGTACGCCGCGACTTCTTCGACCGAAACGCGTTCTCCCCCACACTTCACGACACCGTCTTTTCGACCTTCGACGAATACGAACCCACGTTCGTCGACGTACCCGGCGTCTCCGCTCCGGAGCGTCCCGTCGGAGAGCACCTTGGCGGTCGCCTCCGGGTCGTCCATGTAGCCGAGCATGACCGAGGGGCCACGCACCGCGATCTCACCGTGCGCCCCTGGGCCGAGGCGATTTCCGGCCTCGTCGACGGCGAACACCTCGACGCCCGCGATGGCCCTGCCCGCGGAGCCCTCGGCGTACGCAGGCTCCGCGTCGGACACGGCGGTGACACGCGGGGAGGCCTCGGTGAGGCCGTACTGGTTGAAGCGGATCGCGTCGGGGAACGCTTGTTTGACGAGATCCCGCGTGAGTCCGTCTTGCGAGGCGCCCGCGGACGCGACGTAGCCGAGCTTGGGAGCGCGCGCCGCGGCGATGGCCGACTTCGCGATGAGGCGGAGGGACGGAGGCACGCTCGAGAGGCCGTCGACGCCGTGCTCGACCATCGCCTCGACGAGCTTCGCCGGGTACATGACGTCCGACAGGATGACCAGCGTTCCGCCGACCGCGAGCGTCGTGAGCGCCTGCCCGACGAGGCCGTAGCTGTACGAGAGGGGCAGCACGATGCCCGTCGTCGAGAAGCGCGCGATGGGGAGGTAGGCGTTGATGGCCTCGACGTTGTGCGCGATCCCCGACGCGAGGAGGAGCACGCCCTTCGGCTGAGCCGACGAGCCCGACGTGAAGAGCACGAGCCCGAGCCGCGGGTCGAAGGTGCGGGCTGGGACTTCGGTCGGGAGCTCCCGTGGAGCCCCGGTCTCGTCGACACCGACGGCGAGCGTCGTGACCCCCACGCGGCGTGCCCCCTGGAGCGGCAGCGCGTCTCCGGCGCGCGCGTCGAGCGGTACGACGATCGCACCCGCGCGCCACGCCGCGAGCGCCAAGAGGAGGTACTCCGTGGGATCCTTGGCGGCCACTCCGACGGCCTTGCCCGGGCCCGCGCCACGCCGAGTGAGCTCGTCCGCGAGGCGCCCGCACCGCTCGTGCAGCTCGGCATAGGTGACCTTGGCGCCGTTCGCGCGGACGATCGCCGGACGGTCGTCGCGGCGCGCTACGAGGGAGTAGAGCATGCGGCGATGCTACTCAGCATCGCGCGCCCTGGCGACGACGACCGAGCCACCCGATGTAGGCAACCATCCTACACCAATAACGCACCGGGTTGACGCATCGCGTTGCCGTTCCTAGGTTCAGGTGCATGACCACTCCGCTCCTTCAGCGAGGGCCCCTCTCCCCGGGCGCCGACGATGCGCGCGACGTGCTCGTCGCGTTGCTGTTGGGCCTGTCGCTCCTGGGTGTCGCCGCGACGCTGTGGCTCCGAGCGAGCTAACACGCCGGGCCGGCCCGAAAAACCCGTCGGGACTTGTGCTAGACAGCGGGTCTCAAGAGGAACGCGTGCCCCGCAAGAAGACCGACACCCCCGCAAAGCCGCGCGGCCGCGCCGCCAAAGCCACCTCCGAGACCCCGAGGTCCTCGGGCGACGCCGACCTTCACGCCACGGAAGGGTCGCTCGACGAGGGCGAGGGCCGCGACGCCTCCGACGACCACGGGGACGAGGGCGAGGCCGCCGAGGAGGGCGATCTCACGACGGACGTCGTGGAGGCCGAGCTCGCCCCCGAAGAGGAACAAGAGGACGCGTTCGAAGAGACCGACGCCGAGCTCCGCGAAGAGGTGCCCGTCTCGGCCGAGCCCACGTCGCTCGCGCGCCTCGACCCGATGGCCGCGTACCTCCGCGAGGTGCAGCGCCACCCGTTGCTCACACCCGAGCAGACCCAAGAGCTCGCGGTCGCCTTCACGAAGACCCAAGATCCGGCGATCGCGGCGCGCCTCGTCACGGCCAACCTGCGCCTCGTCGTCAAGATCGCCTACGAGTACCGCCGCGCCTACAAGAACATCATGGACCTCGTGCAGGAGGGCAACATCGGCCTCATGCAGGCGGTCAAGCGCTACGATCCGTACCGCGGCGTGAAGCTCTCGTCGTACGCCGCGTGGTGGATCCGCGCGTACATCCTGCGCTTCATCTTGAACAACTGGCGCCTCGTGAAGCTCGGCACCACGCAGGCGCAGCGCAAGCTCTTCTTCAACTTGAGGAAGAAGCGCGCCGAGCTCGAGGCGATGGGCATCGAGCCCTCGCACGCCGAGATCGCGAAGAGCTTGAACGTGCCCGAGAGCGACGTCGCCGAGATGGACGTGCGCCTCGGCTCGAACGAAAAATCTCTCGACGCCCCGGTGGGGGACGCCGACGGCCGCTCGATCGCGAAGGTCGACATGATGCCGAGCGCGGGCATCGGGCCCGAGGCCATGATGGCCGACGAAGAGATCCAGTCGATGCTGAAGGACAAGCTCAAAGAGTTTCGAAAGACGCTCGAGGGCAAAGAGAAGGATCTCGCCATCTTCGATCAGCGCCTCGTCTCGGACGACCCGAAGACGCTCCAAGAGCTCGGCGACAACTTCAAGATCTCCCGCGAGCGCGTGCGGCAGCTCGAGCAGCGGCTCCTCCAGCGCCTCCGCGACTACCTGAAGAGCGAGATGGGCGAGGCCACGCTCGTCGACTGATGGCGAACACCCCTGGCACCCTCTACGTGGTCGCGACCCCCATAGGGAACCTCGGCGACCTCTCGCGCCGCGCCGGCGAGGTGCTCGCGCGGGTCGAGCACGTGGCCGCGGAGGACACGCGACGCACACGGCAGCTCCTCACGCACCTCGGGATCTCGGGAAAATCCCTCCACCGCGTCGACGCGCATGCCTCCGCGGGCGACGTCGACGCCATCGTGGATTTGCTCGCCGAGGGGCACGACGTGGCCTTCGCGACCGACGCGGGCACGCCAGCCGTGAGCGATCCGGGGAGCGTGCTCGTCGCGCGGACCGTCGCGAGGGGCCTCACAGTGGTCCCTCTGCCGGGCCCGAGCGCGGTGCTCGCGGCGCTCGTCGGCAGCGGCCTCTCCGACGACCGAGGCTTCCGATTCGTGGGGTTCCTCTCGCGTGACGGGGCCTGTCGACGCGACGACCTCCGGCGCATCGCCGACACGGCCGAGCCCGTCGTGTTCTTCGAGTCTCCCCATCGCATCCAGGACACGCTCCGGGAGCTCGCCGACCTCTTCCCCGAGCGCGCGTGCGCCGTGTGCCGGGAGCTCACGAAGCTGCACGAAGAGATCGTGCGCGGCACCCTGGCCGAGCTCGCCTCGAGCCCACGCGAGTACCGAGGCGAGATCGTCGTCGTGCTCGGCGCCCACGATCCCGGCGAGCGCGAGCACACCATGGACGACGCGGCCATCGACGCCCGCATCACGCGAGGGCTCGACGAAGGTGTGCACCCGAAGGCCCTCTCGGAGATCCTCGCGGCCGCCAGCGGTCGGCCCAAGCGCGAAATGTACGAGCGTGTAGTCAAGGCCAAATCGGACCGACGCCGCTGAAGTGAAGGACGGGCGAGCCCCGGAACCGAGATTCCGAGCGCCGCGTTGACGCGAAAGGGTGCTCTGGCAGTCTAAAGGCACTCTATGCACCCGTACCGCGCGCCGGCCGCCGAGCACGGCCCCCCTCGAGAAGAGGCGCCTCGTGATCCCGCCGCGGGCGCCATGCTCGGTTGGCTCGGAGGTGGCTTCCATGCGATGGGGGCGCTCTGGCTCGTCTCGGGGGTCTGGCTCGGGGCGCTGTCGGTCACCTCGGGTCTGGTTCGCTGGCTCGGCGGCTCGACCGAGCCTTGTGGGTGGGCTCCGCTCGTGGGGCTGCTCGCGGCCACCGTCGCCATGCTGCTCGCGCATGCCTCGACCCACCTAGGTCAGCGGATCTGGCAGGGTGAGGGGCTCGCCCGGGCGAGGCTCGCGTGCGCGCTGGTCCTCCTGGTACCGATCGCGGGGCTCGTCCTCGGGGGGCTCGGCCTGCTCTGCCTCTCGAGGCCACGTGTGGTGCGCCTCTTCGTGAGCTGAAACCCGCGCTTCGCGAAGCGCTTCATGAAGCACGACCGCACGAAAGTGGGCCAACTCGCCGCGGCCGTGCCACGCCATCGGCATGCTCTCCACGCGCTCGGGCAACGTCTTTCCCTTCGTCGTGCTCCTCGGCGCCTTCGGGTGCGGGCGCGCGGGCTCGCACGAGCCGGAGAAGCGTACGGAGCCCTCGGCCCGGCCTCCGTCGACGCTCGTGACCGAAGCGCCTCCCGCTCCTGCCCAAGCCGCCGCTCCCCAGGCTCCCGCGCCGACCGCGAACGAAGGCCCGCTCCGGGTCCTCGTCGCGGGCGACGTCATCGCGCACCGGCCCGTGCTCATCGAAGAAGGTGCGCTGCGCGCCGCGCTCGGCCCGCTCGACACGCTCTTCGGTGCGGCCGATGCGGTGCTCGTGAACCACGAGTCGTCGACCGGAGACGCGCCGGGCGGAAAACGGAGCGACCTCCTCTACGCGGCGCCGGCCTCGTGGGCGAAGGAGCTCTCGGCGAGCCACGTCTCGGCGATCGGCCTCGCGAACAACCACGCGTGCGACCTCGGGCGCCAGGGGCTCTTCGCGACCCTCGCGTCGGCGAAGGAGGCGGGCCTGCGTCACTTCGGCGCCGGCGAGGATCCGTGGAAGGCCGAGCCCATCGCCTCCCGCGGCGGGCACACCGTATGCGCGGTGGGGTGGAGCACGCTGACCAACGGCGATCCGATGGCGTGCGACAAGAGCCTCGCCTTCGCCCCCGAGAGCCCGACGGCCGAGGCGCGCGTCGCCAAGGCGATCGCCGAGGGGAAGACCCATGGCTGCGATGCCGTAATCGCCGTCGTCCATATCGGTGAAGAATACAAGGATCAGCCCCCGAGCGTCTTCGCGCTGGGAGAGCGGCTCGCCGACGCGGGCGCCGACGCCGTGGTGATGCATCACCCGCACGTGCCCTCGTTGCCGAAGGCCGCGCGCACGCGGGACGGTCGCGTCGTCCCTGTCTTTCCTTCTCTCGGGAACCTGGTGTCGAACCAAGGGTACGCGTGGCGCGCTCCGAAGCCCGTCGTCGTGTCGGATCGGCGGCAGGTGTCCGCGAACGCGTGGACGCGCGTGGGCCTCGTCGCCGACCTCGCGTTCACGTTCACCGAGGGCAAACCCAAGGTGTCGGGGTTCGGCTACCACGTGATCTGGAACGAGCGCAAACCCACGGAGACCAAGGGGAAATCGACGATCGTCGCGAGGGTGCTCGGGCGCGACGACCGGGATCTCCTCGCGCGCTTCGCGGCCGACCCCGACGGGCCGAACGCCATCTTCGGGTCCGCGTGCTGGCGTGATCGCCATGACGCCGCGCCGTCCGACACGGCCTGCACAACGCCCCACGCGAGCGAGCCCGTGAAGCGCACCGCGCGAGGCGGCAAGAAGCGCTGACCGGCCGACGAGCCGGCCCCTTTGGCCCGGCCTGCGCCTACCCGCCCGCGAGCGCGCGATCGATGGCGCCCGGATCGAAGCCGACCATGAGCTTCCCCCCGACGTCGATGACGGGGATGCCTTGGGAGCGCAGGCCCGCCTTCGCGAGCTTGGCGCGCATTTCGCGGGCGGCGCTCGAGTCTTCGTCGATGTCCTTGTCGACGAACGGGACGTTCTTCTGTTTGAGGTAGGCGCGGGTCTTTTGGCAGGCGCCGCACCACGAAGCCCCGTAGACGACGACCGCGACCTTCGCGGGGACGACCTTGTCACCCCCTCCAGGAGAGCCCGAGGGGGCCGCGGCGACGGCGAGGGCACGGCGTCGCCCCTCGGCCACGGCGTCGAACGCGGAGCGCGCCGCGAGCGTCACGGCGTACGTGCCATCGGCGCGCTTCGTGCGGAGATCGACCAGGAACACCTGCCCGTCGGGCGGCTCGGTCGACGCGTCCATCACGCGCACGTGCTCGCGGCTCGCCTCGGGGATCTTCGACGGCGTCGACTCGACCAAGAAGGCGCCCTTGTCGTCGATGTAGGTGAAGATCTGACCCGCGGCCTCGTCGCGGACGATGGGGAGCTTCGCCGCGGGCTCGGGGGATGCCTTCGCCTCGCCCTTCGAGCACGCGGGGAGCGAGCCGATCGAGCCGACAGAGAGGGCCGCCGCGATGACGAACGCGACGCTCCGCACGATGCGCATCTTCATGTTTCGCCCTCCGAGAGGCGGGTCCACTCGTTCATCATCTGCTCGATCCGTCGGGCCAAAGCTTGCTCCTCGTTGGCCCGCTCCGCAAGCTTGGCCCAGTCGCCGCCGGGGTCCTCACGGAGGACGGCGCGGAGCTCCTCGAGCTTCTTTTCGCCTCCCGCGATGAGATCTTCGAGCTCCTTCACGCGCCGCTTCTTCTTCTCGCGGTCGCGCGAGGCCTGCTTCTGCGCCTCGAAACCGGGGTTTTTCTCGGCGGGTGTCGGGGCCTTCGTGGGGGCCTCCACCTTCTTCGGCGGCGCGGCCTTCTTGGAAGGAGCCTCGCGAGGCTCTTCTTCGGCCCGCGCGCGCGCGGCGGTGTGCGTCGCGTACTCCTTGAAGGTGCCTGGGAACACGTCGACGTGGCCGTCCCGCACGGCGACGATCCGGGTCGTGACGTTCTCGAGGAAGCGACGATCGTGGGAGACGAGCACGACCGTACCCTCGAAGCCCGCGAGCGCCTCTTCGAGGATCTCCGCCGCCGGAATGTCGAGGTGGTTCGTGGGCTCGTCGAGGAAGAGCAGGTTCCTCGGCTCGAGCAGGAGCTTCGCGAGCGCGAGACGGGACCGCTCTCCGCCGGAGAACCCGCCCACGCTGCGCAGCGGATCGTCGCCCCAGAAACGAAAACGCGCGAGGTACTGCCGGGCCGCCTCGACCGTGAAATCTCCCCGAACGCGGCGCACCTCCTCGACCGCCGTGAGCGACGTGTCCACCTCGCCGAGGTGCTGGTCGAAGTAGCCCTCTTGGAGGTTCGTGCCGCGCTTCACCTCGCCGCGATCGTCGGGTGCACCACGACCGGCGAGCAACTTGAGCAAGGTCGACTTCCCTGCCCCGTTCGGACCGACCACGCCGATGCGCTCGCCGCGCCGCACGAGCAGGGAGACGTCCGAGAAGAGCGGCCTGCCGCCGCGCGAGGCCCCGAGGCCCTTCGCATCGAGCACGATGTCGCCCGAGCGAGCCGCGGGCGCGAACCGGAACGCGATGCGGTCGGCCACGTTCCACACGTCCTCCGGGCCCGAGACGCGCTCGAGCTTGTCGAGCATCTTCCGGCGGCTCTGGGCCTGCTTCGTCTTCTGCCCGGCGATGTTCTTGCGAATGAAGTCCTCGGTCTTCTCGATGAAGGCCTGTTGCCGCTCGAGCACGGCTTGCTCGCGGGCGAGGTCGTCCTTGCGGGCTTCGGCGTACGCGGAGTAGCGCATCGGGTACACGCGGAGGCCACGCGTGCCGAGCTCGAAGCGTCTGGTTCGAGACGTTGTCGAGGAAGGCGCGATCGTGCGAGACGACGACGAGCGCGCCGCGGTACGCGAGCAGATACGACTCGAGCCACGCGATCGTGTCGAGGTCGAGGTGGTTCGTCGGCTCGTCGAGCAAGAGGAGCTCGGGCTTCTTTGCGAGGATGGTGCCCAACGTGAGGCGGCCCCGCTCGCCGCCCGAGAGCGAGGCCACCGGGCGCTCGAGATCCTTCCCCGAAAAACCTAGTTTTTCTGCGAGGATAGACACTTCTCGTTCGAGCGCGTCACCCCGTACGAGGTGGTAGGCGTCCTCGGCCCGCGAGAGCGCCTCGAGCGCCGCGTGGGACCCGCTCGCCGCTTCGAGCTGAGCTACGTGGAGCGCCTCGCGCTTCTCGAGCACGTCGGCGTAGCCCGAGAGGAACGCCGAGAGCACGTCGCCCGAGGCGGAGACCTCGTGCGACTGACGGTAGTAGCCCATCGTGACGCCCTTTCGCACGATGGCCGTACCCGCGTCGGGCTCGATCTCGCCGGCGACGATGCGGAGGAGCGTCGACTTTCCTGCGCCGTTGGGGGCCACGAGGGCGGCGCGATCGCCCGCGGAGATCGTGAACGTCACCCCGTCGAAGAGGGTCTTTCCTGCGTAGCCGAACCGAACGTTCCCGACCTGGAGCACCGTCATGACCGGGCCGCGCTTAGCACACAACGCCCACCGGAGGGCGGAGGCGCGTCGCTCAGCCGACGACGTCCTCGAGGCGCTCGAGGGTGTCCTCGAACGAGGTCGTCTCGTGAGGCGCCTGCGCGAGGAGGCGCTCGATCGCGGAGAGACGAGAGAGCGCGTCGTCGAGGGTCTTGTCGGCGCCGCGCGTGTACGCTCCGAGCGTCACGAGCTCGCGCTTCGACTCGTACACGGCGACGAGGGTGCGGAGCCGGGTGGCGAGGCGCTTGTGCTCCTTCGAGACGAGCTGGCCGTGGAGCCGCGAGAGCGACGCGGGCACGTCGACCGCGGGGAAGCGGCCGCGCTCGGCGATCCGTCGGTCGAGCACGATGTGGCCGTCGAGGATGCCACGGACCTCGTCGGCGACGGGCTCCTCCATGTC
This sequence comes from Myxococcales bacterium, assembly GCA_016712525.1. NCBI lineage: Bacteria > Pseudomonadati > Myxococcota > Myxococcia > Myxococcales > Myxococcales bacterium. The sequence goes on from JADJQX010000007.1 coordinate 1,869,149, forward strand.
GCCGCCCTCGACGAGCACGGTGTAGACGCCGGTGATGCTGCCCGTGGAGCCCTGCCCCGCGCGCTCGAGGAGCTTCGGGAGAAGTGCGAACACGCTCGGCGGATAACCACGTCGTGCCGGGGGCTCGCCGGCCGCGAGACCGACCTCGCGCGCGGCGCGTGCGTACCGCGTGACCGAGTCGACCACGAGCAAGACGCGCTTGCCCTCGTCGCGGAAATGCTCGGCGTACGCGGTGGCGACCTCGGCCGCACGGAGGCGCTCGAGGGCCGGCACGTCGCTCGTGGCGGCGACGACGATGGTCTTCTTGCGAGCCTCGTCTCCCAGCGTCTCGAGGAGCTCGAGCACCTCGCGCCCACGCTCGCCGACGAGCGCGACGACGACCACGTCGGCCCGCGTTCCCCGCGCCATGGCCGACAGGAGGGACGTTTTTCCGACGCCCGACCCCGCGAAGACCCCGATGCGTTGGCCCTCGCCGAGCGTGAGGAGCGCGTCGACGACGCGCACGCCGGTCGGGAGCACGTCGCGAATGGGCCGGCGCTCGAGGGCACGAGGCGCGGCCCGCGTGGTCGGCACCGGGCGGCCCCCTTCGAGGCTCGGGCCAGCGTCGATCGGGCGCCCGAGCCCGTCGAGGACACGCCCCAAGAGCGCGTCGGAAACCGGCACGAAGAAGCCCGACGCGAGGGGCTCGACCGCGTCGTCGGGGCCGACCCCCTCGAGCGCACCGAGCGGCATGCCCACCGCCTCGCCCTGCGAGAACCCCACGACCTCGCACGCGAGCGGCTCACCGCGCCGACGGATCGTCACGACGTCACCGACTCGAGCCCCTGGAAGCGCGAACCGCACGGCGAGGCCCGTCACCGAGAGGACCTTCCCGCGCACGTCGACCGCTCGCGTCGCCGAGAGCTTGGCCTTGAGAGCTTCGAGGTCCATCCGCGGACGCTCAGGGCGCCGCGGGCGCGGCCGAGAGCTCGGCGCCGAGTTGCTCGAGCAGCTCCTTCGCGCGCGGGGAGAGGGCCGTGGGAACGTCGACCTGGACGACCACCACGAGCGACCCGCGCCCGCGCCCGTCGAGCCGAGGAATCCCGTGTCCTTTCAAGGTGATAACCGAGCCCGGCTGCGTCCCCGGAGGCACCTCGAGGGGGACCTTCGGCGACACCTCGGCCCCCGGCTCGGCCACGTTCTCGACCTCGACCGTCGCGCCGAGCGCTGCCTGGGTGAGGCCCACGTGCACCTTCGTCACGAGATCGGCGCCGTCGCGCTCGAACCTCGGATCTTCTTCGACGTCGACCTCGACGTAGAGATCGCCCGCTTGGCCGTTCGGAGGGCCAGGCATGCCCTGCCCGGGGACACGGAGCCGTTGGCCCGCGTCGATCCCTGCCGGGAACTGCACACACACCTTTCGCGCGCGCTCGACGACCCCACGGCCTCGGCAGCTCCCGCACGGGTTCCGGATCTGTTGGCCCGCGCCGTTGCAGCGCGGACACGGGGCCGTGAACATGACGAAGCCGCGGGCGTTCGAGACCTGACCCGTGCCGCGGCAGTGCCCGCACACGTCGGGTTTGGTGCCCGCGCGGGCGCCGCTCCCGCCGCAGTCTCCGCAGGAGGCCGGGGTGCGGAGCTGGACGTCGCGTTTGCAGCCGTGGACGGCCTCGGAGAGCGTGATGCGCTGCTGGACGCGAAGGTCGTCTCCGCGCGCCGGCCCCCGCGAGCGACCTCGCCCGCCGCCGAACCCGAACCCTCCCCCGGAGAACATCTCGCTGAAGAGATCCTGCATGTGCGAGAACATGTCGCTCATGCCCGGGTCGTACCCGCCGCCCTCGAGCCCCGCGTGGCCGAACTGGTCGTAGGCCTGACGCTTTTGGTCGTCCGAGAGGACCTGGTAGGCCTCGTTCACTTCTTTGAAGCGAGCCTCGGCCTCGGGGTTTCCCGGGTTCCGGTCGGGGTGGTGCTTCATGGCCTCTTTTCGGTAGGCCTTGCGCAGCTCGTCGGCGCTGGCGCCTTTCGCGCAGCCGAGCACTTCGTAGTAGTCACGCTTCTCGGACATGGGGGCTCGCAGCGAGCCGACGAGGGGGCCTTTGCCCCGCACGCCGCGGTAGGGCGGAAGCCTGAGGCTTTCCGATTATTTCGCGCAAGATAAAGCCCTCGCCCGGGGTGTCAACCACGATGGCGAGAAGTAGACCCGCTCAAGGGCGGCGGTCGTTCTCGAGCTCGAGGATGCGCTCTTCCTTGCGGCGGAGGGTCTCCATCACCTCGCGCCGGGCATCGTGCTCTTGGACGAGCGCCTGCCGCAGCGCAAAAAGCTCCTCTTCGAGCTTCGATGTCTCGGGGAGGGCGGGCTGCGACCGCCGCTCGGGCTCCGGCTTCGCGGCCTTCGCGGCCTCGGCTTCGCTTCGGGCGCGTTCGAGCTCCGACGTCAAACGCTCGAGCTCGGCCCGACGCTCGTCCTCGCGCGCGCGGGCGTTTTTGGCCTCGGCCGACGAGAGATCGCGCTCGTTCTCGAGCTCCTTGATGCGCCAGGCCCGCGCCTCGAGCTCCCCCTCGCGACGGGCGACCTCGAGGGCGAGATCGTCGAGGCGCCGACGCATCTCGACGAGGCGCGCGTCGTCGTGGGAGGGCCGCTCGGGCAAGTGGAGGGCAGCCCCCGCGTGAGCCTCTTCGAGCGCCGAGAGAAGGTCCTCGATCATCGCCGCCCGACGTACGAGCTCCGCGTCTTGGGCTTTCAGCATGCGCGCGCGGTCGAGGAGCTGGGCCTCGAGGCTCGACACCTCGGCGACGTGCTCCGCCGAGAGCTGCCCGAGCTCGGCTTCGACGGCCGAGAACCTGCGCTCCGCCTGGGTGACACGCGCCGTGAGCTCGTCGGCGATCTTGGCGTCGACCGTGGGCACCTCGAGGCGCTTTTTTGCGTCGATGAGGTCCTGCGAGAGGCGAACGACCTGGGCGTCCTGCGTGTGGAGCTGGGCCTCGGCCTCGGCGAGGCGGGCCGCGAGGTCCTGCTGCGCCGCCTGCATTTTCTCGTCGAGATCGGCTGCGAGGCGCTGCTGGAGCGCGACGGACGCCTCTTGGCTCGCCTGCATCGCCTCGGCGACGCGGGACTCGGCGGCGCGCTTCGCCGCGGCGAGGGCGTGCTCGGCCTTCTCGAGGTCCATCGCGAGGCGCATGCCCTTCTCGCCTTCGCGATCGAGCTGCTCCCGGAGCGCGTAGATCTCCCCGGTGAGGCGGGCGAACGCCTCGGCGTCCTCGAGCTCTCGCGCCTCCGCTTCGGCGAGGTCGGGTGACGGCCCGAGGGCGAGCGCCGACGGGAGCTGGACGATGGCGTACCCCTCGACGAGCCGCGGCTCGTAGGAGCCGAGGGCCAGGAACGCGCGCGGATCGGGCTCGTCGGCGAGCTGCGTGTCGACGGCCACCTCGGGCGACTCGCCCCCGAGCTCCGCGAACGCGACGCCCCCGAACGGGAGCTCACCGATCATCGCAACATATGGAAACTCGAGCGAAATCAGGTCGAAGAGGTCGGCGTACTCGACGCCCCCCGGCCCGCGCTTCGTACGCACCAAGAGGGCGCCCGACCGGTCGAGGATCCGCCGCACCTGCGTGAGCACGTACGACACGTTCGGGACATCGGCGAGCTCGTTCACGAGGCCGAACTCGAAGGCTTCGTCTCGGAAGTCGAGGGCGCGCTCGTCGAGGGCACGCACGACGAGCCCCCGCGCGGTGGCCACCCTCGCGACGGCCTCGGCGCGCGACGCGACCGGGTCGAACACGTGGATCGAGCGCGCGCCCATCGCGAGCAGGCGCTCCGCCATTCCTCCATCGGCCGGACCGATGACGAGGCCTCGGCGCCCCCGCACGGAGAGCGCGGCCTCCGCGTAGACGGCGAGGGCTTGGTCCGAGCCGGCCGTCTCGGCGGGCAGGGCGGGGGTGGGAATGCGGTGGCTCTTCGGGCTCTCGAGCATGGCGTGCGGTTCGGTAAGCTACTGTGCCGGTCGCGTTTCGCGAACAAGTTTTCGTGCGGGAACGTGGGCTTCGCTCGGAAAAACCCGGGAATCGGTCGGGGTGGGCCCAGAAAACCCGGGCACCGAGCGTCAGACCGAGAGCGGCTCGGCCGTTTCGCGCACGTTTTTCCGCGCGGCCCGGCGCTCGGGCCCCGTCGGGCGCTTCGCGCGGGTGCGGCCCGTCCTGCGCTCTTTCAGCTCGTCGACGAGGGTCAGGAGCAAGGCCTCGACGTCTCGCACGTCGCCGCTCGGAGCCGTGAAGCGGAGCACCTTCTCGTCGGCCTCGCGCCCGGGCAGGGCCGCGCGCTGGGCGAGCGACTCGTCGCGCGTCGACTCGAGGCGGAGGTGGGCGGAGCTCCCATCGAAGACGCGCACGAGGACCTCGGGGCTCGGGAGGAACCCGGTCAAGGTGCGCTGCTCGGCGACACCCACCTCGAGAGAACGGATGCCCGGCACGGCGTCTCGGGGGAGCGTGCGGAGACGCGCCTCGTCCCACCGGGCCTCTCCCTGCGGGAGGCGTCCGTAGAGGCGCGTGACGAGCTTCTTCGTGGACTCGACGCGGCGCGCGAGCGGGCCGAGCACGTCGAGGGCGCGACCGAGCGTGGCCGAAGGGAGCTGCGCCGAGAGCCCCGAGAAGAACAAGGGAAAGAGCGCGACGGTCGAGAGCGGCGCGAGCACCGAGATGCCCGGGTAGAGGCGCTCCGCGGCCCGGCCGGCGAGCGCGAAGGCGAGCACGAGGAGACCAAGGGTGAGCGCCCCGCGGGGGTGCGTCGCGTCGAGCCAGGGCAGGAGCCGCTCACGGCGGGTGGCGTCGACGATCTTGCGCGGGAGAGGGCGCCACTCGCCGGGGCCACGAACGCGGAGCGCCTTTCGCGTGGGCCGCAGCTCGACCAGCGTAAGCATGCAGAGGATCAGGAGGAATGCGCCTCCGAGCGGGCTGTGGAGCGCGGCGACGGCGAGCCCCGCGCCGAACGAGACGGCGACGACGGGCGGACGTGCCCACCCGGGGAGTGGAAGCAGCGGACGAGGCGTCGCGCCGAGCCGGAGGACCTCGACCCGGAACGCGCGAGCCTTTCGACCGGCGAGGGCGCCGAGACCGAGCGCGACCACGAGCGCCACGAGGACGAGGCCCGCCGCGCGTCGACGATCGGGGATCGTGCTCGTCGAACGCGAGGCTCCCGAAGGCGGGAGGTTCGCCGAGGGCTCGCCGGCGAACGCTTTGGCGTCGGCGCGGACGGCCCAGGTGACGACCTCGCCCCGAGAGACGTGCGCGCGGACGAGCTCGATCTCGTCGCCCTCGGGCTTCCGGCGCAGCGTGACGAGCGCGGTCCCCTCGCCTTCGCCGGAGCCGTCGTCGCTCACGGCGATGCGCGGCTCGGTCGGGCCCTGGGGCAAGCGAAACACGGCGCGCGCGCCGTCCCGTCCCTCGGGCGACGGAGGCTGTTTGAAGGTGACACGCACCATCGAGCCGTCCTTCGAGAGGTGCTTCGTCTTCCAGCCGTCGACGTCGTAGGCCACGACGAAGGCGTACGTTCCCCGCTTCAGCCCCTTCGGATCGTCGACGGTGACCCGGACCACCTGCGACGTCGGGTCGACCTCGGGGACGTCCTTCGCGGCCTTCGCCGAGATGCCCTCGGCGTGCGCGCCGAGCTTGGTGCCGTCTTCGGTCACGACCGAGACCTCCGGAGCGATGGCGGCCGCGAGGTCCACGCCTGTGAGGTCGAAGCTCTGCATCTTGCCGGCGACGACGCGGTACCGCACGTGGTGCTCGACGTGCGCCGAGCCCACCTTGTCGACGGTCACGAAGACGTCGTTGCCGGTCTGGTGCCACTCCTGCCAGCCCGAGCCAGCGTGAGACGAGGTGGCCGCCCCGAAGAGGGACAGGGCCGCGGCAGAGGCGAGCGCGAGACGCCGGAGGTGCATCACCTCCTCGGATACAGGCCTATCCTACATGTGGGCAACTTCGCGACATCAACCGACCCGTGTCGGTCAGTGGACGAGGACGCTCGTGGCGGTGCCCATGGCCGCCTTCGGGAGGACCAAGGTGGTCACGGCGGCGCCCCCTGGGGACGTGGACGATGCGGGCTCGATGGCCGTCGTGACGAGGGCCGTCGCGAAGGCTCCCTTGCCGAGCGTGCCGAGGGCGCCTTCGTGGCTGTCGACGACCTTTCCGAGGGCGAGCGCGCGGGGGGTCACGAACATGCCCGACCGCGACCTCGACTCACGTAGCTTCTCGGACTCGGGGCGGGCGCCGAGGCTCGGCCTCTGCGGGTCGACCGTGCCTTTGCGCGTGGCCCCGAGCCTCTGCGCGACGAGCTTCGGATCGCAGCCCACGCCGATCCAGGACGCGTCGGCGTCGGCTCCTTCCCCGGGGGTCACGAACACGTGGCACACGACCGGCGATGGGGTGAACGTGGGCTTCCCTTTTTCGTCGAGGCGAGGGCTGCGTTTCACCGACAGCTCGACGTGCGTGGTCTTCGCGGGGAGGCCGAGCGCGGGCGCGGTCGGGGCGATCTTGAGGACGGGGGCGTCCTTCTTTTTGGCAGCGCGCGCGAGCCGCGAGATCGCCGAGACCCAGTCTTTGGTGAGCTGGCTCATGTCGCCGTACGGCTTCGCGACGCGCACGAGGGTGTACCCCACGACCTGCTCCCCGACCGCCTTCTTCCGTTCCATCACGAGCTTGTCTCGGGCGACACCGGGCTTGCCGGCGGACTCGGCTTCCCGCTTGGCCGCGAGGCGCGCCGCGAGAGCGTCGGCGTCGACCCCGTGCCCGAACGACCACCCCGCCTCGATCACGGGCAAGGTCCGCAGCGTCACGAGATCCACGAACGGCCTCCGCTCCGGCGGAGGGAGCATGCCCTCCAAGGCCTCCTCCATGAACGCCCCGAGGAGCTTGTGCGGGCGATCCAAAAGGCCCGCTTCGACGCCCGACGACCACCCTCCGACATCGACGTCGCCCGGCATCGCGAGGAGCGCGGCGGGCGGTGGGCTCGCGCCCCCCGACGTAGGGACGACGACCTTCGTGAGCGTGGCCTCCCTCGAGCGGAAACCATAGCGAAAACGGGCTGTTAGACCCTCGGGCCGACCGGTCATGTCGGCGGTCATCGTGTCGGAGTCGACGGCGAAGTCGGCCAAGTCCCCGACCGCGGCCTCGACGAGATCGCGGGTGGCGCTCGTGACGCCGGTCTTCGCGTCCATGAACCCGCCCACGAGCGCGGGCAGCATGCGCCGCATGCCTTCGACGGCCGAGCGCATGGGCGCCGAGCGCACCTCGAGGTGCACGTCCGGATCGTTCGGTTCGACCGCGGCGCGCGAGAGGGTTCGGAGCGCGTACGGCGCGAGCGCTTCGATGCCCGAGGCCGAGCCGCACACGAGCCGCGCGCGCACCGAGCCCGCCGAAGGCCCGAGCACACACACCTTCTTTTTGGCCTTGTTCTCGAGCACGTCGTCGTCCGACGGATCCGGGGAGCCATCGGTGTCGTCCGGCGCTTCGGGGCGAGGGCGCTTTTTCTTGGTGGGCTCGGCGAGACCCTCGACGCGCAGCATGCCGTTGCCGATCGGGACGAGCGTGTGGGCCTTGAGGCGCTCGCGGGCGTCCTCGAGAGACACGACGGGCACCGAGACCACGAAGGCCACGTCCGGGTTCTTCACTCCTCCCTCGAACGAGGCGACCATGTCGACCGGACCGCGGAGATCGAGCACCTCGCCGAGCTCTTCGCCGAGGGCGGCGCGCACGGCCTCTCCCGCCGACGGCACCGGGAAGCCCGACCACGTCGCGAAGAGCTTCGAGGCCTCTTCGGGGCGCGCGACCCGACCCACGGCGACGACGTTCTTCGGCTCGGGCAGCGCCGCGAGATCCACGGGGGGCTCGGGCGCGACCTCGAGCGGCTTCGGCTTCGCCACCTCGGGCACCTTCGGCGGCTCCTTCGGCCCGCACCCGAGCCCGAGCACGACGAACGAGGCGAACGGGGCGATCTTCAAGAGAGCAGCAACGGGCTTCGCGGGCAGGGTCGGCTTCGGCATCGCCCGGATAGTACCCGTTCCGTCTTTCGCGCGAACCCCGACCGTGATTAAGGAAGGGGCGAATATGAGCGGTCCCAAGCTGAACCCCGCGCAGGCTCGGGCGGTCGAGCACATGAACGGCCCCATTCTCGTGCTCGCGGGGGCCGGCTCGGGAAAGACGCGCGTCATCACGCAGCGCATGGCGCGCATGCTCGAGCGCGGGGTGCCTTCGTCGGCGATCGTGGCGCTTACCTTCACGAACAAGGCCGCCACCGAGATGGCCGAGCGCGTGGAGCACGTGGTCAAGGAGCGGGGCAACGCCGGAGCCGCCAAGGGCCTCATGGTGTCGACCTTCCACTCGTTCGGGCTCTCGGTGCTCTCGCGCGAGCGGAAGAGCATCGGCGGCACGTTCACGATCTTCGACCAGGGCGACTGCGTCTCGGCCGTGAAGGATATCTTGGCCCGCACGGCCCGCGGAAAGGCGTACGACGCGTCGGCCATTTTGGCGCGTATCTCGAACGCGAAGAACGCGTTCATCGGCCCCGAGGAGCTCGGCGAGCGCGAGGGCGACGAGTACGACGAGATTACGAGGGTCGTCTACCCGCGCTACCAGTCGCTCCTCCGCAGCATGAAGGCGTTCGACTTCGACGACCTCGTCTGCGAAGTGGCCCGCATGCTGCGCGACAAGCCCGAGATGCTCGAGCGCTACCGCGCGCAGTACCGCTACCTCCTGGTCGACGAGTACCAGGACACGAACAGCGCCCAGTTCGCGCTCTTGCGGCTCCTCGCGGGCGAGCACAAGAACATCTGCGTCGTCGGCGACGACGATCAGTCGATCTACGCGTGGCGCGGCGCCGACGCGCGCAACATCCTCGAGTTCGAGGAGCAGTTCCCCGGCGCGGTCGTCGTCAAGCTCGAGCAAAACTACCGCTCGCGCGCGCCCGTGCTCGCCGTGGCCAACGCCGTCATCGCGAAGCGCGTCGACGCGAAGCACCGCAAGGTGCTGTTCACCGAGAAAGAGGGCGGCCCGAAGGTGGGGCTCGGCACCGCCCTTTCGCCCGAGGCCGAGGCCGCGTGGGTCGGCAAGGAGATCGCCCGCCTCTTCCGCGACGAGGGCGTCCGACCGCGAGACATGGCGGTGCTCTACCGGTCGAACGGCCAGGCCAAGCTCATCGAAGAGACGCTGCGCGAGCGCGGCGTGCCTTACCGGATGGTTGGCGGCCAGCAGTTCTTCGAGCGCAAAGAGGTCAAAGATCTGCTCGCGTACCTGAAGGTGACGCTGAACCGCTCCGACGAGATCAGCCTCCGGCGCATCTTGAACTACCCGCCGCGCGGTATCGGCGACACCAGCGTCGAGCGCCTCGGCACACACGCCCTCGCGAAGGGCTGGACCTTGTGGCAAACGATCGAGCGCGTGGACTCGCTCGACGACATCCCCACGGCCGCGCGCGCGGGGTGCAAGTCGCTCGAGCGCGCCATCGGCGATCTGCGCAAACGCCTCGTCATCGACCGCGCTCCCGCGAGCGTCGCCGGGCGTGAGCTCTGCGAAAAAGTAGGCATTTACGCGGACTTGAACGAGAGCTCCGGGTCGCCCCAGATCGCCGCGCGGAGGAAGGGCAACCTCGAGGCGCTCCTCAACACGCTCTCGAAGCGCGAGACCCGCGTGCGCGAGAAGGGCAACGACGAGACGGCCGAGCGCGAGCTCATGGGGTTCCTGCAGGCGCTCACCCTGAACCTCTCCGAGGAGCAAGAGGACACGACCGACAGGGTCACGCTGTCGACGCTGCACGGCTCGAAGGGCCTCGAGTTCGACTACGTGTTCTTGCTTGGCGTCGAAGAGGGCTTCTTGCCGCACAACCGCACCCTCGACACCAAGGCGACCGACGCGATGTCGCAGGACATCGAAGAGGAGCGCCGCCTCTTCTACGTGGGCATCACGCGTGCGCGCGAGAAGCTCGTCATGTCGAAGTGCAAAAACCGGATGATGCGCGGGAAACCCGGGCCGAGGCCGCCGAGCCGCTTCCTCGCCGACATCCCCGAGGAGCTGCTCGAGATCTTCGACATCAAGGGAGACCCGGCGCTCGAGACCGCCAAGATGGGCGAGCAGGCCGAGAACCTACTCGCGATGCTCGAGGGGCTCGGCTGACCCGTCGCCCGCGAGCGCGCGGTCGACGAAGCTCCCCACGTCGCCGAGAGGCACACGGAACGTCTCGCCGAGCGCACCGCGGCGCACCACCTCGACCACACCTTCGGCGAGCCCGCGCGCGCCGAGGGTGAGCCGCACCGGGCAACCCACGAGCTCCGCCATGGCGAGCTTCGGCCCGGGGCGATCGTCGCGGTCGTCCCAGAGGACGTCGAGCCCTCTGCTCTCGAGGTCCGCGACGATGGCCTCGGCGGCGCCGACGAGCTCGGGGGCCGTCCCGAGCGAGACCACGTGCACGTCGAACGGGGCGAGCGCGGGCGGGAGGCAGAGGCCCGCGGCGTCGGAGTGGGCCTCGGCGACCAGGCCGAGCGCGCGCGAGACACGCAGCGTGGCGCGACCGGTCGAAAAGGGGATCTTCTCGCCCGAGCGTGTCGCGAAGAGGGCGCCCTCACGGGCCGCGGGGCCTTGCCCGAGGACGTCGAAGCGCGCGATCGCGGCGGCCCTCTCGGCGGAGAGAGGGGCCCCGCAAAGCGGGCACGGCGCGCCCCCTCCGAACGCGCGGATCTCCTTGATTTCGTGAGCAAAATCGCGCCCGGGGCGGACACCACGGAGGTGCGTGTCTGCCGCGTTGGCCCCGACGACACGCGGCACGTCGCTCGCCGCGCTCGGGTCGAGCAAGACGCGGCCCTGGAAGCCGACAGGGCCCGCGAAGCCGACCTTCGCGCCCGTGGCGCGCATGACCTCGTCGGGCGTCGCGAGGGTGACCGTCGGGACGCCGAGGGCGCGCGCGAGGCGTGTCTCGCTCACCGCGTGATCCCCACGCACGACCGCGAGCACGAGCTCGCTACGCGCGCGCACCACCATCGATTTCAGAACGTCCTTCGGGGCGACCCCGAGGAACAGGGCGACATCGTCCACCGTCGACCGACCCGGCGTGTCGACCGCGTGGTACGGCTCGGCTCCGGGGGCGTCGGGCTCGGCGACCTTGGGCGCCGCGTCCTCGGTGAACCGTGCATCGCAGCTTCGGCAGTGGAGGGTCGTCTCGTCGCCGAGGCCTGCGACGTGCGCATGCACGGCGAGCGAGGAGCCCGAGGGCGACGCGAGGACCTTCGCCGCGCCGAGGCTCGTGGGGGAGAGCACTGCGAGGAAAGACTCGGCGAGCGCGTCGAGGCGCTCGCGCACGTCGCCCTCGGAGGCCGCGACGACGAAGGCCTCGACGACACGCTCCGGGCCTCCGCCGACGAGCCCGAACGGCGAGCGCGGCGCCTCGAGCTCCCGCGAGACCGCTTGGACCCACACACGCGGCAGCTCGGAGTACCCTCGGAGCTCGGACCGCGCGACGTCGAGGAGCGCGGCCTCGGCCTCGTCCACGCCGAGCGTGTCGGGGAGCGCGATGGGGAGCGCGGCGCTCCGTTCGAGCGCACCCACGACCCGCGCCTCGAGCTTACCGAGCGCGCGCGCGCCGAGCGGGAGGAGCACCGTGGTGCCCTTCGTGGTCCTCCGTAGGTACCCGGCTCGGACGAGGGCCTCGAGGCCGCGGGTGCGAGCGTCCTTCTGAGGCTCCTTGCGGGTGGGGACGAACGATCGCGAGACGCGCATGGTCTTCACTCCGCGAAGAGCTCGCGCGCGAGCAGGCCGGGCGGGATCGTGCCGCGGGTGAGCAGCTCGGCATGGAAGCGTTTCAGCGAAAACTTCTCTTTTTCTCGAGACTTGTACCGCTCGCGGAGGCCGAAGATGGCCTGCCTCCCGGTGAGGTACGCGAGCGGCTGCGTGGGCGTCATCGTGTACCGCTTCACCTCGCTCACGGCGAGCTCGTGCTCGAGGTGCACCTTGTCGGTCAAGAAGCGCACGGCCTCGTCGAACGACATGCCCTTCGTGTGGAGGCCCACGTCGAGCACGATGCGCGCCGCCCGGACGAGCGTCCACTCGAGCTGCATGAGGCGCTCTTCGGGCGTGTAGTACCCGAGCTCCGCCATGAGCTCCTCCGAGTAGAGCGCCCAGCCCTCGCTGAAGATCGCGGCGTCGTAGGCCTTGCGGATCTTGGAGGGGTTCTTGGCCGCGAACGAGAGCTGGAGGTGGTGGCCCGGGTAGGCCTCGTGCACGGCGGTGTCGACGATGTCGCCGTGGTCGTTCTCGCGCAGCATCTCTTCTTGTTTCTTCGCCGAGAGCTTCGGATCGACGGGCGTCACGAAGAAGAACCCGCGCGTCACCGGGTCGAACGGCGGAGGCTGATCGTAGGCCGCGGTGACCGTACTGCGCATGAACTCGGGCGTGTCGACGACGGCGAGATCGTCGCCCTCGGGGAACGGCACGACGTCGTGCTTCACGAGGAAGGCCCGGGCGCGCGCGACCTCACGGCGGTACTCGGCGAGGAGGTCGTCTCGTTTCGGGTGGTTCCCCTTCACCTTGGCGACGACCTCGGGGAACCCTTTCGCCTTCGGGTCGATCGTCTTGGCGACGCGATCCATCTCGGCGACGGTGTCGGCGAAGACCTTCTGCCCCATGGCCTCGAGGGCCTCCGGGCTCTCGGAGACGAAGTACCCCTCGCGGAGGAGCGCCGAAAAGTGCGGCTTTCCGGCGGCGAAATCGCCCTTGGCCGCGGGGATCACCGTCTTCTTCAGGAAGGTCGCGTACCCGTCGTAGGCCGCGACGACGTCGGCCGTGGTCTTCTGGATGCGCGCCGCTTCGGAGGGGAGCGCCGTGGTCAAGAAGGCCTTTTGGCCCGAGAAAAAGGCCTTGGCGCTCGTCGCGCGCTCCGCCCCGACCTCGGCCCACACACGGGGCACACGCGCGGGCACGAGGTTCGTTCGGGCGCGCGCGACCTCGGCCGGGATCTTCTCCATGCGGGCGAGCACGAGCTTGGCGCGCTCGGGCGCAGGCGCGTAGGGCCGCGCGGTCATCGAGAAGATGGCGCCCATGGTGGACGTGTAGAGCTGCGGAGAGGTCGCGAGCGGATCACGCTCGGCCCGGAGAAGATCGGTGCGGAGCACCCCGCGGAGGAGCGCGACGTCGGTGCGAGCGGCGGGAGACAGCGAAACGCCTTCCGGAAACGCGGCGTCGACCTTGGCGAGCAAGGCGCGCTCCTCGGCGAGCTCGGCCTCGAACCTTGCGCGATCGCGGGTGTCGATCTCCGCGTCGTGGCCGTGGAGGCCGAGGGGCGTGGCCGCTTCGGGCGAGATGCGCTCGAGCAGCGCAAGGTAGGCGTCGACCAGCGGCGCGACCTTGTCGTCGGCGAGGTCGGCGCGAGGGGGGGCCGCGGCATCGGCCACGGAGGAGGGCGCGGGGGCCGACGGGATCTGCGAAACATCGAGTGGTTTCGAGGACTTGGGGGCCACGGGCGGAGGCTCCGCGCAGGCGACGAGGGCGAGCGCGAGGACCCCGAGACGACACGGCAATCGAGCCATGGGCGACGTCATACCAGGGAAACCGGGCGACGCGCACGAGCGCGGGCCCTCGTGCCGACCCGACGCGCAAACGACGCGCGACGATCCGTCGTTCGGCGCCAAACGTAGGGAGGGCGCACGTGCGTACGGTTCCCGCCGTCGCTCGAGGCGCCGCTGACGTTTCGAGGCTGACCCGCGGCGAAAACGGGCTTGCCCTCCGCGGCTTTCCCCGTTCTCCTTCATGGAGAAGTCTCATCGAAGAAGGTCTCGTATGGCGAAAGAAACCAAAGACCGCGCCGAGCTCGCCGGGTACACCCAAAGCCACAGGGCCTACGAAATCGGGGTCTCGTGTGTCGCGGTCGTGCTCTTCGGCTGGCTCGTCGTTCGCCTGGCGAAGAGCCCTCACATCTCGGGCTTCTGGGTGCCGCTCGCGCTCCTGCTCGGGATTTTGGCGGCCGACTTCGTCTCCGGCTTCGCGCACTGGGCGTTCGACAGCTGGGGCAGCCTCGACACGCCCGTCCTGGGGCGCCTCGCGATCCGTACGTTCCGCGAGCACCACGTCGACGAGAAGGCCATCACCCGCCACGATTTCATCGAGACGAACGGCCACAACATCGGGCTCAGCGCGGTGGTCTCCACCGCCGGAGTGCTCACGCTCGGAGCCGAGGGGGCCTCGTCCACGCGCACGTTCGTCGGCATGTGCCTCTGCGCCATGGCCGTGTTCGTCGCCATGACGAGCCAGATCCACAAGTGGTCGCACCAGGACGAGCCGAGCCCGGTCGTGCGCTTCCTCCAGCGCATGCACCTCATCTTGACGCCCGAGCACCACGCCATCCACCACGCGGCGCCGTACGACAAGAACTACTGCATCACGATGGGCTGGATGAACGGCCCGCTCCGCGCGATCCGCTTCTTCTCGACGCTCGAGCGCATCATCACCGCGCTCACCGGCGCCATCCCGCGCGTCGACGACATCGGCGAAAAAGAAGCCCTCGCCATCGCAGCGAAGAACGAGGCCCCGCCCCCGAAGAGCGAGGCCGTGAGCACACGAAATCCCTAGTCGTCGGCGACTTCAGCGGGGCGGAGCCGGAGCTTCGGCGCGGGCGAGGTGCGCGGTGATGGAGGCCGCGACGTCTTTCGGGCGGGTGAGCGGCGCCATGTGGGAGAGGCCCTCGTGCGCCTCGACCACGAGGCTCTCCCTTCCCTCGCGAAGGTGATCGACCATGGCGCGGGCCGCGGCGGGTGAGCGCGCGCCGTACGCGAGCGTCGTGGGCATGTCGAGGCGGTAGGCGGCGAACGGCGTCGTGTCGAGGGCCGTGGCGCGCACCTCTTGGAACATGGTCCAGCCGAGGGCACGCATCGGGTCTTTTGCCGCCTCCGGGAGCTTGGCGAAGGCCCCCGGGCCATTCCAATAGTCGACGAAGGGGGCGAGCCAGACGTCGGTGCCGGCGCGGGCCTCGTCGGTGACGAGCCACGAGGAGGCCGCGAGCGGATCGGCGACGCGGTAGGGATCGTCCTCGGGCACGGCGGCCGAGAGCGCACCGAAGAGCACGGGCTCCCACATCCACAACGAGCGCACGCGCGAGCGAACGTAGGCGAGCTCCGGGCGCTCTTGGGTCGCGAGGAGGAGCTTCAGCGCGAGGAAAGCACCGAGCGAGTGCGCGACGAGGTGAAAAGGCCCGTCCGGCAGGCGCGGGACGAGGTGCGCGAGCTGGTCCTCGACGCGGCACACTGCGCCACGCCCGAGCGCCGAGGCGGGCGCATAGCCGACGTTGGGCAGCGCGAGGGGCGTGTGGCCGTGGGCCGAGAGCTCCTTGGCGATGCGGTCCCACATGGCGGGCCCGGTGCCCGTCGAGTGCAGGAGGACGACGGTCACTTGACGTCGAGCTTGGCCGAGAGCTCGGCCGTCTCGATTTGGCAGTTCTGCGCCGAGCACACGGAGAAGCGGTACGTGCCCTCGACGTCGACCTTTCCGGCGGACTTGGGGCGGAAGCGCACGGTCATGAGGGCGCGCTCTTCGCCTGCCGCGGCGTAGTCGCCTGCGGTCTTGGTGAAGACGGTGGTGCCCGCCGGATCTTTGCCGAGGTACTCGACCTCCTTCGAGGGCTGGGCGGTGAACTTGTAAGGGTACTCTTTGTTCACGTGGTAGCCGTCGAGGGCGACGAGCTCGATGCGGGCCTCGCACTCGGCGCCGGCCGCGCAGGTGCCGTTCGGGCCGAGCTCGAGCGAGAAGTGGGCCGTCTTGACGGTGGGGCCCTTGGCCTTCGTCGCGGTGGGGGGCGTCGCGCCGCCGCTCGGCTCGTCCTTCTTGCACGCGCCGAGCGCGACGACCGCGCCGAGCAGGATGGACGCGGCGGACGTGAAGCGAAGAGAGGAGGTGGTCAAAGCGGGGCTCCGAGGACGGCTTCGAGGGTCTCGCGCAGGTAGCGGACCGCGAGGTCCACCGTGGTCTTGCGCGCGGAGGCGTCCTCCCCGAGGGGTGGGGCGACCTCCATGACGTCCCCCCCCACGAGGGAGAACTTTCCCCCCAGTTCACGGATCAGCGCAACGAGAAAATCGGGACGAAGGCCGAACGGCTCGGGGGTGCCCGTGGCGCTGGCGAACGCCGCATCGGTGCCGTCGATGTCGTTCGAGAAGTACACACACGTGGTCCCGAGTCGTTCGAGGTGCGACACGATGGCCTCGAGCGCGGCCGCTTCGTCGCGGTTCACCTCGTCGGCCCAGAGCTGCTTCACACCGAGCGTGGACTCCCAGTGGGCCTTGTCGCGGCCCGAAGCGCGGATGCCGACCTGCACGAGGCGGCCGTCGCGACCGAGGGCCTCGTTGATGTGGAACGACCAGGTGGCGAAGCAGTGCTCGATGCCGAGGCGTGTGTCGAGGAGATCGGTGTGCGCGTCGGACTGCACCACGGCGAGGCGCTCGCCCCTCGCCTCGCGCGCGCGGAGGAGCTCGCGGGCCACGGGGTATGCCGTCGAGTGATCGCCTCCGAGCGCGATGGGGGCCGCCTCGGGCGCGAGCGCGACGAGGAGCTCCATGGCGCGCGCGGCGATAGAGAGCGGGGACACGGGCAAACACGCGCGCACGTGCGCGGGCACGTCGGGGTAGAGGGCCTTGCGCGAGCGCTCGAGCTGGGCCTCGGAGAGCATGTCGTCCGAGAGGAGCTGCGGCACGACGAACACGTCGCCCACGTCGACGACGCCGCGCTCGGCGAGCCGCTCACGCGCCCCCCTCCCCTCCCCATCGGCGCCGAGGCTCGCGAGGAGGCCCTCACGGATGGCCTGAGGCCCGAGGTTCGCGCCGCGCCGGAAGCCCGCGCCCACGTCGGACGGGATGCCGAGCACGAAGGCCTTGGCCGAGCCCACGTCACGGAGCGTGCGCTCGAAGGCGGCGCGCACCTCCCGCTCGCCGGTCGCGCCGTAGAGCCGCTCTTGGAGGGCGAGCTGCTCCTTCTTGCCGGTCGAGACGAGGTGGAGCCCGCCGCCTGCGGGCCGAAGGAGAGTCGCGAGCTCGTCGTGCGGGTCCACGCGCGAGACGGTACCACGGGGAGGCGAAGACGCGGGGCTCACCCCCTCCTCCGGGTCCCTCCCGATGCCACTCGAAGCCGAATGGACCTGCGAGCGACCTTGCAGGGCGCGACGACGTCAATCGGCGTCGCCGGCGTCCGAAGCCCCATCTGCGCAGGGAGAGCAAATCGACGCGGCCCTCGACGTCAGCGTGCACGACCAGCGGGAGCCGTCGCACTCGCACGAGTAGCCGTCGTACGGCCCGATTTCGGAGCACGGGCAAGCTCGATACGCGTCGACGAGACACGACTCTCGGGACGAGCACGCCCCGCTGGGGAGCTCGTCGACCCGTCGACGAGAGCCGTCCCTTGGCGGGGGAAGGTTGCGACACGAAGCACCCGCTTCACCCGACGCATCGACGGGGGGAGATGACGCCGAGCAGGCGGCGACCAGCAGCGCCGAGCCCACGAACGCCACGGCGAGGCGGAGGCGCTTCACTTCGACCTGCCCGGGCTCGAGGCCGGCTCCCCCGAAAAACCTCGCCCATCTCTCATTCGCCGCGTCCCCTTTTGCGCACCTGGCGGATCCCCCTACCGCGGCAGGGCCCCCACATGAACCTCGCCCGACACGAGCCGCGCGAGGGTGCCGTCGCCCCCCCGCACGAGGAGCCTCCCGTCGCGATCGATGCCCTCGCACCGCCCCGCGACGTCTCCCGTCTCGAGCCACGAGCCCGTGAGGGCGCACGCGCGCGCGAGCCTCTCGTGGAGCGGGCCGAGCCCGTGGGCCGCCGCGCGAGGCACGTCATGGGCGAGGCCACGGACGAGCGCGACGAGCACGTCGCCACGAGTCACGTGAGGCGCGCCGAGGAGCGCCAGGCTCGTCGCACGGTCGCGTAGCTCTTCGGGAAATTCCCGCGTCGCGACGTTGATGCCCACGCCGACCACGAGGGACTCGACACGCCCACCGAGCAGGGTCGACTCGACCAGCACGCCGGCCACCTTGCGCAAAGGCTCGCCCCCCGGGCCCCGCGCCCAGACGTCGTTCGGCCATTTCACGAGCGCGCGCGTGTCGTCTCCGAGGGCCTCCGCCACGGCGTCTCTCACGGCGAGGCCCACGGCGAGCGAGAGCTGCGGGAGGCGCGCGAGCGGGCACTCGGTGCGAAAGAGCACCGACACGAGCAGGGCTTCACCGGGAGCCGCCACCCACGCCCTCCCCTGCCGTCCACGCCCGTGGGTCTGCGCGTCCGCGACGAACGTCGTCCCGTGAGGTGCGCCGCTCTTACCCGCTTCTTTCGCGAGGTCGTTCGTGGAGGCGGTCTCGGCGTGAAAGACGAGCGGGTGCCCAAGGGCGAGGCCGAGCGCCCGCACACGCGCGGGCACGTCCTCCAGGTCGGGAGGGAGCGTCATGCCGGATCGAAATCGAGCCCGATGTCGGCCGCGGGCGCGGAGTGCGTGAGGGCGCCCACGCTGATGGCGTCGACCCCGAGCTCGGCGAGCGCCGTGATACGCGGGAGCGTGATCCCGCCGGAGGCCTCGACGAGCGTACGCGGAGAGACCTCGCGCACGCGCGCCACGGCCTTCGCGACGGTGGCGTCGTCCATGTTGTCGAGGAGCACGATGTCGACGCCCGCCTCGAGGGCGAGCTCGAGCTGCGCGAGCTTGTCGACCTCGCACTCGATCGTGCAGGTGTGCGACGCGTTGGCGCGCGCGCGGGAGATCGCCTCTTTGACGCCCCCCGAGGCGACGATGTGGTTGTCCTTGATGAGGATGGCCGAGCCGAGATCGTCGCGGTGGTTCTTGCCCCCGCCGCAGCGCACCGCGTACCGCTCGAGGAGCCGGAGGCCCGGGGTCGTCTTGCGGGTGTCGGTGATGCGGCACGCGCGGCCCTTCGGCACGGCGTCCACGTAGGCGCGCGTGAGCGTCGCCGTGCCGATCATGCGCTGAATGAGGTTCAGCGCGGTGCGCTCGGCCATCAAAATGGACTGGGCCGAGCCGCGCACCGTGAAGAGCGCCGTCTTCGCGGGGACGAGGGTGCCGTCCTCCACGTGGCGCTCGAACGTGAGCGTCGGATCGAGCTTCTCGAAGACCCGCGCGGCGACGTCGACCCCCGAGACGACCACGGGCTTGCGAGCCACGGCGCGCGCGACGGCCAAGGTCTCCTCGGGGATGCACGCGTGGGTCGTGACGTCGGAGCCCGAGAGGTCCTCCGCGAAGGCACGATCGATGATCGGGTCGACGAGCGAGATGGGCGAGAGGCGCATGGCCTGCCCTTACCACGAAAGGGCGGCGCCCTCCCCTCCCACGCCCGCGCCGCTCACCAGCTCTCGACGCGCCAGCCCCGCTTCGCCGCCACCCGCCGGAGGCGAGGATCGGGGTTCACGCAGACCGGCACGGCGACGCGCTCGAGCAGCGGGAGGTCGGTGTACGAATCGGAATAGAAGGTCGCGTCGTCCAGCGAAAACCCGAGCTCTTTCGCGAGCTTCTCGGCTTTGGTGATCTTGCCCTCGGCGTAACAAAGAGGGTCGACGAAGCGGCCCGTGAACCGCCCGTCGCTCCCGACCTCGAGCTCGCTCGTGAGGAGGTGTGGGATGCCGAGGAGGCGCCCGAGCGGACGCGTGGCGTACTCGGAAGCGCCGGTGACGACGGCCAGCACCTCGCCTTTTTGCCGGTGCGCTTCGACAGCGCGGCGTCCCTCGTCGCACACGTGCTTCTCGACGTGGGTGCGGAACCAGTCGTCACATCGGGCGGAGAGCACGACCTCGGGCACGCCCTCGATGGCGCGGAGGGCGCGCTTGGCCACTCCGGGGGCGTCGATGATGCCGGCGGTGTACTGGAGCATCCAGTACACGACCCGCGCGACGTCGGCGAAGGTGGCCTCGCCGATCTCGCGCTGGTACCGCACGTAGAGGCTTGCGGTCTCGATGCGAACGAGGGTGCGGTCCATGTCGAAGAGGGCAGCGCGCGGCATGGGGCTCTACTTAGCACCATCGGCGCGGCGGCCGAGCCTCTCGGCGGGGCTCGTGGGGGGCGGCGAAAGGTCGCCACGAACCCACACGCCGTTCGCCTGGTAGTATCCGAAGAGGAGCGGCGAGATCCCCTTCGGGAAGGCCCTGCGAGGCGCGCACGCGACCTCGGGCTCGGCCAAACGCTCGCCCGTGGCCACGTGCAGGAGAGCCGCGCGAACCCTTCGATCTTCGGGAGCGGTGCGCGCCATGACGGTGCCGAAGCGCGTGACCACGTTCGCCCGCGCGAGGTGCGCGCGGCAGGCAGGAGAGAGGGCGGCGAGCTCGGCCTTGGCCTCCGCGCGCACGAAGGCCCCGAGCCCCTCGCGGAGGCGAAAGACGATGCCTCGAAGCGCGGCGCTCGCTCCCTCGGGGAGTGGCAGGAGGTCACGCACGAAGTACGACGCGAGATCGGCGACGAGAGCCCTCGCGCGGCGTTCGACGACGAGGCGCTCTCCCCCGCGGAGATCACGGGCCAAGGTGAGCTTGAACGCAGGCTCTGCGAGGGTTCGCCCCCGCACGAGGCGCAGCACCTCTTCCCCGTGGAGGGTCACCTCGCCCATGGGCCCGAGCTCGAAGTCGTCGAAGGAGGCCTCGTCGATCGCATGCACGATCGAACGCTCGATCGTCGGCGCCTGTCGCGCGGGCCCGACGCGGAGCTCGGCCAAGGCGGCGAAGGGGCCCGTGTGGCTCGGCGGAGGCTCGGGGACACGCTCGCGCCCCCCCCTCGACGGCGCGCGGGTCATCGGCACGACGCGGCGCTTGCCCGTCGTGACGAAGCGCGCGACGAGGGCGGCGTGGAGCGCGTCACTCAGCCGATCTTCCCACTCGGCGGCCTGCGCCGCGATCTCGGCGGGCTCCGCCACGAAGCTTTGCTTCTGAGCCACGTACGACAGGAGGCGCACATGGGCGATGCGCGCGAGCAAGGTGTCGACGTCCCCCGTCGTGTCGTCCACCCCGGCGAAGCGCGACGCGAGGAACGCGCGCGACACCGGGCCACGATCCCGGACCTCGACGAAGAGATCGAGCACGAAGGCCGCGTGCGACTCGAAGAGCAGCTTCCTGTAGTCGGGGATGGAGCACATCTCCCACAAAAGGCGCACGTCGTCCGCGGAGGTCACACGACGGCGGACCTCGGGCCGCGCGGCGAGCGACACCAAGGTGCGGAGGTCGTCGATTTCGCTCGGGGCTTGCACGAGCCACGAGGAGCGCCCCCGCTCGGCGAGGGACGCGACGAGGGCGTCGAGCGAGTCGAACGAGGGGCGCGCGCGGAACCTCGCGCGGCGAATCGAGGGCACGAGGTGCTGCTCGACGGAGCGCACGAGCCCCGTCGGGAGAGAGAGCGGCGCGAGCGTGCCGAACGTCCCGTCGGTGACGTAGCGGCCGGCGCGGCCGGCGATTTGGCTGGCTTCGGACACCTCGAGCTCGCGCACCTCGCGCCCGTCGAACTTACGGAGCTTGGCGAACGCCACGTGCCGGCAGTCGAGGTTGAGGCCCATGCCGATCGCGTCGGTCGCAACGAGCGTGTCGACCTCGCCGGCCTGGAACATCGCCACTTGAGCGTTCCGCGCCCGAGGAGAGAGCGCACCGAGCACCACGGCCGCGCCCCCGCGCACCTTCGCGCGCTCGGCGAGCTCGATCACCTCGGCCATCGAGAACGCCACGACGGCGCTCCGCGGCGGCAGCTTCTTCAGGGAGAGCGCGCCGGCGTGGGAGAGCCGCGAGAGGCGCGGGGCGTGCTCGAGCACCGCGTGCGGCACGAGCCCGAGCAGCACCTCGCGCGCCGCGAGCGAGCCGAGGAAGATCGTCTCTCTTCGGCCACGCGCGTGGAGCACACGGTCGGTGAAGACGTGCCCGCGCTCCCGGTCCTCCATGAGCTGCACCTCGTCGACCGCGACGAAGTCGACCGGGCGCTCCGTGTCCATCGCCTCGGTCGTCGAGATCCAGTACGAGGGCGCACGAGGCACGCGGCGCTCCTCCCCCGTGACGAGCGCGACCCGCTCCGCGCCCACCTTCTCGCGCACCTTGTCGTAGACCTCACGCGCGAGGAGACGGAGAGGCAGACCGATGGCGCCCGTGTCGTGCTCGAGCATCCGCAAGACGGCCCTGTGGGTCTTGCCCGTGTTCGTCGGCCCGAGGAACGCCGTGACCGTGCTTCGCTCCATGGCGGCTCAGTAGAGACCGTAGCCCTTGCCGAGGATCTCCGAGAGCAGGTTGCACATCGCGTGAAATACGATGCCGGCCCCGACGCCTCGGGTGCGCGCGCGAAGGAGGCCGAAGAGGAGCGACGGAAAGAAGACGGCGAGCCGCGCGGGCGACGGGATCGTGGCCACGTGCCCCAGCGCGAAGAGCAGGCTGGTCACGACGATCGAGAGGCCCACGTCCGCGCCGAGCACGCGCGCGCGCAGCTTCGGACCGAAGGCGAGGTCGAGGCGCGACTGAAGGTAGCCGCGGTAGAAGGCCTCTTCGGGGAGCGCGATGATGACGAGCTGCCCGAACGCCTCGTTGGCGAACGCGGCCGGGGTGAACGGGAACCGAAATACCGACGTGACGTGCCACACACGACGCCACCCGAGGGCAAACGGGACGAACACGACCAGCGCCGCCAGAAGAGCCCAACCCATCGAAACAACGACACTTTTTGCCATACGGCGGACGGGCAGGGGCCCCGGCAGCACGAGGCCTCCCAGGGCGAGCCCCGAGGCTTCGACGGTGGCGTCGTCCCGCCTCCAAACGAAGAGCCACGTCGCGAGCAAGAACACGAACCCGACCGACGTGGCCGCGAATCGCTCGGGGACGAAACGCGCCGCCAGCGTCACGAGCGCGGTCGTCCCGGCGGTGACCGCGAGCGCCTCGAGCGCCGCCGGCACGCTCGGTCCGAGCCACGGCGAACGCCCCTCCGGGCCCAAGGTCATGGGCACTGGAGGCGAGCGACGTACGACTCTTTCGAGAACGACGTGCCGCCGACGGGCTCGGCGTCCTCCCAGGCGACCCAGAGCTCACCCTTCTCGGAGCCCTGCGCGATCGACGGACGGGGATGATCCCCCGCGACGTGCCCGAAGGCCGTGAAGGGGCCCGCGCCGTCGCGCGTGACCTGCGCGACCCGCACGCGACCGGCCTCGTAGTAGGCGACGTACACCTCTCCTGCCTTGGAGGCGAAGAGGGTCGGGCGACCGCCCTTCGGGGCGAACTGCTTTCGCCACATGAGGGAGCCCTTCTCGATGTCGAGGCGGGCGATGGACGCGCTGCCGTTCTCGCCGTGCCACGCAACGAAACACCC
This sequence comes from Myxococcales bacterium, assembly GCA_016712525.1. Taxonomy (NCBI): domain Bacteria; kingdom Pseudomonadati; phylum Myxococcota; class Myxococcia; order Myxococcales; species Myxococcales bacterium. The sequence goes on from JADJQX010000007.1 coordinate 1,892,450, forward strand.
TTCGCTCCCACAGGCCATGCTGGGCACGTCGGCCGCAGCGCGATCCTCGTTCATGAGCTGGGGGTTTCCGAGCTCACGATCGACCCTCGGGTCTTTCGAGCCCTCTTTTCGCTCTTCGAGGCCCTTCGCGAGCTCGGGGCCGTCGAGCGGGAGGCGCACGCGGTAGATGAGGTGCTTCGTGTCCCGATCGAGGCGGTAGGCCACGAAGAGCGAGTTTGCCCCGACGGCGACGGCCGGGTACCGCACGGCGGCGCTCGCCTTGGATTTCGGCGGTGCGACGTAGTCGGTGATGCGCGTCTCGGGGCTCAGCGTGTCGAGCTCGGGAGAGAGCCGCCGCACGAAGAGGTCTTCGCCCTCGTGATCGCGATCGTCTTGCCAGGCCACGAAGTAGCCCATGGGCGCGCGCTCGATCGCGGGCCAAAAGAGCCCGGGCCGGCCGGCGCCGACCAACACCGAGGGACCGGCGATGCGACCTTCGACGTCGAGCTTCCGCACACGAACGCCGGCCGCGTGGCCCTTCTGGTCCCAATAGAGGAGGACGTATTTGTCGTCGGCCGAGGTGAGCGTCGGGCGCATGACGCTCGCCGCTTCGGGGGTGAGATCGCGGACGGGGCTCGTCGTGCGACCGGACGCGTCGACCGACACCGAGTAGGCGTGGTCCCTGCCCGCTTGCTCGTGATCGTCGGTCCAGACGACGAGCGCCCCTTTGCCCTGCGCGGCGATCGTCGGGCGACCTTGGCTGCCGCCGAGGCCGGTGCGGGGCCGTCCGAGACCGAGGAGCTTGCAGGGGCCGACGGGGGCCACCTTGGTCTGCTCGACGAAGCCACGCGTCGCGGGAACGCTCGTCGTCGTGTCGAGGGCCTCTTTGAACTTCTTTTGCGCGGCAGCGAAATCCCCCGTGGCGAGGATCTTCTGGCCCTCGCGCACGTGCACGGCCCACGAGGGCTCGTCGGCGGGGGGCAGCTCGCCGGCGTCGGGCCCCGCGACTTGGGTCGTGGCGGTCGACATGACCGTCGGCACGACGACGAGGGGCTTCAGGTACCGCGCCCACACGAACGCCGCGAACGACACGGACGCGACCACGAGCGCCCCGGAGAACGCGAGGCGCGCGACGGACGTGCCCTTCTCCTCGGCCGGCGCAGGCGGCGAGTTCACCGCGGCGAGCACGTCGGCGCTCTGCGGCGGCGGCCCGTCGGGCACCGACACGTCGCGGAGCGGATCGAGTGGGAGACCGCTCCGGGTGCGCGGCGACGAGGGCGAAGGCTCCTCGCCCATGTCGTCCGGGAGGCGCGCGGTCGACGAGAGCGACGAGAGCGACGAGAGGCTCGGGTTCTCCTCGAACACGCGCGTGAGCGCCTCGGCGAGCTCCTTCGCCGTCTGGTAGCGGTTCGCCGGATCACGCTCGAGGCACTTCTTGAACCACTCGTCGAAGGCGAGCGGGAGATCCGTGCGGATGCGGGACGGCGTCGGAATCGTGCCCGTCGCGATCGACGCGAAGGTCATCGCGACGCCCTGGTCCATGTTCCAGACCGGGCGCCCGAGGAGGCACTCGTACGCCATGCAGCCGAGCGCCCAGAGATCGGACCGGTGGTCGACGTTCCCCTGCCCCTTCACCTGCTCGGGCGACATGTACGCGGGCGTCCCGAACACGGCGCCTTCGCGCGTGAGGCGCTTCGTCTTCTCGTCGGGGTTCACCGGCGCGTAGAACTTGGCGAGGCCGAAATCGAGAATCTTTACGAGCTCTTCGCCATCTTCACCCTTGGTGAGGAAGATGTTCTCCGGCTTGAGATCGCGGTGCACGATGCCCGCGGCGTGAGCCTTCGAGAGCCCCTTCGCGCAGTGCATGATGACGCGCGTCGTGGTCTCGACGTCGATGATGCGCACGCGGGCCATGCGGTCGTAGAGAGACTCGCCCTCGAGCATCTCCATCGCGATGAACGGGCGCCCGTCCTCGAGGCGACCCGAGTCGTATACGTCGACGATGTGCGGGCTCTTCACGCTCGCGGCGGCCCGCGCCTCGCGGAAGAAGCGCTCGATCACGACGTTCGACGCGGCGAGCTCGGCGGCGAGCACCTTGAGCGCCACCTTCTTGCCGAGCGAGAGCTGCTCGGCCTCGTAGACCGCGGCCATGCCACCACGCCCGACCTCACGCAGCACCCGGTACTTGCCGAGAAGCAACGTACCGTCGGGGATCTTGGACTCCAAAGGCTCGGACATAGGAGAGGCCTGCCGTGCGTGGGCGCCGCAGGTGAGCCGGAACGATACGCGGTTTTGCCTGAAAGAAGAACGCCCGATTCGCCCAATCCGCACCGAGCGAGGGTCAGGCGTTGCCGAGCGCCGGCCGTCGTGGAAGGAAGAGGTCCTCGTGAGCCCCCCCGACGACGACGAACGCCTGCGCCTCCTCGGCGAAATCGCGGCCGAAACGGCCCACGAGCTCAGAAACGCCCTCATGGCCATCGCGGCCAGCACGTTCGTCGCGAAGGCGTCCCCCGAGAAGGTGCCGGCCCAGCTCGACCGCATCGCGCGGGCCACGGCCGGCGCGCAGCGCCTCGTCGACGACATGCTCGACCTCGCGCGTGGAGAAGCGCTCGGGCGTGAAGAGCTCCCGGTGCACGCCGTGCTCGAGGCCGCTCGCGATGCGGCAGGTGAGCGCGCTGCCCACGTCGACCTCCAATGTGCGACGGACCTACGCTTCCCCCTGCACCCGAGGCTGTTCGCTCGGGCCTTGGCGGCCCTCGTCGACAACGCGATCGCCGTGGCGACGAAGGCCCCCACGGTGACCCTCCGCGCGGCCGTCGAGGGCGACCGGCTCGTCGTGGACGTGACGGACGACGGCCCCGGTGTGCCGACCGAGCTCGCGGGCAAGATCTTCGAGCCTCACGTCACCGGCCGCGCGGGAGGTACGGGGCTCGGCCTCGCGATGGCGGCGAGGATCGCGCGCGCTCACGGCGGCGACGTGAGGCTCCTCACGACGGCCCCCGAGTGCGCCCACTTTCGCTTCGACGTCGGGCGTCGCTGAGGCGCCCGAGCCCGTGTCACGGCGCGACGAAGGCGCCGATCTTCGGCAAGAGGAAGCCCGCCCAGTCGTCGCTCGAGCCGTCGTGGCCACCGGCAAGCTCGCGGTACTGCACGGGGAAACGCGCGTTCTGGAGCTTGGTGCGGTCGGTCCGGACGTTCGCGATGGCGAAGCTCGTGTCCCCGGTGCGCGCCGTGATCGCGACGTTGAGCTTCCATCCGGCCGCCGCGAGGGCCGCGTCCGTTCCGCTCCCGAAAGCCGACTGGAGGCTCGAGTTCTCGATGAGGAGCCCCGCGAAGCGCTTCGCGTTCTTCAGGGCCGTCGTGTAGGCGAGGATGCCGCCGGAAGAGTACCCGGCCATCGTGATCTTCTTCTGGTGGGCGTAGAAGCACGTGCGGACGTCGTCGAGGACGGCCAAGACCTTGGCTTCGTCTTGCGCGGCGGTCCAGCACTGCCCATCACGACCGGCGCCGACCGACACGGCGATGTACGACTGCGTGGCGCGCGAAGCCGCGGGTGCCATGGCCCAGGTGGCGAAGTTCTTCGCCGTGTCGCCGCACCCGTGCGCGCCGATCACCATCGGGTAGGCGTTCGCGGCGTTGTAGCCCGTGGGGAGGCGCACCCAGTACGCGTAGCCGCCCGTACGCGTCGTGAGCTGGAAGAAGCCCGCGGAGTCGGCCGTGTACGAGCACGTTCGCGTGGGGCGCGGCCCAGGCCCGGTCGCCGTGCCGCCACCCGCGTCGGGCGTTCCGCCGCCGCCACCGCCACCACCCCCCGCGTCGATGCCACCACCGCCACCACCGCCACCACCGCCCGCGTCGGGCGTCGTGCCCGCATCATCGCCAGGATCGTCCGTGGAGGCGTCGGCGCCGCCCGCGTCGGTGCCCTCCCCCGAAGGGGTCGAGGGGGACGCGGGCCCCGAAGGCGCAGGCGACGGCCGCCCAGCTTGCGTGGTGCCCGAGGTCTCGGAGGGGCTCTCTTCGGGGAGGGCACCTTCCCCCGAGCCGTCGACGCCTGCGTCGCTGCAGGCGACGACGAAGAGGGCGAGACCGAGAGCACCGACGACGCAGGAGGAGCCTTTTCGCACGGCGCGGAGCTTAGCGGACCTTCGCCGAAAAACCCTGACAACCCGCTAAGCTAGGGCATGATCGCTCTTACCCACGCCTACGAGGTAGGACCACGTAGGAGCACCGCGTCAAAGCGTGAGGCGGAGGTGCACGGCCTTCGGGCGCGTGAGCGTGTCGAACGCGAGCTGACTCAGCGTGAGCCCTCGGCCCGAGTCCTTCACCCCCGACCACGGCAGCGCCGGGTCGAGTGCGTCGCACCGGTTCATGTAGACGGTGCCGGCCTCGACCTCGCGGACGAACCGCTCGGCGCGCTCGAGATCCTGGGTCCAGACGCTGGCGGTGAGCCCGAGGGTCGAGTCGTTCATGCGCGCGATGGCCTCGTCGTCGGAGGCGACCTTCGCGATCGGGAGGAGCGGACCGAACGACTCCTTGTGGAAGACCTCGGCGTCGAACGGCACGTCGGCGAGTAAGGTCGCCTCGAAGAACCTGCCCTTCCCCGCGATCGACGTGGCCTTCCCGCCGTGCACGAGCTTCGCGCCGCGGCGCTTCGCGTCCTCGACGAACGCGGTGAGCTCGGCCGGGTGCCAGGGCTGCGCGATCGGGCCGAGCGTGGTGGCCGCGTCCTCGGGATCCCCGAGCACGTAAGCCCGGACGAGGGGCTCGCACGCGGCGACGAACGCGTCGTAGACCTTTTCGTGCACGTACACCCGCTCGACGGCGCAGCAGCTCTGGCCAGCGTTGTAGATGGCCCCATCGACGATCTGCTCCGCGACCTTCGCCACGTCGACGTCGGGGGCGACGTACGCCGGGTCGTTGCCCCCGAGCTCGAGCCCCACGTGGAGGAACCTGTCGGCCGCAGCCTTCTGGATGCGATGCCCGCCGAACACCGAGCCGGTGAAGAGCACGTGATCGATCCGTGCGTCGCCGACGAGGCGCTCGGTGGCCTCGTGCGTGAGGTCGAGGGACGCGACGAGGCCCTTCGGCGCTCCCGCCTTCTCGAATGCGCGCGCGAACGCGTGCCCCGTGAGCGGCGTGCGGGGCGAGTGGCGCACGACGACGGCGTTGCCCGCGAGCACCGCCGGGAAGACCGCGTTCACCGCCGTAAGGAGCGGATAGTTCCACGCGGGGAGATCGAGCACGACGCCGAGCGGCTCCTTGCGGATGCGCCGGACGAAGTTCTCCTTCGGCGGGAGCGAGACGTCGGCGAGGTGCTCCTCGGCGATGGCCATCATGTGGCGAGCGCGCCCGAGCATGCCATCGACCTCACCGCGGGCCTGACCGAGGGGCTTGCCCATCGTGCGGGTGATGTCCTTCGCGATGGCCTCTTTGTCGGCCTCGAACGCGGCGCAGGCGCGCTCGCACAGGGCTCGTCGCTCGGCGACCTGGGTCGCTCGGAGCTCTCTCGCCGCGGCGCGCGCGCCGTCGAGCACGGCGTCGACGCGGGCGGCGTCGGCGTAGGGGACCTCGCAGGCGACGTCGAGGGTGTAGGGGTTGTCGACGCGGAGGGTAGAGTCGCTGGCCATGGGGGCGGGACGATAGCAGCCTCGGTCCCGACAGCCACTGTAGGCCCATGTGCGACAATTCGACGAGGCCGGAACCGATTCGGTGATCGTTGGTGCACCGTGCGACCATCGCTGGAAGTGAGCCTGGAACTGTCGACCTCCGAGCGACACGCGAGCGAGGCCCCCGAGGGCCAGAGCGCCGCGCCGCGCCCGAGCACGCCCCCGAGCTCTCACGAACGACCCCGGACCTCCCCCGAAGATGCGCGCCTCCGCGCCATGCTGCAGGAAAACTATGCCTTCATTTGGCGTCAGCTTCGGCGCTTCGGCGTGCCGGAGTCGCGCGTGGACGACGCGGCGCAAGAGGTCTTCGTCGTAGCGTCCCAGAAGCTCGCGGCGATTCGTGAGGGCAGCGAACGGTCCTACCTCTTCGGCACGGCCCTCCGTGTGGCGTCGCAGATGCGGCGGTCGGCGGTGATGCGGCACGAGGTGGGGGTCTCGACGCCACCCGAGATGGAGGCCATCGCGTCACGCCCGGACGAGCTGCTCGATCGGGGTCGCGCGAGGGCTCTGCTCGACGCCGTGCTCGACTCCCTCGACGACGACGTGCGCGCCGTGTTCGTGCTCTACGAGATCGAGGAGCTCGAGACGAAAGACATCGCGGAGCTGTTGGGCATCCCGGCAGGCACGGTGGCTTCCCGCCTGCGGCGTGGTCGAGAGGCGTTCGAGGCGAAAGTGTCGCGCCTCTTTCCAAAAGGAGCGAGACCGTGAGCGAGCCCACACGACTTCGAGAACGAGGCGGCCCCGGGGCGCTCTTGCTCGGCGCGGCGGCCGACGACGGCCCGTCGGCCACGTCGTTCGAGCGCACGGCGCGGCGGCTCGGCGTGGCCGGGGCCGTCCTGGGCGCCACGTCGACCGTGGCCACGACGGCAGCCGGAGGGACGGCCGCGAAGGGAGCCATGGCAGGTGGGGCCATCGCAGGAGCCGCTGCGGCCACGGGCACCGCCGCGGGGACGGGGCTCGGCGCAGGCGTGGCCGCGGGCTCGGCGAGCGTGCTCGCGGCGAAGGTGGGCTTTGCCCTCGTGCTCTCCGCGGCCCTCGTGGGTGGCGTCACGATCGCCACGCGCCCCGCGGCGAAGCTCGAGAGCCCGAAAGCCGCCCCCGCGACGATCACCGCGAGCGCCGCCCCCACGACGCCGAACGCAGCGATCCCTGCTCCGAGCGGCGCTCGTGCGCCTGAAAACCCGCCCACCGAGCCACCGTTCGAGGTCGCGGTCTCGCCCGCGCCGTCTCTGCCGAGCACGGATGACACTCCTCCGAAGAAGCCCACGGCCGGAGTGAAGCCCGTGTCGCCGGATCCGCTCCACGACGAGGTGCGGTGCCTCGACGAGGCCCGCGCCAAGCTCGCGCGGGGGGACGCGTCGGGCGCGCTCGTATCGCTCGACAAGCACGATCGCGAGTTTCCGCGCGGGCTCCTCGGCGCCGAGGCCGACGTGCTCCGCGTCGAGGCGCTCGTCAAGGCGGGGCGAGGCGACGAGGCGCGCGCGAGGGGTGAGAGGCTGCTCGCGCGCGAGCCCAACGGCCCCCACGCGAAGCGCCTCCGGACTCTCCTCGGGCTCTGAGCGCGAGGGTCTCCCGCGCCGGCGAGATTCGTCACCCCCGCGTACGAATTCATGATCGTGGCCCCGCCTCGCCACCATCACCTAACGAACGGGAGACATGACCATGAAAGCTTCGACCTTCGCTTCGATGATCCTCACCTTCGGAATGCTCGTGGCCTGCGGCGGCGCCGTGTCGCTCGGCCAGAACAACGGCCAGCTCCAGAAAGGTGAAAAATGCACGACGTGCACGGGCGGCGCGCCCGCGGACGCCAAACAATGCGCCGACGGGACCGCCATCGGGCGCGATTGCCTCTCCAACGGAGACGGCACGTGCGGCTACGAGTTCCCCGCGTGCCCCGGGGACACCCCCGCCGGCTCGCCGGGCTCGAAGTGCGGCACGTGCACGGGCCCCGTCCAGGAGGACGCCCGCCAGTGCCCCGACGGGACGAGCTTCGGCCGCGAGTGTCTCTACCGCGCCGACGGGACGTGCGGCTACGACTTCCCCGCCTGCCCCGGGGAGGCGCCGAACTGCCGCGCTCCGGGCGCGTGTGGCAACGGCGGCGTACCGACCATCGCGAAGGAGTGCCCCGACGGGACGGCCGTCGGATACACGTGCAATCTGCAAGCGAACGGCACCTGCGGCTACAGCTTCGCCTGCCCCGGTGACGCCTGCCAGGCCGCCGAGTGCACGGGGCCCGCTCCGGGTGCACCGAGCGTCGTCTGCCCGGACGGGAGCAAGGGCGGCGCGCTCTGCTCCCGCAACAAGGCAGGGACGTGCGGATGGACGTTCCGCGAGTGCCCCGCGATCGACGCGGGCTCGCCCGACGCTCGCTGACGTCCACCTCACGCGGGGGCGCGGCGGGCCTTCTTGGCGCCCCGGCCCTCGCGCCCCTCTTCTTCTTTTCGCAGCACGAGACCGGTCGCGGTGTCGGCCCGCGCGAGATCTTGCGGGGTGCCCTCGAACACGAGGGTGCCCCCGTGCTCACCCGCCTCGGGGCCGAGCTCGGCGACCCAATCGGCGGCGCGGATGACGTCCGGGTGGTGCTCGATGACCACGAGCGTGTCGCCGCGCGCGACGAGCTTCTCGAACGTCGCGAGCAGCTTCGCGACGTCGGCCACGTGGAGGCCCGTCGTTGGCTCGTCGAGCACGTAGAGGGTGGGCGCGTGGCTCGCGCCGGCCGTGAGCTCGGCCGCGAGCTTGAGCCGCTGCGCCTCGCCCCCCGAGAGCGTGTTCGAGCCCTGGCCGATCGTGAGGTACCCGAGCCCGAGCTCGTCGAGCGTGGCGAGAGGGCGCGCGATCTTGGGGAACGGCGCGAACACCTGGGCGGCCTCGTGGGCCGGGAGGCGCAGCACCTCCCCGATCGAGAGACCGCGGTACCGGACGTCGAGCGTCGAGGGCTCGAACCGGAGGCCGAAGCACGCCTCGCAGGGGCTTGCGATGTCGGGCAAAAACGACATCTCGTGCACGATGACACCTTGGCCTTCGCACGCGGGGCACCGCCCCGAGGACGCGCTGTTGAACGAAAAGCGCCCGGCCGAGAACCCGCGTGTCTTGGCGTCCGGGAGCGACGCGAACAGCTTGCGCACATCGTCCCACACACCGAGGAACGTCGCGGGGACCGAGCGCGGCGTGCGCCCGATCGGCGCCTGATCGACGGCGACCGCGCGGCTCAGCGCATCGGCCCCCGAGAGCTTCGAGAAGGCGAGCGCGGGCTCCGCGACGAGGCCGAGCGCCTTACGGACGGCAGGGAAAAAGACCCGTGACACGAGCGTCGACTTGCCCGACCCGCTCACCCCCGACACGACCGTGAGCCGCCCGACCGGGACGCGGAAGCGGACGTCCTTCAAGTTGTGCGCGCGGGCGCCGACGAGCGTGACGAAGGCCGTGGGCTTCGGCCTCTCGGGCCGGGTCGCGACGACGCCCGCCGCGAGGGCGCGCGCCGTGGGCGAGGTGCGCGACGAGAGGACCTTCTTCGCGGGGCCTTCGGCCATGATGCGGCCCCCGCCTGCTCCCCCTTCGGGGCCCATGTCGACGACGTGATCGGCGGCCCGGATGACGGCCTCGTCGTGCTCCACCACGAGCACCGTCGACCCCGTCGCGACGAGACGTCGCAGGTTCTCGAGCAGCCGATGCGTGTCGCGGGGGTGAAGGCCAATGGTGGGCTCGTCGAGCACGTAGAGCGCTCCGGTGAGCCCCGCGCCGAGCTGCGCCGAGAGCCGGAGCCGCTGCATCTCGCCGCCCGAGAGCGTCGGGGCGGGCCGGTCGAGCGCGAGGTAGCCGAGGCCGACCTCGTCGGCGAACGCGAGGCGGCGTGAGAGCTCGGCGACCACGGCGTGGGCGAGCGCGTGGCTCCGGCCCTCGAAGCGCGCGCCATCCACGATGCGCCGCACGCTCGAGATGCTCCGTGACGTGAGGGCCGCATACGTCTCGCCGAAGAGGCGGACGCCCCGAGGGACCTTCGAGAGGCGGGAGCCCTCGCAGGCACGGCACGGCTTCGTTTTCCCTGCATCGACGGCGACGGGACCTCCCTCGACGCCGGTGCCCTCGCACGACTCGCAGCGCCCCTGCGCCGTGTTGAACGAGAACCAACGTGGGTCGAGCTCCGGGACGCCCTCCCCGCACGCACCGCAGGCGCGGGTGGTCGAGAGGAACGACTCCCCGGGCCTCGCCTTCCCGGACGGCTTGCCCTCGGCGACCTTGAGCGCGCCCCGTCCCAGGGTGAGGTAGGTGTCGAACGACGCGCGAGCGAGCGCCTTCCCCGCGCCGAAATGCACGATGAGATCGACCGAGTGCTCCTTGGCCTTGTCGAGCGCGGGAGGAGGATCGACCGGCACGATCGCGCCGTCCACGCGGGCCGCAGACACGCCCGCGCGCGCCGCGTGCACGAACACCTCGCGGTGGAGGCCCTTGCGCGCCGTGACGGCGGGCGCGTAGACCGTGAGCTCCGCGCGAGGATCGGAGGACACCTGAGCGAAGAGCTCGTCGGCCGACCGCACCTCGACCCGCGCGCCGCAGCTCGGGCAGTGGACGTCCCCCACCTTCGCGTACAAGAGGCGCAGGTAGTGAGCGATCTCCGTGACGGTGGCGACCGTGGAGCTTACGCCTCCTCGGCTCGTGCGCTGCTCGAGGGCGATAGACGGAGGCACACCCACGACCGCGTCGACGTCGGCCCGCGGGAGGGTCGGGAGGAACTGGCGCGCGTACGGGGTGAGCGTCTCCATGAAGCGGCGCTGCCCCTCGGCGAACACCACGTCGAACGCGAGCGACGACTTGCCGGAGCCGCTGGGGCCCGTGACGACCGTGAGCGCGCCGTGCGGGATGCGGCACGAGACGTCCTTGAGGGTGTGCTCGCGCGCCCCCGACACGTCGATGGAGAGGGGCCCGCGAGGGAGCTCGGGGCGCTTACCGCGAGCCACTTTCTCTTTTACAATCGTAGACTTGGACATACGCAAGGCCTGGCCCGTGCGCGTGTCGGTCTCGGCGATCGCGGCGGGGCTCCCCTCGGCGACGACGAGGCCTCCATCGGGCCCACCGTCGGGCCCGAGGTCGATCACGTGGTCGCACCCGCGCACGAGATCGAGGTCGTGCTCGACGACGAGCACGGTCGCGCCCCGCTCGACGAGGCCGCGCAGCGCCGCGAGCACCTTGGCCACGTCCTCGCCGTGGAGGCCCGCGGAGGGCTCGTCGACGACGTAGAGGGTGCCCTTCTGCGGACCGGACAGCGCACGGGCGAGCTTGAGGCGCTGCGCTTCCCCGCCCGACAGCGTCGAGAGCGGCTGGCCGAGCGGAACGTAGCCGAGGCCGACCTCGACGAGCGGGTCGAGCGCGCGCGCGAGCACGTAGTCCCGATCGCCGGGTCGATCCAAGAACGCCCGCGCCTCGGCGACGGACATCTCGAGCACGTCGGCGACCGATCTCCCGTCGAGCCGTACGTCGAGCACCTCGGGACGGAACCGCTTGCCGCGGCACACCGGACAAAGCAGCGAGACGTCGGACAGAAATTGCATCTCGACCGTCTCGAAGCCCTCGCCCGAGCACGCCTCGCAGCGCCCCGCCAGCCACGTTGAACGAGAAGTGGGCCTCGGCGAGCCCGAGGCGCTTCGCGTCGGGGAGCGCGGCGAAGCGGGCGCGCACACGATCCCAGGCCTTCGTGTAGGTCGCGGCGTTCCCGCGCGCGGTGCGCCCAAGAGGAGACTGATCGACGAGCACGACCCGCTCGAAGCTCGAGGCCCCCTCGAGCTTCGTGTGCGCGAGGGGCCGAGGGACGCTCGTGTCCCCGAGCGCGCGCGCGACGGCGCGGTAGATGACGTCCTCCGCGAGCGTGGACTTGCCCGAGCCACTCGGGCCGGTCAGGGCCACGAGCTGCCCCACCGGCACCACGCACGTCACGTCACGCAGGTTGTTTCCTCGAGCGCCGACGACCCGCAGCTCACCACGGGGGCGTGGCGTCACGCGGGGCAGAGGACGCGACGACCACGCGCGAGCGGTCGGGAGATCACGGCGACGCGCGAGCTCACCCGGGGTCCCGTCGAAGAGCACCACACCTCCCTCGCGCCCCGCCCCCGGGCCGAGCTCGACGACGCGATCGGCCGCCTCCACGGTCGTCCGATCGTGCTCGACGAAGAGCACCGTGTTTCCTGCATCGGCGAGGCAACGCATCGCCTTCGCGAGGCGAGGCACGTCGGTCGGGTGGAGGCCTACGGTGGGCTCGTCGAGCACGAAGAGCGCGCCCGTGAGGGACGCCCCGAGGGCCGTCGTGAGCCCCGCGCGCTGCGCCTCGCCCCCCGAGAGCGTGCGCGCTTGGCGGTCGAGCGAGAGGTACCCGAGGCCGACGTCGCGGAGGTAGCCGAGGCGCGCGAGGAGCTCTCCTCGTACCCGCTTTCCCTGCGGATCGTCCGGGTCGAAGGCCGAGAGCACCTCGTGGGCGCGGGAGACCGTGAGCGCATGGAGATCGGCGAGCGAGAGCCCCGCGACGCGGTACGAGAGCGCCTTCGCCGAGAGGCGCGCGCCGCCACAGTCGCGGCAAGGGACGTAGTCCCGGTACCGCGCGAGGAAGACGCGCACGTGCATCTTGTACGTCTTCGTCTCGAGCCACGAGAACCACCGTCGCACCCCGGGGAACTTGCCGTCGTCCCAGTGGCCCTCGCCCTCGACGATGAGCTCGCGCTGCGCGTCGGTGAGCTCGCGGAAGGGGACGTCGGTGGGGATCTTCCGACGCTTGCAGAACGCAAGCATCTCGCGCCGCTCCCAGTCGGCGCTCTTGCCCGACCACGCCTTCACCGCGCCCTTCGCGAGGGATTTTTCCGGATCCGGGAAGACCTTGTCCCAGTCCACGGCGATCGTGCGACCGAAGCCCTTGCAGGTCGGGCAGGCTCCGAGCGGCGAATTGTACGAGAAGAGGGCGGGACGTGGCGGCTCGAATCCTTTCGCGCACACGGGGCACACGAGGCCGCGCCCGACGACGAGCGTCCGCGTGCGCGGGCCGTCCCCCGGCGAGGGAAGCTCGGCCACGACCTCGGCCGTGCCTGAGCCCTCGCCCCACGCCGCCTCGAGCGCCTGCTGCAACCTTCGGACGTCGCGGGGACCGAGCACGAGCCGGTCGACCACCACGCCGACCCTCACGTCCTTCGCGGTGGCCTCGCTCGGGCGAACCTCGTCGATGTCGCGGAGCACGCCGGCGACGGAGAGCCTACGATAGCCCTTCTTTACGAGCGACTCACGAAGCGTAAGGAACGCTTCCGTATCGGAGACCCGGACGGGATAGCTGACGACGGCGCGCGCACCTTCATTTTGCGCGGCGAGGGCCTCGGCCGCCGAGGTCGCGCGCGCGTGCACCGCCGCGACGCCGTGGTCGGGGCAAAACGGTACGGCCGACGCTCCGAAGAGCGCGGCCACGTACGCCTCGAGGTCGGCCAGCGTCGCGAGCGTGGAGCGGCTCGACTTGACGGGGGCGCGACGGTCGACGGCGACCCCTGCGGCCACCGGCTCCAGCGAGTCGAAGGGCGCTCGCTCGAGGCGCTCCAAGAACTGGCGCGCGTAAGGGCTGAAGCTCTCGACGAAGCGACGTTGCCCCTCGGCGTAGAGCGTATCGATGGCGAGCGACGATTTTCCCGCGCCGCTCGGTCCCGTCAGCGCGACGAGCGTGCCGGGCGCGAGGTCGAGGTCGACGCCCCGGAGGTTGTGGGTCTTCGCGCCGCGGAGGACGATGGGGAGCATCGCGAGAGGGGATGCCGGAAGCGGCACCTTCCTCGCAAGGAAAATGGCCGGCGTGCCTCTCGAGACAAACTCGGCAGAGCTCCGTGTGTGCGAATGGACGAAACCACGGGGGCTTGGTACGTGCACGGAGTGACATCCGCTCGTCTCGGCCGGAAGGCACGGGCCTTCCTCGCATCGCTCTTCCTCACGCTCCTGTGGGTCTTTCCGGCGCTCGCCGCGTACACGCCCCCACCCCTCGTCGGGCACGTGGTCGATGTGCCTGGGCTCCTGTCGGGCGCCGAGCGCGCGAGCCTCGACCGCAAGCTCGATCAGGCCCGAAAAACGCGCGGTTACGCGGTCGTCGTGCTCGTCGCAGGGCCGCTCGAGGGCACGCCCATCGAGGACGTCGCGTACGACACGTTCAACACGTGGGGCGTAGGGGAGAAAGGCAAAGACGACGGGGTCCTCCTCGTCGTCGCGCCGCACGATCGCAAGATCCGCATCGAGACCGGCAAGGGGGTCGGGGGAGCCCTCCCCGACCTCGCCGTGAGCCGCATCAACCGCGAGATCATCGGCCCCGGCCTCGCCAGCGGAGATACCTACGGCGCCCTGGATCGCGGCACGGACGCGATCCTCGCCGAGCTCGCCAAAGAAGCCCCCCAGAAGCCCGCCGCGAAGAAGCCGAAGCTCGACGACAGGATCGTCCTGGGCGGCATCGTGGCGGTGCTCGTCGTGATCGTCTTCCTCGCGATCGTGTCGCGCACGTTCCGCACCGGTCTCTTCGCGTTCTTGCGGATCTTCGGCTTCATCCTCGACATCCTCGGGGCCTTCGGCGGGGGCGGCGGCGGCGGGGGATCGAGCTACCGAGGCGGCGGGGGGAGCTCGGGCGGCGGCGGCTCCAGCGACGACTACTGAAGTGACGGTCGCGCTCGTCGACGTCATCGGGCGGTGGGGCATCCCCGCGGACGGAATGGGTGCGTTGGGCCTCGCGCTGGGGATAGGTGTCCTGCCCTTCGTCGCCCTTGGCCCTGCGCGTGTGCGTGCGACGGCGGCGCTCGTGGGGCGGGAGCCGCGTGCGTTCGGGTGGCTCCTCGCGACGTCGGCCGCGCTCGGGTCCCTCGCGTACGTGGCGTTCATCCTCCGGGGCGGTCCCCGGATCGTCGACGCGACGACCTACTTTTTCGAAGCGCGGAGCTTCGCCCAAGGCTCGTTCTGGGCCGACGCGGGCTTCCCGAGCGCCAGCACACGCGGTCGATTCCTGCTCTACGACGCGGAGCAGAACCGCATCGCGGGGCTCTTCCCACCGGGGTACCCCGCGCTGCTCGCCGTCGCCGTACGGCTCGGCGCTCCCCTCGCGCTCGGCCCGGTCCTCGCGGCGCTCTTGGCCCTCGCGACGGTCAGGCTCGTGCGGCTCGTCGCGGATGACGCAGGGCTCGAAGGCGCGCACGCCGAGCTCGTCGCGCGGGCGGCGGGGCTCCTCTCGGTCGTCTGCGCGGTGCTCCGCTACCACACGGCAGATACGATGTCGCACGGTGTGTGCGCGCTCTACGTGGCCGTTGGACTGGGCTCGGCGATCCGCGCACGAAAGGAGCCGACCCGCCTCGATGCGCTCGTCGTCGGGCTCTGCCTCGGAGGTCTCGCCGCGACACGCCCGGTGTCGGCCCTGCCGTTCGCGGCGACGGTCGCCTCTCTCCTTTTCGATCGACGCGCTCGAGCGCTCGTGTGGATCCCCGTGGGCGCGCTCCCCGGGCTCGTGCTCCTCGCGGCGTGGCAGCGCTCCCTCACGGGCAGCGCGCTCGGCTCACCTCAGCTCGTCTACTACGCCGTGAGCGACGGGCCGCCAGGGTGCTTTCGGTACGGCTTCGGTCGGGACGTCGGGTGCCTCTTCGAGCACGGCGACTTCGTGCGGCACGCGCTCCCACGCGGCTACGATCTCGTCGCGGCGCTCGGGACGACGGGGCGCCGCTTGAAGATGCACCTCACCGACGCGACGAACCTCGAGGTCGGCGTCGTCCTCGTCCTCGTCGGCATCGCGCGGCATCGCACCTCGCGGAGCGTGCGCGCCCTCGGGCTCGCGATAGCGCTTCAAATCCTCGCGTACGCGCCCTTCTATTTCGATGGGAACTACCCGGGCGGTGGGGCGCGCTTCTTCGCCGACGTCCTCCCGCTCGAGCACACGCTCGTCGTGCTGGCCTTGGCCTCGGCGGCGCCGCGAGCGTCCGAGATCGATGCGACGGCGCGGGGGCTCGCGCTCCTCTTCGTGTCGGCGGCCCTCGGCGTCGCGTTCCACGTGAGCCACGATCATCGCGCCCTCCGCGATCGCGAGGGTGGCGCGCCGTTCTTCCTTCCCGACGCGCTGGCGGAGGCCCACGTCGACCTCGGCCTCGTGTTCGTCGACACGGACCACGGCTTCTCTCTCGGTCACGAGCCTTCGGCCGACGTCCGCATCGCGAGGCTCCGCGGAGACGATCACGACTGGCTCCTCTTCGACGGCCTCGGGCGACCGCCGACCTACCGCTACCGGCAAGGTCCCGAGCTGCCCCTCGTCGCGCCCTGGGCCCCCGCCGAGCCGGGCCCAGCGCTCCGTTTCGAGGCCGAGGCCGACTGGCCTCCCCTCGCTCAGTCCGGCGGCTACGCGATCCCGATCCACTCGACGCCCGACACCTCGGGTGGGCGTGTGCTCTCGCTCGTGCCGACGACCGCCGAAGCGACGGCCGACATCGCCGTTCCTTGGCCCAAGGACGCGTGCATCGACGTGGTCGCGAGGGTGCGGGCCGCGGCCGAGACGAAGGGGAGCGTCGCGATCGCGGGCGCCGTGGCCGACGTCCGCGGCAAGGGCGAGCTCGAGGACCTCCCCCCGCTCCGCGTGAGCGTCCGGCGCGGCGAGACGAGGCTCACCCTTCGCACGTCGGGGGGCCCGCTCGAGCTCGACCGGCTGACGGTCGCCCCCTGCCCCATCGAAAGCCTAGGAACATCGAGCCCTTGACGAACGAAGGTCGCCTAGGCTTAGCTTGGCATTCGGAGGGACCTCGAGATGACCAAGAGTGAGCTGATCGACGCACTCGCGACGCGAAGCGACCTGACCAAGGCGCGGGCCGAGCTCGTCGTCAACTGCGTGTTCGACTCGATGACCGAAGCGCTGCAGAAGGGCGAAGGGATCGAGATCCGAGGA
Source organism: Myxococcales bacterium (assembly GCA_016712525.1). NCBI lineage: Bacteria > Pseudomonadati > Myxococcota > Myxococcia > Myxococcales > Myxococcales bacterium. Next base: position 1,909,001 of record JADJQX010000007.1, read on the forward strand.
TTCGGGAGCTTCACCGTGCGCCCGTACAAGGCCTACTCGGGCCGGAACCCGCGCACCGGCGAGCCCGTCCCGGTCCCCCCGAAGCGCCTCCCGTTCTTCAAGGTCGGCAAGGATCTCAAAGAGATCGTCAACGGCAGCCGCCACCTCGCCATCACCGGCGGCGACGACGGCGACGACGACTGAGCGCGAGCGGCTGCCGCGACCGCCTTGGTGAGGAAAGAGGCTGGCGACCGTGGGTCGTCGGCCTCTCCGTGCGCGTGGCGGCGTCGTTTTCCGGGCCACGGCGCGTGTGGGTGCTCCCCGCCGCCGCCCGGCGTGAGCTATAGAGTCGCGTCATGCCGAGTTTCGCCCCCGTCGCCGAACAGCTCGCCCTCCTCACGCGGGGCATCGTCGATCTGCACGTCGCCAAAGAGCTGGAAGAGCGCCTCGAAGAGTCCCGAAGCTCGGGCCGCCCGCTGCGTGTCAAGGTAGGTTTCGACCCGACACGCCCCGACCTCCACCTCGGGCACGCGGTGGTCATGGAAAAGATGCGTCAGTTCCAGCAGCTCGGCCACGAGGTCGTGCTGCTGGTGGGCGACTTCACGGCGATGGTCGGCGATCCGACGGGCCAGAACGATCTGCGCCCACGCCTCACCCGGGCCGAGGTCGACCTCGCCGCCGAGACGTACACGGAGCAGGCATTCCGAATCCTCGACCGGCAGAAGACGGTCGTGCGCCGCAACTCCGAGTGGCTCGACGCCCTCCGCGCGACCGACCTCGTCGAGCTCATGGCGAAGACCACGGTGTCGCGCATGCTCGAGCGAAACGACTTCGCCAAGCGGTTCGCCGAAGAGCGCCCCATCTATCAGCACGAGTTTCTCTACCCGCTGCTCCAAGGGTACGACTCGGTCGCCCTCGAGTGCGACGTCGAGATCGGCGGCACCGACCAGCTCTTCAACCTGCTCGTGGGCCGAGACATCATGCCTCGCTACGGCAAGCGCGCGCAGATCGTCATGACGACGCCCCTCCTCGAGGGAACCGACGCGAAGGTCGAAGGCGGGCGCGTGGTCGGGAAGAAGATGTCGAAGAGCGCGGGGAACTACATCGGCCTCCAAGAAGAGCCGCTCACGTTCTTCCGCAAGGTGATGCAGATCGACGACGACGTGATCTTCCGTTACTTCGAGCTCCTGTCGGCGCGAACGAACGCGGAGATCGCCGAGCTCCGCGAGGCCCGCAAGGCCGGCACGACGAGCCCCCAAGAGGTCAAGGCGCTCTTCGCGCGCGAGGCCATCACGAGGCTCTTCGACGCGGACGCGGCCACGAAGGCCGAGGCCGAGTTCAAGAAGATCTACTCGGCGGACGCCGTGCCGGACGACGTGCAAGAGCACACCTTCGCGGTCGAAGGCGCGACGCTCTGGATCGCGAAGGCGCTCGCGCTCGCGGGGCTCGTGAAGTCGAGCGGCGAAGGCAAGCGCCTCGTCGAGCAAGGCGGCGTCGAGCTCGACAAGGCGCGCGTCACCGACGGGCAGCTCCAGCTCGAGAAGGGCAAACGTTACCTCCTCCGCGTGGGCTCGAAGAACCGGCGGTTCGCGTGGGTCACCGTCGCGTGAGCCCTCCCCGCGACGAGGGCCGCCTTCCGCGAAGAGCCCTCCTCGCGCTGCCGCTCCTCGCGGCGTGCGGCGGGCTACCCCCCAAGCCCGCCGCGCCGTCGGCTGCCCCCATGCCGCTCCACCTCGAGCCGCTCGCCGACCTCGTGAAGGCCCCGTCGCTCGTGTGGATGCTGGAGCTCTCGCCGAAGGTGGCGTTCGCCGACGACACGCTGCTCGCTGGCGTCCATAGGGTCGTCTCCGACGAACGTTTCCGGAGGTTCGCGGCGGAGAACGGCGGCGTCGATCCCCGGTCGCTCGCGGAGCTCGTGATCGCGCGCTACCCCGACGCGACGCTCACCCTCGGGCGCGGCACGATCGATCCTGCGGCGCTCGAGCGAGCGTTCACGCGGAGAGCGACGCGCATCGACGGCCGCGCCATCGACGTGGCCTCTCCGCCCGTGGTCCGGCTCTTCGGCGACGGAGCGAAGGAGCGCGTTCAGATGTGCACCTTCGGGCGCGAGGCGTTCGCGCTCGAAGAAGGGCGCTTCGGTCCGCTCCGGGTCGCGGCCGCCTATGCCGAGGGAAAGCTAAAAAAGGCGAAGCCAGCCCTCCGCGCCGAGCCGCTCGCGCGCGCCGTGGGCCTCTTGGGTGAGGGGTCGGTCGCGCGATTCTTCGCGTCGGGACCCTTCGAAGGAGAGTGGTCCGCCGCGCTCGGGGGCCTACTCCGAGCGGCCACGGGCGTCGCGGTCGGGGCGAGGACGACCCGCCACCCCGCGGCGAAGGGGGGGCTCGTCGTCACGGCGGTCGTGCTGGGCGAGTACGGGCACGCCCAAGAAGACGCGGCGCGCAGGCTCGGCGCCACGCTCGACGTCCTCCTCGCCAAGAATCCCTTCGGCCGGATGCTCGGCCTCCACGAGCCCCTCGAAGCGCCGCGTGTCGACCCGGTCCCGGGCGGCCTCTCGGTCGTCGCCACGTTCGACACCGACCGCGCGGCGAAGGGGCTCCACGCCGTGCTCGACGCCGAAATCGACGAAATCGTCGGCAGCCTGCGATGACCGAGGGCGGCGCTACGTTTTCCACAAAAACCGAATCATTTCGCGATTTTACAATACATGCAATCTACCCATCCCCCTTGACTCCGGGTTGCATGGTGTGGTAGCCCCCGGCCTCTCAACCCTGATGGCCCAGACGAAAAAAGCAGCCCCCTCCGCCCGCCCCGCCAAACCTGCGAAGGCGAAGGCGAGCTCCAAGAAGCCGTCCGACGCCACCAAGGCCGCGGCGAAGAAGCCGGCGCGCGCGCCCGAGAAGGCCGAGGCCACGAAGAAGGCCACGAAGGCAGCGCCGGCGAAGAAACCCGAGGCGAAGAAGCCCACGAAAGACGCGGCCAAGCCCGCGGTCAAAGAGGCGCCGAAGGTCGTCCCGCCGTCCCGCGAGTCGAAGGCGAAACCCTCGTCGAGAGACGTGAGCCTCGCTGCCGCCTCCTCCAAGGACGTCGCCAAGGCCGCCGCCTCCTCCAGGGACGTCAGCAAGGCCGCCGCCTCCTCCAGGGACGTCAGCAAGGCCGCCGCCTCCTCCAGGGACGTCAGCAAAGCCGCCGCCTCCTCCAGGGACGTCAGCAAGGCCGCGAAGCCCGCGCCGCCGCCGCCGAAGTACACCGAGCCCGACCTCGGCACCTACCGGACGCGCCCCCCGCCCCCCTTGCCGCGCATCGCGTCGCAGCCCCCGCCGGCGCCGTCTCCGCCGCCGGTTCGGCCGCCCATGCCTCCCGCGAAGGGCTACCAGCCCATCGTCAACATCCAGCCGTTCCCTCGTTCGACCGAGCCGCTGAACCTCTCCGTCGGCGACAAGGCCGTCCACCCGCTGCACGGGCTCGGTGAGGTCTCCTCGATCGAGCACCGCGAGGTCGGCGGAGTCTCCGGCGATTTCTACATCCTGCGCATCCTCGACAAGGGCATGCGCGTGATGGTGCCGAAGGCGAGCGCCACCTCGAGCGGTCTTCGCGCCGTCATGAGCGAGAAGGACGCGAACGCCGTGCTCGACACGCTGCGCGCCAAAGAGGTAGCCGTGGATCTTCAGCCTTGGAGCCGGCGTTTCCGCGCCTACACCGAGATGATGAAGAGCGGCTCGCCTCACGAGGTCGCCAAGGTGCTCCGCGACATGTTCCGGCTCAAGTTCGACAAGGATCTGAGCTTCGGGGAACGTCGCCTGCTCGACCAAGCGAAGAGCCTCCTGATGAAAGAGCTCGCCGCCGCCAAGAAGATCACCGAGGCCGACCTCTTGGCCGAGGTCTCGGAGATGTTCAAGGCGTGAAGCTCTACACGAAGACCGGCGACGACGGCACGACGGGGCTCTTCGGCGGCGGCCGTATCCCGAAGGCGTCGGCCCGTGTCAACGCATACGGCACCGTCGACGAGCTCAACGCGTGCCTTGGTGTCGCCCGCACGACGACGCTCGCCGAGGCTACCGATACCCTCCTCGCGTCCGTGCAGAGCGATCTCTTCGTGCTCGGAGCCGAGCTCGCCTGCGTGCCAGGCAAAGAAGACAAGATGAAGATGCGCTTGCTCGACGCGTCGGACGCGGCGCGGCTCGAGGCCGCGATCGACGTGTCCGAAGGCACCTTGCCCGCGCTCACGGCGTTCGTGCTCCCGGGCGGCTCGAGCCAGGCCGCCGCCCTCCACCTCGCGCGCACCGTGTGCCGAAGGGCCGAGCGCGAGGTGCTCGGCTCCGGGGACGTGCGGGCCGAGCTCGTGGTCTACCTGAACCGCCTCTCCGACCTGCTCTTTTCGCTCGCGCGGGCCGAGAACGTCCGCCTCGGCGTCGCCGACGTGCCCTGGGCTCCGCGGTCGTAGCTCACGCCGCGACCTGGGGCTCCGTCATCGCGTCGGCCAGCATACGCCTGCCCCGGTGGAGCCGGCTCATCACCGTGCCGAGCGGGAGCCCGAGCTCGACAGCCGCCTCGCGGTAGGTCGAGTCACCGAGGTCCACCGTCTCGATCACCTGACGAAACGTCGCCGGGAGCGAGGAGAGCCGCTCCGACGTGCGCCGCGTGAGGCTCACGGCCGTCGCGCTCGCGGCGAATGCGTCGTTGTGGGTCCACGCGTCGAGGTCGGAGGCGAGCACCTTGAGCGCGTTCTTCTCCCGTCGAAGGCGGCGGTAGCGCGTGACGAACACGCTGAAGAGGATTTGGTACGCCCAGGCACGCAGGTTCGTCCCGAGGCGGTACTGCGACTCGAACGTGAGCGCCCGAACGAGCGCGTCCTGCACGAGATCGTCGGCCACCGAGCTCGACTTGGCCAAGCGCAGGGCACGCCCGCGAAGCTCGGGCACGAGCCGATGGAGAGCCTCACGGAGCTCCTCACGGGTGTGGGCGACGACAGGCACGGACGACGAGGCGGCTCGAGACATGGTGGGACGCTCCTTCGAGAGAAGCTCTATCCACGCCGCGTACCAAGCCCGAATGCCATGTAATTATTGACCTTTTTAGGATCTTCGACCGACAGACGCGTCCCGTCGGACACACGCGTGTGGGCGCCCACACGCCCTCGCCCGCCCTCGGTCAGTCGGGGTCCTTCAGGTCGTTGAGCATCGAGATGAACGAGCCCATCGGGGCCACGCCCGGGGCCGCCGAGCTCGCGACCACGGCGCGTTTGGCGTCCCGGAGGGCCGAGAGGAGCGCAGAAGCCGACGGCCACCGCTCTTCTTTCTCGAACATGAGCGCCATGTCGACGACGGCCACCACGGAAGGATGGGTCGACGGAGCCGCCTCGACGAGGGAGCGCGCGTGCTCGGTCGCGGCGGCGAACCAGCGCCGGTACGAGTCGTCGGCGACGTGCACGGTCTCGCCGGAGATCAGCCGAAAGAGGACGGCGCCGAGCGAGTAGACGTCGGAGCGCGCGTCCACCTTGTCGGTCCCTGAGCCGACCGCTTGCTCGGGGGACATGTAGGACGGCGTGCCGAGCAGCATGCCCTCGACCGTCTTTCCGGCCAGCGCTTTGCCCTTGCCGACGCCGAAATCGAGCAGCTTGACGTCCCCCGAGAAGGTCAGAAAGAGGTTCGCCGGCTTGAGGTCCCGATGAATGATGCCGGCTTCGTGGACCGCGGTGAGCGTGTCGGCCACGTCGATGCCGATGTCGAGCACCTCGACCACGGGGAGCTTCACGTCCCCCTCGATGCGCGACTCGAGCGTCTCGCCGTTCAGGAGGTCCATCACCAAGAACGGGCAGCGGTCCGCGGTGACGCCGTCGTCGACGATGCGGCACACGCCGGGGTGTTTGACCCGGTTCACGAGGTACGCCTCTTCGAAGAAGCGGGCCACGGCCACTTCGTCCGTCGCGAGGGCCCGATGCAGGATCTTGACGGCGCACCAGCCACCCGTGTCGTCGGTCGCGGCGTACACGTTGGCCATGCCGCCCGTCCCGATGACGCCGTGGATGGTGTAGCGCCCGACGCTCGCTCCGATACGCTTGTCGGTGCTCGGCTTGTTCATGGGACCCTCGGGCGCTCCTCGTTCAAGCCTCCTAGGATATCGCGTGGAAAGGCGGCCGACCAGGGGGACCCTCAGCGAACGAGCCCCCGCACGATCTCGGGCACCCGATCGCCGATTTCGTGGGCGAGGAGACCGCGATCGCCGTTCGCCTTCGCCCACTCGGCCCCCGCGAGACCGTGCACCAGCGCCCCGGCCTCGACGGCGCGCCGCGGCGCAAGCACGCACGCGAACGCCGCGACGATCCCCGCGAGCACGTCGCCCGACCCCGCCGTGGCGAGCGCTGCGTGCCCGGCGTCGACGAGCGAGACCTCCACCGACGCCCGATCCGCGCCCGCGCCCGCGATGAAGGTGCACGCCCCTTTCAGCGCCACGATCGCCCCCGAAGCCAGCGCCGCTTCGCGCACCCTCGTGAACCTGTCGGCGACGACGGCCTCGGAGGAGATCCCGAGCAGGCGACCGAGCTCGCCTTCGTGAGGCAGGAGGAACGTAGGGGCCCGACGCGCGCGGAGGCCATCGAGCCTCCCCTCGAACGGCGCGAGACCATCCGCGTCGAGGACGACCGGCACCTCGGCGAGCGCGAGCACACGCTCGACCACGGCCCGCGCACGAGCGTCACGACCGAGGCCCGGGCCAAGCACCACGGCGGACTTGCCACGCAGGAGCTCCGCGACGCGCGACTCCACGGGCTCGACCACGAACGTCATCGCTTCGAGCACACGCGCGTCGAGGGAGGGGACGGTGTCGGCGAACGAGGCGACGGTCACTGCGCCGGCCCCTGCCCGCGCCGCACCATGAGCCGCGAGCAGCGCCGCCCCCGTCTTTCCGGGGCTCCCCGCGACCACCGCCACGTGCCCCTCCCGGAACTTGTGGGTCGCGTGCCTCCGAGCCGGGAGCGCCACGTCGGACGGAACCACGCGCATCGCGCACGGCCGGGCCTCGCGGGGGAGCCCCTTCGGGTCGGTCGGTACACCGATGTCGACCACATGCACCCGTCCGGCCGCGTCGCGCCCCTCGGCGGTGACCAGGCCGAGCTTCTCGGCGACGAACGTCACCGTATGACGTGCACGCACACACACGCCCCATGTGCGCCCCGTCCGCGCGCAGAGGCCCGAGGGGAGATCGAGCGCGAGCAGCTTGTCCCGTGCGACGAGGAGGCACTCGATGACATCCCGATCGACCCCTTCGACGTCGCGCGAGAGGCCCGTGCCGAAGAGACCATCGACCACGGCGGACGCGCTCGCCACGGCCTGCGAGAGCCGCGGGAGCCCCTCGGCGTCGAGCGTCGTCAGAGCTCCGCCGAGCCCCGCGAAGGCCTCGGCGTTGGTGAGCGCGTCCCCGCGGAGCCCCGAGATGGGGATACGGCAAAAAACCTCGGGAATGGCGCCGAGCACGAGCAGGCGGCGCGCGACGACGAACGCGTCCCCCCCGTTGTTTCCACGACCGGCGACGAGCACGACACGCTTGCCCGAAGGTTGTCCGGCGAGCAGCTCGCGAACGAGCACCTCGGTGGCCCCTCGCCCCGCGTTCTCCATGAGCACGATCGACGGCGTTCCCCGGGCGGTCGCGTACTCGTCGAACGCTCGCATCGCCTCGGGGGTGTAGACGGGCTCCACCGACCGATCGTCTCAAACCCTTCGTCCGAGCGCAACGCCGCGGACGCGGTCAGCCTGCCGCCGACGCGCTCTCGAGCACGACCACCGCGACCGCGACACCGCCGTCGTGCGAGAGGCTCACGTGCCACTTCTCGGCCCCCGCCGCGCGGGCGGCGTCGAGCGCCGTGCCCACGAGCTCGAGCCCGGGGCGCCCCGACTTGGCGCGGCGAACGCGGCAGTCGTGCCACGACACGCCCGTCGCCCCGCCGAGCGCCTTGGCGAACGCTTCCTTCGCAGCGAACCGCCCGGCCAGCGCGAACGCGCGGTCGCGACCTTCGAGCTCCGCCCGCTCCTCGGGGCAGCAAATACGTGAAAAGAACCGGTCTCCGTGGCGCTCCAAAGCGCGCTTCATGCGTTCGATCGAGCAGAGGTCGATGCCGAGGCCGACGATCATGAAGCGCACCTTACCAAGCGTCGGCGCCATGGGAGCGCGCGCTCGGCCATGTCGCACGATCGCCACGCGACGGTCGCGGAGGTGTCACACGCGCCCCCTCAAGCGCGGGCTCGTACCCCACGCTCGACGGCCCCACGCAGCGCGGCCACCGCGGCTCCCATACCCGAAAAGATCGCGTCGGCGACGACGGCGTGGCCGACGTTGAGCTCCTCGATCGCCGAAATACGCATGAGCTCGACGACGTTCGCGACCGTGAGCCCATGGCCGGCGGCCACCTCGAGGCGAGCCGCGGCGGCGGCCCTGGCCGCGCCCTCCAAGGCGCCGAGGGTTCGGGCGCGCTCCTCGGCCGTGACGGCGTGCGCGTAGTCGCCCGTATGAAGCTCGACCTGGGCCACGCCGAGCGCGGCGGAGGCGTCGATCTGCGCGAGGTCCGGCGCGACGAAGAGGCTCGTCTTGATGGAGGCATCGTCGAGGGTCGCGCACATGGCCCGGAGGCGCTCTTTTTGTCCTACGACGTCGAGGCCACCTTCCGTGGTGCGCTCTTCGCGCCGCTCCGGGACGAGGGTCACGACGTCGGGCCGAATGCGCAGCGCGATCGCGAGCATCTCGTCGGTCGCGGCCATCTCGAGGTTCAGCGTCGTGCGGAGCTCGCTCCGGAGGCGCTCGACGTCCTCGTCGCGGATGTGGCGTCGGTCCTCGCGGAGGTGCGCGGTGATGCCGTGGGCTCCGGCGTCGAGGCAGTGCCGTGCCGCGAGAACGGGATCCGGGTACGTCGTCCCTCGTGCGTTCCGGAGGGTGGCGACGTGGTCGATGTTGACGTGGATTCGGACGACCTTCGGGAGGCTCGATTCGTTCGACGGGAGCTGCACGCGCGGCATGGTGATGGCCCGAGACCCAAAAGTAAAGCCGCGCGCGCCCACGGCCCCGACCGGGGTGGGACGCGCGCGTGCGTCACACGGAGCGTCAGTCGTCGTCGCCGCCGGCGCCGTCCTCTTCGGTCTTGGGCGTCGGGAGGAGCTCCCCGTTCGGGCCGTCGCGACGGACGACGAACGTCTTTCGGCCGACCGAATCGGGGCTCTCGCGGGCCACGATCGTGACGAAGTTCACGCCCGGCCGGAGCGGCACGTCCGCGTCGAACACGAGCTTCTTCGGATCCGGGCCGTTGCGATTCGAGCGGTAGAAGACCTTCTTCTGGCCGACCAAGACGTAGGCGTCGAGCAGTCGGTCCGCGTCGGTCGCCGTGGCCTTGAGCGAGATGCGCGCGTCGCGCGTCACGTGGACCTGGGCCCCGACCTCGATGGAGGGCGGAAACCGCGTGAGCACGTCCTCGAAGGCGAGCTCCTTCGGCGCGACGCCGCCATCGTCGGCTTCGCTCGCGCGTACGAAGGCGTAGCGCCCCTCGCCGAGCGCGACGCGCCGGTAGTCACCGTACGAGCCGGTGACCTGCGCGACGGCCCCTGCGGGCAGCTTCCCCACGACACGCGCGGCCGCGTCGGGCGCCTCGAGCAGCGCCACCCCTTGGGCCTTCGCCTTGAGCGACCCCTGCGCCGCAGCGACCGTGAGCGCAGGGCCGACGGGGATGCGGATCTTCTCGACCGTCGTCTCGCGGAGATCGCGGTCGGACACGGACAGCTCGACCTTCGCCTCGGGGTCGGCGAGCTCTTGGCGCACCTCGAACGAGAACGCCATCTTCTTGGTCTCGCCCGGCTTCAGGTTCGAGAGGTCGTAGCGGCCCTCGCGGAGGAGCACGCCGTCGCCGCTCAGGTTCCGGAGGTTCGCCTGAGCGTCGTACGCACGACCACGGCCGACGTTGGTGACCGTGACGTACATCGTCACCTCCTCACCCTTTTGCAACCTGCCGTCACCATTACCTTTTTTGTTGTCGACGACCTGGTACGAGTACGCGAACACGGGGCGGTCGAGGGCCTTGATCCCCACGCGGAGCTCGGCCGGCGCCGGGGCCCGACCGCGGGCTTCGTCGAACTTCACGGTGATACCGTCGTTGCGCGCGAGCGCGTCCCTCGGGATGCGGCACGACCGCGGAGCGTCCTTCGGGAGAGGCGCCGTGCTGCCGATCTTGCGCCCCTCGATCTCGCACCACCCGAGCGGCGCCGTGACCGTCCGGCTCTTTCCCGGCTCGAGCTTCCCGATGACGAGCTCTTTGTTGTCGAACATGGGGTTGTCGCTCTTCGTCATCGCGCCGAGGCGATAGAGCGGCTCCTTGCCCTTGTTCGTGACGGTGAGCTTCACGTGGAGGGGCTCGCCGGCGACCCCTTCGTTCCCGGGCCTGTCGGTCTCGAGCTTCACCTCGAGGGCGCCCTTCTCGGGGGGCGCACCTTGAGGCACCGTGGCGGGGGCGTCGGACCAGTCGATCCCGAGCGCTTGGAGATCTTGCGCCACGCGGGCGATCTCGGCGGCGCGCGCCTCGGCGACGAACCCCTTCACGGCCCTCACCTGCTCGGGGCGCTTGCCCGTGGGCATGTGCGCCACGACGTCCCGCGCGAAGCGGATGGGAAAATCGACGGCGAACGCGTCGTCCGGGTCGCCGCCGCGATCGCGGAGGTCCTGCCGCTCCTTCTGCGGCAAGTTGTACCGGAGCACCTCCGAGGGCTTCTGCCCCTCCCGCGTGCGCGAGCTCGAGAGGCTCCGCGCGAGGTCACGCTCCTTCGTGCCTCCCGAGTCGACCGTGAGGTCCATCTCGAGCAGGTCCGCGGTCATCGGGTCGAGCTCGATGTCGGGGGTGATACCCGTGCCCTGGATGGAGATGTCGCCCGGCTCGGTGAGGTACTGCGCGATCGTGAGCTTGAGCGCGGCCTTGTCGGGCAGATCGGGGAAGACGAGCTGGACGCTGCCCTTGCCGAAGGTCGTCTCGCCGACGATGACCGCGCGATCGTGGTTCTTCATGGCGCCGGCGACGATCTCGCTCGCGCTCGCCGAAGAGCCGCTCACCAAGATGGCGATCGGGTAGTTCGGCTCGGTGCCGTCGGGGTGGGCGACCTTCTCCTCGCGGTCCTCGGCGGAGTTTCCGACCGTCGCGACGATCGGGCCCTGCGCGATGAACTTGTCGACGACGCGCGCGGCTTGGTCGAGCAATCCGCCTGGATTTCCGCGCAGATCGAGCACGAGGCCCTTGAGCTCGCCGCCCTTTCGGAGCTCGGCGAGGGCCTTGTCGAGGTCGGCCGAGGTGTTCGCCTGGAACTGCTTGAGGCGCACGTAGCCGATGCCGCCGTCGAGCGCGTGGGACTCGACGCTGGCGACCTTGATCGTCTCGCGAGTGAGCACGTACTCGCGCGCGCCGGCCCACCCGTCGGGCCCGTCTCGATGCACCCACACGGAGACCTTCGAGCCGGGCGCGCCGCGGAGGTGTTGCACGGCCTCGTTCAGGCCCATGTTGAGGGTCGACTCGTTGCCGATCTTCACGATGCGGTCGTGCCGCTTGATGCCCGCTCGGCCGGCGGGCGTGCCCGGCATCGGGTTCATGACGGTGAGCTGTTGGTCGCGGATCGAGATGACGATGCCGAGGCCGCCGAACTGGCCGCTCGTCGACAGGTTCATCTCCTTGTACGCCTCGGGCGAGAGCAGCACCGAGTGGGGATCGAGCGTGTGGAGCATGCCGTTGCACGCCGCGTACTCGACCTCACGGAGGTCGACCTCGGTGCCGCGGAGCCCGTCCTGCACGAACGCGAACACGTCCCGGAGGTGGGAGGACACGTCCCACGGGCCCTGGACGTTGTCGACCCGGAACTCCTTTTCCTGAGTGTCTACGCGCACTTTCACGGTGGGTGCGCCGTCCTCGTAGAGCACGATGACCTGGGCGACGTCGCGCTGTACGTAGTTCAGCGCCGAGAGGAGCATGTCCTTCGGCTTCGCGCGCTTCGGGTCGACGTAGCGGTCGCGCACCGTCTTCAGGACCTCGTTCACCACCTTGAGCTGGGTGAGGTCGTAGTTCTGCGCGGTGTGGCTCGTGCTCGCGGCGCTGGCAGGGGCGAGCCCGTGCCACAAGCCTCCGCCGTGGAGGCGAAGGGCGAGCACCGTTGCGAGACCGAACGCGCCGAAAAGCGCGGAACCCTTCACGACCTTGGGCCAGGTGACCATACCCCGCGAAGTATACGCACGGCCCCGGAAGAACACTATCGCGGGTATCGGGCCGGCCCGGCGCGGCCCGAACGAAGGCGAAGGCGCCCCGAAGGTCAGCCCTTTCGGATGACCGCGACGTAGAACCCGCCGAACACGGAGGCGGGGCCGTCGCAGAGGGCGAGCTCGGCCCGGCGGAGCACGTCTTTCAAGAGCGGCACGCGCATGAACGCGGCGGCCGGAGTGACGATGCGCACGCCGCGCGCCGTCTCGAGGCGGGTGCCAGGCGGCAAGATCTTGCCGATGTTCCAGGGCGCGTCGAACCGGGTGTAGACCGCGCTCTCGCGCGTGGTGTCGCTGATCTTGCCGGCCGGGCCGAGCACCTTCGCGAGCGCACGGAACGAGAGGGGGTTATAGAGCTCGGCGAGGACGATGCCTCCCTTGCGCGTGACACGGGCCATCTCGGCGAGGGCCTTGCCGATGTCCGGCACGTGAGCGAGCACCTTGAACGAGCACGTGAGATCGAACGACTCGTCGGCGAACGGCAGCTTGGTGGCCGAGCCCTCGCACACGTCGAGGCCACGCTCCTTCGCGAGCGCCAGCATGCCCGGCGACAGGTCGATCCCCTTGGCGCTCTTCGCGAAGCGGCGGATGCGCTCGAGGATGAGGCCCGTGCCGCAGCCGACCTCGAGCACGTCCTTCCCCTGACCGTAGCGCTCGCAGATCTGGATCTCGAGGTCGTCGATCAGGGCGTGGTAGCCGTCGGCGTCGTTCGGGCGCCGCTTGTCCTCGTAGCGCTTGGAGAACTCGTCGTAGTAGGCGCGCGTCTCTTCGAGGCCTCGGCTCATGGCCTTGGGCTTTTACTCGCCTTTCGGCCGGTGAGAAGCCGAAAACGCCGCATCAGGGGCAGGCGAACCGGGTGAGCCAGGTGTGGGCCGCGTCGCCGTAGAGGATCCAGACCGCCTTCGCCGCGTCGACCGCGATGGCGACGTCCGTGATGCGCGCGCCCCGGGCGACGAGGCCGTGCGACGTGAAGGAGCCGTCGGCCACGAGGTGCCCGAGCTCGAGGGCCCGCGGGGCGTCACGCTCGGAGGACTCGGGGACGACGCGTGCAACATACATGCGATCGAGCGTCTCGGAGCGTGTCGCGGCGAGCGGCGCAGGGTCGAGCCCGTTCGGGTAGGCCGAGACCTTCACGGGCACGTCGTCCTTGGGTGGCGACGGGACGAGCAGCGTCGTCATGCCGAACGAGCTCACGTCCTGGGGCATCGGGACGAGCGCGAACGTCGCGCCCCTGAGCCTTCCCGACGCGAGCGTCACGCCCCGCTCCGCCGGGCCGCCGACGGTGAGAACGGCGTCGTTCCCGAGCTCGATTTTTCCGTCTTTTCCGAGAGTTAGCTCACGTGCGTGCATCGGCGTCATGGCCGTGCGGGCGTCGAGGTAGAGGGCCACGACCTTGTCGCCCGCGGGTACGAGCGCGAGCTGCGTCGCGCCGCTGCCGTCGTCCGAGAGGCGCACGGGCTCGCCCTCGTCGAGGATGACGAACGCCTGCAGCATCGTGCCCTCGGTCGTCGAGCGCTCGGCGAGGTAGGCGACGACGGAGTGCCCGTCCCCTCCGATGGGCGCGGCGGCGATGCGCGTGGCCGGGCGCCCCTTCCCGACCTCGCGCTCGCGCATGCCGTCGATGCGCCGAATGACTCCCCCGCGGCCCGGGCAGTACACGAAGCGACCCGCGGGCTCGCACGGCGGGTAGCTCATGGGCTCGAACGAGAGGACACGCGTCGGCGCGACCGGCGCGAGGGTCGGCGGGACGGGGACCCCGAAGCCACGGGTGCGCCCGGAGTCGTTCGCGACCACTTCGAGCCGGTTGCCCGAGGCCGCGAGGAACGCCGTGCCGCGAAAAGGTTGCTCTTGAGGCCCGTAGACGAGCTTGCAGGCGGAGGGCCCCGCGTCTCCGAGGGTGGGCGCGGCAGTGACGTGCGCATCGCCGATGGAGGCGTCACGGGGGACGGCGGCGTCCGGCGCCGACGATGCGGAGGCCGTGGGGGGCGCGCTCGGCTCGGGAGCCGAAACGTCCTTCGCGCCGCTGTCGACGGGGGGCGGCTTCTTCTCCCGGCACGCCACCCCGAAGGCCATGGCCGCGACGGTGAGCGCCACGACGGGTCCCCTCATGGCCGCTTCCCAGGCGTGTTCTTCACGGCGAAATCGACGTGGAGCTCGCCCGAGCCCTTCGCGACCGACGCGTCACGAAAGCTCGGGAGCACACACGAGCCCGCGAAGAGCGACTCGACCGGGAGCGTGTTCCGCGGCGAAAAGCGTGCATCTTTCACGTTTCCGTCGGCCGTGAAGACGACCTCCACGTAGATGGTCCCGTACACCCCGGCCATGCACACGCAAGCCTTCTCGGCCCCCGGGGCGAGCGCCGCAGAGATCTCCGCGATCCGGGCCGGCGAGAGCGCGGCCGTCGACGTGACCGAGACGTCGGCGAGGGGCCCTGCGCTGGCCGTGGGCGCGGGAGGCGTGAGGAGCTGAGTGTCCCGAGGGTCGTGCTTGCGTGCCTTGACCACCCAGAGGGCCACGATGAGCACGGTGAGCACGCCCACGGCCACGAAGCCGAGCGCCCGCTCGCCGCGCTTCTCGGACGCGCTCACCTTGATGTGCCGTACCTCGTCGCCCACGGGATCTTTCTATCGCAAGTCTTCGAGGGAGTGTGGGGCGGCCTTCGCCGCCGGCAAGGACGTTACGATCCGCCGCGCGAGAGGAGCCACGCGTCGACGAGCGTCGCCACGAAGAAGCCGAGGCTCACGAGGGCGTTGCAGTCGAAGAACGCTTTGTCGATCTTCTCGAGGCTCCCGCCGCGGACGAGGCGATGCTCGACGACGAGGATGCCCGCGAACACGAGCGTGCCCACGAAATACGCCGGCCCCCTATGGAGGACGACCCCGGCCGACGCGAGCGCGAGCACCGTCACCACGTGCGACGCCGCCGACATGCGGAGCGCCCCCTGCGTGCCGAAGCGCGCCGGCACGGAGTGGAGGCCGTTCTCGCGGTCGAACTTCTCGTCCTGCAGCGAATAGAGGACGTCGAAACCGAAGAGCCACGTGACCACGCCCAGCATCACGAGGACGATGCCGAGGCCGGGCTTCGCGCCCATGGCGATCCACGCCCCGCCCGGGGCGAGCGAGAGGGCGAGCCCGAGCCACGCGTGCGCCGCCCACGTGAACCGCTTCGCGAGGGAGTACCCGAGCAGCACGAGCAGCACGGGCACGGAGAGCACGGCCGGCCACACGCCGAGTGTCGCCGCGGACAGCAAGAAGACGAGGCCCGAGGCCACGGTGAGCGCGAGCGCCTCACGGGCGGCCACGCGACCGGCTTGGATCGGCCGCTCCTTCGTGCGCGGGTTCTTCTCGTCGACGTCCCGGTCGACGTAGCGGTTGAAGGCCATGGCGCTCGTCCGCGCCGCGACCATGCACACGAGCATCGCCCCCACGCGCGCCGGCGTCAGCGGCACGTGCGGCTCTCGGTGCGCGAGCACGGTGGCCGTCGCGGCGAACGGCAACGCGAAGACCGTGTGGGAGAACGCCACGAGATCGGCGTACGCGCGGAGCTTCGACAACACACCCTGACTCATCGTTCACCCCGACCTTCGTTGCGAGAATCGAGCCGCTTGCGCGGCAGCGTGCGCGCGTGGAGGAGCGCCTCGGACGCGCTCCCACGGACCTCCGTCATGACGCCGAAGACGCCCGGGCGCGCCCCCCGCGCGAGCCTCCCGTGAGCCGGGAGCCCCAAGGCGAGCGCCCCATGGTGGGTCGCCATCGCGACCACGAGGTCGGCCGGGAGGGCGAAGGCCTCGGCGAGCGCGGCGGCCTCCTCGAGCACGTCGAGCGAGGGGCTCGACGCGAGCGAATCGGTCCCGAGCGCAGGCAAAATACCACGTGATATCATACACTTCACATCCGGCAGACGCCCCTCGATGAACAGGTTCGAGCGCGGGCAGAGGGCGACCTTGGCGCCGTCGTCGGCGACGCGATCGAGCTCCTCGGGGGTCGCGTCGGTGAGGTGCACGAGGAGGACGTCGGGCCGGAGCCCTAGGAGGGACCGAGCGTACGCCACGGGCCCGAGCCCCGGCCACGCGAACGCCCCCTCGGGCACGCCGAGCCCGCGGAAGAAGTCGAGCATCGGGCCGCGGCCCTCGGTGAGCACCTGACGCTCGGCCGCGTGCTCGGCGAGGTGGAGGGAGGTGCGCGCCCCACGAGCCCTCGCGAGCGCGACGAGCCGCCGCACGGCGTCGGGGTGGGTCGTGTGCAACGTGTGGGCGGACGGCGACCAGACGAGCGAGCCTCCGTCGAGGAGCCCCGCTGCGCGCGCTGCGCCTTCGAGGGCCTCGACCTTCGCGAGCGCCACGTCGCGCACGGCCCCGAAGACCTCGTGAAAAACCGCGCCCGAGAGGCCCGCCGCGACGAGCGGGCCCGCGGACGAGAGGCCGTTCGTGACCTCTCCGACCGCGACCGTCGCGAGGCGCACGAGCGTCTCCACGGCCTCGCGTGTCGCCCGGAGCATGGCGTCCTCGGGGGTCGCGCGGCGCGCCGAGAGCATGGCCGTGGCCCAGCCGGCGAAGCCGAGCCCCTCGGGCACCGAGCCTGCGAGCGCCGAGAGCTCGAGGTGCGTGTGAGCGTTCACGAGGCCCGGGAACACGACGCCCTCGAGCTTCGTGATCTCGGCGCCGGTGCTCCTCGGGAGCACGTCCGACGCACGTCCCACGTCGACCACCGTGCCCGCGTCGTCGAGCACGACGGCCCCGTCACGGAGCGACGGCCCGTCGCCCACGACGAGACCGCTCGCGTGGACGACGCGCGCGTTCATGACGGGTCCGTGAGCCAGTCGTAGCGGACGTTGCGCCGCGTGGCCTTGTAGCCGGCGGCGCGGATGCGGGCCTCCATGCCGGTCGCGTCCATGCGGAACGTGGTCCCCGCGCTCGACACGACGTTCTCCTCGAACATGACGCTGCCGAAATCGTCGGCCCCGAAGAGGAGCGCCACCTGGCCGACCTCGGGCCCTTGGGTGACCCACGAGGCGCCGACGTGGTCGACGTTGTCGAGCATGAGCCGCGCCACCGCCTGCTGACGCAAGTAGAGGAGCGTGCCGTGCTCGCCCGGGAGGATGTGGGTGCCCTCTTCGAACTGGTAGTCCCAGCAGAAGAAGGCCGTAAATCCCCCGGTCTCGTCCTGGAGATCGCGGATCTTGAGGAGGTGCAAGATGCGCTCGCGCGCCGTGTCGATGGTGCCGTACATCATCGTGGCGCTCGAGCGGAGGCCCATGGCGTGCGCGGTGCGCATGACGGAGAGCCACTCCTCGCTCGTGCACTTCGTCTTGGCGATACGCCGACGCACCCTGTCGACCAGGATCTCGGCCCCGCCGCCCGGCACCGAGTCGAGGCCCGCCGCGTGCAGGCGCTCGAGCACCCGCTGCACCGTGAGGCCCTCGAGCTGCGCGATGTGGAGGATCTCCTCGGGCGAGAGCGCGTGGAGGCCGAGGCCGTACTCGGACTTCATCCAGCGGAAGAGGTCCTCGTACCACCCGATGCGGAGGTCGGGGTTCAGGCCTCCCTGGAGGAGGATCTGGACGCCACCCTTGTCTTTCACTTCTTGGAGCTTCTGGCCGAGCTGCTCCCGGGTGAGCACGTACGCCTCGGGGTGCCCGGGCTTCCTGTAGAATGCACAGAATCGGCAGCTCGTCGTGCACACGTTCGTGTAGTTCACGTTGCGGTCGACGATGTACGTGACGACCTCGGCCGGGTTCTTGCGCATGCGCGCGCCGCGCGCGAGGAGACCGAGATCGAAGAGCGAGGCCTCTTCGAGCAAGCGGAGGCCCTCTTCGCCGGAGAGGCGCTCTCCGGCCTCGGCGCGCGCGAGCACGGTGTCGAGCGACGGGCGGGCCACGCGGCGCGTCTCGGTCGGGTTCACGATCGAGAACCGCGTGCGCGGGAGGAGCCCCTCGCTCGCGGCCTCGTCGAGGAAACGCTCGAGCCCTCGCACGGCCTGGTCGTCGAGGTCGTAGCGCAGGCTCTCTTCGAGGTACGACACCAACGCACCCTCGGATAGCCCTGTCTTTTCGGCGTGTTGCGCGGCGAGCCGGCGGCGCTCGGACAGGCCCCAGGCCCTCGCCGCCTCGAGCTCGGCCACGTCGTCGGACGTGAGCGCGCCCGGGCGCGAGAACCACCCGGCGAAGACGAAGGGGAGCCCCGTGTCCTCGCGCCAGGCCTCGCCGAGGTCGAGCACGTGCGGGAACCTGCCCTCGAGCGCGAGCGCCGGATCGCCAATCACGACGGCCGCCGTCTTCCCGCCGACCTTCGCGATGGCCTCGGCCGACGACGCGCCGAAGAACCGCGGAGACACTTTGCGCTTCTTGAGGAGGAGGCGAGCCAGGACGACGCTCGTGCGCGACGAGAGGTCGAGCGCGACCTCGCCGACCTCGGACAGCGGGGCCTCCGACACGAGGAGCACGCTGCGCACCGGGCCGAACGTGCCGATGCACGCGCTCGACGACAGCTCGAGCCCGCCGAACGAGGCCGCCGCGGCGACGGGCATGAGGGCGGCCGCGACCTCGTCCTCGGCGAGCTTTCGCGCCACCTCCGACGGGAGCGAGAGGGAGAGCTCGAAGGCCCCCTCCCGCGGATTTCCGGGGGCGAACGCGTCCCACAGGGGGCGCGCGTTCAAGTACTCGACGGCGCCGAGCTTCTTCATGCGACCACCGTCAGGTGACGCCCGGCCTTGCGCTCACGCACCTTGAGCGCCGCCTCGGGGAGGGCGCTCTTTTCGTGCTCACGAACGATCCTGTAGAGCGTGTCGCGCTCGATGGGTCGTCGGCCTGCCTCGCGGATGAGGCGCACGAGATCGGCCTCGGAGAGCCCGTCGGGAGAGCGGGAGCCGGCGGCCTTGTAGATGGTCTCGTGGACGATCGTCCCGTCGATGTCGTCGGCCCCGAACGAGAGCGCGACCTGCGCGATCTTGGGGGTCATGCTGACCCAGTAGGCCTTCACGTGGTCGAAGTTGTCGAGGAAGAGCCGCGAGACGGCCACCGTGCGGAGGTCGTCCATGGCCGTGGGCGCCGGGAGGTTCTTCATGCCGTTGCCGTCGGGGTGAAAGGCGAGCGGGATGAAGGCCTGAAAGCCGCCCGTCTCGTCTTGCAGGGCGCGGAGCCGCGCGAGGTGATCGACGCGGTGCTCGAACGTCTCGATGTGACCGTAGAGCATGGTCGCGTTGGAGCGCATGCCCATGCGGTGGGCCACGCGGTGGACCTCGAGCCACTCGTCCGCGGTGGCCTTGTCGGCGCTGATGCGCGAGCGCACCTCGGGGTGGAAGATCTCCGCGCCGCCGCCCGGGAGGCTGTCGAGCCCGGCCGCGCGCAGCCGCTCGAGCACCTCCTGCACGGTCATCCCGTAATGCACGGCGAAGAACTGGATCTCGACGCCGGTGAAGCACTTCAGGTGGATGTCGGGCTTGATGCGCCGAAATCCCTTCAAGAGGTCCTCGTAGTACGAGAACGGGAGCCCCGGGTGGAGGCCGTTCACGACGTGCACCTCGCTCGGAGGGTCGTCCATGCGGGCCTCGAGCTTGCTCCACGCCTCCTCGAGCGTCATCGTGTGCGCGCCCGGCATGTGCGCCTCGAGCTTCGCGAACGAGCAGAACAGGCACGAGGCCATGCACACGTTCGTGACCTCGACGCGGAGGTTCTTGTTGAAGTAGGTCGCGTCGCCGTGCCGCGCCTCGCGGACCTCGTTCGCGAGCGCCGCGATCCCCAAGATGTCGGGGCAGGTGAAGAGCTCGAGCCCCTCGGCCTCCGTCAGCCGTTCTTTTGCACGGACCTTCTCACGAATGCGCTCAAGCATGGGTCTCTCCTCCGGAAATCTCGGCGGGGGTGTCACCCTCCGCGAACACGGCGCGGCGCCCGACGTAGGCGAGCACCTCGGACAGCTCCTTGCGTTGAAGGAGCTGCGCGCTCACCTGCCCCTGTCCCTTCACCTTCTTCGTGGCGTCGTCGGCGATGGGGAGACCGCGCTTGTTGGCGAGCACCCCGCGGAGCTCGCTCGCGCCGAACCCGAGCGCGACCTGCGCGAGCTCGATCCCGATCTCCGTGTAGCTCACGCCCACGCGCACGCCGTCCGGCGAGAGCACGCGCTCCACGGCCACCTTGCGGAGGAGGCCCAAGCCGGCGCCCTCGCTCGACGTGTCGCCGCGCGCGATCCACGCCACCTCGTACGGCGCCTTGCCGTCACGGATCGAGATACGCACGAGATCGCCCGCCACACGCGCGCGGACGGCGTCGGCGAGCGCTCCCAGCGCGAGGAGGTCGGCCTTCTCGAGGCGCTCACGCGAGCCCTTGGGCAAAGGCTCCCCGGCGAGGCGCGCGCGCGCGATCTCCGAGAGACCGGCGGCGGCGAGGGCCTTCTGGACGAGCGGGCTCACGAGACCACCTCCTTCGGCGCGCCCCACCGATGAAGCAAATCATGAGTAATTCCGAGGTGATCGAGCACACGGCCGACGACCGTGTCGATGGCTTGCTCGAGGGTCGTGGTCTTTCCGTAGAAGGAGGGCATGGCGGGGAGCACGAGGGCGCCGTGGCGCGAGACGGTGGTGAGGTTCTCGAGGTGGAGGGTCGAGAGAGGGGTCTCTCGGGGGACGAGCACGAGGGTGCGGCGCTCCTTGAGCATCACGTCGGCGGCCCGGGTGAGCAGCGTGTCGCTCGTACCGTGGGCGATGCGGGACACCGTGCCCATGCTCGCGGGCACGACGGCCATCGCGTGCCACCCCGCGCTCCCGCTCGCGAAGGGCGCGCGGTAATCACGTGCACCATACACGGGGAGCCCGAGCTCCTCCCGGATGTCTCCGCCGCACTCGAGGGACCACACCTCGGAGGCGGTGCTCGAGAGGCAAACGCCCACCTCGAGCTCGCCCGTGCGCACCCGCTCGCGGAGCACCTGCGCGAGGCGCTTCGCGTAGGGGGCGCCGCTCGCGCCCGTGATGCCGAGGACGATTTTTCGGACGGTCATGGTTTGTCTCCCACCACGATCGAGGCGACCCCGAGGGTGAGATCGCGCCCGCGCACGCCTCGGAAGCCTGCGTCGACGAGCAGCGCCTCGTAGCCCTCGCGCGAGTGGAAGGCCTTCATGCTCTTCGAGAGGTACCCGTAGGCCGCGCGGTCGCCGGAGACGAGCCCACCGAGCGCTGGGAGGACGACGTCGCCGTAGGCCTTGTGGAAGGCGCGCGTCGCGAGGCCCGTCGGCCGGAAGAACTCGAGCACGACGAGCCGCCCGCCCGGTCGGAGCACACGAAAGGCTTCTTTTGCGCCGCGCGCCGGGTCCGAGAGGTTCCGCACCCCGAAGCCGCAGACGACGGCGCCGAAGGACGCGTCCTCGAACGGCAGGTGCATGGCGTCGGCGACCACGCGCTCGGCCGAGGGGGCCTTGTGTTTGCCGCGCTCGAGCATCTCGGCCGAAAAATCCGAGGCGACCACGCGCTCGCCCGGGAAGGCCTTCGCGAGGAGCGGCACGAAGTCCATGGTGCCCGAGCAGAGGTCGAGCACCGGCCCGGGAGCCGCGCCCCGGAGCTCACGAACGGCGGCGTGCCTCCAGCGCTGGTCGATCCCGAAGGACAAGAGCCGGTTCAACGTGTCGTACGTGGGCGCGATCCGGTCGAACATCGACCGCACCTCGGTCGCGTGCTCCGACTCCCGGCCCTCGCGACGGCCGACCTCCGCGATGGGTGATTGCTGCATCGAGCTCGACATGGACGCCTCGGCGCTCTCCGGGAGACGACGCGAGCGGCCTTCTCCCTTCTGATGTTTCAAATTCTTTTGAAGCATGTAGGAGGCCCAACGACGGGCGTCAAGCGCTTGAACGAAGGCCCGCCCCCGCGCGACGAATCGGGGAACCACGACGCGTTTCGTGCGTACATCGTGAGGCGACATGGCCCCTTCCCCCGACGAAGACTTCTACCGCCGGCCCCCTCCCCCGGGGCGCTCGCGCGAGAGCACCATCGTGCTCGCCAAGGACGGCCGCTTTTTCCACGACGGGGAGCTCGTCGAGCACCCCCGCATGGGGGAGGCCATGCACGGCTGGATTTCCCGCCACCCCGACGACGGCCGCTTCATCCTCGACAACGGGTACGACTGGACCTACTTCACCGTCGAAGATGCGCCTTACACGGTGCAGGCCGTCGGAGACGACGGCGAGGGCTATCCCCTCCTCGTCCTCAGCGACGGCACCCACGAGCCGCTCGAAGGAGGCCTCCGGACGGGCCCCGGCGACAGCCTCTACGTGCGCGTGAAATCCGGCAAAAAGCCTGGCTTCTTCGAGGCCAAGTTCTCCCGGCACGCCCAAGCCCAGCTCGGCCCCTTCTTGGTCGAATCGGGGGACGGCATCGCCCTCCGCACACGCTCGGGCGCGGTCCCGCTCGAGGTCTGACCGAAGGCCCGCGTGCCCGATGCCCCGGGAGCCCGGTTTTGGGGTATGCTCGCGGCCATTCCATGCGTCTTCTCATCGCCGACAAGCTCCACCCCCGCGCCGTCGAAGAGCTCCGAACCCTCCCCATCGAGGTCGTCTACGAGCCCGAGCTCACCAAAGAGAGCCTCGAGACCCAGCTCCAGAACGTGGGCATCCTGGTCGTCCGCTCGAAAGAGGTCACCGCCAAGGCGATCGAGGGGGCTCGCCAGCTGAACCTCATCGTCCGCGCCGGGGCCGAGGCCAGCACCGTCGACGTGAAGGCCGCGAGCAAAGGGGGCGTTTACGTCGCGAACTGCCCGGGCAAGAACGCCGGCGCGGTCGCCGAGCTCGTCATGGGGCAGCTCGTGAACCTCGACCGCCGCATCCCGGACGCGGTCGCCTCCCTCCGCGCCAAAAAGTGGGAGCGTGGCGAGTACGGCAAGGCCGAGGGCCTCTCCGGAAAGACCATTGGTATCGCAGGGTTCGGAGCCATCGGCCAAGAGGTCGCGGTCCGCGCCAAGGCCTTCGGCCTCCACCCGGTCGCGTGGAGCCGTGGCCTCTCGGCCCAGCGCGCCGCCGAGATGGGCGTCGGTCACGCGAAGACGATCGAAGAGCTCGCGAGCAAGAGCCACATCCTCACCCTCCACCTCCCCGTCAACGACCGCACCCGCCAGCTCGTCGACAAGCGCGTCCTCGACCTCTTGCCGAAGCGGGCCATGCTCGTGAACGTGGCGCGCGCCGACCTCGTCGACTACGCCGCCCTCAAAGAGGCCGTGAGGACGCGCGGTCTCCGCGCGGCGGTCGACGTGTACCCGGACGAGCCCAAGGGCCAGCGCGAGTACACGACCGACCTCTTCGACGTCGTGCCCTCGGCGACCGGCGGCTTCGTCTACGGGACGCCCCACATCGCCGCGTCGACCGATCAGGCGCAGCTCGCCATCGCCACCGAGACGGTGCGCGTCATCCGCTCGTTCTTGGTCGACGGCACCGTGCCGAACTGCCTGAACGTGTCGAACGTGCGCGCCGCGCGGTTCCAGCTCGTCATCCGGATGCTCGACCGCGTGGGGACGCTGGCGAACGTGCTCTCCGTGATCAAGCGCCACGGCATCAACATCGAAGAGGTCACGAACACCGTGTTCGAGGGCGGCGACGCGTCGTCGACCAAGCTCCGGCTCCTCTCGCGCCCGAGCGAGGTCTGCCTCACCGAGATCCGCGCGTTCGAAGAGATCCTCCACCTCGATCTCGTGACGCTTCCCAACCTGGCATGACATGACGGCGCCCCGGAACCGGGCGCGTGGGCGCGAGGAGGCTCCGAGGTCCGCGCGGGCGTGGGGCCGCGTCGGCCGGGGTGCGCTCACGTTCTCCGGGGCCGGGATGATCGCCGCGCTCGTCCTCGCGCCGTCGTGCACGCCGGTCCCGATCGTGTCGTACGACGCGGCCGTGCTCGAGGCCGGGCTCGACGGCGGGGACGCGACTCCCCCTCTCACGGACGCGTCCGACGCCGAAGCGGGACCGAAGCCGCGGCGAGAGTGGGATGCGGGCGTCGAGGACGACGCGTTCCCCGCCGCGAGTGACGAGCTCGAGCTCCGTATGCGGCACCTCCTCGAGGCGATCGCGGCCGGCGATCCGGCGCTCGCGCCCGACCTCCTCTACCCGCGCGACGCGTGGGTGAGGGCCCACGACGCCCACGACCCGGGCAAGCTGTGGGACACGAAGGTGAAGCCCTATTTCCTAAAAGATATCCAGCGCTTGCATAAGAGCCAGAAGTCCATGGAGCGCGCGCGTTTCGTGTCGTTCGAGCTCGGGCACGCGCTCACCCACGTGCAGCCACGTGCGCACGATCTCAAGCGGCCCGTGTGGCGCGTGCGAGGCTCGAAGCTCACGTTCACGATCGACGACAAGCCCAAGCGCTTCGTCATCGCCGAGATGACGGCCTTCCGCGGCGCTTGGTACGTGACGAAGCTCCGGTGACCTTGGCGCGAGCTCGCGCTCGAAAAGCACGAACGCCCGCGGCTCGAGAGCTGCGGGCGCCGTGGATGGCTCGGGAGCCGAGAAATCAGGCCTTCGCGGGCTTCTTCTCGTAGCGCTTGCGGAAGCGGTCGACGCGGCCGGCCGTGTCGATGAGCTTCTGCGTGCCCGTGTAGAACGGGTGGCACGCACCGCACACGTCGACCTGGAGGTCGCCGCGGGTGGAGCGCGTCACGAAGGTGTTTCCGCAGGCGCACGTGACGTTCGCCGCGGGGTACTCGGGGTGGATGCCTTCTTTCATGGGACTCCTTCTCGGCCCTCCGAGGGATAGGAGGGCCGGCGGGATATAGGCCGAACGCCGCGATGACGCAAGGCTTCCCACGATTTCCGGGTTGCCAGGAGCCGCGTCCGGGAGCACCGTTGGGGGCCCTCATGCCCTCCCCTACCCAAGAAAAACACGCCAAGTTCGTCCTCTCGCCCTGGCTGCCCCAAGGCGGGCTCGTCGCGCCCGTCATCACACGCGGCGAAGGCTCGTTCATCTTCGACGAAGACGGAAAGTCGTACTTCGATCTCGGGTCCGGCCTCATCGCCGTGAACCTCGGCCATGGCCACCCCAAGGTCGTGAAGGCCATCCAGGAGCAGGCCGCCGAGCTCGGGTACGCGGCGCCGTCGCTCTTCAACGCGAAGCGCGCCGAGCTCGCCGAAGAGCTCTCGAGCATCTCGCCGTGGGCCGCGTCCGGCGAAGGGTGCCGCACGTTCTTCACCACGGCCGGCGCCGAGGCCAACGACGACGCGCTCCGCATCGCGCAGCACCTCACCGGGCGCCGCAAGGTGCTCTCGGCCTACCGCTCGTTCCACGGCTCCACGGGGACGGCCATCACGCTCACGGGCGAGGACCGGCGCTGGGGCGGCGAGCCCGGTTTCCCTGGCATTTCGCGCTTCTTCGCGCCCTACCCCTACCGGAGCCCGTTCTACTCGGAGTCGCCCGCGCAGGAGACCGAGCGCGCCATCGAGCATCTCGAGCGCGTGCTCATGCACGAAGATCCGAAGCGCGTCGCCGCGATCTTCGTCGAGAGCGTCGTCGGGTCGAACGGGGTCATCGTGTACCCCGAGGGCTACCTCGCGGCCCTCCGCGCCCTCACCGAAAAGCACGGCATCTTGCTCGTGCTCGACGAGGTCATGACCGGCTTCGGCCGCACGGGCTCGGCCTTCGGCGCCACGCGTTTCGGCGTCGTGCCCGACATGATGACGTTCGCGAAGGGCGTCTCGAGCGCGTACGTGCCCCTCGGGGGGCTCATGGTCCGCGAGTCGCTCGCCAAGACCTTCGACACGAAGGCGCTCCCCTCGGGGCACACCTACTCGGGCCACCCGATGTGCGTCGCGGCGGGGCTCGCCGCGGTGCGCGCCTACAAAGAAGAGGGGCTCTTCGAGCGCGGCCGCGAGATCGAGACCTGGATCAAGGACGGGCTCGCGCCCATCGTCGAAAAATACGACATCGTGGGCGAAGCCCGCGGAATCGGTGCATTTTTCGCCCTCGAATTCGTCAAGAGCAAGAAGGGCAAGGAGCCCCTCGTGGCGTGGCACGGCGAGGGCGGCCTCGGCGTCATGAAGACGCTCTACGCGGAGCTCCGCAAGCGCGGGGTCTACACGTTCGGCAAGTTCAACTGCACGATGGTGGCGCCCCCGCTCAACGTCGCGAAGGCCGATCTCGACCGCGCCCTCGTGGCCCTCGACGAGTCCATCGGAGAGCTGCAAAAGGCGCTCTGAGGCCGCACGACCGAAAAACGAACGAGGCGTCTCGGAAACCCGGGACGCCTCGTTTGCATGTCGACCTACGACGACACGAAGGGCTCAGAACGGGATGTCGTCGTCGCCGCCGAAATCGCCGTAGTCGTCTTGGGGGGCCGCCGGGGCCTCGCGCTGGGGAGCGCGACCGCCACCACCGCCGCCACCGCCGCCGCCCCCGTAGCCGCCACCGCCACCACCACCACCCCCGTAGCCGCCACCGCCACCGCCGCGGCGCTCGGGAGGAGGCCCGCCGAAGTCGTCACCGGAGCGCCCTGCCTCGCCGCCGCGACCGCGCCCACCCCCCGTGAGGAGGATGTTGTTCGCCACGATCTCGGTGCGGTAGCGCTCCTCGCCGCCGTTTTCGTAGCTCGAGGTGCGGAGCGAGCCCTCGATGAAGATGTTCGAGCCCTTCGCGAGGATCTTCGCGAGCGCCTCGCCGCGTTTGCCCCACACGGTGACCGAGTGCCACTCGGTGCGCTCTTGGCGTGTGTTGCTTTTGTCGAGGTACGACTCGGTCGTCGCGAGGCGAAGCTTGAGGATCGCTTGGCCCCCTGCCGTCATTCGCAGCTCGGGGTCCGCACCCAAATTGCCGAGCAGCATCACCTTGTTCAAGCCTTCCGCCATCGCGCGCTCCTTCTCGCGCGCGGACCGAACGGGGCCCGCGTCGCCTCCGTCTTTTCGCGGGTAACGGGCCCTTCGTCAAGGCATGCGGCGAGAGCCCTGGAGCCACGCCACTTTCGCCGAGCCGCGCGGCTCGTCACGATCGCCGAGCGGGTCGAGGACCACGAGATGACCACGCGCGCCCTGCCCGCCCGGGAGGGGCGCCTGCCCCACGAAGAGAAACCGTGGCTCCGGGACGAGCCGCCCCGACGCGCCGTCGTAGAGGACGTCGACGAGGAGCGACACGAGCTCGATGCCCGCCGTGCACGCGCCGAGGTCCGACGAGACCGCCACCCCGAGGCTCGTCACGAGCGGCGCGAGCGCGCGCATGGCCTCGCCCCGGCTGCGTGTGTCGGGGTGACGCACCGGCGACAAGGTGTCCCACACGGGCACCTGCGCGCGGGCGCCCACCCGCACGTCACGGTCCCCAGGGAGCGCAAAGAGCCGCCCCGAACCAACCTGAAAAGCTCCATACTTTCCAGAACTTGCGCAACAGTCGTACCGCTCGACGAACCGCGCGAGGGCGGCCCCCGGACACTCCGCCGGGGCAAGGTCGTGGTGCACGTCGCTCTCGAGCCGAATCGCCGTCGCTCGCATCATGGCATCCTCCGCGGGGAGGTTTGTCGCGCGGCGGCGTGACCACCGCGCGACGCCGAGGTGAGGACCTCGCGAGACCGTCGATTCGAGCGGCGTGCGACCTACTTCGCGGGGGCCTCGAGCGAGTGGCGGGTCTTCACGGTCTGCACGATCGTCTGCGGCGCGCCGCCCTTCTCGCCCTTCGGCACCTCGATCTTGGCGAGCGTGGTGCTCTCCCCCGACACCTTGACCGTCGGCCGATCGAGCTTCACCTGGAAGGTGTAGGTGCCCTTTCCGTTCACCTCGAGCTGCGCGCCTGGCATGCGCGGATCACGGAGAGGGGCCTTCGGAGACGACCGCACGACCTCGGCGGTGAGGGTGCCGGCGTCTCCCGCCCAATCCTTCATGAGGAAGTGGGTGACCGTCGTGACCTTGCTCCCCTGCGAGGTCGACACGCTCTCCACGTCCCACTTGGCGCCCACGCCGATGGGCTCCTCCGGGAACGGCACGGCGATGAACTCGAGCGTCTGCTGGAGCAGCTCGAGGATCTCGGCGGCGCCTTGCTTCTGCATCTTTTCGTCGCCCGAGAAGGCCATCTCGCCCACGACCCCACGCGCGCTCACGTCGACCTTGGCCGTGAGCCCGAGGAACGGCGCGAGCTGTTTTTGAGCCTCGGCGGCCGACTTGGCGTCGAGCCCTTGGCCCTCGGCGAGCCCGAGCTTGTCGATCTTCACGTCGATCGGAAAGGCGCCCTTCTGGGGCCCCTTCGGCGTGAGCTTGACCGTGACCTCGACGGCCGGCTGGGCCTGCTGCTGCGGGGGCGCGCCCGGCACCTCGACCGTCATGGCGACACGCACCTGCCCGACGCGGCTCTCGGCCTTCCCGGCGGCGAACGCATACCTCCGCGCCACCTTCGGCTCTTGCCCCGCGTCCACGAGCTTCGCGGCGCGCCCGTCCCCCGCGGGCGCCTGGGACGCCCCGGGAGCCCCGGAGCCGCCGTCGGTCTTGAGATCGCCCATGGCCACCCCGCCGTCGCCTGCGACGCCCTTCACCTTCGTGTCGTCGGTGAAGAAGTCGTTGACCACGAAGTCGCTCGGGACGGGCGTGGGCTTCTTGGCCTCGGTCTTCGGAGGTGCCGGGGGAGGATCGTCCTTGCAGGCGGCGGTGGCGAGCATGACGACGACCAAGGGGAAGAGCTTCCGCATGGCGGGCACCTTAGTTCGGGGGCGCGCCCCGGCAAAGTGCCGCTTCGCACCCGGGGCGGGTTTCGGGCTTCCGGGGCCTTCGCGCCTCTGCTAGGAACCGGCCCACCGAGGATGAGCACCCCCCCGCGGATTTCGATCGTCATTCCCGTCTACAACGAAGAGCGCATCTTGCGTCAGGCCGTCTCGGAGCTGCGCGAGCGCCTCGCGCCGTTCGGGTGGACGTACGAAATCATCCTCGCCGAGAACGGCTCGAAGGACGGCACCGTACGGATCGGCGAAGAGCTCGCCACCGAGCTGCCCGGTGAGGTGAAGATCATCTCGATGGGCGAGCCCAACTACGGTCGCGCGCTGAAAGAGGGCATCTTGCTCTCGCGCGGCGAGTTCGTGGTCTGCGAGGAGATCGACCTCTGCGACACCGATTTCCACCGGCGCGCCGTCGAGATCCTCGAGACGGGCGAAGCCGACCTCGTCATCGGTTCGAAGCTCGCCTCCGGCGCCGAGGACGAGCGCCCGGTGTTCCGCCACGTGGCGAGCATCGCGTACTCGAGCATGCTCCGGATCTTGCTCGGCTTCAGGGGCACGGACACGCACGGCCTCAAGGCCTTCCGCAGGTCGGCCCTGCTCGACGTCGTCAGCGCGTGCCTCGTCGAGAAAGACGTGTTCGCGAGCGAGTTCGTCATCCGCGCCGACCGCGGCGGCGTCCGGACCCGCGAGATCCCCGTCAAGGTCAAAGAGAAGCGGCCCCCTTCCATCAACCTTTGGAAGCGCGTGCCGAACGTCCTGAAGAGCGTCGCGAAGCTGACCTACGCGATTCGCGTTCGAGGTTGACCCTTTCGCTCCGTTTTCCGGTACCCTCGGAGGGGACCAGCTCGGGGCTTCACTCAGTTGGCCGGACGGCACGTGGAAGACGAATCGGCGAGCAAAGCAGTCACGGGAGCCGCGATCTCTCTCCTCATCTGGAGCGCGGCGACCTTCGTCGCGTTGGCCGTTTGGTTCAAGGCTCCGGGAGCCGTGGGGTGGAAGAGCCTCACGGCCGTCGTGTCGGCCTTCTTCGGCGTGGTCGCGAGCCTCACCTTGTGGCGCAGCCCCACGCGTGGGAACGCGATCCTGGGCATCGTCATCATGCTCGCGTCGCTCGCGCGCATCGGCGCCCCTGCGGAGTGGACGTGGGTAAGCTTCGCCCTCGTCGCGGTGACCTTCGTGCTGCTCATGCCGCTCGTGCACGCGGCGATGACCCTCCGAAGCTGAACGTGTCGAAAGGTTGGTCCCTTCGGCGGGACACGTCGCCTCGGGGGCCTGTAGTCTCGGGACTTGCGCCCGTGGGTGGCGCGGCGCAATCCGTGCGCCGACACGAGACGGGAACGGGAAGAGAGAGGGGTTGCGATGCGAACGTGGACGATGTGCGCGATGGGGCTCTGCGTGATGGCGCTGGTGTCAGGCTGCAAGAACGCCAAAAAAGAGGCATGTGGGCACCTGCTCATCGAGGTCACCGAAGCGCACACGCAGGTGGC
This sequence comes from Myxococcales bacterium, assembly GCA_016712525.1. NCBI lineage: Bacteria > Pseudomonadati > Myxococcota > Myxococcia > Myxococcales > Myxococcales bacterium. Next base: position 1,939,363 of record JADJQX010000007.1, read on the forward strand.
CAAGGTCCGCTCCGACAAAGACTCGAAGCTCTCCGACATCGGCGCGAAGCTCAAGAAGGAGGCGAAGCTCCTCCGTGAAGAGCAAATCAAGGACAAGAAGCTCAACGAGCTCAAGGACGACTACGCCGACAACCTCAAGGCGATCGGCGATGCCTACGACAAGATGGGCGCCAAGACGATCGACTTCGAGGGCTTCCTCCGCGAGACCTCCAAGGCCTCGAAGGAAGAGACCGAGATCCAGACCGAGATCGTCAAGTACTGCAAAGGCGTGGAATAGTTAGGTTTTTCGCGATCCGTAGCGGACCACGAGCGCGTCCGAGGGGGTGACGCGCTCGGGTCGGATACCGGGTGCGGGGGCCACGAGCGGGTCCCCCCTTTCCGCGCCGTCCTCCGTGCGCGTCGCCGGAGCTTCGATTCTCGGACAGCTCGTCAGCGGCCTTCGATCTTGGAGCGAAGGAGCTGGTAGCCCGTCCGCAGCACGAGATCCTTCGAGGTCGTCGGATCGGCGGGCACGTCGGCGACCGTGAGCGACTCCGAGGTCGGCGCGGGTGTGCCGGGCGCGCCGGCATCGCGAGAACGAGGCTCGGGCGGGGCGCCCCCTTGCGGCCCTTCGGGGGCAAGGTGGTTTTCGAGATCGCGCTCGCGGACGACGGGCGCGCCCCCGTCGGCGGCGAGGCGGGTGGAGGTCTCGAGCAGCACGTCCGGGTGGATGCCGTCGGCCTGGATGGCGTGACCGCTGGGCGTGAAATAGCGGGCGATCGTGAGCTTGAGGCCCGCGCCGCTCGGCAAAGAAAGGATGGTCTGGACGCTGCCTTTTCCGAACGTCGCCGCGCCGACCACCATCGCGCGTTTGTGGTCTTGGAGCGCTCCCGTAAGCAGCTCGGAGGCGCTCGCGCTCCACTCGTTGACGAGCACGACGACCGGGATCTGGGTGAAGGCACCTCCGGCCTTGGCGCGCTCCTCTTCGATCGTCTGACCGCGGCGGCGCATCGTGTAGATCGTCCCTCCCTCGAGGAACTCGTCGGCGATCTCGGAGGCTTCGTCGACGAGGCCACCGGGGTTGTTGCGGAGATCGAGCAGGACCCCCGCGAGCGTGCCCTCTTTGCGGAGCTTCGCGGCGGCCGTGAGCATCTCCTCGTGGCTCTTGTCCTGGAACTGCTTGAGGCGGATGTACCCCACGTTTCCGTCGAGGCGCTTCGACGACACCGAGGGCACGTGGATGTCCTCCCGCGTGAGATCGAACGTGAGGATCCCTCGCGTCCCTTCGCGCCGAACCGAGAGCTTGACCTTCGTGCCCGCGGCGCCGCGGAGCTTCTTGATCACCTTCTCGACCCCCGAGTCGCGCACGCTCTCCCCGTCGACGGCGACCACCACGTCACCCGGCTTGATCCCCGCGCGAGCGGCGGGCGCGCCTTCGATCGGAGAGAGCACCTTGATCTCGTCTCCGCGCGCATCGACCTCGATGCCAATCCCCCCGAAGCGCCCCTTGGTGTCGTTCTGGAACTCCTTGTAGTCCTTCGGAGAGAGGTAGTGCGAGTGCGGATCGAGCGAGCCCACCATCCCGGTGATGGCTCCTCGGAGGGCCTTGTCCCGATCGACGGGGTCGACGTAGCTCTGCTCGGCGACGACGAGCACCCGAGCGAGCTCCCCGGTCACCGCGTACGGGCTCGCCTCGGCCGGAGTCGCGTCGGCGCGTGAGCCCGCGACGACGAGACCGAGGCCGAACCCTGCCGCGCCGGTCGCGAGGCCGAACCATCGGGCCGAAAGTCGACTCGTCCGCACCGCCGCAAGCTCGTGGGTCATGGCGCAGAAGCCTACCCGAAACCCCGGCGACCAACGGCCCCCTTCACGCCGGCGCACCTCCGGCGACCAGCGAACCGGGTCGCCCACGAAAAAATCACGTACTTCGGCTGACTTCGGCACGATTGTCGTAGCAGGGGGCACATGGGCGCTGATAGGCTTCTTCTGTCGCAGAGGTGCGTGAATGCGTGCATTCCCACGCCCCCTGCGCACATGGCTCAACGCGCTACGCATCGAACAGAGGAGGCTCCCTTGGCGTCTGGAGACAAGGACTCGATCCCGAACCTTCGCACCACCGACTCGAAGACCGACAAGCGGAAGCAGAGCCTCTACTTCCCCGAGTCGATGCTCACCGAAATCAAGGAAGAGGCCGCTCGCCTCGACCGCTCGCTCTCGTGGGTCGTCCAGCGCGCCTGGAAGATCTCGCGGCTCGAGATCAAGAAGCTCCCGAGCGTGAACGAAGTCGACGGCGACGACGACGACGACGGTTGATCATGACCGAAGCCGATCGCGAGGCCGAGGCCGCGGGGGGGCCGAGGTCGCTCGCGCCCTCCGGTGAGCGGCGCGGGTTCGCAACGGCGCCGGACGGGACGCGGCTCTTTTATAGGCACTCGAGCCGAACGCCAGGGCCCGTCCATGCCGTCCTCTCGGATGGCATCTTGTGTGACGGGTTCATCTGGAAGTACCTGTGGGACGAGCTCGGGGGCCTGCTCCCGGTCACGCACTGGCACTACCCCGGGCACGGACGGAGCGCTCGCCCGTCGGACGAGAGCAAGGTCGACATCGCGTCCCTCGCGGTCGACCTGCACGAGGTCGCACGAGAGACGGGCGACGCCGATCGGGTGCTCTTCGGCCACTCGATGGGCGTGCAGGTCGCGCTCGAGGGCTACCACCAGAGACCCGACCGGGTCCGTGGGCTCGTGCTCTTTTGCGGGAGCTTCGGCAAGGTCACGTCGTCGTTCCGGGGTGTGCCCATCCTCGACGTGCTCCTCCCCAAGCTCACCGAGATCGCCGCGAAACAGCCCGACATCGTGCGCGCGTTGTGGTCGCGCATCCCCGCCGACATGGCGATGAAGATGGCGCGCAAGGCGGGCGACGTCGACGCGGCGAAGATCCGCGACGAGGACATGCTGCCCTACTTGCAGCACATGACTCACGTCGATTTTCCGCTCTTCTTGCGCATGTTGAAGGGAGCCGGCGAGCACACGTCGGAAGACTACCTCCCGGAGATCGACGTGCCGGTCCTGGTGGTCGCCGGAGAGAAAGACACCTTCACGCCCGCTTGGCTCTCCGAGCACATGGCGCGGCGGATGCCCAAGGCGAAGCTCGTGGTGCTCCCCTCCGGCTCGCACGCGGCGCCGATCGAGCAGCCCGACGTGGTCCTCGGTCACGTCCGCGAGTTCCTCTCGGGGCTCGGGCTCTGACCCGCCGTGAGCGCGGCGCGAGCGCTCCTCCTGGCGACCCTGGTCGGCCTCGCCTCGGCGTGCTCACGTGGCACGGCGCCTCGTGACGAGCCCTCGAGCGACGGGGCCGTGAAGGACGTCGTCCGCGACGTCGCTGCGGAGATTGCCGACGCGCAGACCGTCGACGTCGCCGTCGCCAGGCCCGCAAGACCTCCCGACGTTCGTCCTGCCTTCCTCGACGCGAAGCTCCTCGGCGGCAAGGCGATCGGCCACACCTCGGTCGTGCTCAAGGTGCGCCTCGAGGGAGGGCTCGAGGCGGCCTGGAAGCCCAACACACGACGCGGGAAGAACCGGTTTCGGGGTGAGGTGGCGGCGCGCAGGCTCGCGCTCGCGCTCGGGCTCGACGCGGTGCCCGAGGCGGGGGTCCGGTGCTTCGGGCGAGACGAACTGCTCCGCCTCACGAGCGGCGCGACCCGTGAGCTGCTCGAGGCCGAGCTGGTGGCCGACCCCGACGGGCGGGTCCCAGGCGCAATTCTTCCATGGATTCATGATCTTACGTTTCCCGAGATCGAGCGCGAGCCGCTCCTTTCACGGTGGAAGCGGGGGCTCGAGGGCTCCCGTGACGCCGGCAACGCCGACGACACGCCCTTCCTCGCCGACATGTCGACGCTCCTCGTGTTCGACAGTCTCACGGGCAACTGGGACCGCATGAGCGGAGCCAACGTCGGCCGAGACCCTCGAACGGGTCGGCTGCTGTTCGTGGACAACGACGGTGCCTTCTACGAGGCCCCGCCGCCCGACGGCCTCGCCCGAAACACGAGGCTTCTCCATGGCACGAAGCGCTTCTCGGCGAGCTTCGTCGCGGCGCTCGACGCCCTCGACGAGACGTCCCTCGCGGCGGTCATGGGCCACGACCACCGGGGGAGACCGCTCCTGTCCGACAAGGCACTCGTGGGCCTCGCCGCCCGGCTGCGCGACACCCGCGCGTACGTCGCGAAGGCGCGCGGGGACGGTGCGCTCGACCTTCCTTGAGGCGCGGTAGAAGGGTAGAATCGCGCGATGCGCGCCGTGCTCTGCTCGACCCTCACCGGCCCCGACGCCCTCACGGTCGGTGAGCTCCCTGCGCCGAGCCCGGGCCCGGGCGAAGTCGCCGTGGACGTACGCGCGGCGGGGCTCAACTTCCCGGACGTGCTCCTCTCGTACGGGAAGTACCAGTTCAAACCGACGCCACCGTTCGTCCCCGGAGGGGAGCTCGCCGGCGTCGTGGCCGAGGTCGGCGCGGGTGTGACGCGTTTCGCGAAAGGCGATCGCGTGGCGGGCACGCTCTTGCACGGAGCGTTCGCCGAACGGGTGGTCTTGCCCGAGGCCGCCTGCGTCGCGATCCCGGCCGAAATCCCCTTCGAAACGGCGGCGGCGACGCTGCTCACCTACGTGACGACGCTCCATGCGCTCGAGGATCGCGCGAAGCTAAGAGCCGGGGAGACGATGCTCGTGCTCGGCGCGGCGGGGGGCGTCGGCGTCGCCGCCATCCAGCTCGGCAAGCTCCTCGGGGCGAGGGTCCTCGCGGCCGCGTCGACCGACGAGAAGGTCGCATTTTGCAGGGCGCGAGGCGCGGACGAGGGCATCGTCTACACCCGGGAGGACCTGAAGGAGCGCGCGAAGGCCCTCACCTCCGGTCGTGGCGTCGACGTCGTGTACGACGCCGTGGGAGGCGCCTACTCGGAGGCCGCCCTCCGCGCGATCGCGTGGGAGGGACGCCACCTCGTCGTCGGGTTCGCGGCCGGAGACATCCCGAAGATCCCGCTGAACCTCGCGCTCCTGAAGGGCTGCCAAATCGTCGGTGTCTTCTGGGGGATGTTCGCGATGCGCGAGCCCGAACGGAACCGGGCGCACGCCGAGAAGGTCATGGCTTGGGTAGGAGAAGGGAAGCTATCTCCCCACGTCGACTCCGTGTTTCCGTTCGACCAGGCCGGAGCGGCGCTCCGCGCGATGGAGGCCCGAGCGGTCCGTGGGAAAGTCGTGCTCGTGCCGTAACGCGGCGCCGCGTGCGGCGTAGCGCGTCGAGCGCCCCAAGCCACCCTGTCCGAGCCCGAGAGGCGGCGACCCCCATGACCCTTCCCTTCGAACCGACCACCGAAGCCGACGCGACGCTCGCCACGGCCCAAACCCTGGCCGACGGCTTCGCGACGTCCGACACCTTGGCGCACGACGGCGGCGATGCGGCTCCGCGCCTCGAGGGGCGCGCGCGAACCACGGTCGTCCCTCGGGTCGATCGCGACGAGGCCGGCGTTCGGCTCGTGCCCCGCGCCGAGGCGAGGTACCGCATCGAAGCCGTCGTCGGCGAGGGCGGCATGGGCGAAGTGACCCGCGCGTTCGACAACGACATCGGCCGCAGCGTCGCCCTGAAGCGCATGCACGGCCGGGCGGTGAGCGAGGCGCTCGTGGCTCGCTTCGTCGACGAGGTCCACACGCTCGGCAAGCTTCAGCACCCGAACATCGTGGCCATCCACGACGTGGACGTGAGCGACGACGGCCGCCTCTTTTTCACCATGCCGCTCGTCGAGGGGCGTCCTCTCGACGCCGTCATCGAGGATCTTCGGCGCGGGGACCCGGCGACGGTCGCGGAGTTTTCGCTGTCGAAGCGGCTCGACGTCTTCGCCGGCGTCGTCGACGCGCTCGGCCACGCCCACGCGCGGGACGTCGTGCATCGGGACGTGAAACCGGCGAACATCATGGTCGGGCCTTACGGCGAGGTCGTCCTCCTCGACTGGGGCATCGCGCGCCTCGGCGCTTCGGAGAACGACGATCCCCGAGGCGGGACCGAAGCGGGGTCCGCGTCGGGGCGCCGCGCGACCGCGCACGGCCAAGTCCTCGGGACGCCCGGGTACATGGCTCCCGAGCAGGCCCGCGGGGACGTCTCCGCGATCGGCCCGGCGACCGACCTCTACGCCGCGTTCGTCACGCTCTACGAGCTCTTGACCCTTGAGCCCTACGTGAAGGCCGAGACGGTCGAAGGCGCGCTCGCCGAGATCGTGGCCAAACCTGCGCCGCCCATCCACGACCCGGCCTACCTCCGCGAAGGGCACCCGGTCGTGCCCGCCGAGATCCGCCACTTCCTTCGGCACGGGCTCGATCCATCGCCCACGCGCCGCTACCCGTCGGCAACCGAGGTGCTCACGACGCTCTCCGCCATTCGCTCGGGCGACTTCCGCGTCGAGTGCCCGGTCACGTTCTCGAAGAGGCTCAGCACGGAGTTTTTTCGGTTCATGGAGCGCTACCCCAAGACGGCCCTGGCCATCTTCGCCGCAGCGCCGCTCTCGCTTCTCGCCGCGCTGATCGCGCTCGGGGTGCTCCTCTTCGCGAAGCCCTGAAGCGTCAGCGTGAGAGCGAGGTGGCCACCGTCATGGCCCAGTCGAGATACACCACGGTGAGCGCAACGAGCCCGACGGAGACGCCGGCGCGCGCGAGGCGCGTGAGCCCGACCCCGCCGAGCACGCCGCGGCCATGCGCGACCTCGAACGTCGCGAGCGCCTCGTTTCGCGCCGCCTGCTCCGCGCGCGGGTCGGCGGGCAAGTCGGGCAGCCTCGGGACCTCTTCGTGAACGTCGTCGTGGGTCATGTGGGCCGCCTCCCGGGGGCGCTCGCGCGAGGATGATTTTCGCGCTTCTGGAGGCTCTCGTCGAGGGCCTGCCGCGCGCGGGAGAGCCTCTTTCGAAGCGCGTCCGGCGCGATGCCGAGCACGGACGCCGCCTCCTCGCTCGAGAGGCCCTCGAGAGCGACGAGGAGCAGCACCTCGCGGTTCGCCACCGAGAGCCCCCCGAGCGCCGCCTCGACCTCCCGAAGACGCCGGGTCGTGTCGGGCTGGGCGTCGTGCGCCCGGACGACGTCGTCAGCCTCTCCACCGAAGGCAAAAACCCTTGAAATATCGAGCATTTCCCAGCGCCTATGGTTGCGATGGAGGTTCCGCGCCACGGTGAACAAGTACGGGACGAGGCGGGTGTCCTCCGTGAGCCGAGGGGCCGACCGGGCGAGGCGCACGAACGTCTCTTGGGCGAGGTCCTCGGCGACGTCCGCGCGCCGCGAGAGCCGGAGGACGAACGAGTAGATGCGAGGGTAGAGGCGCGAGAACACCTCGGAGAAGGCGCGCCGGTCGCCTCCCCTCAAGCCGCTCACGAGACGCGCTTCTTCTCCGCGATCCATCCGCCTCCCGAAGAACCCACGAGCGACCCGGCCGTGACCTGACGTTTTCGTGGGGCGCCGAAATCGCGCTCCCCGGGGCGATTTCTCGGTCACGCCGACCCGCCTCGTAGGTTACTCCCGAATGTCCGAGGTAGGCGCTCGGATCGAATCGAAAGGCCCCCCGTGCTCACCCTCATCCGAAATGGCGGGACCCCCGTCCTCTTCGTGCTCCTCTTCGGGGTGCTCGCGCTCGTCTCTGCCGCGTACGCCGCGGCCCGGCCCGACGCACGGACGATTCGTTACGTGGACGGCATGTGCGTCGCCACCGTCGCGAGCGTGCTCTCCGCCACCGCCGCGGACCTCGGAACGACCTTCCTCGCGGTCTCCAAGACGCCAGGTACGCCGACGGCCATGTTGCTCGAGGGCCTGTCGGAGTCGATGAGCCCGGCCATTCTCGGGTTCTCGCTCGTGTCCCTCGCGGCCCTCTTCGGGGCGATCGCTCGTCGGAGGCTCGCGCCGCCCCGGTGACCGTGCGAGCGGGCTTCCAACGGCCCGAGCTTCACGGTAGACGGGGTCCGTGCCTGTCTTCGGGTCTCGCGCGTTTGCATGGTTCGCCGTGGCGTCGATCGCCTGCGTCGCCGTCTCGTGCAAAAAGGACAAGGCCGCAGAGCCCGATGCGGCCACTCCCGTGGAGCCACGCCTCGAGGCCGACGCCACCGCCGGCGAGTCCCGCTCGACGTCGTCCGAGTCGGCCGGTGCGCTCATCGCGGCCGCGGCCACGAAGGTGCCCGAGAAGCTCCGCCCCCGGAGCCCCGCCGAGGCCGGGAAGACGGTCGACGTGCCCGCGGGCGTGCTGCTCTCGGGCACACTCCCGAGCGACGAAGGCCGCGATCCCGGGGCGCCGGCGGGGCTCTCGCCGTTCCCGCTCGGAGCCTTCACGATCGACGCCCTCCCCTACCCCAACGATCCGTCGAAGCCGTTCGCCACGCAGCTCTCCCGCGACGACGCGCAGAAGGCCTGCCAAGACAAGGGCGCGCGGCTCTGCACGGAGCTCGAGTGGGAGCGCGCTTGCAAAGGACCGGACGCCGACACGTACGCCACCGGTGCGGCGTGGGATCCGGTCTGCGATACGGATCCGAGCTCGTGCAGCTCGGGGTTCGGCGTCCGCGCGATGGGCGCCCTCCGCGAGTGGGTCGACGGAAAGGCCGAGGCAGGTCAGGGCTTGCCCGTCCGCGGGGGCGGCGCGAAGGAGCCGGGCGCCGGCGTGCATCGGTGCGCACGCCGAGGGCGCGCCCAGGGCACCTCCACCGATCTCGGGTTTCGCTGCTGCAAGGGAGGCGAGCGCCCCAAGACGGCCGACCTCGAGCCCTTCCGCAAGACCAAGCTCGACAAGGCCGAGCTCGCGCAGATGGTCGCCGACGCGCCGGAGCTCGCGAAGCTCGGCGCCGACGTGCGCCTCTTCGACCCGGCGGACGCCAACGCCGTCACCGGGAGGACCCAAGCGCCACGCGAGGGGCTCACCTTCGTCACGCAGCCGATCCTCTGGAGCCCCGACCCGGGCGTCGAGGTGCTCGTGGTCACCGGGCGCAGCAAGACGGCGTCGTTCGTGCTCGCGCTCTTCCCGCTGCCCTCGGGGAAATACAAAACCGCGAGCTACTTCGTGATGCTCGGCGACGTCGCCCCCGTCGCCCTCGCGTACAACCCGTCGAAGCGCCGCGAGCTCCAGTGGACCACCTGCTGGGGCTGCAGCGGCGAGACCGGCGCCGTGAGCTTCCGCGAGGACAGGCGCATCGTCATCGTGCAGCTCTGAGACCAACGTGACCAAAAAGCCCAAACGTTCCAGGACGTTACGCCGAGAGGCCGACCGCACCGAGAAGAAGGTCCTCGAGGCGCGGATGACCCTCTCGCGGCTAGAGCCCGGCGGGTCGGCGGAGCGCCCCATCGAAGTGTCCACGGCCTCTCTCGTGGAGCCGACGGCGCGCGCCATGCCGTGCCCGGCGTGCGGAGGCAGCGTGCGGGTGCTCGACCACACCGCCGAGACGATCGGCGGGCGGCGGCTCCGCGTGGCGAAGGTCGACTGCGCGAGGTGCGGGACCTGTGTGTCCAGGTACTTCACCATCGCCGAGCCCCGGCTCAACTGAGCGGAGGGATCGCCGGATCACTTCCCCGTGAGGGTCTCGGTGAAGTCGACCGGCTCGAGCGACGCCGTCTCTCCGACGCGGGGGAGCGTGAAGCGCACGTACCCGGGGCGCCCTCCGGGCCCTTCGCGCGTCCACGTAACGGGGACGATGTCCGTGGCGTCGAGCGAGCGTTCGTGCGTGACGTCGATCGCGACGAGGCCCTCCGCGGGGCTCGTCCGGGCGATACGCACCACGATCGCGCCGGCGGAGATCACGTCTCCCTCGCGGAAAGGTGTGTCGCGCACGGCGCCCACGAACGGGTCATGCATCATGCCCTCGGAGGCCTCGACGCGGATCGTGCGATCGTCGAGCCGGCGCACGGTGACGACACCTCGAGGCGAGGGCGCGAGGATGCGCGTCGACCGCGCGACGGGGAGCCCGGCGTTGCGGCGCGAGACGAACATGCTGGTGGGCAAGAGGCCGTCGGGGCTCGTGACGAGCAAGACGTCGTGGTCCTCGGGTCTCTCGAACGCGAAGAGCGTCTCGGCCCCACGATCCACGAAGCGAGCCATCATGGAAGAGAACGCGAGCGATCGTGGCACGACGAGGAGGAGCGCCGCGACGACGTGCACGAGCCCGAGACCCACGAAGAAGGCCCACGCCGCCACGCGCGACCGGCCCACGTCGCGGAGGGCCCCGTAGGCCCCTCGCCCGAGCACGCCGAGGAGCGCGAACGCGGGGACGCCGGCGACCATGAGGAGCCGGTCGTCGCTGTTGGTGCCGCAGGCCGGCACCAGGGAGAGCACGAACGAGGTGTAGAGCGCGATCGCACGCCGACGCTCGGACGAGCGGAAGCAAAGGACGGCGAGGACGACGAGCGCCCCCACGCCGAGGAGAGCGGTCGCGGGCGCGAGCGCGGGCTGCATCGACCCGACCTCGGCCGGCGGGAAGAAGAGCTGAGCGGCCGCAAGGGAGGGCAACCTCACGACGGCGACGCGGAGAAAGGCCGACGGTGAGCGGACGGGATCCACGTAGTACGCCGACGACGAGGCCCCGCAGCCGAGCGCCACGTAGAGGCCGAGCCACACGGCGACGGCGGCGACGAGCGGCGCGGCCGCGATCGCGCGTGCCCGCGCAGGGCGACGATCCTCGACGAGGAAGACGACCGCGAGCATCGGGAGCGCGCCGAGCGCCGCCTCGCTCGAGAGGAGCGCGAAGAGCAGCGCCGCGCCCGCTCCCACCGAGACCTTTCCGCGATCACGCGCGCGGAGCACGAGGAAGAGCGCGAGCACCCCACCGAAGGCCGCGAGCAAGGAGTGACGCGCCGCGATCCACGACACGGTCGTCGCGTGAGCGTCGTCGAGCGCGAAGAGCAGCGCCGCGAGCCCCGCCGCCGCGCCCCCGATCCACCGACGCAGGGCGCCCACGAGGAGCGCGCACGTCCCCGCGAAGAGCGCGATCGAGACGAGGTGGACGAGCGCAGGGTGCTCGCCGAAAAGTAGCTCCTCGGCGTACCTGAGCAGGGACGCGACCGGCCGCAGGAAGGCGAGCTTCAACGTCGGGGAGGTCCACCACGGGTGGAGCCCTTCGGAGATCGCGCGTCGCACGCCCTCGCCACCGTCGGCGAAGCGGTAAGTGTCCCACACCCCGCGCGGGCCGCCGGGGATGGTGTTTCCACGCGCGAAGAACCGGTGCGTGTGATCGTCGACGACGTACCCCGAGCCGAGCGACGGCGCGTGGACGAGCAGCGCGACGATCAGGATCGCGGGCGCGAGACGCGGATGCGCGAGGGCCGCGCGTGCTCGTTCCCAAAGCCCCTCCGAGTTGCCCATGAAGCTCGGCCGTAGGGGTGAACGCCGCCGCGGTCAACCGCTCTCGCAGGCGGGTCGTCGCGCTCGCTCGCGGAGGCATCCCACACGCCGATTCGCGAAATTTTCTCGCAAGATAGCGGATCTTCTCTCCCCACGACGACCGAGCCGACGGCGACCGATCCCGGCCGTTGCGATCCGAGGCTCATCTCGATAGAAATGGCTCTCCCCCACACTTAGGCGAGGAACTGCCGGATGATCATCGACGTCACCGTCCCCCAGCTCGGCGAGAGCGTGTCCGAAGGGACCATCACGAAATGGCTCGTTCGCGAGGGCGACGTGGTCAAAAAAGACCAACCCATCTTCGAGGTCGCGACGGACAAAGCCGACCAGGAGATCCCGGCGCCGGCGAGCGGCCTCATCAAGGCCATCCTCGTCAAAGAGGGTGACGTCGTGCCCGTGCTCAAGGTCGCCGTGTGCCAGATCGAGGAAGGCGTCACCACGCCGACGTCGTCCCCCGAGGCTCCGAAGGCCGCGCCCCAGGCGGCTCCGCAGGCCGCTTCGGCCTCGGCCCCGCTCGCGACACCGAGCGGCAGGCAGGCGGCCCTCGCCAACGACGTCGACCTCTCGCAGGTCCAGGGCTCCGGAGAGTTCGGCCGCATCTCACGCGCCGACGTGCTCCGCGCGGCTCAGGCGCCCGCGCCCCAAGCGCCCGCGGCTCCCGCGCCCGTCGCCCCGGCTCCCGCCCCGCGTGCCCAGCAGGTCGCGCAGCTCGTGAACCAGGGTGGAGGCTTCGTTCCGCCCATCCCCGGGGTCGGGTTCGGCGCCTTCAAGGTCCCCCCGTACCGCCCGGTCGACGGCGACAAGGTCGTACCGTTCACCCGGCGTCGGCGCATCACCGCCGACCACATGACGTACTCGAAGGCCACCTCGCCCCACGTGGTCACGGTGGCCGAGGTCGACCTCCACAAGACGTCGAAGCTTCGCGAGGCCAACAAGGATCGCTACAAAAAAGAGGGAGCGTCGCTCACGATGCTCGCCTTCGTCGTCGCCGCCACGGCGCGCGCGCTCCGCGAGAACCCGAGCCTCAACGCGCGTGTCCTCGACGATGCCTTCGTCGTCTTCAAGGACGTGAACCTCGGCGTCGCGGTCGACTCCCCGGACGGCCTCGTGGTCCCGGTGGTCCGCCGCGCCGACGAGCTCGGGGTCCGCGGCATCGTGCGCTCGGTCGACGAGCTCGCGAAGCGCGCCAAGACCGGCAAAATCACGGCCGACGATCTCTCCGGCGCGACGTTCTCGGTCACGAACCCTGGCCTCAAGGGCAACCTCTTCGGCGGTGCCGTCATCAGCCAACCGAACGTCGGCATCCTGCGCATGGGCGAGATCCAGAAGCGCGTGGTCGTCGTCGAGGGCCCCGACGGCGAGGACCACATGGTCATCCACCCCGTGATGTTCCTCGCGCTGTCGTACGATCACCGCATCGTCGACGGCGTGGCCGCGAACGCGTTCTTGTGGCGCGTCACCGAGCTGCTCGAGAAGGGCGAGTTCGACGTCTGAGGTCGCGGCCGTGGTGCCGAACGCGAGGCGCCTTCCCCCGAAGGTGCCTCGTGCCGTTTCTGGAGCGTAACCCATGAGATCTACTGCACTTCTCGTCGGGAATCCGACGGCCCAAAGCGGCCAGAACGCGCGGCGCATCACGCGCGCCGCCGAGCTGCTCGACGCACGAGGCCTCGCCTGCACCACGTTCGCGACGTTGCCCGACGGGGCCACCATCGGGGCCCTCCGCGACGCCCTCGTCGCGAGCCCGCCCGACGTGGTGATCGCCATGGGCGGCGACGGGACCTTCCGTGAGGTCGGTTGCGCGCTCTTGGCCTCGGGCCACGCGAACGCCGTCGCGATGGGCATGCTCCCCACGGGCACGGCCAACGATCAGGGGAGGAGCTTCGGTCTCGCCTCGGGCGACGACGCGCTCGAACGGAACGTCGCGGTCATCGCCGACGGGCACGAGACGCGGCTCGACGCCGTACACCTCACGCGGGTGGGCGCGCACGGCGAGGAGCTCGGTCGTTGCACCTTCTTCGACTCGGCCGGCTGGGGGCTCTCGGCGCGCGTGCTGCTCGAGCGCAACGTCGATCGCGCCGTCGTCGAGAAGCTGGGGCCGCTTAGGGCCCTCTACCGCGACCAGCTCGTCTACGCCGGCGCGTTCGCGCGTGTCTTCGTCGACACGTTCGTCCGCGACCACACCTTCGACGCCACGGTCGACGTCGACGGAGTCGTTCATGAGCTCTCGGACCTCACCGATCTCATCGTGAAAAACACGCGGATCTACGCCGGGGCCTGGATCCCGGACCGTACGTCACGAGCGGACGACGGCCTCGTCGAGATCGTCCCCTTCCGGGATCAGGCCGATTGGATCGCGAAAGCCATCATCGATCACGAAGGGAACCCCTCCCCGACCCGCTCCGCGATCCCCTCGGCAACTCCCGCGCCGAGGTGCTCCGAGGGCGCCGCATCACGTTCACGTTTCGCGCGCCGGTGCTTCCCCTCGCTCAGATCGACGGTGAGGAGGCCGATCCTTCACCATCGGCGCGGGTCGAGGTCGAGCCCCGCGCGATCCGGCTGCTCGTCCCCGAAGCGCACGCCTGAGCGTCCGCCCCTCGTCGTCACGGCTCCGCGACGGGAGGGGTGCGCGTGGGAAGGGCCCCACGTGCGCGGAGCGCCACCCCGACGACCGCCGCGCCCAGCAAGAAGACCTGAGCGGCGTAACGTAGCCAGAGAAGCACGAGCAACGTCTCGCCGAGGCCCACGTCTCCCTTGTGCGCCACGTACGACGTGACGACGTGGGCACCGCCGAGGAAGAGCAACGCCGACACGAACGCTCCTCCCAGAGTCTCCTTGGCCCGCGCGCGCACCCGCGGGAGCACGCTGTAGAGAAGGAAGAAGAGCAGCGTCGCGACGGCCAGGCTCCCGAGCCACGACGCCACCTGCGAGATCTCCGCGAGCTTCGCGCCCGCGCGCTCGGCCGCCGAAATCGCCGCGCGAAACCCGACCACGGCCGCGAGCACGACGCCGAGCAGCGTGACGACGACGAACGCGAGGCCTCGGGTGCGGGCCTGGCGGAGCACACGTTCGCCCAGAGTGCCCTTCGCCTCGGACGGTGCGTCGATCTCCCACATCGTGTTGATGCCACGCTCGAGGGCGGCGAAGAGCCGTGTCGCCGAGTAGAGCAGCACGACGAGGCTGAGCACGCTCATCGACCGGCTCTCGCGCGCTTGCTCGGACCAGCGAAAGAGCGCTTCGGCGAGCTTAGGTCCCGTCCACCTCCCGAGCTCGCTCGCGAAGGCCGCGTGCGCGTCGTCGCGGGACACGAAGAGCGTGGCCACGACGAGCGTGAGGTACGAGAGCGGCACGGCGGAGAGGAGCGCGTAGAACGCGATGGCGCCCGACTGGAACCGCCCGTCACGCGAAAAGAAGACGCGCACTCCCGCGCGGAACGGGGTCGTCGCGCGGAGGGCTTCGTCGCGTGCACGCTCGAGCCTCGCCATGGCCTCACGCTACCAAGAACGGGTCACTATCGGCCGAGGGAACAGCGCTCCTGCGAGCCGACCTTCCCCGGCTCAGTAGCGGAGCGTGACGCCGGTGACGGTGCCCCACGAGCGCGTGCAGCTCGAGAAGCCCGAGTCGCCGCCGAGGTCCTCGATGAGGCGCGTCGAGCCCTCCCAGGTGGTCGACGCGTCCTCGACGGAGCGCTCCACGACCGTGGCGGTGCGGCACGTCGTGCCTTTGCACACCTGCACGCGCCGCCCGCAGAGGCGGTTCGACGAGCCCTGGAGCGAGCCTGGCGCCGCGAGCCAGTAGTCGTTGTCGACGAAGTCGCGGGGCATGTTGCGGAAGTCCTGGCAGGCGAACGTGACCCGTCCTTGCGACCACCTGTCGCACTGGGTGAGGAAGCTCCAGTTTCCCTGCCAGAGGAGCGTGACCGTGCGGGTCGTCGAGCCGGAGCCTGCGTTCTCGCGCTCGAGGTACGCACCCCACGCGTACCCGGTCTGGCCGTCGTAGGTGACCTTGTAAAAGCCGGACACCGACGAGCCCCCCACCGCCGTCACGCGACCGCCATCGGGGATGGTGGTGATGATCCGGCCGCTGGTGCTCGCGGTGGCGCGAAAGTTCACGGCGCGTGTCGCGACCAAGGTGGCGCCGGCGCTCACGGTGCCCGTGATGGCCTCTTCGGTCTCGCCGGCCACGCCCTCGTCGGCCGTCTCGGTCTCGGCAGCGCACCCCGAGAGCGCGGAGAGCGACACGAGACCCACGACGAAGGACCCGAACGCGAACGAGCGGAGCGAGGAGAGAGAGGGCATCGTCGAACAGCGTATGCGCGTTCAGTGCCAGGCGAGAAGAGGGGAAATCACCGAAAGAACCTGGGTACTTACGCCCTACGTTCACCCACCCGGGGGGAAGGAGATCCAGCGGCCGATGGTCTTGGATCCGTGGGATCGTAGGACGACGCGGCGCGTCCGATCCGAACGCGCCGCGTCGTAGGGTTCCACGAGACATGGCTCCGCTCAGAGCGAGACAGGGCCTCCGCGGTACGGACCGAAGCCCCCGGCGCCACCGAGGGGACCGCGCCCGAACCGGCTGTCGAGGAGGCGAGCGAGGCGCTCACGCTGCATCGGATCGAGCACATCGTGGACCTTGCGCATGGCCTCGACGAAGGCCCCCTCGGCGCGCTCGAACGCGGCCCGCGCGCCCTCACGAGCGGCGGTGAACGACGCGCCGTCGAGCGCCTCGGAGCGGAACGCTTCGGCGAGGTTGCCTCGCTGCTCGCGGGCCTCGTTCCGCGCGCTCCACGCCTGCCCGAAGGCCTCCTCGAGCGCGCTACGAATGACCTTCTCTTGACCGGGGGTCGTGTCGAGGAAACGGAAGAGCCAACGCATCTTGCGGCTCCGGCCGAAGCCGAAGCGACCTCCGCCCCCATGGCAACGTCGCATCACGAGGCGAGCGACGATGCGGGTTGCGACGAGCGCGGCGAGGACGGTGAGGACGGTCGAAACACACATGGGCAAGCTCCTGGGTTCATGAAGGGGACGGCGTGCCCTTGGGCGACGCGCGCTCGTTCCGCGAGGCGCGAGGTGGGCACCGAGGGTTCGACGAGTGTGCGACCGGGCGCGCGAAATGCCGCTTTTTCCGCGGTAAAGACCTGTAAACCGCCCGAGCCTAGGCGGCGCTACCGCGTGACTTCTCGCGGCCTGCGCGGCATAAGAGAGACGTGCTCCGGGCCTCGTCCGCATCCTGCGGCCAAAACTCGCACCTCGCGCGCGCGCTCGCCGTCGCGATCGTGTGCGCCGCCTCCGTGGTGGGGGTCGTGTCGTGTGGCTCGACGACGACCGCCACGCCCCAGCTCGACGACGAAGCGCTGCGCGACCCGGAGACGTGCCGTAGCTGCCACGAAGGCCACGTGCGCGCGTGGGAGGGCAGCATGCACGCGTACGCCGCGGACGATCCCGTCTTCCTCGCGATGAACCGTCGCATGCGGCGCGAGCGCCCCGACCTGCCGCCGGACACGTGCACGAGATGCCATGCCCCCATGGCCGTTCGCCGCGGCCTCCTCACCGGCGGCGAGGACGTCTCGACCCTCGCCCGTCGTGACAAAGGTGTAACTTGCATCTTTTGCCACACCCTCGACGCCGTCGAAGGGAGCCACGGCGCCCAAGTCCGTACGGCGAACGACGGGGTGATGCGCGGAGGGATCCGCGATCCCCGAGGCGCGGTGCCCCACGGCGCCTCGTACTCGGAGCTCCACGACCGCGAAAGCGCGGAGGCCTCGGCGGCCTGCGGTGCGTGCCACGACGTGGTGACTCCTTCGGGGCTCCACCTCGAGCGCACGTTCGCGGAGTGGCAAGGCTCCGTGTACGCGAAGCCCGGCCCGGCCCAGCTCGGCTGCGGGAAATGCCACATGGAGGGCACGCTCGGGAAGGCCGCCAGCACGAACGACGTGCCCGAGCGCCGCGTGCACGATCACGCGATGCCGGGCATCGATCTCGCCCTCACCCCTTTTCCGCACGCCGAAGAGCAACGTCGCCGCGTCGAGGCCGCGCTCTCGGCGACGCTCTTGTCGCGCCTGTGTGTGCGCCCTTCACCGTCGGGGGTCGCGGTGGACGTCACGCTGGACAACGCGTTCTCCGGGCACGATTTTCCGAGCGGCGCGACCCACGATCGCCGCGTGTGGGTCGAGCTCCGCGCCAAGGACGGCACGAAGGAGCTCCTCGTGAGCGGACAGGTCCCCCAGGGGACCTCGGTCTTCGAGGCGAAGCGCACCGATCCGCGCATGCTCGTGCTCGGGAGCAGCCTCGCGGAGGGTCGAGGTCGCCCGGTGACGTTCCTCTGGGACGCCGAAACGAAGGCGGGCGTGACGCTGCCGCCGGCCGTCACGAACGATCCGAGCGACCCTCGCTACGTGCACTCTCTCACCCACACCTACGAGGTCCCGGGCTTGCCCAGCGAGGTCTCGTTCCGCGTCTTCGTGCGCGCGATCGACGTCGACACCTTGAACGAGCTCGTCCGGTCCGGCGACCTCGCCGCCGACGTGGCCTCGCGCGTCCCCACACTCGAAGTCACGAGCGCGGCCAAGCGATGGACCTCGGACCTCGGCCTCGGGTGCGTCGGAAAGTGACGCCCTCCGCGGAGAGCGCGCCTCAGCCGTCGATGCAGATCCCGAACCGAACCTCGCCCTTCGCGCCCGAGACCGTCACCGAGAGGGTGATGTCCCAGTAGCCTGCCATCGGCAGATTCATCTTCGAGATCAGGTACTTACCAGGGGCTGCTTCGGGCGTCACGGTGGGGGCCACAGCCGTCCCGTGCCCATGGTCGGGCATGAAGGGGACGACCGCGACGGTAGCTCCCGAGACGGGCTTGCCGGCCGCGTCGACGATCTCCACGGTCCACGTGTTGTCGCCTTTGGCGGGGGGCGTGGGCGTCGCCGCGACGAGGCGCACGACGGAACCGTTCGGGAGCGTCTTGGCGAGACCGAGCGCGAAGGCGTCGGCGCGGGGCTCGGCGGCGCATCCCGTCGGAGCCGAGGCGTCGTGCGAGGCGTCGTGAGGCTCGCTCGAGCACCCAAGGAGCGGCCCCGTGACGAGCACCCCTACGGCGACGAAGCGCTTCGTGTCGACCCAAGGCATGAAACCTACGCTACGGCGCAGCCGCCGAGCCCGCAACCGGGCGAGCGCCCGAGGGCTCCGTGACCTTCGGGAGGAGCACCGGGATGGCGCGATCGACCACGACAGCGAGGATCCGATCGTGGGAACCGTACCCCGTGAGCGGCACGTGCGTCATCGAACGCTCCCGCGGACCGCGATCGCGTGTGCCCATGAAGAGCGTACGGAACGGCTCGAAGTCACGCTCCCACGAGGCCGTTTGGTAGAACGTGTGTACGCGTGTCGAGGGCGCGGCCAAGAGCAGCGTCTCGGCGACCCCTCGGTCGAAGCACGTGTCCGCGAGCACCACCGCGTAAGGGGCCGGGGCCTTTGCGCTCGCCGCCAAGAGGGCGCTCCCGTGCACGTTGCACCCGCCTCCCGAGTGCGCGAGGACCACCACGTGGCTCCGATCGACGGACGCAAGCGAGCCGAGCGCAGCCTCGGTTTTCTGAACGAAATCGGACAGATCGAAGCTTGCCCACATGCCCCACGGCTTGGACGCGTCCACCGTCTGGCTCGGTGCGGCGACGAGAAACGGGGCCGCCCTGCCTTCGGCTTGCAGGCGCGAGAGCATCGCGGAGACGTCGGGGTTCCCCTTGGCGCCCATCCACTTGTGGAGCGGCCCGTCTTGGTTCAACCCGTGAAGGAACACGACGAGCGGCGCGCGCGCCCCTGGCGAGACCGCGTCGGGCACGACCACGAGCCCCGCACGAGCCGCCTCACGAGGCTTCACGTACGTGCCGCCCCCGAACGCGAACTCGACCTCCGTACGCGCCCCCGCGACGCGCGGACCGAGCGAGAACGTGAGCGAGAACGAGAGGAGGAGCGCGACGCTCGAGCCCTTCACGGGATGGAGAACGTGATGGTGAACGTGCCCTGCTGTTGCCCGGTGGCGCCGCCGTCGACCACGACGTAGTAGGTGGTGCCGTCCGTGGCCGCGAACTGGAGGGACTCGGCGGCGTTGCCGGCGACGTTGGAGCACGCGGCGTGGGTGAACGTGCGGCCCGCGGGGGCGCACGTGTCGGCCCGGTAGATCATGTGCGGGAAGCTCGCCGCGCTCGTGGCGACGCGCATCATGCCGGTCTTGTGGGCGGTCACCGCGAACACCCGGTCGGGCGAGCCGAAGCCGTTCGCGCCCATGCAGTCGGGGGACGCCGAGTAGTCGTCGATCGCGCCGACGGTGGTGGTCGCGACCGTGACGGTCTTGTCCCAGACATGGACCGCCACACCCGGGCACTTGTCTCCGGAGGCCGCTCCGACCTGCACCGTGCACGTCGCGCTGCACCCGTCGTTCGCGGTGCGGTTGCCATCGTCGCACTCTTCGCCGGGGTCGACCTTCCCGTTGGGGCATGGGCCCGCGTCGCCGCCGTCACCCGCGTCGCCCGGGACGAAGACGTCCTCGTCGGGGAAGCTCGCGTCCTCCTCCGGGAGGGGCGGATCGATGGGAAAACACGGCTCGCAAGGGCCGTACGTCTTGCCGTCGTCGTTGCAGACGCGCGTGCCCTCTTCGCGATCGGAGCAGCGGCAGTAGTACGCGTCGCCGGGCTTGCAGTCGTTCTTGGGCGTGGTCGCCGGGTCGGAGCTGCACGCGACGGCGAGGGCGCCGAGGGTCGCGAGCGCGGCCACGATCTTCGTTCGGAGGGTCATGGCGCTCACGGGAGGCGGAAGTTGAGGGTGTAGTTGCCTTTGGCGCCGACACCGCCGGAGACGCCCACGTAGTAGGTACGCCCGCTCACGACCGCGAACGACATGGTCTCGTCGAACGGCGCCGAGGCGCCCGCGTTGTTGGCGCACATGCCCGTGCCCTGCGTCGCCGCGTCCATGCACGAGGTACGCGCGCTGAGGATCACGTTGTAGTTTGCACCCGTCGTCGACACCGTCAGCGTGCCCGTCTTGTGCACGGTCACGGCGTAGATGTGGTCACCCGCCACATTGACGGAGCTTACGGCGGAGCAGTCGTTTCCCGGCCCTGTCCACGTGCTCGGGAAGCCATCGTTCGTGCCGGCGCCGCTCACGGTCGTCGTGCCGCCCCAGAGGTGCACGGGCTGGCCGGGGCACGACTTGCCCGAGTCCGGGTTGCCCGCGAAGCTGCGGCAGTCGTTCGAGCAGCCGTCGTCGGCGGTCTTGTTGACGTCGTCGCACGCCTCGCCGTCGTTCACGTCGCCGTCGCCGCAGAAGAAGCCGGGAGCGAGCTTCAGCTTGAGCGAGTAGGGACCGGCTTGGTTCGGGCCGGCCGCCCCGTCGACCACGAGGTAGTAGACCTTGCCCTTGATGACGTTGGCGTTCACGACGGCCTGCTGGCCGGGCCCGAGACCCGCCACGCACGAGGACTGGCTCGCTTCGTCGGAGCAGGTGGCCCGAATGTACGCCATGGGCGCGAACGCCTTGTCGGGCACGATCGTCGCGGTGAGCCTGCCCGTGGCCGGAACGGTGAGCGCGTAGACGTGATCGGGCGCGCCTGCACCGCCGGCGCACGCGTTCTGCCCCTTGGCGTCGTCTTTGGCGGGCTTCGTGTCCGAGTTGACGGTGATCTCTTGGCTCGGGTTCAGGGCGATGTTCTGACCGTCGCACGCCTCGGACGCGGGGGTCGGAGGGATCGCCGCGTCGCCGGGCTGGGGGACGGCCGCATCGCCGGTGTTCGGGTCCGGAGTCTCGGTGCAGGGGCGGTTCTCGCCGAGCTCGCACGGGCCGAAGGTCTCGCCGTCCTCGTTGCAGAGCTTCGTCGCGTCTTCTCCGCTGGCGCAGCGGCAGAACACGTACGAGCCCGGAGTGCAGACCTTCTTGCCCGTGCCGCCGTCAGGGGTCTCGGTGGTGCTCGAGCAGCCCCCTCCGAGCACCGACACGCCCGTCACGAGGGCCGCGAATCCAAGGGCGAACAAGACATTCGGTTTCATGAAGCGCGCTCCGAAGTAAGACGACGCCCAAGGCCCCGGCGTCCAAGGGAGATCACGACCATCGAGCCTGCAAGGGCGAGCGCCCATCGAGGGTCCGAGCTCCCGCGCGCAGGGTCCCCGGCGGCCGCGCAGCTCGTCTCGGGGTCGGCTGCGGGGGTGCCGTCGCAGGTGGCGCTGTAGCCTCCGCGCGGCTCCTGGTTGCAGGCGACGCCGTTGTTCGGTGGGTAGGCCGCGCACACGGCGTCCTTGTCGTCTTGATTGAGCTGACGGATCTCGGTCGTCCCGGGTACGTAGCGGGCGTACATGGTCGCGCGCTCGTTCTCGGAGTGGCCGATGCCGAGGAAGTGACCCACCTCGTGCGCCAGGATCGCCTGGAGATCGTATTGAATCTGACCGGCGGTGTCGGTCACCGTGACCTTGTTGAAGGCCGTGTTGACCTCGATGTCGGCGTCGAAAATCTCGCCGGTGTCGGTGTCGAAGGTGGTGCTCGTCTTCGCGAGGGTTCCGTCGATGCCGCGGTACTTCCAGTCACTGTCCTGGAAGAGCACCACGTTCACGTTCTTGCCGTCGCGGTTGTACTCGGCCTTCTTGCAGGCCACGTCTTCTTTGGCGACGAAGGTCATGCTCGCCTGCTTGCCGCCGCCACAGTCGACCGCGCTCCACGAGCGAAAGGCCTTCATGATCGCCGTGCGAGTCTCACGAAGGTCGAGAAACTGGGTCCCCTGCTCGTTCATGTGGAACTCGATGCAGGAGGTCGGCCAGAAGAGGGCGTTTCCTTCGGTCGTGCAGCCCTTGTCGTCCTTGAGGCAGGTCTTCTTGTCGGTGTCCTTGCAGGTCGTGTTGCGGCAGAAGGCCTCCGCGGGCGACGCTTGCGCGACGAGCGCACAGGCCACGAACGCGAAGGCGCCCCACCTCGACCGAAGGGGGGTGTACCAAGAGAGCCTGGCAAGCGAAGCCGACGACGAACGAAGCATTCGGGCCCCTCGAATGTACGCGAAGGGCCGCCACTTCGCACGGAGATTGGCGAGCTCCGGACGTGGGTCCGCTCCTACGAATCCCGGGGCGCGGCCGCGGGGCGAAGCGCCCCACGAGACGCTCTCTACGGCGCCAACCTGCCGAAATCACGAAACAAAGTTACGTCTCACGGAAAGTGTGGCGCCACCGCGAGCCAAGGCGCGCTCCGGGCGTCCCGCCCCAACTCGGCCTTGCGCGCTCGGTCGTCCGCGACTAGCACGGCGCCGTGAGCGAGCCTGAAAAAGAGGAAGACCTCGAGGATCTCGAGGACGGGTGGGAGTTCGAGATGCCTCGCATCTCGACGACTGTGCCGAAGCCCGAGGGCTCCTCGGCGATCGCGCTCGAGACGCTCGAGTCGGGCTGGGGCTCGACCCCGGACGTGAACGAGGCGGCCGCCGCGATGGCTGCTGCCGAAAAAGCGGCTGCCGAAAAGGCCGCCGCCGACAAGGCCGCTGCCGACAAGGCCGCCGCGGAAGCTGCTGAAAAGGCTGCCGCTGAAAAAGCCGCTGCCGACAAGGCCGCCGCGGAAGCTGCTGAAAAGGCCGCCGCTGAAAAAGCCGCGGCAGAAGCTGCAGAAAAGGCTGCCGCTGAAAAGGCCGCCGCCGACAAGGCCGCCGCCGACAAGGCCGCCGCCGACAAGGCTGCCGCCGACAAGGCTGCCGCTGACAAGGCCGCCGCTGACAAGGCCGCTGCGGAAGCTGCCGACAAGGCCGCCGCCGACAAGGCCGCCGCTGAAAAGGCTGCTGCGGAAGCTGCTGAAAAGGCTGCCGCTGAAAAGGCCGCCGCTGAAAAAGCCGCCGCCGAAAAAGCCGCGGCAGAAGCTGCTGAAAAAGCCGCCGCCGAAAAGGCCGCTGCTGAAAAGGCCGCTGCTGAAAAGGCTGCCGCTGACAAGGCCGCCGCCGAAAAAGCAGCCGCCGAAAAAACCGCGGCAGAAGCTGCTGAAAAAGCCGCCGCCGAAAAGGCCGCTGCCGAAAAGGCCGCTGCCGAAAAGGCCGCCGCCGAAAAAGCCGCCGCTGAAAAGGCTGCCGCTGACAAGGCCGCTGCCGAAAAAGCCGCCGCCGACAAGGCCGCTGCCGAAAAAGCCGCCGCTGAAAAAGCCGCCGCTGAAAAGGCCGCTGCCGAAAAAGCCGCTGCTGAAAAAGCCGCCGCCGAAAAAGCCGCTGCCGACAAGGCCGCTGCCGAAAAGGCCGCCGCCGAAAAGGCCGCCGCCGAAAAGGCCGCTGCCGAAAAGGCCGCTGCCGACAAGGCCGCTGCCGACAAGGCCGCTGCCGAAAAGGCCGCCGCCGAAAAAGCCGCCGCGGACAGGAAGGCTGCGGCCGACAGGAAGGCTGCGGAGAAGGCCAAGCGCGCGGACGCCGAGGCGAAGGGCCATGCCGCCGCGGCGGCGCCCGAGTCGCGCTCCCCCGACGCGACGTCGAGAAACCTCGCCCTCGAGATCGCGGCCAAGAAGGCAGCGACGACCGTGGTCACGAGCCCCACCGTCGACGACGGCCGCAAGGACGCCAAAAAAGAGCGGAACAAGCGCAAGGCCGAGGCCAAACGCGACAAGCAAAAGGCCAAGGCCGAGGCCGTCTCCGCGGCCCAAAAGAAGAAAAAAGGGCGCCCTGCCCACCGCGCCGAGCCCGAGCCCAAGCCCAAAGCCGAGGCCCCGAAGGCGGCTTCCGAGGTGGTCAAGGCCGCGCCGAGCAAGGCGGCTCCCACGAAGGCCACACCGAAGCCCAAACCGAACGTCGTCGAGGCCGCCCCCGTCGCCCCCCGCTCGAACGACGGCGCGAGCAAGTCGGCCGAGCCCAAGGCGCTCGCGAAGCCCGAGACCCCTTTCCCGTGGCCCATCGCGGCCATCGTGGCGGTCGCCGTGATCGCGTTCGCCGCCTACTTCCTCACGAAGTAGGCCCCTCCCCTCGCGCCTCCGCGCACCACGTTGAAGCCCGCGCGTGCGGGCTGATAGGCTCCCCGCGATGAAACAAGACCTCTTTCTCCGTGCGTGCAGGCGCGAGCCGACCGAACGAACCCCCGTGTGGATGATGCGCCAGGCGGGTCGGTACATGCCGGAGTACCGCGCGCTCCGCGAGAAGCACTCGATGCTCGAGCTGTGCAAAAACCCGGAGCTCGCGACCCAGGTCACGCTTCAGCCGATGGTGCACGGCATGGACGCGGCGATCCTCTTCGCCGACATCTTGCTCCCGCTCGAGCCCATGGGAGCGCCGTTCGACTTCGCGAAGGGCGAGGGCCCGGTCGTGCACAAGCCGGTGCACACGAAGGCCGACGTCGACGCGCTGCGGGTCATCGAGCCGGACGAGGGCCTCGGCTACGTTCTCGACGCCATTCGCATGCTCAAGAAAGAGCTGAAGGTGCCCCTCATCGGGTTCGCCGGAGCGCCCTTCACCCTCGCGAGCTACCTCATCGAGGGCGGAAAGAGCGCGCACTTCGCCAAGACGAAGACGCTCATGTACGCCGAGCCCGAGACCTTCAAGACCCTCATGGGCAAGCTCTCCGAGGTCGTTCGCCGCTTCCTCCGCGCGCAGGTCGCCGCCGGCGCCGACGCCATCCAGCTCTTCGACTCGTGGGTCGGCCAGCTCTCCCGCGCCGACTACGAGGAGCACATCCTTCCCCACGTGTCGCACATCCTCAAAGACGTGGAATCGTTGGGAGTTCCGGTGATCCACTTCGGCACGGGGACCTACCACCTGCTCGACCTCCAGCGGCGGGCGGGCGGCACGGTGCTCGGGCTCGACTGGCGAACGCCCTTCGCCGAGGGCTGGGAGCGCATCGGCCACGACCGGGGCGTCCAAGGGAACCTCGACCCGACGGTGCTCTTCGCGCCGCGCGAGGTCGCCGAGAAACACGCCGCGCGTGTCCTCGAGGCCGCTGCGGGCAGGCCGGGGCACATCTTCAACCTCGGTCACGGCATCTTGCCGGGGACGCCGGTCGACACCGTGAAAGCCGTCGTCGACTTCGTGCATCGAACGTCCGCGCGCTGAACCGCGCGAAAGGAACGTCATGCCCCAAGGTCTCGTCGTCATCGCTCACGGCACGGTCGACTCGCTCGACGACATCCCCGCGTTCTTGACGAACATCCGGAGGGGCCACGCTCCCCCCCAAGAGCTCGTCGACGAGGTGACCCGCCGGTACCGTGCGATCGGCGGGAAATCGCCTCTCAACGACACGACGCGCGCGGTCGCGGAGAAGCTCGCCGTCGCGACCGCGCTCCCCGCCCGGGCCTGCGGGCGCCTCTTCGCGCCCTACCCTCGTCAGGCCATCGACGAGCTCTTTGCCCTCGGGGTCGACGAGCTCGTCGTGGTCCCGCTGGCGCAGCACTCGGCGCCGCTCTACGTCGACGCTGTGCGCGCGGCCGTGCGGGAGTCCTCGAGGCCCGAGACGCCGGTCGTCGGGCCGGCGAACTACGGGCGCGAGCCGCGCTTGGTCCGCGTGTTCGCCGACCGCGTCGAGCGCGCGCTCCGCGAGATCCCCGCCGACGAGCTCGCCACGACCTCGGTCGTGTTCACCGCGCACAGCCTCCCCGTCGCCGTGGTGCGCGCCGGCGATCCGTACGAGGCCGAGTTCAGGGCCTCGGTCGAGCTCGTCGACGCCGCCGTCCGTGTACGTCCCGGGATGACCTCGGTGTGCTTCCAGAGTCAGGGCATGAGCCAGGGTCCGGGCGGGCGTCCGGTCGAGTGGATGGGTCCGGACCTGCGGAAGGCGCTCGAGCACGAGAAGGCCCGCGGGGCGAAGCGGGTCGTGATCGCCCCGATCGGCTTTTTGGCCGACCACGTGGAGATCCTCTACGATCTGGATATCGAAGCGCGCGCGTGGGCCGAAGAGCTCGGGCTCGTGCTCTCGCGGACGGCCTCGCTCAACGCCGACGACACGTTCATCGACGCGCTGGTCGCCGTGATCTCGCCCTACCTCGCTCTCCCACGCACCTCCACCGACCAAGCCCCCGGACCTGCATGAAACGAAAAGAGCGAGTGGTCGTCGTGGGGGGAGGCATCACCGGCCTTACGACGGCCTATGCTCTCGAAAAAGCGGGGGACGACGTCGACGTCGTGGTGCTCGAGGCCTCGTCGAGGCTCGGCGGGAACATCGTCACGCAGACGCATCAGGGCTTCACCATCGACGGTGGCCCCGACTCGTGGGTCGCGACGAAGCCCTACGCGACCGCCCTCGCGAAGGAGCTCGGCCTCGGCGACGAGCTCATCGCCACCATCCCCGAGAACCGCAAGGTTTACATCGCGCACGAGGGGCGTCTCCACCCGATGCCCGAGGGCGTGATGCTCGGCGTGCCCACGGAGGTGCGCCCGATCGTGGAGTCCGAGCTCTTCACGTGGGACGCGAAGCTCCGCATGGGCCTCGAGCTCGTCGTGCCCCGCCGCATCTTCCACGGCGATCGCGACGACGAGACGGTGTCGAGCTTTCTCCAGCGGCGTTTCGGCGACCAGCTAGCCGATCGCCTCGCGGGCCCCCTCCTCGGAGGCATCTTCGCGGGAGAGGCCGACGCGATCTCGATCCGCGCGGCGTTCCCTCAGCTCGTCGCCGCGGAGCGCGAGCATGGCTCTCTCATCGTGGCCATGCGCAAGCAGATGGCCGCGCGGCGCGCGGCGTCGGCGTCGAAGTCGGGCGGAGGCTCGGCGTTCCTGTCGCTGAAGCGTGGCATGGGCGATCTCGTGGTGAACCTCGCGCACCGCATCTCGTCCGAAATCCTCACCGACACGAAGGCGCTCGCCATCACCGCGACCGAGCCCGGAGATCCGCGCGGACGGTTCCGTGTCTTCGTCCGAGGTCGGCCTCGGATCTTCGCGGACCACGTCGTGCTCACGGGCCCGGCGCACGCCACGAAGCCCCTGCTGGAGCCGCTCGATCCCGCGTTCGGCCCGGCGTTCGACGGCTTCGACTACTCGTCCACCGCCACCGTGTTCCTCGCGTACAAGCGCAAAGACATCGACCACCCGCTCGATGCGTCGGGGTACATCGTCCCGCGATCGTCGGGGCGCGCGGCGCTCGCGAGCACGTGGATCGGATCGAAGTGGGAAAACCGCGTCCCCGGCGGACAAGCGCTCCTCCGTGTGTTTTTCGGCGGCGATGGGCGCGAAGATCTCCTCACGATGCCCGACGACGAGCTCGCTCGCCTCGCCGAAGCCGAGCTGGGCGCGTTCCTCAAGATTTCTGGAAAACCTCTGTTTTTCCGCACATTTAGATACAACAAGGCGAGCCCTCAGCCGCGCGTCGGTCACCTCGCGCGGATGGCGGAGCTCCGAAAGCACCTCGCGAGCTTTCCCGGGCTCTACGTCGCCGGCAACGGGTACGACGGCATCGGGATCCCGGAGTGCATCCGCCAAGCACGCGAGGTGGCGGCCACGATCCGAGCCTCCCGCGCGCCGCTGGACGCGTCCCATCGCCCCACCGACGACGCCCTCGCCACGCGAGCCTCGGTGCTCCCGCCGGGCTCGGTCGGCCGCGCGAGCTGACCTCGCACGAACGCGCCTTCCCGAGGCCGACGAAACGAGCGACGATGCCGGGTCGTCGCGCACGCCTCTTTCACGCCCCGAAGGACCTATGGCCAAGAAGCTCCTCTATACGATCGCCTCGTACAAGTACCTCGAGCCCGCGTTCCTCGCCGAAGGGCACTTCGAGCTGGGCGCCATCGAGCGAAAGACCTTCCCCGACGGCGAACGCTACCTTCGTTTGCTCTCGGACGCCTGGGGGCGCGACGTGGTGCTGCTCGGTGGTACCCCGAGCGATCTCGATTGGCTCGAGATCTACGACCTCGGCTGCGCCATCTCGCGGGCCGGGGCGCGCTCGCTCGACATCGTGATGCCGTACTTCGGCTACGGCACCATGGAGCGCGCCGTGTACCCCGGCGAGGTCGTCACGGCCAAGACCCGCGCGCGGCTCGTGTCGTCGATCCCCGGGTGCGAGGGCGGCTCGCGCGTCTACCTCTTCGACCTCCACACGGACGGCATCGAGTTCTACTTCCAAGACGAGCACGTCACCCATCACCTCTACGGCGCTCCGATCGTCACCGAGCTCGTGCGGCGCACCATGGGCTCGACCCCGTTCGTGCTCGGCGCCACCGACGCAGGGCGCGCGAAGTGGGTGCAGAGCCTCGCGCGCACGCTCGATGTGGAGCCGGCCTTCGTCTACAAGACCCGCGACTCGTCATCGGGTGCGCTCGCGGTCACGGGGATCAACGCGGATGTCCGCGGCAAGGACGTCGTCGTGTACGACGACATGATCCGAACCGGCTCGTCGCTCATCCAGGCCGGTCGCGCCTACCTCCAAGCGGGCGCTGCGCGCGTGCACGCGGTCGCGAGCCACCTCGTGCTCCCCGGTGAGTCTCTCGAGAAGCTGCGGGCGTCGGGCGTGTTCGCGTCGATCCGCGGCACCGACTCGCACCCCGGCAGCCAGAAGCTCCCGAAAGAAGACGTGTGGTCGGTGGCCGAGCTCATGTCGAGCGCCCTGATGCGGTCGGGCGTGCCCCGCTCGATCGCGGCCCCACGGCTGTAAGTAGCTAGAAGCTAAGGCATTTCAGGCCGCCTCGCGCGCCGCTCGCTCTCGGCGTAGGGCGAGGAGCTCGTGCTCGGAGTGCGCCGAGAACACGCGCACGTCCGCGTGATCCCGGGCGATGTCGCGCAGGACCGCTTGGTTTTGGACGCGCAGCCGATCGTCGAACGCGACGAGCGACTGAAACGCGCGGAGACCCGCAGGGCACCTCGGGGACGCGGCCATCTCTTCGTGGTGGAAGTAGGCGTCCCCAGCGTGGAGGAGGTAGCCCTCCCCGTCCCGAACGGCGACGGCGACGTGCCCGCGGGAGTGGCCGACCGTGGGCACGAGCAGGACGTCGTCGGAGAGCGCACGCACGGCGCCGAGGCCACGCCACGTGTCCCCCTCGAGCGAATAACGCCGCCACTTCGGCCCGTGGGAGAGCTGGAGCGCGCGGTAGCGTCGTCGCTCTGCCAACGTGGGCCCGTCCATCGCCGCGTGGTGCTCGGGCTCGTAGACGTGGACGGTCGCGTCGGGAAAGTCCGAGAGCCCGCCGGCGTGATCGAGGTCGAGGTGCGTGACGACGATGTCGCGCACGTCCCTCCGGTCGAATCCGAGCCGTTCGACGTGGGCGAGCGCGGTCTCTTCGCGCGCGAGCCGTGGGCGGGTCAAGCCGAGGAAAAGGGACCCGAGCCGCTCTCGGGGGCGCTCGATGTCTTCCGTGCCGAAGCCCGTGTCGACGAGGACGAGGCCATCGGCACGCTCGACGAGCAGGCAGTGCGCGACGAGCCGCTCGGGCGCGAGAGCCCCTCCGAACGCGCCCCCCGCGAAGGGACACATGGTGCCGCAGTCGAGGTGGTGAATGGTGGTCATGCGCGCCTCTTCGAGGGACGTGGCCCACCTGCGTGACCGCTCGGCCCGGCGCTCCCTTTCCCTCCGCGTTTCGGAGGCGTGTCGCGCGCCGCGGACGACTTGGGACGTCGAGCGACCGCGGCCACCGAGCCCTCCCCGTGCGCGTGATCGTGCGCGTGCGAATGCGCGTGATCGTGAGGGTGGTCGTGGGGGTGATCGTGGGCGTGCGCGTGCGTATGGCCGTCGTGCTCGTGCACGTGAGCGTGCCCGGTGCCTTTCCGCGCGACGTCGGTCACCATCTCGAGCCCGCCTTGTTTCACCCCGCGCGTCGCGAGCATCTTGTGGGCCGCGCCCTTCACGACGTCGGCGGCCCCGCGCATGACGATGACCTCGAGGCAGTGGTCGTCGTCGAGGTGGACGTGCATGGTGGAACGCACCGCGTCCCCGAGGCCGTGCTGAACCTCGGTGAGCTTCTCCGTGAGGTCGCGCACGTGATGGTCGTAGACGAGCGTGAGCGCCGCGACGCACGGCTCGCCCTTGCGCACCTTCTGCTTCGACACCTCGGCGCGCACGAGATCCCTCAGGATCTCGGAGCGGGTCGTCCCTCGGGCCTCGACGAGGGCGTCGAGCTCGGTGAGGAGCGTGTTTTCCATGGCGACCCCGAACCGGACGAGCACGTCTTTCATCGCGTGGGCCGCATCTTAGCTGGAAAGCCGGGCCACCTTCGCAGTAAGAAACGGCCACGCGGAGCGCACCCGTGGCCACGGGTGCGGCCAAACCCGCCGAAAGTAAGGCGTTTCGTGAAGTTCGTCGACGTTTGCGAAGTGAAGGTCCACGCGGGGCGAGGCGGCAACGGCGCCATCGCGTTCCGGAGGGAAAAGTACGTCCCGTTCGGGGGCCCCGCCGGGGGCGACGGCGGGCGCGGTGGCGACGTCGTCTTCCGGACCGACTCGGGCCTCTCCACGCTGCTCGACCTCACCTACGCCCACTCGCTGCGGGCGAAGGACGGAGAGAACGGCCACGGCTCCGACTGCTACGGCCGCGGCGCCGAGGACCTCGTCTGCCGCGTCCCCGTCGGAACGCAGGTGTTCGACGCCGACACGGGCGAGCTCCTCTTCGATCTCACCGAGGGCGAGGTCGACACGGTCGTCGCCAAAGGCGGGCGCGGAGGGCGCGGGAACATCCACTTCGCGACCGCGCAGGATCGCGCCCCGCGTCGCGCCGAGCCGGGCGAGCCGGGAGAAGAACGCGCCTTTCGGCTCGAGCTCAAGGTGCTGGCCGACGTCGGGCTCCTCGGGTTCCCGAACGTCGGGAAATCCACGTTCGTGCGCGCCGTCTCTCGCGCGCGCCCCAAGGTGGCCGACTACCCCTTCACGACGCTCGTCCCTCACCTCGGCGTCGTGCGCATCGACGACGAGGCCTCTTTCGTCATCGCCGACATCCCCGGCCTCATCCCGGGCGCGGCCGAGGGCGCGGGCCTCGGCCACCGCTTCTTGAAGCACGTCGAGCGCACGCGCGCGCTCCTCCACCTCGTGACGCTCGATCCTGGCGAGGGCCGTGATCCGGTCGCCGACTACGACGCGCTCAAGAAGGAGCTCCGGACGTTCGATCCGGAGCTGGCCAAGCGCCCCACGATCGTGGCGCTCGCGAAGGCCGACCTCCCCGAAGTGAAAGAGGCCTACCCCGAGCTTCGTGCGCGCTTCGCCAAGAAGAAGATCAAGCTCCACCTCGTGTCGGCGGCCACCCACGAGGGCATGAAGGAGCTCGTGCAACGCCTCTACGAGCTCGTCCTCGAAGGTCGACGCGAGGCCGCCCTCGCCGCCAAGAAGGCATGAGCGAGGGCTCGCTCGAGCCCACCCCGAGGCGCCTCGAGCGGGCGCGGAGGGAAGGCGATTTCGGGGCCTCGGGGGCCATCGGCTCGGCGCTCGCATGGCTCGTCGGGCTCGCCCTCGTCCCTCCCCTCGCCGCCGCGATCGTGAGCGAGGCCCGCGCCCGGATCGGGGCCGCCATCGACGTCGCCAAGCTCGAGGCCCCCGCCGTCTCCGGTCGGGAGGCGATGCTCGCGTTCGCGCAAACCATGGCCCTCGTCGGGCCCTTCGTCCTCGTCGCGGCCCTCGTGGCAGCCTTGGCAACGCTCGTCGAGACCAAGTTCGGGTTCGCCCCGGCGCGGCTCTTCTCCGGCCCTCGGGGTGGCGGTGGAACAGCGGGACTCGGGGGCCGTGTCGCGCGCGGCGCCGTCGCCGCAACCGTCGCGGTCGCGCTCGCGCTCGGCCTGCTCCGTGCTCTGGCGCTCCCGGCCGCGCACGTTTCCACCCCCTCACTCCACGGCGACCTGACGCGGCTCGAGGCGCTCGCGACGAGGCCTCTCGCGTGGGTCTCGCTCGCGGTGCTCGTCTCCGCCGTGGGCAGCACCTTCGTCGCGCACAAGGCCCATCGCGCCCGCCTCCGCATGACCCCGCGCGAGGTCGACGACGAGCGTCGTGCGGGTGAGGGTGACCCCGAGGTGAAGGCGGCGCGAAGGCGGGTCGCCGAGCAGATCTTCTCGAAGATTCCCCTCTCGGGCCTCCCCGCCGAGACCTCGGCGTGCATCAGCCATGGGGCCACGGCCATCGTCGTCTCGTGGACACCCGAGCTCGATCCGGCGCCGCGGCTCGTGCGGAAGGCCGTCGGCCGCGGGGCCGAGACGCTCGTCGCCGAAGCCCTGGCGGTCGGCCTTCGTGTCGCCACCGACGAGGCCCTCACCGTCGCGCTGTCGAGGCTCTCGCATGGCGAGCTCGTGGGCGAGGGGCTCTACGATCCGCTCGCCGAGCTCTTCGCGACGAGGGCCGCCGTCACTGCGCGATCGTGATGTCCGTGGCAGCCTCACGGAGCCGTGACGCCTCTTCGGGCCGCGCCATCGCGTGGTAGAGGCGCGCGAGGAACGCGAGGCTCGCGTGCACGCCCCGAGGGTCGGCGCCCTCACGGGCACGCGCGAGAGCCGTGAGCCCCTCGAGCAGCGACTCTTCGTACCGTGCCGCCGCCGCGTAGGCGATGCCGAGGGCCAGAGCCGATTGGCAGCGCGCGGAGGGGCTCGCGTCGGGCGGGTGCCGAACACGACGAAGGACACGCAAGGCGTCGCCGATCTCTCCGCGCTTCAGCCGAGACAATGCACGGACGCGCTCGGCGAACACGTCGTGACCGCCGTCGTGGCCGGCCGAGAGCAGCCTCTCGAGCTCGTCATGGTTCGACGAGAGGATCGCGGCCTTCATCCGATCCGCCAACGACACGGGGGCCGGCACCGGCGCCGGCGCTGGCGCCGCTCGAGCAGGCACCTCCGATGCCGCGCCCACCGCTTTCTTCTGCAGATGCGCGAGGTTACCGATTTGGGGCACGTTCTCGGCGATGGTCGGAGGCTCCGAGTCCGGCGGCGCGTCGCTCTTGGCGAACGACGGCGGGTTCTGCTGCGTGGGAGCCTTTCCTTCGCTGGCCGGGAGCTCTCCCGAGCCCACACGGGCCTTCAGCACGAACGTGGGCTCGCTCTCCGGGGCGGGCTCGACGGGATCGGGCTCGGGGCGCGCGTCGGGACGGGCCGCGACGGCCGGAGCGGGTGGTGGCTTCGAGGCGGTGCTCCCTCGTGCTCCGGGCTGGGTGTGCTCGTCCGTCGACTCTTTCGGGTCGGCATCGGGGAGGCCGACGAGCGAACGCAGACGTGCCTCGCACGCGGTCAGCTTGGCCTGCCGTAGCGCGAGCCCGACCGACACGACGACGCGACGCGCGCGCTCGAGGTCCCCCTCGGCGAGCGCGTGAGGGAGCGCCTCGAGCTTCGTGAACCCGGGCTCCGACTCGAGCACCGCGCCGAGCGCGCGCCGCAGCTGAGCGAGCACGGGAGGCTCCAAGATCGACACGAGCGATTCGACGTGCGTGCGGCTCGGGAGCGCGACCCACCCGGGCTCGGGGACGACGAGCCAGCGCGAGCGGCCGAGCTCCTGCGCGAGCGGCTCTACGGCGCCCGGCTGTTCGGCCGCGGAGAGGACCCGAGAGAGC
This sequence comes from Myxococcales bacterium, assembly GCA_016712525.1. NCBI lineage: Bacteria > Pseudomonadati > Myxococcota > Myxococcia > Myxococcales > Myxococcales bacterium. Next base: position 1,973,128 of record JADJQX010000007.1, read on the forward strand.
GTCTCGACCTTGGCTTCGCCGCCGAGGAGCGCGACCGTCGCGAGCAAAGCGCGCGCCGCGGGGCTGACCTGGTGCGCCCGCAGCGTGACGAAGTGGCCCGCGGGACGTGGTTTTCCCCGCCCCGAGACCTTCCGGCGCGGGAACGCGTGCTCGCCGATCCACGCGAGCTCGGTGCTGTGGAGGCCGTGGCTCAGCGCCTCGAGCACACCGAGCGGCGTGCCGTCGCCGAGGCGCGACCACAAGCGGGCACCTTCGTCGTCGAGCATGCCGGCCGTGAACCCACGAGCGAGCGCGAGGCTCGCCTCGGGCGCGAGCTTGGCGAGAGTGGTCGTCGCCGAGGGTGGCCCCTTGGCGAAGGCCGAAGGCGCATCGGCTCCGGGCTGCATCCGCAGGACCGCGGGGAGTGGCCCGGCACGAACGGCTCCCCCGAGCACCTCGAGGGTCTCGCGATCGACGAGCTCCGCGTCGTCGACGAGGACGACTCCGGGAGCATCACCACCCGCGCGCGGGGCGAGCAGCGCCACCACCAGGTCTTGCGCGACCTCCAGAGAGAGAGGCTCGGCCGAGAGGAGCGACTCGAGCGCCGAAGCGTGCGCGGCGAGCGCCGGAGGCAGGTCCCGCGCGACCTCGAGGGCCACGGCGCGGCGAAGCGCCCCGAGGGGCTCGTTGCCTCCACCCGAGGGCCGCACGACGAGCGCGCGCCCACCATAGAGCGACCCGAGCTCGCGGAGCCGGCGCGACCCACCGAGCCCCCGAGCCGCATGCAAGATCGCGTAACCACCCGGTTTTACGACGAGGTTCGAGTCGCCCTCGGCGCCCTCGAGCGCAGGCTCGACGAGCCTCGACAGCGAGGTGATCGCGTCGCGCTTCCACGGCTGGCGTTCGTCGAGCAAGAGGCCCCGGATCCGCAGGCCCGCCTCTTCGGCGTAGCGCCCACCGCGGAGCACGAGGTCTCCGGAGCGCACGGCCTTCACCCGATCCGCGAAGAGCACCTGCCCCGGGCGTGCCGCCATCGCCAACGCGCCGGCCGCGACGAGCGCGTGCCCCCACGAGAGATCGGCGCGAGACCCGTCGGACTCGAGCAGCTCGAGGGAGCCCTGCGCCACACCGAACGCGAACCGCTCCTCGCCGGGGCGCCCCTCTTCGCCCGGCTTCGTGACGAGCGCCACGACGTCGTCGATCGAGAGCGGATCGAACGCGAAGTAGAGGCGCGCGTTCCCCCACGCGACGAGAGACGCTCCTCTCGCTTCGGCGCGCACGATGATGGCACGCGCGCGCTCGAGGTACCCGCGCCCGCGCGCAGGCATCCCGGCCCCGGGGAGCCGACAACAAAGAACGAGCTTATCGGCCACGGGGCCTCCACCACGTGCAGGACATCGGGCTCAACGGGAGGTCTCGGGGGCTTCGCGAACCGGCATCGCGGTCCTCACACCCTCACGCGCTTCTTCAGGGCCGCGATCTCCGCGTCGAGCTCGGGATCGCCGCCCTTCTCTTTGCTCCCGCCCTTGTCGAGCGAGTACTCGAGGTCCCGGAATTTGGCCTCGAGATCGTCTTTCTGACCGGTCCCGAGCGCCTCTTCGACCTCGGCCATCGCGCTGCCTTGAGCGGCGCGGTCGTCGATGCGGTCCTCGAGCTCGCGGAAGCTCTGGAAGGCGCTCGACCCACCGCGCGCCCCGAGCTCCTCGGAGCGGGCCTGCTTCGCTTTTCCGGCGATGGAGCCTTTGCGCAGCTTGAGCTCTTCGAGCTTCTTTTCCATGCGCTCGAGCTCCGCCTTCATCTTGAGCGCCGTGTCGCGTTGCTCGACACGAGCGCGATCGACCGTCTCGGCCTCGGCGGTGACGCGCTTCTTCTGCTTGAGCGCCTCGCGCGCGAGCGCCTCGTCGTCGCCCTTCATGGCGAGCTCCGCGCGTTTGTCCCACTTCTCGACCTCGGCGGTGAGGTCGTCGTACTTCTTGCGGAGCTGCTTCTCGGCGGCCACGGCGCTCACGACGTCCTGGCGACCGCGCTTCAGCTGCTCGGCCATGTCCTCCAGGTTGAGCTCGAGCAGCTTCTCGTCGTCCTCGGCCTTGTCGAGCAACGAGTTCATGTTGCTCGAGATGACTTTGCCCATGCGGTCGAAGATGCCCATGCCGGAGGTCCTTTCGATGCGTCGAGACGGCAGCCTCGCGGGGCGAAGCCACGGCGCCTACCGTGATGCTACGGCAAGACGGGCCCTTTCCCCAAGGGGCCTGTAGCGCCTCGGGATCGCGTTTGTGACCGGTTGGCACTCGAAGGGCTGCTATGCTTCGGCCAAGGCACGGGCCAGGTGGCCCCCTCACACCGGCGGAACCCCCCATGGACGATTGGCGAAAGCGCCTTGCCACGAAGCTCCTCGGCGACAAAGGCACCCCCTCCCTCGCCCTCGACGCTCGCACCACGCTCGAGATCGCGTTCGGTCGCGCGCGGAGCGAGGTCACCTACGTGCTCGAGCTCGGCCGGGCCCACGCGCTCCCGCTCGCCGGCAGCGTCACGGGGGACGACGTCTGGCTGCGCATCGGAGAGTCCGTCTTGAGGTTCCGTCTCGACCGTCAAGCGCTCGCGATCGTCGCGTTCGTCCCCGGCGCCAAAGACACGACGTTCTCGTTCGACGCCGACCTTCGCACGCTCGTCACCGCGCAGCGGCGGCCCGTCGACTTCGATCAGTTCGTCAAAGACTCTCTCGAGACCATCGTGCAGGGTTGGGATCAGGGCATGCGCGCTCCGAGCGAGACCTTGCCCGACATTCCGAGCACCATGGATCCCGTCCCCTCGAAGGAGGGCTGACCGTGGCGGTCTGCAAGGCGTGCGGCGAGGAGGCCGACAGCCTCGTGTCCGTCAAGGTCGACGGCAAGACCAAGAAGCTCTGCGAGGACTGCGCCGATCGCGCGCGAGAGCAGAGCGAGATCGCCGAAGCGAGCGAGTCCGTCGTGCAAGGCATGATGGGCTTCAAGGGCCGTAGGTAGCCGTTTCCCTACCCGCACGGCGGGACGAGCGCCCACGAAAAGGCCCCGAGCGCACAGCGCCGGGGCCTTCGTCTTTCGATGGTGGGGAGTGTCAGCGGTTCAGGACGTGGATCGCGTGACCGAGGCCCGCCATGCTCGCTTCCATGAGGCCTTCGCCGAGCGTCGGGTGCGGGTGGATGGTGAGCCCGATGTCCTCGAGGAAGGCGTGCATCTCGAGGGCGAGCGCGCCTTCGCTGATGAGATCCGTCGCCGAGGGGCCGACGATGTGCACCCCGAGCACCTTGTGGGACTCGGCGTCGGAGACGACCTTGAAGAAGCCCTCGGTCTCGTTCACGGCCATGGCGCGACCGAGCGCGGCGAAGGGGAATTTCCCGATGCGCACGTTGAGGCCCTTCTCTTTGGCCTGCGTCTCGGTGAGGCCCACGGTGGCGACCTCGGGGTCGGTGAAGATGGCGCCGGGGATGCCGACCCAGTCTTTCTCGGCCTTGTGGCCCGCGATCACCTCGGCGGCGACCTCGCCCTCTTTGCTCGCCTTGTGCGCGAGCATCGGGACACCCGACACGTCGCCGATGGCAAAGATGCTGGGCACATTGGTGCGACCGACCTTGTCGGACGGGACGAAGCCGCGCTCCACCTTGACGCCGATCTCCTCGAGGCCGAGGCCCGCGCCGTTCGGGCGCATGCCCACGGCGACGAGGACCACGTCGGTCACGACGGACTCGGTCTTGCCGCCCACGTCGACGTTCACGGTGAGCGAGCCGTCGGCGTTGGTCGTGTAGCCGAGCGCCTTCGTGCTCTTCATGATCTTGGCGCCGTGTTTGACGAGCTTCTTCTCGACGACCTGGACCACGTCCGGGTCGACGCCAGGGAGCAGCGCGGGCGTCGCCTCGACCACGGTGAGCTCGGAGCCGAGCTTCTGGTAGACGCTGCCGAGCTCGAGGCCGATGACCCCTCCGCCGATGACGAGCAGGCGCTTCGGCACCTCGCGGAGGCTCACGGCCTCTCGCGCGCCGATGATCTTCTTGCCGTCGAACTTGAAGGTGGGGATCTCGATGGTCGACGAGCCCGTCGCGATCACGATGTGCTTCGCGACGATCGTGTCGACGGTGCCGTCGGGCAGGGTCACCTCGACGGTGGTCGGGCTCTTCACCTTGGCCGTGCCCATCACGAGCTCGACGCCGTTGCCGCGGAAGAGGCCCCGGATGCCGCCGGTGAGCTTCTTGACGATGCCGCCCTTCCAGTCCTGCATCTTGTCGACGTCGAGGCGGATGCCGTCGATCGCGATGCCCATATGCGCGGATTCTTTGGCTTTTTCGTACGTGTGGCTGGCCGAGATGAGCGCCTTCGAGGGCACGCAGCCCCAGTTCAGGCACACGCCGCCGACCTCTTCTTTCTCGACGCAGATGACCTTCTGCTTGAGCTGCCCCAGGCGAATGGCGCAGACGTAGCCGCCCGGGCCACCACCAATCACCACCGCATCGACTTCTTTCTTCGCCATGATTTCCAAGCCTCTTGTCGCGTTCTTAGGGCCAACCGGCGAGCCCGACGAGGCTCGACCGGACGATGGCCGCACGGTCATACCAACGTTTCGGCGGCCGCGTCATCCACCGTGCGCGGGGGCCTTCGGCGAGGCCATGAGCTCGGCCTTCTGCTCCCGGAGGTGCCACGGGAGGTCCGCGTAGACGTCGTCGAAGAGCGTCTCTCGGTCGGGTGGCGGCAGCTCTTCGACCTCCTTCACGGCCGCGTTGATCTGCGCGGTGAGCTCGGCCTCGAGGGCCGCGTCGCTCGCGTCGTCGACGAGCCCGAGCACGACGAGGTGCTTGCGCAGGCGGTCGAGCGGGTCCTTCTTTCGCCACGCCTCGACCTCGGCTTCGTCGCGGTAGCGCGTGGGGTCGTCGCTCGTGGAGTGCGCGCCGATGCGGTACGTGAGCGCCTCGACGAACGTCGGGCCCTCGCCGCGACGCGCGCGCGCCACGGCCTCGCCGAGCACGTTCACCATCGCGAGCAGATCGTTCCCGTCGACACGCACCGAGGGCACACCGTACGCGCGCCCCTTGATAGCGATCGTCTTCGCGGCGGTCTGTTTGTGGGTCGGCACGCTGATCGACCAGTGGTTATTCTGGCACACGATCACCGCCGGCACGCGGTAGAGGCCCGCGAACGTCATCGCGTTGTGGAAGTCGGGCTGGCTCGTCGCGCCGTCCCCGAGGAAGCCCATGGAGACGGCCTTGTTCGCCTCGTTCCGGAGCTTCATGGCCCACGCCGTCCCCACGGCCTGCGGCACCTGAGGGCCGATGCACGACGACCACGAGACCTGGTTCACGCTCCGCCCGGAGTGGTGGCTCGGCATCTGGCGCCCCTTCTGGACGTCGCCCGAGTTGCCGAAGACCTGCGCGATGAACTGCGTGAGCGGAAAGCCGCGCACGAGCATCACGCTCTGCTCGCGGAGCGCGGGGAACACCCAGTCGCTCTCGGCGAGCACGAGCCCCGCGGCGATGGGCACGGCCTCTTGCCCCGTGCACGCGCCGTAGAAGCCCACGCGCCCCTGGCGCTGCAGGAGGATCATCTTCGCGTCGATGAGGCGGAGCCGGCGCATCTCGCGGTAGCCGCGCAGGAGCACGTCCGCCGAGATGGGCGCCGCCCCGGGGTCGGCCGTGCCGTCGTCGTTCAGCACACGGGTGAGGCCGAGGTCCTTCGCCACGTCGTCGCTCATAGGCTCCGGCTTACCAAACCTTGAGCGTTCCGCGCGACCGAAAGACGCCGCCATGGCGCGTCACACGCGGACGCCGACAGGCACCGACACACCGACCCAATCCACTGATATCATTAAGGAAAAACAAAGAAAACGAGGCGCCGCTCGAAGGAGCTGCGCCTCGGTGCGTCGAGCGTGAGGGACGATCAGCCGCCGCCGCCCGCGTCGGTGGGCGAGCCGCCGCACATGACACGCGCGACCTTCGGGTACACGGCGTCGAAGTCGGCGCCCGAGCAGAGCGCTTGCCACTCGGCCGCGCGCGACTCGATGGCCTGCGTGCACGCCGCGTCGACCACGGTCTTGCAGATGCCGGCCTCGGCCTCTTTGCGGCAGGCGGTGTCGGTCGCGTCGTCCTCGCAGACGGCGCAGGCCGACACGAGGCAGGTCTCCTGGATGGCGAGCTTCAGCGCGCAGTCGGGGCGACCGATGACGAGCGCCGCGCACGAGGCGGTGTTCGGGACCACGGCGTCGTCGCTGATCGAGAGCAGCGCGGGCACGGGCACGGTCTTCTCGTCGTCGCCCTGGAGCGCGCCGATGAGGCAGCGCGAGCAGTCTTTGTTGGCGTCGATGAAGGCCTCGCAGCCGTTCGCCGCGGAGCCGAGGCACTTCTGGTCGAACTCGGTGATGAGCGCGTCGGAGCACTTGCCCGGGGCGCGCGTGGGGGCCACACCGGAGAGCGCGAGCGCGCCTTCTTCGTCGTAGCAGCTCGCCGGGCCGCCGCCGTCGGTGCGGGGCTTGGCGGCGTCGCCCGTGGCGGTAGCGGTGGCGTCGGCCGTGGCAGCGTCGGTGCCGCCGTCGGCGGTGACGTTCTCGACCGTGCAGCCGATCCCGAATCCCATGCCCACGATGCCCATGAGGGCGACGATCCCAAGTGCCTTCTTCATATCGACTCCTTCTTCGTCCAATCGGCCACGGCCACTCGGTCGTGCGCACACTCGAAGCGCCGTGACATGTCACGTCGGGAAAAAAGCGCAAGCAAGAACGGCTCCGTGCGGCGAGGTTCGGGGACCTCGGTACGGGATCGGGGTGTCAGACGGCGCACGAGGCGACGGGCACGCCCCGAAGAGCGTGCCCGCCTCGCACGACGCTGGTGACGTGCTCGCGTCAGTCGGTGCCCGCGTCGCTGCCGCCGCCCGCGCCGCAGAAGAACTCCGCGACCTTGGCGTAGCCCTCGTCGAAGTTCGCGCCACGACAGGTGGCCTGCCACTGCGACGCCGCGTCGTTGACGGCCTTGTTGCAGGCCTCGTCGACCGTGCTCTTGCAGATGCCCGCCGCCGCCTTGTTCGAGCAGTCGGTGTCCGAAGCCTCGTCCTCGCAGGTCGCGCAGGCCGAAGCCACGCACGTCACCTGGCCGGCGAGCTTCACCGCGCACTCGGGCTTGCCGATCACGATCGCCGCGCATGCCGCCGTGTTCGGCGACACGCTGTCCTCCGAGACTGGGATGAGCGCGCCGATCGGCGTGGTCTTGGGGTCGTCGCCCTGGAGTCCGCCGATGATGCAGCGCGAGCAGTCCTTGTTCGCGTCGATGAACGCCTGGCAGTTCGAGCCGGCGCCGAGGCACGCCGCCTTGAACTCGGCGATCTTGCCCGCGCCGCACTTGCCGCTGCCCTTCGTCGGAGCCACGCCTTGGAGGGCGAGCGCCGCCTCCTCGTCGTAGCACGTCGCCGGCGCTTTCACGTCGGACCCCGAGTCACGGATGACCGAGCCCGTCGACGTGGGGCCCGTCTCCGGCGCCGAGGCGTCCGCAGGGTCCGCGGGCGCGACCGTGCAACCTACACCGATACCCAACGCCGTCGCCCCGAGGAGCGCGGCGATCCCGAGAGTCTTCTTCATCATGGCAGATCCTCCTCGCCGGTCGGCCCAGCACCCCGTCGTGGGGTGCTCCTTCCGGCTTCGTCGTGCCCTGCACGACCACGAGGAACCACCAAAGCAAGAACAGGACCGCCAATCGCTTAGCGGCCCTTGCGGAGCGTGAACGGCCTCAGTTTCCCGATTTCATGGCGCCGCCGTCGTGCCCAGCCATCACGCCCTTCAGTGCGGGGGCCTTCATCTTCGGCCCGACGAGAGACACACTCGACGGCTCGGCCGATGGCGCGGGCTCGGAGGGCTTCGGGGCCTCTTCTTTGGAGCACGAGCTGCAGCCCGAGAGCACGGAGACGAACGAGCCGACGAGCATCGCGCGGACGAGGAGGGTCATGGCGTTTCCTTTCATAGCGGAACGGGGCCGACTCGAAAACATTCCGGGTCGCGCAGGGACGCGCGACAAGAAGGGACAAAAAAGGGAGCGGGCGCACGCCCCGAGGGAGGTGCGCCCGCGACCTAGCAGGGCCAAGCGAGGCTTGGGCCTTGGCTTCGATCAGTCGGTGCCGGCGTCCGTGCCGCCGCCGCCGCCGCAGAAGAACTCCGCGACCTTGGCGTAGCCCTCGTCGAAGTTCGCGCCACGGCAGGTGGCCTGCCACTGCGACGCCGCGTCGTTGACGGCCTTGTTGCAGGCCTCGTCGACCGTGCTCTTGCAGATGCCGGCCGCGGCCGTGTTCGAGCACTCGGTGTCCGAAGCCTCGTCCTCGCAGGTCGAGCAGGCCGAAGCCACGCAGGTGACCTGGCCGGCGAGCTTGACCGCGCACTCGGGCTTGCCGATGACGATCGCCGCGCACGCCGCCGTGTTCGGCGACACGCTGTCTTCCGAGACCGGGATGAGCGCGCCGATCGGCGTGGTCTTGGGGTCGTCACCCTGGAGGCCGCCGATGATGCAGCGCGAGCAGTCCTTGTTCGCGTCGATGAACGCCTGGCAGTTCGAGCCGGCGCCGAGGCACGCGGCCTTGAACTCGGCGATCTTGCCGGCGCCGCACTTGCCGCTGCCCTTCGTCGGCGCGACACCCTGGAGGGCGAGAGCCGCCTCCTCGTCGTAGCACGTGGCCGGGGCCGCATCCTTGTTGCCGCCGTCCGGCTTCGGCGTCGTCGCCGTGGACGAAGCCTCCGTCGACGTGCCGCCGCCGTCGCTCGTCACTTCGGTCGTCGTGACCGTACAGCCCACGCCCGCGCCCACCGCAACGATGCCCGCGAGTCCCACGAGCCCAATGATCTTCTTGAACATTCTATGCCTCCTACCTACTGCCTTCGCGGGAGTGACCCGCAAGCCATTCCCCATTCCTCGAACGCCCAACCGGAAAAACCGGAGTACCTGGAACAAGAACCCCGGCCGAACGGTTTCCCCGGGACTGGGCCTGGGGCGTTCGACGTTGAGCTCGTGAAACCCTTCACGGTTCCTGGCGGGCGGCGTTCTACTCGTCGAAATCGTCTTCGTCAACTCCGCATGCCCTTGACGCGAGGCGTCTCCTGCATGGTGCGGTCGGGTATGGCGTCGTTGGCAGGGCGACAGTTTCCTAACGCCGTACCGTCAACTCCCGATCGCCTCCGTTTTCTGCGAGAATTCGTCCTCGGTCGCCGACCGCGCCGCCCCGAGGACCCGGGCATCGCGGTGAGGCCCCTGGAGAGCGGCGCCTCGAGGGGTTCTATAAGCGGGATCCGTGCCAACCCGCTCAGGTACCCGTCGACGGCGGCTCCCCCTGCGGCGGCTCGGTCGAGGGGTCCTCTTCGGGCGGCGGACCTTCAGGCTCGGGGCCGGGCGCGACCGGAGCGCCCGCGGGCGATGGCGGCGGCGGGGCGGGCGCGACGAGGAGCCCGAAGAAGACGATCCCTAGGGCAAACTGCGCCTTTTCGGCGATCTCGGCGCCCGTGTGGGCGCTCTCCATACGTTCACCAAGGGGGCCGTCCCCGCGGATGGCGCCTTGCCGGTGCAGGTCGGCGATGCGGGGCGTGAAGACGGCACCCTCGGCGATCGCAAAGGCCGCCATGAGCGCGAGCACGGACGCCCGGGCCAGATCGTGGAGCCCAACCTGGGGCCGGAGCCGCGACGCCGCGACCTCGCACAAGAGGGCGAGGACCGACGCCGTCATGGCGATGCGCGAGGTGCGCTCGAAGACGACCACCATGGCGTCCGCCGAGGCGGGCGCGGGCACCATGCCGAAGACCGCCGGGGCGACGACGGCCGACACGACGACCACGCCGCCGAGCCAGATGGCGACCGCGACGGCCTCGACCGTGAGGAGGAGCCGAAGGACCCGCACGCCTACGCCTTCCCTTCGGACGAACCTTCGGGGCGCGCTCGGTCGGCGAGCCGAGCCAGGGCCTCTTCGGCGAGATCGCGCGTCGCCGGCTCGTTCGCGAGGGCCGTGAGCCTGCCTCTCGCCGCTTCGAGGCGCGCGCGACCGACGGCCACGATGGCGCGCGCGCGGGCCTCGGGGGACGACGCGCCGAGCTCGGCGAGGAGGTCGGACGTGGCGCGTGCGTGACCGAGCGCGGCGAGCGCGCTCTTCGCGTGGGCCTCGGAGGTCTGGCGGACGAGGCGCATGAGGCCGTACGCGCGTGTCTCGAGGGCGGGGATGGCCTCACGGAGCGCGGCCTCGCCGCAGGCCTCGATGGCGCCCTGCTCCTCTTCGGTGCCCACCTTTCCACGGAGGTCGCCTCGAACGACGGCGATCAGCACGGCGCGGGCCTTCTCGGGGAGCGATGCGCCGCGCGCGCGCGCGAGCAGGATGGCCGCGGCGACCGAGACGTCGGGGTGCTCGTCGGTGAGGAGTCGCTCGGCCGCGCGGAGGTGCTCGGGAGACGGCTCTCGGCCGCGCTCGATGTCGTCCTCGGCGAGGCGGAGGGCGATGTGCCGCACCGCCGGATCGTCGTCGCCGAGGGCGCGAGTGATCGCGCGAGCCGCCTCTTCGGGAGCGACACGAACGAGCGCGATGACGGCCTGGTACCGCACCTCGGGGCGCGTGTCGGAGAGCGCCCTCTCGAGCTTGGCCGCGGCGCGGCGGTCGCCGAGCTCTCCGAGGGCGGAGAGGGCCATTTGGCGAACGAACGCGTCGTCGTCCTCGACCGCGACGAGCAGCTTCGGGAGCGCCGTGACCGCCTGCGCGTCGGCGAGCGCCGTGGCCGCGCGCGACCGTACCGCGGGGTGCGTGTCGCCGAGGGCCTTCTCGAGCGCCGCGACACCTCGAGCGCGGACGGCCTCGTCGACGCCCCCCGAGAGGTGACGGCCGAGCTCTTCGCTCGCCTCGGCGCGGGCCTCCATGCGGGGGCTCACGATGTCGCGTAGGCAGGCCTCGAGCGTTCGAGGGAGGGGCCGGAGGCCGAGCATCTCGCCCCGGTAGCGCGAAGCGGGGCCCTTGTCCACCGCCCGAGCACGCTCTCGCCCACCCGCAAGAAGGGACAAATGTCACATACTTCCAGCCACTTAAGCGCAACCACAGAGACTCGGGTCGGGGCGTCTCCGGGGCTCGACGGAGGCGGGCGCGTGGGGCGTTCGCCGTTCGTCGATGGCGACGTGCGCGCCGCCAAGCGTTCGCGTGCCGCCCCTGTTGCGACATATAGTGGGAGGGCTCATGCCGACCTCGACGACACCTTCGCCTTCCGGCTCTCCCGTCACCGCTCCGTCCGGATCCCCCGCGCGCCCGTACATCGGCGGCCAAGCCGTGCTCGAGGGCGTCATGATGCGCGCGCCCCACTCGTTCGCGATCGTGGTGCGGCGACGCGACGGGAGCCTGCACGTGCGCGAGCGCGCCGTCCCCGATCCGAAGAACGGCGTCGCCCGTCTGCCGCTCGTCCGTGGTGTGGCGTCGCTCGTCGAGTCCCTCCGGCTCGGCGGCGAGGCCCTCCGCTTCTCGGCCGAGGCCGCCGAAGCCGACATGATCGACGCCGAGAACGCCGAAAAATCGGCCGCATCGAAGGCCGCCGCCAAGGTCACGCAGGTGCTCACGGCGCTCGGGGCCACGCTCTTTTTCCTCGCGACGAACGACCCGGAGGCCGACCCTGCCCCGGCCCCTGCCCCCGAAGCCGAGACCGGATCCGGGAAGAAGAGCGGCCCGGGCCTCATGTTGGCCGTGATGGTGCTCTTCATGGTCGCGCTCCCGCAGCTCGTCGCCGCGCTGCTCAACAAGGGCCTCCACCTCGACCTCGAGGTCACGTCGCCCAAGTTCCAGGCGATCACCGGCGTCATGAAGCTCACGATCGTGATCGGCTACATGCTGCTCATTCGGCGCGTCCCCGACATTCGCCGCGTCTTCCAGTACCACGGGGCCGAGCACAAGACGATCAGCACCTACGAGGCCGGCGAGGATCTCACCGTCGAGAACGCTCGCAAAAAGACGACGCTCCACCCGCGCTGCGGCACGACCTTCCTCGTGATGGTGGCGATCGTGTCGGTCATCGTCTTCACGGCCGTCGGCTCGTTCGTGCCCAAGATCCACACGGGAAGCGCCATCGCCGACAACATCTTGTTCTTCCTCGTGAAATTGCCGTTCGTCCCCGTGCTCGCGGCGCTGACCTTCGAGATGCAGCGGGTGTTCGCGCGGTACTTCACGACGGGCCCGCTCCGCGTCGTGCTCGTGCCGGGCTTCCTCGTCCAGCGCATCACCACCATCGAGCCCGACGACGCCCAGCTCGAGATCGCGCTGGCCTCGCTCAAGGCGACCCTCTTCCGCGAGAAGGGCGAGACGCCGGCCACGACGGACGACGTGCGCTTCGCGACGTACGAAGAGTTCTACGCCCAGGACCACTTGCGAAACCCCGCGTCCTGAGCGGCGTTCTCTGCTAAGCGCACGGCCTCCGTCATGCTCCCCCTCGACAAATTGGCCGATCTCACGCGGCGCTACCGCGACATGGACGAGCTCCTCTGCCAGCCGGACGTGCTCGCCGACCGTACGCGCCTCGCGAAGCTCAACCGAGAGCGCGCCGACCTCGAGCCGATCGCGCTCGCGTTCGGCCGCTATCAAGAGGTGAAGCGGAAGCTCGTCGAGGATCGCGAGGCCCTCGCGGACCCCGATTTGCGTGAGCTCGCCGAGCTCGAGATCCCGGAGCTCGAGGCCGAAGAGAAGGCCCTCGAGCGCGAGCTCGAGGTGCTCCTCCTGCCGCAGGATCCGGACGACAAGAAGAACACTATCGTCGAGATTCGCTCCGGCGAGGGCGGCGAAGAAGCAGCCCTCTTCGCCGCGGACCTCTTCCGCATGTACGCCCGCTACGCCGAGACGCGCGGGTGGCAAATGGAGGTCATCTCGCTCTCGGAGAGCAGCACGGGCGGCTACAAGGAGTGCATCTTCATGCTCTCCGGCAAGGACGTGTACTCGGACATGCGCTTCGAGGGCGGAGTGCACCGCGTCCAGCGTGTGCCCGCGACCGAGACCCAGGGCCGCATCCACACGTCGACCGCCACGGTCGCGGTGCTCCCCGAGGCCGACGACGTCGAGGTGCAGATCGACGACAAGGACCTCGAGATCAGCATCGCCGCGAGCGGTGGCCCCGGTGGGCAGGGCGTCAACACGACCAACAGCGCCGTGCAGATCCTCCACAAGCCGTCGGGCCTCATCGTCAAATGCCAGGACGAGCGCTCGCAGCTCAAGAACAAGGCACGCGCCCTCAAGGTGCTGAAGAGCCGACTCCTCGACATCGAGCGCGAGAAGCGCGACGCCGCGGTGAGCGCCGAGCGACGTGGCATGGTCGGCACCGGCGAACGCAGCCAGAAGATTCGCACCTACAATTTCCCACAGAACCGCGTAAGCGACCACCGCATCCAGCTCACCCTCCACAAGCTCGATCGCGTGATGATGGGTGAGCTCGAGGAGCTCGTGACGGCGCTCCGCACGCACCGTCAGGCGGCCATGCTCGAGGCCCAGGGCGACGGGCCCTCCGCGGCGGGCGCGTAGGAGCGGGCGTCTTGGGACCCACCATGCCGGAGGCCGCGCTCGTCGCCGAGACCCTCACGGTCGCGATGGCGGTGGCGCCCGGCGTCTACTCACGAAACCGCCACTTTTCCCTGCATCAGCGGCCCGAAGCGCGTGCGGCGCGGAGGCGGGCGGCCCTCGTGCGTGGCATCGTGAGGCACCTCGCCGTCGCCGTCGACGTGCGTGTCGAGAGGGCGTCGGGCGACGACGAAGGGGCGCTCGAGGTCTCGTACCGGGTCGCCGCCCTCGCGTTCGAGCGGACGGCGAGGCTGTCGTCGGCCGAGCTCGCGTGCGTCCGCTACCTCGCCCGAAAAGTCGGGGTCACGCTGCCGCCCGCGCTCACCCTCGGCACGACCCCCGAGACCGACAGTGCGCTCGTCGAGGCCACGTTGGCGAGGCTCTCCCCGGCGCGCTGAGGCGGCCATGCGCCGCGCTCGGGGCGACCAGGCCCGAAAGGCGTTCGCGCTTCGCACGCCATCCATTACGCTGCCCTGCGATGCGCGCTTCGATCCTCGCCCTCGTCACCATGCTCTCGGTGGCGACGCTCGCGCCCGGCTGCGCGATGGACACCATCCCCGACGGCCTCCGAAAGACCCCCGCGGGGGACGGGCCCAAGGTCGTCTTCGATCTCACGAAGCGCCCCTTGCCCGACATCCCCATCCCGAACGACACCGCGACGTTCGCCGATCCGACGAGCCGCACCGGCCGCCGCATCAACGTGAGCCTCGTCGCCCCGACGACGTTCGAGTCCCTCTCTCGGCGAGGGTTCGGCTCGCTCGAGGGATGGGGCACGTTCGCGCCGATTTCGGTCTCGTTCGAGAAGCCCCCGGGCATCGACGCGCGCCTGCCGGCGATCGACCTCGACGACGTCGTCGCCCGCACCGTCGGCGACGACTTCGATCCGACGAACGATCCGTTCTACGTGATCGACCTCGAGACCGGGCTCCCCGTGCCGATCGAGACGGGCAACGGCCTCTTCCCGGCGACGATCGTCAACCCCGATCTCTACTGGCCGAACGACCCTCACCGGTCGGAGAGCGCGCTCCTCTTCGAGACCCGCGAGGAGGGCGCAGGCCTCCTCCCCGGGCAGTACGATCCGGCGCTCGATACGGACTTCGACGGCATCGTCGACCACCCGAACACCTGGCCCCAGAAGCGCACGACCACCGACAAAACCCGGACGATCGACGAGCTTCTCACCTTCTACGAGCGCGAGACCGACACGCTCATCTTGCGGCCCGTGGTGCCTCTCCGCGAGAAGCACGAGTACGCGGTCGTGCTCACCGATCGCCTCCGCGACACGCAGAAGAGGCCCGTGCGCTCGCCGTTCGAGGCCGTGCACCACGTGGCCCAGCGCGGCTCCGTGGCCAAGGTCGGCGCGGCCCTGGGTGATCCGCAACGTGCGAATTACTATGGTGATTTGGCCGGAACGGGCTTCGAGCACGTCGCCTTCGCGTGGACGTTCACGACCGGCCCCCAGACCGAGGATCTTCGCCTCCTTCGGGACGGTCTCCATGGCCGTGGGCCGTTCGCCTACCTCGCGAACGACTTCCCCGTGAAGGCGCGCGCGTTCGAGGCGGCGGGCCTCGCGCGGGAGCAGACCGACGAGACCCGCGACCTCGCGCGCAAGTCGCCCTCGTGCCAAGGCGCCCTCAAGAGGCCGTACATCGCCAAGCTCGACGCCCTCCTCCCTCAGTTCCGCCAGTTCATCGACGAGTTCTTCGGGCTCTCCGGGCCCGAGGCCGACCTCCTCCTCGAGAGCCTGAAAGAGGTCGATCACTTCGTGCTGGGGACGTTCGAGTCGCCCTATTTTCTCGGTGAAGACCCGGCACGGGAGGACCCCGACGGTCGCTTCGAGCTCGACTACACGACGGGCAAGGGTCGCGTCCGGCGCGACACCGTGCACTTCTGGCTGTCGGTCCCGAAGGCGAAGCCGGGGCGCGCCCAGCCCTTCCCGGTGACGACCTGGTCGCACGGGACGACCCTGAACGGCGCCGAGATCCTCCTCCGCGCGGGCTCGTTCGCGAAGCAGGGCCTCGCCATGATCGGCATCGACATGCCGGGGCACGGCCTCGTGCTCACGCCGGGGCAGGAGCAGCTCGCCGAGGCGATCTTCCGCGAGCAGTGCATCGTGCCGTGGGTGAACGGCGTCGCCTCGGGGCGCGCCCACGACCTTGACGAGGACGGCACGCGCGACTCGGGCGGGTACATCTGGAGCGCGCACATCTTCCACTCGCGCGACAACATCCGGCAGTCGGTCGTCGACCTCGTGCAGACGACCCGCCTCCTCAGGAGCTTCGACGGGAAGAACCTCTCGGACCAAGACTTCGACGGCGACGGGAGACCGAACCTCGCGGGAGACTTCGACGGCGACGGCACCCCCGACGTGGGCGGCAGCGCGCCCCTCACCACGGCGGGCAACTCGTTCGGCGGCATCTTGGCGATGGTGCACGGCGCCGTGGACCACGAGATCTCGGCCACGGCGTCCATCAGCGGAGGCGGCGGGCTCGTCGACGTGGCCACACGCTCGACGCTCACGCCCGACCCGGTCCTCCAGCAGGTGCTCGGCCCGATCGTGCTCGCGCTCCCGGGAAAAGACCGCAAGGACGACACGTCCTGCTCGGAGGCCGAGCGCTCCGTGCGCATCCTCGTGAACGATCTCATCACGACGCGCGAGCTCGAGATCGCGTGCCTCTCCGAGGCCGAGCTCCCCGAGAAGAGCACGGTCGTCGTGACGAACGTCTCCACGAAAGAGGTCCGCTGCGCGCGCGTCGACGGGGCCGGGAGGTTCCGAACCCCGCTGCCCACGAACGTAGGCGATCGCCTCGACATCCAGGTCTACACGGCCGGTGGCGCGGACGCCGTGACGAGCTACGGGACGTGCGCGCTCCGGCCCGACGCGATCCCTGGGAGACGCATCACCACGTGGGAGAAGCCACGCAAAAAGCCCCGCCAAGTGGGCGACGAGAGCAAGACGTGCGAGGCGGCCGTGGCGCGCGCCGAGCTGCCCGAGGGCACCGGATGCCAGCAGTTCCGAGGGACGTTCTTCCCCGTCGGCACGGACCTCGTGGCGCCACAAGAGGGGCTCGGCCTCCGGCGCGGCTCGAAGGAGGCGAGGAGGCTCTTGGCCCTCACGCAGGCCGCGCTCGATCCGGGGGATCCCGTGAGCTACGCGCCGCTCTATGCGCGTGTTCCGCGGCTCGACCCGACGGGGGCGCGCATCCCCCCGCGAGGCGTCGCCGAGATGAACACGGTGGGCGACCCGCTCGTCCCCGCCGCGACGGGCTACGCGTTCGCGCGCGCCTCGGGTGCCCTGCCCTTCATGACCCCCGAGGCCGCCGATCTGCGGCCCGAGTACGCCGAGTACGCGACACCTCGCACCTTGTACGCGGAGCTCGGAAACAAAACCCCCGACACGGTGCTCCGCGAAGCGTGGGTCATGGAGGGCGTGTCGCGGCTCGGCCGCACGAAGGCCGGCCCGACGTGCACGACGAACCGAAAGACCTCGGCGCTCTGCGGCGCCCCCACCAAGGCGAGCCAGTGCGCGAGGGCGCTCGTCGACGCCGACTGGCTCTCCGAGGGGCGGGATCTGCAAGACGCCCCGAGGACACTCTCGCCTCTGCGCCTCGCGCGGGACGCGACCCGCCTCGCGACCGACACGCCTTCGCTCGGGGCGGCGTGGGCACCGAGGCTCCTCGGCTCGCCCGCGACCGGCACCGACGGCGCCTACACGGCGAGCACACCGCTCCTCTCCGTGATGACGATCTACGGCGATCCGACGGGCTACCACGTGTGGACGAACGGCGATCCGTGCCGCGCGTTCGACCACGCCACGCACGCGACGGGCATGCTCGTGCGCTACCTCGCGACGGGCGCGCGCGACCTCTATCCGCTCAGCCACCCGAAGACCCACGGCTGCCTCGCCGACGAGTCGTGCGACTTCCTTCGAGCGACGAAATAGCCGCGTTCGTGGCGCGAGCGGCCCTCGAGCTCGGCCTCGCCCGCCCGCCCGCGCGCGCGAGCCGAGGAGCCCCGCTCGCGAGCCCCTTCCCGAACGCGGCGCTCCGAGAAGGAGTGCTCGAGGCGAGGCTCCACGAGCACGAGCGCGTCGCGCTGCTCGCGGAGCTCGCGGCGTCGCTCGGAGACACGGGGTCCCTCTCGCTCGACCTCCAGGTGGCCGAGGGCGCGCCTGCGCTCGGGAGGCTCCTTTTGGACGTCCCGCGGCGGCTCGTGAAGGACGGGTGGCTGCCACCGCCGGGGACACGCTTCTACGGAGGCGAGGCGAGGCACGTGTATTTTACACTCACCGAGCTCGAAGACGAGGCGGCGCGCGCGGGCCTCGCCTTGACGGTCGAGGCGTCGGGCCGGCTCGTGCTGACGAGGAGCGCGAAGGCGGTCGAGCTCCCGGAGCCTCACGCCTCGATCGCCGAGGTGCTGCTCGCGCTCGGGCTCGCCGAGGCGCTCCGCCGCGCGAGACCCGCGCGGGCCTTCCGGTTGGCGAGGGACATCGGGCGCGGGGGGCGTCGTCGATCCGAGGGCGAGAGGCGCGCCCTCCATGCGAGGATCGCGGGGCTCGACGGGCTCGTTCCCCCCGGGCCGAACTGCCTCCGACGCGTGCTCGCCGAGACGCTGCTCGACCCGGGCGCGGCCGGGGACACTGTGGTGCTCTCCCTCGACGTGGGCCGCACGGGGCACGCGCACTTCCGCTCCGACCCCCGCGGGGCTCCCCGCCCCTACGAGGTCGCCTTCGAGGTATGACGATGACTTTCGGGCGGTGAGCGGCTAAAACCCGTCGAAAGCGATGCGGTACTACGTCTCCCTCGATCCTGCGGCCCCCGACGCCACCCGAACGGTCGACGTGCGCGAGCTCCCGAACGGCTCGCTCGAGGTCCTCCTCGAAGGCCAAAAGGTCGACGTCGACGTGGTGAAGCTCGACAACGTGCTCTCGATCCGCGTCGACGGCCGCGTCGTCGACCTCACGTGCGAGGGCTCTCCCCCCGAGCTCGGGGCCATCGCGAGCGGGCATCGCTCGTACGTGCGCGTCGAGAGCGAACGCCAGCGCGCCGCCGAAGCCGCCAAGTCGTCCAAGAAGGGCGGCAACGACAAGGGCGTGCGCGCGCCCATGCCCGGCCGCGTGGTGCGCGTCATGGTCAAGCCCGGCGACACCGTCGAGCGTGGGCAGGCCCTGCTCGTGCTCGAGGCCATGAAGATGGAAAACGAAGTGAAGGCGAAGGACACGGCCACCGTGGCCGAGGTGCACGTCGCCGAGGGCGCCACCGTCGAGGCCAACGCCAAGCTCGTCACGCTCGAGTAAGCGAGTGACTGAACGCAGCCCCTCGCCCCCCCCGGCCGACCGGCCGCTCGATCCGACGACGGCGTCGGGGGTCGCCAAGATCGGCGCAGGAGGGCTCTTCTTCTTCGCCGCGTCCCTCTTCGCGGGGGGCATCCTGTCGGCGTACGGGCTCGTCGCGGTCGTCGCGAAGGCCATCATCGCCGAGATCGGGCTCTCGCGGCTCGGCGTCGCGTGGGCCGACGATCCCGAGGAGGCCGCGCCTTCGAGCACGAAGAACGTGCTGCGAGGGGTCGGCATGGGGCTCTCGGCGGCGGTGCTCGCGGCCCTCGCGGCCTTCGTGCTCGGCCGCGCTCACTTCGAGCCCGGAGGCCTCGTGCTCGCCACGCTCGGGACGGGGCTCGTCTCCGCGGGGGCCACCGCGGTCGCGCACGAGCTCTTCTTCCGTGGCCTCGTGCTCAAGCTCACCTCGCGCATCGCGTCGACGGCGCTGCGTGTGGTCGCGTGTGGGGCGGCCGAGGCCGCGTTCGCGTTCGGTCAACCCGGCGCCACGGTGCTCGAGGCGGCGGTGCTCGGCACGTTGGGCGGCATCACCGCGTGCCTGTGGCTCCGCGATCGCGCCGCGTACACGGCCATCGGAGCCCACGCCGGGTGGCTCTTCGGGACGCGCGCCGTCTTTCGGGGTGGCCTCTTCGAGCTCGCCGGGAGCGCCTCGTTCATGGGCGGCCTCGGCGCGGGCGCCTTCTCCGGTGGCGCGTCGTGGCTCGTGCTCGCGTGCGCGCTCGTGGCCGCCGCAGCCTCCCTCCGCGCCTCGCGCGCCGCCGCGCGCGCGTGACACGTCGGCCCCGTGGCGGTTTCTCGTCGCGACGACCGGATTGCGGCTAAGCTTTCGACCATCCGATGGGGTCCTCCCGAGACGCGACCGCCGATGGGCGACGACGCGAGCCGCACCAGGCTCCGCGCCCCTACGCCGAGGGCGAGATGCCCCGGGACGGGAACGACGAGGACTTCCTCTTCCATCTCTTCCGCGGGAGCGAGCTCCTCCAAGACGGGCGCGAGCTCGAGGCCAAAGAGGAGCTCGAACAAGCCCTCATGCGGAAACCCGGCGACGAGAAGGGCCAGGACCTCCTCGCCTTCGTCTACTTCCGCATCGGCATCTACCCCCGCGCGATCGCCATCTACGAGCACCTCCGCCAGAAGAGCCCGCACGATCCGGCCCTCCACCTGAACCTCTCGCTCTGTTACCTGAAGACCGGTCAGCCCGAGCGCGCGCGCGACGAGCTCGAGGCGCTGGTCGCGGCCCATGCCGACCACCCTCGCGCGTGGGGCTACCTGGGGCTCGCTTTGGAGCGGCTCGGCGACTACGCCCGCGCGCAGCAGGCGTTCGAGAAGAGCGGTCACGCCCACCTCGCCCGTCGCATGATGGAGCGCGCCGCCGCGAAGCCCGATGCCCTTCGGCCGAACCTCGGGTCCGAGCCCGCGCGTGACGTGCGCGCCTTCGCCAAGGAGGCCTACGAAGAGCTCGACGCGGGACAGCTCGACTTCGCCCTCGCCGAGCCCCACGCGAGCAGCCGCGAGGTCGAAGATTGGCGCGCGATCGAGCTCGGAGGGCATCCTCCGAGCACCCGCGATGGTCCGCCCGGCGGGGTCGCGTCGATGGCCTCTCCCGTGTCTCTCGCCGAGCCCGTCCGGAGGCGCCAGACCCTGGTCGTCGCACCTCCACCACCAGGCACCCACATCGACACGTTCTTGGTCGCGCCCCCGTCGCGTGTGCCCGTCCCCGTGTCCGAGCCGTCGATCACCTGGACGTCACGCCCCGCCGAGGTCGCCCATGCCGCGGTGCCGCCGAGCGTGCGTGCCCCCGCGAGCGTGTTTCCTCCGCCCTCGGCGTCGCAGTTCGCGAAGGCCGCGCAGCTCGTGCCGCGCGACGAGGGCGCGGTGTCCTTGCACGGCAACGGCTCGGTCATCGCGCGACCGACACGCACGCGGCCGTTCGCCACGCGCCTCGAGGCGATAAGGACGATGACCGGGGCGCTCGACTCGAAAATTCTCGAACGAAAACGCGACGGCGCCTCCGTCGGGGAGACGTTCGGCGGCCTCGGGAGCCCCCTCGTCGAGCTCGCCGGCGACGGGCAGGTCATCGTCGGTCCGAAGCCCGGCCACGTCCTCTCGAGCTTCGTGCTCGAAGGTGTACCTTGCACGCTTCGTGAGGACCGCGTGCTCGGGTTCGAGCTCGGGCTCGTGTACGAGAACGACAAGCTGGTCTTGCCCTCCGCCGAGCTGCGCACGGTTCGGTTCTCGGGAGCGGGGGCGCTCGTCATCGAGGCGCAGAGCCCCATCGCCACGATCGAGGTCGCCCACGACCGCCCCGTCGTCGCCCGGCGAGAGGTGGTGGTGGGTTGGCTCGGGCACCTCGACGTGGCCCCGGTGCTCCCCGCCGACGCGCCGGGCGCCCACCACGGTCTTTTGCGGCTCACGGGCTCGGGCAGCGTGCTGGTCTCGGGCCTGTGACGCTCATGCCGCGCCGAACGCCCTGCCGAGACGAGCCTTCGAGCCGCGCTTGCCCCGTCTCTCGTGCTGCTCTAGGGTCCGCCCCACGCGAAGGAGCCGATGCGCTCGCTCGCCGAACGGTCCGAGGCGCTTCGCCGTCCGCCGTGCACGGAGATCCACATGGCACGCGCCGATAGCTCCCACGTCGAGACGACCCCGCGCCGGAGGAGGAGCTCGCTCGCCGAGGACGCTCTGAACCTGCCGAACCTCATCACGTTCGCGCGCATCCTCATGATCCCGCTGTGCCTCTGGTTCCTCCAGTCGAACACGCCGCGGGGGTGCTTCTTCTCGGCGCTCGTCTTCACGTTCGCCGCCCTCACCGACGCGCTCGACGGCTACCTCGCCCGAAAAATGGGCATCGTGAGCGTGCTCGGCAAGTTCATGGACCCGCTGGCCGACAAGCTCATCGTGATGGCCTCGCTCGTGTGGCTCGTGCCGCTGGGTCGCATCCCGGCGTGGGTGGTCGTGCTGATCCTCGGCCGCGAGATCACCATCACGGGCCTTCGGTCCGTGGCCGCGAGCGAAGGCGTGGTCATCTCCGCCGGCAGCGAGGGAAAAACCAAAACAGCGCTGCAAATGGTCGGAATCATTGCCATTCTCGTCGGCTTTCCGTACCGCCTGAACTACCTCGGGCTCGTCGACCTCGGCGTCGTCGATCTCGCCAAGGTGGGCCGCGCCCTCGTCTATCTGTCGCTCGTGTTCTCGGTCGCGAGCGCCATCGACTACGTGAGGCTCTTCGGCGCGGCCGTCGAAGCCAAGGAAGAGAAGCGCAAGAAGCGGCGGAGAGAGGCGGCCGAGGGGCTGGCGGTAGGCCCCGACGAGTCCCACGACTCGTCGTCGGTGCTCCCGGACGAGCCCAGCTGACGCCCAGGGAGGCCGTGGCATCACGCCTTGCCAAGCCTTCGGCTCCTATGCGAAGGTCCGCGCCATGAACGCTTCCTTGTCGGGAAAGCTCGCCTCCTCGCGCGTGCGGGCGCTCTTCGCCTTCGTGGGCCTCGGCCTCGCCGCGCTCGTCGCCGTGGCCGAGGGAGCCTGCTCGAACCAGTCCGAAGGCCAGCGGTGCAGCACGCTCGGCGAGAACGGCGGAAGCGACGATTGCCAATCGCCGCTCGTCTGCAAACAAAAGTCGCTCCTGAACGGGGCACAAGACGACCTCTGCTGCCCCCAGAACCCCGCCCAGGCGACCGTGCCGGCGTGCCAGAGCCCTTCGAGCGACGCGAGCATCCCTCCTTCGCCGAGCGACGCGGGCGACGCGGCGACCGATGCCCCCGCGACCGACGGCGGCGACGGTGGGACCGACTCGAGCTCCCCGCCGGCCGACGGCGGCGACGCGGGCCCAGGCAACGACGGCTCCGCCGACGCCGCGACCGACTGAGCCCATGCCAGCCGATGCCCTCGTCGGCGAGGCGCGCACGGCGCTCCTCCTCGCGCTCCTCGTGGTCGCGCCGGTCCTCGCGGCGGTGGCGGCCGTAGGCGTGGTCGTGGGCGCGATCCAAGGCTCGACCCAGATTCAAGACGCCTCGGTGCCGCACGCGGCGCGCCTCTTCGCGGCCGGGGCCGTGCTCGTCATGGTCGGGCCGTGGATGGGCCACGAGATCGCCTCGTTCGCGAGCCACGTGCTCGGGCTCATCGCCCACCGCTGAGGCCGCGCGGCTGCCCGAAGCGCCTTGGGTAGCAAAGAGGCCGACGCCCCGGGCGCGTTGACCCCCGGGCGGAGCTTTGGTACCCACGACGAAGTGACTGAATCGTCATTCACCACGCGAAAGCGCGCCAGGGCCACCCCGAAGCCGAAGGCTCGCGCCCCGAAGGCGCCCCCGAAAGAGGAGGCCGAGCGCCCCCGAAGGAGCGGGGACAAACGCGAGCGCATCCTCGCGGCGGCGGTGCGGGTCTTCGCCAAGAACGGCTTCTACGCGACGCGCGTCAGCGAGGTGGCCAAGGCCGCCGGTGTCGCCGACGGCACGATCTACCTCTATTTCCGCTCGAAGGACGAGCTGCTCGTGTCGCTCTTCGAGGACCGGGTCGAGAAGCTGCTCGCGTTCATGAAACGAGAGCTCCCGCTCCGCAAGGACGCGCGTGAGCGGCTGCGCGCCGTGATCGAGCTCCAGCTCGGCTTGCTCGAGGACGAGCGTGATCTCGCCGAGGTGATCACGGTCATCTTGCGCCAGTCGACGAAGCTCATGAAGGAGTTCGCCGCGCCTCGGTTCATGGCTTACCTCGACGCGATCGCGAAGGTGGTGGCCGAGGGGCAGGCCGAAGGTGTGTTTCGCTCGGACGTGTCGCCGGGCCTCGTCGCGAGGGCGACCTTCGGCGCGCTCGATGGCATCGCGCTCACCTGGGCGCTCGGCCGCGCGGAGCAAGGAGCGCTCGGCCGCGCCGCACGTCAGCTCGCCGACATCATCTTGAGGGGCCTCGAGGCGTGAGCGCGCGTCACGGCCGCCTCGAGGCGCGCGCGCGGGTGCTCGCCGACGTGCGCGCGTTCTTCGATTCGCGCGGGTACCTCGAGGTCGAGACGCCGTGCCTCGTGCCCTCGCCCGGGCTCGACGTGCACCTCGCGGCCTTCGAGGTCGCGACCTCGTCGAAGAACCGGTACCTGCACACGTCGCCCGAGTACCAGATGAAGCGACTCCTCTCCGAGCGCGCCTCGCGCGGAGAGCCGAGCTCACGCCTCTACCAGGTGACGCGGGCGTACCGCCGTGACGAGCAAGGCGAACGGCACAACCCCGAGTTCACGATCCTCGAATTTTATCGGGCCCCCGGCGCCATGGCCGACACCATGCGCGACACGGAGCAGCTCGTCGCGAAGGTGACCGGAGGCGAGGTGCGGCTCGGAGCGCGACGCATCACGACGCGCCCGCCGTTCGCGCGGATGACCGTGGCCGAGGCCTTCGCGACGTACGCGGACGTCGACGAAGAGGCGATGCTCGAGCTCGCGACGAACGACGAGGACACGTTCTACCGGCTGCTCGTCGAGCGCGTGGAGCCCCGCCTCGCCCTACGAGACGACGCCGTGTTCCTCACGCACTACCCTGCGACGCAAGCCTCACTCGCTCGAAAAACCGAGCACAATCCTGCACTTGCGGAGCGATACGAGCTCTACGTCGCCGGGGTCGAGCTGTGCAACGGGTTCGGCGAGCTCACGTGCGAAGGCGAACAACGCGCTCGCTTCGAGAAGGACCTCGAGCAGCGCGCGGCCCTCGGCCTCCCGCTCTACCCGATCGACGAGCGGTTTCTCGAGGCGCTCGCTCGAGGGCTCCCGCCGTGCTCGGGCAACGCGATAGGCCTCGACCGCCTCGCGGCCCTCGCGAACGGGAGCACGGCCATCGCGGACGTGCTCGCGTTCCCCCACGACGACCTCTGAACGTCGACACGTTCCCGAGCGCGAGCACGTCTTGATGAGCTCGCCCCGGCCACCTCACGAGCGCCGGCGTCGTGCTAGGGTCTCGGCCGTCGTATGTCCCTTTTGTCCTTCGAAGACGCCACGGAGCGCCTCCTCGCGCTAGCCACGCGCACGGGCCCGACCGCCGAGCGCATCCCCCTCGACGACGCCGACGGCAGAGTCCTCGCCGAGGACGTGACCGCGCGTGTCGACACCCCGGCGTTCGATCACTCGACCATGGACGGGTATGCCGTGCTCGCCGAGACGATCGCTCAAGGCGGCGCGTCGCTCGAGGTCCACGGCGAGAGCCGCGCGGGTCACCCCGTGCCGCCGCTCGCCCGAGGGACGACGATGCGCATCTTCACGGGCGCGAGGCTCCCGGAGGGCGCCGACGCCGTGGTCATGCAAGAGAACGTGACCGTGAGCTCCGGGCGCGCATCGTTCTCCGAGCGCCCCGCCGTCGGCACGGCCGTACGCTACCGCGCGAGCGATCTTCGCGTAGGGGACGTCGCGCTCCGGCGAGGCTCGAGGCTCGGCCCCGCCGATCTCGCCCTCGCGGCGACCTGCGACGTCGGCGCGGTCACGGTGGCGCGCCGCCCTCGGGTCACCGTGCTCACGAACGGCGACGAGCTCCGCAGCCCAGGGAGCGAAGGCCCCGCGGGGACCCTCCCCGAGAGCAACGGGATCGCGATCGCGACCATGGCGCGGCGCGCGGGCGCGGTGGTCACACGAGGCGCGACCTTGCCCGACGATCGCGCCGTCGTCGCGAAGGCCCTCGACGAGGCGCTCGCGTCGGCCGACCTCGTGATCACGATCGGCGGAGTGAGCGTGGGCGACCACGACGTCATCAAGGGCGCGCTCGCCGACGCGGGTGTCACGCTCGATTTCTGGCGCGTCGCCATCAAGCCAGGAAAGCCCCTCGCGGTCGGCTCGCGTGGGGCCGCCATCGTGCTCGGATTGCCTGGAAATCCAGCCTCGGCGATGGTCACGTTCGGGCTCTTCGGCGTCCCGCTCGTGCGCGCGCTCGCGGGGGACTTCGCGCCTCGGCCCCTCCCTCGGCCCGCCGTTCTCGGGCACGCGCTCGCCCACGAGCCCGGACGCATGGAGCTCGTGCGTGCACGCGTCGAGACCGAAGGCACGAAGCGCGTCGCGCGAGCCGTGAAACACCAAGCGAGCGGCGCCGGAATCGGCATGAGCGTGGCCAACGCGCTCGTGGTCGTGCCCCGCGAGAGCCGCGGCCTCGACGAAGGCGCCGTCGTCGAGACCTACCCCTTCGAGGAGCTCTGTCTATGACCGAGAAGCTCACCCACGTCGACGAACGCGGCGCGATGCGCATGGTCGACGTCGGCGACAAGGAGGTCACCTCGCGCCTCGCCATGGCGCGCGCCGTAGTCACCATGGAAGCCTCGACGGCGAGGCTCCTCCGTGACGGCAAAACGCCGAAGGGCGACGTGCTCGCGGCCGTGCGCCTCGCGGGCATCATGGGAGCAAAAAACACGAGCACTATCGTACCCTTGTGCCACCCCATCGCGCTGTCCAAGGTCGAGGTCGAGGTCGAGGTAGGGAGGGCCTCGGCGACCATCACGACGCGCGTGCGGTGCGAGGGGAAGACGGGCGTCGAGATGGAGGCCCTCACCGCCGCGAGCGCCGCGGCCCTTTGCCTCTACGACATGCTCAAGGCCAAGGACCGCGGCATGACGTTCGAGGTCGCGCTGCTCCACAAAGAGGGCGGCAAGAGCGGCGTCTTCACGCGCGCTGCGAGCACGAAAAAGGGCGCACCGCGAAAGGGCACACGATGAAGGTCTTCCTCTCGGCCGAACCGCTGTCCGTGGATGCCGTCCGCGCGGAGGTCGCGCACGCGGGCGCCGGAGCGGTGGCGCTTTTTCTGGGGCTCGTGCGTGACGAGAACGAAGGGCGCGACGTGACGCTCCTCGAGTACTCCGCCTACGAGCCCATGGCACTCTCGGAGATGCGACGCATCGCCGAGGCCATCGAGGCCGAGCGCCCGGGCGTGCGCGTCGCCGTCGCGCATCGGACCGGAGAGCTCGGCGTGGGCGATCTCGCGGTCGTGTGCGCGGCGAGCTCGAAGCACAGGCCCGACGCGTTCTGGGCGTGCCGCGAGGCCATCGATCGCATCAAGGCCGACGTCCCCATTTGGAAGCGTGAGCACGGCCCCGACGGCACCGCCTGGGTCGGCTGGGTCGACGCGCGTTGCGCCCCCGGGGGCCACGGCGACCACGCCCACGCTCACCATGCTCACGGCCACCACGCT
The DNA here is from genome assembly GCA_016712525.1 of Myxococcales bacterium. Taxonomy (NCBI): domain Bacteria; kingdom Pseudomonadati; phylum Myxococcota; class Myxococcia; order Myxococcales; species Myxococcales bacterium. The sequence goes on from JADJQX010000007.1 coordinate 2,000,121, forward strand.
CACCACGGTCACGCGCAAGACTCCCATGCCCACGCGAGCGCGAGCGGCACCGTGCTTCGGGTCGCGACGGTGACGGTGAGCGACACGCGGCACGAGGGCAACGATCGATCGGGGGCGGCGCTGCGCGCGGGTCTCGGGGCGTTCTCCCTCACGCCCCACCGCCTCGTGACCGACGATCCCGACCGCATCCGCGAGGCGCTCGGTCTCCTCGTCGACGAAGGCCACGACGCCGTCGTCTTGACGGGAGGCACGGGCATCGCGCCGCGGGACGTCACGGTCGAGACCCTCACCGCCTTCGTCGATCGCCCCCTCGACGGGTTCGGCGAGGCCTTCCGCCGCATCTCGTGGGACGCGATCGGACCGCGGGCGCTCCTCTCACGCGCCACGGCGGGAGTCCGCGGAAAGACTCTCATTTTCGCCGTCCCGGGCAGCCCTCGGGCCGCGGCGCTCGGGGCGCGCCTCGTGTGCGATCTGCTCCCTCACGCGCACGAGGTGCTCGCGGGGCAACCTCACGCGGAGGTCCCATGAAGGTGTCCGTCCTCTTCTTCGCCGTCACCCGCGATCTGGCCGGCACCTCCGAGGCGAGCCTGGACGTGCCCGGCGGTGCGCCCACCGTCGCCGACCTCGTCGTCACGCTCGAGGCCGAGTACCCCGAGCTCCGCGGGCGTATGGGCTCGGTCCGCATCGCGAAGAACGAGCGCTTCGCCAAGCCGGACGAGGCCCTCCACGAAGGAGACGTCATCGCCCTCGTCCCTCCCGTGTCCGGAGGATGAAGGTGCGCGCGCTCCCCGTCCTCGACGCCCCGAAGGCGAACCGCGCCGACCCACGCTCGGTGCGCCTCTCGCTCACGGACCGATGCGATTTGGCGTGCGTCTACTGCCGGCCCGACAAACGCGACGGCTACTTCGAAGAGACCTTGGACCTCGCCGCGTTCACGGCGCTCTTGCGCGGCCTCCACGCCGGGGGCGTGCGGAGGGTGCGCATCACGGGCGGCGAGCCGCTCCTCTCTCCCCTCGTCGTCGATGCGGTTCGCGCCATTCGGGACGTCGGCTTCGAGGACGTCGCCCTCACCACGAACGCGACGCGCCTCTCGAGGCTCGCCGAGCCGCTCCTCGAGGCCGGTCTCCAACGGCTCAACGTATCGCTCGACACGCTCGACGAGACACGGTTCGAGCGCATCACGCGCGGAGGCAAGCTCGCCACGGTGCTCGCCGGCATCGAGGCGATGGTCGCCCTCCCCTTCGCCGAGAAGAAGCTCAACGTGGTGGTGGTCCGCGGCGAGAACGACGACGAGCTCGAGAGCCTCACGCGTTTCGCGTGGGCGCGCGGGATAACGCCTCGGTTCCTCGAGGTGATGGCGATCGGCGAAGGTGCGAACCTCTCGCACAAGGTGGTCTCGTACGCGGAGCAACGCGCTCGCCTCGCCCACTTGCTGGAGGACGACCGCCCGGAGCGCGATTTGGACCGCGGCCCCGCGCGCTACGTCCGCGCGCGCAAAGCCTTCGGGCCGCAGCGCGTGGGCTTCATCACCGGCACGACCGACACCTACTGCGACGGGTGCGACCGGCTAAGGGTCGCGGCCGACGGCACACTTCGGCCCTGTCTCGCCAAGAACGAAGGGGTCTCGGCCGCCGACGAGGCCGCGCGCGGCGATGTCGAGGCGGTACGGCGTCGCCTCACCGAAGCCTGGGAAATGAAGCCCGACGGCGAGACCTTCCGCGGGTGCACCGAGCCCTCGGCGCGCGAGGTCTCGATCCGCAAGATCGGCGGTTGAGGCTCGATCGAGGATTCAGGGGCGGTCGTCGGGGACGATCACGTCGAGCCCGACGATCCGCATGAGGCGCAGGGCGTTCGAGCTCTGCACGACCCCCTGCCGGAGAGCGTAGTCGAACGTCATCGTCTCGCCGTCGACCTGCTCTTCGAAGTGCACGTTCCTGACCTTGCCCGCGTGCTCCTGCTCGAGGTCGCCGAGCGCGAGATCGTGGGTGGAGACGGCCCCCGAAGCCCCGCACGCGACGAGCTCGTTCACGAGGGCGCGCGCGCCGATGAGGCGCTCACGGGTGTTGGTCCCGTGCAGGATCTCGTCGAGCAAGAAGAACGCGCAGACCTCCGAGCCCTTCGTCCGTCGCGCCAGGTCGAGCACGATCTTGAGCTTCTTCAGCTCGGCGTAGAAGCGCGACACCCCCTCGTCGAGCGAGTCACGGACGCGCATGCTCGTCGCGACCACGAAGCGACCGATGACGAGGCGCTCGGCGCACACGGGCGCCCCGGTCCGGGCGAGGACGGCGTTCGTGCCGAGGGCGCGGAGGAGCGTCGATTTCCCGGACATGTTGGACCCGGTCACGACGAGGGAGGCGCCACGACCGGAGAGAGACACGTCGTTGCCGACACGCTTCCCCGGAGCGAGGAGCGGATGACCGAGCTTCTTCGCCTCGAAGACGGGCTCCTCGGCGAGCTCGGGGTATGCGAACCCGGGGTTCTCGAACGCGAACGTCGCGAGGCTCGCGGACGCTTCCATCTCGGAGAGCGCCGAGAACCACGAGGGCGCGGAGGCCCCCACGCGGGCACGCCACGCCTCGAGCGCGATGGCGCAGTGCACGTCCCATAGGAGGACGGGCGAGACGAAGATCCGAAAAAACTCGTTCTCGCGCGCGTCGACGAAGCCGACGATGCGACCGAGGCGCTTCATTTCGGTGGTGGCGCTCACGCCGCCCTCGGACACGAGCACCGCGCGCAGCGCGACGAGCGCTTTCGACGAGAACGACGCCCCCTCGATGCGCGAGAGCATCTCGCCGTACCGACCGAGCGCGCTCTCCTTGGACGAAGCCGCGGCGAGGGCCTTGTCGGCCCGGGAACGGAAGCTCCGCGTGAGCACGAGGCCCACGACGAGGGGCACCGCGAAGACGCCCATCGGCACGACATGGAGCTGCCCGAGCACGAGCAACGTGAGGGTGGCGAGTGGCACGAGGAACGCCGCGGCGCGGAGGCCGGGCCCCGCGTCGTTCTTGTGGATCTCGGCCGCCCACGCGCCGAAGGGGGAAGGATCGGGTTTGTCGTCCCCGAGCATGGCCCCCGACACGGCGAGCTTCTCGCGGAGGTCGTGGAGCCGAGAGAGCTCGCGGATCGCCTCTTGGCGCTCGCGCGTGCGCGCCGGGAGCTCGTCGTCGAGCGCGCCGAGGAGCCACGACGCGAGGAGCGCCTCGCCCTTTCGGGTCGCCGTGCGATCGACGAGCTGGAAGAGAGAGCCCCGACCGAAGAGATCGAGGTCGTCCGCGTACGGGTGCTCGGCGGCCTCTTTCGAGAAGCGCTCTCCGGCGCCGGTGTCGCGTTTCCAGTCCCCCGCGAGGCGCGCGAGCCCGCCCTCGAAGTAGCGCACGGCCGCCTCGGCACGCTCGAGCGCCTCGAGGATCCGAGCGTGCGAGACGACGAGCACGAAGAACCCGGCGAGGAAGCCGAGCGGCCCCACCCACGCGAGGCTCGGGAGCTTGCCCCCGACGATGAGGCCGACGCCGACCACGGCCCCGAGGAAGGTCACGACGCGCGCCGTGGACACGAGATTCGCGCGGGAGCCGAGCTGCGCCGCCGTTCGAGCACGTTCGGCCTTTCGCGCTTCGTAGAGCGAGCTCGGGCCCTCGGGTTCATCCATCGCTCGGACCCTAGCAAAAAACCGAGGTTCGCGCGGGGAGGCGGCGACGTCGACCGGCGGCGCGATCCTTTCGATCGCCGCGATCCGGCTCGCGGCAGCCCCCTTCGCCTCGGGGGCGAGCCCCTCATGCCGCGCGGAGACGCTTCGACGACGAGGAGCGGCGCTGGCCGGTCCGCGGGGCTTTGCGGGCCCTGTCGGCGGCGCTGGCCACGGCGACGGCGAGCCCGAACATGGTGAGGCGCACCTCCTCGGCGCGACGCGTGACGAGACCACCACGAGAGAGCCTGGCGATGGCGGCCCGAAGCTCGGCGGGCTCGGCGGCGACCCGGAGCTCGATCGCGTCGAAGGTCGCGGGAGAGGAGGTGCGGGAGAGGCGGGCGATGGCGCGGAGGATTTGGGTGTCGACCATGGGGAGACCTTACGTTCACCCCTGAACACCTGTCCAAAACCCTGCGTCGATTTTTCGTAATTACACGATATGAATCACTATTTTCGACACCGAACCACTGCGCACCGGGTCAGCTCCCGCCGCGCGTGCAGGTAGGGAAAGCGCGGCTGTTCAGGGGGCCGTCCCGAGCTCGTTCAGGAGGAACGAGAGCTCGTCGGCCATCTCGTCGGCGAGCTTGCCCACGGGTTTTCCGGCGCCGTGGCCCGCCTTCGTCTCGACACGAAGCAGGACCGGTCGGGTCGCGTCCGCTTGGGCCGCACGGAGGCGCGCGGCCATCTTGCGCGCGTGCATCGGGTCGACACGCGAGTCGCTCTCGGCGGTCGTGAAGAGCACCGAGGGGTACCGCGTGCCCGCCTTCACGTGATGGTACGGCGAGTACGACTCGAGGACGGCGCGCGCCTTGGGCTCGTCGGGATCGCCGTACTCGGGGATCCAGAGCTTGCCGATGCGGAATTTGTGGAAGCGGAGCATGTCGGTGAGGGGCACGAGCGAGAGCCCCGCGCGAAAGAGCTCGGGCCGCTGCGTGATCGCGACGGCCACGAGCAGGCCGCCGTTCGAGCCGCCCATCGCGCCGAGCGACTCCCTCGAGGTGATCTTCTCGGCGACGAGCTTCTCGGCGCACGCGTAGTAGTCGTCGAAGACGTTCTGCTTCTTGTCGAGCATCCCGGCGGCGTGCCACGCCTCGCCGTACTCTCCCCCGCCGCGCAAGATGGCGTGCGCCCACACCCCACCACGCGAGAGCACGCTCATCACACGCGCGCTGTACTGCGGGGTCTGGTTCACGTTGAAGCCCCCGTACCCGTAGAGCACCGTCGGGGCCTTCGCGTCGTGCTTGAGCGGCCCCTTGGAGACGACGAAGAGCGGAATCTTCGTGCCGTCCTTCGAGGTGGCGAAGAGGCGCACGACCTCGACGTCGTCGGCCGAGAAGCCGGCTCCCACGCGATCCCACGGGGCGAGCGCGGAGTCCCCGAGCACCTCGACCTTCGGAGGCCTGGCGTAGCTGTCGTGTCGAACGAAGATCTCCTCGCCGTCGAGGCCCACGGCGAGGGACGCCGTCGTCGCAGGGGGGAGCGCGACCTCGCCTTTTCGCGCGCCGTCGCGACCGAAGCGGACGACCTCGGTCTCGGCGTCCTTCAGGTACGTGACGACGATTTCTTTCTTGGTGACGACGACGTCCTCGAGGGTCTCTCGCGCCTCGGGGATCACGGTCTTCCACGACTCTCGCCCTTTGCCGGCGGCGAGGTCGGCGTACGAGACCTGGTAGAGCGCGTAGGTCGGCGCGCCGTCGTTCGTCTGCACGAAGAGCCCCTCGGGGCGTGCGATGGCCGAAAAACGCGCGCGCTTTCCGACGGCCACCGGGATCGTCTTCGCGTTCGGCTGCGTGGCCGAGCGCACGAAGAGCTCGTTTTTGTCCCACCCCATGTGCACGTGGAAGACGAGCCACTTGCCATCGGAGCTGATGCTCACCTGCGGGACGTCGAGCTTGTCGCGGCCCTCCCCGAAGACGAGGGTGTCGTCCTTCGGATCGGCGCCCATCGCGTGGAAGTAGATCTTCGAACCGTATTTCTCGTCGCCCGCGGGCACGGTGCCCTTCTCGGGGTAGCGCGAGTAGTAGAAGCCGGAGCCGTCGGGCTTCCACGCGACCGAGGCGTGGCGCGTGCGGTCGATCGCGAGCGGCAGATCCTTGCCCGTGTCGACGTCGCGCACGTGGAGCACGCTCTCTTCGCTACCGTTCTCGCTGCGACCCCACGCGACGAGCCGACCGTCCCGCGAGGGGTACCACCAGTCGAGCGCGACGGTGCCGTCTTGCGCGAGCGCCGAGACGTCGATGAGCACGCGGTCTTTGCCGTCACGCCCGTCGCGCACGTACAGCGTGGATTGGTTCTGAGCGCCCTCGCGCTTCGTGTGGAAGTACCGGAGCTTGCCCGACGGGGCCTTGCGCACGGCCGGGGCCGACAGCGTACCTACCTGAAGGAACTTCTGGATATCGTTACGGAAAGCGTCGCGCCCGGGGACCTTGTCGAGGTAAGCACGCGTGCGGGCGTTCTCTTCCGCGGTGCGCTTCTTCGTGGCCTCGCTCTCCGCGTCCTCGAGCTCCGCGAAGGGATCGAACCGGTCGAGGCCTGCTCGGCCCGCGCCCGAGAAGACCGCGCTGCCGGAGAAGAGCTCGGGCGACCGCGACGCGAGGGGGAGCGACTCGTCCACCTTGGCGGTCGTGGGAGGCGCCACCACGAGAGGTTTGTGAGCGCCCTCGCACGCGAGCAGGGGGAGCGCGAGGGCGGCGAGCTTGGCCAAGGACCGTCGGTTCATGGGCGCGAAGAATGCCCGTTTTTTCACGTCTGTCACGTGGGAGCGCACGCGCCTCACGGCCGCGCTTCACGTGCTCGAAGCGGGGCGAAGGCGTGTTGCGAATCGGGCGCGCTCGGCCTACGGTCCGCGCCATGCGCCCCCTCGTGCTCCTCTCGAACGACGACGGCTACGAATCGAAGGCCCTCCACGCCATGCGCGACGCGCTCGTCGCCCACGGAGCCGACGTGGTCACGGTCGCGCCCGCCACCGAGCAGAGCGCCACGAGCCACTCCTTGAGCCTTCATCGGCCGCTCCGGGCGCGCCATCACGCGGACGGCGTCCACTCGCTCGACGGCACCCCCGCCGACTGCGTCTACATCGCCCTCCATGCGGGGACGCGGTTTCTTCCGCGGAGGCCCGACCTCGTCGTGTCGGGCATCAACCGTGGCCTGAACCTCGGGCAAGACGTGTTCTATTCGGGCACCGTCGCCGCGGCGCGCGAGGGAGCTCTCCGAGGCATCCCGGCATTCGCCACGAGCGCCCACGTGCTCGCCGACATCCCCCGCATCGCGGACCTCTCGGCGCGCCTCGCCCTCGCCCTTGTCGGCGTGACCACACCGTCGGGGCGGGCCCCGCTCCTGTCCCTGAACGCCCCCGAGGTCTGGAACGGAGACATCCGGGTCGCGCGCCTCGGCGCCCGCATCTACGACGAGCTCGTCGACATTCGCCAGGACCCTCGCGGGCGCGACTACTTCTGGCTCGGTGGCCCCGGCGTGCGCCACGACCCGGACCCCGGCAGCGACACCGAGGCCTACGACGCGGGCGCCGTCACGCTGACGTCTCTCCTACTCGACCTCACCTCGGCGCCCGACACGGGCTTCGTCGAGGGCATCGTGGCGAAGACCCACCCCTGACGGCTCACCGCGCCGGCGTTCTACGCCGGCCGGGCGAATCAGCCGCCGAAGAGGCGCTTGGGGAGGGCCGAGAGCAGCGTGAAAATGGCCCCGATACGCGCGCCGATCGACGTGGCGCCACCGCGCGCGAGCACGAGGGCCATGGCGACCGCGCGGAGCACGGGCGTGTACGGGTACCAGTAGAGCTCACGTTTCGCGCGGTTCTCGTCGACGAGGACGAGCTTCGGACGCGAGCAGATGTCGAGCGCGAAGTGCGATCCCGTCACGCCGAAGCCGGACTCGCCCACGCCCGTCCACGGCGCCGCGGGGATCGCCCCCGAGAACCCGTGGGCGTTCACGGTCACGACGCCCGCGCGGAGCTTCTTCGCGAGGGCCTCGCCGCGTTCGGAGTCTTTCGTCCACACGCTCGCGGTGAGCCCGTATTTCGAGGCGTTCGCGAGCTTGAGGGCCTCGGCCTCGTCCTTCACGACGCGGATCGGGAGCACGGGACCGAACGTCTCGTCGCGCATGAGGAGCATGTCGTCGGTGTCGACCTCGAGCACCGTCGGCTTCACACACGGGGCCGCGCCGGACTGGGCCCTCTCGTCGCTCACGTCGAACGAGCCGGACAGGAGCTTGGCGCCCTTCTCTTTTGCGTCCTCGAGGTGACGACGCACGACGGCGCGCTGCGCGTCGGTCGTGAGGGGCCCGTAGTCGCGACCTTCTTCGAGACCCTTCGCCGCCGCGACGATCTTGGTCTTGAGGGCTTCGGCGACCTTCTCCACCACGTACACACGCTCGACCGCGCCGCAGTTCTGCCCGCCGTTCATCATGGCCGCCCACAAGAGGCCGTTCGCCGCGCGCTCGAGCTCGGCGTCCTCGAGAACGATGGCCGCATCTTTTCCACCGAGCTCGAGCGCGCAGGGCACGAGCTTCTCGGCGCAGACGGCCGCGACCTTTCGGCCGGCCTGCGGGCTCCCCGTGAAGACCACGGCGTCGACGCCTCCCGCGACGAGCGCGGCGCCGAGCTCACGCCCGCCCTGGACGACCTGGAAGACCCCTTCGGGGACGAGCCCCTTCAGGAGCTTTTGGATGAGGGCGCCGGTGCGCGGCGTGACCTCGCTCGGCTTGAAGACGACCGCGTTGCCCGCGAGGAGCGCCGGCACGATCGCGCGAAGGGGCAGCGCGAACGGGAAATTCCACGGCATGACGACGGCGACGACGCCGCGCGCGACCCTGTGGATGAAGCCGTACTTTTTCGGGTAGGCGATCGGATCGAGCTCGATCTCCTCGGGCTCGAAGAGGTCGGCCGCGGCCTGCCCCCAGTGCGTGGCGACGTCGGCCGAAGCGAGCACCTCGCCGAGGAGGGCCTCCACCTCGGGCTTGCCCGTCTCGAGGCGCACGAGCTTCGCGGTCTCCTCGGCGGACTCGAGGATTCGCTTGGCGAGGGGCGCGAGGGCCTTCGTGCGCTCTTCGACGTCGAGCGCGCCCCAGGCCTCTTGGGCCTCCCTCGCCTTCGCGAGCGCCTTCTCGACGTCGTCCGGGGACGACGCGGACACGTCGTCGAGCGAGGATCCGTCGGCGGGGCTCGTCGTGGGAAAAAGTTCGGCTTGGCTCACGAGGCGGGTCTACCAGAACTCGGCCCCGTCGCGCGCGCAGAAATCCTCACAATTATACCTTTACGTATAGCCTGGGCCTCGCGCGCCGATGCATCCGCGCGCGGACGCGACGAGGCACGAACCCCGCGATATCGAAGACAAAGAACAGGCGCCGCGGGTCGCTCGGACGCACCGGAGGCGCGTGACCTCTGTCTCCTTCCAGGACCGATTCGGTCCCGGCTGCGCACGGCGGGTTGGCTGCTTTTTAAGCGCGAAAGAGGGCGTGGCCGCGGCGCGGCTTTGATTGACCGGTCGTTTCCAGGTCCGCTACCGTTGAGGAATGACCGGAAGTGGGGAGCCCGTTCGCCGGGCAGCATCGGCGACGTTCGGCAAATACGAGCTCTTCGCGAAGCTCGGCAGCGGCGGCATGGCCGAGGTGTTCCTCGCGCTCTCGCGAGGCATGGCGGGGTTCAACAAGCTCGTCGTGTTGAAGCGCCTGCGCCCGAGCCTGGCCGAGGACACGTCGATGGTGAGCATGTTCCTCGACGAGGCTCGCCTCGCCGCGCGGCTCCACCACCCGAACATCGTGAACACGTACGAGGTGGGGGAACAGGACGGCTCCTACTTCATCGCGATGGAGTACCTCGAGGGGCAGCCCTTGAACCGCATCCTGAAGAACGCGAAAGCCCAGGAGTCGTTCACGCCGGCCATGTGGTGCCACGTGTTCGCCGAGGCGCTCGCTGGTCTGCACCACGCGCACGAGCAGAAGGACTTCGACGGAAAGCCCCTCGACATCGTCCACCGCGACCTCTCGCCCCACAACATCTTCGTCACGTACTCGGGCGAGACCAAGCTCGTCGACTTCGGGATCGCCAAGGCCTCGGTCAACACCACGAGCACCGCGACCGGCATCCTGAAGGGCAAGGTGAACTACATGTCGCCCGAGCAGGTGCGGGGCAACGCCGATCGGCGCTCCGACATCTTCGCGATGGGCCTCACGCTCTGGGAGGTCCTCGCCGGCAAGGGCGTGTTTCGCGGCGAGGCCGTCACGGTGCTGCATCGCATCTTGAACGACGCGATCCCCAAGCTGTCCGAGGCGCGGCCGGACATTGACCCGGCGCTCGAGGCCATCGTCATGAAGGCCCTCGAGAAGGACAAGGAGCTCCGCTACCAGACCGCCGACGAGTTCCGCGAAGCGCTCGAGGAGTACGTGCGCGCGAAGGGCGAGGGCCTGCGGGACACGGCGATCGGCAAGGTCGTGTCGACGATGTTCCAGGAGACGAAGGACAACGTCGCCGAGCGGATCAAGGAGTGTGTGACCGGGCTCCAGGCAGCGAAGCCTGTCACGGGCGAGAGCCACGCGGCGCCCTTGCTCACCACGGGCAGCCTCCCCTCCCTCACACTGACGCCCGCCACGGGCGAGTACCCGCACCTCGCGAACCTCTCGGCCGACACGAGCGACCCGGGGGCGAGCAGCGGCTCGGGATCCCAAGGCGTCTCCGTGAAGATCGCCACGGAGTCACCGACGGCCTCCGCGTCGACACGCCCGTCCGGCGCGACGCCCTTCACGTCGTCCGCCTACCCGCAGCCGAAGAGCAAGCTGCCTTGGGTCTTCGTCGCGCTCGCAGCCTTCGGCCTCATCGGGGGCATCGTCTACGTGCTCTCGAGCAAGAAGCCCGACGTAGCGCAGCCCGCGGCGACCACCGCGAAGGTGGCCATCGAGAGCACCCCCTCCGGGGCGACGATCGAGCGCGAAGGGCAAGTGGTCGGCCACACGCCCGCGCACCTCGACCTGCCGCTCGGAAAACAAGCGCTCACGCTCCGACGCGACGGGTACGCGGCCGAGACCGTCACGATCGACGTCAAAGACGGGGCGAAGGAGTCGGTCACGCTCAAGGTGGACAGCGCTCCGGCGCCGAGCGGCGCGCCTCCTCAGACCGCGGCCCTGGGTCCATCGACCACGGCGAAGGGCCCCGCGGTCCCTGCGTACGCTCCGGTGAAGCACGGCGGCGGCCCGACGCCTCCGGTCACCGCCGCACCGCAGCCGTCGGCCACGGCGGCTCCGAGCGCCACGGCTGCGTCGGGAGACAAAGGGTACCTCTCCTTCAACACGTTCCCGTGGACGAGGGTCTCCGAGGGTGGGCGCGTGATCGGCACGACGCCGCTCTACAAGGTGGCGCTACCCCCGGGCACCCACACGCTCTCCCTCGACAACCCCGAGGAGAACGTGCACTCCACCTTCACGGTGACGATCAAGCCGGGCGAGTCGGTAAGCCGCACGCTGGAGCTCAAGTAGCGAACACTCTTCTTTCGACCGGAAAAGACGGGTATCTTCGGAACATGAACGTGGGGAGCTTTGCGGCGCGTTGTCTGCCGCTCGTCATCGTGCTCGCGGCCTGCGGCGAGGAAGAGGTCGTCCAGGTCCCGTCGGGTCCGACCAAGGCACGCTACCAACTGAGCTTCGCCTCGGTCCCGATCGCCGTGGCCTCCGAGACGCTCCAGGTCTCGGTCTTCGACGCCACGAAGGACGGGACCGACTGTCTCACGCTCGTGCAGAAGCAGAAGAGTCGCGCCGATCTTCCTGCGGCGCCCGTCCTGCTCGCGCAGACCGCCGTCGTCCCCGTTTGCGACGTCTTGAACGACACCCAAGGGAAAGCCGGCGCGCTGCCGGAGATCACCTACGGCAAACGGACGTTTTTGGCCGTGCTGAAGCGCGGAGGCGCGGACCTCCTCGCCGGGTGCGCCGCCGCGGAGATCACCTCGGCCGACACGGTCGTCGACATCCGTGTCACGCAAATCAACGAGACCGTCTCGATCCCGACGACCTCGTGCGGCACGCTCGGCGACAAGTGCAAGGGCACCTGCAACTGAGCCGAGGCAGCTACGCCGAGGCACCACGGCGTCCGAGCCGTCGAACCGACAAAAGCAGAAAGGACCGGGGAGATTCCTCGGTCCTTTCGAGCATTTGGAAGAGAGGCCTCAGCGGCAGCGATCGGCGCCGCAGAAGAGGATGGGGCTGAGCGACGATGCCGTCGGAGGGAGCTGCTCTTCGCGTGTGCCCTTCCCCGAGGTGGCGAGGAAGTAGGTGCCGACGGCGCCCCCCGCGAGCACGGCGCCCGTGGCGATCCAGAAGAGCGGGCTCGCGAAGATGCTCCCGGACTCCTTCTCGTTGGTGATCGGAGCGGGCCCGGCGACCGACTTCACTTCGACGAGAGAGGTCTTCGGAGACGCGGGGCTCCCAGCCTCGAACACGACATTGTCGTTCGCGTCGGTGGCCTGCACGTAGTAGTCGAGCCGCGTCTCGCTCGCCGGGACGGGGATGTTCACCGACTGGTCGCCGACGGCCACGTTCGCCGTGTCGTACTTGCCCTGGCCGCCGAACCTGTGCCCCACGACGACCTGCTTCACCACCTTGCTCGGGTCGCGCGTGGTGACGCGGAGGGTGGCCATGGTGCCCTGACGAAGGCTCGAGACCTGGGCCTCGACACCGGGTCGCGCGAGCTGCTGCCGCCAGTATCCCTTCGCCTCGAGGTACGGCTGCTGGACCTTCGGACCGAGGTTCTTGTCGACCTTGTGATCGGGGTCGTACGTGAGCAAAAGGACGAAGCTCTCGCGCGCGTGCTCGTCGTCCCCGATGGCCGCGCGGGAGAGCGAGAGCACCCGGTACACGCGCACGAGCTGCTCGTGCGAGAGGCCCCGCTTCTTCGTGACGAGATCGGCGCGTCGCGCAGCGTCTTCGTAGTTGAGCTGACCGTACGCCGCCTCGGCGGCCGCCAAATCTGGCTCGATCGTGGCATCGGCGGCGCTCGCGTTCGACGCGAGTGACGCTCCGGCCGCGAGCACCAACGACACAACGACGGCGCGCGACAGCGCACCCCACGGCGATCCTACGAGCTTCATGTTCAACGAACCTCACGTTCGGCGCCCACGCGGGAGAACGGCTCCCCCGCGTGGCGCGGCACGGGTGTCAGGCTTTCACGACTCTCGCCCGAGGTGGGCGAAAATCGAGGGCCGCTTACTTCAGGTCGTCGGGGGTGAGCCCGGCTTCCTTGACGTCGACGAACTTGGCGCCCTCGACCTTCTGGACGACGAAGTTCGCGAGCACCTCACCGAAGTCGTCGAAGTTCACGGGGCCGGAGGCGCCGTCGTAGTCGATGTCTTGTCCGTTGCGGAGCGCGATGAGGGCGTCGGCCAGCTTGGCTGGCGAGAACGCGGTGCCCGGCGGCCTAGACACCTCGAACAGCGCGTCGCGGATCTTCTTCCCGTCGGTCGTGGTTCCTGCACGCTGAATCGCAAGCACCGCGAGGACCGCCGCATCGAACTGGTTCGCCGAGTAGCCCGGGAGATCCTTCGTCTTGTCCGAGCCCGTGGCGCTGTCGAACAAGTTCTTGAACTCGTTCGCTTGCGGCGTCTTCGGCGAGAGGTCGAAGTTCATGACGTACATGCCTTCGACCGAGTTCGGCGAGTTGGGGTCGGCGGCGTTCTCACGGCCTTTGACGAGCGTATCTTCGCTCTTCATGCCGTTCGACCCGAGCGACAAGAAGGAGCTCCAATCGCGCGACGTGTCCGCGGCTGTCGCCTTCTTGAAGGCGCGCATGTAGGTCGCGCCCACCGCCGGGAACGTGACGACCACCTGGCAGTCGGGCTTCGCGGCGACGATCTGCGCCGCTTCGGTGTCGTAGCTGGCCGCCAGCGTCGCGGGGACCTTGACGGTCGCGACGACCTCACCGCCGAGACCCTTCATGGTGTCGGTGATGCCCTGCGCGATCGGGTTTCCGTACGCGTCGTCCTGGTTGACGATCGCGATCTTGCGGCACGTGCCCGTGCCGGTGCCCGTGCCCCCATCCCCGGCGCCAGCGTCACCCGCGGGCTTCGGACCGAGGCCACGGAAGAGGCGAATGGCGATCGCCTTGGCTTGGAGGCCGTGCGACGGCGCCGTGCGGAAGAAGTAACGTTCGAGGGCCGGCTCGGCCGACGTGGTGATGGGCGTGCTCGCCGACGGCGAGATGAGGGGGAAGAAGGCGGCCTTCGCTTGGTTCTGCCCCTCGCTCGCCTGGCCGCTCCCCGTCGGACCGAGCACCACCGGCAGCTTGCGCCCGAAGAAGTTCTCGAAGTTCTTCTTGGTCGTCGGCGTGTCGGTCGCGTCGTCCAAGATCTCGAATTTGACCTGCTTGTCGAGCACGCCACCGAGCGCGTTGATTTGCTGCTCCGCCACACGCGTGGCGGACTGCTCGGCCTGACCGAACGCCGCGAGGCTCCCGGTGAGCGCCAGGTTCACGCCGATGACGATGGTCCCCGAACCGCCGTCGCTCGGAGGCGGCCCGCTATCGACCGTCGGCGTCCCTCCGCCACCGTCCGACGAACAGGCCGCAAACGCGGCGATTCCACACGCCGCCAAGACACCGCACACTACGAGTGAGCTCCGCATAGGTCTCTCCCTCCCGTTAAGCTTTCACCACTGCGACGAAAGACTCCCACCAAGAAGGCTATCAACTAGAAATTCGGGGAGTCAACGCCGCAGGATGTCCGGGAGGCACTTCTTCGCCGAGGCGAATTTTCGTGCGAGGCGTGTGGCAACGTGCGCCGCTCCGCACGCCGCGACCCCTCTCCCGAAGGGAAGGAGCCTCCGTTCTTCGTTGACACCGCGCGAGGGTCCGTGAGACTCGCGCGCGGCCCGAGGCCACCATGTCCGACATCGCCCTCCTCCGATCCCACATCGCGAAGCGCCGCACCTTCGCGATCATTTCGCACCCCGACGCCGGCAAGACCACACTCACCGAGAAGCTCCTCCTCTACGGCGGAGCGATCCACCTCGCCGGGAGCGTGAAGTCGCGCCGGGCCGCTCGCCACGCGACGAGCGACTGGATGGCCCTCGAGAAAGAGCGTGGGATCTCGATCAGCACGAGCGTGCTCCAGTTCGACTACGCCGGTTGCCACTTCAACCTGCTCGACACGCCCGGCCACAACGACTTCAGCGAGGACACGTACCGCACGCTCGCCGCGGCCGACTGCGCGGTGATGCTGATCGACTGCGTGAAGGGCGTCGAGCCGCAGACGATCAAGCTCTTCGAGGTGTGTCGCATGCGCGGCATCCCGATCGTGACCTTCATCAACAAGGTCGACCGCCCGGGCAAGGCCCCGCTCGACCTGCTCGACGAGATCGAGCAGGTGCTCGGGATCCCCTGCACGCCGATGACCTGGCCCGTGGGCATGGGGCCGTCGTTCCGCGGCGTGTTCGATCGCGAGAAGAAGGCGTTTTACCGGTTCGAAGAGGGCGAGAACATCGGCCACAAGGCCGCCATGGAGGTCGGCAGCCTCACCGATCCGGCCCTCGCGGACGAGATCGGCGAAGAGCGCCTCGGAAACCTCCGCGACGAGCTCGAGCTGCTCGACGCCGCTGGCAACGCGTTCGAGACCGAGGCCTTCCTCTCCGGCAAGGTGACGCCCGTGTTCTTCGGGAGCGCGATGAACAACTTCGGTGTCGAGCCGTTCCTCGCGCGGTTCATGGGCCTCTGCCCGTCGCCGCGCACCCGCGTCGCGAGCGGGCAAGAGATCCCGGCCGACGCCGAGTTCTTCACGGGCTTCGTGTTCAAGATCCAGGCGAACATGGATCCGCAGCACCGCGACCGCATCGCGTTCGTCCGCATCTGCTCGGGCAAGTTCGTGCGGGGCATGGACGTGCGCCACGTGCGCAGCAAGAAGAAGCTCACGCTCTCGCGCTCGCTGAACTTCCTCGCGCAAGAGCGGGTCACGGTCGACGAGGCCTACTCGGGAGACATCGTCGGCGTGTGGGATCCGGGGGTCCTCCGGATCGGCGACGCGCTGACCACGGGACCGGACGTCGAGTTCGACGGCATCCCGCGCTTCTCCCCCGAGCACTTCGTGCGCGTGCGCTCGGCCGACCCCATGAAGCGCAAGCAGCTCAAGAAGGGCCTCGAGGAGCTCTCCGACGAGGGCGCCGTGCTGCTCCTCTTCGACCGCGACGAGAACGACCCCGAGCCCATCCTCGGCACCGTGGGCCCGCTGCAGTTCGACGTCGTCCAGTACCGCCTGAAGTCGGAGTACGGCGTCGCCGCCATCTTCGAGCGCATGCCCTACAACTACGCGCGATGGGTGGAGGAGAGCGAGACGCACAGGCTCTCGCCCGAAGAGGTCGTTCGACGCGGCTCCATCGCTTGCGTCTACGACGTGGAGCGGCGCCCCATCTTGCTCTTCGACACCGAGTGGGTGATGCACCGCACCCAGGAGAAGCTCCAAGGGCTCACGTTCATCGCGGCCGCCCAGCCAGGCCGCCGGCAACACGGCAAACGCTAATCGTTCGAATCCATTACTCTTTCTCCTCTCCCGCGGCGGGCAGCGCGCCGCGGTAGGGGGACGCCGTCCGCGCCTCGGCGACGAGGGCGTCGACCCGCTCGCAGACCCACACGGCGTTCGCCTTTCGCTCGAACGTGCGCGGGATCGCGACCGTGCGACCGTCGCGGAGGACGATGCAGGGGACGAATCGGACGAGCGCGTCACGCTCGACCGCGGTGCCCACGACGTCCGAGAGGAGCATGCGCTCGGGCGCCCCACGAGGGAGGAGCGGGCCCTCGGTGACGACGAGGGTGTCTCGCGTGACGACCACGCGGGGGGCGTTCACGAGGCCACGAGCGCCACGCGCGACCAGCGGTCCACCGAAGCCGAGCCCGAGCGCCGCGAGCAGGAGCGGAAAGAGCGCAAACGCACCGACCGCGCTGCCCGCCGCGGCGTACGCGAGGCAGAGCAGGCCGAGCGTCCACGCTGACCCCACGACGAGCTGAAACACCGCAACCTCCCGCGACGGAGGGAGCACGAGGACCGTCTGGGCTCGACCCTCGCGCGAGAGCCCGTCTCTCACCTGGACCGAGAGCCCCCGCGGGGTCGCCTCGGGCGTCCGAGGGAGGCGCTCGCCGCACACCGAGCACGAGACGTCGAGCTCCACCCCGGCGGGCGGGGCATCCTGAGCCTCTCGGCAAGCGGGGCAAACGACCAACACGGCCCTCGTGGTAGCATGGCGGTGTGATCTCGCCGACCGCCTCCGCCTCCGACGTCCTCGCCCCCCGGGGTGGCTGGGATGCCCTCACCGCCCTCCACGCGGCCCACGTCGCCGCCCTCGCCGATGCCTACGGTCGTGTCGCCGAGGCACACGGCCTCGACGCCATCGTCGTGCACGCGGGGCGCCCGAAGAAGCGCTCCCGCTTCGACGACCAATACTTCGGCCTCCGCCCCACACCGCACTTTCAGCACTGGGCACCGCTCGCCGAGCACGACGCGGCCATCGTCGCCGCCCCGGGCAAAGCGCCCATGCTCGTGTGGCCGAGCGCACGCGATTTTTGGGAGCGCCCTCGCCCCCCCGTCTCGCTCGGGTTCCTCGGAGCCTTCCGCGTCGAACGCCCCGCGCTCTACGCGACCGGGCGCGAGCTCCTCCCCGGCGGGACCGTGGGGTTCGTGGGCGAGGACGCCGAAGCCGCGCTCGAATGGGGCATCTCGCCCGAGCGTGTGAACGACCCGCACCTCCTCGCCGCGCTCGACGCCCTCCGCGTGACGAAGTCTCCCTACGAGCGCGTCTGCCTGGCCGAGGCGAATCGGCTCGCCGCGCTCGGGCACGAGGCCGTACGCCGCGCGTTCGCCTCGGGAGACGCCTCCGAGCTCGACCTCCACCTCGAGTTTCTCCGCGCGACCCTCCAGGACGACGCCGAGACGCCGTACAAAAACATCGTCGCCAAGGGGCAAAACGGCGCGATCTTGCACCACATCGGGTACGCGCGCGAGGGCCTGCGCGAAGAGTCGCTGCTGCTCGACGCGGGCGCTACCTTCCAGGGCTACTGCTCCGACATCACGCGCACGTGGGTGAAGGGCACCGGCGCCGCCGCGTCGACGTTCCGAGGCATCGTCGAAGGCTTCGAGAAGCTCCAGCTCGAGCTCTGCGCCGCCGCGAAGGAAGGTCTCCGCTACGAGGAGCTCCACGACATGTCCCACCGGCTCGTCGCGCAGGTCTTGGCCGACACGAAGCTCGTGCGGCTCTCGGCCGACGCGATCGTCGACGAGGGCATCTCGCGTCTCTTCTATCCGCACGGGCTCGGCCACTCGCTCGGGCTCCAGACCCACGACGTCGGGTGCGCTCTCGAGCGGCCACGAGGAGACAACCCCTTCCTCCGCAACACGTCGATCATCGCCGAGGGGCAGGCCTTCACCATCGAGCCCGGCCTCTACTTCATCGACCAGAAGCTCGACGAGCTGCGCGCCTCCCCCAGCGCCGCGAGCATCGACTTCTCCCTCGTCGACGCGCTCTCGGTGTTCGGCGGTGTCCGCATCGAGGACGACCTCGTCGTCGGGGCCGAGGGCGCGGTCGAGAACCTCACCCGTCCGTTCCTCCCCACGGGCGGCGCCGGCGTCACGGCCTGACGGCGCGGCACGCCGCGACCCCGCCGAGACGACGTCAAGGCCCCGCCGCGGCCCCGCCGAGACGGCGCGGCTCTGCCACACCGACCCACACTCCCCCCAAGCGACCGATCGCCGGAGCGTCGGCGATACGCGGCCTCTCGCCGAGCACGTACCCCATCCCGAGCAGGCGCTCTCGCGTCGACGCGTCGAACGACCGCGGCTCGTGGTCCACGCGATCGGGGAGGTGCTGCATGTGGATCCGCGGCGCCGCCACCGCGTCCACGATGGTGCGCCCGTGGTCGACGACGTCCACGAGCTCTTGGAGCACCGCGGTGATGATCGTGGGCCCGCCCGCCGCGCCGAGGACGAGCTCGATGCGGCCGTCGGCGTCACGCACGATCGTCGGTGTCATCGACGAGAGCATGCGTTTTCCAGGAGCGATCGCGTTGAGCTCGCCCTGCACGAGCCCGAAGCCGTTCGGGGCGCCGGGCACCGCGGCGAAGTCGTCCATCTCGTCGTTCAGGAGGAACCCGGCCTTCTCGACCGTGACGCCCGAGCCGAACCAGAAGTTGATGGTCGTCGTGAGCGACACCGCATCGCCCCGAGCGTCGACCACGGAGAAGTGAGTCGTGTGCGGCGCGCTGGGCTCCGAAGGCCCCGAAGGGATCGCGCTCGAGGGTGTCGCGCGGCCGAGCGTGATGGTCTTTCGTTGCTCGCTCGCCCACGCGTCCGAGAGCAAGGTCGTGGTGTCGATCTTGACGAAGTCGGGATCCCCGAGCTTCGCGTTCCGCGCGGCGAACGCGCGGCGCATCGCCTCGGCGACGAGCCCGGTCGTCTCGGCCGCACCGTACCCGAGCTTTCCGAGATCGTAGGACTCGAGGATGTGGGTCATCATCGCGAGCGTCACGCCCCCGGACGAGGGAGGCGGCATCGTCACGACGGTCCGGCCGCGGTAGCGCGTCTCGATGGGCGTGCGCCACTTGGCGCGGTACCCGGAGAGATCGTCGAGCGTGACGAGCCCGCCTTCGGCCTTCATCTGCTCGGCGATCGCGCGCGCCGTCTCGCCCTCGTAGAAGCCCCTGGGGCCCTCGCGGCCGATGCGCTCGAGCGTCTCGGCGAGGCGCACGTTCCGGAACGTCGACCCGAGCTCGGGGGGCTTTCCACCTGGGAAATACAGGGCCGAAGACGCCGGATGCGTACGGAGGCGGTCCCCTCCCCGTTCGAGCGTCTCGAGGAAGGCGCGATCGACGACGAAGCCGTCCCGCGCGAGGGCCACGGCCGGCGCGACGATCTCGCGAAACGGGATCGTGCCCGACCCGAGCTTCACGAAGAGCTCGTAGAGACCCGCGACCGCGCCCGGCACGCCCGCGGATCGAATCCCGAGCTGCGCGTCCTCCGTCGGCTTTCCGTCCTTGCCCTTGTACATGTCGCGGGTCGCGCGCCCCGGGGCCGTCTCACGGAAGTCGAGCGCGTGCGCCTTGCCTCCGACGCTCGCGACCGCGAACCCTCCGCCCCCGATGTTCCCTGCCGTCGGGAACGTGACCGCGAGCGCGAACGCCAAGGCCACCGCCGCGTCCGCCGCGTTTCCTCCGCGCGCGAGCACGTCGCGCCCCACGGCGGTCGCGCGGGCCTCGTCGGACACGACCATCCCCCGCGCCGATCGGGCAACCTCCGAGGGGGGCGTGGCCGAAGTCGGCGCGACGCTCGCGGGAGGCGCGACCGGGGTGGGCACGCTTCGAGGAGCCCCGTCGTGGCACGCGGAGAACCCGAGAGCGAGCGAAACGAGCCACGGTCCGACGCCGAAGCGAGATGCACGGATCGTCATTGGAGGAGGCTACACCGAAGCGCTCCGTGCGCGAAAGGAACACCCCCGTAAACCACAACGATATCCAACACATAAACATCTCTTGCGGCGCGCGGCCGGCGAGGCGCTACCCTCCTCTCGCCATGTCCGACCATCGAACGAAGCTCGCCGTCGTCGCCGCGCTCGCCCTCTCCGCGGGGGCCGTCCTTTCGCGGTGCTCGCCCGCGCCCCCGTCGCCCTCGCGGACCGACGTCGCGACCGAGGCCGCGGCCGCACCGCGTGATCTCTTGAACCGCCTTTGGTTCGACAAGCTCCCCGAGAAGCGCACGGACGAGGTCACGATCGGGCTCTTCTTCGGCGGCGGCATCGGGCTCTTCGAGTCCGGCTCGGCGTACAAATCGTCGTTCGAGATCTTCGAGTTCGAACGGAAGGCGACCGAGCTCGATCTCACATTTTTGCACGACAAGAAGCGCTCTTCCGTCACGTACGTGGTCCGCGCGTGCGACGAGCGTCCGCCGTTCGACCTGTGCCTCACGCTCGAGGGCAATGCCCGTGGCCCGAAGAAGCTCTATGGCTTCGCCTACGACGACGACGAAGCGGCCCGCGTGCCTTGGTCTCGCGATCTTCGAGCGTCCGCGAAGGCGCGCGCGGCCCTTCGCTGAGGGGCCGAGAGGCCTCTCACGGGCCGCGAGGAGGAGGATGCGCCGGGGTCGCCGGTGTCTTCTCCCTTCCCGTCGGCCGAGCTTCCCCGCTACGCTCTCGAATGCACCGTGGATCCCGGCTTCGTCGTCGATGAGCGCTTTCGTATCGAGCACCGCGCGAGCGTCGGCGGGACGGCCAAGATTTACCGCGCGACCGACCTCACCGACGGCGCCGCCATCGCCCTGAAGATCCTCTACGGCGAGGTCGCGGACGACCAAGCCGAGCGGCTCGAGCGCGAGGCCGAGCTCCTCGCCGAGCTCTCGCACCCGGGCATCGTGAGGCACGTGGCTCACGGAGATCTCGGCACGGGAGCGTCGTACCTCGCCATGGAGTGGGTCGAGGGAGAGACGCTCTCGCAGCGCCTCACCCGGGTGGGGCTGACGATGCGCGAGAGCATCGATCTCGTGAAGCGCGTCGCCGAGACCTTGGGGTACGCCCACACCCGCGGCGTCGTGCACCGCGACATCAAACCGGCGAACATCCTCCTCCGCGGAAAGAGCCTCGACGACGTCATCGTCATCGACTTCGGCATCGCCAAAGGCCAAGCGGGCGTGTCGTCGATCACCCAGGTCGGCGCCGTGCTCGGGACCCTCGGCTACATGGCTCCCGAGCAAGCGCGCGGTGTCGGAAAGATGGACGCGCGCACCGACGTGTTCGCCTTGGGCGCGCTCCTCTTCAAGTGCCTCACGGGGTCGCCGCCTTTCGACGCCGACGATCCCATCGCCGTGCTCGGAAAGCTCCTTTACCAAAAGGCCCCTCGCGTGCGCGATCGCCGAAGCGACGTCCCGGAGGAGCTCGACGAGCTCCTCGCGCGCATGTTGGCCCAGTCCCCCGACGATCGCCCCGCGGACGGAGGTGTGGTGGCCGCGGAGCTCTCGGCGATCGGCACGGTGGAGCCTGGCCACAGCATCGTCGGGGTCACCTCGAAGATCGAGGCCCTCATGCACGGGGAGCAGCGCCTCGTGAGCCTCGTCGCGGTCGCCGCGCCCGGTGGTGCTGACGAGGAGCCGACCATCGCCGACGGGCAGTGGCAGGGCTTCAAGTCGATAGGGCGTCGCCTGCGCCTCGCCGTGGCCCCGTTCGGTGCGCAGCTCGAGACGCTCCCGACGGGGCTCATCGTGGCCACGTTCTCCGGCCGGGCGAGCGCGACCGACCAGGCCTTCCGTGCGGCGCGCTGCGCGTTCGCCATGCGCCTCCAAGCCCCGCGGCTCCCCATGGTCCTCGTCACGGGCAGAGCCATGCTCGAGGGCGGAACGCCGATGGGCGACGCGGTCGATCGCGCGACCGAGATGCTGCGCCCGACCCTCTCGGACGAGCTACCCCCGCAGAGCGCGGCTCAACCCGTTCGGGTCGACGAGGCCACGGCGGGCCTCCTCGACGGCCGCTTCATGGTGCGGAGGGAGGCCTCGGGCCTCCAGCTCGTGGGTGAGCGCAGCGCCCCCGACGCGGCGCGCATGCTGCTCGGCAAACCTACGCCGTGTGTCAGCCGCGAGCGCGAGCTCGTCGAGATCGAGGGCGTATTCGCCGAGTGCGTGGCCGACGAGGTGGCCCGCGCCGTCGTCGTCAAGGGCGCGCCGGGCGTGGGAAAATCGCGCGTCCGGCACGAGACGATCCGCGCCATCAAGAACCGGAGCGCAGGTGTGGAGGTGTGGGTCTCTGCGGGAGATCCGCTCCGCGCGCGGAGCTCCTTCGGGATGATCGCGCAGATGATTCGAGGCGCGGCCGGGGTCCTCGACGGGGAGCCCCCGAGCGTGCAGAAAGAGAAGATTCGCGCGCGCGTCTCGCGTCACGTCCCCCCCTCCGAGGTGCATCGTATCGCGCAGTTCTTGGCCGAGCTCATCGGCGCGACCGGCCCCGACGATCGCGACGTCCAGCTCCGCGCGGCCCGAGGCGACGCGCAGCTCATGGGCGATCAGGTCACTCGGGCGTTCGACGACTTCTTGGGCTACGTCGCGCGGCACACGCCGGTCGTGATGGTCCTGGAGGATCTCCACTGGGGCGACCTGCCGAGCGTCAACCTGGTCGGGAACTGCCTCCGCGGCGAGGGTCGTCCCATCTTCGTGCTCGCCCTCGGGCGACCCGAGCTCGACGCCACCTTCGGGAGCCTCTGGGCCGAGCATCGCCCCAAGGTGGTCGCGCTCACCGAGCTTTCGCGGAAGGCGAGCGAGCGCCTCGTGCGTCAGGTCCTCGGCGACGACGCCGACGACGCCACGATCGCGCGCATCGTCGCGACGGCCGGCGGCAACGCGTTTTACCTCGAGGAGCTCATTCGAAGCGTGGCAGAGGGGCACGGCGATCGCATGCCCGCGACCGTACTCGCCATGGCCCAAGGGAGGATCGAGGCGCTCGAGACCGAGGCGCGCAGAGTGCTCCGCGCCGCGAGCGTCTTCGGGAAGTCGTTCTGGACGAGCGGCGTGGCGGCGCTCTTCGAGAGCGAGACGCACGTGTCCGAGGTGATGCCGTGGCTCGACGAGCTCGCCGTCCGCGAGATCGTGATGCGGCACGAGGGCAGCCGTTTTCGGGGAGAGCAAGAGTGGTCCTTCCGCCACGCCTTGCTCGCCGAGGCGGCCTACGGGACGCTGACCGACAAGGACCGGAGGTCGGCCCACGGTCGCGCCGCGGAGTGGCTCCGAGGCATGGGCGAGGGAGATCCCGTCACGCTCGCGACCCACTTCGAGGAGGGCGGCGCGCCGAAGGACGCGGTCGTCTTCTGGCGGAGAGCGGCCGCCCAGGCCCTCGAAGGCAACGACCTCGAGGCCGTGATCCACTACGCCGATCGAGGAATCGCGTGCGGCGCCGACGGCGAGGTTCGCGGGCGCCTCTTGCTTCGAAAGGCCGAGGCGCGACGCTGGCGAGGCGAGTACGCCGAAGCCGAGAGACACGCGCGCGAGGCCATGGCGCTGCTCGGGAGGGCCTCGTCACGGCACTTTCGAGCCCTCGCCGAAGCCGTCGAAGCCGCCTCGGCGCTCGGCGACGAGCCCCGCCTTCGGGAGCTCGTGTCGCTGCTCTCGCAGCGGAGCCAGAAGGGAGTCTCGGCCGTCCCCCACCTCGTGGCGCTCTGCCGTGCCACGGTGGCGCTCCTCCGCACCGGCGATTTTCGCTCGGCGGACGGGCTCCTCGCATACGTCGACGAGGCGGTCCACGAGCTCACGCAGGCCGACCCGAACGCCGCGGGGACGGTGCACGCCACACGCGCGTACCGCGCCCTCGTGCACGGAGATTCCGCGCTCGCCCTCTCCCTCTACGACGCCACGGTGTCCCGTTACGAAGAGGCCGGCAACACCCGCGGCGCCGCCAAGGCCCTCGTCGACTCCGCCCTCGCGTGCGCCGAGCTCGGCGCTTGGGACGACGCACGGCGCCTCGTCGATCAAGCCCTCTCGACCGCCGAGAGGCTCGGGCTCGCGGCCGTGAGCGCCGCCGCGAGGCACGTGCTCGGGCAGGTGCTCGCGAGCGCGCGCAGGCACGACGAGGCCTATGCCGAGGCTGCGTCCGCCGTGCGCGCCTTCGTCCTTCAGGGGGACCGGTACATGGAGGGCGTGGCTCGCGTGTGGGCCGCTCGCATCGCTCTCGGCGCCGGCCGAGCCACGTTCGCCGCCGACGAGGCCCGGCGTGCGCTCGCGGTGGGACACACATCCCCCCACGTGACCATCTATGCCCAGGCCGTGCTCGCAAAGGCGCTCCTCGAGGGCGACGAGGTCGACGACGCCCGCGAGCCCATCGACGAGGCGATGCTCGAGCTCGATGGCCTGGGAGGCATCGAGGCCGGCGAGAGCTTCGTGCGCCTCACGTACGCGGAGGTCCTCCACGCGTCGGGGGAGCTCGCGAGGGCGCGGCGGGCCATCGTCGCCGCGCGCACCCGCCTCTTCGTGCGCGCGGAGCTGATAGGTCAGGCCGAGTGGCGGGCGAGCTTCGTCGAGCGTGTGGACGAGAACGACCGCACGGTCGCCCTCGCCGCCGCCTGGGGAGAGTGAGCGCTCCGAGGCCGACGACGATTCGTACGGCCCTTTCCTAACCAACGCGCTCGCGGCAGCGGCTCGCGCTCAGCGCGCCGGCGGCGGGGGCGAGGTGGGCACGCGCCCTTCGCTCTGCGCCATCTGTTTGGCGAAGAGCCCGTCCGCCCTCTCGCGCACGTCCTCTTCTTCTTTGCGCGTCTCGGCGTCCGTCGCGTACTCGGGCGACGCTCGGAGCAGATCGGCGTAGACCCGCAAGCTCCGCGCGAGCTCGACGTCGTTGCCTGCCTCTTCGAAGATCCAGATGGACTGGAGCAGGTGCCCGCGCGCTTGCACGAGCTCCTCGCCCCCGGCCGAGGCCGCCGACAGGACCTCTCCCAGGGAGCGCAGCGCGACCCCGAGCTGCACGCGGCTCTGCACCTCGCGGAAGAGGTCGATGGCCTTGGCGATGGACTCGCGTGCCTTCGTGTACTCGCGTTGCGCGAGGTACGCCTTACCGAGCCCTCGGACCGCCTCGGCGAGGCCGAGCTTGTCGCCGAGCTCGTCGCATATCTCTTCGGCTTCTTTGAGGAATCGGATGGCGCGGTCGGGCGCTCCGAGGCGCGTCTCGGTCTCCCCCAGGTTCGTGAGGACGAGCGCGATGCGGTGCCGGTCCCCCGTCTCTTTGGCCACCTCGTAGGCCTCTTGGAAGAGCGCCTGCGCGCGCGCGTCGTCGCGCTGATCTTGAGCCACCGTACCGAGGTTGTTGAGCGTGATGGTGACGCCCACGAGATCCCCGATCTCACGCCGAATCCGGAGCGCCTGCTCGAACGAGTCGAGGGCCAAGTTGAACTTGCCCGAGTCTTGGTAGACGAGGCCGAGGTTGTTCAAGCTGAGCGCGATGCTCCTTCGGTCGCCCAGGCGCCGGCGCGCGGCGAGCGCCTTCTTGGTCGACTCGAGCGCGGCCGCGTAGTCGCCCCGAAGCCACGAGAGCTTGCCCATGTCGTCGACCGTGCTCGCCACACCGCGCTCGTCCCGAGCGGCCTCGAAGAGCGCGAGCGCCACGTCGAGGTGCTTTCCCGCGTCGTCGAGGCGACCCGTGTCGCGGTAGAGGCGACCGATGCGCGCGTGGGCCGCGCCTCCCTTGGCCTTCAGGTCGAGGCGGTAGGCGCGCACGAGCATGGCGCGGAACGCCCCGCGCGCGTCGTCGTTGCGGCCGAGCACCTGGAGCACGTCGCCGAAGTGATGGAGCGCCGACAAGTGGGCCTCGACGTCGATCTCGGCGCCCGCGTCGACGAGCGCGAGCCCCTTCTCGTAGAGCTCGGCCGCTTTGGTGTTCGCGTACCTGTCGCGGGCGATGTCGGCGGCGGCGATGTAGGTGAGCGCCGCGCGATCGGAGAGCCCGCCGAGCTCTTGGTGCCGCGCGAGCATGCTCATGTACTCCTCGTGCGAACGCACCGACTCCTTGCACGAGAGCCAATCCGCCAGGGCGCGGTGCGAGCGCTTCGCCTCGGCCTTCGGCATCAGGCGGAGGAGCGCCTCGCGCTCGAGGTTGTGCTTGAACACGAGCTCCTCGTCGTCCGAGAAGGTGCTGTCGGGGAGGCGCAAGACGTAGTCCCGCTCACGCAGTCCGGCGAGCGCGCGTTCGATCTCCGCGGCGTCGTTCGGCGGCGAGGCCCCCCAGAGCTCGGGAGCGGTCTCGTTCGTGCGGGCGATCGCGAGGAGCCCTCCTACCCAGAAGACGCCGCCCATGGTCGCGGCCTGCTCGAGCAGCGTACGCTCGCGCGGCGAGAGCGAGGCGATGCGGGCCGCGATCGCGTCTTCGATCGTGAGCGGCAGGCGCACGTCGGCGAGCTTCTCGGCGTGGATGGTCCACGTCTCTTCCTCGGCGAACGCGTCCTGCGCCTCGAGCACCCCTATGTCCTTGAAAATACGGACCATTTGCTCGAGCAACGCTGGGTTTCCGGCGGCGAGCGTGGCAGCCGCGTCGACGAGATCCTCGACGGCCTCGTCGTCTCCGCAGGGCGCGAGCAGATCGGACATGACGGCGGCCGCGTGAGCCTCCGAGAGGGGGGCGAGCTCGACGAGCGTGTGCTTGCCCTTCGCGAGACCTCGAAAGTCGTCCCTTCGGGCGAAGAGCTCGGGCCGCGCGATGCACACGACGAGGAGCGGCGCGTCGATCGAGTCGACGAGGTAGGAGAGAAGATCGAGCGAGTCCCCGTCGGCGAGGTGGAGATCGTCGAAGACGAGCACGATCGGGCCTGCGCCTTCGCCGTCCCTCTTGGCGTCGAGCTCGAGGAAGCGCTTCAGCACCGCGCGCCGCAGGAGCCCCATCTGCGCCGAGTCTCCGCGCACGGCCTCGAGCAGAGGCGATGTCTCGAAGCGCAGCTCGAGGAGGTCCCCCAAGAAGACGCACACGTCGTTCACCTTGCGATCGGCGAGCACGCGGCTCACTTCGTCGCGCACGCGCCCCTTCGCCTCCTCGATCCCGAGCCCCTCGACGATCCCGAAGCGCGACCGCAGCACCTTCGCGAAGATGCCGAACGCCGCGCCCCCCTCGCCCGCCGCTCCGCGGAAGACGCGGGGCAACGTGCCCTCTTTCGAG
Source organism: Myxococcales bacterium (assembly GCA_016712525.1). Lineage (NCBI taxonomy): Bacteria > Pseudomonadati > Myxococcota > Myxococcia > Myxococcales > Myxococcales bacterium. The sequence continues at coordinate 2,027,437 of JADJQX010000007.1, forward strand.
GGGCGCGCGAGGAAGTCTCGGACGAGCCGGGTCTTGCCGACGCCCGGCGCTCCCACGATCGAAAAGACCCGTTTTTCGCGTTTGTCGCGCACGGCAGAGAGCGCCGCGTCGAGCTCACGAAGCTCGACCTGACGGCCCACGAGCGTGCTTCGGCGGTCGGGGCCGCCCCCTCGAGATAGGCTCATTTTTCGCGGAGCATACCAAGATCCCGCCGAAGTGGCTTTGGCCAAGCGCCAGGTTTCGCGTGTATGATGAGGTCATGCCTTTCTTTCACGATCCTCGGCTCTCGAAGCTCGTCGCGCGCCTCGCTTTCCTCGGGGCCACGGCGGCCGTCCTCGGCAGCGCGGCCTCCGGCTGCAGCACGGGAGACGTGAAGGACGCTGGTGACGCACGCCCGGCGTTCGAGTGCTCGAACGATCCGGTCCTTTTCTGCAACCCCCTCCCCGCGGGGCAGGTCGGGTGCACGGGCTCCGCCGACTCGGCCGATTCGTTCCAGAAGCGCCTACCGACCGATCGCGCGTTCGGCGAGGGGTGTGTCGCGAACTTCGTGCGGCGCGACATCAAGGTCGAGGACGTGTGCGGTCTCGCCGCCGTGTGCACGTGCGTGCGAGTGGACGTCATCCCCCCCGTGGACGCAGCCACCTCGCCCGACGCGGCCTCCCCACAGGACGCGTCCGCGACCGACGCCTCCACCCTCGACGCGGAGGCGGACGCGTCCACGGCCGACGCGGAGGCGACGGACGCCGGGCCGACCGACGCGACCACGCCGCCGCAAGACGCAGCTCCCACGCCCGTCGCCGACGGGAGCGCCCCGCCCCCCTCTCCCGGGCGCCTCGTGTGGTCGTGCCGCTGAGCCAAGCCCCCTCAGCGTGACGATTTACACAATAAGATCAAAGCCTTGGACCAAGGCTTCGCGGCCCGAAGGTCTCAGTCGTGGAGGCCGTCGACGTCGTCCATCGGCGCGGGGATGACGACCGAGTCGAGCCCAGGCACGACGGGACCGAGCTTCGGCACGTCATGGTGCTCCTCGGGCGTCGCTCTCTTCGCGTGGGGCTCGCTCTTCGCCTGCTCACGCGCGGGCTCCACGGGCTTCGACGGCGCAACGGGCTTCGGTGTGCGTGGGGAGGGGGCAGGGGTCGGGCGTGCGCTCGGACCCGACGACGGGGCGTGACCTCGCGAGGCGACGTGCCCGTGCCCACGCGCCGTCCGCGCGACCTTGCGCTCGGGGTTCTCGATGCAGCCCTCGCCTTGACGCGAGCGCGGGCACGAGATCCTCACGTGAAAGTGATCGTCGTGCGGGAGCGCGCCCTTCGGCTGCATGAGCGTCTCGGCCGCGCGGGTGCGGAGCGCCTCGCGGACCTGCATCTTGGTCGCGTAGGCCATGAGGCGGTCCTTCAGCGGCTGCGCCACGAACACGTGCGTGACGTGCGCCTCGGGATCGGTGAGGAGGGCCTCGACGAACGCCCAGTTCTTCGCGTCGTCGAAGCGCGCCCCGGGCCACGTCTTCGCGTGGGCGTCGCCCGTGAAGGCGACGAAGTGAGGCGCGTAGAGCGCCTTGCCGCCCGCGCCCGACACGTAGAACCCGACGTCGGCGTCCCGGCCGCTCTCGTGCGACGCATGATGGTCGAGCTCGCCGCCACCACGCTTCGAGAGGTGACCGACGGAGAGCACCGAATCCGGGAAATTTTTGCCGAACGCGGGCCGCAGCGCGTTCGAGGAGGTGCACGAGGGGGCGTGTCCCGTAGCGCACGTCGCCGCCCGCGTAGACCGGGACGACCCGAATGGCCGGGCCTTCTTCGAGGCGCACGCCGTCGACGAGCTTGCCCTCGGTGGGAGAGCCCACGCTCTTCCCGACGGGCTCGCGGGCCGCGCGAGGCGCCCCTCCTCCGTGCGCCGACGCGCTTTTTGCGTGCTTCGGGGCCGGCTTGCCCGCCGCGCGCGCCGCTTCGGGGGCCGCCACGGCGAGGAGCGCAACGAGGATCGCGGAGAGAGCGGGCGGCAGGTGTCGGGGAGGTTTCGGCACGGCAGGTGGAGGGCACCACGCTCCCCGCGACGAGGCCAACTTCCCGGCTCGAAATCGTCCCGACGGGCCGCCGAAATCGAATAACGTTCGCGCGTTCGGGGAGGCTTCCCACGAACCATCGCGCGCCGGGCGACGCCGCCCCGCCCACATGGAGGCAACGTTGGACAAGGTCATGAAATCCGCCCTCGACGCGTGCAAAGGGATCCCGAGCGGGATCACCTTGCTCGCGGGAGGGTTCGGTCTCTGTGGAATCCCCGAGAACGCCATTCGCGCGATCCGCGAGCTCGGCCCGACGGGGCTCACCGTCGTATCGAACAACTGCGGCGTCGACGACTTCGGCCTCGGCATTCTGCTCCGCAACAAGCAGATCGTGAAGATGATCTCGAGCTACGTGGGTGAGAACAAGGAGTTCGAGAGGCAGTACCTCTCGGGCGAGCTCGAGGTCGAGCTCACGCCACAGGGCACCCTCGCCGAGCGCATCCGCGCGGGCGGCGCGGGCATCCCCGCGTTCTTCACGCCCACCGGCGCGGGCACCGCGGTGAGCGACGGGGGCCTCCCGCTCAAGTACGGCGAGGGCGGCAAGGTCGTGAAATACAGCGACAAGAAAGAGACCCGCGAGTTCGACGGCAAGCTCCACGTGCTCGAGCCGGCGATCCGGGGCGACGTCGCCATCATCAAGGCGTGGAAGGGCGACCGCTACGGCAACCTCGTCTACCGGCACACCGCGATGAACTTCAACCCGATGATGGCGACGGCGGCCAAGGTCACGATCGCGGAGGTCGAGGAGATCGTCGAGGTCGGCGCGCTCGACCCGAGCCACATCCACACCCCCGGAATCTACGTGACCCACGTCTTCAAGGGGGAATCGTACGAAAAGCGCATCGAGCGAAGGACGGTGTCGACATGAGCCAAGGACTCTCGCGGACGGATCTTGCGAAGCGCGCCGCCAAAGAGCTGCGCGACGGCTACTACGTGAACCTCGGCATCGGCATCCCCACGCTCGTCGCCAACTACATCCCGAAGGGCATCGAGGTCGTGCTCCAGAGCGAGAACGGCCTGCTCGGAATCGGCCCCTACCCGAAGGAAGCCGAGGTCGACGCCGACCTCATCAACGCGGGCAAAGAGACCGTGACCATGCAGAAGGGCGCGGCCATCTTCTCGAGCGCCGAAAGCTTCGAGATGATCCGCGGCGGGCACATCGACCTCGCGATCCTCGGCGCCATGCAGGTCTCCGAGAAGGGCGATCTCGCGAACTGGATGATCCCGGGCAAGATGGTGAAGGGCATGGGCGGCGCCATGGACCTCGTCGCGTCGGCGAAGCGCGTGGTCGTGGTCATGGAGCACGCCGCGAAGGACGGCGCGCCCAAGATCCTCCGCGAGTGCAACCTCCCGCTCACGGGCCGTCGCGTCGTTCACCGCATCATCACCGAGCTCGCGACGATCGACGTCACGCCCGAGGGCCTCGTCCTGCGCGAGGTCGCACCGGGGTTCTCGGCCAAAGAGGTGCAAGAGCGCACCGAGCCGACCCTCCGCGTCCACCCCGACCTGGCCACGATGGACGTGAGCTGACCCACCCTTTCGAGGACCGATCGCGGCCTGGGGCACGTCGTCGCCTCGGGCCGCGATTTCTTTTTGGAATTCTCGCGCCTTCGGGGGCGCGGCCCGGTCGTGTGGATCCTGCATGGACCGGATCGAATAACCCCCACATTTCTCGGGATTTCTTGCGATTTTCTGCGAGCCGAGGGCGATCGTGGGTGCTACTCTCACCCTATGCGATTCGGTACCCTCGCTCTCCTCGCGGTCTCCACCTTGACTGGCCTCTCCGTGCTCGCGACCGGCTGCGGCGACAGCGACCCCGGCGCCGAGTTCGCCGACGGCGGCAACGGCCAGGGCAACGGCAACTTCCCCGACAACGGCAACGGGCAGGGTGGCTTCGGCTTCGGCAACGGCGACGGCGGCGGCGGCGACGCGGCCGAGTCGAACGAGTGCCGACAGATGGACATCGTGTTCGTCGTCGACAACTCCGGCTCGATGGCCCAAGAGCAAGACAACCTCAAGAAGAACTTCCCCAAGTTCGTCGACGTGCTCAACGCCTACAAAACGAAGAGCGGGGCGAACCTCGACTACCGCCTCGCCGTCACCAGCACCGACGTCGACACCGGCCTCAAGGGCGCGTTCGCCTCGGGCGGCGGCGTGTCGCGCGCGTGGCTCGAGCGCACCGACGCGAACCTCGCGACCGTCTTCACCACGCGCGCTTCGTTCGGCATCAACGGCTCCAACATCGAGCGCGGCCTCGAGGCGCTCAAGCTCTCCGCGACGAACAGCACGAACGCGGGCTTCGTCCGGAAAGACGCCCTCTACGGCTTCGTCATCATCACCGACGAGGACGAGGGCGGCCTCGAGAACCAGATGCGAGGCGCCACGATCGACGGGTACCTCTCGCACTTCGACAACCTCAAAGAGCAGCGCGCGCGCTGGGCCGGCGCGGTCATCGCGGGCGAAAAAGTCTGTAGCTCCGCGGGGTTGGGCAACGCGGGTGAGGCCGTTCGCCTCAAGGACTTCATCTCGAAGGCCGGCCGCAACGGCGTCTTCTCGTCGATCTGCGAGGGCGATCTCACGAAGGGCCTCTCCCAGGCGCTGGCCACGTTCGACGCGGCCTGCCGGAACTTCCCCCCCGCCACCAAGTAGGGGAGCGAGCGCCACGGGCAGGGGTCGAGGCCTTTCGCCTCGGCCCCTTCTTCGTTTCGAGCACCACCATGACCTACCGCATTCGCCCGGCCACCCGGGACGACGTCGACACGATCGTAGCCCTCGTGCGCGAGCTCGCGGCGTTCGAGAGGGAGCCCGAGAGCGCGACCGCCACACGCGACGACTTCTTGCGCGACGGGTTCGGGGAGCGCCCGCTCTTCCGTGTGCTCCTCGCCGAGGACGGCGCCGGTGCGCTCGGCATGGCGTTCACCTTCATGAAGTACTCGACCTGGACGGGCAGCCCCACCCTCCACCTCGAGGACCTCTTCGTGCGCGACCACGCGAGGGGCCGCGGCATCGGGACGGCGCTCATGATCGAGCTCGGGCGCGAGGCCCTACGGCTCGGGTGCAAGCGCCTCGAGTGGCAGGTGCTCGACTGGAACGCGGATGCCATCGCCTTCTACGAGAAGCTCGGCGCCGAAATTCAGCGGACCTGGGTCCCGGTTCGCGTCGACGGAGAGAGGCTCGGCGCGCTCGCCGCGAGGGGTACGAACGGGTAGCAGCCCGTTGACTTCTCCCCGTCCCCTTGGGGACTGGTCCAGGGGGGGGGGGCGGGACGTCGAACGACCTCGGTCCCCCGTCGGGGACTTCCAAGGGTCGTCCGAAAATCAACAGGCTGCTAGCCGCGGCGCGTCGGATCCTTCGCGTTTCCCCCTCCGGGGCGCCGTGCTAGGACCTCGGCGATGTCTTGGTCCAAGAGGGCCGCGAGCGGCCTCGATGCGAGCGAAAAACAGAGCTTCGGCAAAGGTGTATTCCGCAAGTGCGACGGCTGCGGCGAGACCTTGGCGGCCGAGCGGTTCGTCGAGAACTTCGAAGTGTGCCCCCTCTGCGGAAAGCACCACAAGCTCTCGGCGCGTGGCTTCCGTGAGCTCCTCCTCGACGACGGGCGCCTCGAAGCGTGGGACGCGAGCCTCCACCCGACCGACCCCCTGACCTTCTCGGACGGCAAGCCCTACCCCGAGCGCGTCGCCGCGTCTCAGCGGTCCACGCAGGCAAAAGAGGGCATCGAGACGGGGCTCGGCCACATGGACGGGCGGCCGGTCGCGTACGGGGCCTTCGTGTTCGCGTTCATGGGCGGGAGCATGGGCTCGGTCGTCGGCGAGAAGATCGCGCGTCTCTTCGAGCGCGCGGCCGACGAGAAGCTCCCGGTGGTGCTGCTCCAAGCCTCGGGCGGCGCGCGCATGCAAGAGGGTATCTTGAGCCTCATGCAAATGGCGAAGACCGTGGCCGCACGCGAGCGCCTCCGCGACAAGGGCATCCCGTTCGTCTCCGTGCTCCTCCACCCGACGACCGGCGGCGTCGCGGCGAGCTTCGCCTTCTTGGGCGACGTGAACATCGCCGAGCCCGGCGCGCTCATCGGCTTCGCGGGGCCGCGCGTCATCGAGAACACGATCCGGCAGAAGCTCCCCGAAGGCTTCCAGACGGCCGAGTTCCTGCTCGACCACGGCATGGTCGACCGCATCACGGGTCGCCTCTCCATGAAGGCCGAGATCGGGATGATCCTCTCGCACCTCGGCCCGAAGGTCCCGCCGCGGGTCGAGGCCGCCGTGCCGCCCCCTCGCAAGAGCCAACGCAAGCTCGATGGACGCCACCGCTAAAAGGCTCGCCCGCTCGCTCGAGCGGCTCTACGCACGTGTCCCGCTCGGCATGCGGCTCGGCCTCGAGGCCATGCGCGCGGCCTGCGAACGCGCGGGAAATCCCGAGTCCGCGTTCGATTGCGTGCATGTTGCAGGTACGAACGGGAAAGGCTCCGTCTCGGCGATGATCGCGTCGGTCGCGCGCGCTTCGGGGAGGCGGACGGGCCTCTACACTTCCCCGCACCTGGCGCGCTTCGCCGAACGCATCCGGATCGACGGGGAGCCCATCTCCGACGCGGACCTCGTGGCCGTGCTCGAGCGCGCGCTCGACGTGGGTCACGATCTCTCGTTCTTCGAGACCGCTACCCTCGCCGCGTTCTTCGCCTTCCGCGACGCCCGCGTCGAGCTCGCGGTGCTCGAGGTCGGCCTCGGCGGGAGGCTCGACGCCACCAACGTGATCGCGCGCTCGCGGGCCTCGGTCATCACGCGCATCGCCCTCGACCACGAGGACAGGCTCGGCCACACACTGCCCGAGATCGCCCGCGAAAAGGCCGCCATCGCGAAGCCCGGGTGCCCGCTTTTGGTCGGGCGTGTCCCCCCCGACGTGCGCGAGGCGATCGCCGGCGTCGCCGAGCCCCTCGGGGCATCCGTGCAGTTCCTCGACGACGTGGCTCGCGAGACGATCCCCGCCCTCCCCCATCTCCCGGGCGCGTACCAAGCCGACAACGCAGAGGTCGCATGGCTCGCGTGCCGAGCCCTCGGTCTCGACGCCCACGTCGAACGAGGCCTCCGCGAGGCGCGGTGGCCCGGCCGGTTCGAGCGGCTCACCACCCCCGAAGGGGACGTGCTCCTCGACGCGGCCCACAACGAGGACGGCGCCCTCGCCTTGGTCGCCTCGCTCGCCGCCGAACCGCGCCCGGGTGGCGAGCCCTCCCCCGTGGCGCTCGTGTTCGGCTCGCTCGCCGACAAACACTTCGCCTTGACCCTCCCCGTGGTGGCCCGCATCGCGGTCGCCGACGCGCGCTTCTACGTCGAGCCCAAGGGCCGCGCCGCCGCCCCCCCGAGCGCCCTCTCGAAGGTGGCTCAAGGTCACGAAATGCCAAGCCTTTCCGAAGCCTTGCGCGCAGCACGCGCCCGCGTGGGGAAAGGTGGGCTCGTGGTCGTGTGCGGGTCGGTCTACCTCGTGGGCGAGGCGCGAGCGCTCCTCCTCGGTGAGCCGACCGATCCGCCCGTAGCGCTCTGAAGCGACCTCCACGAAGCCGCGCGACCGAAGTATGCTGCGGCGCGGAGAAAGGGAACATGCCGAGCTTCGACGTCGTCTCCAAGGTCGCGTGGCACGAGATCGACAACGCGCTGAATCAAGCCCAGAAGGAGCTGTCGCAGCGCTTCGACTTCAAGGACACGAGCACCACCGTCGAGAAGAACAAGGACGGCATCTTGCTGCAATCGTCGAGCGACGATCGCGTGAAGGCCGCCGAGGTGGTGCTGAAGGAGAAGCTCATCAAACGAAAGGTGAGCCTCAAGTTCTTCGAGTTCACCGACCCGACCCCTACGGGCAAGGGCGGCGCGAAGATCCTCGTGAAGGTCAAAGAGGGGATCGAGACCGAGCCGGCCAAGAAGCTCGTCGCGGCCATCAAAGAGAGCAAGCTGAAGGTCCAGGCGCAGATCCAGGACGCGCAGCTCCGCGTCACCGGAAAGAACCGGGACGACCTGCAGAAGGCCATCGCGCTCCTCCGTGAAGGCGACCACGGCATCGAGCTCCAGTTCACGAACTTTCGCGAGTGAGCGGCACGGCGGCGGGCCCGTTTCGCCCGCGAACTTCCACGAGAGTTCGCGTATCGTCGAGCTTTCGTCGGAACCGCGCGGAGAGTCGCGCCACGGACACGACAGGAGAACGCAGATGGCGAGCGCGAAGGGTAAAGCAGCGAAGGCGACGGCCACCGTGGAGCGGAAGTACTTCGGCACGGACGGTATCCGAGGGCTTGCGAACCAGGGGAACATCACGCCGGAGCTCGCCCTCCAGCTCGGCCGCGCGATCACGTTCGTCGCGGGCCGCGGCAAGCCGCACACGCCGCGCATCCTCATCGGGAAAGACACGCGCCTCTCGGGCTACATGATCGAGCAGGCCATCGCCGCCGGCATCTGCAGCATGGGAGGGCGAGTCATCCTCTGCGGGCCCATCCCCACCCCGGCCGTGGCGCAGCTCACGAGGAGCATGCGCGCCGACGCGGGCATCGTCATCAGCGCCAGCCACAACCCCTACGCGGACAACGGCATCAAGGTCTTCGGCGACGACGGCTTCAAGCTCCCCGACGAGACCGAGCTCGAGCTCGAGCGACTCCTCGACGACGACAGCCTGCTCGGGCGGCGCCCGACGGGCCCCGGAGTGGGCCGCGCCGAGAAGCTCGAAGACTCCCGCGGGCGCTACGTCGTGTTCGCGAAGGCCACGTTCCCACAAGACATCTCGCTCGACGGCGTGCGTGTCGTCGTCGACGCGGCGCACGGCGCGGCCTACAGGGTCGCCCCGCTCGTGTTCTCGGAGCTCGGGGCCACGGTCACCGCGATCGGCGTGAAGCCGAACGGCGTGAACATCAACTTGAACGCGGGCGCGCTCCACCCCGACAACGTGCGCGCCGAGGTCGTCAAGAAGGGCGCCCACATGGGCATCGCGCTCGACGGCGACGCCGATCGCCTCATCGTGGTCGACGAGAAGGGCCAAATCGTCGACGGCGACGTGGTCATGGCGATGTGCGCCCATAAGATGCTCGACGAGGGCGCGCTCAAGAAGAACACCTTGGTCGCCACGGTCATGTCGAACCTCGGCCTCGAGCGGGCCCTCGAACGGCGCGGCGGCAAGCTCGTACGGACGCAGGTCGGTGACAGGTACGTCGTCGAGGCGATGCGCGAGGGTGGCTACAACGTCGGCGGGGAGCAGTCCGGGCACCTCATTTTCCTCGACCACGCCTCCACCGGAGACGGCATCGTGGCCGCGCTCCAAGTGCTCGCGATCGCGGTGCGGAGCGGGAAGCCCGTGTCGGAGCTGGCAAAAAACGCCATGGACCGCGTGCCGCAAGTACTCGAAAACGTTACACTTTCCTCTCGCAAAGCCCTCGAGGACATGCGCCAGCTCGCCTCGGCGACGGCCAAGGTCAAAGACGCGCTCGGCGCCGACGGCCGGGTGCTCGTGCGGTGGAGCGGCACCGAGCCGAAGCTCCGCATCATGCTCGAGGGGCCGAACGAAGCGAAGCTCCGCACGTGGGCCAAGGATCTCGCCGCGGCCGCGAAGAAGGACGCAGGCTGAGCGAGAGGCGTGGGGCAGGAAGGCAGCGGACGCAGGTTTCGCCGTCGGCCTGCGAAGGCATGCGGGCGCGCCGGCCCCGTGGGTCGTGTACCCCGGCGCGCCCTGGCAAAGTTCAGGCGAGGTGCGCGCGGAAGAACGAGACCGTGCGAGACCACGCGAGCGCGGCGTTCTTCGCGTCGTACGCCTCGGGACGCGTGTCGTTCACGAACGCGTGACCCGCGTCGTAGACGTGCACGGTCATCGAGCCCCCGTTCCCGTTGACGATCGCGGCGATCGCCTCGGCCTTCTCGGCCTTCGCCCACGCGTCGTTCTTGGCGAAATGCGCCAGGATGGGCGCCGTCACCAAGCCGTAGTCGACCTTCTCTGGCGCGGGCACGCCGTAGAACGGGACCACGGCCGACAAACCCGGGACGTGGCACGCCGCCGCGAACGCCATGGCCCCGCCGAGGCATAAGCCCGTCGCGCCGACCTTCCCGTTCGACCGCGGATGCTCCACGAGCGCGCGCAGACCGACCTTCGCGCGGTCCATCACGTCGAGCGTGTCGAGCGCCGTCATGAGCCGGCCGGCCTCTTCGCCGTCCGTCGTCACCTTGCCGTCGTACATGTCGAGCGCGAGCGCGAGGAAGCCCGCCTCGGCGAGCCGCTCGGCGAGGCTCGTGACGTGCGCATTGAGGCCCCACCACTCGTGAAAGAGCAGCACGGCCCCCGCCTTGCCGTCTCCGCCCGGCTCGGCCAAAACCCCGGAAAAGTCCTGATTCTCGCCCCGCTTCAGCGTGATCGTCTTCGGCATGGGCCGACTATCTCAAACGGGCCCCGCGGTGGAAAGGGACGAGGGCGCCTTCGGGCGGGCGGTCGACAAAAAGAGACGAGGGCCACCCCCTTCGGGGCAGCCCTCACACAAGCTCAAACGAACGTCACTTGAGCTTGTAGGTCGTCGTGAGCGACTCGATCGCCTCTTTGGCGCGCTTCGAGATCTCGGGCACCTTGTGCTTCTCGTACTTGCGCATGAGGGCGAGCGTGTCCTTGTCGCGCTTCTGGTAGTAGATATTCCAGAGGGACATTCCGCGCACCTCCGGCTTGACCGACTCGTCGTTCGCGACCTTCTCGAGGAATGCGTAGTTGCGGGCGCACTGCGGGTTTTTGCCTGCCTGCCCGCTGATGCCGCCGATGAACTCGAAGCAGATCTCGCGGAAGGTCATCGCGAAGGGGTTCTCGAACTGCTTGTTCTTGACCCGCTTGTCGCCCTCGTCCTGGAGCGCGTCGATGTACTCGCCCTTGCACTTGATGACGGTGTACGCGGCCTCGGCGGCGTTCGCGTTGGTCGCGTCGGCGAGGTAGCCCTTCGCCCACGGGCAGATCTGCGCCTTCTCGGCCTCCGTCCAGTCGTACATGTTGCGAGGCGCGGCGAGCGCGGCGAGCGCGAAGTCCTTCTGCTTCGCGACCTCTTGGATCTTGGGGAAGGCGTCGAGGCGGCCGTACTCCATGAACGTGCGGTACGCGGCGTTCCTGGCGTTCGTGTTGACGCCGTCGGTGACCTTGATCACGCGGTCCTTCATGCCGGCGATGAAGCCGAGGTCCACGGCGGGCGGCGCGATGCGCGCGGCCGAGCCGTCGTCTTTGGCGAGGGCGTCGAGGAACGCGGTCGCGACGGGCTTCGTGGCGTTGGCCTTTCGCAGGTCCTTGTCGAGCGACGAGAACGTGTAGTTCGCCTCGGCGATCGCGACCGCGCGCATTTTCGCGTCGGTGCTCGTGAGGAGCGACGCGTAGGTCTCGAAGAGGTCCTTCGGGCGCGACTGGCGGATGAAGTCGCTGAGGGCCGAGTCTTCCTTGTTCTTGCAGGAGTAGACCGACGCCGAGTCGATCGAGACGGTGCAACCCTCGGAGATCTTCTTGAGATGCTCCATGACCTGCGGGTTCTGCTTCAGCTCGAACTCGGTCTTGACGGAGTCCCCACCCGAGGCCGCGCCACCATCGGCGTCGCCGTCCTTGTTCTTCTTCTTGCACCCGCCGAGGGCGAGCGCGGTCATCACGGCGATACAAAGCACGAGGCGTGTCTTCATGGATCCCTCTCAGGCAATTCCCGCCCACGGTACGGGAACTTCGGCGGCCGCGGAAACCCCTTTTTTCGGGGCGCCCGGGCCGGGGCGGCCATGTGCGCGCACATGTCGCGCACATCGCGCGCACATGTCGCGCACGGTGCGCTCTACCGCCCCGACGAAGCAGCGGATTCCACGGCCCCCGAGCGCGACCTGCGCCGACGGACCACCCCGGAGGGGCTCGGGTCGCGCGATTCCACGGCGCGAAACGGGGCGAAGAAAATGGGACCGAGGAGTGGTAGACCGGCGGCATGGATTACATCTTCACGATGCGCGAGGTGACCAAGGTCCACCCGCCGGACAAGAAGGTCCTCGAGAACATCACGCTCGCGTTCTTCCCGGGCGCGAAGATCGGCGTCATCGGCTCGAACGGGTCGGGAAAATCCAGCCTCCTTCGCATCATGGCCGGGGTCGATCGCGACATCTACGGCGAGGCCAAGGCCCACCCTGGGGTGCGCATCGGGTACTTCGCGCAAGAGCCCGACTTGGGCGACGCCAAGACCGTGCGCGAGGCGGTCGAAGGGGCCGTGGCCGAGGTCCGCGCGCTCATCACGGAGTTCGAGGCGGTGAGCGCGAGCCTCGGCGAGCCCATGGACGACGACACCATGGAGAAGACCCTCGCGAAGCAGGCCGACCTCCAGGACAAGCTCGACGCCTGCGACGCGTGGAGCGTCGATCAACGCGTCGACGTCGCCATGGACGCCCTCCGCTGCCCGCCGGCCGAAGCCGAGATCGCCCACCTCTCGGGCGGCGAGAAGCGCCGCGTCGCGCTCGCGCGGATCCTCCTCGCGAAGCCCGACATGCTCCTCCTCGACGAGCCCACGAACCACCTCGACGCCGAGAGCGTCGCGTGGCTCGAGCGCTTCTTGAAGGAGTACACGGGCACCGTGGTCGCGGTGACGCACGACCGCTACTTCCTCGACGACGTCGCCGAGTGGATCCTCGAGCTCGACCGCGGCCGCGGCTACCCGTTCAAGGGCAACTACTCGGGCTGGCTCGAGCAGAAGAGCGCGCGCCTCGCCCAAGAGGAGAAACAAGAGAGCGCGCGCCAACGAAAGCTCAAACAAGAGCTCGAGTGGGTGCGCCAGAGCCCGCGGGCTCGCCAGGCGAAGAGCAAGGCGCGCCTCGGGGCGTACGAGGATCTGCTCGCCAAGGCCAACAAGGCCGGGGCGGGCGATCCGGCCGAGATCAGCATTCCGCCGGGACCTCGCCTCGGCGACGTGGTCATCGAGGCCGACAAGCTCGTGAAGGGCTTCGGCGAGAGGCTCCTCTTCGACGAGCTCTCCTTCCGCCTCCCGCGGAGCGGAATCGTCGGCGTCATCGGCCCGAACGGCGCCGGAAAGACCACGCTCTTCCGCATGCTCATGGGCGAAGAGAAGCCCGACGGGGGCACCCTCCGCGTCGGCGAAACGGTGAAGATCGCGTACGTCGATCAGAGCCGCGACGCGCTCTCGGGCGACGCCTCGGTCTGGCAAGAGATCTCGGGTGGCGAAGAGAAGCTCGCCCTCGGCAAACGGGAGGTCGCCTCGCGCGCCTACTGCGCGTGGTTCGGCTTCAAGGGCTCCGAGCAGCAGAAGAAGGTGGGCACTCTCTCCGGCGGAGAGCGCAACCGCGTCCACCTCGCGAAGCTCCTCAAAGAGGGCGGAAACCTCCTCCTCCTCGACGAGCCCACGAACGACCTCGACGTGGACACGCTGCGCGCGCTCGAAGAGGCCCTCGTCGAGTTCCCCGGGTGCGCCGTGGTCATCAGCCACGACCGGTGGTTCCTCGACCGCATCGCGACCCACATCCTCGCCTTCGAGGGCGACAGCCACGTGGAGTGGTTCGAGGGGAACTACCGCATGTACGAGGAAGATCGCAAAAAGCGCCTCGGGGTCGACGCCGACCAACCGACGCGCATCAAGTATCGCAAGCTCCGGGCCTGAGCACCGCGGCCGAGAGCCCCGCGGGGCCGCGACGAGCCCCGCGGGAATCACCCGAGCGACGGAAGCGTACGCAAGAGGAAGCACGTCATGACGAGAGCGATGAACTTCAGCGCGGGTCCGGCCGCACTTCCGGAAGAGGCGCTCCTGCGCGCACGCGAGGAGCTCCTCGAGTGGAACGGGACGGGCATGAGCGTGATGGAGCAGAGCCATCGCGGGAAGGCCTACGAGCGCGTCCACGAGGAGGCGCTCGCGCTCGTCCGGAGGCTCCTCGGCCTCGGCCCCGACGCGAAGAAGACCGTGCTGTTCCTTCAGGGAGGCGCGACCCAAGTCTTCGCCACGTTGGCGATGAATTTCCTGAGGCCGGGCCAGTCGGCCGACTACGTCACCGCGGGAGCGTGGGGCGAAAAGGCGCTCTCGGAGGCCGAGTCGGTGGCGCGTTCGATCGGCGCGACGGTGCGCGCCGTACCGTGGGAGGGGATGCGCGAAGGTAGGCGAATGCCCCACCCTCGCGAGCTCTCGTTCGACGCAAACGCGTGCTACGTGCACACCACCAGCAACGAGACGATCCACGGCTCGCAGGCGGGGCTCTCGAGCGCCCTGCCGTTCCCGGAGCCTGGGGCGCCTCACGTCTGCGACATGTCGAGCGACTTCTTGGGCCGAGAGATCGACCCTGCCCGCTTCGCGATGATCTACGCGGGCGCGCAGAAGAACATCGGTCCGTCCGGGGTGGTCGTGGTCGTCGTCGACGACGCGCTCCTCGCGAGCTCCCGCGACGACATCCCCAGCATCTTTCGCTACGCGACCCACGCGAAGAACGGCTCGCTCTACAACACGCCGCCCACGTTCGCGATCTACCTCGTGCGCAACGTGCTCGAGTGGCTCGAGAAGAAGGGCGGAGTCGCCGCGATCGAGCGCGAGAACCGCGAGAAGGCGCGGCTCGTGTACGACGCGATCGACGCCTCGGGGGGCTTCTACACCTGCCCCGTCGAGCGCGAGAGCCGGTCCATCATGAACGTGGTGTTCCGCCTCGCCACCCCCGAGGCCGAGGCCCGCTTCCTCGCGGCGACCGAGGCCGCCGGGATGATCGGCCTCAAGGGTCACCGCTCGGTCGGGGGGCTGCGCGCGTCGCTCTACAACGCCGTGCGACCGGAGTGGGTGAAGGCCCTCGCCGATCTCATGCGCGAGCACGCGAGGACCGCGGGATGAGGGCTCGGGGGCGCGCGTCGTCGGCCGGCCTCGTCGCGTCCTTCGCGCTCGCCGCGCTCGCCTGCACGCCGAAATCGCACGTCCCCGCGCCTCCGGACGACGGTGGGCTGACGGCCGAGGCGACCGCCCCGATCGTCGACGCGTCGCCCGAGCGAGACTCCGCGGTCCCCAAACATGCATGCGCGGGCGACACCGCGGTGACGCTCTTCGTGTCTCCCGCGACCCCCGTCCGAGGCAAGCCCGCGCGGGTCGTCGCGGTCTCCGAGGCGAAGCTCCAGGGGACGCTCTCCGCGCGCTCCGGCCCGACCTCCGAGGCGAGCGACGTGCGTGGCGGGCCGCCGTATTTCTTCGTGGCCGAGCTCGAAGCGGGCGGCGAGAAGCTCGACGTCACGTTCGACGAGAGCGGCTGCGAGGGCACGCCCGCCCACAAGGAGCTGTCGGTGACCGTCGCGCCTCATCGCCGCCCCCCGCCCTGGGCGCGCACCTCCGAGACGGCGCTCTGGTCGTCGTCACGCGCCTGGGACAGCGTCACCGAAAACTTGTATTCCGCATGGATCGAAGCGCTCTTCGACGCGAAAGAGGGCGAAAACCCGAGCTTCTCCGCGCTGCACGAGGTGCTTCGTGACCCGAAGAAGAACTTCCTCTTCGACCACCTCGGCCTCGGAGAGGACACGGACCACGCCCAGGTGATTCGGCCCGACTGCGCGGATCTGCCCTACGTGCTCCGCGCCACCTTCGCCTGGAAGCTCGGGCTCCCCTTCGGCATGGCCGAGTGCTCGCGCGGAGGAGGAGGCGCTCCGCCCGACTGCAAAGGGCTCGTGACCCACGCCGACCCACCCGCGCGGCCGAAGCCCTTCGCCGCCGACGCGTTCGGCCTCTTCGTCCGCGGAACGCTCGCCGACCGAGTGCACTCGGGCTCCGCGCGCGCGCCCTTCACCGAGGACGAGAGCGACTACTACCCGGTCGATCTCACGTGGGACGCGCTGCGTCCGGGGACGGTCTACGCCGATCCGTACGGTCACGTCCTCGTCGTCGCGAAGCGGCTCCGCGAGAACCGAGACCGTGGCGGTGTGCTCTACGCGGTGGACGGGCAGCCCGACGGCACCGTCGCTCGCAAGCGGTTCTGGCGAGGAAATTTCCTGTTCGCGAAGGACCCGGCGCTCGGTGGCCCGGGGTTCAAGCGGTTTCGTCCGCTCGTCTACCGAGGCGGAAGCTACCAGCGTGTGCCCGACAAGGAGCTCGCGAAGACCCCCTCGTGGTCGTACGGGACCGTGCAGTCCCAGCTCGACCTCGAGGCCTTCTACGACACGATGGACGACGTCCTCTCCCCGACGCCCCGCGACCCCGCCGTCGCGCTCCGGGAGGTCGTGACGGCGCTCGACGAGCAGGTCCGCACGCGTGTCACGTCGATCGAAAATGGGCGCAAATTCCTCGAGAAGAAGGGCCCGCCGGCGCCCATGCCCGAGGGCGCGCAGATCTTCGAGACCCAAGGCCCTTGGGAAGACTTCTCGACCCCGTCGCGCGATCTCCGGCTCCTCATCGCCATCGACGTCGCGCGTGGTTTCCCGGCTCGCGTGGCGCGCCGCCTCGACCGCTACGCTGCGCACGGCAAGCCCGACGAGGTGAAGGCCGCGCTCGAGGCCCAGCTCGCCGCCGAGCTCGGAGCGAAAAAGGTGCAATATACACGCACGGACGGCTCGCCATTCGAGCTCACCCTCGCCGAGGTGGTCTCCCGCGCCGAGGCCTTCGAGATGACCTACAATCCGAACGACTGCGTGGAGCTCCGATGGGGCGCAAAGGCAGGGTCCGACGAGATGTCGACGTGCCGCGCCCACGCGCCCGCCGAGCAACGCGCGAAGATGGAGAGCTCGCGCGCTTGGTTCCGCGATCGCAAGCGGCCGCCCCGCTGACGCGGAGCCATGGCTCGCTGCCTCGACCGCCGTCTCTGGCGACGAAAAAAAAAATATCGATGATTCGTCCGAGGGCGTGATCGGTTCTCACGGACCCTCGCACGTACTTCTTCGAGGTCGGACGGAGTGCCCGTCCCGCGGCCTCGGAGGAGAGAACCATGCTCAAGGCTTCATCGACGCTTCGCCGTCTCTCGTTTGCCATCGCCGCTGCGCCGGCGCTCTGGGTCGTCGCCTGCGCCTCGCCGACAGCGGGTGTGACGGCCGACTCGACGGCGACCGCATCGACCTCGGACGACGCGCAAGCGCTCACCGTGGCGCAAGAGAGCTTCGCCGCGAACAAAACGGAGATCGACGCGTGCTTCACCGCGTTCGAGGCCTGCAAGACGGCCGCCGGCGCCGACCTCGTCGCGTGCAAGGCCACGCTCGACGCTTGCCTCCCCGACGACGCACCGCCTCCCCCTCGATGCGGCGGTCGTGACGGCAAGGGCGGTCACGGTGGTCATCCTCACCCCGAAGGTGCCCCCTCCGGCAGCGGAGGGCTCGAGCCTCCGCCTCCGCCTCCCGGCAGCGCGGGCCCCGCGCCGAGCGGCTCGTTCGGCGATCGGCCTCCGCCTCCGCCTCCGCCTTCGGGCAGCGTCGGCGCGCCCCCGCCGCCTCCCTCCGGCAGCGTGCCTCCGCGCGACTGCGATGGGGGCCCCGACGGGCGACCGCCCCGGCCGCCGGCATGCGGACGCGCGCCGCTTCCTCCGCCGGCCGCGCTGCGCGCCTGCCACGACGCCGCCCGGTCTTGCCTCGCCGACACGAGCGCCGACCGCGAAGCGTGCAAGACGACCGAGCGCGCGTGCGTCCGTGCGGCCTTCGAGGCGGCGTTCCAGGAGCGCTGCAACGCCCTCGGCGCGGACGCGCCGGCCGACGTGGTCGCACGGTGCGCCGAAGGGATCGAGCCGCCGCCCGCGGCGCCCAGCGGGAGCTGAGCCGAGAGCCCGTTCGACACGAGCACGGGAGCCCGCGACGGGGCTCCCACCCTTTCCTACCCCAAGGCGGCCGCACGACTCACCGTGCGGCCGCTCGTCGTTTTGGGTCGTGAAGCGTTCGGCACGGGTGCGGTGCGCCGGAACGGTCAGGGGCAGGTGGTCGCACGCGCGTGCGGCACTCCGGACCGCGCCGCCTGGCAGAGATCGACACACGGGGGCTCGCCACCCGGCGGGCCGCACGCGACGAACCGGTCGACGCCGCTCGCCGGGGGGCACGCCGCAGGGACGACCCAGCAGACCCCCGGCACGTCGGGAGCGCAGGCCTCCGGGGCCGGAACGATGCGCGTGCACACCGCCCCAGGAGCACACTTCGTCCCACGATCGCACCCTTTCGCCGAGCCGAGCGCGCACTCGCCGGGGATCGCGGAGGTGTGGCCTCGTGCCTTTCGAAGGCAATCGTTCCAATAGGTGACGCCGTCGCATCCACACACGGGCGCGGGGGTGCCGTCGCAAAAGGTGGGCCGTCGCTCGCAACGGCCATCTCGCCCCGCACACGAACGCCGCGCACAGAACGCGTCGCTCGGGCAGTCGGTGTCGCGCTCACAGCGTGTGCCCTCCTCGCGAGGCTCGATGTCCGCGTCGACCGAGAGCCCCCCGTCGGGCAGAGTGACGAGCAGGATGTCCTCGGTGGTGCACCCCGGGTGCGCGAAGACGCCTGCCGCCAGCACGACGAACGCGAGCCGCCTACGAAATCTCATCGAGCCCCTCCGTTCGCCCCAGGGCGGCCGGCACGGTCGTCGCCGAAGAGCGCCACTTCGACCCCGAGCGTGCCCATCGGACGCACGCGCCACGGCTCGAGCATCGTCTCTCGGACACGGCCCGCCTCCGCGAAATAGGTACGGCTCGCAGGCGCCACGTCGACCGCGAACGAGGCCACGAGCGTCACGTTGCGAACCAGCCCAACACGACCGAAAACCCCAGGAGATACGATAGGATCCACGCGCACGACGACCGGCGAGAGCACCGCCCCCGCGGCGTCGGAGCGGGCCGACACCGAGACGACGTCGAGGCCGAGGCCGAGGCTCGTCCCGAGCGAGAAACCTCCGAGCTCGAGCCACTCGGCGGCGGGTGTGAGCCTCAGGTTCACGGCGGCGACGTCGGCCTCGGCGACCCTCCGGCCCGACTCGAACGGGAGCGTCGCGGCGCCCGACAAAGCGAGCGACGGTCGAAATCGCGACGTCGACGCGACCCCGAGGCCACCGCCCACACGACCGACGGGACCGGCCTGCGACGCGAACCCACCGAAGCCTCCGTGAACGCTCGCGTAGAGCGCGCCGCGGCCCTTTCCGTCGGTGGCCGCCACCGGGGCCTTCGGCGCCTCGGGCGTGGGCGCGGGCGCCTTCGGCGGAGGTGGAGGCTCGGGTGGCCTACCCTCACGGAGGGCATCGCGCTCGCTCTCGAGCGCCGACTCGACCACGAGCGCCACCTCCTCGCCCTCGACCGTCCGGGCCACGGCCCGCGGGACGCTCCTCGCGCTTCGTCGTCCGCTCGCGAACAAGAGGTCGATCTCGATGACCGCGGGCGTCGCACGCAGGCTCACGCGGGCAACGCGCGCGCCTTCGAGGGGCGCCGCGCGGACCTCTTCGTCGCGGCACCCAGCTCGTGCGATGGCTCGCACGACGGCCTCCCGCGACTCGGTCGGGGTCGAGGCGTCGGCGAAGAGCTCGACGACACAAACTGGGGCGGCAGGCGTGGCCTCGTCGGCGAAGGCACGAGGCGCCGAGAGCGCGCCCGCGAGGACCACGAGGCCGCTGACCACGGCGACGACGATGCGGGGGGTGCGAGCCAAAGCCACAGGACGACCTCGTACATCAACCTACCCGCGCGCGGGCCGAAAAGCTGCGGTCATGGTCAGAGGCCGACGTCCGCCCCATCCCCACACAAGGCGCTCGCGGAAGCCGCTCGTGCTTACCGCCCGGACAAGGCGCCCACACGAAGCCGCGCGTGCTCGGAAGAAGGGCCGTGGGGATACGCGGAGAGGAGCGCTTCCCAAGCGGCGCGCTCGCCATCGGCCCGGCCGAGCATCGCGTAGGCACGCGCCCGGCCGGCCATCGCCTCTTCGCGGAGCTCGCCGCGACCGGTCGCGAGGTAGGCGTCGAACGCGGAGAGCGCACGGACGGCCTCACGTTCCTCGAGGAGAATGCGCCCACGGAGAGCCTGCGCGGTGGCGGCCTCGCGGCTCTTGGGGAACCGCGCGACGAGGTCCCCGTACGCGGCGAGCGCCCCTTGGCGATCCCCGCGGTGACGAAGGGCGTTCGCGTGACCGAAGGCGGTCGCGGCGTCGATCTCGGGCTCGGCGGGGGGAGAAGGCGGGGGCACCGCAAGCGGCGTGACGTCGCCGGCGGACGACGACGGGAGCATCGAAGGCCGCTCGATCCCCGTCGAGGCCGCGTGCTCCGACGGAGCCATATGCGAGACCTTCCCCGGCTCGACGACGGCGCGCGCGACGATCGGTGCCGGCGGGACGGGAGGCGAGGCGACCGAGGGCTCGGTCGGGGAATCCACCGCGGTGGGCAGCTCCGTCTTCGACGGGAGCGCGGCGGGTGCCACGGCGGGGAGGCTCGCGGGCGTGACCGGAGACGGGACCTTCTCACGCGTCTCGCTCTCGGCGCCCAGCATCGACGACACTTTGCGCGCGAGGGCTCTCCCGCCTTCCGAGGCATAAGCCACCGTCGCGAAGAGCACGAACGCCGCGGCCAGGAGGATCGCCACGCGCTTCCAGGGCCGCGGAGCCACCACGACCGCGGTGCGACGCTTCGGTGGGGCGAGCTCGGGCGAGCCCGGCGGCTCTTGCTTGACGTCGGCGGGCTCGGGCGCCTTCGTCCCGTCCACGGGCGGAGCGGCCAAGGCGCCGAGCGCCCCCTCGACGAGGTTCGTGAACGAGATGCGATCTCCGCCCTCGTCCTCGAAATCGGCCCGCATCAGGCGCTCGGCTCGGCACGCCGAACAGATCGCGACGTGGGCCTCGAGGCGGACGAGCTCGTCCTCGGTGATGTCTCCGCGGGCCTCCTTGTCGATGAGGTCCTCGGGGTGGAGCTGCGCGAGCTTGCGGGTCATTTCGGAGGGGCTCATTCTCCCACCTCCAACGCGGCGTAGACTTCGGGGGCGGCCTCGATGCGCTTGCGGAGGGCCTCTTTCGCGAGGCGCAGCCGGCTCCGAATCGTGTTGAGCGGCGCCCCCGCGGCCTGAGCCACCTCTTCGAGCGACCAACCGAGCATGATCCGGAGACCGAGCGCCTCGGCCTGCTCCTCGGGGATCTCGAGCATGAGCTCTCGGAGGAGCGTGCGCCGGCGCTCGGAGAGGGCCGTGTCCTCGGGCGAGGCCTTCGGATCGACCGTGACCTCGGTCTCGGCGTCGTCGTCGCGGCGGAGGCGATCGAGGCGCCAGCGCTTCCGCGCGAGCAGCGCCGTGCGCATGGCGATCGTCTGCGCGTACCCCTCGGGCGCACACTCCCCGCGGAACGCCGGCAGCGCTCGCACGAGCCCGATCAACGACTGTTGCACCACGTCGGGCACGTCCGGGTGGCCACCGCCGAGCATCGCACGAACGACCCGGTTCACGAGCGGCGCCACGGCGCGGAGGAGCTGGGCCGTCGCCGCGGTGTCCCCTCGTGCCGCGTCGCGCGCGAGCAGCATCGTGGCCGAGACCGGGGCTTGTGTCTCACGAGACGGCTCGGTGGCGGGCATGGGGCGCGACATCTGCTCCGATCCGTATCGTCCCTCAGGAAAGCGGATCACGCGACCGGAACATCTCGCCACAATAAGTAGGACACTATCGCACCTCTGGCCCGCCGGCTCCGAAGAGACAGGGCGAGCCAGGAGGGTGACAAGGGCACCTAAGTGCCAGAAACTTATCTACTTTTTGGCCTTGAGCGACGAGAGCGCGGTGAGCAGCGCTTCGGCCACCTGGGTGTCGACCTCTTCCCCGCGGGCCCACTGATCGGCCTTCACGAGGGTGGTCTTCGCCGAGGCCGCGAGCTTCACGCGGCGGCCGCGAGCGAGGCCCGAGAAGCGGATCTGCGGCTCGGTCTGGGTCTTACGAAGAGCAGGGCTCAAGAAACCACGCATGGGAAACTCCGTTGGCTTTGGCGATAGCGCCGGTCGACGAGACCGCCTTTTAGCGAAAGATCGCCCCGACGCACGAAGGATTTCGTGAGGGTGCGCCCCGAAAGCGGTCCGAGGTCAGTTGCCGAAGAGGGTGACGCCGCACGTGTCGCGGACGTCGAGCCGAAGCTTCGCCTCGCCGAGCTTCTCCAGCGAGAACGTGTACGACCCTCGCACGTTCAC
Source organism: Myxococcales bacterium (assembly GCA_016712525.1). Lineage (NCBI taxonomy): Bacteria > Pseudomonadati > Myxococcota > Myxococcia > Myxococcales > Myxococcales bacterium. The sequence continues at coordinate 2,049,543 of JADJQX010000007.1, forward strand.
GACGCCCGTGACCCTGAGCGCCTTGCCGAAGAGCTCGAGGGCCAGGGGGCCCGCCACACCGAGCGCCTTCTTCGCCTCGGCGCCGGCGAAGTACGAGCACGGGAGCGCCTTCGAGACGAAGCGGATCTCTCCACCGATGGGCTCGCGCTCGATCGTCCCGCCGAAGTCGGCCGTGAGGGGACCGTACGACGCGACCCCCTTCGTGATCTCGATGGGCTTCTTCGGATCGGCGCGCACGGCGAGCTCGAGGTCGAGGGGTGTCTTCGTTCGGCTCTCGGCCACGGAGATCCCGAACACGGTCGCTTTCACGTCGCCCTTCATGCGGCCTTCGGGCTCGACCTGCACCGAGCCGGTCACCTCGAGCTCCGGGTCCTCGCCCGCGCGGAGCCCGAGGTAAGCGGGCGGAACATGCAACGCGGAGAGCTTCGTCTTCGGGATCCTCACCGTGTAGTGCGTCGGTGCGGTCGCGCCGCCAAGCACGACGAACGCGTTCGGCCCCTCGGACTTTCCGGCCTCGAAGACGACACGCGCGCGCCGCTTCCCGTCGCTCTCGTCGACGTTCACCGTGAAGGGGCCAGCCTTGCCGTACACCGTCGTGAGCGTGACCTCGGGCGAGTAGGCCGTGACGCCGTGGGGCTCTTCGTCGCCCTCGTCGCGCACGAACCCGAACCTCACGTCACGGGCGTCGAGCGCGCTGCCGGCGCCGAAGAGCCCGCCCCAGCTCACCTTCGCGTCGTTCACGTCGAGCTCGACCTCGTCTTTGCCGGCCGCGACCTTGGCGAGCGCCGCGGGGAGCTCGGCAGCGGGCCCCTCGAGCTTCGCGTCGACCCCTTGGATCTTGACCTTGCCGTCTCGAAGGAGGCGCAGGCTCGTGACGGTGGCCGACTTGAGGGGCAGCCCTGGCCCCGTGGCCGAGACCTCGGACAGCTCGATCCCCGAGAAGCCCACCGAGACGTGCCCCACCTCGAGCGCGATCCCACGCTCTGCCGCGGCCCGCACGACCTTCCTCTTGGCGAGCGTCGGCAAGGCGAGGACGAGCGCCACCCCGAGCACCGCGATCCCCACGACGAACCCGAGCGCGTTGCGGACGGCCCGCCCCGACTTCTCCGAGGCCGGGTCACGAAGCTCCGGGCGCGACGCTTCGAGGCCGCGCGAGTGGGTCCCCGTGACGGCTTGCACACGCCGAGGCGCGGGCTCGAGCATCGTCGTGACCTTGCTCGGCTGCGGCTCTGCAGGGGGGCGAGCGACCATCGCCGTCCGGGGTGCGGGCGCGGGCGCGTTCGGTCGGCCCATGTCCAAATCGAGAGCCAACGACGGAACCTCCGGCATCTCCAGGCTCCCTGGCTCCGCGGGCGGTGGGACGGTATCGCCGAAGACGTCCGTGCGGGTGCCCGCCTTGGCCATACGCCCGGTGCTCGCGGGGGTCACGACGACACGCTCGGTGGGCGCCGCGGCCTGGGCCGCCGAGGGGCCGGTGCTCGAGGAGGTGCCCTGCGCTCCCGGCGTCGACGAGACGGACGTATCGGCGTCGAGGTTCGGCTCGTCCCGAACCTTGGTCGCGTGGCTGCGGACCACTTTGCGCCGCTCGTGCGCGCGGGGCGACAGGTGAATCTCGACGAAATTCGCGACGTTGGCCGGCTTTTTTCGCGACGCGTCGGACAGCGCCTCGCCGAGCTCCGCCGCCGTAGCGAAGCGATCGGAGGCCGAGGGAGCCATGGCGCGGAGCACGACCTCGCGAACGTCGGTCGGCACGTCGTCGGGTAGGGGCGCGGGGGGATCGCCCTGGATGAGAGAGCGGAAATAGAGCGCTTCGGTGCGGTCGTCGAACGGGAGGCGGCCCGAGATCATCTCGTAGAGCACGGCGCCCACGGCGTACACGTCGGCGCGACGGTCGACCTTCTCTCCCCTCGCCTGCTCCGGTGGCATGTACCGGAGCTTCCCTTTGAGGGTCCCCTGCGAGTCTTGAGCGAGACGGTCTTGCATCAGCGCGACGCCGAAGTCGATGAGCTTCACGGCCCCGTTCACGCCGAGCAGGACGTTCTGCGGAGACACGTCGCGGTGGACGATGTTCGCCTGGCGACCATCGGGAAACGTAAGCTCGTGGGCCGCGTGCAGGCCGGCGCACACGTCGGCGCCGATGCGGAGCGCGACCGGCAGCGGCATCTTCTCTTGCCGCTCCTCCATGGCGGCCTGGATGCCCGCGAGCGAGTCACCGTCGACGTACTCGAGCACCTGGTAGAGCATCTCGCCCTCGACCGCGAGGTCGTACGTGGCGACCACGTTGGGGTGCGAGATGACCGCCGATACGCGCGCCTCGTCGAGGAACATGTCGCGGAAGCGTTTGTCGAGCGCGAACCGCCCGTGGATCACCTTGATGGCGACGTACGACTCGAAGCCCCCGATCGAGCGGAGGCGCCCGACCCAGACCTCGCCCATCCCACCCTCACCCACCGGATGAAGGAGCTCGTATTTCCCTATTTTGTCGCCCGCGCGCAGCGTCGCCATGGTGCCCCGCGGGCATGGTAGTCCAAATCGCCGACGCGCGGGACGAGAGTCGTCCAGCGCGCGTTTTGGTCGGCGCCCGCGGGGCCGGGCGAGGTTCGGGAGCCTCGCCCGGCGTGTGCGCCGCGGCTCACGTCACGGGCGCGACGCCTTCGGACGAATCACGTAGGAGTAGACCACCGCGGCGAGGGACGCGAGGACGAGGGCCACGACGGGCACCACCACGAGGCCGCGCGCGGCCCCGAAGAGACCTACGACTCCCCCGACGACGAGGACCGCACCTCCGAACCTGTGTGTCCTCGCCCAGGTCTCGTCCGAGGCGAGCGTCGCCGACGTCCTGATCCCTGCGACGCCGTTGCGGCGAAGCTTCGGCATGACGAGCCCGAGAGCGACGGAGAAGAGCGCGAGCACGAGCGCGAGCCCACGCCCACCCGAGCTCGCCCCCGAGAGCGCCACGTCGAGCACCACGACGTGGAGCGCGACGAAGAACGCGACGACCATCAGGGCGACCTCGGCGAGCGGCGACGCGAGGGCGCGCGCGCGCGCGTCACCCCGAAGGAGCCGAGGGTAGAACCGCACGAAGCCCCACACGGCCGCCGCGATGACGGGGAGCAGGAACGCACCGACGACCTTCGGGGAGAACCCGTCGGCCACGCCGTGCGCGTCGAAGTGGGTGGCTACCCGGGCGGGGAGCCTCGGATAGACGAGAGCGCTCACCCCGAGCGTCCCCGCGACGAGCGCGAGGGCCGCCGAATCGACGATACGCAGCTTCTTGGAGAGGCTCATGACGACGTTCCTTTCTTCGTGACGGGGCGAGCCCCGGAGGAGCCGAGGCGCGCGAGCGACATGAGCTCGGCGGCGACCTCCTCGAGGACGTTCGCCGCGAGCGTGTACACGACCGTGGTGCCGCGTTTCTCCGAGCGCACGAGCCCCGCCTCGCGGAGCACCTTGAGGTGATGCGACAGCGTGGGTTTCGTGAGATCGAAGGGCTCGGCGAGCTCGCCGGCGGTCTTCGAGCCGTCACGGAGGGCACGAAGGAGCGCGCGACGTGTGTCGTCGGCGAGGGCATCGAAGAGAGCGCGGTGAGACATATTCGATGGGCATCTATTTAGACACCCTTCGAACAATAGCAAGCCCCCTCCGTCCGATTCGTCCCGCGCGCCGTCGAGGTCGCGGGCGTCCCGTCAGCTCGCCCAGGTCGAGCCGACGCGGCGACGAAGGGCCACCGACTCGCTCCCGAGCGCGAACCGAACGACGTCCCCCGCGAAGGGGTGCGCGAGCACGGCCTCGACCGCGCGCCGCCCCGGCTTCTCGGTCGCCGCATGGAGCGCTCCGTCGACGGCGCGAAGCTCGTCGATGGTGGCGAGCGCATCGCCCGTGAGGACGTAGGCCGTCCGGAGCTCGGCGCGCGCGATCGCCCCGACGAGCACGTCGACCGCCGCGGGGCGCCCGGTCGCGAGAGAGAGCGCCGGGACGACACGTTCGAGGGCCTGCTTCTGCTTTCGGCCGATCTCCTTGGCGACGAGCGGCTCGTACTGGAGGCACAGCTTCTGCTGGAGCACGTCGAGCTCGTCGCGACCGTAGGCGGGCATCGCCTGGCGCGCGCACGCGACGAGGTAGGCCTCGACGTGGGGCGCGGGCAGCTCCTCGATCCACGGGACGCACATGGCGATCCGCGCGAGCGCGCGGCCGAGACCCGCGAGCTGCGTGGGCTCGGGGAGCTCGGCGAACGAGTGAGGGACGACGACCCACGGGACGTCTTGGACGATGACGCGGACGCGCGCCGTCTGTGGGGAGATCGCGAGCTCGACGTCACCTAGACCGAGCGCACGCGCGAGCCTGTCGAGCAGCGCACGGAGGGGGTGCCCGCTCCGCTTTCCGAGCTTGTCCTTGCTCTGGAGCCCGAGCTCGGCGAGGTCGCCGCGCACGGTCTTCGCCTCGAGCCCCGCTACGGCCGCCGCGACCTCGAAGATCGGGTGGCGGCCCTCTTCCGGCACCACGTGGGAGAAGAGCGTCGCGCGGTCGAGCGCCATGTGGTGCTGCGACATCGGGCCGAGCCGCCTCGCGCGGAGCCACGCGTTCCGTCCTTCGTCGAGATCGCCCATGATCGCGCGGATCTCGCTGACGACGATCGCCTCCTCGGGCCGGCGGTCGGCCCCGAGGGAGCGCTCGAGGACCTCGAGGGCGACGCTCGCGTCGGTGGCGGCGACGAGAGGGCGCGCGCTCGGGACCAGGAGCGCCATCACCGCCGCGACGGCCTCGTCGTGGGCGCCGAGCCTGGCGAGGCCCTGGGCGAGCTCGACACGGGCGTCGTGGAGGTCGGGCGCCAGCTTGAGCGCTTGGCGCAAATGCGCCGTACCGTCCTTGAGGCGCGCGAGCTCGCGCACCTCGACCCGCCCGAGCCGGAAGTACCAGGTCGCGTCCGAGCGCGAGAGCGACTGGCCACGTCCCACGAGCGCCGCGAGGCCTCTCGCGTAGGCCACGGCGTCGACCTTGCCGTCGGGTCCGCGGTAGAGCCGCTCGAAGCGCTCTTCGGCGCGCGGATGTGCGGGGGTGTGGGCGAGGGCGTCGATGATCGCCTTCTCGGTGGCCCGCCCGTCCTTCACGCTCGCGCGCACCTCCGCGAGCTGGAGGAAGATCTCGGTCTTCGTGGCGAAGTCGGGCTCGACCTCGGCGAGCCGCTCGAGGAGCCCCGCGATCTCGAGCCGGATCGGCAGCTTCTGCGAGGCTTCGCCCCCGGGAGCCCGTTCCCCCTGCTTGGCCACGAGGCGATGGATGAGCGCGCGCAGGGCGCGCAGGTTCACGGGGTCGATCTCGAGCGCGCGGCGCAGCGTGGCCTCTGCGTCCTCCGGGCGCGACAGCACCTTCTCGAAGACGCTCGCCAGCGCGAAGAGCGCGGTGAGCCGCGGGCCCGGCTCCTTGCCCCGCGCCACCACGTCCTCGAGCGCCTCGACCGCCTCCGGCCACGCGCGCTGCGCGATGCAGAGCTCGGCGAGCATGAGGAGCGACGGGATCGAGCCCGGGGCTGCCTCTCGCACCTTTCGCATGGCGTCGATCGCGAGCGTGAGCTCCTTGAGATCGTCCCGCGCGACCTTGGCGATCTCGGTGCCCAAGAGCACGATCGCGTCGGGGTCTTTGGCGCGCGAGAGGGCCGTGAAGAAGACCTCCACGAGGCGCTCGGACTCCCCACGCTCCCGGCGAACGTGAGCGAGACGTACGGCCGCCGCGCGCGCGTTCGGGTCGGCGGCGATCGCGGCCTCGAGGTGCGCGCACGCACGCTCGGAGCGACCCTCCGGAGGCCCGATCCGCTCGCGGGTACGCTCGCTCTCGTCCGGGTCGACCGCGAGCAGGATCTCGGCCGCATCCACGAGGTAGCGCGCGCGCACGTCGGGCTTGGAGGCGAGCTCGGAGAGCGAGATCGACGCCGCCAGCGCGCCTGCCGCGTCCCCGAGGCGCGTCGCGAGCCGAGAGAGCGCCGTCGCGGCCGTGACGCTCTGCGGGTCGGTCTCGAGCGCCGCACGGAACCGCTCCATGGCGCTCCGGAAGAGATCGGTCTCGCCCGTCTCGAGGGCGTGCGCCTCCACCATGAGGCCGAGGCGTAGGAGCAGGGCGAGCAGCGGCCCGTCCTCGGCGACGAGCGCGCACATCGCACGGAGGGCACCGTGCACCGCGCGTCGCGCCTTCGGATCTCCTCGGCGCGCGTTCGCGAGCTCGCGGCGCACCGTCGCCTCGAGGGCGCCTGGATCCGTGGGATCGAGGTCGAGCAGCTTCGCGTACGTGGCCGTCCCGTCGGACGCCGAGACCGGCAGGCGCCATTCCTCGAGCCAGGCGAGGTTCCAGAGAGCCCCGGCGCGTGCGCGGACGTCGGTGAACGCGGAGCCCTCTTGCCCGAGCACACGCGCGAGCCCGGTGAACGACCCCTGGCGCCGCGCCGAGACCTCGAGAAGGCGGAGGGACGGCACGTGGCTCGGGATGGCCTCGAGCACCCCTTCGAGGAGCCGGCTCGAGCGCCCGGCGTCCTTGCCGCAGTCGACGAGCAGCTGAGCGAGATCGAACGAGAGCGAGAGCTCCTCCTCCCGGGTCGAAGCGATCCGGAGCCGCGCCTCGAGGAGGTCGGCGATGGGAAGGAGCCCCTCGACGTGTACGCTCACGTCGCCGTGGACGCGCGTCGGCGCCATGGCGAGAGCGCGGCGGGTGAGCACACGCTCGAGGCGCTCGGCGACGTGGGGATCCTCGGGCGTCTCCGCGAGCGCGCGCGCGTAGAGCTTCGCGGCCGAAGCGTCGTTTCCGAGACGCAGCTCGTCGAGCTCGGCGGCGCGCACGAAGAACCGCGACCGCTCGTCCTTCGCGATCGACTCGTCCCCGAGGCGCTCGAGCGACCCACGCAACCCCTCGAAATCGCCCACCTTTCGGAGCATCCGTGCGATCTCGACCGGTGGCACGGGGTGGACAGGGTCGATCTTCTTGGCGGACTCGAGCGCGAGGAGCGCGTCTTGCGTCTGCCCGAGACGCACGTCGCATACACGCGCGAGGCACAGCCACAGCCCGACCTTCTCTTCGACCGATCCTGCGCTCGCGATACGTGCCCGGAGCGACTCGGCCACGCGCTCCCATCGCCCCGCCTCTTCGTGGAGACGGGTCTCGAGGGCGCGCGCGGCGGGGAAGGTGCCGTCGTCGGAGAGCACCTCGTCGACGATGGCGATGGCGCGCGCCGGATCGACCCGCGAGAGCGCCTCTGCCGCACGCGAACGGAGAGCGAGCGCCTCGCTCGGGGGGGTCGCCCGCTTGGCCTCGGAGAGGAGCGCACGCGAAAGACCACGGTCGTCTCCCACGCGGGCCGCCGTACGCAGCAGACCGAGCACCGCGCCGCGCCGGTCGGGCTCGAGATCGAGGATGTCCTCGTAGAGCTTCGCGGCGCGCGACGGCTCGCCCAAGAGCTCCTCCCAGAGGAGCGCCCCCTTCTCGAGGAACGCGATCCTCCGCCCGGGATCTTTCGCGCCATCGGCGGCTTGCGCATAGAGCTCGACGAGCTTTCGCACCTCACCGGTCGTCGGCTCGACCTTGGTCGGCGACATGAGGCGGGAGAGCGCGTCGAGGGTCTCGGCGTCTCCCGGGCTCGCGACCCACGCCGCCTTGAGGTGGAGGCGCGCCTCGTCGGGCCGACCGAGGTTCTTCTCGAGCACGCCCGCCGCACGCACGAGGGCGCGAGCGCGCTTCGGCGCGTCGAGGGCCTCGGCCGCGCGCCTTAGCCAGAGGGAGACACGCTCGTCGTGACGGCCGACGACGTGGAGGAGCCGATCGTGCATGTCCACGAGCCGTGCGTCGTCGGAGTCGATCTCGAGCGCCGAGCGCAGATCGTCGATCGCACCACCAAAATCCGAAAGCTTTTCGCGCACTTCTACCATGTGTCGGCGTTCGTGCACGATGACCGACGGCTCGGTGACGAACCGAAGGCGCGCCCCGCGGATGCGGACTGCGTCGGCGAGCTGACCATGCTCTTCGTAGAGGTCGCAGAGGTCGTCGAGCACGCGGCGATCGACAGGTTCGCTCGTGGGCACGCGGGACGCGGCGCGCTCGAGGAGGAACATGGCGCGACCGTCGTCCGCGAGCCTGTCGCGGCAAATGCAGGCCGCGTCGAGGTCGAGGCGCGAGGCACGGACAGGGTCGGTCTCGAGCCCGGCCTCTTCTTCGAGCAGCGCCGCGAGCGTGGCGAAGTCTCCGGTGGCCGTCACGTGGCGGACGAGCGCGCTACGCACGGCTCCAATCTGGGGATCGAGGGCGAGCGCCCGTTCGAAGGCGCTGCGAGCCGCCCGAGGCCGCCCGAGGCGACGCTCGAGCACGAGGCCGCTCTCGACGAGGAGCCACGCCGAGAGCTCGGGCTGCGACGCGTACGCGTCGGCGAGATCCCCGAGGTGCGACACCAGCGCCTCGAAGGCCTCGACGCTCTCGTTCTCGACGGTCTGCTCCCAGAGCGCACCCTCGAGCCCACGGAGCGCGCCCGCGTGGACCGGCGCTCGGGTCAGGACGTGCTCCCAGGCCGCGATCGCCTCCCCCGGCCGATCGCCTCGGGCGGACAGGAGACGCGCGCGCTCCGCCAAGAGCTCCACGCTCGCGGCCTCCATGGTCGCGCCCGCGATCTCCTCCGCGAGGTGCTCGAGCATCGTCCCGAGGCTCGCTTTGCCGAACGAACGACGACGCAGGATGCCGTGGGCCGTCGTGTTCTTCGGGTCGACACGGAGCGCGGCCTCGGCGTGTGCGCTCGCGCGGCCCTCGTCACCAAGGGTCTCTTCCGCGATCGAGAGCTCGAGCAGGGTGCGCGCGAGGCCTACGGTGTCCTGGGTGCCCTCGAGCGCCTTCGAGCGCGCCTCGAGCAGTTGGATCAACACTTGGGCATGCTCGGCGAGCCCACGGGCGCGCGCCGGCTCTTCGCGCTTCGCGGGCGCGGACACGGGCGGCGCCGGGGGCGGCACCTTCGGTCGCGCGTCGTCGCCGACCGGGGCGATCTTGCCGTCCGGAGGGATCGACCGGTTTTTTTCGGCACGCGGCAGCGGCGGAGGCACGACGACCGACGTCCGCGCGTCGGGCTTCGGGGGCTCGTGCGTGACCTGCGGAGCCAGTGCCTCCACGCGACCCTCGATCGGCAGCGTCGTCGCCTCGTCATCCCGCGAGAGGCGCTCTCTCGGCTCGGGCGGCGGGGGCGGTGGTGCCGGCCGGATCTTCGGCTTTTCTCCGGCGGGCGGCAGCGGCGGCGGCGCGACGCTCGGCTTCGCGTGGCTCCCCGTCCCTTCGGCCGACGGCGGCAGGCGCGGCGCGACGCTCGGCTTCGCGTGGCTCCCCGTCCCTTCGGCCGACGGTGGCAGCGGCGGCGGTGGCGGCGCGACGCTCGGCTTCGGGCGCGCGTGGCTCCCGGTCGCGTCGGCCTGTGCGAGCGGCGGCAGCGGCGGCGGCGCGACGCTCGGCTTCGGCGGAGGAGCAGGGGGCTTCGCGGCGGCGCTCGGCTTCGAGCCCGCGGCAGCAGGCAGCGGGGGCGCGGCGCCTTGAGGCCCCGACGGCGCCGGAGGGGGAGCGCTCGGCAGGGGCGGAGGCATCGAGACGGCCTTCGGCGGAATCGACTTCTTCGGATCGAGGTCCGTCGGGAGCGGGGGCCGGACCTGCGGGGCGAGCGGGGCGATGCCCTTCGGCTCGGGCGACTTGGTCGCCTCCTTGAGCGACTCGACCTGCGCGTCGATCGACCAGTTCTCACCCGTGATCTCGAGCAGCTTGTCGACGCTCAGCGGGTCGTCGAACTCGACGTCGATGGCATCGAGATCGGTGACGGACGAGGGAGGCTTCGGGGCTTCGGCCATGCCGGGCGAGCATCGCAGAGTCTCCCCCGGATGTGGGCCAAAAAGCCCCCTCTCCCGCGCGGACGGACGGACGCGTGGCGCGCTCGGCTCAGAAGGGCCGACCGCGCCCGTTTCCTTCGGCGAGCGGGAGCAGATCGCGGCAGGCGTCGATGCCGAGGTCGGTCTTCTCCTCCGGGTCCTTGGCCACGTCGAAGCAGTTCCAGTGGTTGTCCCCCTGGTGCGCGATGAGCTTCCGGGTCCCGCGGATCGCGCCCCAGTTCTTGAATGCGCAGGCCCAGAGCTCGCTGCAATTCGTGAGAATCGTTGGAGTTTCGAGCGGAGTCCCCCCCGAGAGGAGGCTGCGCCCCGGCATGCGCGCGCGGAACGGAGCGAGCTCCGGCGCCTCCCAGAGGCCGACGAGATCCAAGATCGTGGGGAAGATGTCGATCGAGAGCAGCGGGGCGTGACGGAGCGCGACGAGCGTCTTCCTCTCGTCCTCGGTGAGCGTGCCGGGAGGCGCGTCGATCCAAAGCGGGATGCGGATCTCCGCGTCGTACAGCGTGCCCGTGTGCCCGACGGCGCCGTGCTCGCGCATCTGCTCCCCGTGGTCGGAGACGAACACGATCACGGTGTGGGCCGCGTCGGGGCGCTTCTTGAAGGCGGTGAGGAACCGACCGACCGCCATGTCCTGGAGGTAGATCGAGTCTTGGTACCGGTTCAGGATCTGCGTCTCGTAGCCGGGCCCGGTGGCCTCTTCTTGCGGCTGGAACGGCGAGTACCGAGGGTCGACCTTGTACGGGAAGTGGGTGTTCGAGAGGTGCACCACGTCGACGCGCGGCTCGCCGAGGCCGTCGAGGTGCGAGATCACGTGATCGACGAGGATGCCGTCGTCGGCGCCGGTCTCGTAGGTCGACTGCGGGTCGATCTCGGTCGCGCTCACGCGCCGGTCGATGGGCAATCCCTCGAGCCACGTGCCCGAGTTTCCGAAGAGCAGGTTCTGCGACGTGAAATACGTGCCGTGCAGGTGGGCGGCGGACAAGTACTCCCAGAGGAGCGGCGCCGAGTGGAGATCCTTGCGGGACTCGGCCGGCGAGAGGCCGCTCCACATGATGGCGAGCGAGATCGCGGTCGTCGAGTCGAGGGCGCGGAGCTGCGTGAAAGGCAGCCTGTCGGGGACCGCCGCGTTCGAGAACGGCGTGAGCTTGCAGTCGTCGCGAGGCTCGACGCACACGCTGTGCGAGCGCACCGACTCCGTGATGATGAAGAGCACGTTCCGCTTCGCGCGCGGGTTCGCGTGGAGCTCGGGCAGCGGAATGGGCGTGCGTGGCCCGGGGTGCACCCGGTCGACCGTCTCGTTGTGGTCCCACCGGGCGCGCGCGAGCTGGCCCATGGCGGACACGTAGAGCGTGTCGGGAGTGGCGCCCTGCTCACCGCCGCGCTCCGGGTCGACGAACATCACGACGAGCAGCGCGACGCAGGCGAAATCCAGGGCGGAGCGGCCCACGGCCTTCGGCGTCGGGGCGAGCTTCCGCGCGACGTAAGGGATGGCGAGGGAGAGGACGATCGGCGGGAGGAGGGCCCTCGCGAAGGCGTACCTGTCGAACCAGAGCTGCTGACCGATGCTGGGCATCATCTGCGTGCCCACGAGGACGGCCCTGTGGTTCATGTACGCCATGTACCTGTCGAACAGGTAAATCTGAGCCCCGAAGGCGAGCACCCCGGCGACGAGCGCGAGCACCCGCGCGAAGTGCCGCGACGTGCCTCGATGGCGCGAGGCGGCCGCCAAGAGCCCTCCCCAGAGCCATAGGCTCGCGAGCACGCTGATGAGATAGAAGGCCTTCTCGCGCGAGTCGAAGTGGGTGAGGCGCTGGTGCCGGTGCGCGATGTCCGCGGCGACGATGAGCACGGTCGGCATGACCAGGAGCGCACGCGAGGCCCAGCGCCGCACGACGACCGCGCGCTTCTTCGGGATGCGCGACAGAGGAGCGAACAGCCCCGAGGCGACCTTCGCCCGCGAGGCCGGCCCCTTGTCCGCGTCGGCTTCGGCCGGGTTCTCGGTGTGCGGCATGGCGGACGGGCTTATACCGGGGCGCGCGCGAATCTCAAGCGGCGCCCGAAAGGCACGACGCATCGCGTGACGGCTTCGTCGGGGGAATTTTCGCCGTCCCGCCACTCCTTGCATTCATTCGCATCATCGTATATAGACTCCTCATGGCCTTGGACACGAGCCCAGCGTTCGGCGCTTCCCCCCGGTGGGAGCTCTATCGCGTGCTGTCCGAGCCCGTGCGCCTCCGCCTCTTGGCGCTCGCCGCCGAGGAGGAGCTCGCGATCGGCGAGCTTGCCGACCTCCTCGGGGAGAGCCAGCCGAACGTGTCGCGCCACACGGCCCCGCTGAAGGCCGTCGGCCTCGTGACGATCCGACGCGAGGGCACGAGGGCGTTCGTCCGTCTCGCGCGTGAGGCGTCGAGCGATCGTGTCGTGGCCGATGCTCTCGAGAGCGGCAAAGAGCTCGTCCGGGCCGACGGGAGCCTCGCCCGCGTGACCGACGTGGTGCGCGAGCGCGAGGCGTCCGGGCGTGAGTTCTTTGCCCGGCCCGTGAATGCCGACATCGCTCCGGGCCCCGGAGACGCCGTGCAAGCGTACGTGGCGACGCTCTCGGCGCTCCTGCCTTCGCGCGCGCTCGCGGTCGACGTGGGCACGGGCGACGGCGCGCTGCTCGACGTGCTCGCGCCGGCGTTCGACACGGTGGTCGCCATCGACAGGTCCCAGGCGCGCCTCGAGGTCGCCGGAAAACGTGTGGCGGCGCGCGGATACGCGAACGTCGAGCTCTACGCGGGCGAGGTCGACGACCCGGCCGTCACGAGCCGTGTGGGCGAAAAGGCCGACGTGGTCTTCGCCGCCCGCATTCTCCATCACGCCCCGAAGCCCGCCGAGATGATCGAGAAGCTCTCGCGCTTTTGCCGGGCTCCGACGCACGACGGGCCCGGCGGCGCCTTGCTGGTGCTCGACTACGTCGCCCACGACGACGAAGCCATGCGCGCCGAGGCCGACGTGTGGCTCGGGTTCGAGCCTCGCGAGCTCGTCGACTTCGCGACACGCGCCGGCCTCGTCGGCGCCAAGGTCGCCAAGGTCCCCGCCCCGTTCCGTGGGCGCGGGAAAGACTCTCATCTTACGTGGCAGGTGCTCGTCGCCCGCCGCGGACCGGCCGAAAAACCGGGCGCTCTCACGCGAGAGCTCCCCGAAACTTCTGCCCCCGAGGGGCGAACGCATCGAACAAGGAGACCGTCATGAGCACGTCGAAGAACTACAAGGTCAAGGACATCTCTCTCGCCGAGTGGGGCCGCAAGGAGATCGAGATCGCCGAGAGCGAGATGCCGGGCCTCATGGCCATCCGCAAGGAGTACGGCCCGAGCCAGCCGCTCAAGGGCGCCCGCGTCGCCGGCTGCCTCCACATGACGACCCAGACGGCCGTCCTCATCGAGACGCTCACGGCGCTCGGCGCCGAGGTCACCTGGACCTCGTGCAACATCTTCTCGACGGTCGACCAGGCCGCGGCCGCCATCGCGGCGACGGGCGTGCCCGTCTTCGCGTGGAAGGGCATGACCGAGAAGGAGTACGAGGAGTGCCTCGAGGCGCAGATCTACGCCTTCAAGGGCGGCAAGGGCCCGAACCTCATCCTCGACGACGGCGGTGACCTCACCGTCTGGATCCACCAGAAGCACCCGCAGCTCTTCACGGGCGAGGACCCCATCCGCGGCCTCTCCGAGGAGACCACGACGGGCGTCCACCGCCTCTACGAGATGTCGAAGGCCGGCACGCTCAAGGTGCCCGCCATCAACGTCAACGACTCGGTCACGAAGTCGAAGTTCGACAACCTCTACGGTTGCCGCGAGTCGCTCGGCGACGGCCTGAAGCGCGCCACGGGCGTCATGTTCGCCGGCAAGACCGCGGTCGTCGCGGGCTACGGCGACGTGGGCAAGGGCTCGGCCCAGGCGCTCCGCGCGCTCGGCGCCCGCGTCATGGTCACCGAGATCGACCCGATCTGCGCCCTCCAGGCCGCCATGGAAGGCTACCAGGTCGTCACGATGGAAGACGCGGCCCCCATCGCCGACATCTTCGTCACCGCCACGGGCTGCAACGCCGTCATCCGCTCGGAGCACCTCCGCGCGATGAAGGACCAGGCCATCGTGTGCAACATCGGCCACTTCGACACCGAGATCGACGTCTCCTGGCTCGAAAAGAACCCGGAGATCAAGGAGATCAACGTCAAGCCGCAGGTCGACCAGTTCGTCTTCCCCGATGGCAAGCGCATCACGCTCCTCGCCCGCGGCCGCCTCGTGAACCTCGGCTGCGCGACGGGTCACCCCTCGTTCGTCATGTCGTCGTCGTTCTCGAACCAGACGCTCGCGCAGCTCGAGCTCTGGCAGAACGCGAAGGCCTACGAGACGGGCAAGGTCTACACCCTCCCGAAGAAGCTCGACGAGAAGGTCGCCTCGCTCCACCTCGGCAAGCTCGGCGTGAAGCTGACGACGCTCACCAAGGAGCAGTCGGACTACCTCGGCGTCGGCGCCGAGGGCCCCTTCAAGCCCGACCACTACCGCTACTGAGGTCCGGCGGGCCCGGAGCGCCGACGCGTTCCGGGCCCCTCGTTCCTTCGAACGCGGCATGAGAAAACGCGGGAGGCCCCTGGGCCGTCCCGCGTTTTTTCGTGGGTCACGCGACGAGGCTCGCTCCCCGCCGCGCCCGTGTCACTTCTTCTTGGTCGCGGGGTCGACGATCTCTTCTTTGAGCTCGGCGATCGTGGAGATGACGTCGGCCGACTCGGCCTCGCCGACCTTCTTCTCCTCCATGGCGGCCTTCAGGCTCTCGACGAACGCCTCCCACTGCGCCTCGGTGACCTTGAGCCCCTTGAAGGCCTCTTTCCAGGGCTTCCCCGAGTACTTGCACTCGCCGCCGGCCTTCTCGCAGACGTGCTCGAAGAGCATGTCCCGGAACTGATCGACCTTGAGCGTCTTGCCGAAGATCTTGCTCACCTTCTTGTCGCCTTGGACGTTCTTGCCGAACGTCTCGAAGACGGCCTTCAGCGCGTCTTTTCCGCCGAGTCGTTCGACGAGGGGCTTCGGCGCGGGGGCCGCGTCGACGGGCTCGGGGGGGGCCGCGTCCGCCACCGCCTCGACCACCGGGGGCTCTTTGGGGGGCGTCTTGCCGCCGCACGCGATGCCAAGGACCGTCAGGCCGGAAATCGAAAGGAACGCCAAGGTGCGAATGTTCATTGAGCTCTCCGGGAAGCGACTTTATTCGGCGAAGGGCCTCCGCCGCAAGATCTTGGGCGAACGGCGGCTCGGCCGAGCTCGACGCCGGTCCCGAGCACGCACGAGCTTCGACCGGGCCCTGCCTTCGCGACACTCGACCGCCCGGCAGCGCTCGCGTACCCTCCGCGCATCGTGGCGAGCTCACGGCTGAAAGTAGACGGGCACGTGCTCGTGCAGGCAGACGGCGGCCCCCTCAAGGTCGAGTACGCCCTGTTCGACTCTCAGGACATCCTGCTCGGAAAAAACGCGCTCGGGAGGCCCTACGAGCTCGGGTACGCGACCACGGTGGGCGAAGCCCGCAAGCGCCTCGGACTGCTCGGCGCCACTCCCGAGCTCGCCGAGACCCTCGCCGAGATCATGCGGCCGACCCTCACCACGGCCTACGCGCGCGGCGGCGGCGTTCGCAAGCTCGTGGAGCTGCTCGAGCCGCGGTGGCTCTTCGAGTCGACGCGCTTCGACCGCGAGACGTCGACGTACGAGGGAACCTTCCTCGACCTCGCCTCGCTCGCGGTCGACGTGGGGCGCCCGAGCGCGGCGTACGCCTTCCAAGCGCTCTCCCTCGCGCTCGCCTTGGCCGGGCACGCCGACGAGACCCCTTGCGAGCTGGAAACATCGGAAATCACGGAGCATTTCAAGACCGGCGAGCGCACCTTCCATCGCCTCACGCTCGACGGTCTCGAGGGGCTCCCGGCCGCCCTCGAGGACCTCGCGAACCGCGGAGGAGGCCGAGGCGCGCGAGGCGAGCCGCTCGATCGGGCGCGCATCGAGGAGCTGCTCGCGCCGCGGCTCCCGGTCGGGGCGAAGCTGTCGACCTTCATTCGCGCGCTCGAGACGCGCGACGTCCCCAGCAAGGGCCCGCTGTCGCGCCAGGAGCTGTGGGAGGTCGAGCTGCTCCTCGACCGCGGCAACCTCGGCGCCGCGTGGCCCCTCATCGACGCCATCGAGCGCATGTCCGGGCGCACGCCGGCCACGGCCTACCTCCGCGCGCGCCACGACCTGCTCGCGAAGCTCGAGCCACCCACGATCCTCGCGCAGCGCATCTCCGCGATGGCCCTCTCCATGAGCTCGTTCGTCGAGCTCGGTCTCCTCGCGGGCGAGGCCTGGCTCGCGGCGGCCGACGGGCGACGGGCGCTCGCTTACGCGAAGGACGTGCTCGACGCCAAGGGGACCGACGAGGTGCTCCGCGAGCGCGCCGCGGCCATCGTGCGAGAGGCGCGCGCCCTGCCGAGCCCGAGCACCGCGGGTCTCACGTTGTCGCTGCCCCCCTCGAGCACCCCCGACGACGACGAGCCCCCCTACTTCTCGGAGGGCCGCACCGACGCCGATTTCACCATCCAGCGCACGCGCCCTCCCCCGCTCACGCCGAGCTACACGCCCCCCGAGCTCGAGGCCACGTCCGAGGCGCCTCGCACGTCCGCCACGTCGCCACCTCCACCACGGAGCCTCACACCGACGAGGCACGCGCCCCCGTCGAGCGGTCCTCGTTCGGCCACACCGACACGCATGGTGGCGCCCACCTCGAACGCCGCGTCGCGCCCACCTCCGGCTCGGAGCGCCACACCGACGCGCATGGTGCCGCCGGCCCAATCGCGCCCGCCGCGCAGCGCCACGCCGACCCGCATGGTGGGCCCCACGTCCTCGCGTCCCGGTCGGAACGCCACTCCGACCCGTGTCGGCGCGCCGCGCCCCCGCGATCTCTTCGCCGACGAGCTCGAGGTCGAGAGACCCGCGTCGGTGCCTCCACCGCCGCGCCGACCGACGAGCTCGGGGATGGGATCGTTGCATCCTACACCGGCCGATCGGCCCCCCACGGTGCGCCCACTCCCCGCACAGAACGATCCGACGCCCCCGCCCATCCAGGTGCCGTTCCCGTCGTCGTTCCCCGGCCCCCCGGACGACGAGCCTCGCTCGCGGCCCTCGGTGCCTCCGGCCCTCCGCGAGATGCCCACGCCCACGTTCTCGGGGCAGTTCATGCGCGGCGCCACACGGCCGCCGCTCGGCGAGGGCCCGCCCCCGGTAGGGTTCGGTAAAGCCCCGATATTCCCCAAGAAAGCACTCGACGGCCCCGAGGCCGCCGAGACGCTTTCGTTCCCCCCGGGCCTCATGCCCACGCCCGCGACCGACGAGATCCCGGGGTCGGTGCTCGAGGCGCGGATCCAGTTCACGTGGATGGCGCGCGAGCTCGGAGCCGCCTACCGTATGGCCCGAGGCGTCGAGCTGCGCGCGGATCTCTCCGGGATCGAGCACATGCAGGCGTACCTCTTCGAGCGCTACGCGAAGCGCCGCGTGGAGAGCCCCGAGGCCGCGCGCGACGTCCAGCTCCACGGGGCCTTCCTGAGCGAGATCCTCGCGCGGAACCTCCGCGCCGAGTGGGTCGACATCTCGGGAGACGAGCTCGGCTACTGGGAGATGATGATCCCGCCGCAGACGCGGGTGTGGCCGTTCGGGCGGGTGTCCCGACTCATCGCGAAGGGCCACAAGGAGCGCGACCTGGTGGCGTACTACCTCGAGCTCGAGTCGAAGCTCTCCCGCGGGTGACGGCCGGAGCGACGAAAGCTCGCGCACCCCTCGACGCTGGCCGAAGCGAGGCTATCGTGACCCCATGAGCCTTGGGGACGCGCGCCGACGAGACAGCTCCGCCCTCGAAGAGACCACGCGTGAGCACGACCCCCGCATCTTCGCGCACGAGCGATCGAACGAGCGCTTCGACAGGGTCCGCTTCGCGTCACGGGCGATCGCCCTGCTCGGCCCACGGCGCACCACCGTCGCGATCGCCGAATCACGGAGGCACATGCACGTCGAGACGGGCCGCGCCTGGGGCCGCGGCGAGGGCGCACGCTGGGCGACGCTCTACGTCCCGAGCGACGCCTCACGCCGCGCGATCGCGGTGGCCGTGCTCTCGCTCGGTGGGGCCGACATGACCCCGTACGCGATCGACGTGCTCATGAACGCCGACCTCCTGTGAGGCGAGGCGGCAGAGGCCGTCCGAGAAGAAAGAAAGGGCGCCCTCGCGAGGAGAGCGCCCTTTTTCTCACGAGGGCCGCGGGGCCCGAGCGTCACTCGGCGACGATGCGCCCGTTCGGCCCCTGAGCGTTGATGTCGTGGAGGTAGAACCCGTACGTGCCCGCCGCGTTGATCTCGCGAGGCGCGTTCGTGCCCTGCACGTTGCCCTCGAAGCCACCGTTGGCCGCGATGGGGGTGCCGGTGTTGCCGTGGTTGAAGCCGCCGGTGTTGCCCGAGTGGATGATGTGCGTGGCGGAGTCGTTGTTCTGGACCCGCACGGCGATCTTCTTGCCGCCGAGCTTGACCTTGATGTCCGCCGGGGCGAACGCCGTGCTCGCCGCCATGCCGGTGAGCGCACCCGCGTTGACGGGGATCTTCAGGGTGTAGGTCGGCTTGACGTCGAGGTTGATGGGCTGGGTCTTCTGGTCGCCCGAAGCGGGCTTCGCGGTGACCGTCAGCGCGACGGCGCCGGGGACGACGTCCGTGTTGGCCTTGATCGTCAGGATGGCCGACGACGACGCGGTGCCGACGATGTCGACGCTGGTCTTGTCGAACGTCGCCGTGACGCCCGCGGGCATGCCGGTGACCGTGAGGTCGACCTTGCCGGTCAAGCCCTCTTTCGGAGCGATGTTGACGGTGACCTTCACCTCGTTGCCGAGGTCCACGGGGGGAGCGGCGTTGTCGAGGTTGATGTCGAGCTTGGCGTTGCCCGTGGGCGCGGGAGTTCCCGGCGTCCCGGGCGTGCCAGGCGTCCCGGGGTTCGTCCCCGGATTGCTGGGGTTCGACGGGCTGGACGGGTTGGCCGGGTCGGACGGGGCCGACGGATCGCCACCCGTGGGACCGCGGTAGTAGCCGGACGTGTTCTGACCGGCGTCACCGCACGCGAGGAGGAGAGCACCACCGAGGAGGGCAACGGCGAACGTCTTGCGCATGACCTGAACGTCTGCAAGGAGGGCGCCAACCCCGCGGAATCCCAGGCCCACATTCGCGGACATGGTCCCACAAGACTCGATTTTGGCGCCGATACGCCCTCTTCGACGGCTTCGAACGCGAAATTTTCGCCGCACGCGGCGGAAGGGTGGGTTCCGATGGACCGGCACACTGGATCAGCGGATCCCCGCCCACCGCGCACGCGTCCGGGACTGGAGCAGGAAAAATCCCCACACCAAGAGGGGCAGCGCCCCCCAATCGGTGCTCCCTCGATCGCTCGCTTGCGCACATCCACACCCACGTCGCGGCGCCTCCGTGACCTTCGGAGCGCTTGCGTCGGGGGAGCCCGCGTCCGCGTCCTTGGATGCGCCATCGACGGGAGGCATGGGCGCGCCTCCGTCACGCCAAGGTGCGAGCGTGGCCGAGAGGTCGGCGAACGGCTTCGTGCACGTCGACGACGGGCAAACGACCGGGCCCACGACGTCGGCGAACGACGCGAGGGAGCGGAACGTCTTGCCGTCGTCGTCGCTGCGTCCGAACGCGGGACCTCCGAGCTCGAGGGGGTTCGCGCATTGAAAGAGGGCGGTCTCCGTCGCGAGCAGGCACTGGACGCCGACGTTGGCCACACGTGCGAAGGTGCGCCCCCTGTCGGTCGACACGTGCACCCCGTCGGCCGGGAGCCCCGAGCCCACGAACACCTTCGAGCCATCCGGAGAGATCGCCGCGCCGTACATCGCGCTCGGGATCGAGACGACCACCTTCGAGGTCTTCCCGCCGTCCTCCGAGAGCTGCAGCTCGCTGCCTTCGAAGTGGAGGAACCGCGACACGAGGCGCGCCGGATCCTTCGGATCGACGCCGACCAAGAAGAACGCGCCATCGTGGCTGCGCACCTGCTCGAGCTCCGTGAACGTGAGGCCTCCGTCGTCCGAGCGGTAGTACCGCCCCTTGAGCGTGCCGAGCGGCTGACCGGTCACGTAGATGCGCTGGGGGCGCGAGGGTGCGGCGTCGACGGTCACGAGGTAGGCGCCCTCGAGCCCCCGCCCCACCCGCTCGAACGGCTTGCCCTTCCGCTTCCGAAAGAGGGCGCTCGGTTTGCCCGGCGAGGTCGTGACGACGAGCACGGTGCCCGCCGCGTCGACCGAGAGGTCCTTCACCGTCTCCCCGGCGAGCTCGGGGACACGCGAGACCGCGCAAAAATCCCGCGTCGTCGCGAGCCCGTCGGCGAGCCCCACGTAGAGCGTGCCGTCGTGCCCGTAGGCGATCGGAGGATCCCACGCACCCGAGTACCCGAACGTCTCTTCGCAGACCCACGAGAACGACTTGCCACCGTCGTGGGACACGAGCAGGCCGAACGTGCTCCGCAGCAAGATGCCCTTGCCACCGCTCTCGGGGATCACGATGGCCTGCTGCGCCAGCGGAAAGCGGCCGTTCGCGAACGCGGGCCGCATCGTGTAGCTTCCCAGGGCGAAGACGAGAGCGAGCATGAAGAGGACGCGCACGCCCCTTTCTTACCTCGGAACGGCCCTCGGGGGGCTCGTGTCGCTCGCGCTCGCCTCCAGCGCCGCGGGCTGCAAGAAGGCGAAGCCCGCGCCCACGGAGGCCTCGGGGCACACGACCGCCGGGGCGCGCGTGCCCACGCCCACGGCGCGGGTCATCTACGTCACGAACAACGGCTCCGACTCGCTCAGCGCCATCGACCGCGACGGCGACACGGTGACCACGGTCTCGGTCGACTACGACCCAGACGCCCGCGAGGCGCCCCACCATGTGGCGCGCACGAAAGGCGGAGAGAGCCTCTTCGTCGCGCTCGCCTTCCCGCCCGAGGGCCTCTCCGCCAAAAAGAAAGACCCTCATGGAGGCCACGGCGCGTCCTCGCAACCGGGCGCGCTCGCCAAGGTCGACCCAGGGACGCTCGCGGTCCTCGCCACGCGCGACGTGGACGAGAACCCCGGGGACGTCGTCACGACCCACGATGGCACGCGCGCCGTCGTGACCCACTACGACATGAAGCGGGCGATGACCGTGGCCGCGCAGGGCAACGCGAGCCCCTCCACGATGTTCGCGAAGATCCAAGTGTGGGATACACGCTCTTTCGCCAAGGTGGGCGAGCGGCCCGTCTGCGTGGCCCCCCACGGGACGGCCATCTCCGAGGACGACACACGCGCGATCGTCGCGTGTTACGGCTCCGACGAGATCGTCGTGGTCGATCTGACGAAGCCGCAGCTACCGGTCGCCCGCTACCCGCTCGGCAACGCGCAGGGCGTTCCCGGGGTGCCGCGCTACGGCCCATACTCCGTGACCCTCGTGCCCGGCGGGAACGAGGCCGTGGTCGCCGACATCGAGTCGAACGACCTCCGCATCTTCGACGTCGGGGCGAAGGCCTTCCGCGGGGAGCGCACCGTCGTGCTCGGCGCCAAGGCCTTCATGCCCGCCGTGGTCGACGCCCACACCGCCTACGTGCCGCTCCAGGCGCCCGACAGCCTCGTGCGCGTCGATCTCGCGACCGGCAAGATCGTGACGCAGGTCGTGAAGCCTCCCGACGAGTGCCGCGCTCCCCACGCGTTCGGCGTCTCGCAGGGGCGCGTCTTCGTCGTGTGCGAGGGGGACCACAAGGGTCCCGGAACCGTGCTCGAGGTCGACCCGACCTCGCTCGTCACGCGCCGACGGTGGACCGTCGGGGTCTACCCGGACGGCCTCGCGTTCGGCGATTAACCCATCGTAACTTCACGCTTTTTCGGCGAACGTTTCAGCGCTTCTCGGCCAAGATCACGATCCTCGGAGACTCGCATCCGAAGAAGACGCCCGGCGTCTGGATCTTGCCCGTGACCTCGGCCACGCGGAAGCCCGCGTCGTGGAGCATCTTGCCGAGCTCGTGGAGCGAGTAGGCGCGCACCGAGTACTCGATCTCCTTCGAGCGCCCGTCGTCGATCATCATGGTGCGCTTGATGCGGATGCGCGACGTGATGAAGTCCATCTGCATCTCGTCCATGCAGATGCAGCCGTCGCCCTCGAACCACACGAGCGACGGGGCCTCGCGGGCCACGAAATCGCGGTTCACGACGTCGAGCAAGAACTGCCCGCCCTTGCGGAGCGCCTTGTGCACCCGACCGATCACCGCGGCGTTCTTCTCTTCTTCGAAGAACCCGAAGCTCGTCTGCCAACAGTAGACGCCGTCGAACGCGTCCTCGAAGGTCATCTCGCGCATGTCGCCCTGCACGAAATTGATCTTCTGACCGCGGTCTTGGGCCTCTTCGGAGGCGCGCGCGAGCATCGCCAGGGAGAGGTCGAACCCGACGACCTGGTAGCCTCGTTTGCCGAGCTCGATGGCGTGCCGCCCGGTCCCGCACGCGAGATCGAGCACCGTTGCGCCCTTCGCCACGCCGAGGCTGTCCTCGATGAAGCTCGCTTCGGCCGCGATTTCGTCGTCGCCGATGTTGCCGACCGTGCGGAGGTAGTCGTCGTTGAAGAGCTCCTCCCACCACGGCTTGATGCGCTTTTTGTCGCCCTTGACCTCGGAAAGGGGCGGCGCGCTCGGAGGGGCGGAGCCCACCCTCGGTCCACCTTCGGCGAGCACCTGATGGAGCTGCGGGGCCGAGTGCACGGGCGGAGGCGCTTGGGGGATCGTCGGTGGGGCGTCGCGGGTCGCCGAGGAGTCCGGCGGGATCGACTCCATGCCGATCGACGTCGGCGTGACGTACGCCGGGCGCATCGGAGGGAGCCCCGTGGGCACGCTGGGCGCGCGCGGCCGAACGGGCGGGACGACCGCGGGCTCGACCACGACCATGTCCTCGAGATCGATCTCGGGGGGGTTCGACTGAGGGCCGCGATCGTCGGAGTCGACCGCGATCTCCGGCACGTCGACCGGGATGTCGGCCTCGTCCGTCGGGGCGAGCACGTCGAGCTCCTCGAGCTCGGCCTCGGGCAACGTCGCGATCTCCGCGGGCACGGCGGGCACGGCTTCGGCCCGGAGCGCCTCGGACTCGAGCTTGTCGATCGCGGTCGGCTGCCACGGGGTCCAGCTGTCCTCTTCGGCGTCGGGCGCGAAGGGCCCTTCGTGCAACGTTTCGAACTCGCGAGGCTCGTCGGGCGGAACGCTGTCGAGGGCGAGCGTCGTCACCGCGGGGGTCGACGGGATCGCGACCTCGATCTCCTCGTCCGAGTCGACCCCGGGCGGCGCCGGGCTCGTGCGCGTGTGGGTGCCCCCGAACGGCTCGTCGAGGTCGGTCTCGACGAGGACATCGGTGCCGTCGGACAGATCCGGTCGCGTGATGCGCTCGGGCTTCGGCTCGGGCCGAACGACCTCGTCGTCGGGGATTCGTAGTGTGATCTTGGGCCTCACGCGCTCCTTCTTGGATGGACGCGAGGGCTCTTTCATTCGAATCGGGGGGATGTCGGCGGCCTCGACCTCGACCGTCGCGTCGCCGGCTTCGTCGTCCAAGACGAGATCGTCGAGCGGCTCGAGGCGCGGTTTTTCCCGCACCGGAGGCTCGAGCTCCGCATCCGGGCGTGATCCCGGACGGTCGGACGGGTCGTTCACGGTCATGCGCTCCCCTCGGCGAGAGCCTGCCCCATGAGGACGGGCCCTTCCTTGGCGACGAAGCGGGAGAACCCCTTTTTCTCGAAGAACACGACGGCCGTGGACCCGAGGTGGAACATGCCGAGCTCGGCGCCTCGCGCGAGGTCGACGGAGACGTCGAACGTGCCGTAGGGGACGTCACGCTCGTCGATCCCCGTGACCGTGATGCGCCCCACCACCATCGCCGCCACCATGACGACGGTGACCCGCCCGTGAGCCTCCGTGTCGATCGCGAGCGCGACGCGACGGTTTCGCACGAAGAGGTTCGGCACGTGGTCGAGGCCGATGGAGTTCACCGGGTAGTAGTCGCCGGGCATGGAGCGCACGCACACGAGCTTGCCGGCCGCCGGGGAATGCACCCGGTGGTAGTCGCGCGGCGAGAGGTAGACGACACACCCACCGCCACCCACATACCGCTTGGCCTCCGCCGCGTCGCCGACGAGCTCTTCGACACGGTACGGGCGGCCCTTGACCATGTAGAGCGAGTCGGCCGTGACCTCCCCGGGGGACTCGAGGCGACCGTCGGACGGCGAAATCCACGTGGACGACGCGAGCGGGCGAGCGCCTTCGCGGAGGCGCCTTGTGAAGAAATGGTCGAAGCTCGACCAACGCTCGGGGGACTCGCACTCGTCGAGGGCGACGTCGTACGCGCGGCAATACGCGCCCAAGACGGCCTTTTCGAGCGGGCGCGGCCAGCGAACGTCCGCGAGATCTCCCATGATTCGTGTGATCCGTTCGCGCGGGAGCACACGAAGGAGCTGGGCGGACGCGTACGTGAGCGACTTCATCGGGGGCGCTTCACCGGGATTTTCGGAACCGTTTCGTGACGACCCCCGACGCCTTCATGGCGTCGCGGCGAGGGTCCGTGATCCTAACCTTCGCGTTCGTTCCGGGTCAATCCAACGTGTACGGAGTGACCTTCGCCCGCGCCGCCTCGCAGAGAATGGCCTCGGGGCCCCCTGGGGCGGCCTTCCGGGGGTCGGTTTCGGGGGTGCGGCAGGCGACCTCGGGGTCGAGCGGGTCCTCTCCGAGGCCGTCGACGAAGGCCGCGGCTGCCCCAGCGCCATCGCCTCGCCCGGCGAGCACCCGACCGCGGAGGGCCCACCACGGCGCGTGGCTCGTGGTCACGTCCTTGGGCTCGGCGACCAGGGGATAGGCTTCGGCGGCCCGGTTCGAGCCCTCGAGGGCCTTGCCGCGGAGGGCGCGGATGCCCGGGTCGTCCGCGAGCGCCTCGGAGACCTGGGAGAGCTCGCGGGCCGCCTCGGCCGGGTGACCTTGGGCGAGCAAGAGCTCGGCGAGCCGCACACGTTCGCGGGCGTCTCCGAGCCCCTTCGGCGGGTGGCCGAGGACCATGGGCCCCGCGGCTGCGGCATCTTTCGGCCGCTTCGCGAGGAACGCGCGCCACTCGACGTCCCACGCGGGGAGGTCCTTGCCGCTCACGGCCTTGAGGGCCGCGTCGACCGGGAGCCCGTTCTTCATCGCCTCGAGCAGCTTGGGGAGAGCCGCCGGGCCGGCCTTGTCGGCAAAATACCGGACGAAGCTCGTGACCTCGGCGAACGCGACCATCGCCGCGTCGGCGCTCGGGAGCATGGCGATGCTCGGCCCGAGCTTGTCGAGCGGGAGATCGAGCTTTCGTTCGATGCCACGTTGCACGAGCGCCTCGGGCGACGGGCGGTCGTCGAAGGGCGACGGCGGCCTCCAGCGGATCTCTTCCCGCTTCGCGAGGCCCTCTTGCAGCCAGAGAGGGGCCCGGTCGGCCGACGCGCGCGTGATCGCGAGGTGCGTGAGCTCGTGGGTCACCGTATCGCGCCAGGTGTACCCGTGCCGCGACGCGCGCGGCGAGAGCAGCGTGACCTTCCCCCACTTGGCGACGGCCACGGTCCCCGTCGTTCGAGCCGACTCGTACGGCAGGCCGGTCATCGCCGAGAGCGAGAGGTGATCACGGACGACGATGAACCGCGTCGGCTTGGGCCAGTCGACCCCGAGAT
This sequence comes from Myxococcales bacterium, assembly GCA_016712525.1. NCBI lineage: Bacteria > Pseudomonadati > Myxococcota > Myxococcia > Myxococcales > Myxococcales bacterium. The sequence goes on from JADJQX010000007.1 coordinate 2,075,179, forward strand.
CCTCGGTGAGCTTCGCGCGGGCCAGGACGATCGTCTCGACGAGGAGCGGGAACAACGCCACGTCGTGCTCGTCCTGGAATTTGACCTCGATCGCGCGGGCCTCGTCGGTCTTCGTGATCACGGCGGCCGTGACGCGGGCACACCCTCGCGCCACGTCGGCGAGCTGCCTCGCGTCGTCGTCCGCGGAGAGCTCGCGGCGGCCGAGGAGCGCCACGGCCTCGTCGCACTCCCCGGTGTAGATCGCGAGCCTCCCCTTGGTGACGGAGACCTCGGGCCGATCCGGATCGGCCCCTTCGAGCTCGCGCTTCGCGTAGTCGAGGTCGAGCCGCGTCGTGAGCTCGTACGCCCGCTTGGCCTTCTCGACGCTCTCTTGCGCCTCCGCGCGCATCCCCTTGGTCGACACGATGGCGACGACCACGAAGATCGACAGGGCGAGCACGAAGGCGCGCTGGGCGAGCGTCATCGGAGGAGCCCCTCGGCGTAACGTTGCACGGCTTCTTTCTGCCTTCCCGCCCCGGGCTGACCGAGGCCCCGGAGCACACGTTTCCTGAATTCTTCCGGGCCTTTATGGGCGTCGGCCTTGGGGATCGGCATGGGGTCGTCGGCGGGCTTCTGGCCCCGCCCTTCCCCTTTGCCCGAGTCTTCGTCCTGCGAGCCGAGCGCGCGCTTCGCGGCCTCGAGGCGCTGCTGGGCGTCCCTCTGGGCCGCTTGTCCACGCTCGGCGTCCCCTTGTTTGAGCGCCGCGGCGGCCTCCCGCGCGGCGTGCTCGGCCTTCGAAAGCTCGTCGAGGGCGGAGTCGGGCAGCGCCCCCTTGCCCTTCTTCGCAACGTCCTGCGCCTTGTCGGCGAGGCGCTCTTCTTCGCCGCCCTGCTTGGCCAGGTCGCCACGCGCGCGCTCGGCGGCCTTCTTTTTGAGCTGCGCGAGCTTCTCTTCGGCCCACTTCACCTCGGGGGCGAGCTTCTTCTGCGCGTCGTCGACCATGTCCTCGGCGGTGCGCGAGCGGCCGAAGCCGCGCATCGCGAGCTTGCGGGCCTCCTCGAGGGCGCCCTGCGCGTTTTTTCCGCTGGCCACGGCGTCGGCGGCGTTGCCCTCCTCGAGCGAGCGAGCCATCTGCTCCGCGAGCTCTCGCGCGGCCGCGCCCTTGCTCGTCCACGAGTCGCTGCCGGCGCCGGTCGAGGGCATGCCCGTCACGGCGTTGCGGATGGCCTGCGCGTGTTTCTTGGCCTCCTCGGCGAGGGCCTTCTTGTCGTCGTCGCTCGCACCCTTGGCGAGCGCTTGATCGACCTTGCCCATCGACTCGGCGTGGTCCGAGGCGAGCGACTCGAGATCGTGGGCGGCCTCGTCGAACGCCTGCTCGGCGTCGGTGCCCGCGCTGCCCTCGTCCTCGCCGCCACCGCCCTCTCCGCTCGAGGACGCTCCCCCGCCCGAGCCGCCGCGCGATCCGAAGGACGGGTCGGGGCTCCTCAACCGGACCGCGAGATCCTTCGCGGCGAGCTCGGCGTGGACGAGATCTTGGGCCGCACGCGCACGATCCACGCGGAGGAGCGCGCACTCGACGATCTCGCCGAGATCGGCGCCGAGCGCGCCGAGCGTCGCGAGGTGTTTGCCCCCCGCCCGGACGACCAAGGTCGCGGCGTCCATGCGGGTCGTGCCCGAGGCGCCCTCGTTCGGTTGGCGGGCCTTGAGCGCCCCGAGGGCCAGATCGTCGGCTCCATCGGCGAGCTCGCGGGCCACCGATTTCGCGTCGCGCACGGCGAGACCGCGGAGCACCGCGTCGACCACCAAGACCACGCGCTCGTTCGCGACGATCGCGGCGCGACGCGACTCCACGGTGGGGCGCGCGAGCTCCTTCGCTTCGGCCTCGGCGAGCTTCCGGAGCTGCACACGGACGCGCACCTCGGAGCGGCTCGGCACGCGGAGCCCCGCGAAGCTCTCCGTGAGCGAGGAGACCTGCGCCTTCGCCGTGGAGGAGAGCTCACGCGCGTCGCTCGCGACGAACGGCTCCTGCCCTTTGTCTCCGTGCGAGAGTCGGTAGGCGAGGGCCTCGACGTACGCCTTTCTCATCGCGCGGAGCGCCGCGAGCCTTAGCTCCTCGGGCTCCCCCACCTCGGGCGGAACGATCGTGAACGCCTCGCTCTCGCCCCATTTGGGCCCGGTCACCGGGTCGTTGTCCTTCGCGGCGACCTTCACCTCGACGGGCACGTGGCTCCGCTTGAGGAAGGCGTCGTGCGGCCGCAAAACGTACCCTCCGGCGTCGGTGCGGGTCTCTCCGTCGAGGCGCGAGAGCACACGCCGCTCTTCGCGTACCCCCGCCCGGAGGACGAGATGGACCTCCCTCAGGCCGTGGTCGTCCTCGGCTTTGTAACGTATCGAAATCTCTTGAGAATCCGCGTCCTGAGTGAGGGAGATTCTCCGCGGAGCGCCCGCCAGGACCACGGTCGGAGGCAGATCGGGGATCGAGGTCACGGCGTTCTTTCGAGGCTCCTCGACGAGCACGTCGCCGAAGCGCGCGGCGACACGGAGCTCGACCGACTCCGCGAGGGGGTACCGCGCGACGACGTTGCCCGAGCCGTCGTCCACGAAGGGAACCTCGGCCCTCCCGTCCGTCAAGACGAGCCTCCGCCCGGCGTGCACGGGGCGCCCACGCACCGTCACCAAGGTGCCGCGATGGAGCTCGAGCTCCTCGCCGAGGGCGTCCCGGTGAGGCTCCTTGTGGAGGTAGTCCGGGGGGCGCGACTCGAGCTCGGCCTCGGCGAGCCACACGAACCCCACGGGGGCGAGCCCATCGCGCGCGGCGAGCACGTTCGCGCCCTCGATGACACCGAAGGGGTTGGTCCCGCACGAGCCTGTCGCGAGGAAGCCCGCGACGACGGCCGCGATCGTCAGGTGGTTTCCCTTGCGACGCGCATACCCGAGGACGTCGGTGTCCGGGATCGCGGCGAGCGAGCGCGCGACGTGCAGCTCGGCGAGCGCCCGCGACGTGCCCGGCTCGTCCCTCTCGAGCAACGAGAGGGACCGGAGCACACGCTCGGACGCGGCGGGCGCGGCCTTCCCGAGCACGTCCCGGAGGACACGACGAGGATCGCGGAACCGCGCCTTCGCGACCAGGTGGCGCCCGATCGCCGCACCCACTCCGGCGACGAGCAACGCCACGGCGCCGAGCCGCGCGGGCAACGTGCCGACCCGGGCGAGCAGGAGCGCGTTCACGAGGACGAGGGCCCCGAGCGCCAGAGTGAGGCGCATCACCGGTACGCTGAGCGCTTCGCGGTAGCGCGCGACGTGCCGCGCGAGGGCTTGCGGGAGACCGGCCACGACGGAACGTTACCCCTCGCCGGGCGCGCGATCGAGGCGCATCAGTACCCCGCCGAGGGCGTGCCGGGCGCGACGGGGGACGGCGGCACGGGAAACCCGGGGATGACCGGCACGCTCGGCCAGCCCTGCGGAATGGGGAAGCTCGGCATGACCGACGGCATCGGCGGGAAGACGATCGAAGGCATGGGGGGCGGGGTGGTCCCGGCGTCGCTGGGGGTGGGGACGGTGGAGGGGGCCCCGCTCGGGCGCGGCGTCGGGGTCTGCGGCTGCGGGGCGAGCAGCGTGGGCACCTGGGGCGAGAGCGGAGGGGGCGGCGACACGGTCGCGGGGTGAGGGTCCGTAGGGGTAGGTGTAGGGCTGAGTGTGGGGAGCGGCGCCACGGGCACGGAGACGGTCGGCGTGCCGTTGTCACTCAGCACGACCGCCGCGGCGATGCCGGCGCCGAGGACGAGGGCCCCGGCGAGGACGGCGCCGAGGAGCCGGTAGGGAGGAGATTTTCGAGGGGGCGAGCTCGGAGCGGGCGGCGGCGCGTAGGGAGCGGGCGGGGCGGCATACGCGGCAGGCGACGCAGCCGGGAGCGCCGTATGAGCTGGGCTCGGGGCATGGACCGGGGCGGAGACCTCCCCCATGACGGTGCCGACCTCGGCCCGAGGCGGACGGCTCGCCGCGAGCTCACCCGTCTTCGGATGGGCCGCGAGCACGGCCTCGATGGGGGCGCCCATCATGGTGCCCGTCGACACCTTGGAGATCTCGGCGACGCGGTCTTTCGCGATCGCCGAGGCGCGCCCGTCACGCGCGTTCTCGAGCGCGATTCGCATCTCGGTCGCGGTCGCGAAGCGGAGCTCACGGCGGAAGGCCATCGCGCGGTGCACGAGCCCGGCGAGCTCGGGCCGCACGGACGGGAGCGCGTGCACGAGGGGCACCACCTCGCCACGCTCGACCTTGAGCGCGACGATGCGCCCGTCGTCTCCCGCGACGGGCCGAGACCCCGCGAGCATCTCGTAGAGCATGACCCCGACGGCGTACACGTCGGCGCGTACGTCGACGGTGTCGGCCGAATACGCCTGCTCGGGCGCCATGTACTCGGCCGTACCCATGAGGACCCCCGCGACGGTGAGGTTCTTCGCGCCGACCTCGTCCCGGCGGAGCTTGGCGATGCCGAAGTCGATGAGCTTCAGCACGGGCCGATGGCCGACGTACGTGACGAACACGTTCTCGGGCTTGAGGTCGCGGTGCACCACGCCGAGCGCGTGGGCCGCCTCGAGAGCCGACAAAATCTGCCTCGCGTACTCGCACGCAACGGGCTCGTCGAGCCGACGCGACCTGTCGAGCACCGACGCGAGCGGCTCGCCTTCGAGCAGCTCCATGACCATGAACGCGACCCCCTCGGGGCTGCGCTCGACGTCCATCACGTGGACGACGTTCTCGCTGCGGATGCGGGCGGCGACCATGGCCTCTTGGAGGAACCGGTCGATGAGCCCCGGGCGTCGCGCGAGGTCGGCGTGAAGCACCTTGACCGCGACGCGTGTGCCGAGCACGAGGTGCGTCGCCTCGAAGACGGCTCCCATCCCCCCTTCGCCGAGCAGGCGAACGAGCTTGTACTTCGATGAGAGCACGCTTCCTGGGCCGAGCACGGCTCCGTGCATACCACAAGCCTCGCCTCGGGCTTGCCTCTTAGGCGGCGTCGCTCATGGGGGGCGGGAGCGAGGGGGTGCCCTTCCGCTGGAGCACGGAGAACGCCGTTTCGGCGTCCTCGATTTGGCTGAACACCGGGGTGAGCTCCCCCGTGGCTTGGCCCTCGCCGAACGCGCCGCTCGCGGCGAGCGCTCGCGCGCGAGGGCCATCGAGGACGAGGAAGAGATCGTCGTGGCGGCGCGCCGGCGCGGTGATGACGTAGGCGATGCACCTACGATCCAAGGACAGCTCCTCGTTCCCGCGGCGAATGAGCACCCGCCGGTTCGTCACGAAATACCGGGTCGCCCTCGCGAGCCTCGCGGGCTCGATCCAAGCGCCGTAGGCGACCACGAGCGCCATGCCGACCGTGAGGAGCGCCCCGATGGCCACCGAGACGACGAGCAAGACGAGCACGGCGGGAGCCAGCGCGTGGAGCTTCAAGACCTTGAGCACCGCGGGCACGGAGCCGGAGATGGCGCGCGCGGCCACGAGCGCGAGGACGAACGCGATCGCCGCCGACACCCCTCGCCGCGCGGTCCACGTCGATGCGACGGGTGTGCCCGACCACAGCACACGCTCGCCCTCTTCGAGCCGCTGCGCGAGCGGGCGCTCTCCGTCACCCAAGGGGGTGGCCACGGCGACGCCGCGGATGCGGGCCCAGAGCTTGTCGGGGCTGTCGACGTCGACGAGGGTCAGTGTGAGGGTTCGTCGAAGCGCGCCGGTCGGGACGGCCCGCACCAGCACGAGGTCTCCGGTGCCAGGGGCTTCGGGGCTCCAACGGATGACGGCGTAGCTGATACCGTGGCGGTCGATGGTGCGGCGGAACGCTCCGCGCCGCACGATCACGTGCCCGTCGGTGACGAGGTACTCGAGCTTCTGCCGGTAGATGCGAGGCCCCTGCCACGCCGCGAGCGCGAGGGTCGCGCACCACGCGGCGAACGCGATCGTACCTCCGGCGCTCGCGTGGAGCCCGAGCTGCGCGACCGCAGCGAACCCCACCGACATGACCGACGCGAGCGCAAAACCGATCGCGACGAGGCGTGAGCCCCGCGGAGAGCTGCGCCCGGTCGGCCGACCGGACCAGACGATGGATTCTCCGAAGAGCGAGTCGCGGGGCATCGGGCTCCGACCACGCGCGCAAAAGACGCGCGGTTCGATCAAGTGTGAGTCGTCGCCCTCCCCGTGTAAAGGCCCGGGGAAGGCCGACCCAGCGCCGAATGCGGCGGCGCCGCGGCCCTCAGGTCGGGAGGGCGCGCGCGTCGTTTCGGGGCGTCGGACCGCGAGCGTGCGCACTTCGCACGAGAAGGTCGCAGAGTGTAGGAAGGGAGAGCCCGGCCACCCCCGCAGCTTCGGGGAAGAGGCTCGTCGCCGTGAAGCCCGGCAGCGTGTTGACCTCGAGGAGCGTGATGGCGTCCGGAGCCGCGACGTCGCCGACGACGAAATCGACCCGGCAGAGATCCCGCACACCGAGCGCCAGGTGGGCGCGGCGCGCGACGTCCCGGACGCTCTCGAGCACGTGCGGCGGCAGCGCGGCGGGGCACACGTGGTGGCTGCGCCCTGGAGCGTACCGGGCCTCGTACGTGTAGAAGGCGTCACCTGGAGCCACGATCTCGGTCGGCGGAAAGGCGAACGGCCCGTCGGCGTCGGCGATCGGGCCGACCTTCGCGAGGCGACGCACGTCCGGATGGAGGTCGAGCACGCCGCACGTCACCTCGCGCCCCTTCGCGAAATGCTCCACGAGGGCAGCGCTGTCGACCGCGAGCGCACCTTCGATGGCGCGCGCCACGTCGGCGACCGTGCCGCCCTCGTCGATGCGGGCGACGCCGATGGCCGAGCCGTTGGCGGCGGGCTTCACCACGAGGCGCGAGCCGACCTCGCGGAGCGCCCTCTCGGCGACGAGCGCCGCCGGTCCGTCCTCACGACGGACGACGAGCCCACGCGCGAGAGGGAGCCCGGCCGCCGCGAACGCGAGCTTGGCCATGGGTTTGCTCATCGCGAGGGCGCTGGCGAGCACGTTCGCGCCCACGTAGGGGACACCACACACTTCCATGACACCTTGGAGGCACCCGTCCTCGCCGAACGCCCCGTGGGTGATGGGGAAGACGACGTCGAAGGCCCCCTCGCGGAGCCCTTCGGCCGTTCGAGCGTCGAGCTCGATCGGGGTCACGGCGTGACCGCTCGCGCGGAGGGCCGCCTCGATCGTCGCGGCCGAGGCCCGGCTCACGTTGGCTTCGCTCGAAGGCCCCCCCGACACGACGGCGACGCGCAGCGCCTCGCGCGCGCTCACGGGCGCCCCCCGGCCGACGAGAGGTCGACGAGCTCGAGGCCGAGCTTCTGCGAAAACTCGAAGATCTTCGGGTCGCGGTAGAACTCGCCGAACACGATACGCACGATGCCCGCGTTCACGATGAGACGGAAGCAGCCCCAGCAGGGAGAGGCCGTCACGTAGATGGTGGAGCCCTCGATCCGCACGCCGTTTCGCGCGGCCTGGACGATGGCGTTCGCCTCGGCGTGGACGGTCCGCACGCAGTGCCCGTCCTCCATGAGGTGTCCCTCGTCGTCGCAGTGGGCGAGGCCTCGGAGCGAGCCGTTGTAGCCCGTCGCCAGGATGCTGCGCTCGCGCACGATCACCGCACCGACGTGCTTGCGGTCGCACGTGGCGCGGGTCGCGACCTCGTGCGCGATGTTCATGAAGTACTCGTCCCAGGATGCGCGGGGATGGTCGGCCACGACGGCCCATTAAAGCCTGGCGCATGCGAACGCAAGCACGCCGCGGCCCGCGCCCGGAGCGACCACGACCCGCGAGGGGACGTCAGGGGACGCGCGCTCCCGGCGGAGCCGACGTCGACGGGACGAGCGCAACCACGACCGCCGTGACGGCGACGACGCCGAGCAGCACGAGCCCGAGGACCCAAGGGAGCACGCTGCTCCGCGGAGGCGCCCGAAGAGGCACGCTCTCGACGGGGCCTCGTGGGATCGAGGCGATGGAGCTGACGGTGCTCACCCCGGACAGGCTCTCGCTGAGCCGGCTGAGCTGCGTCGTGGGGGGGAGCGCGGTGTCCTTGGCCTTGACCCGACGCTCGCTGCCCTCGGCCGCCGCTTCGATCATGCCCATGTGGGCCGAGATTTTTTGCTCGACCTGCTCGCGGGCGTCGCGGAAGCCTTCCGCGAGGACACGGGCCACGTCCGTGTGGCGGTACGGGCGCCGGAGCAGGATGCCCTCGAGCGCGTCACGCATCTCGCCGGCGGAGGCGAAGCGATCCTCCGGCCTCCGCTCGAGCGCCCGCGCGACGAGCCCGTCGAGCGCCGAATCGACCGGACGGCGCGTGGAGACCCGAGGGATGGGCCCGCTCACGAGCTTCTCGAGCGTGTGCCCTGCGCTCGACGCCGAGAGCAGCGGCTCTCCGACCAAGAGCTCCCACAGGACGAGCCCCATGGCGAAGACGTCGCTCCGCGCGTCGACTTGCCCCGAGGTAGCCTGTTCGGGGGACATGTAGGCGACCTTGCCCTTCAGCACCCCGACCTCGGTCACGGACTGAGCGTGTTTGGCCTTCGCGAGGCCGAAATCGCAGAGCTTCGTGCGGCCATCGTAGGTGACGAGCACGTTGTGGGGGCTCACGTCGCGATGCACGATACCGAGGGGGCTCCCGTCGTAGTCACGGAGCGTGTGGGCGTGCTCGAGGCCGGAGAGGGCATCGGTGACGACGCGCAGACAGAAGCCCTCGTCGAGGGGGCGTCGCGACCTCCGAACGCGCCGGAGCACGCGATCGAGCGAGACCCCGGCGAGGTACTCCATGGCGATGAAGTACGCGCCATCGTGCTCGCCGACCTCGTACGTGTGCACGATGTTCGGATGGTTCAGGCGCGCCGAGAGGCGGGCCTCGTCGAGGAAGAGCTCGACGAACTGGGGGTTCGCCGCGTGCTGGGCGCGGACCTGCTTCACGACGGCGAGCTTGCGGAAGCCGAGGGGGCCGCGCGCCACGGCGAGGTACACGTCGGCCATCCCGCCCCGCCCGAGCGAAGCAAAGAGCTGGTATTTTCCGAAAGCGACGAACGCGGGGGTCGTGGCCTCGGGCCCCGCGCCTTCGGGCGACGACCGCGCCTGCGCCTTGGGGCCGTCGCGGTCGGTCATGGGGCGAGTATCCGGCCGAGCCACCGAGAGGGTCAAGGGATCCCGGCCGCGCGGCCGGCCTCCGGTGCCCACGTGGGGGCGCGCTTCCCCACCTTCGGCGGGCCGGGAGCGTCCGTTTTCGACGCGGCTTCGACACGGCGCTTGACGGCGCTCGGCGCGGAGAAGTACGGCTTTCGCATGCGTTTTGTCGCACGCGCACGCACCTTTCGCCCCTGGGTCGTCGCGGCCCTCACCGCGGCCGTCACGTCGGTCGGCGCGTTCGCCCACGCCGAAGACGACGACCGCGCCCTCACCGAGACCGCCCTCCGTGAGGTCGAGGCGAGCCCTCGCAAGAGCATCGCCCGCGAGCCCATTTCGCGCTCGAAGGAAGCCGCCGAGCGCGCCAAGAGGCTGCGCGAGGTGCGCGACGAGCCTCGGGCTCGTTTGTGCGACGGGCTCGCGCGGACGTGGGCCGAGGTCGCCCGAGACGTGATCCGCGCGGCCGACGCCGAGGCACGGGCGAGCTCGACCCGCGCGAACGCGAGCGACGCCGGAGCGCAGGTCGATCGCGAGCGCGCCCAGCTCGAAGAGGGCCTCGGCCAGGCAGGCCGCCTCCGCGCCCAGCTCGAAGCGCTCGAGAACGAGAGCAAGCGGAGCCCCGACCGAACGAGCTCCGTCGCCAAAGAAGACACGAAGACCGCCATTCCGGGCGACGTGCCAGAGCCCAAGGGGGCGCCGAAGGGCCCACCGAAGCCCAAATCTCCCGAGCCCAAGGCCGCGCCCAAGGCCGCGCCGAGCAAGGGAGGGGCCCGATGAGCCGCGTCCGCACGACGTTCGCGCTCGTGACCGCGCTGACGCTCTCGGCGTGCGGTGGCGCATCCACCATGCACGTCCCCGACGTGGCCACCGCCGAGGGCGTGGTCGCGTCGCCCCAGGCGGAAGCGGCCCGATCGCTCGCTCCCACGTTCGTGCAAGAGGCCAACGTCGAGCTCGCGGCGGCCCGGAAGGCCGTCGCCGAGGGCGACGAGGTCACGGCCAGTCTCCGCGCCCAGCGCGCGATCGCCGCCATTCAACGCGCCTACGCCGCGGCGCGCCTCGCGCGGGCCACGAGAGAAGAGACCGACGCGACCGACACGGCACGAAAACACGAGGCCGCGCTGCGTGCCCTCGGCCACGAGCGGGCGCGAGTCGACGCCGAGGTCGACACCCTCGAAAAGAAGCTCCATGTCGCGCGGGAGGCGGCCCTCCCCGCCGAGAGCGGAAAGACGGACTCGGGTCGCGCCGTCGCCCGGCTCCGTGCGGCGACCACGCTCACGGCCGAGGCCGCCCTCCTTTGTGGCGCCGCGCGCCTCATCGCGCCGCAAGCCAAGGCGCTCGCCGACGCCGACGCCGCCCTCGCCGACGCGGAGTCCGCGATCGCCGGAAAACCACGGTCCACCGACCGTCCCAAGGAGCCGATCGACGTCGCCGCGATCGCCCGCGTCAAATGCCTCGCCGCGCTCTCGGCGGCGCGCACGGCCAGCCGCGACAAGGCCGAGGATCCGGACGTGCTCTTCTCCGAGCTATCGGCCGAGGCCGCCCAGAAGGCCCCTCCGGGCCCGTCACCGACACGGGACGAGCGCGGCGTCGTGCTGACCCTCCACGACGCTTTCCGAGGGACCGACCTGACCGAGGCCGCGTCCGCGTCCCTCGCCGCGGCCGCACGGGTCGCGCGCGCCCATCCGCAGGTGCTCGTGCAGGTCGTCGTGCACGAGGCCGACCCTTCCGGCGCGAGCACCAGCGGGCGCAAGGTCGAGGCGGCGCTCGCGGCGCTCGAACGCGCCGGGGTCCCCAAGGCTCACCTTCGCGGAGAGTCCGCGGGCGCACGCATCGCGATCGTGGCCTCCAACGACACGGCCCGACGCGCGAAGAACGCTCGCGTCGACGTCGTCTTCGTCACTCGATAAGTAGCCGGATCATTTCGACAATCTATCCCCCCAAGGCAGGGGATGAGCCGGCCGCGCCCAGCACGAGCTTGTACCCGAACCCGTACACCGTGAGGATGTGCGCAGGCTTCTCGGGGGTGCGCTCGATCTTCTTGCGAAGCTTGACGATGAAGTTGTCGACCGTGCGGTTGGTCGAGGTGGCCTCGAGGCCCCAGATGCGCTGGAGGATCTCGTCTCGGCTCACCGCCTGCCCGACGCGCTCGCTCAAGAGCCGCAAGAGCTCGACCTCGTAGAACGACAGCTGGTGCTCTTCGCCGAAGGCTCGGAGCGTATGCGCGCCGAGGTTCACCTTCGCGTCTCCGATCTCGAGGACGTCGGTCGCGAGCGCCGGGCGCGCTGCGCGGCGAAAAATGGCGCGGATCCTCGCGATGAGCTCGTTCACGCTGAAGGGCTTCGTGACGTAGTCGTCCGCGCCGGCGTCGAGCCCGCGAATCTTGTCGGTCTCTTGGGAGCGCGCCGTGAGCATCACGATCGGCAAAAAGGGGCTCCGCTTGCGGATCTCCTCGCAGACCGCGTACCCGTTCATGTCGGGCAGCATGAGATCGAGGATGACCGCGTCCGGTGCCTGCGTGCTGGCGAGCTGGACTCCCTCCCTCCCCTTGCCCGAAGAGAGGACCCGAAACCCCTCGAACTCGAGCGCGTCGCGGAGGCCCATGACGATGTGAGGCTCGTCCTCGATCACCAGAATGGTCTTCTTGGGAGGCTCGTTCACGCGAGGCAGAATAGGGCACTTCTCCCCTTTTGCCGCGGGAAACGCCCTCGTTTGGGCCCTCGGCGGCACGCGCACGTCCGACACCCGCTCCCCCAAATGACGAACGGCGTGCGACCCGAGAGTCGCACGCCGCACGCCGTCAGGCTCGAGGGCCCGTCACTTACCGCCGTCGGTCGCTTCTCCGCCGAACTGCTGGATGCACTGCAGGTCGGTGAGCGCGCCGGGCGGGGGCTGGCCCTTCGTGGAGAACTGGATCGCCTGCGAGCAGGTACCGATGACCTTGGCGGTCGCGGTGTTCTCGACGTAGCACCAGCCAGCGTCGGTCGCGTTGTTCTGGCAGGTCTGGCCGGGCTGCGTGACGATCTGCGGGATCTGGCAGACGGTCAGGTTCGTGTCGGCCTTCTGCTCCTTCTGCTTCTCGCGGAACTTCTCGAGGATCTCCGGCGCGGGAGCCTTGAGGCCGTACGTCTCGCACTTGTCGCCCGGGTTGGGCAGCGTCTCGAGGATGAGGCACGCGACCTCGCCCTTGTCGTCGCGCGTGAGCTTCTGCGGGAGGCACTGGTTCGCGAGCGCGTTCTTGAGGCGGTCGACGATCGCCTTGACGGCGGGGCGGTAGCCGAACAGCGGGTTCGGCGCGCCGTTCACGTCTTTATCGGTCGGCTTGTAGGTGATCGGGCAGAGCGAGCTGATGATGCCCTGGTCCTTCAGCGCGTTGACGACGCGGAACTCGCGCGTGGTCGGGTAGGCCTTCGCGCGCGACTGGGTGGTGGCCGCCGAGCAGAGCGGCGGGTTCTTGGTGCCGTCGCAGTCGCACGTCTCGCGGTTCGCCGCGCCGCAGGTCACCGGCGTGTTGAGCGGGAACGTGCAGGCGTACTGGAGGTCTTGGCCCTTCGTGTCCCAGTCACGGAGCTGACCACCCTCCTCGTTGTTGCCGGGCGTGTTGCTCGGCGCCGGGCGACCGGGGCGAGCGACCACGGACTGGTCCATGCGGGCGTCGATGCCCTCGAGGTTGTAGTTGTCCGGGTCTTTGCCGATGATCTTGACCCAGTCTTCGCTGGTGATCTTGCTCTTCTCGGCGTCGTTCGGGTCGAAGTGGAGGAGGTCCTGCGGAACGCCGCCGACGACGGCGAAGAAGACGAGGTCGGGCGACCGGGGGCCGCGCTCCAGGTTGCAGAGCGCCGGGTCGTTCTCGTCGGGCGCGGTCTGGGGGAGGTTCTTCGCGAAGAGCGGGTTACGGCACTTGGCCTGGCCGATGTAGTTGCCGTTCGCGTCGTGCTCGGACTTGCGGTCGGGCACCTGCGACTTGGTGAGGCCGTCGACGTAGCGCTTGATCGGGTACTGCGGATCGACACCGAAGCGCTTCTTCATCTTGTGGAAGCGAACGTTCATGTCGTCTTCCGCTTTGCCGTAGAAGCCGTCGTTCTCCTTGCAGCGGGCGTCGTTCTGAACGCGCGGGTCGTTCTTGAACCCGCACGAGGTGCAGGCTTCGCTGCCCGGGTCGGAGTCGCAGGCGGTGGTGCCCTTGGGGGCGGTCGAGCCGCCGCGGCTCGGGTCACGCTGAGCGCCCGCCACGCCGGCCGAGGCCGGGAACGTCGCGTTCATGAAGGCCCAGCCCTGCCCGCCGAGGGCGAGCGGGTCGACCGAGGAGTCGTCCTCGTCCGTGAGGAGGACCACGGCGACGAGCGAGTCGGGCCGGAGGAAGTCGGCGCGCTGCTTGAGGATCGTGGTGTCGATGCCCTGGTACTTGGCGACGTTTCCTTCGCGGACGACGTCGGCGTAGGGGTCGGGCTGGATGAGGAAGTGGTACCAGCTCTCGAGCTGCGCCTCGAGGCCGCAGCCGTACTCCTTCACGCCGCCGACGAGGCCGGAGAACGCCTGGTTGAAGTCGTTCACCGCGGTGTACGGGGTCGCGCCTTCGGAGGCCTTCTTGGACTCGTTGCGCTTGACGGCCGGGAACCACGAGAGGAAGTTCGACGGCTGCGCGTTCGCGATCGCCGTCTCCTTGGCGCCGGAGCGGTTGATGAGCTGACCGCGGTCGTTGTTGTGCGAGTTGAGCGTCGCGTCGGTCGGGTTCGTCGCGTCTTTGGGGCACGAGTCGGACCCGAAGCCACCCATGGCCGACGTCACGATGCCGACGTGGATGTCGACGATGGGCTTGAACTCGGCCTTGCCGGACTTGCACTCCTGGCCCTCTTGGGCCGCCGGGTCGGCGCGCTCACCCGTGGGTTTGCCGTTGTCGTCGACGCAGTTCGGCGTGACGAGGCTGTTGATGAGGTCGGGGACGGCCTCGGCCAAAATGGCCTGCTTGTCGCCCATGGAGCGCGAGTTGTCGATGCCGAGGAGGAGGTCGATCTTGTCGACCGCGGCCTGCTTGACGGTCGTCGTGAAGCTCACCTTCGTCGTCGGCTCCTGCTTGGAGACCGGACGAGAGAGACACCCGACGCCGAGGGTCACTACCCCTCCGACCATCACCAGCTTGCCGACCCGCTTGATCAAACCCATCGGATGCTCCTTCGCCTCTCGAATCCAGCGTGAAACCTTCGTGCGAGCCTCGGCCGGGGGGCCGAAATCCGCTGAATCTCGCGGAAAAATCTCGGGAACCTTAACGGAACCGGAAAAGCCCTGTCAACGAGGGAAGAGGCCGCCCGAAATTCCGGGGACCGCCTCGCGCCGGGAGCGTCGAGAAGGTCGGGACGGCTTCGCCCACCGCAGAGCCGAAGCATGAACCGCGCCAGATCCAAGACGCCGGGTTGGAGCCCTATTCTTCGGGACTGGAGACGTCATGTGCCAACTGAGTTGGCATGTCCGCTAACGGCGTTGGCTCGCTCCCGAAGTGGTCCCGCAGGGCCGCCACGTGGCGACGGTTGACCCCGGGCACGGCGAGGAGGGCGTCGTCGGTCGCCGCGCGGACGGCGGCGAGGGAGCCGAGGGAGCGAAGGAGTGCGGCTTTGGTGACCGGACCGAGGCCTTTGACGTCGTCGAGCGTCGAGCGCATCCGGCGCGAGGTGCCGAGCTTCTCGCGCCCGCGGTTCGAGAAACGGTGCGCCTCGTCCCGGAGACGCGCCAGAAAGAAGAGCGACGCCGAGTGCGAGCGGAGGGCGATGGGGTTCTTCTGCCCGGGGAGGTAAACGCGATCCACGAGCGTCTCGCCCATCACGTTCTCTTTCTCCTTGGCGAGCGCCACGATCGGGAGATCGTGGAGACCGAGATCGCGCGAGGCGGCGAGCGCCACGGCGAGCTGCCCACGCCCACCGTCGACGACGAAGAGATCCGGGAGGTCCCACTCGGGCCGATCGGACGTGTCTTCGGTTCCGTCTTGGCTGCCCTCCGCCTCTCCCCTCGCGACGAGCCCACGACGGAAGCGGCGCGCGAGGACCTCGTACATGGCGCCGTAGTCGTCTCCGACGGAGGGAGTGCCCGCGGGATCGGCCTCTTTGCCGACGGTGCGCACGTGGTAGGTGCGGTAGCGGGCCTTGTCGGGCGCGCCGTCTTTCATGGCGACGACCGCGCCGACCGTATCGCCGCCGCCGAGGTGCGAGATGTCGCAGCACTCGATGCGCCGAGGGATCGTGGGCAGACGGAGCTTCGCTTGCATCTGCGCGAGGCGCTCGAGGACGTCGTCGGACGCCCGCTTCTTCTCGTGGAAGGCGTGCTTCGCGTTCTCCTGCGCCATCTCGAGCAGGGCGACCTTGGGTCCGCGCTGCGGCCGCACGAGGCGGACGACCTTCTTGGCCCGCTCCCCGAGCCACTCCTCGACGCCGGCCGCGCCATCGGGCAGGCACCCCACGAGGATCTCGTCGGGCACCGCGAAGAGCTCGGCGGCCGCGTCCGTGCCCCGACCGTAGTGTTGAGACAGGAAGGCCGCGACCACCTCTTCGTCGGGCATCTCGACGCCCTTCAGGCCGAACGTGGCCACGTCGGAGAGCTTCCCGTCGCGGATCTTGAGCAGCGCGACCTCGGCGAGATCGCCCTCCCGGTAGAGCCCGAGCACGTCCCGCGAGCCCGTCTCCACCGTGACGACCCGCTGTCCCTCGCGCACCTTCTCGATGGCGTGGAGCTGATCGCGGTAGACCGCCGCGAGCTCGAAGCGCATGTCCTTCGCGGCCTGCCGCATGCGCGCGTCGAGCTCGCGCGTGAGCTCGTCGTGGCGCCCCTCGAGGAAGAGGGCCACCGCGCGCACCTGCTCGGCGTAGAACCCCGTATCGACCTCGTAGACACACGGGGCCGGGCAGCGCTTGATCTGGTGCTGTAGGCACGGTCGCCGGCGCGAGCGGAGCTCGGTGTCCGTGCAGGTCCGGAGCTGGAAGTGTTTGTTCACGAGGCCGAGGGTGCGGCGCGCGGCCGTGGCCGAGTGGTAAGGCCCGAAGTACCGTGCGCCGTCGTTCGCGGGGGTGCGCACGACGAGCAGCCTCGGCCACTCGGCGCGCGGGTCGAGCTTGAGCGACGGGTACTCCTTGTCGTCCCGGAGCTTGACGTTGAACCTCGGGCGGTGCTGCTTGATGAGCAGGTTCTCGAGGATCGCGGCTTCTTTTTCGGTCTGCGTGACGACCGTGTCGAGGTCCCCCACCGTGCGATGGAGGAGCGGGACGAAGTAGCGAGTGTCTCCGGTAGATTCTTGAAAATACGAACGAACTCGGGACCTTAGGCTCTTCGCTTTGCCGACGTAGACGACCTTCCCGGCCTTGTCTTTGAAGAGGTAGACGCCGCTCACCTGCGGGAGCGCGTCGAGCTTCTCTTGGACGAGGGCGGGGATCATGGCGGGGGCCTACTTGACGGCGTCGGGCTGGGCGTCCGGGTGGGCGGCCTTCACGAACGGGAGGTCCTTCGAGGCCTCGATCGCGCGGCGGATGCGCGGCATCGGCGTGAGGTCGACGTCGTTGCGGAGGGCCGCGTACACCTGGGGAACGAGCACGCAGTCGGCCATCCCGAAGGAGGGACCGAGCACGAAGGGACCCGGGGCCACACCTCGCGCCTCGAGCGACGCCAAGCGCGCCTCGAACGCGGCGAGCCCTTTGCCGATGAAGTGCTGCATCCAAGCCTTCTGGCCGGCCGCGTCCGGCGCCGCTTTTCGCACGACGTTGAGGTTCTGGAGGGGCTGGATTCCGGCCGCGACGATCTGACACAGCCCACGGACGTGAGCGCGGAGCTCGGGGGTATCCGGCAAGAGCGCGGGGCTCGGGTAGAGCTCCTCGAGGAGCTCGAGGATGGCCATCGACTCGACGAAGGTCTGGCCGTCGATCGTGAGGGTCGGTACGTAGCCCGTCGGCGAGATGGCGCGGTACTCGGCGCCATTCTGCTCGCCCTGGAGGAGGTTCACGGTGACCGTGTCGTGCGCGAGCCCCTTCGCGCCCAGGCCGAGGCGGACGCGGTACGAGCACGACGAACGCCAGTACGAATGAAGCACGATCGATGCGGTCATGGGTCCTCGGAGGGGCTCGAGCGGAGGGTGTGGCTCGGGCCGCATGGTGGGACACGGAGCGCGCGCCGAGAAGCCCCTCCCGCGCGCCGTCGCGTTTTTTTCGTTCCCGGGCTTGAGCGCGGGCGGCGCTCGGTCTACATGATTTTCCGCGCCCGCGAAGCCCCCGTAGCTCAGTGGATAGAGCAGCGGTTTCCTAAACCGAAGGTCACAAGTTCGATCCTTGTCGGGGGCGCCCACTGGAACCGAGGTGAGCCGTGCCTCGGCCCCTCTCGTGTGGCCGACTCGTGCGGCGACGAGCGTGCGCGAGCGGCCTCGGGAGATGCCCATGGACTCGTCGTTTACTTTTCACTGGCTCGGCCGGCGCCCCTACGCCGCGACGCTCGACCTGCAAAAACGCGTGCTCGAGGCCCGGCTCGAGGGCGCCATCGGCGACACCGTGCTCCTCCTCGAGCACGACCCGGTGATCACGATGGGCCGCGGCGCCAAAGAGGCGAACGTGCTCGTCGACGAGGCGGCGCGCGCGCGGCTCGGCATCGACTACGCCGAGACGGGCCGCGGCGGCGACGTGACCTACCACGGCCACGGCCAGCTCGTGGCCTACCCCATCGTCGACCTCCGCCCGGATCGCTGCGACGTGCGCAGGTACGTGCGCGACCTCGCGGAGGTGATGATCCGGCTCGCGTCCGACCACGGCATCGCGGCGGGGTACGTCCAGGGCTTCGTGGGCACCTGGGTCTTCGAGGATCACCCGACCACGTTCGATCAAGCCCGCGCCGAGGACACCCTCTTCGATCGCGGCCCGCACGCGCGCCTCGGCAAGATCGGCGCGATCGGCGTGAGGCTCTCGCGCTGGGTCACCATGCACGGGTTCGCGTTCAACGTGAGCACCGATCTCACGCACTTCGGGCACATCGTCCCGTGTGGCATCTCGCAGCACGCCGTGGCCTCGCTCGCGAAGCTCGGCGTCGCTCACGGGAGCGTCGAGGAGCTCGCCAAAAGCGGAGCCGTCCGACACTTCGGCGACGTGTTCGGCGTCGCGACGCACCTCGCGAGCGAAGGCGACACACGCGCGTTCCTCGAGCGCATGATGGCGCGGCCCGAGCCCCAGACGAACGGCTGAGCGCGCGCGCCTCGCCGTCCCTTTGGTTCACGGGTAGGCGGCGATCTCTTGGCCCTGCCGGAGCGAAATCAGCCTTACCTTTCCATAACTTCGAACCATGACGTGGTTGTGGCTCACCGTGTGGGAGAGGTAGGTCCCGATGGGCTTCGCCCAAATGCGTGAGCCCGTGTGCGCGTCGACGGCGACGAGCTCGCACTCGCCCTCGTCGTCGTTCGGGCAGGTCACGTAGACGACCGTTTGGCCGTCGGTCTGGAAGGTCTCGGGCCCGAGCTCGGAGGGCTCGGTGCCGATCATGCCGCAGTCGAACTTCATGGCGAGTGACATCGGGTCGAGCCCGACGACGCGACGCACCTCGGTGCCGCGCGACTTGACCAGCAGGACGAAGAGCGAAGGACCGCAGGCCTTCCACGCCTTGATGCGGAACCCCTGCGCGGGCGACGGGAACACGCGCCCCTCGGGGCCGATCCACATGGACTCGCCGTCGTTCTGCGAGAAGAAGACGCGCGTGCCCGCCATGGCCGGGAGGACGTCCTCGTCGAGGTCCTCGGCTTGCACGAAGAAGTGCCGCTGACCGGTGACGCCGTCGAAGCAGAGCACGCCGTCCATGTCGGCCTCGGGGCCGAAGCTCTCGACGCGGGTGACCACGGTGCGCCCGAAGAGCGTGCAGGCGCCGAGATCCGTGGACCAGTCGCCGTCGGCCCCCTCACCGTTGTGGAAGAGCGGCTGCGGGTAGGCGGGGTTCAAGCCGTCGCATTTGTTGTACGGAAAGCCGTAGGTGACGACGACCACTTGGCCGTTCGGTACGGGCTGCACGGTGAAGTCGGAGGCGTCTTTGCCGAAGGTGCGCTGGTGCACCGGGCGACCCGAGTCGCGATCGAACGCGGAGAGCACGTGATCGTCGGTCTTGACGACCACGACGCCGGGCTGCCCGGGCGGGAAGGCGTCCTCCACGACGAGCCTCGGCTCTTCGCCGCGGCCGCGCACGCGGGCGATCTCGTCGGGGAGCTGCGCGCCCCATTTTTGCTGGCCGGAGAGCAGATCGAGGGCGACGAGGTTCCTGCGGTTCGCGAGGTAGACCGTGCGCCCGTGCACGCGGAACGACGAGGCCTCGACGTTCGACAGCCACGACTGCCCCTTGAACGCCTCCCAGAGCACACGTTTGTTCTGGAGCTCGTAGCCTTGCAGCACGGGCGGCTGACCGACGGGCGCGCTCACCCGCAAGACGATCGGGCCGACCTGCGGATCGAGCGCGAACCCCACCTGCTCGCCGGGCTCGTCGTCGCCTTCGTCGGAGTACCCGGACGCGCCTCCGCCCGCGGCCACAGCTCCGCCCGCCGACGCCAGAATTTGCGCCACGGCCGCGGCGCGCGCCTGAGGCGTACGCGCCTGGGGAGGCAGCCCCGCGACGAACTGATCGGCGAGCTGGTTCACGACGCGCATGTCCGGCACGAGCACCCGCGCCTGGCAGTACGGGCACGACATCGACTGGCCGGGCACGCCGTCGAGGCGGGCGCCGCAGTGGGTGCAAGGGAACGACGTGGCGCTCATGGCCGGCGAGGATAACCGGATTCTCCGAGCCCGCCCACGCCTTCGCGGGGGCGCGTCCGTCCCCGGTCTGCGCCGGGAAAGACCTGGAAATCGTGCGCGAAGCTCGAGAGGCCGCGGAGACGCGTCAGCCGCGGTAGTTCGGCGCCTCGACGGTGAGCGTCACGTCGTGGACGTGGCTCTCGCGGAGGCCGGCGTTGGTCATACGGACGAAGCGGCTCTTCTCGCGGAGCTCGTCGACCGTGCGCGCGCCCACGTAGCCCATGCCGCTGCGCACGCCGCCCACGAGCTGGTGCACGATCGCTTGGATGTGCCCGCGGTAGGGAACACGACCCTCGATGCCCTCGGGGACGAGCTTCTCGTCGGCGGTGCCGGTCTGTCCATACCGATCCTTGCTGCCGCGCTGCATGGCGCCGAGCGAGCCCATGCCGCGGTAGCTCTTGAACGCGTGCCCCGAGAGCAGCACGACCTCCCCCGGCGCCTCGTCCGTGCCCGCGAGGAGCGAGCCGATCATCACCGTGCGCGCGCCGGCCGCGAGGGCCTTGGTCACGTCCCCCGAGAGCTTGATGCCCCCGTCGGCGACGACGAAAATACCGTGTCGTTCTGCCTCTTTGTAACAATCGGCGATGGCCGACACCTGGGGCACGCCCACCCCGGCGACGACGCGGGTCGTGCAGATGCTTCCGGGCCCGATGCCGACCTTCACCGCGTCCGCGCCCGCCTCGGCGAGCGCGCGTGTGGCCTCGGCCGTGGCGATGTTCCCGCCGATCACGTCGACGCTCGGGAAGCGCTTCTTCACGAAGGTGACCGCGTCGAGCACGCCACGCGAGTGTCCGTGCGCCGTGTCGACCACGAGCACGTCGACGCCGGCCGCCACGAGCGCCTCGCAGCGGGCGTCGCGATCCGGGCCGGGCCCCACCGCCGCCGCAACACGCAGACGGCCCGCCGCGTCTCTCGTGGCGAACGCCGGGTAGGCCGCGGCATCCTCGTTCTTGACCCTCGCGACCTCGGCGGCCTGATCCTCGGGCGACAGGTTCTTGTGGATGACGCCGATGCCACCTTCGCGCGCCATGGCGATCGCCATCCGCGACTCGGTCACCGAGTCCATCGCCGCGCTGACGATGGGGACCGCGAGCGAGACCCGTTTGGTCATCCACGAGCGGGTGTCGACCTCTTTCGGGAGCACGTCGCTGTAGCCGGGGACCAGGAGCACGTCGTCGAACGTGAGGCACTCGCGGAGAACGTCGTCCAACATGGGCGTCCTCTTCCACGAATCGGCGGCGAGCGCGACGGGCGCGGCGCCTCCCCCTCGGATTTTCACGTGGTTGTCACAGAGCACGGGCCGGAGCGTGGCCGCCCGCGCGTTCGCGCACTCCGACGCGAGCCCGACGCACGCCCGGCGCGCGGCCCTACGCGATGCGCTCGTAACGAATGTGATCGACCTTCTGGAGCTGCGGGGTGCCTTCGGGCGCGGGGTGGATCCGCACCTTCCCGACGGCGTGGAGGGCGTTCAGCGACTGAGCGACCTCACCGCGCCCCAAGAACGACGCCTTCCCCACGCGGCTCGCGATCTCGCCGAGCGTGAGCGGCTCGCCGGGCACGAGCGCGCCCTCGATGGCCCCGGCGAGGCCCGTCCCGAGCTTGGCCTGGCGCTTCTGCCAGAAGAACATCGCGAGGGCCACGATGAGACCGATGAGGGCGCCCTGGAGCATGGGCCGTGGTACCGCGTCTCCGCGGCCCTCTGCAACCGCGCGCTACTCGGGGACCTCTTCGCCCTTCGCGCGCATCTCTTCGCGGAACTCCTCGATGCCCTCGTTCCAGGCGTCGGTCACCTCGGGATCGAACTGCGTGCCGGAGCAGCGGTCGATCTCGTTCAGCGCGACCTCGTGCGGGAGCGCGCGGCGGTAGGCGCGGTCGCTCGTCATGGCGTCGTAGGTGTCGGCCACGGCGACGATGCGCGCGATGAGGGGAACGTCTTGGCCCTTCAAGCCGAGCGGGTAGCCGCGCCCGTCCCAGCGCTCGTGGTGCAGGTGAACGCCCGGGATGAGCGGGTTCAAGAACTTGATGGGCTCGAGGATGTCTTTCCCGTAGCCCGGATGTTTCTTGAACATCTCGTACTCGTCCTGCGTGAGCTTCCCCGGTTTGTTGAGGTTCATCACGCAGCCGATCTTGCCGATGTCGTGCATGAGCGCGCTCTGCCGCACGATCTCGACCTGATCGACGCCCATCTGCAGGCGCTTCGCGAGCACCATGCTGTAGAGCGCGACCCGGTCCGAGTGGCCCGCCGTGTAGCGGTCCATCTTGTCGATCGCCTTGGCGAGGCCCTGGATGGTCTGCTGGAAGGTCGCCCGCAAGTCTTCGTAAAGACGGGCATTTTCGACGGCGGCTGCGGCGCGCGCCGCCACGATCGACAAGAGCTTCCGCTGGCCCTCGTCGAACCGGCGCGTGCGCGTGAACGACGTGAGGCACACCCAGCCGATGAGCCGCTGCTTGATGCGGAGCGGGACGGCGAGGATCGACGACGCGGGCTCCTCGGGGGCGCGCTTGAAGAAGCGGTGCGCGATGGTGCCCTGGTCGAGCAGCATCGTGTCCTTCGAGAAGTGCTCGGCGAAGGCCTCGGGCTCGAAGGTGCCCATGCGGGCGTGGGTCTCGGCCGAGAGGTGCGCGGCGTAGAGGCGCTGACGCTCGAAGAAGCCACCTTCGCCGTCGTCGAGCCAGGTCGAGACGCTGTCCGCGTCGAGCTCGGTCAGCGCGGTGTCTCCGACCGTGGCGAGCACCTGCTCGAGCGAGAGGCTCGCGCTGATGGCCTCGCTCACCTTGTAGAGGGAGAGCGCCTCGCGGAGGCGCATGTTCTCGGCGGCGAGGCGCTGCTTCTCGAGGCCCCGCTGGACGACGTGGATGACCTCTTCGACCTTGAAGGGCTTCAGGATGTAGTCGTACGCGCCGCGTTTCATGGCGTCGATCGCGGTCTCGACGGTCCCGAAGCCGGTCATGATGACCGTGAGCGCGTTCGGGGCGGCGGTGCCCACGGCCTCGAGCAGCTCGATGCCCCCCATACGCGGCATCTTCAGGTCGCTGATGATGAGGTCGTAGTGGGCCTGCTGGAGCTCGGTGAGAGCCGCCGCGCCATCGGCCGCGGTCCGCACCTGGTAGCCTTCCATCCCGAGGAAGTCGGCCAAGATGTCGCGGATGTACTTTTCGTCGTCGACGATGAGGAGCCGCGGGCGGTCGAGGAGGATTTGGGTCATGACGAGGCGCGCGCGGCGCTTTTCGGGAGGGCGACCATCGGAAAGCCGACCGTACGAGACCATACACGCGTTTTCGGTCACCGGCGACCCACCTTGAGCGCCACACGCTCCTGGAACGAACGCCGCGGGCCGGTCGACGGCTCAAAATTCATATTACTTATCAAACACTTGCGCACGATCAGCGGGGGAGCCGGGGGGGGCCCGCCCCGCGCGACTTGCGGACGTGCCATGGGCGTGCGAGACCGAGGGCATGCGTGGTCCGGGCTCGAGAACGGCCGAACGGCGCGGGCTCGGCGTAGAGCTCGCGCCTCGAGGGCCACGCGACGTATCGTCCACCGCGAAACGCGCGCGGCTCGTCGGGGTCGCCTACGTGAGCCTCGCGGCCTTCTCTCTCGGCGTCGGGGCGTACGTGGGCAAGAGCCCCTTCATCACGACGCCGACGCTGCCGCTCGGGTCCTTCGCGCTCGTGGCCACGTCGCTCGGCCTAGGGGCGCTGCTCGCCGTGGGGACGATCGCGGCGTCGCGTGTGCTCGTGCGAACGTGGGCCTGGGCCCGCGCCCTCCACGAGACGCTCCGCCCCGCCGTGAAGGACGTCCCGACCGCTCAGCTCGTCGCCATGGCGCTAGCGAGCGGCCTCGGCGAGGAGCTCTTCTTTCGGGGGTTGCTCGTGCCCGCGGTCGGCCTCGGCCTCTCGAGCCTCGTCTTCGGCGCGCTCCATCAGGCCCCCGGTCGCGCGCGCTTCGTGTGGGCCATTTGGGCGGCCGTGATGGGGCTCGCGTTCGGGGGCCTCTTCGTGCTCACGGGCAGCCTCGCGGGGCCGATCCTCGCCCACGTCGCGATCAACGCCGCGAACCTCGTCCACCTGCGCGACACCGACCCGTCCCCCAAGGGGCGCAAGCTCGGCGGGCTCCTGCGCGCCTGAGCCGCACGGCGATCGCCCGCGCCACGACCCGCGTGATAGAGTGCCGCCCATGGCTTCCGAGAACGCTCCCACGCCGCCCGCGAAGGCAGGCCGCGCGGACATGGGCCTCCTCTTCCCGGCGCTGCTCGCGATCTCCGCGCTGCTCGTGCTCGGCACGATCCACGTCGCGTTCTTGCGGGCCCCCACCGAGAAGACGATGGGCATCGTGCAGAAGATTTTCTACTTCCACGTGCCCTCGGCCTACAGCATGTACCTCGGCGCCACGGCGTGTTTCGCCGGCTCGGTGGCGTACCTCATGAAGCCCTCCGACAAGGCCGACGCGTGGGCGCGCGCCGGGGCCGAGGTGAGCGTCGTCTTCGGCTTGTGCGTGCTCGTCACCGGGCCGCTCTGGGCGGCCAAGGCGTGGGGCTTCTACTGGACGTGGGACCCTCGCCTGACGACGGCCATGCTGAGCTTCCTCATCTACGTGGCCTACCTCGTCCTGCGCGCGTTCGCGGGCGATGGGCCCGGCGAGCGCAAATTCGCCGCCGCGCTCGGCATCCTCGGCGCCGCGAACCTGCCCATCATCCACTTCAGCGTCCAGAAGTGGGGAGGCCAGCACCCGACCGTGGTCACGAGCCAAGGCGGAGGGCTCCAGCACCCCGACATGAAGCTCGCCTTCTGGCTCGGCATGATCGGCTTCACGTTCCTCTCGCTCACCTTGCTCTGGGCCCGCGTCCGCGTCGCCGTCGCCGAGAGCCGCCTCGCCCGCCTCGAAGAAGACGCCATCGACCTCGGTCTCGACGACCGCACGGAAGCCTGACATGCGCATCGACCTGCCCCCCGGCCCTCCCCCTTCCTCCCTCCCGCCGAGCGCCCCCGCCGCGAAGAGCCAGGCCCCCTCGGATCGCGCCACCACCTTCCAGGCGGTCGAGGGCGGAGAGCAACACTCCGGCTCGGTCCTGCTCGTCGAGGCCTACGCGGCTATATGGTTGTTTTTGCTTGGTTTTTTGCTCATGCAATGGCGCAAGCAGGCGCAGCTCCACGCCCGCCTCGACGAGCTCGAGAAGGTGGTCGATCGGGCGGCCGAGCGCCTCGACGCGAACGCGAGCGCGAGCGCGAACAAAGGCACGGAGAGCGCCGCGGCTGGCCTCGCCGCCAAGGAAGCCTGAGCCATGGGGATCGGTACCCCGGGGCCCGAGCACTTCATCTTCATTCCGGGCGTGCTGATGATCGGCATCGTGATCGGCTTCGTCATGGGCACCCGCTCCGCGCGCGCCGACCTCGACAAGAAGAAGCGCCGCGCCCGCGAGTAAGCGAGACCGCCGGGGTGAAGGGCCGGGCTCGCGCGCTTCTCGAAACGTGACGACGAAGGGACTCCGCGCGCGCGAAAAGATTCGCTATCGTCGTGCGCCATGATCGACTTCGAGCTGACCGACGAGCAAAAGGCCCTCATCGACACCGCGCGCCGCTTCGCGAAGGAGCGCATCATCCCCGTCGCCGCAGAGGCCGACAAAAAGGCCGAGTTCCCGGCCGGCGTCTTCGAGGGCGCGTGGGAAGCGGGGCTCGTGAACGCGACGGTGCCCGAGGCCTACGGCGGCCTCGGCGCGGGCGAGCTCGAGCACACGATGCTCACCGAGGAGCTCGCCTACGGCTGCACCGGCATCCAGACCGCCATCACGGCGAACACGCTCGCGGCGACGCCCGTGATCCTCGGCGGCAGCGAAGAGCAGAAGAAGAAGTACCTCGGCATGCTCACCGCCGAGCCCATCCGCGCGAGCTACGCGACGAGCGAGCCCAACGCCGGCAGCGACGTGGCCGGCCTCCAGTGCCGGTACGCGCAGCACGGCGACGACTTCGTGCTGAACGGGCAGAAGGCGTGGATCACGAACGCGATGTACGCGCGCTTCTTCGTCGTGTTCGCGACGCAAGATCCGGCCATGAAGCACAAGGGCATCGCGGCCTTCATCATCGACCGCGACACGCCCGGCTTCGAGGTCGGCAAACACGAGGACAAGCTCGGGCAGCGCGCGAGCGACACGTGCACCCTCAGCCTCACGGACGTGAAGGTGCACAAGTCGCAGATGCTCGCCCTCCCCGGCCAGGGCTTCAAGCTCGCCATGGAGACCTTCAACACGACCCGCCCCGACATCGGCGCGAGCGCCGTCGGCCTCATGCGCCGCTGCCTCGACGAGTGCGTGGCCTACGCGAAGGAGCGCAAGACGTTCGGCGTGCCCATCGCGCAGCATCAGGCCATCCAGTTCATGCTCGCCGAGATGGCGATCCGCATCGAGGCGACGCAGCTCCTCGTGCGCAAGGCCGCGTGGGCGCTCGACAAGAAGCGCGTGTCTCCGCTCACCTCGTCGTGCTCGAAGGCCTTCGGCGGCGACGCGGCCATGGCCACGGCGATCGACGCCGTGCAGATCTTCGGCGGCAACGGCTACACCAAGGAGTACCCGGTCGAGAAGCTCATGCGCGACGCCAAGATCCTCCAGATCTACGAGGGCACGAGCCAGATCCAGCGCATGGTCATCGCAAAGACCCTGCTCGCGGGCTGAGGCGCGTTTTGCGCCTCTCTCGGCCCTCCCCGGAGGCCCTCGTGGCGATCGCCGCGGGGGCCTTCGTGGCCTTCGCGGTCGGCTGCGAGCCGTCGATCGACGTGCCGCCGAGCGCCCTCCCTCGGCCCTCGACGAGCGCCCGCGGCCCCGGCGGACAGGAGCCAGCGGTCGCGGACGCCGGCGCGAGCACGAAGCCCGCGCTCGACGGGTACGTGCATGTTGCACGGAGAGAGCGCGTGGCGATCGGGCTCGCCGAGGCCCGCGAGATCGATCCCCACGACGCCAACGAGGTGGTCGAGCGGCTCGCCGATCGCTTCGAGGCGTGCGCGCAGAAGCTCGAGACCGAGGGCGCGCTCACGCCTGGCGCGGGGCGCCTCGTCGTCCTCTTGGACGAACGAGGGCACGTGACGGCGACCGACGCGAAGCTCTCCCCTGGAAGCGACGTGGCGGGCGCGGCGCTCCTCTGTCTGCTCGCGCCGGCCCGCGCCCTCGCGTACCCGCCGGGCAAGGGGTCGAGGCGTGGCTTCGCCGTCGAGGCCGTGTGGGAGAAGGTGCGGTAGCTCCGTTTTCGCGAGTCGATTCAACGCGTTCGGAGAGGCATGCCGCCCTTGGGCATGGAGCGAAGCTCGGCCCGCGGGCGGCCTCCGCGTGTGTCGAGCTCGAGGAAGGTGCGCCCGTCACCCTCCGAGAAGGCGAAGCTCCCGGGGTTCGCGTAGGAGCCACGAACCTCCGCGTGATGCGCGTGCCCGAAGACGACGAGATCGGCCGAGGTGTGGCGCGCGATGAGCTCGGCGCCTTCGGCGAGGCGCGCGACGACCTTGCCCGCGTACCGGTCGTACGACGTGGCCCAGCTCGCGAGCATCGAGCCCGCGCCGACCGCGCCGAGCACGAGCGCCGCTTTGGCCTTGCCCGCCCCGGCGAGGCCGAGCGAGCCCAGGAGAGAGAGCGTCGACGCGACCCTGTCGAGGTAGAGGCGCCCGAAGGTCTTGCGGGTGTCCGAGAGCGTAGGAGGATCGGCCTCCGACAGCACGGCGCGGACGTCGCTCGGGGAGACGCCGGCCGAGACGGCGAAGGCCTCGAGGAGCGCGTCTCCTTCGGCGCGCTCTCCATCGAGATCGTAGCGGGAGCCCGAGGCCGCAAGAGCCGCGAACGCCGCGCGGAAGAACGTCGCCACGACGTACGGCCCCCGAAGCCCGTAGCGGGTGAACGCCTCGACGAAGAGCTCGAGAGGGAGCTTCGCGTTGCGGTTCAGATAAGCGTAGGCGCCGGTGGGGGCGATGAAGTCGTGGACGAAGCGCACCCCGAGGCTCGGCGCGCCCTGGACGAGCGGATGCGCCGGCGCGTTGTCGGGGTCGAAGAGGTGCCCGTGCTCGACGTGCAGGCCGCCCTCGCGAAAAAACCAGGGCGTCGCCGTGATGCGCGCGCGCGACGCCGAGGTCACGCCGATCGCGTCTGCGAATTCGCCGACGAACCCCGGCGCCGCCACCTCCGAGTCGTGGTTGCCCGCCGCGAGCCGGAGCTCACCGCCCGCGTCGAGGTGCGCGCCGAGCGCCTGGCGCAGACCTCCGTGAATCGCGAGCACCTCGTCGAACGACGGGAGCGGCTCCCCTTCGGCCGAGCGATCGAACAGATCTCCCGCGACGAAGAGCAGCGCTCCCCTGTGGGCGTCGACGAACGACGCGAGATCGCGCGACACGTCGAGCGGCGTGTGTCTCGTCAGATGGACATCGGCGACGACGAGCGTTCGGCGCATCGGGGGCCCAAAAAGAAACGGCGCGCTCGTCCCGAGACGGCGCGCCGACCATGAGGCATTTCGGAGCGGGAAAAGGGATTCGAACCCTCGACGTCCACCTTGGCAAGGTGGCACTCTACCACTGAGTTATTCCCGCAACGTCGAAGACACGCACTTCCTACCGGGGTCGGCTTCGACTGTCAAACAGAAATCGACAGGCCCCGCGTTCGATCCCGAATCGGGGACGTTTTCCCGGATTCGGTTCGGCCTCTACGAGCGCTCACGACAGCGCGACCAGCAAGAGCGCGAGCAGCGCGGGCGCCGCCTGGATGGCGAAGATCTTCTTGTCCACCGTGATGGCGCCGTAGACGCCCGCTACGACGACGCAGCCGAGGAAGAAGTACCGGAGGGGCTGGGCGAGCGCGGGCGCGGCCACGAAGCTCCAGACAAGACCAGCCGAGAGGAAGCCGTTGTAAAGGCCCTGGTTCTTGGCGAGCACGGCCGTCTCTTCTTGCTGGGCCTTCGTGCGCTTGAAGGTCTTCTGGCCGAACGGCGTCGTCCAAAGGAACATCTCGAGGACGAGGAAGTACGCGTGGAGGAGCGCGACGAGGCCTACGAGCACGTGAGCGGCGAGGAGCATGCGAGGAGCGTCTCCCGGCGACACGGTCGTTCGCAAGCGCCATTCGCCGGCGCTTGAATCGGAGCGGCAGACGGGACAGCATCGCGGCCGAAACCGAAAGGACGTTCATGGAAGCCATCGTCTCCGCCCACGCCCCCGTCGCCATCGGCCCGTACTCGCAAGCCGTCCGCTTCGACAACCTCGTGTTCTTGAGCGGCCAGATCCCCCTCGACCCGACGACGGGCGCCCTCGTGACCGGCACGATCACCGAGGAGACCGATCGTGTGCTCGACAACCTGCGCGCGGTGCTCGAGGCCGCGGGGCTCGGGTTCGAGCACGTCGCCAAGACCACCATTTATCTGATTGATCTCGGTCACTTCCAAGAGGTGAACGCCGCCTACGCCAAGCGCTTTCCGGGTGTGGCGCCCGCGCGCGCCACGGTGCAGGTCTCGGCGCTCCCTCGCGGGGCGCGGGTCGAGATCGACGCGATCGCCGTGCGCCCCTGAGGCCGTCTCGTCCGCGGGCTCGTGTCGCACCACGAGCCCGGCGCCGAGCTCAACGGAGGCGCATGCAACGCGCGCCGGCCTTCCCGTACTTGTCGATGTGAACGACCGGGTTCGTCCAGTTCCGCGACTGGTAGTGCCCCTCGAACGAGCTGCCGGTCCAGCCGAAGTACTCGCCGGCGGTGGTCGACCACTCCAGCATGTTCCCTCCGAGGTCCATCCACGACTCGTCCGAGCCAGCGAACGGCCGAACCAGGCTCTTGTCCGTCGCGAAGCGCCCCGGCGCCGCGATGACGGGCGAGAGATCGTTCGCGAAGGTCGCGTAGTCGCGCACGGGGAAGAGGTAGGTGGGCGCCTTGGTCGCGCCGAAGCCCGAGGTCCCGTTGTTGAAGTTCGTATAGAAGTGGAGCTCCGCGATCCGCTCGTCCACGGTGGCTGGCGCGGCTCCCCACGGCCACCTGTGCGGCCCGTACGCGGCGGCGATCGCCTCTTGGGAGACGAGGTAGCCGCCGTCCCACGCGCAGAAGGCGGCGAACATGATCGGGGTCATGCAGTTCATCGACTTCTCGTCGAGCACGTCCTTCATCGTGGGATCCCGTGGGACCTCGTTGAACGACGCGGCGAAGGCTGCGTCGGTGTAGTAGGTGCGGTGCCCGTAACCACCGGCGACGTGCGCGCAGCCGCTCGTCCCGGTCGTGCTCCACCCGCGCACGTACGAGGTAGGGCCGAGCTGGCTATCGAGCCCCATGTCGGTGTTGCCTGGCGGGACGTAGACGATCTGGCCGCGATCCCGATCGGGGAGGAGCTCGTAGTTCGTCCATTTGATCTGGGCCGCGACCAGCGGGTCCACCGCCGCGCGCGCCATGATCCACGCCTTCACGTTGGGCACACCACCGTAGGCGCCTCGAATGCCCTCCACCCATGCGCGCACACGGCCGGCCGTGATCTCGTACTTGTCGACATAGACCTGCTTGACGACACCACCGTGCTCGAGGGTAAGCCCGGGCACGGGGAGGGTCTTGCAGCAGCTCTCGTGCGAGGCGAGCGGGTCCCCGAGCTCACCCGAGCCGCAGGTTCGACCGCCGTGGAGATCTCGGCAGCTCGGCGCCTCGACGCAGCGCTTGTCGTTCGCGCACACGGCGCTCGCACAGTCGGCGTCGACGGCACAGCCGGCGCCGAGCTCGCACCGAGGCGCCGGGGGCACGACGACGGCCCCGAACGAGAGCGTCTCTCCCCCGCAGTCGACGTCCGTCTCCGCGCCGTTCTTCTTGCCGTCCGTCGCCGTGGGCACGCCGCAGAGCCCGGCGTCGCAGAGCCCGAGCCCACAGTCCGCGCCGCTCGTGCAGCGGAGCCCGACCTCGCACCCAGGCGCGGTCGCGCCGCCACAGTCGACGTCGGTCTCGTCCGCGTTCCGTTTTCCGTCGCTGGGACCGGGTGCGTCGCATCGCCCGGTCGTGCACGTCGAGAGGCAATCGTCCGACGAGAGGCACTTCTGCCCCGATCCACACTGGCGTTCGGGAGCCGCGGAGCCGCCGCAGTCGACGCCCGTCTCGCCGGCGTTCCTACGCCCGTCGACGTGGGCCGAGGCCGGCGGCGTTTTGCACACGAACGCACGACAGTAGTCGGTCCCGCAGTCGCGATCGTTCGCGCAGGTCTCGCCTTCGGCGCACGTCCTCGGCGTGCCGACGCCGCACGTCTTCGTTCCTCGTGGCAGGCACGTGCCCGCCGCGCCGCAGAGCGCGCTCTGGCAGTCCGCGCCACGCGTGCAGGGCTCGCCGTCACATCGTGTGGGGCACGCCCCGCCGCAGTCGACGCCCGTCTCGTCCCCGCCTTGCTGCCCGTCGTCGCACGCGCTCGCGCGGCAGACCCCTCCGCGGCAGAGCAGGCTCTCGCAGTCGGCGGCGCTCCGGCACGGAGCTCCGAGGGAGCAGCGTGTTCCCGAGCTCCCGCACGCACCACCGCTCACGGGCGCGACCCGAGGCGCCTCGGGCGGAGCGGCCTTTGGCGTTGGCTCTTCGGGGACACCACCGCAGGCCACGACCGCGAGCCCCGCCGTGACGGCAAGCAACACCCGCCGAGCACTCCCCACGAACGACCGACGCACCCGCGAAAGCGCCATGACGATCGAGCCTCCCAACCGAAAAGCGTCTCATGGTACCGCGGGCATTTTCAGCGCAAAAAAAAGGGGGCGTCCCACGATTTCTCTCACTCTTCGTTACATGGCGCGCGCCAAAAAAACGGCCGGTCACGCCCCACCGCGTGCCGGCCGTTTCGCTTTGCCCTCGAGAGGCTCAGCGGAGGCGCATGCAGCGCCCGCCGCCCTTGCCGTACTTGTCGACGGGCACGACCGTCCCGGTCCAGCCGCGCGGGTAGATGTGGCCCTCGAACGACGCGCCGGTCCAGCCGTGGAACGTCCCGTTGTTGTTGGACCACTCGATCATGTTGCCGCCGAGATCCATCCACGACTCGTCGGAGCCCGCGATGGGCTTCACCTGGCTGATGTCCGTCTGGAAGCGCCCCGGGGCCGCGATGACCGGCGAGAGGTCGTTCGCGAACGTGTCGTAGTTGACCACCGGGAAGAGATACGTCGGGGTCTTCGTGGCGTTGAAGCCCGACGTGCCGGGGTTGTAGTTTGCATACATCGGGAGGATGGTCTGACGGTCCTCGGCGGCCGACGGCGACGGGCCCCACGGCCACGCGTCGGGGCCATAGGCCGCCGCGATCGCCTGCTGCGAGATGAGGTAGCCGCCGTCCCACGCGCAGAAGGCCGCGAACATGACCGGGGTCATGCAGTTCATCGATTTCTGATCGAGGATCGCTTGCTGGCTCTGCGGGCGCGGGACCTCGTTGAACGACGCCGAGAGGGCCGCGTCGAACCAGTAGGTGCGGTGCCCGTAGCCGCCGGCGCCGAGGTAACACCCGCTCGTGCCGCCCGTGCTCCAGCCGCGGTAGTACGACGTCGGGCCGATCTGGCTGTTCAGGCCGATGTCGATGTTGCCCGGAGCGATGTAGGTGATCTGGTTGTTGTCCTGCATGGGCAGGTAGACGCGGTTCGCCTCGGTGATCTGGCTGGCGACGAGCGCGTCGGCCGCGACCTTGGCGTCGATCCACGCCTTGATGTTGGGCGCACCGGCGTACATCCGGCGCATGTCGGCGATCCACTCGCGGATACGGCCCGCGGTGATCTCGTACTTGTCGACGTAGACCTGCTTCTGCACGCCGTCGTGCATCATCGTGAGGCCGGGCACGGGGAGCGTCTTGCAGCAGCTCTCGTGCGCGACGCCCGCCTGACCGACCTCTTTGGCGCCGCACGTGTAGCCGCCGTTCAGGTTGCGGCAGCTCGGCCCCTCGACGCACTTCTTGTTGAACGCGCAAGCGCCGCTCGAGCAGTCGCCGTCGACGCCGCAGGTCTTCCCGGCCTCGCATTTCGGCGCGGGTGGGACCGTGACGCCGCCGAACGACGTGCCCATTCCGCCGCAGTCGACGTCGGTCTCGCCGCCGTTCTTTTGTCGTCGGTCGCCGTGGGCGTCGCGCACTTGTTCGCGTCACACTGGTCGAGGCCGCAGTCGCCGTTCGCGACGCACGCCTTGCCCACCGCGCACTTCGGGGCGTTCGGCCCGCCGCAGTCGACGTCGGTCTCGCCGTTGTTCTTCTTCGCGTCGGTCGGGCTCGGGGCGTCGCACTTTCCGTTCGTGCAGGTCGAGAGGCAGTCGGTTCCGTCGACGCATTTTTCGCCCGCTCCGCAGAGCTTGTCGGGCTTGGCCGTGCCGCCGCAGTCGACCCCCGTCTCGCCGGCGTTGCGGCGCCCGTCCTGGTGCACCGTGGGAGGGGGCGCAGCACACGCGAGCGCGCGGCAGTAGTCCGTCTCGCAGTCCTTGTCTTGGCCGCAGGGCTCGCCGTTCTTGCACGTCACCGGCAGACCGACACCGCACGTCTTCGAGCCCGCCGGGGCGCACGTCCCTTGAGGGCTGCACGTCGTGCTCTTGCAGTCTTCGCCCTTCGTGCACGGCTCGCCGTCGCACTTCTTCGAGCACGTGCCCCCGCAGTCGACCCCGGTCTCGGTGCCGTCCTGTTGCCCGTTCGTGCACGAGCTCGCGACGCACTTTCCGCCCTGGCAGCTCGTGCTCTCGCAGTCGGCCGCCGTCTGGCAGGTGGCGCCGAGCGCGCATTTGGACGGGCCCTGGGCGCCGCACGAGGCAGGAGGCGTGGTCCCCGTGGTGGTCGCCGAAGGGGTCGGCGTGGGGTCGACCTCGTCGGGAGTGGAGCTGCACGCGACGAGCGGCGCGGTGATCGCGAGCGCACCGAGCAAGAGCCCGAGCCCTCGTCGAGCCGGAGAACGAACCGAAGAAATCGAGACGGCGGGCCGGGCTTTCCTCATTTTGCCATCGTGCCATGAGCCGCCTCGTTCACAACGCTAAAACGCAGCGCTTGCCGAGACGCCGGATGGCGCGCTCTTCCTACTCAACCCCACGTGTAGTTGTGCGCGTCGTTGTGCGCGAGCTTCTCGTGGGTTTTTGCGTGGTTTTCGCGCGGAGCACGCCCCGCGGAAGCGCGCTCCGCGGTGAGGGGCATGAGGGCCTGCCCGCCCCGCGCGACCCGCTCAGGCGCGCGACGCGGAGACGTAGGTCTCGACGTCCGCGAGGAGGCGCTCCTTCGAGCTCGCGACGAACAAGACGCCTTGGTAGTCGGTCGGATCGAACGAGGTCGCGGCGACCCGCTCCACGTCGAAGTCGCGGAGCTCGGCCTTCTCCTCGAAGCGCCCGAGCTCGCCGAACGACGACAAGAGGCCGGCCCCGACCACCCGGAGGCCATCTTCGGCCCGGTAGACACCGAACTCGAGGACGTACCAGTAGAGGCGAATGAGCGCGTCTATCCCGTCGTCGCCCGTGCGGCGCGTCGCCTCTCCGAAGAGGCGGTTCAGGCGTGCGAACCGAGGGTCGGCGAGGAGCGGACCGTGGCCCACGATCTCGTGCACGACGTCCGGCTCGGGGGTGTAGAGCGGCGCCGAGGCGTGACGCATGTACTGCGTGGCGAGGAAGACGCCGTCGGCGAGGCGCTCCATGAAGGCGCGCGGGGTGACGAGCCCCGCGACAGGCTCGAGGCGGAAGCCCGTGTGCGCCCCGAGGCGCGTGTTGACCTCGTCGAACGAAGGGACGTGCCCCTCGCGGAGGCCGAGCTTGGGCACCCCTTCGAGGTACTCGGGGCATGCGCGCCGCGTGTGGAGCGGCGAGAGGTGCGCGAGCGCCGTCGACCAGACGTACGTCTCGTGGGGCTCGTACGCGATCGCGGGCAGCGGCTCGCCAGAGCGGTAGGCGAGGGCCAACGCCGCGATAGCGTTGCGGCGCGCGCGGTAGTCCGGGTCGCGGAAGCCAGGGTGATCGCGGTCGAGCTCGACGAGGGTAGGCACGGCGCGCTCCTTATCACTGGCGCGCCCGCTCCTTGTCGGATTTCGCGGCTTCCGTTACTGCGGTCGTGCCGTGCCCGAGAAGACCAACGCCGCCCGCATCCTCGATCGCCTCAAGGTCCCGTACGAGCTCCGCGGATACACGGTGGACCTCGACGATCTTTCGGCCGAGACGGTCGCGAAGAAGGTCGGCCTCCCGGAGGCCCAAGTGCTGAAGACCTTGCTCGTCCGCGGCGAGCGCCTCGGCCCGCATTTCGCCGTCGTGCCGGCGGGAACGTCGCTCGACCTCAAGGCATGCGCGAAGGCCATCGGCGACAAGAAGGTCGCTCCGGTGCCGTTGAAGGAGGTCGAGCCGCTCACGGGGTACGTGCGCGGGGGCGTCACGGTGCTCGGCGCGAAGAAGGCCTTCCCCGTCGTCGTCGACGCGTCGGCGCTCGCGCACGAGGTCGTGAGCGTGTCGGCGGGTGTGCGAGGGACGCAGATCTTCGTGAGCCCGAAGGCCTACGTCGCGGCCACCAAGGCCAAGGTGGCGCCGATCGCGACGCGCGACGAAGCGGCGCCGGAGGGGTGAGCGCGCGACCGAGCGGCCGTTACTCCTCGCCCTCCCCCGGGCCGACGAGCAGCGCCTCGATCTCCTTCACGGTCTCGGTGTCGTCGCCGATCATCTCCTTCATCGAGAGGAGCCGACGCACGACCACCTTCGCGATGCGCTCCTCGATCGTCCCGTCGGCGTACGCCCAGTAGACCTGCGCGAACTTGCCGTCGCGGTGGCATCGCCCTTCGATCTGCGCCATCTGGATGGCCGACCAGCGGAGATCGTGCACGACCGAGCTGCGCGGGCTCCCGCCGTGCTCGCCTTGATGGAGCGAGATCCCCTCTTCGACCGTGAAGAGCACGACGTCACGCTCTTCACGCTGGAAGGCGAGGCGCTCGGCCTCGCGCTCGCCCGCGCTCATCGCGCCGTGGATCACGGCGACCCGAACCTCCGAGAGCTCCTCGCGGAGGCGCTCGAGCGTCTCGACGAACGCGACGGACACGGCGACCTTGTGGCCGCTCTCGAGCAGCTCGCGCACGAGCTCGGCGGTGCCCGGGACGCGGACGAGAGAGCCCTTCTGCCGAAAGCGGAGGACCGCCGCGAGCCCCGACTTCGGGTCACGTCCCTGCGGCGCGAGCGAGAGCTCCTTTCGGAAGGCCGTCCACGCTTCCATGTAGAGTACACGCGCTTCGGGGTCGAGCTCGATCGGGGCCAGGATGCGCTGGATCGCGGGCCACCCGGCGACGTCCTCGGGGCGACGTCGAAGGCCGGCCGGCGGCG
Source organism: Myxococcales bacterium (assembly GCA_016712525.1). Lineage (NCBI taxonomy): Bacteria > Pseudomonadati > Myxococcota > Myxococcia > Myxococcales > Myxococcales bacterium. The sequence goes on from JADJQX010000007.1 coordinate 2,111,337, forward strand.
ACCCCTTGGAGTGAGGCTCGAAGAGCATGGCGCGCACCTTCGCCACGTCGGAGGGCCCGCCGCGCCACTCCCACTTTCCGTACGCGCCGCGCGAGAGCCCGAGCCCCTCGGACTGACAGAAGGCCTCGAAATCTTTCAGGTCTTTGGCTTTTTTGCCGAGCACGGCGGCGAGCAGCTTCGCGAGGTACGAGAGCTCGAGCGGGTTCTGGCCCGCGGTCGCCGAGAGCCACAGGCAGAAGCCCGCCGCTTCGGTGAGCTTGGCCGCGAGCTTGGAGCGCGCCGACGAGGGGTTTTTGCACTTGTGGCTCTCGTCCCACACGATCACGTCGAACGCGGGGGCCTCTCCCTTCCGCGCGAGGCCCTTCTTGCTCTTGATGGTTTTGCGGACCTCGGGCGCGACCTCGAAGAGCTTCCCCAGGCGCTCGTAGTTCATGACGACCACGTCGCTCCCGCCGTCGCCCATGGCCTCGATCGTGCGGCGCCAATGCGCGAGGACCGCGAGCGGCGAAACGACGAGGACGCGCGCCGCGGGCCTGTCGCCGAGCACCTTCTGCACCGAGGCCCACGCCGAGATGGTCTTGCCGAGCCCGACGTCGTCGGCCAAGAGAAATCCGGGGCGCCCGGCCTGCGCCGAGGCGACGACGAGCCGGATGGCCTCCGCCTGATGCGGGCGCGGGACGAGGCTCCCCTCCCCGCCGCGGCGGGCGCGGGGCACGTCGAGGCCCGCGTCGCGGTCGAGCACGCGCTGCACCGCGGCCTCCCACGAGTACGCGAGCGGGGCGAAGGGCGCGAGCCCCGCCGGCAGCGGCTCGCCGCGGTAGACGAACACGCCGTGGTCGCGATCCCACGTGGCCCCGCACGCGCTCGCGACGCCTCGCATGGCGAAAGGGACGTCGAGCGCGAAGACGCGCGCCTTGGCCTCGGGCACCCTCCGCGCGGTCCCCGTCGGGCTCGGCCCCGCGGGTCGAGCCGCAGGCTTCTTCGGGACACCCACGGTGCGCTTCGGTCGGACGAGGGCCATCGCGGCCCCATACCGTGGATCGCCCCGAGCGACGAGGGCATACCTCGTCGGCCCACGTTCGGTTAGGGTGCGCGCATGCAGCGCCGCATCGCCTTGGCCCTCGCCCTCTCCGCCCACATGCTCTCGCTCGCCGCGTGCGACGACAAACCGAAGGACGGCGCGAAAGAGAAGGACAAGGGAGCGCCCTCGGCGACGGCGTCGGCGGCCCCGTCCGCGGCCCCGTCGGCCGAGCCCCCGGAGCCCACGGCCACGACCCTCTCGATGGACGACGCCGCGCTCACGGTGAACGCCGACAAGGTGCCCTTCGAGGGGCCCGACGCGAAGGGGCGCCTCGCGCTCGCGCTCGCCGGGAAGCCCAAAATCGCCGGCGAGACGGTGACGCTCGTCGTGATGCGCGCGGCGAAGGCGCCGAAGGTCACGCTCGTCGCAGCCGCCCTGAAAGACCAGAAGGCGAAGGGGCTCGTGCTCAAGGCGCAGACCCGCGACGGAAAGATGTCCGAGATCCCCGTGACGTTCGGCGTGAGCGCTCCGTGCGTGGCGGTCGCGGCCATCGGCAAGGACGTGGCCATCAACGTCTGGACGCTCGGCGGCACCACGGCGCGCAGGTTCGCGAAGGGCATGGCGGGCCCCGACCTCACCCTCGGCTCGGAGGGCCTCCGCAAGCAGGCGTCGGCGTGCGACACGAAGGTCGCGGTGCTCGGGGCGGACGAGTCCGTGACGTTTGGCCTCGTGTTCGATCTCGCCCTGGCCGCCAAGGACGGACCGGCCGACCCGAAGCTCGCGGGGCTCACCTTCGGCCTCGCCGAGGGGCTCGTCGCCGGACGGAAGGCCTCGGCGCTTTAGGCAATCGTCTCGTTCTTCAAGCCACAAACGAGCTCGTCGCGGAGCGTGCGCTCACGCGTCGATCACGTCCTCGAAGCGGCTCTTCCCCCCGAGGCGGCGGAGTGTGCGCTCGAAGTCGATGGGCCAGGGCCTCGTGAAGACCACGGGGACCTCGTCCTTCGGGTGCACGAAGCCGAGCAGCGCGGCGTGCAGCATGGCCCGCTCCGCGGGGATCTCTTCGCCTCGGTAGCCGCGGATGTAGACCTTCTCCCCCACGAGCGGGTGCCCGTCCTCCGAGAGGTGCACGCGGATCTGGTGGGTGCGGCCCGTCTCGAGCCGGCACGCCACGAGGGTCGCGCCTTCGAGCCGCTCGACGACCTCGACGTGCGTCACGCTGCGCTGCCCTTCGCTCCCGGGCTTGCCCCCGCGCGCGCCGCCCTTTCGCCGCTCGACGCTCCCGCGCACGCCGTCACCGCGGTCGGCGACGAGGTGGCTCACGATCGTCTTCGTGTGGGCCTCGCCGTGCACGATCGCGAAGTACCTGCGGGTGGTCGTGTGCGCTCGGAACTGCGACGAGAGCGCCTCTTTGGCGAGCCACGTGCGCGTGAAGACGACGAGGCCGCTCGTCTCCTTGTCGATCCTGTGCACGACGCCGAGCGAGGGGCGCACGTTGCCGGAGCCACGCGAGACGCGCGAGAGGTACGCGCGGACCTTCTCGTCGAGCGTGCCGGTCTCGGTGTCGTCGTACGGGACGGTGCTCATGCCCGCGGGTTTGTCGACCACGACGACGTGGGCGTCGACGTGCACGAGGGTGCCCTCCGGGATCTCCGCGGGCCTCGGCTTGGGCGCGCGCTCGTTCATCGTGAGCACGGCGCCCTTTCGGACGCGCCGGAGACCATCGGTCTCGACGGCCCCGTCGACCGAGATCTTGCCGGTCTCGACCGCTTTTCGGGCCTTTCCCCACGTGAGCTCGAAGAGCGCCTTCACGGCGCCGTCGAGCGGGGTGCCCGACAGCTCTTCGGGGACGGTGCGCGTAGGCTGTGCGGTGGTCACGGGCGGACCATAGGGGCTCGCCGTCGAGAACACACGTCAGAACGACGCGCCCACGGGCTTCCGGGTCGAGCACGATTCCTCGCCGTCAAGAAGAAACCATCGGTCATGCCGAAACGAGCGCTCGCCCCCACCCGAGCCGCTCCGCCCGCGGTAGAAAACCGGCTTTCGCCGCGCGTGGCCCGCACCTTCGGGCAACATTCGTCGCGGAGAGAGGCAGCAAGCTTGACACCTTAGGCCCCAGGTCGAGAGAATCGGGCTGCTTTCCCCCCGAAAGCTCGTTTTTTCGCGTGGCTCGCCCCGAGAGCACCGCCGCCCCGCCTCACGATTCCGAGGAGCCTGCCCGTGCCCAAGACTCTGCTTGCCGTCGACGACAGCGCCACCATGCGCAAGGTGCTCGAGATCACGTTCACCGGGGAAGACTTCAAGGTCCTCCTCGCGGAGAGCGGCCAGGCCGCGGCGAAGGTCGGAGAGAGCCCGAGCGCCATCGTGGTCGACACGGTGCTCGGGAACGAGGACGGCTACGAGGTCGCCCGCGAGCTTCGGAAGAAGAACCCGCGCGCCGCCATCGTGCTGCTCGCGAGCCGCTACAATCCCTACGATCAGAACCGCGGGCGTGACGCCGGCGCCGACGACTTCGCCGACAAGCCGTTCGACACGCAGCAGCTCATCGAGAAGGTGAAGAAGGCGATCGCCACGCGCGAGTCGGCTCCTCAGGCCGCTGCGCCCGCGCCCGCCCCCGCTCCGGCCCCCGCCGCGCCCGCGCCCGCCGCCGCTGCGCCCGCCGCGCGGCCCGTCATGCCGCAGATTCCCACGACCGCCCCCGGTGTCAGCAAGGCCACGCAACCGTCGCTCGGCGGCGAGGTGCGCAAGAACGCGACGCTCATCTTCGGCGACCAAGTCCCGAACGCGCCCGGCTCCTCGGCGGCTCCCGTCCCCCGCGCGGCCGCTCCGGCCCCCGCTCCGGCCCCCGCCAAGGTCGAGGCCCCCGCACCCGCCCCCGCTCCAGCCAAGGTCGAAGCCCCGGCCCCCGCTCCGGCCAAGGTCGAGGCCGCCGCACCGGCGCCCGCGCCTCAGGCGGCGGTCGCAGCCGCCGTTTCGGACAAGCTCGCTCCCAAGCTCGACGGCCTCGGGCTCACCCCGGCGCAGGCCGACGCGGTGCTCGCGCTCTCGCGCGACGTGATCGAGCGCGTGGTGTGGGAGGTCGTTCCGCAGCTCGCCGAGACGCTGATCAAAGAAGAAATCGCCCGCCTCACGAAATGAGGGGCATGGGGGGGAAGGTGCGAGGCGCGTGGCCCGCGAGGGTCAGGCGCTTCGTCGTTTGCGGGGCCTTCGTCGCCGTGGGTCTCTATGGCCGAGCGGCCTCGGCCGCCGAGCCTACGAAGCCGACCGAGGAGCCCGCGCCTCCCGAGCCGACGTACGACGCCGAGCGCCTCCGGGTTCGTTTCGGGTTCGACGCCGCCGGTGGGGCCATGATCGGCCGGGCCGCGGCGCACACCGTGGCGATCCGCGTGGGCGCGCAGCTCGGATCGACGTTCGGCCTGCACTACCAGGCGCTCGGGGGCCTCTTCTTTGGCACCGGGGACGCGGGCGGCCTCATGAGCCACGCGGCCATGGGGGCCCTCGTGCTCGGCGACACCGTCGAGCTCGGCTTCGGCCCCTCGTTCACGCTCCGGGGCGCCCAACGCGACGCCGAGTCCGGCATTTTCCCGAGCTTGAACGCGCGCCTCGCCTTCATGTTCGGCGCCGATGCCCGTCGCCCAGGGCGGCGCTCGGGCCTCTCGTTCGTGTTCCACGTGCAGCCCACGTTCGTGAAGGCGCGCACCTTCGCGAGCGGGACCGAGACCGAGGTCGGCATCACGCGGACGCTGTTCCTCCTCGGCCTAGGCGGGGAGTGGTACTGAGCGGAGCCTTCGAGGAGACGCTCCTTCGGCCCCTCCGTCGACGCGTCGTGGTATACCGCGCGTCATGAGCGACGAGAGCGCCACGCCGGACCTGACGAAGGGCTACGAACCCCGCGAGGTGGAAGCCCGCTGGTTCAAATTCTGGAATGAATCCGGGGTCTTCCACGCCTCGGACGACCCGGCCGACGCGCGCCCCGTGTACTGCGTCCCGATGCCCCCGCCCAACGTGACGGGCTCGCTCCACATGGGGCACGCGCTCATGACGACCCTCGAGGACGTGCTCGTGCGCAAGAAGCGCATGGACGGCTACAACGTGCTCTACCAGCCCGGCATCGACCACGCCGGCATCGCCACGCAGACCGTGGTCGAGCGCCAGATCGCGCGCGAGGGCAAGACGCGCTTCGACCTCGGCCGCGAAGAGTTCGAAAAGCGCATTTGGGCGTGGAAGGCCGAGAGCGGCGGGCGCATCGCGGAGCAGCAGCGTGTGCTCGGGGCCTCGGCCGACTGGAAGCGCTCCAAGTTCACGATGGACCCCGACCAGAACGTGGCGGTGCGCGAGGCCTTCGTGCGCCTCTACGAAGAGGGGCTCATCTACCGCGCGACGCGCCTCATCAACTGGGACCCGGTCCTCCAGACGTCGCTCTCGGATCTCGAGGTCGACCACGAGGAGAACAACGGTGAGCTCTTCGAGTTCGCCTACAAAGTCGACGGAGAAGACGCCGAGATCGTCGTAGCGACGACGCGCCCCGAGACGATGCTCGGCGACACCGCGGTGGCCGTGCACCCCGACGATCCGCGCTACACGCACCTCCACGGCAAGAAGCTCGTGCACCCGTTCGTGGACCGCAAGGTCCCCATCGTGACCGACTCGATCCTGGTCGACATGAAGTTCGGCACGGGCGCGGTGAAGGTCACGCCCGCGCACGACTTCAACGACTTCGCCACGGGCAAGCGCCACGGGCTCGAGGAGATCAACATCCTCCACCTCGACGGCACGATGAACGAGGCCGCGGGCCCGTTCGCCGGCCTCCCGCGGGAGCGCGCGCGCACCGCCGTGAAGAAGGCCCTCGAAGAGAAGGGGCTCACGCGCGGCGCCAAACAACACAGGCTCACGATCCCGAAGAGCCAGCGCTCCGGCACGACGGTGGAGCCCATGCTCTCCACGCAGTGGTTCGTGAAGATGGAGGGCATGGCCGAGAAGGCGCTCGCCGCCGTGCGCTCGGGCGAGACCAAGATCGTGCCCGAGGAGTGGCAGAAGACCTACGACCACTTCCTCGAGAACATCCAGGACTGGTGCATCTCGCGTCAGCTCTGGTGGGGCCATCAGATCCCCGCCTGGCACGGGCCGAACGGCGAGATCCGCGTCGCGCGCGAGAAGCCCGCCGAGTGCGGCGAAGGGTGGACCCAAGATCCCGACGTGCTCGACACCTGGTTCTCGAGCGCGCTCTGGCCCTTCGCCACGCTTGGCTGGCCCGAAAACACCAATCTTCTCAAGAAGTTCTACCCTGCGAGTGATCTCGAGACGGGCTACGACATCCTCTTCTTCTGGGTGGCCCGCATGATGATGTTCGGGATCCACTTCATGGGGCAGCCGCCCTTCAAGCGCGTGCTCCTCCACGGGCTCATCGTCGACGAGACCGGCGACAAGATGAGCAAGGTGAAGGGCAACGTCATCGACCCGCTCGACCTCGTGAACGGCGCCACGTTCGACGAGGTCATGGCGAAGACGCTCCCCGGCGCGCCGAAGGACGAGGCCCTCACGAAGTTCAAGAAGGCGTACCCGTCGTCGGCCACGATGGAGTCGGGCTTCCCCGCGTACGGCGCCGACGCCCTCCGCTTCACGCTCACGACGTTCCCCCCGAGCAACAAGCGCATCGCCCTCGCGCCGAAGCGCATCGAGGGCTACCGCCACTTCGTCAACAAGGTCTGGAACGCGACGCGCCTCTCGCTGGAGCTCTTGGGCGAGGGGTTCTCGGCCGACACGAAGGTCGACGAGGAGCCGTCGTTCTTCGATCGCTGGATCCTCTCGAAGCTCGCGCGCGCCGCCGAGATCGCGCACGCCGGCATCGACGCCTTCCGCATCGACGAGGCGACGAACGAGCTCTACCGCTTCTTCTGGTACGACTTCTGCGACTGGTACCTCGAGATCGTGAAGCCGGGCCTCCGCGCCGCGGGCCCCGGCGAGAAGCTCGCGACGAAGCGCACGCTGCTCACGGTGCTCGAGGCATCGCTGCGCCTCCTCCACCCGATGATGCCGTACGTGACCGAGGAGCTCTGGCAGCGCCTGCCGATCACGCGCGCGACGAAATCGATCGCGCTCGCGGCGTACCCGCGCGCCGGGAAAGACGCCCACGTCGACGGGGCGATCGAGAAGCAAATGGACGTGCTCCAGGCCGTCATCGTCGCGGCGCGCACGATCCGCAGCGAGCACGAGGTTCACCCGGCCGCCGAGGTGAAGCTCGGGCTCCGCACGCCCTCGGCCGAGCTCCGCGCGCTCTTCACCGAGCGCCTCGACGCGATCCGCGTGCTCGTGAAGACCGACAAGTCCGCGCCCCCCGCGATCGAGCCCCCGGGAGGCTCGCGCCCCAAGGGCACCATGGTGAGCATCGTCCCCCACGAGCTCGGCACCGTCGAGGTCCTGGTCGATCTCTCCGGCCACGTGACCCAGGCGAAGGAGAAGGAGCGCATCCTCCGCGAGCAGAAGCGCATCGAGAAGGACCTCGCCGCCATCGCCAAGAAGCTCGGCTCCAAGGGCTTCGCCGACCGCGCGCCCAAAGAGGTGGTCGAAGAGGCCCACGCCCAGAAGAAGGCCCTCGAGGACGCCCGCGAGCGCCTTTCGGAGGCCCGCGCCCTGGCCGAAGAGCTCGACTGACGGAAAAGCACCCGTAACTACATAGAACCATGACACTTTTTTGGGCCCGACGGGGCCACGAGCGCCCCGCGCGTGCTTGTGGCCCCTCGGGCCCAAACTTGCTAAGTGCGAGGCTCCTTTGCGGGGTCCCAGCGCTCGGGCGCGCCTCGCTTCTTTCTGCCGAAGACGCGAAACCATGAGCGACGCCGACAACGACACGACGCCCGGGCCCACCGACGACACCGCCAACGCCGAGCGTGAGGCTTCGCCGTCCGACGCCGCCAAGGCCGACGCCTCCCCCGCCGACGAGAGCAAGGGCGAGGGCGCGAAAGAGAGCCCCGACGCCGAAGCTCGCGCGAGCGACCGCACCGAGGGCGAGAGCTCCGAGGACGACGGCCGTGAGGGCACGAAGTCCGACGCCCCCGAGGCCGAAGCCAAAGGGGAGACCACGGGCGAAGAGAGCGATGCTGCCGAGGCCAAGGGCGTAGACGGCGACGAGAAGCCCACGAGCGACAAGAAGGCCGACGGCGACAAGAAGGCCGACGGCGACAAGAAGGCCGACAGCGACAAGAAGGCCGACGGACCGAAGGGCAACCCGCTCGACAAGCGCTCGCTCGCGATGGCGATCTCGGGCTTCTTGGGCCTCTTCTTCTTGATGGCGAAGAACGCGCAGTGGCGCTTCGGCGTGCCGCTCGGGGTCTTCTTCGCGATCGTCGCCGCGCTCGGCATCCTCGGGTTCATTGGCTCGTTCGACGACGGCCTCGCCCCCGGCAGCGACGGAGAGGGCCGCGTCGCGCAGCGCACGACCTTCGAGAAGGTGCTCCCCTCGCTCGGCCTCGTCGTGGGCTCGTTCGTGGGCTTCGCGGCCGCGATCTCGGCGGCGCAGTCGAACCTCTTCGGCATGCCGTGGGCGTGGGGTCTCGTCGTGACGGTGCTCTTCGTCGCGTTCGTCGCCTCGGTGTTCCGCCTCGGCGTCGCGCTCGGGCCGCTCGCCAAAGACGAGCTCGGAGAAGAGCGCCCGCTCCTCCGGCGCCACGGCTTCTGGGTGCTGCTCATCGGCGGCGTCCTTTATTTCCCCGCGATGGGCGTGTTCTCGCTCTGGGATCCGTGGGAGACGCACTACGGCGAGGTGGCCCGCGAGATCCTCGCGCGGGACGACTGGATCTCGCTCTGGTGGGCGCAAGACGGCTGGTTCTGGTCGAAGCCCATCTTGAACTTCTGGGTCCAGGCGCTCGCGATGGGCAGCCTCGGCACGCATTTTCAGCCCGATCAGATGCTGATGAACGGCATAGGGCGGCCCGAGTGGGTCGTGCGCACGCCGAACGTGCTCATGACGATCTTGGCCCAGTACGTCATCTACAAGGGCGTCGCGAAGGTCTTCGGGCGGCGCGCGGGCATGCTCGGCGCGTTCGTGCTCGCGACCATGCCCGACTGGTTCTTCCTCGCGCACCAGACCATGGCCGACATGCCGTTCGTCTCGTCGATGACGGCGGCCATGGGCATGGTGCTGCTCGCCGCCAGCGCGAAGGACGAAGAGAAGGTCGCGCTCTACGAGGTGACCGCGTTCGGCCGTAAATTCCGCCTCTCCGGCTACCACCTCGCCTTCGGCGCGATCCTCGTCTGCGCGCTCCCGCAGATCGTGTACCTGCTCACGCGCAACGTCGAGCTCGTGCTCTACGGGTCGGGCCCGAAGGGCTTCCGGTTCCACCTCGACGAGTTCAAGAGCGGCTCCGCGGGCAACTGCGGTCTGCCCGGGAACGAGGCGTGCCACGCCGCCCTCCCCGCCTCGATCCCCCGTGGCGTCGCCGTCGCGCCGACGACCCCGGGCCAAATGGCCGCGCGCTTCTTCGGCGCGATCGAGCCGAGCGTGCAGGGCCTCTTCTGGGCGTTTTTGCTCGGCGGTCTCCTCTACGTGAACTGGGGAGAGCGCCGCGTGCGCAGGCTCTACTACATCGGCGCTTGGTTCTTCGCCGCGGTCGCGACCATGGGCAAGGGCCCGGCGGGCATCGTGCTGCCCGGGGCGTGCGCGGCGCTCTACATCGCCACCAACAAAAAGTGGCAAGAGCTCCTCAAGGTCGAGATCTGGAGCGGCCTCCTCGTGGTCGCGGTCGTGGCGGCGCCGTGGTTCGTGGCGATGTACATCCGGCACGGCTCGCCGTTCACCGATCGCCTCTTTTTCCACGACATGTTCAACCGCGCGTTTTCGCACGTGCACGACACGAACGAGGGCGACGACACGTCGGTGAGGTTCTACCTCTGGCAGCTCGGCTACGCGCTCTTCCCGTGGACGGGCCTCGTGCCGCTCGGCCTCACGTACTGGATGCGCAAACCCGACGCGTGGAGCCCTCGCCTCCTCCTCGGCTTCGCGCTCACGCACGCCCGCGAAGGTGAAGGCGTGCTCGACCCGGCGAAGGCCGAAGAGAAGCAGAAGGGCGACGCGGCGATCTTCCTCGTCATGTGGTTCCTCATTGCGTTCGCGCTCTTCACCTTCATGGGCACGAAGTTCCACCACTACATTTTCCCGGCCGTCCCGCCGGCGGCGATGATGGTGGGGGTCGTCCTCGACGACGCGCTCGAGGGCGCGGGCTCGGCCGGCAAGGGGCGCGTCATCCCCTACGGCGCGGGCATGATCGTGGGCATGGGGCTCGTCGTGCTCGGCCTCTCGAGGCTCTTCCCGGGCTCGTTCTTCGGCACGAAGCTCGGCGCGCAGCAGACCGAGCTCGCGGACCCGTCCTTCGCCTTGGGCGCGGGCCTCGTGCTCGCCGGCATCGGCGTGCTCGCGGCGACGGTGAAGCTCCTCGGCGGAGAGCCCGAGACGACGAGCGCTCCCCTCCCCGAGGTGAAACGCGTCGAGAGCACGCCGTACCGCGGTGGCCTCGCCCAGACCTCCGGCGCACCGGACGACGAGGGCCGCACCCACGAGACGCTCATGCTCGGCGGCGCGGCGGTCGCGGGGGCCATGCTCCTCGTGCTCGTCGGCCGCGATCTCGCGACGAAGCCCCCGGGCTCGGATCAGCCCGGCGCGATCCGCCTCCTCCAGCTCTTCACGTACAACTACCGCCGCGCCTGGCCCGACAACCTCGACTTCGGCGCCGCGCTGAAGGCGTTCTCGATCGTCGCCATCGTCGTGTCGCTGCTCTTCGCCGCGAAGCGCCTGCGCGGGCACGCCGTGGCCATGTTCGCCGCGCTCGGCTTCGTCTTCGCCCTCTGGGGCAAGGACGTCTACATGGTGAAGACCGCGCCGCACTGGGGCCAGCACGAGGTCATGGAGGCCTACTACCGCGGCCGCCAGAGCGACGCCGAGCCTCTCGTCGCCTACCAGATGAACTGGAAGGGCGAGAACTTCTACACCGGCAACCGCGTGCCTGCGTTCGTGTCGTCGGGCGCGCCGTTCACGAAGTGGATCAAAGAGCAGCGCGACAAGGGCGTGAAGGTCATGTTCTTCGTCACCGAGCACGGGCGCGTCGGCGGGCTCCGCAGCGAAGCGGGCGCCACGAAGTACACCGAGGTCACGGACAAGAACGTGTGCAACAAGTTCATCCTCGTCCGCGCCGAGTACTAGCGGCTGCGAGGTCGACGATTCGGCGTCGGCCTCGGACCTCCGCGTAGGCCATCCGGGCCCGATCCGCGCGCGGGTCGGGCCTCGTCGTGTCGGGCCACGGACTCATCGACGCACCTCATCACAGAGGCGCGTCAACGCCGTCCGCCGCGCAGCTGCGTCGCGCGCGCGAGCCGCGGCATCCAAGGCATTTTGTGCGCGAAAGGTGCGCCGAAAAATCGCCGAATGAACGCCCATTCATTCTTGACGCACCTGACCAAAGGTCCAAGAATCTCCTCGTGTCTGCGCCTCGCGTTCGTCGCGCGCGCCTCACATCCCCCGAAGGCGTCACGAGACCGCGAAGTGCTCGCGCTCGTTTTTCCCGCCCTCCCTGCCGAACCGAAGGAGCCGCCGTGTCGAAGCCCGTTCAAGCCATCAACCGCTACAAGGCCGACCTCCGTGACATGTTTTTCTTGTTCTTCGAGCAGTTCAAGCTCGGGGAGCTCCTCGGCAAAGGCCCGTTCGAGGCCTGGGGCGAGGAAGAGGTCCGCACCTCCGTGACCGAGGGCTACCGCTTCGTGCGCGAGGTCCTCGGACCGCTCAACGTCGTCGGCGACATGGAAGGCTGCAAGATCGTCGACGGCCGCGTGATCACGCCCAAGGGCTTCAAAGAGGCCTGGGACAAGCTCTACGCGGCCGGCTGGAAGACCATGAGCATCTCGCCCGAGTTCGGCGGCGCGGGCTCTCCGTTCAGCGTCCAGATCCTCCTCGAGGAGCTCCTCTCCGGCGCCAACGCGGCGTTCAACATGTACCCGGGCCTCGCGTTCGGCGCGGCCGAGGTCATCGCGCACTTCGGCACCGACGAGCAGAAGAAGACCTACGTGCCTCGCATGTTCGGCGGCACCTGGGGCGGCACGATGTGCCTCACCGAGCCGCACGCCGGCAGCGACGTGGGCTCCGCGAAGACGACCGCCTCGAAGAACGCCGACGGCAGCTACAACATCAAGGGCACGAAGATCTACATCTCGGGCGGCGATCACGACCTCGCCGAGAACGTCATCCACCTCGTGCTCGCGCGCGTCGACGGCGCCCCGGCCGGCACGAAGGGCCTCACGCTCTTCATCGTGCCCCGCGTCCGTCACGACGAGAACGGCGTGCTCGGCAAAGAGAACGACGTTCAGGTCGCGGCGCTCGAGCACAAGATGGGCATCAACGGCTCGGCCACGTGCATCTTGAACTTCGGCGACAACGACGCCTGCATCGGCTGGCCCGTCGGCGGCGAGACGAAGATCAACCAGGGCATGCCGCAGATGTTCATCATGATGAACGCGGCGCGCATCTCGGTCGGTGTGCAGGGCCTCTCGGTGGCCTCGGCCGCCTACCTGAACGCCCTCGAGTACGCGAAGGACCGCAAGCAGGGCGCCAGCATGACCCACTGGAAGGACCCCACGGCGCCCCGCGTGTCGATCATCGAGCACGCCGACGTGCGCCGCATGCTGCTCGACATGAAGGGCAAGGTCGAAGGTCTCCGCGCGCTCGCCCTCAAGCTCACGCAGCACCAAGACCAGGTGACCTTCTACAAGGGCAACGACGACGCGAAGGCCGCCTACCACCAGGGCCAGGTCGACCTGCTCGTGCCGCTCATGAAGGCGTACGGCTCCGACCAGGGCTTCCGCGTCTGCGAGACCGCCATCCAGACCTACGGCGGCGCCGGCTACACGCGCGACTACCCCGTCGAGCAGTACTGCCGCGACGCGAAGATTTTCAGCATCTACGAGGGCACGAACCACATCCAGTCGATGGACCTCGTGGGCCGCAAGCTCGGGCAGGCCGGCGGCGCCAACTTCCAGGCGTTCATGGGCGACGTGCAGAAGTTCGTCACGGCGAACGCCTCGCACCCCACGCTCGGCGCCGAAGTGAAGCGCCTCGGGTCGGCGGCGGAGGCCCTCTCGGGCTCGGCGATGCGCCTGCTCATGTGGTTCCAGTCGGGCAACGTGGCGATGGTGCCGCTCTCGGCGAACCGCTTCCTCGAGATGATGAGCGAGCTCACGGTGGGCTGGCTCCTGCTCGAGCAGGCCGTCATCGCCGAAGAGGCGCTTAAGAAGGTCGACCCGCAGCACCCCGACACGGCGTTTTACGCGGGCAAGGTGCAGTCGGCGATCTTCTTCGCGCGCAACACCTTGCCGGGTGTCGCCTTCAAGGCCGAGCTCTTGGCCATGGAAGACAAGTCGCCGACCGAGATCTCGGACGCGGCCTTCGCGACGGTGTGACCTACCAGGTCGCGCACGCGGCCTCAGGTGGAACGCGGGCTCCTCGAAGGGGCCCGCGTTTCGCATTTCGGGGTAGGCTACGCCCCGTGCGCACGCGAAAAGAAGCCCTCACGACCTCCCTCGTCGTCGCCCTGCTCGTGGGCGGCTGCGGCGGAAAGATGAGCAAAATCTTAAAGTTGGAGGAGGCTGCCCGAGGCGGGGTCGACGCCCTCGCGGAGGCATCCCGCGACCTCCCGAGCTGCGGCGCGGTCGACGCCGAGAAGGGGGCCGAGGCCGCGTGCCTCGCGAACCTGGCGAACGCGCTCGGGTCGAAGTCGGGCTTCCACGCCCAGCCCGCCGACCAAGCGAGCAGCGCCGCCGTGGCCGTGCTCGTCGCGCGGGACGGTCAGGGTTACGCCGTGCCTCGCTACGACGCGTGGCTCGATCTGCTGAAGAACGGAAAGGGCGCGGGCGTCGACGCGCTGCGCATGGCGGTGGCGAGCGGCATGGCGAAGGAGGCCGCGATCGTCGGGCAGAAGACCGAGGACGAGGCCGTCGCGAAGACCATGATGAGGCGCGTCGCGGCGCGCATTCCCGGAGCGTGCCCCACCTACGAGCTGCTCGGGAGCGGGAAAGACAACTCGAAGCTCGCGCCGGAGCTCCGGGCCGAGCACTCGACGTGCGTGCAGAAGCACCTCTCGCTCCGCGACGGACCCGGCGGGCGTTACGGCTCGGGAACGTTCCGCGCGGCCGAGGGGGCGATGGCCCTGTGGCGCGAGACCGAGCGCACGCTGCGGCAAGGGCTCGAGCATGCGTCTCCCGAGGCGCGCGACCGCATCACGAAGGACCTCGCCGTCATCGAGCCGGCCACGCAGCGCATCGGCTTGCGCCGCGACACGTCCACGGTCGCCTCCGACGTGTTCTTGCGCCTCGGCGAAGCCCACGCCGAGGCGGGCGTGCCGATCGTGCGCGACGCGGGAGCACCGAAGGACGGGAGCGCCGACGCCAAGTGACGTCGCGAGGGCCGCGGGCTTCGGTGGGGGCGGAATCGTCCGCGCTGGGCCGAATTTCGCGCGATTTTTTCGGGGGTGACGTCACTTTTCTGCCTCGCTCGCCGAGGGTCGGGGCACCTTTCGAGAGGAGGTGCTCATGGGTCGCGCACGAAGCTCTGTGGTGTTGGTCGCCGTCGCCGTGCTCGGTGTCGGTGTGGGTGTGGGGTGCGGGTCCGACAACGACATCGCGCCGCTCGTCCCCTCTCCGAAGCCGACCACGACCGGCACCACCACGGGCTCGCCGTCGTCGAGCGCGCCGGACGGGTCCGTACCGACGCCGACCCCGAGCGGCAGCACGCCCACCGACGGAGGCCCGGGTGGCGACTCGTCCACGCCGCCGGCGGTGAACGCCTTCACGGGCGCGCCCGCCTACGTGGCGACCCTCGGCCAGAACGCGCGCAAGAACGACCACGGCAACGGCGGCAACCCGGCCAAGCTCGCGTGCCTCACGTGCCACCGCCAAGGAGGCAACGCGCCGCGCTGGTTCGCCGGCGGCACCGTGTTCACCGAGGCCGCGGGCACCACGCCCGCCGCGCGCGTCGAGATTCGCTTCCGCGACGCCACGGGTAAGGCCGTCTCGACGTACTCGGACGCCGACGGCAACTTCTACCTGACGCCGAACCAGGCGCAGGGGCTCACCTTCCCGCTCCAGGTCGGCGCGCGCGACGGAACGAACGTGCGGCCCATGGTGACGATGCTCTCGATGGGCGACTGCTCGTCGTCGGCGTGCCACGGCAACGCCTCGGTCGGCGCCGTCCACGTCCCTTGAGGGTGCCCCGACGGCCGCGCACAACGCGGCCGTTTTTGCCGTAGTTTCGGAACTTTAGCGAGGGATGCAGCGCCCCGCGGCGATGTCGCAGAGCGGCGCGCTCGCGGGGCAATCGGCGGCGGTGAGGCAGCCGACGCAGCGGCCGAGGAACGTATCGCAGCGGCCCTGTGGGCAGGAGGCGTCGGTCCGGCACGAGATGCACCGGCCCGTGAGCACGTCGCACGTGAAGCTCGGCCCGAGCGCCTCGCAGTGCGACCTCTCCGCGCACGCCGCGCAGCGCCGGATGCGTTCGTTGCAGCGGAGGCCGTTCGGGCAAAGATCGTCCTCTTCGCGGCACGCGACGAGGCACTGCCGGGTCACGGGATCGCAGGAGGCCGGAGAGGTGCAGTCGTCGCTCGACGTGCACCCGACGCATCGGTGCAGCGCAGGATCGCAGCGCGGGGTCGGCCCTCCACAGTGCGTGTGGCTCGTGCACGCGACGCAGCGCCCCTCGTCGACGTCGCAGTGGAGCGTCGCGAGCCCGCAGTCGCCGTCTTTGGTGCACGGTCCCGAGGGGACCGCGCTCTCCGCCAACGCGTCGCCAGCGGCGCCCGCGTCGAGCACGTGATCGTCGAAGCGGAGCTCGCCGCGGCAGGCCCCGATGCCGACCACGACCACGGCGAGGCTCGCGCCGAAGCGCCTCATGGGCCGACGAGATCCATCGCCTCGCCGCGCGCGTAGCCCTTGGGGTACCGGGCGAGGTACTCCTTGGCGGCGGCGCGCGCGCGGGGATCGCGGTGGTTCGCGAGCAGGCGCATGCGCTCGACGTGCGCGCTCTCGGCGAGCGGGCTCTTCGGGTGCTTTCGGACGAGGGTCTCGAAGGTCGCGATCGCCGACGGGGCGTCGCCCGCGCGCTTCTGGGCGAGGCCCGCCTGGAAGAGCGCGTTCTCTTCGGCGAGCGAGCTCGGCGGAGCCTCCGCGGGCTCTCTGGCGGCCGAGGCCACGACCTTCGCCTCCGGCGCGTGAGGAGACGACGACGGTGAGGACGACGGCGACGACGACGGCGCAGCGCTCGCGGAGCGCACGACGGGCGGGGGCGCCGGGGGCGCGGGGTCGGTGCACGCGGGCCACGACTCACCCGCCTGGACACGAGCCTCCGTGCCCTGCGACCTCACGACGACCACGCCCTCCGAGACGGTGACGCGCGTCTCGGTCCCGCCTGCGCAGGCGAGCTTGGGTCCGAGCTCGACGACGAAGCGCGTGCCGCGGACCTCGACCTCGGTGTCGCCGGTGCGCACGACGAAGCGCTCGCCCTCACCGAGCTTGGCGACGTGCGCGGACAAGCGCCCGCGATCGAGGCGAAAGGCCTGCGTCTTCCCTGCGCCGACCACCGAGACCTCGCCGTGGCTCTCGAGGGAGAGCTCGGTGCCGGTCGCGAACGAGAGGTCGACGCGGCCGTACGTGGCGTCGATGCGCGAGCCCTCCAAGACAGGGACGCCATCGACGAGCGGGACCTTCGTCCCGTCGGACAGGGTCGCCTGCGTGCCCTCGGTCGGGTGCCCCCGGAGGACGAGCGTCGAGGCGTGCGGACGGGAGACGAGCGCCGAGCCCACGAGGACGAGGACGGCGGCCGCGGCGAAGACCCCGAGCCCTCGCGCGACCCGACCACGGAGACGCGCCCGACGGCGGCCAGCGAGGGCCACGGAGAGGGCGTCGATGGCGGCACCGCGCTCGGCGTCGGAGGGCCCCGAGGCGGCCGCCGCGTCGACCCGGGCGACGCGTGACGCCACGAGATCTGCGAGATTTTTCGCGTAGTTATCGCTCATGAGAGCACCTTCGCGAGGGCCGAGGAGAGCTCGGGAGAGGCGGCGATGCGCGCGTTCACCTCGGCGCGCCCTCGCACGAGCCGCGACTGCGCGGCGGCGACGGTGACGTCGGTGATCTGCGCGACCTCGCGGAGATCGTACCCCCACGCGTCGTGCAGGAGGAACGTCCACACCTTCACGTCCTCGACCGGGGAGAGGAGCTCCGCGACACGACGGAGGAGATCCCTCGCGCCGAGATCGTGGGCCGGCCGCGAGGGCGAAGGGGCCTCTTCCCCGGGGTCGTCGTCGAACGCGAAGTACTTCCGCTCGACGCGCCGACGGCGGATCGCCTTGAACACGAGGCGCGCGGTGATCGTGGACGTCCACGAGTCGAGGGAGCACTCCCCGCGGTAGCGGTCGATCGTGGTGACGAGCTCGATCATGGCGAGCTGGGCGACGTCGTCGCGGTCGGGGTCGTGGGCGCCGAGGAGCCTTCGTACCGTGCGATCGACCGTCGGGCGAACTCGGTCGTGGAGCGCGGCCGCAGCGCTCGTGTCGCCACGGCGCATCGCCGAGAGGATCTCGCTGTCGTCGAGCAGAGGTGTGCGTCTTGGCGAGGCATGGTGGGCGTCACGGTCCGGCTCGACGAGCCTCAGGTTGCTCGCCCTCCCGGGACGTCGAAGGGGAGAGGTCAAAGCTCGGCTCCTCCCTCGAGAGTACCGAGGGGCGCCAGGGACCAGGCAACGAAGAGGTCAAAATCGAACACGGACCCCTGGCTCCACCGAGAGGCGCACCGGGACGAGCGTGCCCCGCACGGTGCCTTCCACGACCACGTCGGTGGTCCCGAACGCCACGTCGGCGCCGAGGCCGACCTCGAGGGCCGCGGTCTCGGAGATGAAGTACGACCCCCTCGCACCGAGGGAGCCTGCCGGCAGCACGCGAGACTCGGAGACGGGCTGAGGATCGTCCCCGTCGGCCGAGAAATGCCGGACCTCGTCTCTCACGAGGCCAGCGCCCAGCGAGCCTCCAAGCTCGACGCGGCGGCCGAGCGGCGCACGAAACGACAGACCGGCGGTCGCGACGAGGTGGCTCGCGCGGCCCTCGGCGTACGTCGCGTCGCCGACCCGAGCCCCGAAGGCGCCGAAAATCCCGAGGCGCGGGCCCACGAGGACATGCCCCTCGAGGCGCCCACCGACCCCTCCTCCTTCTCCGCCGACCCCGAACGCGGCGTGACCGCGCAGCGCGAGATCGAAATGGCGAGACGCGGGCGCAGGCGCAGGCGCGGGCGCAGGCGGAGCGACGGGGCGCACCTCCTCGCGAGGGACCACGGGCGGCGCGGCGGGAGGCGCGTCGTCGGCGTCCGGGAGCATCGCCGCGACGGCGAGCCCCACGGCACGACCACGCTCCTCGGGGGCGTCGCGCTCGTCGAAGCCGAGGTCGCGCTCGACCCAGGGGGACTTCGGCGCGACGTGGACACGAAGGTGGGCCCGCCGTGTGTCGTCCGACCAACGCACGACGAAGACCGGGCGCGCGGCTTCGCCGAAGTCGGCCGACGAGGTGACACGCAGCTCGATCGTGCGGGGGCGCGTCGACTCTTCGGCCGCGCGCACGAGCGCGAGCGTCTCGGGACGCGACGCATCCGCGGGAGAGACGACGACGACGGCGGCGGGTTCCATTCGTGCGGGCGGTGACGATTCTCTGCCTGGTCGCCTTTCCGACCGGGCACTTCAGCATCGGACGCCGCGTCATCCAAGGCGATTCGTCCGGTCCTCACGATTCCTTCAGATAGGCCACTCATGCGCGCGCACCTCTCGCTCTTTTCGCTCACGTTCGTCGTCGGCACGGCCCTCGTCGCTGCGGCGTGCTCGTCGAACCCCTCGCTCGCCTACGATCCCGGGGGCAGCGGGAACGGAACCGGACCTGCGGCCGCACCCTCCGGGCCAAGCAACCTGCCCTGCGGCGTAGCCGAGATCATGGCCGCCTCGTGCACGAGCTGCCACGGGGCGTCGCCCAAACGCGGCGCGAAGCTCCCGCTCGTCACCCTGGAGGACTTCACGAAGCCCGACCCGCAAAATCCCGCGCAGAAGGTCGGCGACCTCGTGGTGTTGCGCATGAAGGACACGGTGAAGCCCATGCCGGAGTCGGGCCTCCTCACGGCCGACACGGTCGCCACGGTCGAGAGCTGGGTGAAGAAGGGCATGCCCGCGGGGTCCTGCGGCGCCATCGAGGCGAAGCCCGATCCCTTCTGGGATCAACCTCCGACCTGCACGGGCGGCATGTCGAACGTGACCGACCGCACCTCGAAGCTGCAGAGGCCGCTCATGTACCCGGGCGAGAGCTGCAACGCATGCCATCGAAAAGAGGGAGAGGGAGACATCTTCGCGTTCGCGGGCACGGTCTATCCGACACCCCACGAGCCCGATCGCTGCAACGGCGTGGACGGCACGACGGCCGGGGCCCGCGTGGTCGCGACCGACGCGGCGGGCAAGGTGCTCGCGGACGTGCCGGTGAACGCCGCCGGCAACTTCAGCTACAAGGCCAGGCTGACCGGCTCGTTCTTCGTGAAGGTCGTGCAGAACGGGAAAGAGCGGGCCATGAAGGGCGCATTGACCTCGGCGCTCGCGGGGGGCGACTGCAACACGTGCCACACGCAGAACGGAGCGTCCGCCGAGGGCTCGGCGAGCGCACCGGGGCGAATCGTCCTCCCGCAGTGATCCGTTTTTCCCTCGACGCCCACAGGAACGTCATGCCGTCTTCCGTCCGGGCCCGCGGCCTCTTCGCCGCCGCGGCACTTTTCTTCGTATTTTCAGCAGGTTGCACCAGGGTCGCGCCGTACGAGCGGGGTGTCCTCGCGCGCCCGACCATGAGCCCCGGGAGCCTCTCGGGGCCCGGAGAAGAGCACGTCTACGACGTGCACGAGGGCGCGACCGGCGGCGGGACGGCGGGCGGCGGCGGATGCGGATGCAACTGAAGCACGTCGCGCTCGGGCTCGTCTCGGCGGCTCTCCTCACGATCACGACGAACGCGCGCGCCGAAGGGACCACCACGACGAGGATCAAGTCGGAGGTCTCGGCCTACCAGGACAGCGTCGCGGTGAGCGTGCTCACGCCCGCCGTGTCGGCCTCGGTGGAGAGCCCCACCTCGGGGTGGAACGTGGCCGGCAACGCGCTCGTCGACGTCGTGTCGGCCGCCTCGCCAGACATCGTGTCCACCGCCTCTCCGCGTTGGATGGAGGTCCGGAAAGCCGGAGGCCTCTCGGCCGGGTACAAACCCGGAGACTTCGGCGCGCAGGGCTCGTTCAACGTCTCGCACACGGACGACTACCTGTCGCTCACGGGAGGCGGGCGAGTCACGCTCGACGTCGACGAGAAGCACATGACCCTCGTCGCCGGGTACTACCTCGGGCACGACGTCATCGGGCGCACGGGCACGCCGTTCTCGGTCTTTTCGCGGACGCTCGACACGCACAGCCTCTCGTTCGGCCTCACGCGGATCGTCACCAAGTCGACCCTCGCGAGCCTCTCGGCGGACGTCATCCTCGAGCGCGGTGACCAGTCGAAGCCCTACCGCTACGTGCCCATGTTCGCGCCCGGCGTCGCCGCCACCGTGCCCGCCGGGGCGTCGCCCGATTTCGTCGCGAACGCGCGCATCGCGGCGCGACCGCTCGAGCAGCTCCCGCTCGCCCGCGAGAGGTACGCGCTCACCGGGCGCATCGCCACGCACGGCGGGTTCGGCACGCTCCGCGCCGAAGAGCGCCTCTACGCCGACTCGTGGGCCCTCCTCGCGAGCACCACGGACGTGCGCGTCTTTTTCGACGTGGGCTCACGCCTCGAGATCGGGCCTCACGGGCGCTTCCACGTGCAGAAGGCCGTCTCGTTCTGGGAGCGGGCCTACACGGCGAGCGGCCCGGGCGACATTCCGGCCCTCCGCACCGGAGATCGCGAGCTCGGCGCGCTCCTCACGGCCGGCGGGGGCCTCGGCATGCGCCTCCACCTGGGACCCGTGGCCGACGCGAACAAGCTCGCCCTCACCTTCAACGTCGACGGGTACACGACGTCCTTCTTCGACGCGATCTACGTGACGAACCGCCTCACGGTGTTCTCGGCCCTCGGACTGGAGGCCGTGTTTTGATGCTCCGACACACGCTCCGAACCTCGCTCCTCGCCGCGGCCTTGCCGCTGGCGGCCCTTGCATCCTGCATGAACCCGGTCCACTCGGACGCCGTCACGGCCCTCGGTGACGAGGCGCCCGGCGTGCGTCGCGGCCCGACGCACAGGCCCGGTCAACCCTGCCTCACCTGCCACGGCGGCGACGGCCCCGGAGAGCCCGATTTCGAGCTCGCCGGCACGGTGTACGAGACGAAAGGCCAAGGGGTCCCCGACACCTCGCGGGGCGCTTCGGGCGTCACGGTTTCGCTCGTCGACGCGAAGGGCGCGACCTACACGACCGAGACGAACTCCGTCGGCAACTTCTACGTTCAGGAGGGGCGCTACACGCCGGTCTACCCCGTGTACGTCACCCTGACACGAGGCGCCGGGAAGGAGACGATGAAGACCCGCATCGGGCGACGCGGGAGCTGCGCCGACTGCCACCGCGGACAAGTCGGCACGAAGAACCTCGTTCCCGCGGTCTACATCGGAGAGTCCGCGAAGCCCACGCCCCCCGCGACCGATGCCGGAGCGGAGACGGACGGGTCCGCGACGGAAGGCGGGACACCATGAAACGACATCGACGCACCTCCGCAGTCGTGGCGCTCGCGCTCGGTGCCCTCGGTGTGCTCGTCGCGTGCAGCACGCCCGAGCAAGGCCGTACGAACGCCACGACCCTCGACCTCGCCACCTTCCGACCCGTGAGCAACATGCTCGTCGTGCGCTGCGGCTCGCTCGACTGCCACGGCTCGAGGTACCGAAACTACCGGCTCGTCGGCCCCGGCGCCGGGCGGCTCGAGCCCACGGCTACGCCCGAAGACACAGAGGCCACCGACGCCGAGGTCGCCGCGAACTACGGCAGCACGATCGGCGTCGAGCCCGAGACGATGCGCGAGGTGGCGGCGGCCAGAGGCGCCGGGGCCGAGAGGCTCACGTTGGTGCGCAAGGCACGCGGCGAGGAGGCGCACAAAGGGGACCGTCGCATCGCCCCGGGCGACGCGGCCGACCGGTGTTTGCTGTCGTGGACCTCGGGTGCGACCGATACGGCGGCCTGCACGGACGCTCTGGCCTCCGAGCCAACGGCCTCGCCAACGACAGACGCCGGCCGCGACTGAAGAGCCACGCATCAGTCGACGATCGTCACCTCGAGCTTGTTCGCGGCGTAGTCCGCGCGCAGCACCTTCTTGTCGAACTTGCCGACGCTCGTCTTCGGCACGCTCGCGATCTGCGACCAGCGCTCGGGGAGCTGCCACTTGGCGACCTTCTCGCCGAGGAACGCGCGGAGCTGGGCGAACGAGACCTGCTGGTCGGGCTTCGGCACGACACACGCGAGCGGGCGCTCGCCCCATTTGTCGTCGGGCACACCGACCACGCACGCCTCGAGGACGGTGGGGTGCGCCATGAGGAGATTCTCGAGCAACACCGAGGAGATCCACTCCCCTCCCGACTTGATGACATCCTTCGCGCGGTCGGTCAGGGTGAGGTACCCGTCGGGGGTGAGGGTGCCCACGTCGCCGGTGCGCAGCCATCCGTCCACGAACTTCTCGGGGTCGTTCTCGGGGTAGTACGAGCCCGTCACCCACGGGCCGCGCACGCAGAGCTCGCCGGAGGTCGCGCCGTCCCAGGGGACCTCGTTTCCGTCGGGACCGAGGAGCTTCGCCTCGACGAACGGCGAGAGCCTGCCCTGCGTGATGCGCAGCTTCCAGGCGGTCTCCTCGTCGAGGCCATCTTTCACGACGGCGACGGAGCCGAGCGGGCTCGTCTCGGTCATGCCCCACGCGTGCACGATGCGCATCTTGTGGCGCTCCTCGAAGGCCTTCATGAGCGCGGGCGGGCACGCCGAGCCGCCGACGAGCACCATGCGGAACGAGGAGAGGTCGGTCGGCACCTTGTCGACGTACTGGAGGAGGCCCGTCCAAATCGTGGGCACCGCGCCGCCGAAGGTGGGCCGCTCGCTCGCAATGAGCCTCGCCACCGCGTCGGGCTGGAGGAAACGATCGGTGAGGATCAAGTCCGCCCCGACGAGCATGCACGCCCACGGCAGGCCCCACGCGCACACGTGGAACATCGGCACCACCGCGAGCACCCGATCGCCCGACGACACGCCGGTCGAGTCGCCCAGGCATAGCTGCATCGAGTGGAGCATCGCCGAACGATGACTGTAGACTACACCTTTCGGAGAACCCGTGGTCCCGCTCGTGAAGGCGATCGCGGCCGCGAGGCGCTCGTCGACGACCGGGAAATCGAAGGGGGAATCGCTCGCGGCGGCGAGGAGGGCCTCGTAGTCGTGCACCTTGCGGCCGGTGGCGGCGAGGGCGGTCACGTCGGCCTCGCCCACGACCACGACGTGCTCGATCGTGGTGCAGCCGGGGAGAATGGTCGCGAAGAGAGGCACGAGCGACGCGTCGACGAGCACGATGCGGTCCTCGGCGGCGTTGGCGATGAACACGACCTCGGCCGGCGGGAGTCGGATGTTGAGCGTGTGGAGCACGGCCCCCATCGCGGGCACGGCCATGTAGGCCTCGAAGTGCTCTTGGTTGTTCCACATGAACGTGCCGACGCGCTGGTCACCCGTGATGCCGAGGCCGCGGAGGGCGTGGGCGAGGCGCATGGCGCGCTTGGCGCACTCACGGAGCGTGGCCTTGCGAACGCCCTTCTCGGTGGCCGTCGTGATCGTCGCCCCTCCGTGCACACGCTCGGCGTGGCGGAACAGCGTGGCGAGCGAGAGGGGCGTGTCCATCATCGTGCTGAGCATGGCGTACCTCGGATCGCGGCCTCGCCCGACGCGAGCGCTGCGCGGGAGGAAGAGTGCCGAACGAAGCCCATCGGTTTCAACCCCGAACCTCGCCCGATTCGTATGGCGTCGTGCGTCACGGCGGCGATCTCGGATACGCTGAGGGGCGTGCGCCCCAAAGACCCCTGCCCGTGCCGCTCCTCGGCCTCGTACGCGGACTGTTGCCTCCCCGCCCACGACGGGACGAAGCCCCCCGCCGCCCCTCGCGAGCTCGTGCGGGCGCGCTACTCCGCCTTCGCGCTGGGCCTCGGGGAGTTCCTCCACGCGACGCTCTCGTCGGACCACGAGGACCACGCCGACGGCGACGACGTGCCTCGGCGGGTCCGCGAGCTTTCGACGGCGGGCAAGGGCCTCAAGTACATGGGCGTCGACGTGCTCGCCTCGACCGACACGGAGGCGCTCTTCGTCGCCAAGGTGTTCGAGAAGGGCAAAGACCGTGGGTTCGCGGAGCTCTCGCGCTTCGCCTGGGAGGATGGCACGCTCCGCTACGTGGGCGGGCTGCTCCTCCCGAAGGCGGCGCTGCCGAACGCGATCGCGACCATGCCGATCGACGCCTTCCGCGCCTACGCCGAGGCGCACCCCGACCTCGTCGTGGGGGGCTGAGCCGGGCGCACGGGCCCGAGGGTCACCCTCGCGTGGCGCGGAGCTCGACGGTCACGGTGTCGACACTGCTCCGGGTGGGCGGGCGCGACTTGGTCACCGCGACCGACACGCGCGTGGCCGGCGTGTCGGTGAGCACGCGCGAGATGACCCTCTGCGCGAGCGTCTCGAGGAGCCGGCACCTGCGGCTCGTGCCCTCTTCGACGACGAGCGAGGCGAGCCTGTCGTAGTTGAAGACGTCGGCGATCGCGTCCCCCGTGGGGAGCACCCCGAGCGGGAGGTGCGCCTCGAGCGAGACCAAGAAATCTTGCGGGAGGGCCTGCTCCGAGTCGGACACGCCGTGGTGCCCTCGAAACCGGATCCCGTCGAGGCGGAGGCGGTACTCGGTGACCGCGTGGCTCACGTGAGGGCGCGGGGGGGCGAGCTTCTCGGCCCGGGGGGCCGCGGGCTTCTTCGTGGGCTTCTTCGTTCGAGCCGCCATGGCCGGCGCACCATACCTTTTTTCGCGTCGCCGATCCGCTCGGTGTCGCGCAATCGTCACGCGACCTCATCCTCGGTGACGCACCCGAGGACGAAGAAGGGCGCCCATGCGCGTCGCCCTCCCCTCGAGCTTCTTCGCCCCCTTGGCCCTCGTCTCTCTGGCCCTCGTCACGGCATGCGCGACCGGCGTCGCCGTCGACGACGACGATCCCCCGAGCCTCGCCTCGAGCCGCGCCCTGCCCGAGGCCCCGAGCGCGTCCCCTTCCGCCCCGCAGACCACCCCCGAGGCAGGCGCCCCCCGCGACGCGAGCGCGGCGAGCGACGCCGCGACGCCTCCGAAGCCCGCTGCCCCCGACGCGGGCCCGATCGCGCCCGACGCCGGAACGGTGCAAGATGCATCGACCTCGCCCGACACGTCGACCGGCGGCGCCACGACCCAGGCCGGGCCCGGAGAGGTCCTCGTCACCGAGGTCATGTTCGATCCCGCGGGCTCCGAGCCGAACGACGAGTGGATCGAGGTGACGTGCGTCGCCCCGGGACCGCGATCGCTCCGTGGGCTCACGCTCCGCGACGGCGCGGGCCGCACCCACACCATCACGGACGACGTGGTCGTCGCCCCTGGGGCGTACGTGGTGCTCGCGAGGAGCCGCGCTTCGGCCCGCGCGCAGGGCATCACCGACGCCGTGATCGTGTACGAGTACGGAGCGGGTCAGGCGTCGGGGGCGGGCGTCATCCTCGCGAACGGCGCGACGGGAGCCATCGCGATCGCCCGTGGAACGACCGAGCTCGTCAAGGTGCCGTACGGGACGTTCTCGATCTCGACCACCGAGGGGCAGTCGCTCGAGCTCCGGCCCGGGATGGCGCCGTCCGTCGCGCAGTCGGCTCACTTCTGCGCGTCGACGGGGCAGCTCGGCGCCCTGCTCGCCACCCCGGGCCGCGCCTCGAGCTGCCTCTGAACCTCCGCCCGCCCGTGTGGCGTGAGGGGGATCGGACGCGTACGTTGAGGGAGTGTCCGAAGGCCGATCGCCCCCCCTCGACATGGACTTCAGGCGCCTGAAGTTGCAACTTCAGGCGCCTGAAGTCGGAGCACCGAGCCCTCACGATCGGCCTTTTTTTTCGCCATTCGGTGCGATCCGGGCCCTCACCGTTTTGCGTCATTTGCGGCGACCACGCGCGCGATTTGCACATCCGGCTCGGCGCTCGGCGCTCGGCTTCGCAGCTCTCGCGCTCGCCCTCCTCGTCGGGTGCTCGCGCGAGACACGTGGCCCGGCGGGTGGCGACCCTGCCCCCGCCACGGTCGCGTGCGCTGCCCGGGCGTCGCGCATCGAGGCGGCCCTTCGCGCCGTGCCACGAGGCAGCCCCGAGGCTCTCGTGGGCGTCGCGACGGCGTCGTGCCCGCCAGCCTATTTCGCGCTCTCGGGCGCCCACGGCTCGGGCGATCCACGCCGCCCGTTCCGCATGGCGAGCGTCACGAAGACGTTCGTCGCGACGCTCGTGCTTCGCGAGGTCGAGCGCGGCTCCCTCACGCTCGATGGCCCCCTCGGCGAGAAGGTGCCGAACCTGGGCTACCTCCGCCACACCACCGTGCGTGACCTCTTGCGCCACACGAGCGGGCTCTTTCCGTACGAAGAGGATCCCGAGTTTCGCGCGTGGCAGCGCCGCACACCGGAGCCCAAGGCCCCCGCGGCCCTCCTCGCGAGGGCGCTCGTTCACACGCCCGACGCCCGCATGGGCGCGCCGTTCCGGTACGCGAACACGAACTACGTCGCGCTCGGTCAGGTGCTCGAGGCCGTACGAAAGGAGCCCCTCGACACCCTCGTCGCGCGCGAGCTGCTCGGCCCCGAGGGTCTCCACGAGACGCACGCCGAGCGGCCCGACGAGCCTCATTCGCCTGGCTTCTTTCCTGGCTTCGACGCGCGAGGAGAGCCGCGTGGGCACGCCCATCACCCGAGCTGGCTCTACGCGGCCGGGCACCTCGTCACCACGATGCCCGACCTCGTCGCGTGGACACGCAAGTACGGCAAGGGCGCCGTCGTCCCGAGCGCGCTCACGAAGGAGTGGCTCGCGACGGTGCCCACCGAGCCCGACGTCGCGTACGGGCTCGGCGTGTTCGTGTCGCGCGGCGAGGCTTCGGGCGGCCTCGGCGAGGCGCGCAGCCACGCGGGGGACGTCGCCGGCACGCACCTCCAGGCCGTGCACTTCGTCGAGGCCGACGTCACCGTGGTCGCCGTGGTGAACCAAGACGGCGCGGACCCCGAGGGCCTCGTGCTCGCCGCCGCGCGCGCAGCCACCGCGAAGGAGCCCGAGCCTCCCAAATAGCCGAAGCCCCCTCGGCGAACCGAGAGGGCCTCGTCGCGAGCCGCGGGCCTTCGAGGCCCGAGCGCTCACATGTGCGCGATGATGTTGTCGGCGAACTCGGAGCACTTGAGCTCCGTCGCGCCGTCCATCATGCGGGCGAAGTCGTACGTGACCTTCTTCGACCCGATCGCGCCGTCCATGCCCTTGATGATGAGGTCGGCGGCCTCGATCCAGCCCATGTGGCGGAGCATCATCTCGCCCGAGAGGACGACCGAGCCCGGGTTCACCTTGTCGAGGTCGGCGTACTTGGGCGCCGTGCCGTGCGTCGCCTCGAAGATCGCGTGACCGGTGACGTAGTTGATGTTGCCGCCGGGCGCGATGCCGATGCCACCGACCTGCGCGGCGAGGGCGTCCGAGAGGTAGTCGCCGTTGAGGTTCAACGTGGCGATGACGTCGAACTCCTTCGCGCGGGTGAGGACCTGCTGAAGGGTGATGTCGGCGATCGCGTCCTTGATGAGGATCTTGCCGGCGGCGAGCGCGGCCTTCTGCTCGGCGTTCGCGGCCTCCTCGCCCTTCTCCTCCTTGGTCTTCTCCCAGGTGGCCCAGGTGTAGACCTTGTCGCCGAACTCCTTCTCGGCGAGGGCGTAGCCCCACTTCATGAAGGCACCTTCGGTGAACTTCATGATGTTGCCCTTGTGGACGAAGGTGACGCTCTTGCGCTTCGCATCGACCGCGTACTGGATCGCGGCGCGGACGAGGCGCTCGGTGCCCTCGGTCGAGACCGGCTTGAGGCCGATACCCGACGAGCCGGGGAAGCGGATCTTCTTGAACTCCTTGGGGAATTCTTTCTCGATGAAGCCGAGGACCTTCTGCACCTCGGGGCTCTTCGCCTCGAACTCGATGCCCGCGTAGATGTCCTCGCAGTTCTCGCGGAAGATCACCATGTCGACGTCGCCCGGCTTCTTCACGGGGCTCGGCACGCCTTCGAACCAGCGCACGGGCCGGAGGCACACGTAGAGGTCGAGGAGCTGGCGGAGGGCCACGTTGAGCGAGCGGATGCCGCCGCCGATGGGCGTGGTGAGCGGGCCCTTGATGCCGACGAGGTACTTCTTGAAGTCCTCGATCGTCTGGTCCGGGAGCCAGTTCTGGAACTTCTGGAACGCCTTCTCGCCGGCGTACACCTCGTGCCAGGCGATCTTCTTCTTGCCGCCGTACGCCTTCTCGACGGCGGCGTCGAAGACGCGGACGCTCGCGCGCCAGATGTCACGGCCCGTGCCGTCGCCCTCGATGAACGGAACGATGGGGTTGTCGGGGACGTTGAGCTTCATGCCAGCGCCCATCGTGATGGGCTGTCCGTTCGTGGCGGTCATGTCGAAATCCTCCAGGAAATTGAGGGTACACCGGCTACCACGCCCGCTCGCCCTCGCCAAGGGTCACGACCTTGCGCGAAGCGTCATCGGGTGCGTTTTTCGTGCGGTCGGGAGTCAGTCCGGTGGCGTCGTGGTGGGGACGGTCGTGGCCGCAGAGGTCGACAAGAGCCACCCCGTGAGCAGCGCCCCCGCGACGACCCCCACGAGCCCGACCACGATCACCGTGATCCACATCGACTTCGACCACCCCGAGACGCGCGCGGGCTCGACGAGGACCACGGCCTGCGAAGGAGGGGGCTTCGGCACACGCGCGGCCGCCTCGGCGCGGCTCGCGGCCTCGGCCACGACGAGCCCGAGGGGACGGCCCGAAGGATCGTCGGCGGACCGCAACGTCCCGTCGGCAGGGCGCGCCTCGGCGGGGGGAGGATCGGACCCCGCGGAGGGGAGGGTCTTCCCGGCCGGAACGCGGCCTCTCGGGTCGTCGGGTGGGGGGGCGTGCATGGGGGCTCGAGCGGTCGCGACGTCGGACGGGACGAGAGGGAACGTGGCACCAGGGCCGGGGGCTTCCGCTCCGGCACGCGCGGTCTCGGGGGGCTCGGGCAGGGTAGCGCGATCCGCGGCGGCCCCAAGCCCCAGCGTGGCTTCGTCGGCCGGGGGCTTCGTCTCGGTCGCGAGGCTCTCCGGTGACACCTCGGCGAGGACACGCTCGAGCTCGGCGTTCACGTCGTGCATCGACGGATAGCGGTCTTCGGCGCGCTTCGCGAGCATGCGCGAGACCAACACGGCGAGCCGGAACGGGAGAGAGCGATCGATCTCGGTGAGGAGCTTCGGAGGGTCGTCGCGACCCGTGGGGCCCGAGGGGTGCTGCCCCGTGAGGAGCTCGAACGCCATGACGCCGAGCGCGTACTGATCGGTGCGAGGGGTGACGGCGAGCCCGGCGATCTGCTCGGGCGCCATGTAACGCGGGGTGCCGAGCGCCTGCCCCTCGAGCGTGCGGAACGCGCCGGGAGCCTCGGTGCGTGTGCGCTTCGCGAGGCCGAAGTCGAGCACCTTCACGAGCCCTGCGCGGGTCACCATCACGTTCGAGGGCTTGATGTCGCGGTGGACGAGGCCGTGATCGTGTGCCTCGGCGAGCGCGCGGCCGACGTCGAGCAGCCAGGCCAGGCGCTTCCCGAGCGGGACGCTCGGGCTCCCGAGGTACGCGGAGAGCGTGTCGCCCTCGACGTACTCCATCGCGATGTACGCGCGCCCCTCGGCCTCGCCGTAGTCGTAGACGGCGACCACGTTCGGGTGGCTCACCATGGCGCCGAGGCTCGCCTCCCGAGCGAAGCGCGCCGGCCCCTCGCCGTCCATACGCTCCGGGAGGAGGGCCTTCAGCGCGACCTTGCGGCCGAGCACCGTATCGGTCGCGAGGTACACGCGCCCCATCCCGCCGTGACCGAGCTCCCGGTCGACCAGGTAACGAGCGAACGTCTGGCCTTCTGCGAGGGGCACGGAGGACTCGGTTTTATCCGAAGAGTCGCCGCGCCCGCCAACCGAAACGGCAAGCTCCGAGGGTCTTTGGGCTTCGTGGAACGAATCTCGAAGCGATCCGTCCAAGGGAAGCGCACACCCACCGCCAACGTACGCCTTTGGCAGACGTGGGTTGCCGCCGGGGGCAATCCCTGCATACTGCCTTTTTTCGATGGAAGAGCCCAAGATGACGAAGCACCGCGCCGTGTTTGGCTTGGCCCTAGGGGTAGCGTTCGCGGTGGCGTGCGGGAACGCCGCCACCGTCGGCACGATCGAGCCCGAAAACACGACCGAGCCGACGCTCCCCGACGGCGCGCCGAACCCGAGCTTCGATCCGTCCAAGGTGCCTCCCACCCTCGCCGACGGCGCGCCGAACCCGGTCTTCGATGCGACGATGCCCGATGGGGCCGTGCTCCCGGGCTTCGACGCGCAGCCTCCCCCGGTCGACGCCGGCCGCGACTCGGCCACGCCTCCCCCGGTCGACGCCGGCCGCGACTCGGCCACGCCTCCCCCGGTCGACGCCGGCAACCCCGGGACGCCGGGCGTGGTCTCCCTCGGCGGCATCGCGGCCTGGGACGCCCTCCCAGCCGCCGAGAAGGCGCGCGTGAACCAGTTCGCCAGTGCGTTCCTCCACCAGTCCGTCGGCCAAGACATGGAGGACGGCATCGAGGGCAACGGGGTGTCGGTCGAGTTCATGACCTCGGGGTCCACCCTCACGAAGTCGGGCATCCACGGCGGGCTCTTCTCGACGGGCAACGGGAACGGCCCCGGCAAGGTCACCGAGTGGCGAAACTTCTCGACCCGGAACGGCTCGACGCGGCTCAAGGTCGCCATCATGAAGTTCGGCTACGCCGACATCCTCGGGAACCTCACCGCCGTGCAGACGAGCTACCAGCAGGCGGTCACGGCCATCAAGGCCGCTGGCATCCGCGTGCTCCACGTCACGCCGCCCCTCGTCTACAACCTCCCCGGCGACAACGCTCCCAAGGAGCAAATGCGCACGTGGATGCTCGCGACCTTCCCGAACGACGTCATCTTCGACCTGACGGACGTCGAGAGCATCGACCCGAACAACGGGTCGCGCTGCACGCGCGGCGGCTCGTGGGAGATCTGCAACTCGGTGCGCTCCACCTCGGGCTGCCCGAGCGTCTCGCAGGGCGTCGACGCGGCCTCGGGCCAAGGGCACCTCTGCACGACGCAGGCGCGCCGCATCTCGAAGGGCTTCCTCTACGCGATCTACCAGGCCGGAAAATGACGAACCTTCGCCGCCTCGTCCCGCTCGCCGCCCTCGCCGTGTCGCCGGCGCTCGCCCTCGCGTGCAGCTCGGACCCGGGCACGGGCGGCACGACGCCCACCGGAACCACGACGACGTCCACGGCGCCCGACGGCGCCCCGCTCCCCACCGGCACGACGCTCCCCGACGGCGCCGTCCCGCCAGACGACGGGAGCAGCCCCCCCACCGACGGCGGCTCTCCCGGCACGCCCAACACCGTGGGTCAGGGCGGCATCGCCGCGTGGCTCGCGCTCACGACGGCCCAGCGAAACCAGGTGAAGGGCTTCAAGTCGGTCTTCTTGCACCAGTCGGTCGGCGGTGACCTCGAGGACGGCGCAAACGCCCCGTACGCGGCAGGGGGCGCGGCCGGGAGCGAGGTCTTCAAGTTCGAGTACTACCAAGGGAGCGGCACCATCACGGGCCCCGGCCTCAACGGCGGCCTCACGTCGAGCCCCAACGGGAACGGCCCCGGCAAGGTCGCCGACTGGCGCGCGGCCTCGCTCGCCAACCGCACTACCCTCAAGGTCACGAACCTCGAGTTCGGTTACGCCGACATCAACACCGCGGCGCTCCCGAACCTCAAGAACGTGTACCTCGCCGCTGTGAACGAGCTGAAGGCGGCGGGCATCAAGGTGCTCCACGCCACGCCCCCGCTCGTGCACGACGTGAGCGAGAACGGGCCGAAGCTCCAGATGCGCGAGTGGATGCTCCAGACGTTCCCGAACGACGTCATCTTCGATCTCGAGGATCTCGAGAGCACGGCGCCCGATGGCTCGCGATGCCAGGTCGGCGGCGTGTGGCGGGTGTGCGAGGTGTACCGGGTCAACAACGCCCAGGGCTGCACGAGCAACCAGAACCCCGGGCGCGACGGCGACGGTCAAGGCCACTTGTGCCTTCAGACCGCGGCGACCAAGATCGCGCGCGCCTTCCTTTACGCCATCTACAAGGCGAACCAGTAACGGGCGCGCGCGAGGCGAGGAGAGGCCGACGACGAATCGTGCGTCAGGCTCCCTGCAGCGCAACGTGCGCGCGCCGTCAGCGAACGAGCGCCTCGCCGCCGCAAGGGACGTCCACCGTTTGCCCCATGCCTTGGGAGCCAACTCGGACGTTGCGTTTCCCACATTTCACGACAAGAGGCGTCGGGGACGACTCGCCGAGCACGACGCCGTCGACCCACACGCGGTGCCACTGGCGGGCCGGAGCGAACGCGAGGCGTCCCATGCCGGCGGCCAGGGTCGGATCGCTCGAAGCCGAAGGCGGGGGGGCGGGCACGGGAACGACGACGGACGCCGAGCCAAGAGGTGCGGCCGACGCTGCACCGGGCGGCACGGTCGCGGGGGCGAGGGGCCAGCCGGTGCCGAGAGGGACCATGACACTCACGCTCGGAGCGACGGACGCCGAAGGAGCCTGGACGGGAGCGGCGGACACCGGGGCCGCGACCGAGACAGAAGCCGGAGCGACGGCGACGGGCACCTGGGCCGCGGGAGTGGTCTCGGCGGGCCGATCCGGCGCGAGGTAGTACGAGGCCGCACCTCCCGCGAGCGCCGAGACCCCGAGGATCACGGCACCGGCGAGCACCTTCGGGAGCAGACTCGGGGACGGCGGCGGCGCGACGGCGAGCGGCTGCACGAGCGCCGCGTCGCTCGACAGGGGAGCGCTCGGATCGATGGGCCCGAGCGCGTGGGGTGCCTGCGCGTGCGGAGGCGCGGCCACGCCGGGGAAAGCGTGCCCCATCACGGCCGATTGCGGCACGAGCACGTACCCTGCAGGGACCGTCGCCGCGTAGGCCGGATGGGCCGCGTAGGGCGCGACGGCGTACACCGGCATCGCCTCGGGTGAGGGGCCCACGGGCGATGGCGGCGGAGCTGGCGCGGCGAGCGCGACGGGCGGTGGGCTCGAGGGAGCCTGCGCGGACGCGCGCGGCGCGGGCGCCGGGAAATCCGTGCCCGTGAACGATGGAGGTGGCGGTGGGGCGGGACGGGGCGGAGGCTCGGACGATGCGGGCGCCCGTGTCGAGCGTGGCGGAGGCTCGGCGTAGACCTCTTCGAGCACGTCCGAGATGTCGACCTCACCGGTCGCGTCGGGGCGCACCTTCGAGCGATCGAGCTGCGACAAGATGCGATGCGCCGACTGGGCGGTGACGGGCTGTTTTTCGAGGGTCTTGGCGACGTCGTCGGGGAGGCTCGTGAAGCGCGGCAGCTTGGCGCGGCCATCGTCCGGGAGGCTCGGGAACCGCGGCAGGCCCGACGCTCCCGCGGGCACGTCCGGGAGGCTCGGGAACCGCGGCAGCCCGGACGGCGCGGGTCCGTGCACGACGGCCCGGTACTCGCCCGTGCTCGCGCCGTCGTCGTCTTCCGTCGGGAAGGCGGGCAACGGCGCCTGGCTGTTCGGCTTTCGGAGCATCGGCGGAGAGGGCCAGGATAGCACGAATTTCCACGCCGCTCGCACGCCGGAGCCACGTGCGCGCCCCCCTCTCGTCCCTCCCCGGCCTTCCCCCGCCGTCCTCCCTGGCCTTCCTCCCTGGCCTGCCGCGCCCTCCGCCTCCCGACCGCCGGCCGGCGCGCTTCGGTATGTGCCGCGCGAGTTTTGCAGATAGAGTCGAGGCCGCGTGCGCCCGCACGCCCTTGCCGTGCCGCGGCACGACCCCCACCCGAATCCCGGAACGACATGCGCCGACAGCTCTTCGCGCTCACCCTCAGCCTGGGCCTCTTCGCCGCCATCTCGCCGACCCACGCGCAGAAGCCTGCCCCCGGTCAGACCGCGAAGCCGAAGCCGCCCATCGGCGCGGGCCCCGCCGCCGCGAAGCCACCGAAGGTCATCACGGCAGCGCCCACCAAACCAAGCCTCGCGGCCACCTCGGGGGTCCGCCTGACGGCGCGCGCCCCCGACGCGATGGTCGCCGGGCAAAAGGCGCGCGCCCTCGCGGGCAACGAAGCCGAAGCGCTCGCCGCCTTGGCGACCCTCGAGCACCTCTCCGAGACGAGCACGAGCGGAACGTCGGAGCGGGCGCTCGCCGAGGTCTACAGGGGATCGTCGAACGTCGAGGTGAAGTACGAAGCCGCGCTCGCGGCGCGACGCCTCTCGGCCGAAGAAGGGACCGACGCCGCGTACCCCAAAGCCCACGCGCTCGGCCTCTTGACCGACGTCGTCGTGGTCGGCCCCTTCCGCGACACCGGCGGCGGGCTCGACACCAAGGAAGGCCCCGAAAAGGATAAGGATTTCGGCTATCCGAAGGGCAGCTACTCCTGGGGCGTCTACGACGTCTCCCTGCGCCCCGTCCGCCGGACACACGCCGACGCCCGGGGTGTGCCGCTCGACCTCTACGTGAGCCCGCGGAGAGAGAGCTGCTCCTACGTCGCGACGAAGGTCTTCGTCGACAAGGATCGCCCGCTCGTCGTGCGCGCGGCCTCGACCGGTCAGGTGCGCGTCACCTTCGACGGTCAGGACGTGGCCCGCGCCGACGACGTGCACGAGACCGCGCTCTTCGATCGTGTCGCCGCGCGCGTCGACGCCACGAAGGGCCCGCACCTCGTCGCCGCGAAGGTGTGCTCCGGCGCCCTCGACGACGACGGCCGCGTGCGGCTTCGCCTGACCGACGAGGCTGGCGAGCCGGTCGCCCTCCCGCACAGCCAAGATCTGTCCGGCGTGCCCGAGGCGGCGAAGAAGCTCGTGCTCCGCCGCGAGGAGACCGCGCTCACGCGGGCGATGAAGGTCACGGCGAAGTCGGCCGACGACGCGATCCTCTCCGCCGTGGTGCTCGGGACCCTCGGCGGCGCCGACGACAAGAAGAGCCCGCGGGTCCCGGGGTTGCTCGACACCTTCGTGCGGCGCGCCGTCTCCCCCGATGCGCTCGGCCTCGCGGCCTGGGTCTCGCCGTTCGGCGCCAACCGCAGCGGCTGGCTCGAGGACGCCCGGCGCAAGGCCGTCTCCGCGAACGACGAAGAGACTCTCGGCTTCGTCGAGCGACGGCTGCTCGCCGAGCGCATCAAGAACGGCCACGCCGACTGGGCCAACGCGCTGGTCAAGGGGATGAAGCTCGACGCCGACCCGGACGACGAGGCCCTCCTGCTCCGCGCCGAGGCGAGGCGCGCGCTCGGCACCGAGGCCCTCGCGGCCGAAGCCCTCCGCGCCATGGCCGACAGGTTCCAGAAGAACCCGAAGGGCGTGCCCGACCTGCTCTTGAGGCGCCTCACCGAGCTCTCGCTCTCGTCGAACCGTGCACTCTACATGCAAGCACGTGCCGAGCTCGAGCGCCGCGGCGACCGCGGCAGCGACACGGTCCACGTCGCCATCCACAAGGGAAAACCCGAGCTATTGCGGGCCGCTCGGGCCGCCATCGAAGGCGGCGCCACCGACGACGACCAGGTGATCGAGGTGGCGGCCGAGCTCCTCCGCGCGGGCTACGGAGACGAGGCCCTCGCCGCCTACAAAGAGTGCCTCGAGTACGCCCCGAACCGCTCCGAGGTGTACCTCGGCCTCGCGCAGGCCCTCGCCCTCACAGGGAAAGGGAACGACGCCGACATGGCGAAGCTCCTCGCCCGCGCGCGCGCCCTCTCTCCCGGCGAAGCGCGGCTGCGCGCCGAGCTCGAGCTGCGCGCCAAGGCCGAGGCGCAAAAGGGCCGCGAGGACGAGAAGCACCTCGTGAAGGACGCGGTCTTCCTCGCCCGCAGGAAGGGCGTCACGCCCGACGTGGCCGACCGCGAGCTCCACTGGCTACGCGCCGTCGTGATGCACCAAGACCGCCGCGTCTCTCAGCTCATCCACTACGCGCGCGAGATCGTGGTAGCACCGCGCACGCAGGACGAGCTCTTCGAAGACATTCCGCAAGAGGGGGACCTCGTCGAGATATTGCGCGCGCGCGTGCACCGCAAGGACGGCAGCGTGTCGCTCCCAGCCGAGGAGCACAACGAGGGGGCGCGCCCGCGCATCCGCTGGCCCGATCTCTACCCCGGCGACACGGTCGAAGTGGCCGTGCGCACGTGGACGTCCGGCCCCGTAGGCGGCCGCGGCGACGCGCCATACTACTTCCTCGACTACGCAGGCGCGCCCTCGACGCATCCGCTCCTCTACAACGAGGTCGTCGTCGACTCGCCGAAGGACACGCCCATCCACCTCGACGTCCTGCGGCCCGGTGACATGCAACGCGAAGAGCGCGACGAGGGCAACCGCCACGTCGTGCGGCTCGTGTGGCAAAAGCCCATGATCGTGGCCGACGAGCCGCTCTCGCCCGCCATGAGCGAGGTGCTCCCGCTCATCGTGGGCTCGACCTTCCGCACCTGGGACGACTTCCGTAAGTGGTACAAGGAGGCCGTCCGAGGGTTCACCGAGCCCGACGAAGAGGTCAAACGCCTCGCGCTCGAGCTCACGAAGAACAAGAAGACCAAGGACGAGAAGATCCGGGCGCTCTTCGACTTCGTCGCCGACGACATCCGCTACGTGAACTACGTGAGCGGTGAGTGGTGGCTCCCGAACCGCCCGCAGCAGCTCCTCGCCCGCCGCGAGGGCGACTGCGACGACAAGGCCATCTTGCTCATCACGCTCCTTCGGGTGATCGGCGTCGAGGCGCAAGAGGTGCTCGTACAGACGCGCCTCACGGGCATGCCCTCGGTGCTCTCGGCGAAGAACGCGGCGGTCCCGATGTTCGACCACGGCATCGCCTTCATGCCCGGCCCGAACGGCGGCACCTACCTCGACGCTACGAGCCCCGAGTCGAGGATGGGGCCTCTTCCTTCGATGGACGCCCGCGCGACGGCGCTCCGGCTGGACGCGGGAACGGGCCCCGTGGTGCTTCCGTCGAGCTCTCCCGACGATCACGGCTCCGAGGTCGAATGGACGATCACGATCGGCGCCGACGGGAGCGCCGAGCTCGAGGGCGCCGAGCGCCACCGGGGCGACGGTGGTTTCTGGCTCCGCACGAACCTCACCCAAAAAGACGCACGCGCCCAGTACGTGGAAGACAACCTCGTGGGCCCGTGGGTCGCGCAGGTCGAGGTCGACAAGAACATCGACTTCAAGGGCGACCTCCCGAACGGCGAGGCCAAGGTCTCGTACAAGGCCAAATCGCTCGCGTTCGCGCGGCGCGAGCAGGCCGACCTCGTCATCCCGCTGTCTCAGAGCATCCCGCTCGCCGCGCAGCTCGCGCCGCTCGTCACTCGAACCCTCCCCATGGTCCTCCCGCCGCACATGGCTCCGAACCACCAGACCCGCGTCGTGAAGCTCATCGCCCCCCCGAACATGCATTTCGCCGAGCCCCCGCCGGGCGGCAAAGAGACCGGCGGAGAGCTCGGGCACGCCGAGCTCTCGTTCACGAAGGATCCGAAGAACCCTCGGGTGCTCCTGGTGAAGCGCAACGTCGTCCTCGACCAGCACGTCATCCCGACGGAGAAGTACCCGGCGTTCCGAGCGTTCATCCAACGGGTGGACGCGCTCATGCACAAGTCGGTGCGCATCGAGCGAGGTGAGAAGTGAACGCGCGACGCCCACGCCTCTCCCTCGTGCTCGCCCTCGCCGCGCCCCTCGGGCTCGTCGCGTGCGGAGATCCCAAACCCACGACCCCCACGACCGACCCGACGCTCTACGCGGCCGCCGAACGAGCGTATCGCGTTGAAATCACGGAAGATCCTGCTCAGGCCGAGGCGGCCTGGCTGGACGCCCTCGAGCGTGTCGCCGAAGCCGACGGGGATCCCTTCCAGCTGCCCGTGGCCCTCGCCGCGCTCGACGCCCTCGTCTATCGGAACGTCTCCGCGTACTCCGGGGCGCGTAGCGCGCTCGCGTTCCGCGTCGGCGCGCCCAAGACCGACGCGCGCCTCGGCGCGATCGCGAAGAAGGCGAAGGGTACGTTCGTCCCCGGCCTCGTCGCGCGCGCTCGTACGACGCTCGCGGAGGTGCGCGGGAACGCGGAAGGTGCTGCGGTGGTCCGCCGCGACAGCGGGTGTGCCACGGCGGCTACCGTGCTCGGGCCCATCCGCGCGACGCGCCTCTCCGAGCTCGAGAAGCCCACGGCGCTCGAGCGCTTCGACGCCCTCGTCCCGCCCCAGACGACGGCGCCGGGGCCCTTCGGGCGACCCACCGCCCCCGAGATCGTCGCGGCGAGCGGGTGCCGTATCGAGCTCGGCGCGGTCTCGGCGCAGCCGGGCACACGCGAGGTCGTGGTCGACGT
This sequence comes from Myxococcales bacterium, assembly GCA_016712525.1. Taxonomy (NCBI): domain Bacteria; kingdom Pseudomonadati; phylum Myxococcota; class Myxococcia; order Myxococcales; species Myxococcales bacterium. Next base: position 2,150,011 of record JADJQX010000007.1, read on the forward strand.
GGAGGTGCCCGCTCAGGGGCGCGTCGCGCTCATGGTGGCGACGCGGAGCCCGATGCACCTGCGCGCCGGTGGGGTCCCCGTGCTCACACGCCCCCTCGCGACGGGCGGCGGAGAGTCCCTCCACTTCGCCGAGATCGCCGCGCCGAAGGGCAAGCTGCGGGTCGTGGCGCGCGTCGGGCAGAGCGGCTCGCAGGACGCACTCGCCATCCACGCGTTCTCTCCGACGGGCGCGCCGCTCGTCACGACGGCCCCGAAGGCCGGTGATTTCGCGACCTCCAACGCCGTCCAAGTCGCGCGCGTGACGTGGCCGACCAAGGGCGCCGCGTCGAAGACCCGGGACGGAGAGGACCTCGTGCTCGGTCTCGCGGAGCTCGCGGCGCGACTCGACCGCGACGCGGAGACCCGGCTCGCGGCGGCTTCGGCGCGTGCCCCGGGAGATCCGGCCCTCGCGCTCGCCTATGCGCGAGCCGTGCGCAACATGACCGACCTCGAGCCCGTCCACGTGTCCGAGCGCGCGAGGGTCGCCTACGAGCGCGCCCTCGAGAAAGCACCGGGCGCGTGGGAGGCCGTCGTCGAGCTCGCCTCGCTCGCGGGCCAACGCCGCGCCGAGGGTGAGGCTCGCATCGTGGCCCTCAAGGAGATCGAGAAACGAGCCGCCGGCGTGAAGGGCGGCGCGGGCGACATGGTCCTTGCGTTCGAGGCCCTCGAGGCGGGCAACGCCGACCTCCACGATCGCGCGAAAAAGGCACGCGAAGCGCTCCGAACGAAGCTCGGAGGCTCGGTGCTCTTCGAGAGCATCGACCGCGAGACGACGCAGCGACGGGGGCCCGAATCGCTCGCGTTCGAATGCCAGCGTGGTCCAAACCGCGACGCCACGAGCCTCCGCTGCTACGTCGAGAAGCGCCTCGCCGCCGACACCCAAGGGGCCGAAGCGGAGCTCACACGCCTCCGCGGGCTCTTCGGCGCCCCGCGGTACTTCTTGAGCGGCTCGCTCCGCGACGCGATGTACCGCGGCGACAAGGCCATGGCGAAGCGCCTCTACGACGCGCTCCCCGAAGGCGAAAAAACGGTCGCGTTCCTGCACGCCACGAGCCCCGACGCGAGCCTCGCCGATGTCTGGGCGCGGGCGCTCCGCGCGAGCGACGCTCCCGCTTCGTTGCCAGGAGTCTTGTCCGCGAAAGGGGCGAGCGCCCTCTCCGCGTTCGACGGGATCGCCGAGAAGGTCACGGAGGCCGACCGCAAGGAGCAGGCCCTCCCCACGGCGGGCACGGCCGTGCTCGTCCACGAGGAGCGCTACTCCGTCTCGGCCGAGGGTGTCACGACCTACGTCCTCTTCGACGTGCGCAGGCTCACGGGGACGGCCGACGTCGAGTCCCACGCGCAAGCCGCGGCACCGTCGCTCGGAGGGCGCGCGACGACCCGCACCTTGCGCCGGCGCATCTTCAAGAAGGACGGGCGCATCCTCACGCCCGACCAGACACCGCGCGCCTCCCAAGCCCACGCCGATCTCTCGCAGCTCGAGGCGGGAGACTACGTCGAGGCGATCTACACGGGCGTCGCCCTCCCCAACGACCGCGGCGACGTCGCGTTCGACACGACCGACCTCCTCCCCGAGCGCACGGGCGTGGCCAAGGCGACGCTCGAAATCCGCTTGCCGACAGGGAAGCCCTTCGCGACCTTCGCCCATCCGCTCCTCGGAAAGGCCACCGAGCGGACCGAGAGCGGCACCCGTATCCTCTCGTATTCACTTACGAATCACCTTGGCCGCCGCTTCGAGGACGGGACGCCCAAGATGGACCGCTCGTGCAACTTCAGCTTGTCCTCGGCGCGTTGGTCCGACCTCGGGGAGAGCCTCGCGGAGACGGTGGCCTCGCTCGACGACCGCGGCTCGCCCGAGGTCTCCGCGTGGATCGCCGAGGCCTCGACGAAGGACGGAAAACGGCTCGAGGGCCGCGCGCTCGTCGATGCGCTCGTCGCCGCGTCCGGGCAGGCGCTCAAGGTCGCCTCGGCGCCCACGTTGAGCGACTACGAGCTCGGCCGCACCGAGTCGTTCGCGTCACAGACGGCGCGGACCATGCTCACGCGCCATGAAGGGAGCCGAACGTGGCTCGTGGTGCGGGCGCTACGCGAGCTCGGGATCCCCGCGGAGATCATCGTCGCCGAGGACTTCCCATTCTCGTCCGATCCGGCGTACCCGCCCCATCTCGGTCGCTTCACCCACCCGCTCGCGTGGGTGCACCTCACCACGAAGAACCCGAACGGGAGCACCCAGAAAGAGGACGTAATCGTCGACGCCGACGTGCAAGGTCCTCCCCTCCCCGCTGGGAAGGTGTCGCCCGAGCTCCGCGGGAGGAGCGCGCTCTTGCCCTCCGGCGCGATCGTCCCTCTCCCGAAGCAGGAAGCGGGCGCCGAGCGCGACGAGGTCGACCTTCGCCTCACCATCGACGAGAGCGGCAACGCCAAGGGGAGCCTCACGGTCTTGGTTCGCGGGCGGTCCGCGCAGCAGCTCGCCGAGGCCTTCGTGCGGGTGGTCGGCGCCGATCGTCAACGGGCCCTCCAAGGCATCGCCCTCGCGTGGGTGCCGTTCGCGAGCGTCGACAAGGTGGAGCTGTCGTCCCGCGAGGGGAGCTGGGAGGTCGCCGTTCGGGCCGAGATCAGCGTGGGCAGCTACGCGCAGACGGAGGCCCAGGGGACGTGGGTCTTGCCCGGGCTCGAGCCGGTCCACATCGTCTACCCGAGGCCCTACGTCGCCACGCTCGGGAACCTCTACACGTCGCAGAGCGGCCGGCAGGGCGCGTTCGCGGTCGATCGCGCCGTGCAATTCCACGTGAGGCGTAGGGTCGAGCTCCCGAAGGGTGCCAAGATCGTCCGCCAGCCGGGACCCTTCGAGATCCGCTCCCCCGAGCTCGACGCGCAGCGTCTCATGCGCGTCGACGGCGCGGTGATCGAAGAGGATTTCACCCTCAACCTGCCGACGGGCACCCTGTCGAAGGAGCGCTACGCCACCTTCGCCCAGGACGCGCGCAAGACCGACGACGGCTTCCTCGCGAGCCTCCGCGTCGATCCGAGGAAGGCCCCCGACAAGAAGTAGTCGGCGCGTGACGTGCCCGGGCCTTTGGAGTATCAGACCGAACGATCGGGGCCTCCCTTCAGGAGCCCCTTCGGCACTCCCCACCCCGGCAGAACGAGGATTCGCATGAGCGGCCATTCGAAATGGGCCACCATCAAGCACCGCAAAGGCGCCGCGGACGCCAAGCGAGGCAAGCTCTTCACGAAGCTCATCAAAGAGCTCACGGTCGCCGCGCGCATGGGCGGCGGGGATCCGTCCGGGAACCCGCGCCTCCGCAAGGCCATCGCCGACGCGAAGGGCCAGTCGATGCCGAACGACACGATCACACGCGCCGTGAAGCGCGGCACGGGTGAGATCGAGGGCGCGGCCTACGAAGAGGTGCTCTACGAGGGCACCGGCCCGGGCGGCACGCTCTTCCTCGTCGAGGGCATGACCGACAACCGCAACCGCACGGTCGCGGAGCTCCGCAAGATCTTCGAGAAGAACAACGGCGTGCTCGGCGGCGCCGGGGCCGCGGCGTGGGCGTTCGATCGCAAGGGCGTCATCACGCTCGAGAAGGGCGCCGCAACGGAGGACAAGCTCATGGAAGTCGCCGTCGGTGCCGGCGCCGACGACTACTCCGACGAGGGCGAGGAGTGGCACCTCACGATGGCGACCGACGTGCTGCACGTCGTGGGCGAGGCCCTCGAGGCGGGCGGCATCAAGGCCAAGTCGTCGTCGATGGCGTACCTCCCCAAGGCGAAGAAGCCGCTCGCGGGACGCGACGCGGAGGTCGCGCTCAACCTGGTCGACGCGCTCGACGACCACGACGACGTGCAGAACGTGTTCGCCGACTTCGACGTGTCCGAAGAGGAGCTCCAGAAGCTCTCGTGAGCGCGAACGGCGCTCCCCGTACGACCCGCGTGCTCGGACTCGATCCGGGCACGCGCCATTTCGGCTGGGGGATCGTCGAGCGGGTGGGCGCGCGCCTCGTGCACGTCGCGCACGGCATCGTCTCCCCGAAAGAGAGCCTCCCGCTCGGAGAGCGCCTCGTCCTCATCGAGGCGGGTCTCGTGGCCGTGGTCGAGGAGCACGCGCCGGGCATGGCGAGCATCGAGTCGCTCTTCTTTGCGAAGGACGCGTCCGCCGCCGCCAAGCTCGGTCACGCACGAGGGGTGGGCCTGCTCGTCGTCTCGAGGGCGGGCCTCGACGCCGCCGAGTACCCTCCGGCGCGGGTGAAGCGCACCGTGGCGGGCGGAGGCCGCGCCGACAAGAACCAGGTCGCGCAAATGGTGAAGGTCCTCCTGGGCCTCGGCGAGGTCCCCCAGGCCGACGCCGCGGACGCCCTCGCCATCGCCATCACGCACCTCCAGAGGGCACCGTGGGCGGCGCCCAAGGCCCCCGCCGCCATCAAAAAAGCTTCGCCTTTACGGGCATTTACACCAAAGGCATGAAGCGTTTCCGGGATCGGGCCGTCCAATGCTACGAGCTTGCAAGGTTCCGAAAAGCGAAAAGGCCCTCCGTAAGCTCCCTTCGCCTCTTCCGTTTCGTCCCTACCGTTCTTTGGTACGTCCTTCGGAGATCACGATGACCCGACGCCTCGCCGCACTCGTCCTCACCGCCGCGCTCGCCCTCCCCTTCGCCGCCGCGCACTCGTCCGTGGCCGAAGCCGCGGAGCCGACCCCCCTCGCGGCCAACGCCACGAACGACCTCGTGACGCGAGTGCAGGCCTTCTACGACAAGTCGGCCACGTTCACCGCGCGCTTCGACCAAGAGTTCACGGTGAAGGCGTACAACACGAAGCGCCAGTCGAACGGGACGGTCTACTTCCAGAAGCCCGGCAAGATGGCCTGGGTCTACACGACCCCCGCCGACAACCGCGTCGTCTCGAACGGCTCCACGGTGCGCGTCTACGAGGCCGCCAACAAACAGATGTTCGAGCAGCAGGTGAACGGCGCCCAGAGCGGCGCACAGTACCCGGCGGCCCTCTCGTTTTTGCTCGGCACGGGCAAGCTCGGCAACGCCTTCAACTTCGAGGCCTTCGAGGGCTCGCAGATGAAGTTCGAGGGTGGGCACGTCCTCGTGGGCACCCCCAAGACGCCGACCCCGGCGTACACCAAGGTCCTCTTCTACGTCGACACGCAGACCGCCCAGATTCGGCGCGTGCTCATCCTCGACGCGCAAGGAAACCGCAACAGCTTCGTGTTCTCGCAGGTCCAGGTCAACACGACGGTGCCCGCGAGCACGTTCGTCTTCGAGCCGCCGGCCGGCACCACCGTCGTCCGCCCCTGAGCGGCGCACCCCCGAATCTCCAGGCACTCCCCCGCGCCCTTCCGGCTCCCGCGTCACGCTCTTCGCGTTTCGCCCGTAGCCCGAAGGGCGCCGTAACGCTATGAAGGCGGTGTGAAGGTCCCCCCCTGCCCCGCTTGCGGCGCTGCCCGAACGATCCCCGGCTCGTGCCCCGGGTGTGGCGCCGTTCAAGGAGAAGGGCACGTGTGCCCCCATTGCCGCGGGCTCACGCGCGTCGAGCCGCACCCGACGCTCCGCTGGGTATGCGCCGCATGCAAGGGGCCGAAGCTGCCCGTGCCGATCCAAGACCCGCAGAAGCTCGAAGCCTCGCGGGTCGCGCTCCGCGAGGCCAAACCGCTGCCGCGCTCGTCGTTCGTGCCCGTAGCGGGTGTGCTCTTCGCGCTGTCGACGGTGCTCGCGCTCATGTCGGCTGTCACGCTCGCGAAGGCGCTCACGCTCGTGCTCGCGTGGGCCGTGTTCGGGCTGCTCCTACGCGAACGCTCTCGCCGCGCCACGAAGTCGAACGCGTCGCTCGATCTCGCCTACTCGCTCGCCGTCCAAGACTACGCCCGCGGAGGGGCGGCCTCGGCCAAGGAGATCGCGACCATGCTCGGCGTCGACGAGGCGCAGGCCGAAGGTGAGCTCACGCTGCTCGCGGCCGAGAACCCGACGCGCATCGAGGTCGACGACCAGGGCGACGTCCGCTACCGCGTCGGCGAAGAGCCCAAGAGCGATCTCGAGGACTTCGACGAGCGCCTCGCGGCTGCCGAAAAGAAGAAGAAGGCCCTCCCGTGAGCGGCGCGCCCCCCAACGCTCCGCCACCCGAGACCGAGGCGGCACGCGCGCGACGCTCGCTCACGCACGTCGGCGGAGAGGTCACGCGCGGAGGGCACGTGGCCTCCTCGGAGGCGCTCGCCGAAGCGCTCGACGTGGCCCCCGCGGGAGAGACCGACGACGAGCCCGAGCGCGCCGACGTTCACGGCTTTCACGTGTATCCTGCACGTATGCACCCCACGACGGCGTCGCGCCTCGTGCGGGCGTTCGTCCCCGAGGGAGGCCATGTCCTCGACCCGTTCTGCGGCTCCGGCACCGTGCCGGTCGAGGCCGTCGCTTCGGGCCGTCAGGCCACGGGCACCGACCTGAACCCCCTCGCCGTGAAGCTCGCCAAGGCGAAGCTCATGCGCGTCTCGCCCGAGGACGCCCAGCGGATCCACGGCGAGGCCCAGAAGATCCGGGCGCTCGCCGACACACGACGCAAGGCGAAAGCAGGAGCCACACGAAGGTACCCCCGCGAGGACACGGACCTCTTCGATCCGCACGTGCTCCTCGAGCTCGACTCGCTCCGCTCCGGCATCGCCGACGCCGACCCCGCCGCGAGGGGCCTGCTCGAGCTCGTGCTCTCGAGCCTGCTCGTGAAGGTCAGCCGACAGCGGGGCGACACCTCACGAATGACGGAAACACGAAGGCTTGCGGCAGGTTACACCGCCAAGCTGTTCGTCCGGAAGACGGAGGAGCTGCTCGCCCGCCTCGACGCGTTCGCGGCCCGATGCCCCGAACGGAGGCCTCGCTCCCGGATCGTCCTCGACGACGCCACCCGGCTCGAGACCATCGCCGACGCCTCGATCGACGGTGTCGTGACCTCGCCGCCCTACGTCGCGACGTACGACTACGCGGAGCACCACGAGGTGCGCGCGCGTTGGCTCGGCCTGTCGAGCCCGAGGTTCTTCCGCGACGAGCTCGGCTCGCGGCGCGCCTACGCGGAGCGCTCTCCCGAAGAAGCGCGCCGCGCGTGGCTCGCCGAGCTCACGGCCATGCTCGACGCCATGGCGAGGGTCGTACGCCCCGGTGGAAACGTCGTGCTCCTCATGGCCGACTCGGCCATCGGCCGGGTCGCGCTCCGGGCCGACGAGCTCGTCGCCGACGCCTGCGAGGCGGAGGGCAGGCTCGTGCCCCACGCGCGTGCGTCGCAGGTCCGCCCCCATTTTCACGGGCCGACCCAGGGCGCGTTCCGCGACGAGCCAAGGCGCGAGCACGCCCTCTTGCTCGTGCGTCGTGCCTTCCGGCCTCGCGGGGCTTCCAAGGGTGCCAAGGCGACGCTATAAGGCCGCCCCATGCCCACCGTCGTCTTCGAGAAAAAAGGCAAGCCCGTCCTTACCGTATCGGCCCCCGAGGGTGGCTCGATCCAGGACATGTGCGACGACCACGCCGCGCCGGTTCCCTTCTCGTGCCGCAGCGCGTGCTGTGGCACCTGCCGTGTGGAGATCCTCGAAGGGGGCGAGAACCTCGACACGCCCGAGGACGAGGAGCTCGACGTGCTCGACGCGTTCGGTCAGGCGCCGCCGAAGCACCGCCTCGCCTGCTGCGCCAAGCTGAAGTCCGGCGGGGGCACGGTGCGGGTTCAAGCCGTCGACGAGTGAGCCCGCTCACCGCCCCGGGCGGCGCGGCCATCCGTATCGGCAAGGCCCTGCGCGTTCGGAAGCGCGGTTCGGAAGGCCGTTCGGAAGGCCGTGCTACGGGCGAAGGCCGTGCTAGTAGTGAAGAGTCATTCCTTAGGAGGAGCGCATCATGGATTTGAAGGTTCGTAAGCTCGCGTGGGTTCTCGGGGGCGTGAGTCTCATCGGCGTGACGTCGCTCGTGGCGGTCGCATGCAGCACGTCGAACGGAGACGACGACGTCGCCCCGCCGAGCCCCGAGGCGGGCCGGACCGACACGAAGCCCAACCCGACGACGACGGGCAGCACCCCGACCGACGGGAGCACCCCCGACCCGGACGGCGGCGCGGCCCCCGACTGCGGCTTCGCGCCCCGGCTCCGTTCGCCCCTCCCGCCCGACGCGGGCGCCGACGCGTCGCCGAACTTCTTCTGCCCCTTCGCCGACGGCGGCACCGGCAGCGCGACCGACAAGCGCTATTGCGGTGGCCAGCAGACCTGCTGCTCCGGTCAGTCCAAGGGCGGAGGCAGCTTCGACCCCTCGTTCTGCACGGCCGCCAAGGCGGACACCTGCGGCGGCGGCACCATGACGCCGCCTGTCCGTTGGGAGTGCGGCTCGCCCGATACGTGCGGTGGCGGCCAGAAGTGCTGCATCCCCGGCACGGACGCCGGCCCGCCCGCCGTCGACACCGAGAAGGTCAACGGCAAGCTCTGCCCGCCGGAGTTCCAGCGCGGCTTCTACATCGGCGGCACCGTCTGCCGGACCGACTGCGCGAGCGGCGAGCTCCAGGTCTGCACGAAGGACGCGGACTGCACCGGTGGCAAGAAGTGCACGGCGTTCACCACGAACAGCCGCGACCTCGGCTACTGCAAGTGACCGGTCGGCGCTAGTCGCCGCGCACGAAGGCAGGCCTCGAAGCCCTGAAAATCATTCAGGAATTCGAGGCCTTCCGCCATTTTGGGCTCAGGTACGCGCGGAGATCCACGCGGCCATCCCGGCGCACAGATCCCGGTACGAGGGCTCGTTCAGGATCTCGTGGAAGAGCCCCTCTTGGGGCGCCCAGGTTTTGTCCTCGTGGCCGGCGGCGTCGAAGAACCGTTTGCCCGCGGCCGGGCTCGCGACCTTGTCGCTCATGCCGAACATCTCGTAGAGCGGGACCGAGAGCGTGCCGGCGCGGGCGAGCACGTCCTCTTGGGCTTTTTGCGCTTCGGTGAACCAACGGGCCTTCGCCTGCTTGAACACGAGCGGGTCGGCGTCGTACGCGGCCGCGCGCGCCTCGTCGTGGGTGAGATCCCGGCCCACGAGGCCGCTCGGGAGGCCGAGCTTCGGCAAGACGCGCGAGGCGATCCTGCCCGCAAAGACCTTCACCGCCGGCACCTGGAGGGCGAGGCCGAAGAACGGGCCGGAGAGGAGGAGACCTGCGTACGTCCCTGGCGCGCGGAGCATGGTCGCGGTCGCCACGAGCCCTCCGAACGAGTGGCCGAAGAGGAACGTCTTTTTGCCACCGGCGCGCGCGTCGACGAGCTTCGTGAGCTCGGCGGAGTCGTCGAGGAAGTCGTCGAAGACGTCGCAGTATCCGCGCTCTCCCTCGGATTTTCCGTGACCGCGCAGGTCGAGGGCGACGACCCCGATGCCCGCGTCGTAGAGCTCGTTCACGACGTGGTCGTAGCGCGTGGCGTGATCGGCGTACCCGTGAAGGAGGCCGAGCACGGCCTTTTTTCCCTCGGGGATGCGCGCGCGAAAGTAGAGCGACGGCCTCCCGCCCTCACGCCCCTTGACCATTCCCTCCTCGAACGACTGAGCTCCCATCGCCTTCTCTATCTCCGCCGTGAGGCGGGCGGACGGCGTGCGCTCCGGGCCCGCGCCGGGCCGAGAGGTCACGCTCCGTGGGCACGTCCGGCTCGTACCGGCCCGTGAGCACCGCGGCGGGGCTATTTTGCCCGGTCGAACGCGCTCATGTCGAGGCCTTCTCGCTCGAGCTCGGCGCGCAACGCGGCGAGGGCGCGGGCCGCGCGCGACTTGATGGTCCCGAGCGGCACCCCCTCGCGCTCCGCGATCTCGGGGTAGCTGAGGCCCGTGTAGAACGCGAGCGTGAGCGTGTCGAGCTGGGCCTGTGGGAGCCGAGCGAGCGCGCGCAGCACCCTCTGACGATCGGACTGGGCCGAGACCTGCTCCTCGGGCGTCGTGGTGGGTACGGGGGGCTCGAACGCGACGACCTCGTGGGTGATCGCGCTCCTCCGCTCGCGGCGACGCGCACGATCGATCGACGCGTTTCGCACGAGGGTGACGAGCCACGCGATGACCGAGCCCTTGTCGCGCTGGTATTGCCCCGAGCGCTCGTGGAGGGTCACGAAGGCGTCGTGGAGCACGTCCTCGGCCTCGGCTCGATCGCGGAGGATGCGGAGCGCGATAGGGAAGAGAACCGCGGCATGACGGTCGTAGAGGGTGGCGACGGCGCCAGGATCTCCCCCACCGATCCGCTCCACGAGCTCCGCGTCGTCGTCCTCACGCATACCGCACGAAGGCTTCCAACCCGCGAGGCCGGCGTCAAGAAAAGACGTCCGTGATCGACGCTCGGTCGAGCTATCGTGCCCTCGATGGCGCACGACGGCTCAGCCCCGAGATGGCTCGTTCGCGCTTCCGTGGTGGTGGCGGCTGCGACAGCTTCGCTCTCCGTCGCGTCGCCGACCACGAGCGATCCCGGCGGTCCCCGAGCGGCCTCCGGGGCCCTCACGAAGGCCAAGGGGCTCGAGGATCCGCCGACGGCGAACGACGGACTGCTCCCCGACACGCTCCTCGGGACGCTCGTCCACACCCACACGAACGAGCACCTTCCCCTCGGGACTCGCCTGCCCGACGACGCGCGCTTCTCGGCGTTTTTGACCGACAACGTGACCGGCTCTTCTCACGCGCTCGATCCGCGTCTCCTCGGGCTCCTCCGCACCCTCGCGGCGGCTCACCCGCACGCGCGCTTCGAGCTCGTGAGCGGGTACAGGAGCGAGAAGCTCAACGAATCGCGAAGAAAAAAAGGACGTCACGTGGCGTCGCACAGCCAACACACGCTAGGACAAGCGATCGACTTTCGTGTCGTTCCACGAGGAGAGACGAAGGGCATCGACCCTCGCGCGCTCGAGCACGAGATCCGCGGCAGCGGCTGGGAGGGGGGCGTCGGTGTGTACACGCTCGGGAGCGACTGGTTCGTGCACGCCGACGTCGGCGCGAACCGCCGATGGAGCGGATGAGGAACGGAGTGCGGACACGCCCCGGCCGTCGGACGTGGCCACCCTCGTCGCGCTCGCTCAGGGGAGCTTCAGCCGAGTCTCGACGAACGCGTAGTGCGACAGTTCCCAGGGGTCCGGCGGCGTATCCGTCGCGACTGCCCTGACGTCGGAATCGGAGTAGAAGGACCGCGGTCGGAAGCTCCCCCGCGCGGCGGAGAGGACGAAGAGCGCGGCGTAGGCCGCCGAGAACGTGAGGCCAGGCAGCGGCTCGTACGACAGCCCGACGGAAGCCTCGTGGCCGAGGGGGACGAGCCCGCGTCGCGTCACCGCCCTGACCGGCTCGCCGTAGGCGTCGATCCACTCCGACGGTGCCGCAGCGAGGCGCGCGTAACGGTATCCGAGCTGCGCCTTGAAGTCCGTGGCCGGTGTGAGCTCGAGGCTCCCACCGAAGTCGATGATGTTCGAGAGGCCGAACAGGTCGAACCTCCCGTGCCAGCGCTGCGTGTCCGGGAGGAGCGGATCGAAGGTGCGCTGGGTCCCGTCTTCGTTTCGCCCCCCCGAGGCGTAGGCCGCCGAGATCCCGAGCGATGGCGCCCACACGATCTGCCGGATCTTTCGCTCGACGTGGCCCACGACGGCCTCGGCGAGCAGGTTCGAGCCGGCGCTCTTCCCACCTTGCACGGCCCCCTCGAAACCGTACGACCAGGCATCGTCGTGGCCCGCGACACGGAGGGACGAGGTCCAAAGCCCGCTGTCGGCCCGGGCGCGTTCCGCGAGGCTCGTGGGCAAACCGTACACATCCCGGCGACGGAGATCGGAGAACCGCGCAAAACCGAAGAGCTCCACACCGAGGAGCCGATGAAACATGTATCCCGCACGCACTCCCGCGAGCTGCGAGCCCGCGTACGAGACGTCGACCGCGTCCATCCGTACTGTCTCGGGCACGACGAGCAGGGCGGCGAGGGCCTCGAGCTCGAGATCCCCCAGCGTGAGCCGCGCGCGGAGGGCGTCGAGGGAGCGCCCGCGAGGCGAGAAATCGGCCACCCCGAGCAGCCGCCCCTCGCCCCACTCGACCGCCTGCCGACCGAGGCGCACGAAAGACGGCCTCGCCGAGGACGTGCGCGCCTCGAGGAACGCCTCGTACGGGCCGAACGGCGCCGGCTCGCCCGCCGTGGGAGACGCGAGGCCATTGCCGAAGATACGTGCATCTTGCACGGTCACCTTGGCCCGCAGCGCGTCGCGCTCGACCGCCACGCCGAGGCGCACGCGCGGGAGCAGCGTCCAGTGCACGTCCGGGGGCGGCACCATCTCGAAATCGGGGCGGAAGGCGCGGAGCTCCCCGCGCACCCGCACGTCGATCTCGGGCACGACCAGGGCGTCGCCCACGCGGAGGCTCGCGGGCGGCTCGGGCCCCTCGGCGCGCGCTTCGTGGCCGACCGCGAGCAGCGTGACGACCGCCGCGACGAACGAAAGACGCGGCGACATCACGCCTTCTCCGGGATCGCCCCGGACGCGACGAGCTCTTTGGCGCGCGCGAGGAGCCGCTCCCTCGTGTTGAGCGAAGGGTCGTTCGTGACGTCCTCGAGCAAGGCGGCGAGCACCTTCCCGAGCCCTGGCCCACGCGCGATGCCCGCTTCGTTCATGAGGGCGTGCCCGTCGACCGCGAGGTCCTTCGTGCTGAGCGCCGCCCCCTCGGCCAAGATCTTCGCCACGTGGGCCCTGAGGGCGAAGAGCGCCTCGAACGTCGGCTCCGTTCCGAGTCCCTTCGCGCGGGTGTCGGCCTCGTTCAACGCGAAGAGATCCTCGATGCGATCCTTGCCGACGCGCCGAACCCAGCGCCGCACCGCGGAGTCGGACCAGCCGTCGTAGTGGAAGAGGTGGTGGCGAACGAGGTGCGTGATGCGCTCGCGCTCGTCGTTCGAGAACCGAAGGCGCGTGCAGATGGGCGCGACGATCTCCGCGCCGATCCGATCGTGATCGTAGAACGTGTAGTCGTTCGTCTTCTCGCTGAAGGCGCGCGTCTTCGGCTTGCCCACGTCGTGGAAGAGCCCCGAGAGGCGCAAGATGGCGTCGCCCGGGCACGCGTCCATGCAGGCGAGCGAGTGCTGCCACACGTCGTACCCGTGGTACTTGTTCTGGCTCATGCCGACGCCCTCGAGCAGCTCGGGGCACGTCACGGCCAAAATGCCCGTGTCGCGCATCACCTCGAAGGCGACGCTGGGCTTCTCCGCCTTCATCGTCTTCATCCACTCGTCGCGGATGCGCTCGGGGCTCACCTTTTTGTAGGTGTCCAACGTAGGGGCGATCGCGGCCCGCGTCGCCGGATCGAGCTCGAAGCCGAGCGTCGCGCAGAAGCGTGCGGCGCGGAGGACCCGCAGGCCATCCTCCGAGAAGCGCTCTTCGGCCTTTCCGACGGCGCGAATCACGCGCCGCGCGAGGTCGTTCTGGCCACCGAACGGATCGATGACGGCGCCCGTGTCGGACGCGATGGCGACCGCGTTGACCGTGAAATCACGGCGCGCGAGATCGTGCTCGATGTCGCTCACGAAGTGCACGGAGTCGGGCCGGCGGCCGTCGGTGTAGGCGCCTTCGCCGCGGAGCGTGGTCACCTCGTAGTGCTGGCGGTCGAGCACCACCGTGACGGTCCCGTGCGCGATCCCGGTCGGGATGGCCCGCGGGAAGAGCTTCATGAGCTCGTCGGGCAGGGCGTCCGTGCACACGTCCCAATCCGACGGGGTCTTGCCTCGGAGCAGATCGCGCACGCACCCACCCACGACCCACGCCCGCTTCCCCGCGCGCGCGAGCACGTCACGGATGCGGAAGACGTGCGGGGGAACCTTGGAGAGCAGCTCTTCGCTCATCCGTAGCCTTCGGTTTTCGATATGATTTCATTCATGATTTCGCGCGTCCCGCCGCCGATGGGGTAGAGCCTCGCGTCCCGATAGAGGCGCTCGACGAGCACCTCGCGGACGTACCCTGCGCCGCCGTGGATTTGCACTGCGTGATCGCACACGAAGCTGCACGTGTCGGTGGCGACGTTCTTGGCCTTCGCGGCGAGGGAGGTCACGTCCTCGCCGCGGGCGTAGCGCATCGTCACCTCGGCGGTGAGCGCGCGCGCGGCCGCGATGCGGCTCGCCATGTCGGCGAGCTTGTGGCGCGTGACCTGGAACCCCATGATCGCTTTGCCGAAGGCCTTTCGGTCTCGGGCGTAGGCGATCGACTCGCGGTAGGCGAGCTCGGCGATGGCGACGCACTGCCCGGCGAGGAAAATACGCTCGCTCGCGAAGTTCATCATGATGGCGTAAAAGCCCATGTTCTCTTCGCCGACGAGGTTCTCCACCGGAACGAGACAATCCTCGAAGGCGAGCTCGGCGGTGTCGGACGCCCACCACCCCGTCTTCTTGAGCTTCTTCCCCACGGTGAAGCCTTGTGTGCCGCGCTCGATGACCAGGAGCGAGACGCCGCCGTGGCCCGGGCCGCCGGTGCGCACGGCCGTGGTGACGAAGTCGGCCCGGCAGCCCGAGGTGATGAACGTCTTCGAGCCGTTCACGACGTAGTGGTCCCCCTTGCGGACGGCCGTCGTGCGGAGGCTCGCGACGTCGCTTCCGCCGCCGGGCTCCGTGATTCCGAGCGCCGAGATCTTCGCTCCGGCGAGCACGGGCCTCACGAATTTTTCGCGCTGCGCGGCGGTCCCGAGCTTCACGATGGGCGGGAGCGCGATGCCGTGGCTGCCGAGCCCGACCACCGTTCCGACCGAGTGGCCACCGAGCACGAGCTCCTCTTGGGCCACGAGCGTGTGGGTCACGTCGCCGCCGGTGCCGCCGACGTCCTCGCCGTAGCCGATCCCGAGCACCCCGGCGCGTGCGGCCTCGCCGTAGAGCTCCTTGGGGAACTCCTCCGCCTCCTCCCACGCCGTGGCATGGGGGCGAACGTGGGTCTCCGCGAAGCGGCGCACGTTCTTCCGGAGCTCTCGATGCTCGTCGTTCTCGAAGAGGTACATGTGCCGACATCGTACGGAAGATCTCGGCCCTCGCGCGCCAAATTCGCGGGCGCGAGCGTCAGTTCGAGTCGAGGAGCCCGCGGAGCTGCTCGGGCGCGAACGAGTACTCCTTTCGGCAGAACTCGCACTCGATCTCGAGCATGCGCCTGTCCGCGAGCAGCGACTCGATGTCCGACTTCGGCAAAGTCGCGAGGCTCGCCGCGAGGCGCGTGGAGCTGCAGTTGCACCCGAACGCGATCCTGCGCTCGCCCACGCGCGTGTACGCCATGCCGTAGAGCGTCTCCGAGAGCAGCGCCTCCGGCGACGCGGCGCCACGCGCGAGCAGCGGCACGATGTCCTGGAAGTCTTTGAGGCGCTCGGTCATGACCATGAGCGGCCCTTCGGCGAAATCGGGGAGGATTTGCACGAGGTACCCGCCCGCCGCGGCGACCTCGCCGTCGACCATGTGCGTGCCCACGGCGATCATGGTCGTGATCTGCTCCGAGTCCTGCATGTAGGCCATGAACGCGCCGGCGATCCCGCCGTGGCCCGCCACGCTGACGACCCCTTGATGGAGCGCGCCGTTGTTGAGGGTCCGCGCCACCTGCATCACGCCCTTCTCGTTCACCGAGAACCCCTGGGCTCCCTGCGCGAGCTGCACGAGCCCGCGCGTCGTGCCGTCGGGGTGGGCGTCCGCGACGAGGCGGGAGCGGCCGTCGTCGCCCTGGAGGATGCATTGTACACGCAGCTCGGGGGACATGCTCTCGCGCACCAGGATGGCGCCCGTGAGAAAATCGGCGAACGTTCGCCGGAGCGCGGACGCTGGCTTCTGGGCCGCGAGCGCGTCGCGGACGGTGCTCGTCGTCTCGAGCGCGATGACGCGGAAGCTCCCGTCGTCTGTGATGGCCCGGAGCACGGTGTCGGAGGAGTCCATGGACGTTCGAGCCTAGCAGCCAAGGCGGCGACCCAACAGATCGAGCTGAGAGCCGACCGTCAATTTTTCTTTAGTTTCGTTGCTTTAGGAGACACCGCTGCCTTCGCGAGCGTACCCTTCAAGAAGCGCCCGGTCGACGACCCCGCGACGGCCGCGATGGCCTCGGGCGTCCCTTCGGCGAGGAGCTGACCGCCCCCGGCGCCCCCTTCGGGCCCGAGGTCGACGACCCAGTCGGCGCACTTCACGACGTCGAGGTTGTGCTCGATGACGATCACGGTGGCGCCGCGCTCGACGAGGCGGAGGAGCACGGCGAGGAGCTTGCGGACGTCGTCCGGGTGGAGGCCCGTCGTGGGCTCGTCGAGGACGTAGAGGCTCCGCTGGGCCTGCGACTTTCCGAGCTCGCGCGAGAGCTTGACGCGCTGGGCCTCGCCGCCCGAGAGCGTAGGGGCGGGCTGGCCGAGGAGCATGTACCCGAGGCCCACCTCGGAGAGCGTCCGAAGCACGCGGACGAGGGCCGGGAACGCAGAGAAGAGCTCGATGGCGTCGTCGACCGAGGTGCGGAGGACGTCGGCGATGCTCTTCCCCCTGTACTTTACATCGAGTGTGGCCTCGGAGTAGCGGAGCCCTCGGCAGACCTCGCACGGCACGTACACGTCCGAGAGGAAGTGCATCTCGACCTTCACGGCGCCGTCGCCTTGGCACGCCTCGCAGCGCCCCCCTTTGACGTTGAACGAGAACCTCCCCGCGTCGTACCCTCGGGCGCGGGCGTCCGGGAGCTGAGCGAAGATCTCGCGGATATGATCGAACGCCTTGGTGTAGGTGCTCGGGTTCGACCGCGGCGTGCGCCCGATGGGCTGCTGGTCGATCGCGACGACCCGCTCGACGTGCTCGAGCCCGTCGATGCCGTCGTGGTCCCCGACCGAAACGTCGGAGCCATGGAGGGCGCGCGAGAGCGCCGGGAGTAGGATTTGCCCCACGAGCGAGCTCTTGCCCGCGCCGCTCACGCCGGTGACGCACGTGAGCACGCCGAGCGGAAAACGCACCGTGACGTCCTTCAGGTTGTTTTCGCGCGCGCCCCGCACGACGAGGGCGGCCTCCCACGACCTGCGCGCTTCGGGCAACGGGATGCGCTTGCGGCCCGAGAGATACGCGCCGGTGAGGCTCTCGGGGTTCTTCTCGAGCTCGGCGGCCGTCCCCTCGGCGACGACACGGCCCCCGAGGTGCCCCGCACCCGGGCCGAAGTCGACCACGTGATCGGCCGCGCGCACGGTGTCCTCGTCGTGCTCGACGACGAGCACGCTGTTTCCGAGATCGCGCAACCTATGGAGCGTCTTCACGAGGCGCTCGTTGTCGCGCGGGTGGAGGCCGATGCTGGGCTCGTCGAGCACGTACATGACCCCCGAGAGCTCGCTCCCGAGCTGGCTCGCGAGCCGAATGCGCTGCGCCTCTCCGCCCGAGAGCGTGGGCCCCTTTCGCTCGAGGGAGACGTAGTCGAGCCCCACGTCCAACAGGAACCCGAGCCGGCTCCGCACCTCCACGAGCGCGGCCTCGGCGACCTTCTTCTTGCGTGCGTCGAGCACGAGCTCCGACACGAAGGTCGCGGCGTCGCGGACGGGCATGCGGCACAGATCGGCGATCGACGTGCCTCCGAGCTCGACGGCGAGGCTCTCGGGCCGGAGTCGTTTTCCCTCGCACGCTTGGCAGGCGCGCTCGCGAAAGAACTTGCGGTAGTGCTCCCGCTGCGACTCGCTCTTCGTCTCGTGGAAGAGCCGCTCGAGGTGACGCACCACGCCCTCGAAGCGCACGCCGAAGGTCCCGTGGCTGCCGCTCCCTTCTTTGCCCCACGTGACGGCGAGCTTCTGGCCGTCGATCCCGTAGAGCAGGATGCGCTTCTGGGCGGCGGAGATCTTCTTCCACGGCGTGTCGTGGGACACCTTGGCCGCCTTCGTGGCGGCTTCGATGATGCGATACACCCACCCGTCCTTGCGGCTCATGGCGGAGGCCCACGGGACGATCGCGCCGCCGGCGAGGGAGAGCTCCGCGTTCGGGACGACGAGGCCCGGATCGACCTCGAGGCGCACGCCGAGCCCCGCGCACGCCGGGCACATGCCGAGGGGCCCGTTGAACGAAAACGCCTGCGGGGAAAGCTCCGGGTAGCTCGTGCCGCAGCACGCCCTGTGCGCCGAGAAGCGCCGAGGCTCGGGCTCTCCGTCGACCGCGACGAGCACCTCCCCCTTGCCCTCCCGAAGGCCGACCTCGAGCGCCTCCGCGAGCCGCGCGCGGTTCGACGCGTCGACCGTGACACGATCCACGACGAGATCGATCGTGTGCTTCTCGTTCTTCTTGAGGACCGGGTGCGGCCCGTCCAACCGTTTCGGCTCACCCCCGACGATCACACGGAGAAAACCGCGCTTCTGGAGATCCTCGAAGACGTCCTTGTGCTCGCCCTTTCTGTGCTCGACGAGCCTCGCGCGCACGGTGACCTTTCTGCCCTCGAGCGTGCTCGAGGCCTCGCGCGTGACCTCGTCGGCCGAGCGCGCGCGCACCTCCTTGCCACACGTCGTGCAGCGCTGCGTGCCCGCGCGGGCGTAGAGCAAACGAAGGTAGTCGTACACCTCGGTGATGGTGCCGACGGTCGACCTCGGGTTGTGGCTTCCGCTCTTCTGCTCGATGGCGATCGTCGGCGATAGCCCGCGGATGCGGTCCACGTCGGGGCGGTCCATTTGGCCAAGGAACTGCCGCGCGTACGGCGACAACGTCTCCACGTAGCGGCGCTGGCCCTCGGCGTAGATCGTGTCGAACGCGAGGCTCGACTTGCCGGAGCCGCTCGGCCCGGAGAACACCACGAGCGCGCGCTTCGGGATGACGAGACGGGGGACGTCGAGGTTGTGCTGACGTGCCCCCTCGACGACGAGGACGTCGAGATCGGGCGCCGAGGCGCGAGATGAACGCATGTGCAGGTGGTAGCACGTCGGCGCGAGGCCGTCACCGCATGAAAATGCGCTCGACCTCGGCGAACCCCGGGAGCGGCACCTTCACGTTCCCCTCGAAAAAGAGGCCGTAGAGCTCGTCGTAGAGGCGGTCGAAGGCGCGCGCGGTGAACGCGTCGAGGAGGCGAACGTCGAGCGGCGCGCGATCGTCGATGCGAAAGACCGATGGTGTCCGGGTGGCGGTGCGGGCCTCGACGGGCGCGGGCATGGTGAGCGAGAAGCCCGTAGGTTTTTTCGGCCACACCTCGAGGGTCACGTCGAAGCGGATCTCCGCGAGCGTCACGACCTGCCCCGAGGCCGTCCGCGTGGCCGGCTTGTCGAGCGCGTACCGAACGCGGATCCCGGGGCTCCCGTCGGCGAGCTTCTCGGCCACGTGCCGGACGTCGAGCACCGACCGCGGGCACACCTCGGAGAAGATCACGGCGAGCGCCCGCGCCGTCTCGCGTTCGCGCGCCTCGAGGCTCCCTCGCAGCGCCGGCGATACGGCCATGCCCGTCGTCGCGCGCTCGAAATGGACGCCCAGATGGGCGGGACCGCCGACACCACGCCTCGCCTCGTCGACCAGCGCCGTGAGCAACGGGAGCGCCTTCCTGGACGTGGGCGCACGTGCCGTGATGGCGCGGAGGCACTCGGCGTGCGCCGCGTTCCACTCGGCGGCGTCGCGGGGCTTCACGAACCCCGGAGGGTCGTGGATGGGCGCGCCCACCGTGGCGACGAGCAGCGCCTCATTTCGCGCGATGCGCTCCTTCGTCGCGTCGAGGACCGCGGACTTTCGGCGTTCCATCGCCCGGCCACCGAGATAGAGCTCGGCCTCCCGCCGCCGGAGGCCCCCTGCCGCCAAATACGCACGCATCGCCTCGTCCGTGTCCGCGACGAGCGCGTGCTTGAACCGGATACGATCCGAGAGCTCGTTCGTCGCCGAGTGGGCGCCGCGACCGAACAAGAGCGCGAGGAGCGCCGCGAGCGCGAAGGCCCAGCCCACCCCGGGGACCTTCGCCGGCTCGGCCGCCACCTCGGCACGCGAGAGCGCTTCCGTGCTGCGCGCCGAGAAGAACGGATCACGATCGAGAGCACGCGCGAGGTCGTCCCCGTACGAGAGCTCTTCGAGGGTCCTCTGGGCCTCGACGAGCGCGTCGTACGTGCGCTCGGCGTGCGTCGTGCTGGGCATCGGGAACGCGACCTCGTCGCCCGCCTCGAAGGAGAGGACGAGCCGAAGCGACGGCCCGTCGCCGACGACGCCCACGTCACGGACGGAGCCGAGCGGCGTGAGCGTGAGCACGCGCCCGTCGAACACGAGGAGATCGAGCGGAAGCAGCACCTTCCCGGGATCGAGGGGAGCACCGCCACGCACGAGCCACCGATGACCGACCGCGGCCGCCAGGAGCGCGAGCGGGAGCGCGACGAGCGCGTAGAGGAACATGGTCTCGCGAGGTTGAACGTGCGACCACGAGCCCACGACGAGCGCCGCGAGGCCCAGCGTCCCCGCGACGGAGCCGAGCACGAGCGCGCGGTAGAGCCGCGAAGGGCGCCGCACGTCGATCGCGATGGGCGCTGGGCGACCGCGGCCATCGAGCGAGCGCGCGAGCCGCTTCTGCACCTCGACCGGGAGCTTCCTCCAAATGAAACGACGGGGTGCCCCGGTGTACGGACCGGATGGCACCCCGAACGAGCCGAGCTTCCCTAAGGAGCGGTACACGGGACGAGCGTAGCAAACACCCGCCCCGCGCCTACCATGGCTACTTCGCGCGGCGGCGAACGCGGGCGACGAGCGCGAGGCCCACGAGACCGAGCGCCGCGAAGGCCCCCGACGCGCCCTCGCCACCGGCCTGGCTCGCCGAGCAGCTCACACCACCGCCTTCGAGCGAACCATTGTCGTTGCGGAGATCCACGGGAGCAGCCGCGTCGACCGGAGGAACGGCCGCGTCGACCGGAGGAACGGCCGCGTCGACCGGAGGAACGGCCGCGTCGGGCGCCGCGTCGGGGCCCGCGTCCGGAGGGGGGTTCTGGCACGTGCCCACGGCGTTCGACGTGGAGCTGCACACCTTGCCCGACGGGCACCCGTTGCCGCCCGTGCCGCGGCATCCGTCTTTGCAGACCTTGGCGTCGCACACACGACCACTCGTCGTACCACCGCAGTCCGTGTCGGTGTTGCACGCGCCCGTCGCGACGCACTCGCCCGAAGCCAGGCACTTCGGAGACGTCTGCGGACACGCACGTGGCCCCGCCCCGCCGAAGTCGCCGGTGCACGGTCCGCAGCCCGTCGCCGTGGAGTTCGGGAGCTTGTCGAGCTTCATGAGGTAGGCGTCGCTCGTGCCGCCGCCATACGTGGGCTGGGCCACGGTGCCGATCTGCGGGATCGAGCCCGACGCACCCCAACCGGCGACGTATGCCGTGTCGTTCGCGTCGACGAGGATCTGAGAATTTACCTCGCCGAAGGGCGTCAAGTACTCCCAGCCGCTCCCGTCGGTCTTGAGCATCCCGAGCAGGCCCTTGTCGCCGGGGCGGCCGCAGCCGTTCACCGTCGTCGACCCGAGCGTGCCCGTTCCCGCGACGAACATGTTGCCCGCGGCGTTCACCGCGACGTCGTAGACGCCGTCGAGGCCGTCCTCGCCGAAGAGCCGCGAGAACACACGCTGCGTGCCCGTCGCGTTGAGCTTGATCACGAACCCGTCGAACGCAGGCGTCGTGCCCGGTCGGCTCACCTGCCCGGGGAAGTTCGTGGAGGTCGTGACACCGCCCACGTAGATGCTCCCATCGGCGCCGACCGCGACCGACTGGCCCATGTCGTTCTCGCTCCCACCGACGTACGTCGAGAAGCCGAGGGTGGCCGTCCCGCCTTGTGCGTTCAGCTTGGTGACGAACGCGTCGCCGTGGGGGAGCCCCGCCGTGGCGCCGCCACCGTAGGCGGGCTGGAGGACCCCGGCCGTGGTGGGGAAGTTCGTCGACGAGGTCGCGCCAGTGATGACCGGGTTCTGGTTCGCGTCGAGCGCGAGATCGAACGGGTACTCGCCGGAGCTGCCGCCGAGGTAGGTGCCGAAGGTCGTGTTCGACCCGTCGGGCACGATTCGCGCGATGAACAGATCCGCGTCGTCGGGGTTCCCCGGGTTCGCCTTCGTGGCTTGAATGGCGCTCTTCACCGGGAAATCGGCCGACGCCGTGTGACCCACGATCCACGCGTGCCCCGTGGGCTCGATGGCGATCATCGCCCAGTACTCGCTCGACGAGCCTCCGACGAAGGTCGAGTACTCGAGGGCGTTGCCCGCCGCGTTGAGGCGGCTGAGCGTCGAGTCGAGGGCGCCGCCGAGGGTCGTGTCGAAGGCCCCTGCGGTGGTCGGAAAGTCGGCGGAGGTCGTGGTCGTGGAGACGTAGGCCCGACCCTGCGCATCGACCGCGCACGTGCGCATGGAGCCCGTCTCGAAGCCGAGGAACGCGTCGGTCATGAGCTCGTCGCCCGAGCCGCCGAGGTAGGTCGAGTAGAGGACCTGCGAGGCCGTCGGGTTCAGCTTCGTGACGAACGCGTCGCGCCCACCGCGGAGCGTGTCTTGCCCCGGAAGGTTCCCGTTCTTCGGGAAGTTCGCCGACGTGGTGGATCCCGAGAGATAGAAGTTCCCTGCGGAGTCCCGCGCGAGGCACGTGATGCGCTCGGCTCCTGCCCCACCGAGGTACGACGAGAACTGGACGAGCGGGTCGATCACGAGCGTCTTGGTCGCGTCGTAGTCGCCGAGCGAGAACCGAACCGTCGACCCCGAGACCACGTACGACGCGGCGACCTCACGGCGGGCCCCGTCGACGACTTGGTACGCCACGGGGGCCTTCAGCACGAGGCTCTCCCCGCCCACGCCGACCTCGAGATCACCACCCGCGCGACGCACGACACGGGTCGCGCCTTCGAAGCCGAGGGTGACGACCTTCGGGTCCGCTCCGGGGCGAACGACGAAGTCGTACTCGAGCGCGTGGTCCTTTCCGCCGTAGTAGACGGCGTCGATGCCCGGGTAGGCGTCTGCCGCACGAACACGCTGGTACCGGGGTACGTCTTTTTTGTGGGAGGGCGCGGCGCCCACGAGGTAGTTCGCGCGGCCCGGGAGCTCGTCGTCCCCGACGACGGACACCGCCGGAGACGCGCCGAGGAGCTTCATGCGGACCACCGAATCCGCCGCGCGCTTCGGGGAGGACTCGACCTTGGTCTTGGCCTTGGCCTTGGCGCTCGACGACGAGGCGCGCTTCGGGGCCTCGGTCATCACGAACACGGCGCTCGCGTCGTTCGTGAGGAAGACCGTGGAGCTTCCCCCGCGCGACAAGAACGCGACGTCGGGATCGGTTTGGCCGACGTTGCGCTCGAAGGCGACGGGGAGACCTCCGAACGGACGAGGGGCCTCGGCGGCGGTCTTCGGCTCGGTCTTCGTGGCCTGCCCGGTCGCCCCCGGGGAGCGCGAGCAGGCGACCCCGGAGAGCGAGGCGGCGGCGAGGAGTGCGAGCACGAGCGCCGAGCCGCGGGCAGCACGACGATGGACGAAGACGGAGCGAACGGTCGACATGAAGATCCTCCTGAAGCGGCGATGAACGAACGATAAGCCATCGGGGCCTCGCGCTGGAACGACGGGCGACGGGTGTTGCCCGTGCGGCACCAAAGAAAAACGCACCTTGGACGACCAAGGTGCGTTTCGCCTACATGGGGGTTGCCGCAGGGGCACGGGCCCCGTTCGTCACTCTTCGGCGGCGGCGTCGAGCGTGGGCTCGGGGGCTCGTTTGGCCTTCTTCGCGGCGCGGATCTCGGAGAGCAGCACCACGTCCTCTTTGAGCTTGCGGGCCGTCTCGGGCGCCTCGGCGACGGCCGAGCGAATCATCTTCGCCAAGGCACCGGGCGCAGTCCGGGCGAACGAGACCGTGGCCGACGCGAACGAGGAGGCACGCGCCCGGAGGCGCTCGGCGCGGGTCTTCGTGATGTACGGGGCCACCTCGGCGACGAGATCGGCGGCGTTGCCGGCGTACACGTGGGGGGCCTTGTGGAGCGCGTTCGCGAAGCGCGGGTTCGCCTCGAGGAACGCCTCGACCTCTTCGAGAGACACGCCGTTCTCTTCGAGCGCGCGCTCGTACTCGGCCTGGGCGGCCTGCTTCGCCTTGAAGAGGTACATCTGCACGCGCGAGTAGAAGTTCACGCGCCCGTCGCCAGACGTCTCGACCGGGCAGTAGATGCTCCCGGGGTAGCGCTCCGTGATGGCCGACTGCACGCCGTCGGACACGCCGGCGCTCGGCATGCAGCCGAAGGGCTTCACGCTGAGGGTCATGTGGGCCTTCTTCTGCGTGACGTTCAAGATGAGCTTGCCGACCTCCATGTGGCCCTCGCCGCCGCGGAGATCGTTGTTGTAGTGCTCGTGCGCCACGTCGGCGATGAGGTCCATGTCGGGCAGCTTGTACCCGTAGAGGCCCATCGTGTGCGCGAAGGTCTGGAAGAGCACGCGGACGGCCTTGTCGGCCACGCTGAGCAGGAGGAGCTTCTGCCCGATGCCGAACCCGTCGAGACCGCCGAGGCCGTACTTCGAGTGGTCCATGCCGCGGAGATCCTTGCGGTCCGCGGTGTCGTGACGAGCTTCCCAGATCGTATAAAGGATCCACGCGGCGACGAGCTGGATGTCGGCCTCGGCCCCCTCTTGCTCGAGGAAGCGCTGGAGCTGGTAGTTGCCGTCACCCTCGGTGGTCATGGCCCAGAACTCGCCGATGATCGACACCTTCGGCTTCGGCATGGTGCGCTTCACCTTCACGGCGGCGAGGATCGGCTTGCACCGCCACACGGCCGTCAAAATGGGCGTCCTGTGCTCGAGGGCTTCGTAGAGGATCTTCTTGCACTCTTCGAGCGCGCGGTCCGTGTCGCCCGCGTTCACCTCGTACGGGCGGAGGCGGTAGCCGATGGCGTTCACCACGTCGCCCGTGAAGAGGGCCTTCACGAGGGCCCAGAAGAACTTCGGAGTCAGCTCGAGGCCCGAGGCCTCGCCCGTCGCCTGCTTGAGGCCGCCGGTCTGCTGGAAGAGCACCACGCGGAAGCCGTCGAAGCCGGCGTCACGGAGCGCCTTGCGGTACTCGGTGACGTACATCCCGAAGCGGCACGGGCCGCATGCGCCGGCCGTGAGGAACACGAACTTCTTGACGATTTCCTCGGAGGTCAGGCCGTGTTTGTCACGCAGCGTAACCAGGTGTTGAACGAGGTTACCGACGGTGAAGTACGTGGGGTTGCACTGGCCACGATTGCCGAACTCTTTCCCCATTTGGAAGGCCGACTGGTCGGGCACGTTCAACATCTGGACGTTGTAGCCGATGCCCTTGAAGGCCCCCTCGACGAGGTAGTCGTGCGCGAGGGTGAGCCCGCCGATGAGGAGGGTGATCTCCGCCTTCTCCGACTTGGTGAACGTGAGGTTCGCCATGTCCTCGACCCAGTGCTGCACCGACTCGTCCAAGCCGAGGCGCTTGCGCTCTTCGGCCTCGAAGCGCGCGAGCTCGGCCTCGATGTCGAGGTCCTGTCCCGCCACCTTGAGCCGCTTCTTCGTCGCTGCCGTGTCCGTCACGTGTTGACCCATGTCGATTCTCCCGTTGTCGTCGCAAGAGATCCCGTTCGTCGGGTAAAGCTCGGGCTCGGCGCCGCCCGTGGCGCCGACCTTGGAAATCACTCTTCGGCGTCGGCCGTCGCCTCGTGCGGTTTCGGCCGCTTCTCCACCTTCTCGGCCTTGGGGCCGCCGACCCGGACGATGCCGTCCTTCGTCTTCTTTCCGAGGCGGATGACACCCTCCTCGGGCTCGGGGGCGCGCTTCGGGGCCTCGTAGGCGCGCACGCGCTCGCGGATGCTCTCGAGCTGAGCGAGGAAGGCCTCGTCCTTGATCTGTCGGTCCGCGAGCTGCTTCGCCTTGAGCTCCAAGAGCTCGAGCCGCTTCTCGTCGAGCCGGTGCTCGAGCTCGCGCCGCCGATTCCCCGCGTCCTGGAGGCGCTCCTCGTGGAGCTTCAGGGCGTGCGCGTAGGTCTTCACGCGGATCTTGATGCTGCCGCTCGGTTTGTTCGCGTCGATGTCGTGCAGGGCCGCGTAGGGCGTCTTGCTCGTGCCGATGATGTCGTCGATGAGCGCGTAGGTGGGCGCGTCGTGGCCGCACTTGAAGCTCGAGAGGTCGAGCACGACGACGTTCGGGTGGTGGGCGGCGAAGCTCGCGGCCCACACCTTCTGAGCGCTGTTCACCGAGTAGTTCTCGGGCCACACGTGGTTCAGCTCGAGCGGCGTCGAGATCGTGCCCGCCGCGAGGTCCTCCGCGTAGAACCGGTCGAGATACTCACGTGTCTTAGGAATCGAGCGAATGGACAGGACCGGGTAACCGAGCACCTGGAACTCGTCGGGGATGCCGTGGTTCAGCCCGGGGTCCGAGTGGTACGGGCGGCCGATCATGAGGATCGCGACGCGGTCCTCGGCCTCGACGGTCTCGAGGATGGCGCGCCCCTTGTCCTGCACGTCGTTCTCGAAGATGGTGAGCGCCTTCCACGCCTCGCGCGCGGCGTGGTCACTCTCGTCCTCGGTGATGCCGAGCCGCTTCTCGAACGTCTCGAAGAGGCGGCGCGCCATGAGGTTCGGCTCCTCGAACGACAGCGCCGGATCGAGGTACTCGATGCCGCGTGTCGCGAAGAAGTCGACCTCCTTCGTGAAGGCGGCCTTCATCACGTCGGGCGCGCCGGCCACGATCGGACAGCACGCGTTGTCCATCGTGTCGGCGACGAAGTTCGACACGTGCGTGAGGATCGGGAAAAAGACGTAGGAGAGCTTCTTCTTCTCGGTGTGGTGGTGGAAGAGCAGGTTGTGGATGTGCGCCTGCGACACCTTGGAGGGGTAACAGGGGTCGATGCTGCCGTACTTGCCGCCCTCGACCCAGAGCTCCTCGGTGGTCTCGTCCGAGAAGACGACGTTCTGCTTCGGGATGCCGAGCGCCTCGAAGTACGTGCGCAAGAACGGCGCGACCGAGTACACGTTGAGAACGCGCGGAATACCGATTCGGATCTTTCGGCGCGCGGCCCACGCCTCTTTGCTCGAGCGCCGGAACGGGCGGGTCACCTCGACGCGGCGCTGACCCAAGAGGCCATTGCGGACCTCGATGTCCTTGATGGGCGAGCCCTCTTCCGGCATCGGCGCCGGGTTGTAGAAGTGCATGAAGGCCCGCTTCGCCTCGTAGTCGACGAGGTTCGGGAACTCTTGGGCGATCTTCTTGCGCTCGGCCACGAGCGAGAGCATCGCTTCTTTGGACTCGACGGTGCCCTTCTCGCACGAGAACCCGGCGATGTAGCGGCTCGTGCGCCCGTCCGGCGTCTTCGTGTCGATGAAGGTTCGTTTGCACTCGTTCGGGCAGAAGTGGCAGACGGTCTCTTCGTCGTTCTTGGTCGTGTAGTCGAGCTCGATGGCCTCGTCCAAACCGATGAACGAGCTTTTCCCCTTACGTTTCACGACACGCAAGGTCTCCATCGCGGCGCCGATCGCGCCGGCCTCGCCCGTGTGCGGGTGCACGAACACCTCGGCGCTGGGCACACGCTCTTTGATGTAGTCGACCTGGGCCTTGACCGCCGCGAGGTTGTACTGCGTGCCACCCTGGAGCACGTATTTCGTCCCGAGCGCGGCGAGGCGCGGGATCTGGACGACGTACTGCCAGACGTTCTTCGGGAGGACCTGAGCGAGCCCCGCGAGCATCTCTTCTTTGGAGAAGCCCTCTTTTTGGAAGTTCACGCGATCGGTGTCGAGGAAGACGGCGCAGCCGTAGCTGAACTTCGGCGCGAGCTCGGCCTGGAAGGCCACGTCGGCGAACTCGGTCACCTTGACGCCGAAGGAGTCTGCGGTCGCCTGGAGCAACATGCCATTGCCGGCCGAGCAGCTGTTCGACAGGCGGAAGTTCGAGATGTCCCCGTTCTTCATGAAGAGGACTTTGATGTCCTGTCCGCCGATGTCGCAGATGACGTCCACGTCGCCGAAGAAGTGCACGGCGCTCATCATGTGGGCGACGGTCTCGACCACGTTCACGTCGCTCTTCACGCACTCCTCGAGCACGTCGGCCGCGTAGCCGGTCGCGCCGAAGCCCTTCACCGAGAGCGTCGCGCCCTGGTCGGTCACGTACTTCTTGAGCTGAGCGAGCAGCTCCTTCGTGTCTTGGATGGGGTTGCCCTTCGAGAGCTGGTACCCCTTCGCCAAGATCTTGCCCGACTCGTAGTCGACGAGGACGGCCTTCGACGAGGTCGAGCCGCCATCGAGGCCGATCACGGCCTCCACCGTCTGACCGGGCGAGAACGTCGCGCCCTCGAACTTCGGGATCTTGTAGAGCTCACGGAACTCGCGGAGCTCGGCCTCGGTCTTGGAGAGCGGGGGGCCGGCGCTCTCGCCGAGGCGCGCCTTTCGGCCCGTGGTGATGTACTGCGAGAGGCCCTCGAGCCCGCGCAGCACACCCACGTGATCGGCCTCGTGCAGGCCGTACATCACCGCGCCGAACGCCGCGTAGTACTGCGCGTTCTGAGGCACGAAGATGAGCTCCTCGACGGGCACGTCCTTCGGGTACTCGAACCCGCGCTCGTCCCACACCTGCGGGATGCGGAGGCGCCAGCAGTCTTGGAGGAACGGGAGGTAGGTGTTCGGACCACCCAGGAGCAGGACGCGAGGCTTCAGGGTGCCGCCGCGCGTGAGCACCGAGAGGTTCTGCATGACGATCGCGTCGGCGAGCGAGCAGAGGACCTCGGTCGAGGGGATGCCGCTCTTGATCAGGTTGACGATGTCGGTCTCGGCGAAGACGCCGCACTTGGCCGCCACATGATGGAGCTTCGAGTCGTCGAAGCGGAGCGTCGTGACGAGCTCGGGCGGCGCGTTCACCTTGATGAAACACTTGTCGATCGTCGCGCCCGTACCGGACGCACACTTGTCGTTCATCGACGCCGTCGCCGTCTTCTCGCCGGTCGACTCGTCGGTCTTGAACATGATGATCTTGGCGTCTTGGCCGCCGAGCTCGATCACGGAGCCCACGTCCGGGTGGAGGTGCTCCACGGCGAGAGTGACCGCGTTCACCTCTTGGACGAACTTGCCGCCCGTGGGCTCGCACAGCGGCGCCGCGCCCGACCCCGTCAGGAACATCTTCCACCCGTCGATGGGGTGGTTCGGGAACGCGCGGAGGATCTCTTCGAGCATCGAGAGCACGTACTCGGGCTGCTTCGTGTGGTGCCGCTGGTAGTCGCTCCAGAGGATCTCGCGGTTCGCCGGGTTGACGACCACGGCCTTCACCGTCGTCGAGCCCACGTCCATGCCGATCGCGAGAGTTTTCCCGGTGCTCGTGCCCATGCGTTCTTCCTCCACGCGCTACGACCGACGAGGCCGTGCGGTTCTTCCAAGCACTAGACTGACGTGTCAGTTCGTGGCCGACGCCACTAGACTGACGTGTCAGTCGCCCAAGGGATAGCCTGGAAATCTCGAGGGGAAAAGGTTTCTTGAGGGCACGTAAGGTCGACCGGCGTCGAATGACGCGTGATGTGACACGCAGCCCGTGCGTTCGGCTCGGGCGGGAGCGCGCCACCCGTGCGTGGCGCAGGCGGACCACGGTGGCCGGAAGGCGCAAAAACGACGAAGCGCGGCACCGACCCGAGCCGGACCGCGCTTCGAGAGAGTGGACGTGACGCCGCCTACGCGGTGCCCCACCGCGGGCTCTGACCGAAGAGGCCAGGGCCCAACGTGGGCTCGGTGCCGAGGGACACGTCGCCCACGAGCTCGGGGTGCTTGGGCGTCACGTTCTTGTAGAATGCACGGATCTTGCGCATGTCGCTGTGGATGTCGCCCGTGGGGAAGAAGAGCTCCCCGAGGCCGGCGCGCTTCCGCGCGTAGTCGAGGTAGCCGAGCACGATGGGCACGTCGGCGCCTTGGGCCATGTGGTAAAAACCGGTCTTCCAGCGATCGGCTTTGCCGCGGGTGCCCTCGGGCGCCAAGACGAGGTGGAGCGACTCACGCTCGTTCATGAGGTCGACCACGTGCCCGACCACGTCGGACCGCTTCGCGCGATCGACCGGAATGCCTCCGAGCCAGCGCATCACCGCGCCGCGCAGCCGCCCGCGGAAGAGGCTCTCTTTGCCGAGCCACGACATCTCGAGGCCGAGCACGGCGCCCGTCGCCAGGGTGAACGGAAAGTCCCACGCGGAGGTGTGCGGGGCGGCCACGACCACGGCCTTCTTCACCGCGGGAGGGCCGCCTTCGACCTTCCATCCGAACGCCGCGAGCCACGCACGACCGAGCCAATACCCCACTCCACGACGCACCGTCATACGGTGCATTCTGAGCCGCACACGTCGCCGGGACTGTCATGCCTCGGTCATACGCGACGCGCCCGTGCGCCGCTCGGAGCGATCCGCCTCGGCTTCGCGACTACTCGACGCGCACCGCGCCGACGCGGACCGCCTCGTCGAGGAAGGCCTGGTAGCGCACCTTCGCGGAGCGGCGATCCACGATGGCCCAGTCCGGGATGGTCCCGTCGGCCACCATGCGCTCGAGGTCCGGCTGGCTCGACACCCCGATGCCCGTCGGCACGCGCCCGACGGTCACCTTGGGCGGGTTCGGGGGCGGCGGCTGCGGGTTCTTGTAGAACGCCGGGTCGATGCACGACGAGAGGTCGCGCGTCTGGGCCATGCGCTGGTTCAGCGGCGTCACCCCGAAGCGCGTCTTCACGGTGGAGAGCACCGACACGTGCTCGAGCACGCCCTTCTCGACGTGGCCGCGGCGCACCGTGGGGCCGATGACGAACGCGGGCACACGAATGCCGAGCTGCTGGAACTCGGCGAGCTGGTCGACCGTCTTCGGCGGCGGGACGTGATCGAAGAAGCCGCCATGCTCGTCGTACGTGATGACGAAGAGGACGCGCTTCCACTGCGGGCTCTCGGCGAGCGCCTTGTACACGCTGGCGACGAACGCCTGCCCCTGCCGAATGTCGTGCGACGGGTGATCGTCGTTCGAGGTGAAGTCGGGGTCGATGATGCTGAAGTTCGGCAAGGTCCCGTTGCGGCAGTCGGCGAAAAACTCCGACATTTGCTTCACGGGATTCAGCGACAAAAGCTTCCCGACGAAGCCGCCCGTGTACCAAGCGACGACGCTCGCCGTGTAGTTCTTGTACGACTTCCCGGCGGAGCGGAGCTTCTCCCAGATCGTGTCGGGGCCGCCGGTGACGAAGGGCGTGTTGCCCTTCTTGCCGTCGCTCGTCGCCGCGTGGAGGTAGTAGCGGTTCGGCCAGGTGGGGCCGAGCACCGAGGCGAACCAGTTGTCGCAGACGGTGAAGTTGTCGGCGAGCCAGTAGTAGAACGGGATCTGGGAGCGGTCGTGGAAGCCCATGACCTCACGCTCGCTCCGTCCCGCGTGCTCCTTCACGAAGCCGTCGTTTTTGCCGTTGTTCCACTGCGCGTGGACCGCCTCGAAGCTGTGGGGCGGATCCTCGGGGGTGAAGTTGTCCATCTTGAAGACGGGCACGTTCACGCCGCTCGCCGTCGCGTTCGACTCGGTCCCCGAGAGGCCCTCGACCGTCGCCTTGTTCACGTAGGTGGCGTCGCTCTTGAGGGCACCGAGGAAGTGATCGAAGCTCCGGTTCTCCATCATGAGCACGACGATCGCGTCGACCGTCGAGAGCAGCTCCTCGGGCGAGATCTGCGGCTCCTTCGCGTCGGGCTTGGACGCGTCGGCCGGGCCGGCGTCGGCGGGCTGCGGGGGCGTCGTCGTCGTGGGCGTCGGCGTGGGTGCCGGCGGCGTGGGCTCGGGCACGGTCTCGGGTGCAGAGCCGCAGGCCGCGGCGAGGAGACCACCCATTCCGAGGAGCACACGACGGCGGGAGAGAGCGCGCATGGGGCCACTATCCACTGCTTTGCCGGCCGCGCAAGCACGATAGGGCACGCGATGCGCCTCGCCGACCTATCCCACGAGGTCGTACCTTGGCGCCAAGGCCCGCATCGACGAGAGACAACCGCGCTCGGACCAGGTATGAGGGCCGCGTGGCTCATCCGATGGACAAGGCCGAGCGCAGGGCTCAAATCCTGACGCACGCGCGCGACGTGTTCGCGAAGCGCGGCTACCACGCGGCCAAGATCGACGACATCGTCGCGGCGGCGGGCATCGCGCGCGGCACGTTCTACCTCTACTTCGAGGACAAGCGCGCCGTCTTCGAGGAGATCGTGGACGGGGCCTTCGCGAGGCTCGGGCGCGCGTTCGTCCGCGTCGACCCGGACCACGCCCAGAACAGCGTCGCCTTCCAGGTCACGGAGAACATCCGCGGCATCGTCGCGACCCTGCTCGAGGACCGCGCGACGACCAAGATCCTGCTCTCGGACGCGGTCGGCCTCGACCCCGACCTCGACAAGAAGCTCCTCCGCTTCTACGAGGCCCTCGCGACCATCCTCGAAGAGGCCTACCGCGACGGGCAGGCCCTCGGCGTCGTCGCGCCGGGCGACGTGCGCATCTACGCGGTGCTCACGCTCGGCGCCATGAAAGAGCTCTTTTACCAGGTGGTCATGCGAGGGCTCGACTTCCCCGAGGCCCGCATCGTCGACGAGATGTACGCGTTTTTGTGCCGCGGGGTCCTTCGCGTCGACGGGTGACCGCCCTCGAAGGGGTGGACGTGGCGAGGTTCGGGTGGACGCGCACCCGGGCCCTCCGCGGGCGCGTCGAGGACGATATTTGCCGTTCTTTTGCCTCTTTTTGGATGGCACGGCGCTCGCACTTCCCGCCTCGTCCCCTCGGAAGGAGCCCTCATGAACCGTCTCGCCATCGTCGCTGCGCTCGTCACCGTCTCGGCTACCGGTCTCGCCGGCTGCACCTCCGAGACGACGCCCCCGGAGCCCGATCAGGACGAGGTCGCCGAGATCCAAGCGGCCCTCGCGCGGGACGGTGGCCTCGGCACGGGCGACGAGGCCCCCGATTTCGCCGATCCCGACGTGTCGGGCCTCGCGGACTTCGAAGAGCGCTTCGCCGACCCCGCGGGTGCGCTCCCGGCGCCTCCTGCGGCCGCGCGCACGTTCCGGCTCATGCTCGTCTGGGGGCACCTCCCGAAGGCCCAAGACGCGGCCGAGGCGCAGACCATCCCGCAGAAGATCGATTGGTCGGGCACGGTGTCGGTGGACGCCGGCGTCGTCGGTGTCTCGCGGACGCTCAAGTTCGACGACAAAGACGCGGTCGCGACCCGCACCGATCCGAAGGTCGTGTCCTTCACGTCGCGCACGTACCCCGCGGTCGATGGGCTCTTGCTCCGCATCGCCGTGCCGCAGAACGCCATGACGCTGCACGTGCGCACGAACGCGCTCACGACGGACATCGATCTCTCGACGCTCGCGCGG
Source organism: Myxococcales bacterium (assembly GCA_016712525.1). Taxonomy (NCBI): domain Bacteria; kingdom Pseudomonadati; phylum Myxococcota; class Myxococcia; order Myxococcales; species Myxococcales bacterium. The sequence goes on from JADJQX010000007.1 coordinate 2,183,249, forward strand.
GACGCTGGCGGTGTGGCGCCGCTCGGCGACGGGCGCAACGGGCTCGCGTGGATCGGCTACCCGGACGCGCCCGGGTGTACGAACGGCTTCGTGCTCGGCCACTGGTCGAAGCTCGCGCCCGGCGTAGGCAAGCTGAAGGCCTCCGTCCTCGACGACTCGGGCCAGCGCATCGGGCGCGCGAAGGGCATCTGGGGCTACGCGAAGGCCAAGGACAAGAATGTCTTCTTCGGTAAGTTCATCGCCAACGAGGGCGCCCACCGCGGCCTCTTCGGGGGCACCTACGGGGACGGCGCGCTCCAGGGCGCGTGGGGAAATCGCCAGACCAACGAGGGCGGCGGCCTCCGGGGCTTCTACAGCGACGGCTACGACAAGACCGACGCGAAGGGCGTGTGGGTGGGCCGCTACACCGAGCCCTGCGCGCGCTGAGAGCCACCTCCTACGAACGACGACGCCCCGCGGAGGAGACCTCCGTGGGGCGCACCGTTTTCGAAGCGAAACACGCGCGAGGCCCAAAGACCAAAGGTCGCCGGACCTCTTCCTACCCGAGGCGCTCGCGCTCAGTCGGCGCCGGCGTAGAGCGCCTCGATCTCGCCTTTGTACTTCTCGTTCACGACCTTGCGTTTGATCTTCATCGTGGGCGTGAGCTCGCCGCCCTCGATCGAGAAGTCGTGCGGTAAGATGGCGAATTTCTTGATGGTTTGGACGCGCGCGAGGGAAGCGTTCACCGTCGCGATCTGGCGCTCGAGGTGCGCGAAGAACACCGGGTCCTTGGCCGCCGTGGGCACGTCGCGCGCGGAGCTCCCGCACTCTTCGCACTCGCGCGCGATGCGCTCGGGATCGAGCGTGACGAGCGCCGCGAGGAACTTCTGGCGGTCGCCGATCACCACGGCCTGACCCACGACGGGGAGCGCCTTGAGCGCCCCCTCGATGACCTGCGGGGCGATGTTCTCTCCGCCCGCGGTGATGAGCAGATCCTTCTTGCGGTCCGTGATCTGCACGTACCCCTCGCGGTCGACCGTGCCGATGTCCCCCGAGTGGAGCCACCCGTCGGCGTCGATGGCGTTCGCGGTCGCCTCCGCGTCGTGGAGGTAGCCCTTGAACACGTGCCGACCCCGGTAACAAATCTCGCCGTCGGCGGCGATCTTGAGCTCGGTGCCGGGCACCACGCGGCCCGCCTTGCCGGTGCGGTACGCGTCGGGCGCCGAGAACGACGCGGGCCCCGTGCACTCGCTCATGCCGTACACCTCGAGCAGAGGGATGCCGAGGCTCAAGAAGAACTCGAGCGTGTCCTTCGAGATCGGCGCGGCCCCCGTGACGGCCACGCGGAGTCGGTCCATGCCGAGGCGCTCCCGCACCGTGTCGAACACGAGCTTCTTCGCGACCGGGTACCAGAAGGGGCGCTTCTCGCCGCGTTGATCGGCGTACCCGGACGCGAGACCGATCCCGCGCGCCCACGCGGCGAGCTTCTTCCGCGCGGGCGGGGCGTTCGCGCCGGCGGCGACCATCTTGGCTTGCATCTTCTCCCAGACCCGGGGCACCCCGAGGAAGAACGTGGGGCGGACCTCCTTCAGGTTCTCGCCGAGGGCCTCGAGGCTCTCGCCGAAGTACACGGTCGAGCCCATGCGCATCGGCCCGTGCACCGTCAGCATCTGCTCGGCCACGTGGCTCAGCGGGAGGTAGCTGAGGCTCACGTCGTCCGAGCCGAACCGAAGCGTCTCGACGAGGGTGTTCGCGGTCCACGTGCAGTTGTCGTGCGACAGCATGACGGCCTTCGGGTCGCCCGTGGTGCCCGAGGTGTAGATGAGCGTGCAGACGTCGTCGGGAGACTGCTCCTCCATGCGAGCGGAGAGCGCGGCGTCGGTCACCGTGTCGCCCTTGGCGAGGAACTCGTCCCACGAGAGCACGCCCTCGGAGGTGGGCGGCTCGTTCATCTGCACGATGGCCACGAGCTTCGGCAGCTCGGAGCGCACCTCGAGGAACTTCTTCGACTGCGCGTCGTTCTCGGTGAAGGCGACCCGCGCCCCGGAGTGGGCCGCGATGTACCGGCACTGAGCCGGGCTGTTCGTCGTGTAGATGCCCGCGGGCACGCCCCCGGCGAAGATGGCGCCGACGTTCGCCGTGACCCACTCGGGTGAGTTGAAGCCGATGAGCACGACCGACTCGCCCTTCTCGAGGCCGAGGGCCATGAGCGCACGCGCCGCGCGTCGCACGTTCGCGAGGTACCCTTCCCAGCTCGTCGCGCGCCACGCGCCGCCACGTTTGACCTTGAGGGCGGTACGCGCCCCATGCCGCTTGACCGTCTCGGCGAGCACCTCGAACACACGCTTTTTGACCATGCCCGACAGCCTATGGGAGCGGCTCGGCACGACAAGCCGAAATGCCGGCCTCAGGTGTACGCTTCGAGCGCACGCGCGACCGCGACGAGGCGCGCCATGGCCGAACGCACCGCGTCAATCTCGGGATCGTACTGGCCGGCGCGGCGAAGCTCGTCCTCGACCTCGGCGACGAGGTCGTCGAAGTGGAGGCCCTTCGCCAGCTCCACGCGCAGCGTGAGGTCCTTCGGGAGCTCGTGGGTGACCCCGGGACCGAGCGCGCGCGCGTTCTCGCCGATGGCCTCGAGCGTGGCGTGCGCCCAGGCTACGACCCCTCGCAGGTAGTCGACGAACGCGCTCCCGTCCCGGAAGAGCCGAGGAGCCGACGCCGACGCGCCGAGGACTTGGAGGAGGCCGTCGCGGACGTGCGCGAGAGCTTGCGCGCGGCCCTTCAGGGCACGCACGGCGGCACCCGAGCGCCCGTTGAACGCGAACCGCACCCCTTCGAGCCCCTGCACGAGCGCGCGGGTCTCGCGTTCGAGCTGCGCGGCGAGCGCACGGCTCTCGGCGGCGCGGCTCTCGGCGCTCCTCGCACGAACACCCGACTCCTCCTCGCCGAGCTCACGCGACGAGGCCGCGCTCGGCACGAGGAGATCTTCGGGGCGTGAGGTGCGGGAGGTCATGAGGCGCGTTCCTCGGACGTATACGGGGTCGCCCTAAGATTCTTCCTCAATCCTTCGGGCGTGCACGCCTTGCTTCCCCTTTTCCTTCGCGGGGTTGCGAAATTCCAGTACTAACGGAACGACCGCTGCGCCGCCCGCGAGCGCTCAGGCCGGCACTCCGCCCTCTTCGACCAAACGGAGCTGCCGGATGCGGCGGGCGTCCTCGGCTCGGCCGAGCTCTTCGGCCGTGCGTTCGAACTTGCCGAGGTCCTCGGCCCCGATGACGGGCGAGAACCGCTCGAGGATCGCCATGACGTGGCCCCACTGCCCCTCGAGCATACGGGCGTAGGCGAGGACGCGGATGGCCGTGACCTTGAGCTCGTCCGACGAGGTCTGGAGGAGGATCGGCTCCGCGATGCGGATGGCGGTCGCGCCGTCTTGGCGCTCGAGCGCCGCGTAGGCCTCGGCCATGGCGGCCGCGAGCGGGACCTCGTCGACCTCGGCCTTTCGGCCGGCCCGGAGCGCCTGGAAATTGCGGACGGCGTAGAGGAGGGCGAGGATCCCTCCGAAGAGGACCCCGGAGTAGAGCGCGAACGCGCCCACGGCGACACCGACGCCGATCGAGACGAAGCGCGCCGCCGCCTCGCCTCTCTTGGGCGACACGATGACGAAGAGCGACGCCATGATGTTGCCGCCGTCGAGCGGGAGGATCGGGAGGAGGTTCAAGATGCCCCACCCGAGGTTCACGAAGATGACCCCGTCGAGCAGGGCGGCCTGCATGGGGCTGAGGGAGAGCTTGGGAGCGAGGAGAAGGAGCGGGAGGCCGACCGCGATGCCCACGAGGGGGCCCGCGAGGCTCACCACGATTTGTTTGGCCGGAGAGATCCGTTTGCCGGCGATCCACGTCGTCAACCCGCCCATGCCGTGGAGCTGGATCGCCGGAGAGAGGCCGAAGAGGCGCCCTGCGTACGCGTGGCCGAGCTCGTGCATCAGCACACCGACGAACGCCGCGACGATCCAACCGACGACGAGGCCGGGATTTCGCAGGTTTCCGGCGCTGAAGAGCAGCATCGTCAAGAAGAACGAGCCGTGCACCTGGACGGGGATTTTGCCGAAGCGGAACGTGAGCACGGTGCCAATGTGGGCGTGCGGGGGCGAGAAGTAAAGGCACGGGCCTGACGAACGCGAAAGAAACGAGCCTCCCTCGGAGCCCGACGCCCCGTCCCAGGCTCTCTCCCTCCCAGGGCGTCGCGGCTTCCGCTCGCGCTCAGGGCGAAGCGCGCTTCGCGACCTCTTTCTCCCGGAGGAGGCGCGCGCCGAACGCCGTGTACGCGCGCACGAGCCAGCGCGGCGTCCACGCCGAGAGCGAGAGGAGCACGCTCATGACGAAGCCGGGCAGCACGATGGCCCGACCGCGCGCGAAGCCCGAGAACGCGGACCGCGCGCAGTGGGCCGCCGAGATCTCGATGAAGCCCGGCACCTTCATGCCCGTGAAATTGCCTGCGGTCTCTTCGAACTCGGTGGCGACCGGGCCTGGGCACACCTGCGTCACGGTCACACCGGTGCCCGAGAGATCGCACCGCAGGGCCTCGGAGAAACCCGTGACGAAATGTTTCGAGCCGACGTAGGCCGCGAAGCCCGGCATCAAGGTGAGGCCCGCCCCCGAGCTCACGTTGAGGATGCCCCCACGACCGCGCTCGACCATGCCACGCACGCACGCGTGGGTCAGCGCGACCAGGCTCGTCACGTTGAGATCGATCATCGCGCGGAGCCGCCCGAGGTCCGCTTTGTCGAACATGCCCATCACGCCGATCCCGGCGTTGTTCACGAGCACGTCGGTGTGGACGCCGTCCTGCTCGAGGCGCGCGACCAGCGCGGTCGCCTCGTCGGGCACACCGAGATCACACGGCTCCACGCGGACGACGAGCGAGGGGTGCGCGCCTTCGAGCTCGGCCTTCAGCGCGGCGAGGCGGTCCTTCCGGCGCGCCACGAGGACGAGCACCTTGGCGCGCGCGGCGAAGAGCTTCGCGAGCTCGAGGCCGATGCCCGACGACGCACCCGTGAGGAGAACGGTGGCGCCGTCGATCGGGGGGCGGCTCATAGGCCCTCCGCGCAGGAGTAGAGGCTGCAACCCGTCATGCACGTCTTGAAGCGCGCGCGTGCTGCGGGCACGAGCGCCGAGACGTACCTCGAGCACACGTCGAGGGAGAGCGAAGGGCACGAGCGTTGGAGCGCGCGGCACTCGGCGTCGGCCGAAGGGTCGGGGCACGAGGCTTTCATGGCTCGGTCTCCACAGGCGTAGATGGCGCACGGATCGCACGACGGGGGCAGCCGGGCGATGCAGTCGGCGGCAGCCTTGGCGACTTTGGGCTTGAGGGCCTTGGAGAGCGAGGCGCACTTGGTCGCACCGAACCCTACCTTGGCGCATCCGCTGCACACGACCGCGACGGGGGTCGCGTCGTTGCAGGCGCCCTGCGGCCGAGCGACGTTGCGGGTGTCGACCTCGCCGCACGTGTCGGGCATGTCGTCGTCGGGCTCGTCGTCGCCCTCGTCGGTGGGCGCGGGAGGAACCTCACCGCGGGGAAGGCCCGACGACGCGGCCCTCGCGACCTTGGGCACCGCGCGCGACGGGGCGAGAGGCTGCTTCGGGATCGCGACGGGCGCGCCATCGACGGCACCACCGGGGCCGCACGCGGCGACGACGACGGTCGCGGCCGTGGCCGTGGCCGTAACGCGGCTCTTCGCGACGAGGGCGCGCGTGAGCTCGAGGAACCGTGAGCGGTCGACGGGGCGCACGTGGCCTCAGCGCTTCTTGGAGAGGGCCTTGCGGCGGTTGCGGTCGCGGCGCTTGGCGTCGGGATCGACACGGATCGCGGCCTTCTCGGTGTCGCGCATGCGGCCCCCGCGGAAGTCGTCGGCGAGGCGATCGATCAAGTCGCCGTACGCGATGGCGCCCTCGTCGCTGAGGCGCGTGTGGGAGAAGACCGGGCGGCCCTCGAGCCACGCCGCCGCGGCCCCGGGTTCGGCGAGGGCGGTCCGCAGCGCATTCACGAGCTCGTACGGCCCGGTCTCGCGGTCCCGCAGGCGCGAGGCGAGCATGAGCCCGAAGCCGGCGGCGTGCGTGGCTTGGAACAGGATAGGGTTCGAGGGGAGCACGGGGCTCGCGAGGCCCGCGTCGTGCGCCTCGGCGCAGCGGGCCGCGTCGCACGAGTTGTAGGCGCGGCACGCCACGGGGCGGGCTTCGTAGACGGTGCACGCGCCGGTGGCCTCGTCGAGGAGAGGGCACGGCACCTTTTCTTCGGCGCGCGCGTCGATGTCGAGGTCCTTCACGCGGGCGAAGGTGGCCTCGACGCGGGCGACGACCTCGGCGAGCTCGTCGGGCGTGCGTGTGGCACGGAGGTGCTCGGCGAGGTGGATCGCCTCGGGCGCGGACACGAGCACCGGAGTGCCCCGGCAGCAATACGAGCAGCCGCTCGTGCACGCGATGGGGAGCCTCCGGACGGCCTCGACCTGCGACGTGAGCGTGCGGGCCATCTCTCCCGCGAACGCGTGGAGCTCGGACACGACCTGGGTGACACCGGCGGGGCCGGGGTGCTCGTCGAACAGCTCGAGCGCGGCACGAGCCGAGCCCTCGACGAGCGGTCGAACGAAAGGGTCTTGGGTGTCGAAGGACACCTGGCGCTCGGTCATGGTCGAATCCTACGTGGGAACGTGAAAGAGGCGGGCAAGAGCGCACAAAAGGCTTTCATTTCATACACTTCTAGACACCATCCACGCCGGACACCCGGCGAACGAACGCCGCCACATGGCGCCCGATCCGAAGCTCGACCGGCTCGGCGTCCGCGGCCCGCCCGCGTTTCGGTGTCGCGAACCCATGATCCGCGCCGGGCACGGCCTCGAGCGACCACCGCGAGCCTTCGGGATCGAGCCCGCGGAGCACCTCGGCGATGACGTCGCTGCCCCCGAACGCGTCGCGCTCGCCCTGGACGACGAGCGCTGGCCCCGGCACCTTCGCGAGCACGGCCTCGCGGGGAGCGCGCTCGGCAGGGCGCCCGGGCGGACAGAGCGGGTACCCGAGCGCCACGTACGCGACGAGCTCCGGCTCGGCGGCCCGCACGAGCGCCGCGACACGCGCGCCCATCGACTTTCCACCGACCGAGACCGCGCCGCCCATGCGCTCGCGCACGTCCTCGAGCACGGCCGTGTACGTGGTGAGGAGCGCGGGCATGCGATCGGGGAGCTTCTTGCCCGCAGCCATGTATGCGAAGTCGAAGGTGACCACGTGCACGCCGGCGTCGGCCACGGCCGAGCTCACCGCGACGAGGAACGGATGGGCCTGGGACGCGCCGGCGCCGGGAGCGAGCACGAGCGTGGCTCCGCCGCCGTGGTCCGAGAGGTAGACCCTCGTGGGGATGGGTCCCGAGGGGGTGCGCACGTCGCGTGCGTCGAGGGTGGCCATGGCGCGACGATGCCACACTCGAAGCCCCGGCGAGACCTCGTCGAGACTCGCGCTCGCCGCGTGCTTGGTCGCTCGCGCCGTGGCGTGGTCCATGGCGGATCCAGCATATTTTTCCAGGGGTACGGCACGAACGCGCGTGGTACGAAACTCTCCATCATGGCGATTCGTCCTCGGCCGACGGCTGCCCTTTCCCTCGCTCTTTCTTTCACCGCCTTCACGGCGTTCCTCGCTCCCGCGTGTGGCTCGTCCGAGCCGCTCAGCGCGTTCGACGCGGGCTTCGACGCGGGCACGGTCACCTTCCCGCCCCCGGGCGACTTCGGCGACTCGGGCACCGGAGGCGACGGCGGAACGAACCCGTTCGACCTCGACGGCGGCTGCGCGAACGCCACCGCCGAAGCGAAGCGCACCCCTGTCTACATGATGCTCGTCATCGACGGCTCGGGCAGCATGGACGGCTTCGACGGCACCGCGTACGTCGCCGGAGAGCGGGAGATCGATCCCGAGACCACGACGCCCCGGCAAGACCTGACAAACCAAGCGACGCAGTCCTCGGGAAAGAAGTGGATCGCGGTGCGCGGCGCGCTCAAGGCCTTCTTCGACGGTCTCGCGGCGCGCCCCGATCCGAGCCTCGCGGTCGGCATGTATCTCTTCTCGAGCAACACCGCGAAGCCGAGCGCCCAGACCGACGTGGCCATCGGCTTCGTCGACGCGACGCAGGCGACGGCGCTGAAGGGCCGCCTCAGCCCGCCCGTGTATCCGGCGCAGGGCACCCCGCTCGCGGCGGCCGTGCGTGGCCAGCGCCCCATCTTGACGTCGTACGTGCCGCAAGCGCCCGTGCTCCCGGGCGGGAAGTACGTGATGGTGATGATGACGGACGGCGTGCCCAACGCCGCGAACCTCACGCAGCCCCAGGCGAACGCCGACGTGATCGCGGCGATCAACGAGGCCAAGAACGGCACCCCGGGAGCGACGGTGTTCGTCGTCGGCGTGGGCAACCCCACGGCGCGCGTCGACCAGTACGACGAGGTCTTCCTCGGTCAGGCCGCCCAGGCCGGCGGGGCCCCGGAGCCAGGATGCAACCCCGCCTGGTCGGACACGAACACCACCGGCAAGCCCTGCCACTTCCAGGTCACGCCCGGAGCCAAGACGGCCGCGCAGATCCGCGACGACTTCCTCGCGGCGATCAACCAGATCCGCGAGAAGGTCGCCTCGTGCGAGTTCACCCTCGAGAAGCCCCAGGGCGCGGGCGCCATCGACCCGACCAAGGTCAACGTGCTCTACACGAACGGCCAGGGCAAAGAGGCGCCCATCCCGCAGAACCCGCAGAACGGCTGGTCGTACGACGACCCGCAAAACCCGACGAAGGTCATCCTGAACGGGCAAGCGTGCGCCGACATGAAAGCCGACCCCGACAGCAAGATCCGCGTCGTCATCGGCTGCAAGACGATCGTGACCAAGTAGGCGAGGCGCTCGCCGAGGAGCAGCGCGTCACTCACGTTCGCCCACGTGGTGGTTGACGCTCTCCGTCATGGGCTTTCGCGTTGCGGGGCCGGAGCTTTTCGTAAAAACTGAATCGCTGAACGTCTTCCTTGCCAGTTGGGCTACGCCCGAGAGAACAAGAGGCCTCATGAAACGACTGTCCTTCGGGTGCGTGGCGTGTGCGTTCGTGGCCGTCGCGGTCTCGCTCTCGGCATGTGGCACGAGCAACGGCGATACACCCGACGCGGGCGACGTGACCGAGACCGGGCGCGACGCGAGCACCACGCGCGACTCGGCCACGCCCCTGCCTCCTGCGTTCGAGGGAGGGCTCGACGAGGACTCGGGTGTCGGTCCCCAACCCGACGGAGGCAACGACCTCTCGGGCTGCATCGACGCGAACGACCCCGGCGGGACCGAGCCGACCGCGCGCGCGCTCGCCAACACCGACGACTGCGACAAGAACAAGGCCACGGTGAACGGCGTCGTGCGAGGCATCGCCGACACCGACATGTACCGCGTCACCCTCGCCGACAAGACGCTCTGCCGCCAGGACGGGGTCTTCAAGCTCGACGGCCAGGCGCTCGAGTTCTGCGTCTTCATCCAGTGCAAATCGAACGGATCCACGACCGACGTGAAGTCGTGCGGCGGGGGCGTCAAGAAAGACTCGGACATCGGCCTCCACGGCTGCTGCGCGGGCACCCCCAGCGAGATCAAGGTCGACTGGAACTGCACGGGCACGATCGACGAGGCGTCCGACGTGTACTTCCGCGTGAAGCCGACCCAGAACGTGTGCCAGCGCTACACGATGACCTACAATTTCTAGGTCGTTCGTGAGCGGAGGGGCGCGCGCGACATCGCGTGGAGGGCGATGCCCGCGGCCACGGACACGTTGAGCGAATCCCAGCCTTCGGCCATGGTCATGCGAAGGCCACGCACCCTCTCGAGCGTGACGTCGGAGAGGCCGGGGCCTTCGGCTCCGCACACGAGGGCAACCCGCTCCGGGAGCGCGTCGATGCGTACGTCCCGGAGGTCTTCGGCGCCACGCGGCGAGAGCGCGTACGGCGTGAAGCCTGCGTCGACGAGGGCGTCGACGAGCTCGGCTTCGCTGTCCACGAACGCGAACGGCACGCGGCAGGACGCGCCCACCGAGACCCGCAGCGCCTTGCGGTAGAGGGGATCGCACGACGCCCGGTCGAGCACGACGGCGCTCGCGCCGAACGCCGCGGCGCTTCGAAAGATGCCCCCGACGTTGTCGTGGTTCGTCACCCCGGAGATCCCCACGACGACCGCGCGAGGCCCCACGCTCCCGAGCAGATCCCGGGCCGTCACGGGCGCCGGGCGCCGGGCGAGCGCGAGGATGCCGCGGTGGATCGGGAAACCCACGACCTCGCTCATGGTGGCCTCGTCGGCGAGCAAGACCGGCGTCGTCTCGGGGAGGAGCGCGAGGGCGTCGGCGAGCTTCTCGCGTCGCTTGTCGAGCAAGAGCACCACCCTCACGAGCTCGGGCCTCGCCGCGAGCGCGGCGCGCAAGACGACCTCGCCCTCGACGATGAACTCACCGTCGCGCCCCCGCGCGTCACGGTCGCGGAGGTCTCGAAAGGGCTCGAACCGGGGGTCGGACGCGGACGTGAGGGTGGCGAACGTGGGCATGAGGGCCTCGGTTTTGGTCACGCCGAGCGCGTGGAATCAAGGAGTCAGGCAAAACCCAGCGGTCTTGGGCGGTGATGCAGCGTGAGCGGATGTCGCCTCATGTCGCATGCCACCTACCAGGTCGTACCTATCGCTGCGCGTCGCGTTGACCGTCCCGGAGGTGCGCTCGTATACCGAAGCCGCACGAAGGGGACCTCTGCGCGATGCGACTCTCGGGGCTCGGAAAAATCCTTGGTCTTTGTGTGCTCGTCGGCTGCGGCTCGGAGACGCCGCCCGAGGGTACGCCCGACGCCGTGCCGCCCCAGGCCTCCGCGACGGTACGACCCGCGCCCGCGCCCCCCTCCGTCGATTCGCCCGATCCCTCCGGGCCCACGTCGTCGCAACCCAAGCTCGGAGCCCCCTACCCGATCGTGCTCATGCACGGCATGGCTGGCTTCCAGGAGCTCAACGTCGGCCCCATCGGCGTCGAGTACTGGGCAGGCATCAAGGACGACCTCGCCAAGATGGGCGAGACCGAGGTGTACGTCACCGAGGTGTCGCCCTACCAGACGAGCGAGGTGCGCGCGCGCGAGGCCGCATCGCAGATCGACGCCATCTTGGCCCGCACGGGCAAGGCGAAGGTGGCGCTCGTGGGGCACAGCCAAGGGGGCCTCGACGCGCGGGTCCTGGCGAGCCCCGAGGGCCTCGGCTACGGCGACAAAATCGCGTCGGTCACGACCATCTCGACCCCGCATCGCGGGAGCTTCATCGCCGACATCGTGCTCCGCATCGCCAGCGTCTCTCCCGAGACGTTCGACAACGCGACGCGCACGATCCTCAGGGTGCTCCAGCGCACGGCCTACGATCTCCAGAACGACCCGAACCTCCGCGCGCAGCTCGTCGGCATCAGCGAGAAGTACATGCGCGAGACCTTCAACCCGAAGTACCGCGACGACGCCGGCGTCGTCTACGAGAGCTACGCGGGGCGATCGAACCTGCGCACCGGGCTCGGCGTGTGCGACGGAGGCATCTACCCCAACGAGCCGACCAAGCTCGACTCGGCGCAGGCGTTCCTCTTGCCGAGCGCCGTGATCTTGGAGCAGGGGATCCCGGTCAAGGTGAACGACGGGCTCGTCACGGTCGAGAGCGCGAAGTGGGGCACGTTCATGCAGTGCATCCCCGCCGATCACCTGAAAGAGGTGGGGCAGCTCAACATCGACGGCCAGAACCTGCAGACGTTCGACCACAAGGCGTTCTATCGCCAGGTCGTCCGGCGCATCCGTCAGCGCGGCTTCTGAGCGCGAAAGCCTCGAGGCCTCAGAAGAGGTCGCGCGGGAGACCGGCGCGAGCCCAGAGCGTCGTGCCGACGAGGTAGATGACGAGCAGCGCTGCGCCCGCGTAGGTGACACCGATGCAGTCGGCGCGGCTCACCTTCGATGGGCCACGCGCGCGCACGAAGACGAGCATCGCGATCGGGGCCGCCGCCATGAGCAGCTCGCGGAACGTGAGGACGCGCGTGATTTTCCCGGCCACGAGGATCACGATCGGCACGAGACACAACGCGACGACGATGCGACCGGCCGCGTCGACCCCATGTACGACGGGGTAGGTAGGCACGGAGACCGCGGTGTCGCCCTCGACGTCGCGTAGATCGTAGAGGACCTCGAAGCTCTGCTCGAAGAGAAAGAAGAAGACCATGAGCACGGCGATGGCCGCGCCGCTCATGACCCGCGGAGGCCCCTCGGCGAGGAGAGGATAGAACCCGACCGAGAGCACGAACATGAACGCGGAGACGCCATTTTTCAGGGCGTAGAGGTCCTTGAAGCGGACGAATCGGCCCCCCACGCGGCCCCGCATGCGGCCGAACGCCGGCACGTACCGAAAGCTGTACCCGAGCCCGAGCGCGTGGAAGAGCACCCGGAGAGCGGCGAGCGCGGGTGTCGTGACGACGAACCCGAGCACGAGCGACGCGACGAGCACGACGAGGCTCGCGCGGACGATGAAGGTGGCGTGCTTGGCCACGAGCTCGGTCGCCACGATGCCATTGAGCCTGTCCTCCTCGACGTCCGTCGCACGGTTCAGGAGGTTCACGAGGCACCAGTCGAGGGCGCAAACGAGCGAAACGCCGACGAAGAGGTGCTCGCGGAAGAGCGCGCCGAACACGAGCGCCGCCGCGGCCGCGATGGCGACGATGTGGAACCGCAGGGCGGAGAGGGCCTCGTTCATGCGAGGCGGCGTCTACCACGACGCCCGCGGGGCGGCACGGGCCCTCCCCTTTCGAGACGCTCGCGTTGCCTCGACCCGCACGGCCGTCCGCGATATGGCTGGCACGATGCTCTTCGTCGAGCTCTTTTCACTCGTCGTGCTCGCGGTGTTCGTCGCCGTGGACGGGGATCGCCGCGCGACCTTGAGGGACGCGGGCCTCGTCGCGTTGGGCGCGTTCCTCGGCGAGGACTCGTGCATCCGCCTCTACGAGTACTACGCCTATTCTCCGGGCTGGCACGTCTTCCTCGATCGTGTGCCGCTCGTCGTGCTCCTCATTTGGCCCGCGGTCGTGCTCTCGGCGACCAAGATCGCGAAGGCCATCGCGCCGCGAGCGTCGGCCCTCAGGCTCGGCGCCATGGTCATGGGGATCGTGGTGTTCGACGCGGCGCTCATCGAGCCCATCGCCGTGCACGCGGGGCTCTGGCACTGGTCACACTCCGGCATCTTCCATGTCCCGGTCATCGGGATCCTGGGCTGGGGCTTCTACGCGGGCGCGATCGTCGTCGCGCTCGAGTCGCTCCGAGGCGCACGCCGTCTGCTCGCGCCACCGCTCGCTGCCCTCGCCACCCACGCGCTGCTGCTCGCCGCGCACTGGGGCCTCCTCCGCTACGTCCTTCGCTTCGAGCTCGCCTTCCACGTGAGCCTCGGCCTCGTCGTCCCGGCGGCGCTCGCGTACGCCCAGGTCGTCGTGCGCACCCGGGCGACGCTCGGCCCTGGCGACCTCGTGGCCCGCGCCCTCGCGACCTCCCTCTTCGTCGTGTTGCTCGCGCGGAGCCCGAGCCTCCCGCTCGTGCTCTACGCCTCCGCCTTCACGCTCCCGCACCTCGTCCTGGTCGCCCAGAGCCTGCGCACGCTGCGCGCGGGGCCCCGGGGCCTCGGCGCGTAAATAGCGGATACTCAAGGCATTTCGAGGAAGCGGCGCACAAAACCGAAACGGGGTACCCCCAGCCGGGCACCCCGTCTCCGCACACACATGCCCCCACGGTCCCGATCGACGATCAGGACCGCGGGACCTTGGCGCCTACTTCTTGGGCGCGGGGGTCGCGGGCTTCGCGGGAGCCGCGGGCTTCGCAGGAGCCGCGGGCTTCGCAGGCACCGCAGGCTTCGCGGGAGCCGCGGGCTTCGCGGGCGCGCTCGCGGCAGGCTTCGCGGGCTCGGGCTTCGAGTCCGCGGGCTTCTCGTCCGTGATGTGGAATTCCACGCGTCGGTTGTTTTGGCGCCCCTGCTCGGTCTCGTTCGAGTCGACCGGCTTCTCCTGGCCGTAGCCGGCGCTCGAGAGGCGCGCCTTGTCGATGCCGTGCGCGACGAGCCACTTCACGACCGACGCCGCGCGGTCGGCGCTGAGCTTCTTGTTCGCCGCCGGCACGCCCTTGTTGTCGGTGTGACCTTCGACGTTGATGTGCTTGATGTCCGCGTGGTCGTTCAGCACCTTGAGCACGGCCTGGAGGACCTCTTCGCTGTCCTTGCCGGGCAGGATTTGGGCGCTCGCCGTCTTGAACTTGACCTGGTCGAGGATCTTGATGACGCCCGCCTGGACGAACGCCTTGGGGCAGCCGTTCTTCTTCGGGTCGGGGTCGGCCTTGCCGGGCTCGTCCGGGCACGCGTCGACGTCGTTCTTGACCCCGTCCTTGTCGCGATCCGGATCCGGGCAGCCGTTCGTCGCCGCGTCGCCCGTCTTGATGCCGGGCTTGTCGGGGCACGCGTCGTCGGCGTCGACGATGCCGTCCCCGTCGCTGTCGGCCGGGCAGCCGTTCTTGGCCGGATCCTGCTGACGGACGCCGGGCACGTCGATGCAGGCGTCGTCCTTGTCCCAGATGCCGTCCTTGTCCTTGTCCGACGGGCAGCCGTTCGTCTTCGGGTCGTCGGTCTTGATGCCGGGCACGTCGACGCACGCGTCGTCTTGATCGAGGATGCCGTCGCCGTCCGTGTCTTTGGGAGCCGCCGGGGGGCAGCCGTTCTGCGAGGGATCGTCGCTGCGCACGCCCTTCACGTCGGGGCACGCGTCGTCCTTGTCGAGGATGCCGTCGCCGTCGCGGTCGCCGTTGACCTGGACCTCGGGCTGGTACTCCACGTTCAGGAGGACACGCGCCTGAGGCGAGCCGAAGCCGCGGGTGAGGCCCGTGCCGATGCCTCCACCGAAGCGCACGGGGCCGGCCGTGTAGTGGACCCCGCCGAGGATCTCGACGGGCGTGCTCTTGCGCCCGAACGCCGAGGCGGTGCCGTCGGGGTTCGAGCCGAGCGTCGTCCACATGTTGAGCTCGGGGCCGATCATGAGCTTGCGGTCGAGCACGTGGGCGCCGGCGGCGAGACCGAGGAACATCTCGCTGCCGACCGCGGCGTCGGCGAAGGGCTGATCGCGGAGGCGGATGTTGGTGCCGAGACGGGCCGAGTACGCAAACGCGCTCGACGCCGAGCCGATGTCACCTGCCACGTTGATGTGGGGCGCGATACGAGCCGAGCCGTCCCCGAGGTAGTCGGACTGGCTGCCAGTCGGGAGCCAGAAGCGCGAGCCGATGCCGAGGCGGATGGCCCCGTCGGACTCGCCGAAGAGGCGCAAATCCAGGGCGAAACGCAGGTCGCCGATGCCCTGCTCGTTCTGCGGGGCCACGTAGCCCACGCCCTTGTACGGGCCGTTGCGGCCGTCGTTGTAGAGGGCGATGGGGAGGTTCACGCCGAGGCGAAGCCGCTCGAAGAGCACGACGCTGGCGCCGAGGTGCGCGAGCAGCTGGTTACGGACGACCGAGTTCTGGATGGAGCCGTCCTCGCGATAGATGACGAGTGGCCTATACACGTACTCGCCGACGAGCCCGATCGAGGGCCGCACCTTGCCGCGGTAGTCCATCGAGTCTTGCGCGAACCACTCGCTGCCGCGCTCCGAGGGCTCGAACCGGCTGACGGCGAAGCCCTGCGGGGCCGCCGCTTGCGCCCGAGCGTGCTCGGCGAGGGTCGTGAGGGCGAGGGTGGCAAGGGAAGCTGTGAGCAGACTGCGGGCTCTCATTGAACGGATGCTCCTGGCGAACGAAGGAGCCGGGCAGCCCAAGGAGGGGCCGCGCACGGCGAAGGTCAGATTACGTTGGCGATCCGGGCGAAGTCCATGCCGCTTCCGTGCCGCGCGGCGCCCTCCCTCGGTACGAATGCCGATCGGGCACGGGCGCGACGCTACGGCTCGCCGCGCCCCGCAAATTCTCCGCGACGGAGGGACCGCCGATCGTCCGAGGCGCGCGGACCTCACCTGCGCGATCGACGCATGCGTTGCGCATCGCATTGAGGTGTCGCGACCTCGCGCACCCCGTCGCACATGCCGTTCGCGCAATATTGTCGCGCCCATCCGCGGATTCCGACACGCAACGGAATACACTGGACTACTCTATTTCGGCATGTCCGCCCCGAAGCTCGCCACCGAGATCGCCACCGAGCTCAAGTTCGCGAAGTCGGTCGCCGCTCCGCGTCTCCGGCTCACGGTCGAGCGTGAGGCAGGCCGCCCCGAGGCGCGCTCCGTGACGGTCGACGGCGAGCGCGTGAGGATCGGGTCGCACCCCAGCAACGACCTCGTGCTCGCCGATCCTTCGGTGTCACGCTTCCACTTTCATCTCCTGAAAGAGAAGAACGCGTGGCGCGTCCGCGACACCGGCTCGACCAACGGGACCTCCATCCAAGGGGTGCGCTTCCACGACGCCGAGCTCCCCTCCCCCGAAGCCGTGTTCGACCTGGGCGACTCCCGCGTGCGCGTGACCGAGGTGGCGAGCCTCGCTCAGGTCGAGGTGCTCGATCAGCCGACGTTCGGTGAGCTCTACGGGCGCTCGCTTGCGATGCAGAAGCTCTTCGCGATGCTCGAGCGCGTAGCTGCCCACGACACGAACGTGCTCATCGAGGGGGAGAGCGGCACCGGCAAAGAGCTCGTGGCGACCGAGATCGTGAAGCGCTCGAGCCGCGCGAGGAAGCCGTTCGTCGTCGTCGACTGCGGCGCGATTTCGCCGAACCTCATCGAGTCGGAGCTCTTCGGTCACGTACGCGGCGCCTTCACCGGCGCCGACCGCGACCGCATGGGCGCGTTCGAGGCCGCGCAGGGCGGCACGGTGTTCCTGGACGAGATCGGCGAGCTCCCCCTCGAGATGCAGCCGAAGCTCCTCCGGGCGCTCGAGGCTCGCGAGGTGCGGCGGCTCGGCGAGACCCAGACGCGGAAGATCGACGTCCGCGTCGTCGCGGCGACGAACCGACAGCTCGAGCGTGAGGTGAACCAAGGGCGCTTCCGCGAGGACCTCTTCTTCCGCCTCTCGGTGGTCACCCTGCGCATCCCTCCGCTGCGCGAGCGGCCCGAGGACATCGAGCTGCTCGTAAACGTCTTCCTCGACGCCCTCGACGCGACGAAGCACTCGCATCTTTTCACGAGGGATCTCTTGGAGAACCTCTCGGCCCACCCGTGGCCCGGCAACGTGCGCGAGCTGCGCAACTACGTCGAGCGCACCATCGTACTCCAGAGCACCGAGGTGCCGGTCGCGGCGCGCGCGTCCGGCGAGGAGCCCTCCGAGACTTCTCGTTCCGACATGCGGCATCCCGACCTCAGCTTGTCGTTCCGGGACGCGAAGGAGCGGGTGCTCGCCGAGTTCGAGGTCGCGTACCTCACCGCCCTGCTCGACTGGGCCCAGGGGAACGTGAGCCGCGCGGCAAGGAAGGCAAAAATGGACCGAATGAACCTCCACCGCCTCGTGCAGCGGTACGGCCTGCGCGAGAGCCGCGGCCTACGAGATTGAAGCGAGGCGCCGTGTCGGCACGATATCTGCTTTGGGGCAGGCCATGACGAAACCGGCGCGGGGGCTATCGCTTCGAACGAAGTGGTCGCTCGTCCTCTTGGGCGTGGCGCTGGCTCCGCTCGTGGCCCTCGGCCCGGTCACGCTGCGCCTCCAACGCGACGGCCTCATGGAGTCGGAGAACGCCCTGCAGGGCGCGGTGGCCACCCAGGTGACCAAGTCCGTCGCGGTCACGGTGAGCCACGTGGCGGACGCCGCGACGCGCACGGGCCACCTCCTCGTCGGTGCGTCGCTCCAGTCGGAGCGCGATCGCGAAGCGGGAGACAACCTCGTCGCGCTCGCGCGGAGCGAGGCCATCGCGACCGAACACCTGGCGTACATCGTCGTGTACGACAAGACAGGCGCCTACATCGACGCGATCGTGCGAACGCCGAAGGGCGGAGCCACGCCCGACGTGCCCCGCGACAAGCTCACCGACGCGCTGGCCGAGAGCGCCACCCGGGCGGGCGGGGTGTGGACCGTGGAGCGGCCGCGGGACGGAAAGGACGAGCTCTCGTACACGGTGCCCCTCGTCGCCCCGGGCGGTCAGCATACCGGCTTCGTGCGCGCGTTCGTCTCTCGTGGGGCGCTCTCCGAGCTCGTGGGGACCGTCTCGAGCGAGCGGCTCGGAAGCCCCAACGCCGTGTTTCTCCTCGACGAGAAGCTCACGGTGATCGCCGCTCCGGAGAACGCGTGGGTCAAGGTGGGCGACGATTTGCGGGGAAAGTACATGTTCTCGCACCTCGACCCGACGACCATCCCGTGGGACGTCCCCTTCCAGGGAGTCACGGGAGCGTACGCCGCACCGAACGGGGACGCGATGCGCGGGGCGTACTCGACCCTCGGTCGGCACCGGTGGCTCGTCGTCGTGCAGCGCCCGGAGAGCGAGGTCCTGGCCGCGCTCCGCGCCACCCAGCGCGCCTTCGTGCTCGCCGTGCTCGCGGTGGCCATCGTCGCCGTGCTCGCGGGTGGATGGCTCGCGGCGCGCTCGACGCGGCCCATCGAGGCGCTCGTGAGGCTCGCGCGCCGCTACGGGCAGAGGGAGTTTTCGGCGCGGGCCGACGTACACACGGGCGACGAGCTCGAGGAGCTCGCGGGCGCGCTCGGAGAGATGGCGACCTCGATCGAGGACGGAGAGAGGGAGCTCGCCAAGAAGCGAGAGACCGAGGCGCAGCTCTCGCGGTACCTCCCGTCCGAGATCGCGCGCTCGATCGCCGAGGGCACGCGCACGCTCGGCCTCGGAGGGGAGCGGCGCCCCGTCACCGTGCTCTTCGCCGACATCGCGTCGTTCACGTCGTTCGCGGAGCGCTCTTCGCCCGAGGCCGTGGTGGGCTTCCTGAACGAGGTGTTCTCGATCTTGACCGAGGTCGTGTTCCGGCACGGCGGCATGGTCGACAAGTTCATGGGCGACTGCATCATGGCCGTATTCGGCGCGACCGAGGCCGAGGGCGACCCCGCCCGCGCGACCCACGCCGCACGTGCCCTCGCCGCGGCCGAGGACATGCACAGGTTCGTCGAGACCCAGGCCGCCGAGTGGAAGAAGCGCTTCGAGTTCGACGTGAAGCTCGGCATCGGGGTGTCGTCGGGCGAGGCGCTCGTGGGGAACCTCGGCAGCGAGACCCGCATGGAGTTCACGGCGATCGGCGACACCGTGAACACGGCCGCCAGGCTCGAGAGCGTCGCGCAGGCAGGCCAGACGCTCGTCACCGGCGACGTCGCCAAGGCCGCGGGCGACACCTACGAGCTGCGCGCCCTCGGCCCCCACCCGCTCCGCGGAAAACGCGAGCCCGTCGAGCTGTTCGAGCTCCTCACCTGAACCGAGGTCCGCGTTGAGCTTCCCGTCGTCGATGGGCCACGAAGGCCCGCCCTGCCCCTCCTGCGGCACGCCGCTCGAAGACCCGCGCAAGTGCGCGATCTGCGGGCACGAGCTCCCCGACCCTCGCCTAGGGCACGTCGTGGCCGGGAGGTACCGCCTCGACGCCGTGCTCGGCGAGGGTGGCATGGGCGTCGTCTACCGGGGCACGCACACCACGCTCGGTGAGGCCGTCGCCGTGAAGTTCTTGAAGGCCGAGTGGACCGCGAAGCCCGAGTTTCGCGCCCGGTTCCGCCGCGAGGCCGTCATCCTCGCGAAGCTCCGTCACCCCGGCATCGTCAGCGTCCTCGATTTCGGCGAGGACTCCGGCGACCTCTTCATGGTCATGGAGCTCGTGAACGGCACGCCCCTCTCCGACCTCGTCGGCGAGAAGGGTCAGGTGCTCGGGCGCCTCCGCACGTTCGGAGTGTTCGACGAGCTGCTCGCCGTGCTCGAGGCCGCCCACGACGAGGGCATCGTGCACCGCGATCTCAAGCCCGAGAACGTGATGCTCGTGACCGGGAAGGACCGCCAAGACCGCGTCAAGGTTCTCGATTTCGGGATCGCCTACCTCGACGACGGAGGCAGCGCCGGGCAGCGGTTGACCGAGACCGGCACGATCCGCGGCACGCCCCAGTACATGTCTCCGGAGCAGTGCAAGGGCGCCGAGGTCTCCGCGCCTTCGGACGTGTACTCGGCCGGGGTCATGCTGTTCGAGGCGCTCACGGGCAGCCTGCCGTTCGACGCCGTCGAGGTGACGGGGCTCATGGTGCAGCACATGTTCGTCGAGGCTCCGTCGATGAGAGAGACCGGGACGAAGCCCGACGTCTCGCGCGGCCTCGAGGCGCTCGTGCGGCGAACGTTGGCCAAGCGCCCCGAAGATCGCCCCTCGGCGCGCGCCTTTCGAGAAGAGCTCGCCGCGATCGCCAAGGGCACCGACGTCGCCTCGTTCGAGGACCGCGCCGCCGAAGAGCGAACACGGAACGCGGCGCTCTCGCGCAGCGATCGCGCCATCACCGGCGTCACGCGTGCCGCGGAGTCCTCGGGCGACGGCGTGACCGCGACCTCCTCCGAGACCGTGGTCGTCTGGGCCGACGCGGCCCGGGCGTCCGCGCTGCGCACGGCGCTCGCGGTGCACGGCCTCCGTGCCGAGATCCACGCGTCGGAGGGCGCCCCCGCCGACGGCTCCGCCGCGTCCGCGAAGGCCCTCGTCGTGGCGAGCAGCCACGACGCCTCGGCCGAGTCCAAGATCGCCTCGACCCGTGGAGGCGCGTTCGCGCGCGTGCCCGTGCTCGCCGTCGACGCGGCGAGCGCCGCCGAAACGGCGACCCTGGTCCGCGCGGGGGCGAGCGACGTCGCGCTCTCTTCGGCGACGGACGACGAGATCGTGAAGAAGGTCAGGCGGCTCGTCCGGCGAGGCCGCTAACCCATGAGAAACACATGAGAATCCTTAACTCCGCCCTCCTCCTTGCCCTCGTCGCTCTGGCCCCGTCGAGCGCCTTCGCGCAGTCGGCGAACAGCGACTACACCACGAAAGCCGGCGACGACTGCGTGAGCGTCGCCATGAAGGCCTACGGGGACCGGCGCGCCGTCGAGCTCATTCACGAGGCGAACCCGTGGATGGGCCCGGTCCCCCACGTGCTCAAGCCCGGCACCGTGCTCCACCTGCCGCCGAAGAGCCAGCTCGGCACCTCGCCCGACGCACGCGTCACCTTCGTGCGCAACAAGGTGACCGTTCAGGCCGCGGCGACCAAGTCGGCCGAGCTCAACGATCCTCTCTTTCGGACGAACCGCGTGAGCACGGCGAACGCGTCGTCCGCGAACGTCACGTTCCGCGACGAGACCCAGATTCGCATCGGCGAGGAGAGCCTCGTCATCATCTTGGGAGACGTGCAGGGCGCCGCGAAGAAACAACCGGCCGACGCGACGCTGGTCTCGGGTGCGCTCCAGGCACGCCTCGGCGAGCTCTCGGGCAAACGCCCCCTCACGGTCGAGACCGGCGGTGGGGCGAAGGTCACGATGTCGAGCGGAGACGCCGTGGTGGGCGTCGACGCGCAGAAGACCACGCGCCTCGCCGTCCACGGTGGGAGCGCGGCGTTCGCGGCGGCCTTGTCGACGGTCACCGTGGCGAAGGGGTTCGGCTCGAAGGCCGAGAGCGGCAAGCCACCCACGCCCCCGCGCCCCCTCCCCGCCGCTCCGGTGTGGGCCTCGGCGCCCCCCGAGGTCGTCTTCGCCGACGCGGCGGGCAAGGCGCGCGTCGTCGCGCGGTACGCGGACTCGGGGCTCGCGGGCAAGCCCAAGGCCGCCTCGTTCCGCGTCCGCGTCGCGCGAGATCCGTCCATGGACGACCTCGTGAGCGACACGGTGGTCCCCTCCAAGGTGACCGAGCTCGACGCGCAGAACCTGCCCGTCGGAGCCTATTTTCTTAGGGTATCGTCGATCGACGACGACAAGTTCGAGAGCCCCGTGGGGCCCATCGCCAAGGTGGTGGTCGCGAGCGTCGCGCTCTCGGAGACGACCCCCGGGCTCGCGCGGCTCGCGGTCACCCCCTCCGACGTGGTCTGCACGATCGACGGCTCCGCCGGCACGACCGAGGTCGACGGGACGCGCCCTCACGGCGTCGTGTGCCAGCTCGACGCGCGCGACCCGAAGGCGCGCGGCGCCGAGGTCGCGAAGTCCCCGGGGACGCTCACGCTCCCCGCCGTGACGAAGCCCCTCGCGCGCCGCGTGGGCGCGGCCGAACGAGGCGGGCGCGACGGGGAAGGGCGCGTCACGATCGACCTCGCCGAGCCGTCGGGTGCACCTGCCTCTGCCGAAGGGGTCGAGGTGACCGCGACGAACGGCGTGACCGTCACGCGGGTCGATCGCGAAGGCACGCGCCTCGTCGTGCACCTCGCGTACCCGAGCACCGCGCGCCCGTTCGTGCTCCGCGTGCAGAAGGGCACGAGGGTCACCGAGTCGCCGGTGCTCCACGCCTCCCCGACCCGCGAGGCCGAAGCGGTGCCCCGCGCCCCACGCCGCGACGACGACGGCATCCGCCCCCGGGGCTTCGAGATCGGCGCGGGCTTCGGCCTCGGGGAGCTCTTCTCGGGCCACGGAGGCCGACAGCTCACGCTCGCGACGGCCTACCGCACGCCCCTCTCCCGGACGTTCGGAGTGGCGCTCGGTCCGAGCGTGACGATCGCGCGCTTCGACGCGGCCCCGATCGACGCGCCGAGCTTCGACGGCGCGCCCCCGGGGGACGTCTCGTCGCACACCAACGTCGTCCTCGGTTTCCCGGTGGCGCTGCGCCTCTTCCCGAGCCGCACGCTCTCCCCCTACGTCGCGGCCGCGCCCGAGCTTGCTCTCCAACGAGCGTCGTTCGCGAAGGGGCTCCTCCGAACGACGGCGACCGGGACCGCCCTCGGAGGCCGGCTCACCCTGGGCGGCCAAGCCGCGGCCGGCCCCGGCTTCGCGTACCTCGAGGGCTCGCTCCGCGGCATGGCCGCCGTGGCCTCGGACACGTCGTCCGAGCCCCTCACCGGGGCGTCGTTCGATCTGGGGTACCGCCTCGCCTTCTGAGAGGGCTCCCCCTCGCTCGCACCTCGCCCCACCACGCGATACCATGTGGACCGTGGTGGCACGCCTCGCGAACCTCTCGAGATCGAAGCGGATCCGGCTCGCGATCGGAGCGCTCCTCACCACGCTCACCCTCGGGACGGCCGTGCCGAGCGCGTTCGTCTACCGCGACGGGGTCACGCGCATCACGCCCGAGGACGACGTCCGTCACGCCGACGCGATCCTCGTGCTCGGCGCCAAGGTCTTCCCCGACGGCCGCCCGAGCGACGTGCTCCGCGATCGACTCGAGGCGGCCCTCCGGCTCTACCGCCGCGGCGTCGCGCGGACCGTGCTCCTCACGGGCGATCACGCGGAGCCCGGGTACGACGAGCCCGGGGCGATGGCCGCGTGGCTCGTTTTGCACGGAGTGCCGAAGGACGCGCTCGTCCAAGACGGGCGCGGGCTCGACACGTACAGCTCGATGGCGCGGGCCAAGGGCACCTACCGCATGAACCGCGTGGTCGTGGTGACCCAGGCCTTTCACCTGCCGCGAGCGCTCTACTTGGCCCACGCCTTGGGGCTCGAGTCGCAGGGGGTCGTCGCCGACGCTCGAAGGTACAGGAAGGGCGCCTACTACGAGGTGCGCGAGGTCGCCTCGAGGGTGCGCGCGTTCGTCGACGTGAAGCGCGCGAGGCAGGTGCCCGAGGGCCCGTGAGCCACGGTCGCGCTTGCCCGAACGCGGCGTGTGTCCGATAGTCTCGGCATGGGATTTTTCGGTCGTGCGCCGCGCATGCCCACGCGCGAAGAGGCCATCGTCGGGACCGACACGCCGATGCCCGTGCCCGAGCTCCACTTCGTCTCGGGAAACCGCATCGTGCCGCCCTTCCCGGCGGGCCTCGAGGAGGCCGTCTTCGGGCTCGGCTGTTTCTGGGGCGCCGAGAAGCTCTTTTGGAAGCTCGACGGCGTCTACGCGACCATGGTCGGGTACGCGGGAGGCTTCACCAAGAACCCGACGTACCGCGAGGTGTGCAGCGGTCTCACCGGCCACAACGAGGTCGTGAAGGTCGTGTTCGACCCGAAGTCGATCCCGTATTCGGCCCTGCTCGCGGCGTTCTGGGAGGGCCACGACCCGACCCAGGGCATGCGCCAAGGGAACGACGTCGGGACCCAATACCGCTCGGGGATCTACGTGGTCTCCGAAGGGCAGCGCCGCGAGGCCGAGGTCTCGCGCGACGCCTACCAGGAGGCCCTCACCCGAGCCGGCCTCGGCCCCATCACGACCGAGATCGTCGACGCTCCACCGTTTTACTACGCCGAAGACTACCACCAGCAGTACCTCGCCAAGAACCCGGGCGGGTACTGCGGGCTCGGCGGGACGGGCGTCTCTTGCCCCATCGGAACGGGCGTCTCGGCGTGATCCACGAGGTTCGCCCGTGAGGCTCCTCGTGGTCGGGGCGGGCACGTCGGGCGCGGTGATCGCGGCGCGCGCGAGCGAAAATCCGAAGCTCGAGGTGGTGCTCGTCGAGGCCGGGCCCGACTACGTCGGTGGGCTCCCCGACGATCTCGCCAACGGCAAGACCAACTCGATGCGCAAGCACGACTGGGGCTTCCGCCACAAACCGAACCCGCATTCCCTCCCCTTCCTCTACCCGCGAGGAAAGGTCGTCGGCGGGAGCTCCGCGGTGAACACGTGCATCGCGCTGCGCGGGCAGGCCTGGGAGTACGACGAGTGGGCCGAGCTCGGCCTCCGCGACTGGTCGTACGAGGCGTGCCTCCCGGCGTTCTTGCGCATGGAGAACGACCTCGACTTCGGCGCTCGGCCCTACCACGGAAGCTCGGGGCCCCTGCCCATCCGCCGCCACCCCGAGCGCGAGCTCTTGCCTTGGAACGTGGCCCTCATCGAGGCCGCCACCCACCTCGGCCACGCCCGGTGCGACGATCACAACGCCCCGGAGCCGCTCGGCGTGGGGCCGCAGCCCATGAACAAAATCGAGGGGCGGCGGATCAGCGTGGCCGAGGCCTACCTCACCCCCGAGGTCCGCGCGCGCTCGAACCTGCGCATCGTGCCGAGCACCACGGTGCGCCGCGTGCTCTTCGACGGGAAGCGCGCGCGCGGGGTCGAGGTGTCGACGCACGGGCGCGTGCACGACCTCCACGCCGATCACGTGGTCCTCTCGGGAGGCGCGGTGAGCACCCCCGGCATCTTGCTCCGCTCGGGCATCGGCCACGAGGACGACGTCCGCGCGATCGGTGTCGAGCCCCTCGCGCACGTCCCCGCCGTGGCCCGGCGCCTCTTGGATCATCCCGGAATCGCTCTTTTTTTCTGGCCCACGTCGCGCTTCGTGAGCAAGGACGATCCCATCATCCAGGTGATGCTGAGGGTGACGAGCGAGGGGAGCCTCCGGCCCGGCGACCTCCAGCTCCAAGGGGGCTCGGGCATGCCGACGCCCTTCGTGCACGTGCCCGTCGTCACCCTCATGGCTCACATCGGGAAGCCCGAGGGCCACGGGACGATTCGGTTCACGAGCGCGCGGCCCGAGGTAGCGCCGGTCATCACCTCGAACCTGCTCCAGCATCCCGGAGATCGGAAGAAGGCGGTGCAGTGCGCGAAGCTCCTGCGAGACCTCGCCGCGACGCCGGCCATGCGGAAGCTTGCGACGCCGCTCTGGCCGCGCCCCAAGGTGCTCGCGAGCGACGCCGAGCTCGACCGCTACGTCGAGCGACTCAACGACTCGGGGTACCACCCGTCCGGGACCGTGCCGATGGGCCCGGAGGGCAGCCCCGACGCGGCCGTCGACTCGCGGGGGCGATTTTCGGGCATTTCGGGCCTCACGGTGGCCGACGCCAGCATCATGCCGACGATTCCCTCCGTGAACACCAATCTCCCCACATTGATGATCGGCGAACGTTTCGGCGAATGGGCGGCCCAAGGCGCCTTGGGCCACTGAATGCCGAACGGAGCGATGGCGGGGTTCTCGGCCGGACCGAAGCGTGTAGTCTAACGAAGCTGGGCTCTCTCATGGCACCGATCCGAACGGCAGTCGGCTTTCGACCGAACCGAGCAACGTGGGCGACGGGCCTCGCTGTGGTCGCGCACCCACGAGGAGCGTGCTCGTGAGCTACCCCGTGCTCGTCGCGAAGGTCTCCGACGACGGCGAAGCCGCGCGCCTCATCGCGCTCGCGCTCCGCCAAGAGAGGGCCTTCGTCCAGCTCACGCAGGCGGCAGGGCGACCGGGACCGCACTGGCTCGACGTGAAGCTCGGCGACGGGCGAAGCGTGCGGCTCTTCGCCGAGACGGCCGGCCCCGCAGCACCGGAGGGGCAACCGCTCACGCTCGCGGTCGCCGACCGCGGGCAGATGGCGTCTCTCCTCGCGCTCGTGGAGCAGCTCGAGCACGCGCGCCCGCCTCGAAAACCCCCGCAGGGCTCGACGCTCGAGTCACGCATCCCGTTCATCGAGGACGCGCAGACCCGGGCCGAGCCTTTGCCCGTCGAGAGCGAGAAGTCCACGCCGCCTTCGAGCGCGGGCATCGAGGTCGAGGTCGAGGTCGAGGTCGACGACGCGGACGCCGACGCGTACGACGAGGACGACGCGCCGACCCTCATGCAAGCCCCTGCGGCGCCCGCGGCGAAGGCACCGGCTCCCGCCGCCGCACCCCCGAAGGAGCCGACGTACTCGCCGCTCCTCGTGCTGGCCGTCGGCCCCGAGACGGACTCTCTCGCGGACACGATGATGCCGCCGAGCTCCACGGTCGAGCGGACCATCATGGTCCCCATGCCTGCGCCCGCTCCGGCGCGCGTGTCCCCGCCGAGGGCGCCGGAGCCCGCGCCGCAGCGCCCACGTCTCGTCCCCATCCCGCGCGAGGAGCCCCCCGACGCGCGCAGGACCGCCGAGCCTCCGACCGAAAAGCTCCGGCGCGACCCTCGGCCCGAGGCGAAGGCCCCCGAGCCCGCGAAGACCGGCCCGTCGCGAGGGGGAAGCGCCGCCCTTCGCCCCGAGCCCGCGGCGCCGAACGAGCCCCCGAAGGCGAGCCCGCAGCCCGCCACGAGCCACGGCGGTCATCGTGTGCTCGGGCGCACGATCGCAGGCAAATACAAGATCGAGAGCTCGATCGGGCGAGGTGCCACGGCCGAGGTCTTCCGGGCGCAGCACTCGAGCCTCAAGCGCCCCGTCGCCGTGAAGGTCCTCCACCAAGAGAACGCCGGCTTCATCCAGTTCGTGAAGCGGTTCAAGGCCGAGGCGCACACGCTGAGCAAGCTCGAGCACCAGAACATCGCGCGCGTCATCGACTTCGGGCAAGAGCCCGACGGCCTCCTCTACCTCGTCATGGAGCTGCTCGTCGGCAAGAGCCTCGAGGTGCTCCTCGGCGAGAACGGCCAGAAGCTCGCGCCGAAGAAGGTCATCGAGATCGGCATCCAGACGTGCAGCGCGCTCGCGTTCGCGCACGACGAGGGCGTCATCCACAGAGACGTGAAGCCCGAGAACGTGGTGCTCGTCCCCCACCGCGACGAAGACGGAAAACCTTGTGATCTCGTGAAGGTATGCGACTTCGGGCTCGCCAAGCTGCGGGACCCGGACCCCGAGAACACCGACATCACGATGGGCGGCACGCTCTGCGGCTCGCCGGCGTACATGTCGCCCGAGCAGATCGTCGGCGAGAAGCTCGACGCGCGCTCCGATCTCTACGCGCTGGCGACGATGCTCTACGAGGCGCTCTCGGGCGAGCTCCCGCACGACGCCGTGGGCCTCACGCAGCTCTTCGCGAAGAAGCTCATGGACGTGCCCGTCCCGATCCGGAAGCACCTGCCTTCGATCGACGCGGCGCTCGAGGCCGTGATCATGAAGGGGCTCGCGCGCGAGCGCAACGATCGCCAAGCCGACGCGCGGGTCTTCCGTCAGGAGCTGCGCGCGGCCCTCGCGGCCATGCCGGGCTGAGGCTCGCGCACGCGGCAGCGGACCTTAGAACGTGGCCTTCACGCCCACCTGCACCCAGCGCGGCGCGTTCACGCGAGCGCCGTAGGGGCGCCTTCCGACGATGTTCTCCGCGCCCGTGAGGTTCCTCACGTTCGCGTAGATTTTGAGCCACTTGAGCGGCTGGAAGTAGCCGCCCACGTCCATCCAGACTTGCTCGTCGGTCGCGATGGTCTCGTCGATGGGGGCGCTCCCGGCGACCTCGCGCATCTTGGCGACGTAGTTCACCGACGTGTTGACGCCGGCGAGCCTGTGCTCGATGCCGAGCGCGAGGTTGAACTGATGCCGCGGGATGTAGGGGATCTTGTCGCCCGCGCGCACCGTCCCGTAAATGGGATCTTGCGAGGTGAAGTCGCTCTGGAACTCGCCGTACGTGAGCGTGTACGCGGTGGTCGCCGGGACCTTCACCGGCCCCGCGGGGAGCTCGACGCCGGCCGACGTCTCGAGCCCGTAGACGCGCGCGGTGCCCGCGTCGAACTGGCGGTCGAGGTTCGCGTCGACGCAGCCCCCGGACTGGGTGCAGATGTTGGTCAAATTCTGGTAATCGTTAAAGAATCCGACGACCTCGGCGCGCGCTCGGCCGCGCGTGTAGCGGGCCCCGGCCTCGTAGTTGACGCTGTACTCGGGGCGCACCTCGCGCGAGCTGCCCGGCGGCGGCGGGCTGAAGCCTCGGTACGCGCCGCCGAGCACGCCGAGCTCCTTCGTGAGCGCGTAGTAGGCCCCGACGCCCGGCAAGAACGCGCCCGTGAAGCCGTTCTGCGACACGTTCGAGAGGTAG
The DNA here is from genome assembly GCA_016712525.1 of Myxococcales bacterium. NCBI lineage: Bacteria > Pseudomonadati > Myxococcota > Myxococcia > Myxococcales > Myxococcales bacterium. Next base: position 2,211,980 of record JADJQX010000007.1, read on the forward strand.
TCCTCGGCGCGCGACGCGATGAACTCGGCGCGGAGCCCGGGCGTGACCGTGAGCCCACGGTAGGTCATGGCGTCCGACACGTGGAGCGCGAGCGCGTGCGTCTGCGCGAAGTTCCGTGTGGTCGTGAGCTCGGCCTCCCCCGCCGGCACGAGCACGCCACTTTGCATCAGGTAACCCTGCTCCGTGTGCACGCGGTGGATGTCGTCGTAGTGGAGGCGCGCTCCCGCTTCGATGGCGTGCGCGATGGGGCCGGTCTTGGCCTCCGTCGTGAGCACGCTCTGGATGCCCTGGCTCACGAACCAACGTTTGTTCGGCCCGACGTAGAGCGTGTCGGCGCCGGTGCCGCTCGAGTCGATGTCCCCCCGGAGCACCGCGAAATACCCTGCGTTCGCCGGGTCGTTCGGCGACGCGAGCACGTCCGACGCGGAGGCGCGCCCGAGCCGATTGAGCTTGTTCCAGGTGCGCGTGTAGTCGAACCGGTAGAGCGTGGTCTTGAGGGTGTACGCCGTCTCGGGACCTTCCATCGTGTGCGTGAGCACGACGCCGGTCCTGTGGTTCTTCATCTGGTCGAGCTGGCTCGCCGCGTACCTGCGGTACGGGTCCACGCGGAAGTCGGCGTCGCTCTGGCCGAGGTACGTCTCGTTCGAGGTCTCGTCGCCGTACGAGAGCTTCATGAGGAAGCGGTGCTTCGTCGCGGCGTTCGGATCGACGACGTAGCTCGCCTTCACCATCCAGTCGTTGCGCGTGGAGCCCGTGTCCGCGCCGCTCGGGAGGTTCGCGAAGCCCGTGTTCTGGAGACGCACGCCCTCGACGAGGAAGCCCCACTGGCCCATCGTCGTGCCGACGAACGCGTGGGCCTTGCCGTAGCCGTACTCGCCGAGCGCGAGATCGACCATCGCCGAGGTCTTGAGCGGGATTTGGCGCGTGAGCAGATCGATGGCCCCGCCGACGGTCTGCGGGCCGTACGCGATCGCCGAAGGCCCTTTGACGACGCGGACTTGCGTCATGCGCGCCATGAGGGGAAAATAGTACGCCGCTGGCGCAGAGTACGGCGCGGGCCCGAAGAGGACGCCGTCCTCCATGAGCGTGAGCTTCTTGCTTCGGTCCGGGTTGCCTCCGCGGATGCCGATGTTGGGCCGGAGGCCGACGCCGTCCTCGCCGCGCATGTAGACGCCGGGCACCTGCATCAAGACGCTCGTGGGATCGTCGTACGAGAAGCGCTCGAGCTGCTGCTTGCGCATCACCTGGACGGAGCCGGCGCTCCTCGCGAGCGGGTTCCCGGAGATGACCACGTCCTCGATGGCGGGGCGCTTGGGCTTCGGCTCGGCGGGCGCCGGAGCGGCGGGAGGCGCCTCCGCGGGCGCGGGCGCGGGGGACTGCTGCGGGGCCTCCGCGGGCGCAGCGGGTGCGCTCGTGTCGCTCGGAGGGGGCGGCGCGGGAGGGTTGGCGTCGGTCGACGCGGGGGGCGCGGCGGGCGGCGCGTCGCTCGGGGGTGGCTCGCCTGCGCCCTGGGCGTGTGCGTCGGCGCCTCGAACGAGGCCTGCGACGACGAAGGTGGCGACGAGCGCGGGGCGAAGGCCGGTACGGCGGGAGAGCAGAGTTCTCATCAGGGGCGGCTCAGAGGACCGGACGTGTCGGAGGTGGGGCCCCGCCGGGGCTCGGGAGGATCCACGAGGCGGGCGCGATGCCGTCGTGCACGGTGAGGAGATCGACGTCGGGATCGACGAGGGGCGCGCCACGACGCCCGTTGAGCGACACCGTAGACTCGGCGCGGACCTCGACCGGTCCGAAGCGCGCGGCGTAGTCTTCGCCGATCGTGTGCGCGAGCTCTAGGATCAGATCGGGCTGACCGGACATCTCGTTCTCTTGGTAGGCGGTGAGGTACTGGCGAGGGCTCACGAGCCACACCTTCCCCGTGGCCTTCTCCTTCACGAAGAAGGTGGTCGCGCCGCCCTTCGCGCGGACCATCACGCGCCATGAATAGCGCATGCCCTGCTCGTGCCAGAGCACGTTGCCTCCGTAGAGGAAGGTGCGGAGCGGCATGGTCACCTGGAAGACGACGTAGAGCACGCCGAGGCCGAGCGCGATGCGCCGGAAGGTGCTCGTTCGAGGCGCGCCGGACGGGACCTCCGGGCGAAGCGGCGCCACCCTCCCGAGCCACGTGCGCACGCGATCGGCCACGTCACGAGGCCAGCTCGCCGGGAAGAACACGAGGGCCGAGCACGTCATGATGATCGGGAACATGCCGATGTCGAAGAGGGCGCGGGTCATCACGTGGAACCCGATGACCACGAGGTAGGCGAGCTTGCGCGTCCGCGCCATGGACAGCCAGAGCACGATGGTGGCGTCGAAGAGGAAGCCACACCAGCTCATGACGAGCGGCACGTGAGGGAGCGTGAAGAGCTTGCCGACGACGGGGAGGCTCGTGCTCGCGCCGAGCCACATGCCGAGCGGCTGTCCGTGAACGAGCCAGTCGCTCTGCGCCTTGGCGAGCGACGCGAACACGTACACGAGGCCGATCTGGCAACGGAAGAGCGCGTGCCACGCAAACGCGACGTGCGGCCCCTCGGGCGAAAACCTACGTAGAAACGGCACTTTACGCGCGAGCCACGCGTCGACCGACCACACGCGCGCGGCGGGCGACAGGGCGAAGAGCCACGCGAGCAGACCGGCGAGGTAGTAGTGGTTCAGGTACGTCGAGACGTCGACGAGCTGGATGTACGTGAGGCCGAGCGCGAAGAGCGGCGCCGTCACACGAAAGAGGAAGCCGGCAGCAACGCACAGGCCGAGGGCGAACAGCGCCCAGAAGAGGGCGTGCATCTCGCCGCGCGCGAGGCACGGGACCCACGAAAATCCCCAGTAGTGGAACTTGTACCGCGGGGACACGAGCAGCGTGTCGACCCAGCCGTACGCGAGGAAGCGCTGCATCGACACGCCGAGCGCGAGACCGAACGCGATGCGGTAGACCGCGAGCCACGCGCCGTCGACGGGCGCGAGCATGAGGCGCTCGAACCGAGCGAGCCACGCGGTCGGGCCGATCGCCGGAGACCTCGAGGGGAGCTCGGCCGAGGAGACGTCAATCGGTGTCACTGGCGGCGCTCGCTGGGAGCTTGAGGTTGAGGGGGCTGCCCGAGCCGAAGAGCTGGGTTTTGAGGAGGTTCGCGAGCGGTCGGATCTTGAGGTAGAGGTCCGCGAACTGCTGCGGGCTCGCTTGGTAGAACGGCGGGAACGCGTCGGCCGCCGCCTGCGCCTGCGTGTAGAGATCGAGGAGCTCTTTGGCGAGCGCGCCGTTGCCGCTCGCGACGAGCCAATCGTCGAAGCCGAGGCCCTCCCCCGCGGCGCCGCAACCGGCGTAAAGCTCGCGGAACGCGCGGAGGTTCGTGCGAATGTTCTCGATGTCGACGCGTGCGAAGGCCGTCTCGGGGTTGGGCGGGGCCGTCTGGAAACCGGCGTAGCTCCCGAGCTTGAGGTCCTTCACCTCTTGCTCGACGTAGAACATCGACCACGCGACGACGTTGAGCGCCTCTTGTTCGTTTCCGTACCCGTCGAACGCGAGGAGCTTCGCCTTGAAGTTCTCGCCGTCGGGGGCCCACACTTTGCGGAGGGTGTCGGCCTGGGCGACGAGGTCCCCGGCGGCCGCCACGGCGTAGTCGCGCTTCGCCTTGGTCTGCGCGTCGCCGACGAGCGAAGCCCACGCGCCGCCAGCCTGCGACGAGGCCGAGCACGCCGTGTCGGTGCCGGGGTAATAGAGCAGGTACTCGAGCGCGAAGAGCCCACGCGAGCTCGGGAAAACAAGGTCGAAACCGCCTTGGTAGCCCTTCAGCACGACCTGGGTCTCGACCTGGCACCGGCTCGTGTCCGGCCACGCGTGCACGAGCGTTCGGAGGCTTCGGCCGTGGTACTTGTCGGTCGCCTTGTCGGCCACGGGGCCGAACTGGAAGAGCGCAGAGTGAGACCACTCGTCCATCGCGCGTTGCCACGCGAGCTGCGCGAGCGCACGCGACTCCTTCGTGCCGTCTTTGGCCTCGGCGTCGACCGTCGTGCGGAGGACGTGCGCCGCGTTCGCGAAGCGGCACAGGTGGTACGCCGCGCAGTCGGCCGTCGCGCCGAGCAGCGCCGCCTTGGTGAAGGGTGCCGTGGAGACGGGCGGCGCGCCGCACGCGTAGGGCCCCTCGGGCAGGCCCGCCGCGTCGGGCACGACCCCCGCGTCGAACGGTGGGGGCAAAGGGTCCGCCGTGGACGCCGTGCCCTTCTTGGCGACGCCGGGGCGCGGCTCCTCCGTGGTGTGGCACGCGAACGCGAGGACCGCGGGGAGCACGGCGCCGCCGAGGGCGAGGAACGAGCGAGAAAACCTCTGAAGCTTCATGGTCTTTCCTGCCCCGCGGCGCCCATGTGAGTCAGTTGCCTACCTTGAGCGTGACGACGAGCGACGCATCCGTGACGCTCTGCGAGCTCGCCGCGACGCGCTTGCCGTCGGGGGAGACCGCCACTTTGAAGAACGGGGCGGCGTGGGGATACTGAAGAATCCCGGTCCCGGCAAAGGACTTGTCGAGCTTGCCGTTCTTGTCGAACACGACGACGGCGGCCTGATCGTCATAGCAGCCCACCTGGACCGTGCGGTCGTCCGGGAGGACGGCCAGATCGCGGCCGTTGTCGCGGTAGGGCTGCGCGCCGAGGCCAGCGGCGCCGCTCGTCTCGCTCTGGACGGCCCACGCGCCGAGGCGGCCGTACGTCGGATCGAGGCCGTCGGGTTTGACGCCGAACGTGAGCAGGTCGTTGGCCACGGTGGCCGTGTCGAACGCCGACTTTCCGTAGCCGGTCGTCACGTAGCGGCCGTTCGACTGCTTCACGACGGCGTACGCCTCGGAGGCGCCTTGCACGCTCGCGAAGGGGTTGAACTTGGTCTGCCCGGGCGAGGTGCTGCCGAAGCCAAAGGTCGTGTCGGGCGTACCGTCGGGCTTGAGGCGGAGCAGCACGACGCTGACGCCGCCGGCCGTCGTGAAGTTCGCGTAGCCCGCGCTCACGATGGAGCCGTCCGCCTCGACGAGCCCTCGACGCGCGTCGTCGGCGAGGTTCTTTCCGTCACCGTCGGCCCAGAAGGGCTTCCCGGTGTTGAACCCAGGGTCGTTCGTGAAGTCGGTCGCGAGCACACGGGCGATCCACCGGTCGGCCTCCGTGCGTTGCGTGTTGCCGGCGGCGACCTTGGGCGGCGCGCCAGCGGCGAAGACGACGATCTTCTCGATGTTGGCCTGCGATTTGTCGAGCGCGAGGCCCCATGAGGTGTACGCGGGCGTCGCGCCGGCGACGGGCCACTCGGGAAATTCGGCGTCTTGCCAGCCGAACACGAGGGCCTTCGGCGTGTCGAAGGCGAACGCCGCGCCCGTCTTCACGAGCTTCGCGAGCCACACTTTGTTGTTCGACACGGCGTGCACGACGAAGCTCCCGTCCTTGAGCTCGACGAGGCCGTACGAGGTCTCGTCGCCGTTGATCGGGACGGTGACGACGCCGTTCGTGCCGAAGGTCGTGTCGAGCTTGTTCGTCGCCTTGTCGAGGCGCCACACGGCGAGCTGGCGATCCCCGCCGACAAGGGTCGCACCCGAGACGTAGAGGTGCCCGTCGGAGCCGAACGCGAGCCCGTACGGGTTCAGCGCGCCCGGGAGGCGCTGGGCGGACTCGGCCACGATGGGCGCCGACGGAGCGCTCGCGTCGGCCGCGTCGGGAGTGGCGGCGTCGGGCGTGGCGGCGTCGGGTGCGGGTGTCGTGCCAGTCGGCTGGGTGGTCGTGGTCGTCGTGGACGAGGGCGTGGTGCCGCCGTCCGGGGTGGCGGCAGGGTCGTCGCTGCCACACGCCGAGAGGGCGCCGGCGGCGAACGTGACGAGGACGAGGGCGGAGCCGAAGAGAAGAGTGACCTTGCGCATGAAGCCTCGAAGCAGGGGTGGGTCGAGCGAGCTTCATGGGATGTAGCCTATCGAAAGGCTAAGTGAAAGTCGTTTTCATCAATTTCGTCAAACCATTGAGATTACTTGCGTTTTCAAGGACGAGGCCCGCCATCGAGAGAAGGTGATAGAGCACGTCGCGTGGATTCGACCCCGCCTGTCCCGATCGAGGACGGTGGCGAGCCTTGCCTCAGGTGCGGGGCGTGCTGCTTCTCGACCCTCCCGACGTACGTCCCCGTGACGGGCGCGGACCACGCGCGCCTCGGCGACCACGCCGACACGCTCGTCACGTTCGATGGCGTGCGTGCCTACCTCCGCATCGAGGACGGCCACTGCGCCGCGCTTCGCGTCGAGGTGGACCGTGAAGGACCGCGCTTCGTGTGCTCGGTCTACGACGTACGCCCCGCGACGTGCCGAGAGCTTCTCCGTGGCTCCCCCGCGTGCGAGGGCGAGCTCGCGACCAAGGGCGCCCGCCCCCGCGAGGCCGCCGCGCGGCTCGTCTCGCTCCGAATGAACCGAAAGGACGCCTCCGTATGACCCTCTTCGATCTCGTCCCGGACCTCGCGGCCGGAAAGACCACCGACGACGTGCTCGACGCGTTCGTCGGGTACGTCGCGTCGACGGGGCTCACGCTCTATCCGGCCCAAGAAGAGGCCATCTTGGAGCTGCTCTCGGACCGGCACGTGATCCTCGCGACACCGACAGGCTCGGGCAAGAGCCTCGTGGCGCTCTTCGCCCACTTTTTGTCGCTCGCGCGCGGCGAGCGGTCGATCTACACGGCGCCGATCAAGGCCCTCGCGAACGAGAAGTTCTTCGCCCTCTCCCGCGACTTCGGGAAAGACAACGTGGGGCTCCTCACCGGCGACGCGACGATCAACCCGGACGCGCCGATCCTCTGCGCGACCGCCGAGATCCTGGCGAGCATGGCCCTCCGCGAGGGCGAGAACGCCGACCTCGGCCACGTCGTGATGGACGAGTTCCACTACTACTCCGACAAGGAGCGCGGCGTCGCGTGGCAGGTCCCGCTGCTCGAGCTCCGGCACGTGCGGTTTTTGCTCATGTCGGCCACGCTCGGCGACACGAGCTTCTTCGAGAAGGACCTCGAGTACCGCACGGGCGAAAAATGCGTGACCGTGCGCTCCGACGAGCGCCCCGTGCCGCTCCACTTCGAGTACCGCGACACGCCCCTCCACGAGACGCTCCAGAAGCTCGTCGACGCCGACAAAGCGCCCATCTACCTCGTGAGCTTCACGCAGCGAGGCGCGGCGGAAGAGGCGCAGAACCTGATGAGCGTCGATTTCTGCACGAAAGAAGAGAAAAAGAAGATCGCCGAGGCCTCGCTCGGGACGCGCTTCGACAGCCCCTTCGGGAAAGACGTGCAGCGGTTCGTCCGCCACGGCGTGGGCCTCCACCATGCGGGGCTCCTCCCGAAGTACCGCCTGCTCGTCGAGAAGCTCGCCCAGCGCGGCCTGCTCAAGATCATCTCGGGAACGGACACGCTCGGCGTCGGCGTGAACGTGCCCATTCGCACCGTGGTCTTCACGAAGCTCTGCAAGTTCGACGGCGAAAAGACGGCCATTTTGACGGTGCGCGACTTCAAACAAATCGCCGGGCGCGCCGGGCGGCGCGGGTTCGACACCGAGGGGCTCGTCGTGGCGCAGGCGCCCGAGCACGTCATCGAGAACCTTCGCATGGAGGCGAAGGCCGCGGGTGATCCGAAGAAGCTCCGGAAGCTCGTGCGCCGAAAGCCGCCCGAGAAGGGCTTCGTCCACTGGGACAAGAATACGTTCGAGAGGCTCGTCGCTGGCACCCCGGAGCCCCTCGTGTCTCGCTTCGCCGTGAGCCACGGCATGCTCCTCGACGTGCTCACCCGCGAGGGCGGCGGGTGCATGGCCATGGCCCGGCTCGTCCGAAGGTCGCACGAGCGCCTCCCCGAGAAGCGGCGCATCGGCCGCCACGCCGCCGCGCTCTACACGTCGCTGCTCGACGCCCAAGTGCTCGTGCGGGAGCCGCTCCCGGGCGGCGGGAGCGTGCCGAGGCTCGCCGAGGATCTCCAGCTCGACTTCGCCCTGAACCAACCGCTCGCGCTCTACCTCCTCGAGACGCTGCCTCGTCTCCCCGAGGACAGCCCGACGTACGCGCTCGACGTGGTCACGCTCGTCGAGTCCATCTGCGAGACGCCGGACCTCATCGTCATGCGGCAGCTCGACAAGGCCAAAGAGAAGAAGATGGCCGAGATGAAGATGGCGGGCGTCCCGTTCGAGGAGCGCATCGAGGAGCTCGAGAAGGTCGAGCTCGAGGTGCCCCTGCGTGAGGTCTCTTACGCGACCTTCAACGCGTTCCGCGCCCTGCATCCGTGGGTCGAGGGCCTCAACGTGAAGCCCAAATCGATCGCGCGCGACATGATCGAGCAGGTGCTCTCGTTCAACGAGTACGTGAAGGAGTACGGGCTCGAGCGCGCCGAGGGGCTCCTGCTTCGGTACCTCTCCGAGGTGTACAAGACGCTCGTCCAGTCCGTGCCCGAGAACCTGAAGACGGAGGCCATTCTCGACGCCATCGCCTACGTGGGCGGCATGGTGCGCCAGGCCGACTCGAGCCTGATCGACGAGTGGGAAAAGATGCGTGATCCCGCATACTTCGAGGCGCTCGCCCGCCGCGACGAGAACGCCCTCGAGGCCGCCTCACGCGCCCACGAGGGGCCCGTCGACATCACGCGCGACGTCGCGGGGTTCACGGCCCTCGTGCGCAACGCGACGTTCGCGATCGTGCGCGCCCTCGCGAGGTACGACCTCGCGACCGCGAAGGACCTCGCGCGGAACGCCGACCTCGACGAGCCCACGCTCGACCGGACGGTCGCCGAGGTGCGCGAGCTCTTCGGCACCATCCGAGAGGACGCGGAGGCGCGCAGCCCGAAGCACCTCGTCTTGCACAAGCGCGAGGACACCTGGGACTTCGAGCAGGGGCTCGTCGGCGACGAGGGGCCGACCGGGTACGTCGTGCGAGGCAAGGTCGACCTCGAGGGCTCCCGCGCCGAGGGGCACGTGGTGCTACGGGTCGACACGATCTCGTCCGCCTGAAGAGCCGGCAATTTGCCCGCGCGCGCCGCGCCTTCTTAAGCTTCGTCGCGAACTCGAAAGGAGCCGACGATGACCAAGATCGTGCATCCCCCGCGCCGCCGTGGATACCGCCGCCGCGTCCACATCCCCTACGGCGAGGTGGTCCGCGAGCGCGACTTTCGGGTCGTCTCGTCCCTGACGCTCGACCTCTCGCCGTTCGGCGCCATGGTGCGCGCGGACAGGCCGGTGCTCACGGGCGAAGAGGTGATCTTGTCGCTCCGGCCGTCGAACCGAGAGCACTGGGCCGACGTGCTGGCCACGGTGACCCGCGTCGTGCACGGGCGGAGGCGCGCCGACTCCGACGGGCTCTGCCTCGGGCTCTCGTTCCACGACGTGGATCCCGAGACGCTGCGCGCGCTCTACGTGAGCATGGCGAGCCCGGAGACGCGCCGCTTGCCCCCGCTGCGGCGCGCCGGATAGCCCTTTATTTTCATACGGCTATGACACTCTACCGAGCTCGAACGAGGCGCTCCTCGACGAGCTCGAGCCTGTCTTGGCCCCAGAAGAGCTCGCCGTCGACGATGAACGTGGGCGCCCCGAAGACGCCCCGAGAGACGGCCTCTTCCGTGGCCGCCACGAGCGCGGCCTTCACCTCGGGCTGCGACACCTCGGCGAGCACGCCGCTGTCGGGGCCGAGGAGATCGGCGAGCACCGCGTCGTCGGAGATGTCCCGGTCGTCGGCCCAGTAGGCACGGAAGACCGCCTCGCGGAAGGCACGACGACGTTCCTCGGGCACGAGCGACGTGGCGCGGAGGGCCTTGACCGTGCTCATGGGGAAGCGCGTCGGGAAGCGGTACGGCACGCCGAGGTACGCGGCCCAGCGCTCGAGATCGGCCATGGTGTGCGCCTGCCGCTCGGGGGAGAACGTCGCGAGCGGAACGTTCGCTTGCCCGACGGCCTTGAACACACCACCAAGGAGCATCGGTCGGCTCACCACGGTGGCCCCCGTGCGCGCGGCGACACGCTCGACCTCGGCCATGCCAAGGTACGCGAAGGGCGACGAGTAGTCCCAATACGCCTCGACCACGCGGCCCTTGCCGAGGTCGGTCGTAGGCCGCTCGGCGCGCGCCACGCCCTCGACGAAGTGCAGGCGATCTTGTCCCCAGTAGAGGTGCGTACCGTCGACGAAGAACGTCGGCGCCCCGAAGACGCCGCGCGACACGGCATCGTCGGTGGCGACGCGGAGGGCGTCTTTGATCTCTTGGGACTCGATCCGCGCGAGCACCGCGTCGGCGTCGTGGCCCGCCTCGCGGACGACGCGGGCGATGGTGTCACGCGCGCTCGGATCGACGTTCTCGACCCAGTACGCGCGGAAGAACCCCGCGACGACCTTCGGATCGGTGCCGCAAGCGAGCGTCGCCCGCAGCGCGGCCACGGTCTTTCGAGGGTGCTCGGCCGGCACGGTGAGCGGGAGGCCGTGGTGGGCGGCCCAACGGGCCATGTCCTCGAGGTTGTGCGCCGCCTTGGCAGGGCCGAGCGCGCCCATGAGGTTCTGCGGGACCCCGCGCGCCTGGAACACCCCACCGAGCAAGAAGGGGCGGAGATCGAGCGGGACCCCCATACGCTCCGCGACCGGCTTCGCCGTGTGGGTCGCGATGTACGCGTACGGGCAGGAGTAGTCGAAGAAGAGCTCGAGGCTCTTCGCGGGCAGCGTTCGGGTTTTCTCGATGGGCGTCATGCGCGGGTGAGCATAGACCGACGAACGACGGCCGAGCCCACCCGTCGCGCACGAAGCGCGATTTCAGCCGAGGCGACGACGACGGCGCGCGGCGAGCCCCATGGCGACGGCGCCGAACGCGAGGCCGAGCCCGCCGACCCCACCGCCCGGCGCGGCCGAGGTGCTGCAGCCCGTCGTGGTGGTCGTCACGGTGCTGGCCCCGCCCGGAGCTCCCGGCTCACCCGGGGTGGGCGCGGGCTCTCCGCCCTGACCGATCGGGTCGGACGCGCACTCCGCTTTGCATTTCGTCGCGGCGCAGTCGGCCACGGCCTTTCGGAGCTTGTTCGTCGCGCAGCTCGCGTCGGCGTTCGCCCCCGCGCGGAGGCACACGAAGCAGTCGGCGTCGGCCGCGCAGGCCGAGACCGCGTCGCAGCAGCTCCCCGTCGTGCACTTGGCGCAGGCCTCGGCGCCGAGCGCGATGCCGCACTTGGGAGCGAGCCGGCACTCGCCGGTGCAGAGCGCGCCACAGGTCGACTCGTCGCACGAGCAGTAAATCGCCGCGTTGAGCTTGGAGAGGCCTCGCGGGTTCTTGTCGTCGCAGGCTTGTGTACACGCCGTGGTGCCGCACTTGTTTCGGCACTCGGCGAGCGCCGCGCAGTCCTTGTCGGCGAAGCACGCCGACTGTTTCGCCGCGCAGGTGTTGTCGCCCGAGTTCTCGGCGCGCGTGCAGATGTCGCACGTGTCCGCGGGGACGGCCTTGGCGAGCTCGCGCTGGACGTACTGGTAGTTCGACGCGTTGGTGAGGCGCGCGCTGTACGCCTCGAACCGACAGTCACCCACGACGTAGGAGTGCACCGCGACGACACGCTCGGCCGACCCCGTGCCCCGGAGCGCAGGTCCGCCGCTGTCGCCCTGGCAGATGTTCCCGTTCGTGTACCGGTAGCCGACGTGCGTGGTCGACAGCTCCGTGACCGACATCTGGATGACCTTGCGGATCGTGTTGTCGCCCCCGGAGGCTCCGGACGGGGTCGTTCGGCCGTACCCGACGCTCGTGAGGCGGTTGCCGACGGCGAGCCCGTCGGGGCTGTCCGTGATGGGGATGACGGGGGTGCGATCGTTCGCCCCGAGGACACGCACGACGGCCACGTCGGCCGGGTTCCCCGTTTGGCCGTTGTAGCTAGGGTGCGCCGTGTAATCGAGGACCTCGAAGCGCTTCGCGTCGGGGCTGTCGTAGTTCGGCCCCATGAAGACGATGGTCGGCGGAATGTCGACGCAGTGGGCCGCCGTGAGCACCCACGCCACCCTCCCCTGCTTCTTCACGATCGTGCCCGAGCACGCCCCCGCCTCGTTGCCGCGCTGGGAGATGATCGCCACCACGGCCTCGTGGGTCGTGTCGGCAGCCCCACCGATCACCGCGCCCTCCGCGGTGCCCACCGGAGGGTCGAGCGGCGAGCCCGAGCAACCCACGGAGGCGAGGCCGAGGCCGAAGAGCGAAGCCGTCACGATGGAGGAGGCGGACACGAGCGAGCGAAGAGCCAAGGGGAACCTCACGGGAAGGCGCGGGATTGCGCCTTCATTGTACGGAGGTTCGGGCTCGGATCTTCTGACGTCGGCAGAAATTTCGTATTTTTCAGGCAGAAAGGACATTTTCGACCCAAGCGGAGGCGCTCGGGCGCGCCAAATGTCCGCCGGCGCGGTCGGGTGGGGACATAATCGAGCCTATGCCACCCCGCAGAGATCGCATCCTCGCCGCCCAAGGGAAGATCCCTTGCGACCTCGTCCTCGAGAACGCCCGCTGGCTCGACGTGTTCACGGGCCAATTCCGAGAGGGTAACGTCGCCGTGCTTGGAGGCGTCGTCGTGGGGACGGGGCCCGACGCGGCGCTGCCTGCCAAGGAACGTGTCGACCTCGCGGGCCAGGCCGTGGTGCCCGGGTTCGTGGACGCCCACGTCCACCTCGAGAGCTCGCTCATGACCCCCGAGAACTTCCAGGCGTGTGTGCTCCCACGCGGCACGACCACGGCCGTGTGCGATCCGCACGAGCTCGCCAACGTGCTCGGGACGCGGGGCATCCGCTATTTCCTCGAGGCGAGCGAGACGCTCGGGCTGTCGCTCAAGGTCATGCTGAGCTCGTGCGTGCCCGCGACCACCTTCGAGACGAACGGCGGAGGCGCGCTCGGCGCGACCGATCTGTCGTCCCTCGCCTCGCACCCGAACGCGCTCGGGCTCGCCGAGGTCATGAACGTCCCCGGGGTGCTGCTCGGCCTCCCCGACATGATGGAGAAGCTCGAGGCCTTCGAAGGTCGCCCCATCGACGGGCACTGCCCGCTCCTCCGAGGTCAGGGGCTCTCCGCGTACGCCGCGGCCGGCATCACGAGCTGCCACGAGAGCTCGGAGCTCGCCGAGGCACGCGAGAAGCTCTCGAAGGGCATCGCCGTGTGGATCCGCGAAGGCAGCGTCGCGAAGGACCTCGACGCGCTCTTGCCCATCTTGGACATGGCCTCGTCGACGAGCGTGGGCTTCTGCACCGACGACCGAAACCCCCTCGACATCGCGCGCGAGGGCCACGTCGACCACCTGGTGCGTACGGCGATCCGGCGCGGCGTACCGCCCGAGGTCGTCTTTCGAGCCGCGAGCTACGGGGTGGCGATGCACTACGGGCTCGCGTCGCACGGGCTCCACCGCATCGGCGCCATCGCGCCAGGGTACGTGGCCGACCTCGTCGTCCTCGGCGACGTGGCCTCGTGCGCGATCTCTCGCGTGTACAAGGCTGGCCGGCCGGCGGAGGAGATCGTGGCGAGCACGGTGGCCGCCTCTCGCGAGGCCACCGGCAACACGGTCCGCTGCACGATCCCCGAGGCGATCGACCTCGAAGGTCCCTCGGGCCGTGTCCACGTCATCGGCGTCCGCGAGGGGCGCATTCTCACGGACCGCAGCGTCGAGAGCTCCGACGCCTTGGGCGTGGCCCGGCTCTCCGTGCTCGAACGCCACGGCCACGGCAGGAAGCCTTCCAACGGGTACGTGCGCGGGTTCGGAGACCACTTCTCCGGCGCGATCGCGTCGAGCGTCGGGCACGACAGCCACAACCTCGTCGTGGTCGGGACCGACACCCAGGACATGAAGGTCGCGCTCGCGGCGCTCGCCGCGGCCGGGGGTGGGTTCGTCGTGGTCAAGGGCGGAGAGGTGCGGGCGATGCTCGCGCTCCCGGAGGGTGGGCTCATGTCGACCAAGTCGCCGAAGGAGCTCGAGGCCGCGCTCGTCGACCTCCATGCCGCGAGCCGCTCGGTAGGGTGCGCGCTCCCCGAGCCCTTCCTCCAGCTCGCCTTCTTGAGCCTCCCCGTCATCCCTTCGCTCAAGCTCACCGACCACGGGCTCATGGACGTCGACGCCTTCCAGCTCATCCCCGTCCGCGCGGCGTGATCGGCGCAGCCCGACGCACACCGATCGCTCAACCTCACAAACGTCCGACTTACAACCAACGTCGACCGACGGACGTTCGGCATTGGCCTTCCGTGCTCGACGCGGTATGTCGTGCCGACGGAGGGCGTGAAAGGCGTGAACGACCTTGACGTGGAAGCCGCCTCGGAGGCGACGGAGGGCGAGGAGCGCGCGATCTCGCGGCCCCCGTCGAGCCGGCCCACGTCGCGCCCCACGGTCGGCCCCGACGACCTCCTCGTGTTGCCCGGAGACGCCGTTCCCCGGCCGATCGAGCGGCACCCGAAGGACGCCGCGATCGGGGTGCGCGAGGCGTTCATCTTCTTCCACATCGATGGCCGAGCGAGCCTGGACGCGATCGCCGAGCTCTCCGGCCTCGGTGTCGGGGACGTCAAGCAGGCGTGCGCGTTGCTTCGCGCCGTGGGCCTCATCGACGTCGACGGCGCGCGCATTCCCGGCACGAAGGGCCCCGACGAGCGCCCCACCGTGACGCCGCCCCCTCCGCCGGCGACCTGAGCCGCGCGGGCGCGAGGCGCGTCAGTCGTGCGCGAGCGCCGACGGTGCCGGCACGAGCCGCCCGAGCTCCGGGTGATCGCGGTAGGCTCGGAGCGCCCTCTCGGCGCGCGTGCGCACGAACGAACGCGGATCGGAGAGGAGCCTCACGAGCTCCGGCACGACCCGCGCGTCCTCCGGGGGATCGTCGGCGATGACCGCGCGGACGTGAGGGTCGGTCGAGCGGAGCCCCTCGATGAGGGCGAGGTTTCCCCGTGCACTCTGCATGCGTTTCAGCGCCTTGCACGTCCAGACGAGGTTGTGCGGGGCGTCGTCGTACTCGAACGTGGACGAGAGGGGCTCGTCGAAGATGCGGCGCAAGCTACGGACGAGCGGCTCGACCGACGACGGGTGACCTATCGCGGAGAGGCGCAGCGCGACGTTGTAGCGGAACACCCCCTTCGGATCGTGGAGGGCTTGGTGCAAGGCGTCGAGGCCACGTCGCTCGATGTCGGGGAGCACGAAGCGGTAATACGCGCGCACGCGAGGCACCCGGTGACCTTGAGCTCGGAACGCGGACGTCGCGGCCTCGCGGACGGCGTGGTCGTCGAGTGTAGTGAAGTATCGGACAGCGTCCCGGTCGAACTCGACCCCGCCGACCTCGGTGAACGAGCGGAACGCCCATGTGCGGCGGCGCGACGTCTCGTCACGCTTGAATCCCGGCTCCCAGAGCGCGCGCTCGAGAGCGTCCTCGAAGCCTTCGATGTCGTCGCCGAGCTTTCGGCGGGCAGCGAGCCGGACGACCTCGGCGGCGCGATCGACGAGCTCGATGCCACCGCAGAGATCGAGCGAGGCGCGACGCTCTTCGGCCGAACGGAAACCGAGCTGACCGAGCGCCCAGACGAGCTCGGTCGGCACCCCGTCGCGGAGGGTCGCAGAGAGGCGCGTGAGCTCGCGCAGGCGCTCCGCCGCGGGCGCGTACTCGAGGCGGCCCAAGGCCTCGGCGCACGCGGGGACCAAGGGCCGCACCTCGAGGCTGCGAGAGGAGACGAGCTCGTGGAGGGCCGGCCCGGCGCACGGGGCCTCGAGCGCTCCGAGCGTTTGCACGAGCTCACGCACGAGCGGGCCACGCTCGAGCCCCTCTTTCCAGTCGCGGAGCGGGTTCGCAGCGAGCAGCTCGACGAGGCGAGGGGCGACCTCGCGGGCCCCGAGGGCGCGCAGAGCGCCGACCACGCTCGTCTCGAGGTGGCGGTAGCGCTGGGGCGGGCGATCGAGCAGACCCACGAGGTGCCGCGTGGCGCGTGTGGAGCCGAGGGCCCCGAGCATCTCGATCGCCCGAAGATCCTCGCGCAGAGCGCGGCCGACGAGGAGCGGAACGAGGATCGGGTGCCCGTGTTGGCGGAGCGCGAGGAGCGCCTCGTCCTTCTCGCTCTGGAGCACGAGGTTATCGTGCATGTGGCCGTCGGTGTCGACGTACTCGACGATGCGGAGGGCACACTCGACCTCGGGCCGCTCGGAGAGGGTGGAGCGGATCGCGTCGTGGGTGGCCGTGTCGTCGAGCTTCTCCCACGCGAGGGCCTCGAGGTCCTCGAGCGTGCGCAGCTTGTATGTCGAGCGGAGCGACGAGGGCGACGAGCTCGGGACCTCGCGATCGGAAGCCGGGGGTTGGACCCGGCTCCGACCCAACCGTGACGAGGGTGGCGCGGAGAGTCCGAGCGCGGCGACGTCGGCCTTGGCGCGGACGACGCTCCTCCCGACTCCGAGCGAGTCGCGCTTTCCGCGCGCGGCGTCGTCGAAGAACGATGCGGCGTCGACGACGATGCGCGCCGGGCTCGACTTCGCGAGCGCGATGGCCTCGGAGAGGCGGGCCTCGTCGTCGAGGAGGTAGGTCCGAAACAGAACGTAGAGGGCGGTCGGCACGCAGGTGGGCATCGCCCGCAGGTAGCGCTCCCACACGGCCTTCGTGAGCGGAGGGTTGAGCCTGGGCGTGAACGCGCGACGAACGTCGTCGAGATCGAAGGTGCCATCGTCGGCGAAGAGGCCGAAAATCCAGAGCGCGCGCGAGAACCACTGGTGGGCGGACGCGCGCGGAGGAACGTACGGAGACAGGCCTTTGCGCGTCACCTTCTCGATGTCCAAGAAGGGCGACCGCCTCGCGACGTGGGGCCGAACGAGCTCCGCCGACGCGAGGAAGCGCGTGTCGTCGAGCTCGCCCGTCTTTCGAGCGTCGGCGAGCGCCGCAGCGAACGCGAACGACGAAAGATCCCGAGTGAGCGGCCCGACGAGCGCGCGTTTCACCCACGAGTACGCGAAGACCGCGTCGCGGCTCACGCGCCTCGGGGTCGTGGGGCGAGGCTCGTCGAGCCCCTCGTAGAGCGTGACGTAGTACGTGTCGCCCGTGTCGGTCCGGGCGATCGGGAGCGCGCCGATGAGGAGACCGAGCAACGCCGAGGCGCCCCCTTCACGAACGATCGAGACGAACGAGTCCTCGCCGAGAGCCACGTTGCTGCGCGAAAGCTCGAAGTCTCCGACGACGGGCCGGAGCGCCGCGAGCGAAGAGAACCCGACCAGATCACGTGGCGGACCGAACCCGTACGCGCGGCCGAAGTCGGACACGAACCGAACCGCGTGCGGCGACGGCTCGCGCACGAACCGCTCGAGGAACGTGTGGGGGCTCTCGGAGACCACGCGCGCGGCGAGCGCCTTCCCCGCGAAGGCGAGGCGCGCTTCGAGCGAGTGAGCTTCGGGTCGATCGGTTGAGAGTGCACCCATCGTCGTCGCAGATCCGTAGGCCGAGCCGTGCGACGAACCGCTGGCCCCCGCCCGCGTCGCACCAAGGATGGTCGTGAAAAGCTCGGCGCCGGTCAACGAGGCGCGTCACTTTTGTGCGCGACCCGTGGCGAATGTAGGTACATATGCACGTATGCCTCGGCGGCATCTCAGGTGATGCAGTCGGGCGCGAGGTGGCCCGTCTCGTTGTACGAGACGACACGAATGCGTGCGTCACGGACGAGAACTCGCGTGATTCCGCAGTGGTTCGAGTTGAGGCGGGTCCACGTCCGTGGGGAGACCCCGAGCGCGCGCGTCACGAGGTAGCGGATGAGATTGCCGTGGCAGACGAGCAGGTCTCGCTCGTCGCCTCGTGCGGGCCCGAAGAACACGTCGAACGCCTCGTCGAAGCGAGCGCGATCGATCGCCGCCTTGGGCCCCGATACGCCGAGCGAGGCGACGGGCGTGGGGACACCTTCGGCCAAGAGGTCCGACACCTCCGCTTCCCGCTTCCACCCTTCGAGCATGGTGGCGCACGTCTCGCGGGCGCGGACGAGCGGGCTCGTGACTACGCGGTCGAAGCCCTCGTGCGCGAGCGCCGCGCCCGACAGTTGGGCTTGCCGGCGCCCGCGGCGCGTGAGCCTGGGGTCGGCGCCATCGTCCATTCGGTACTCGCCGTGCCGAACGAGGACGACGGAGCGCGTTCCCATGGCGACATGCTCGCTCAACCGGCCCCTCGCGCAAGTGCTTTTTGCGAGCCGCGCGACGGGCTCGCCCCGGGTGACGGCCAGACGACCACCTCGCGCCCCGAGCCGCCTCGCCCGCCGTGAGGATCGCCGGGGGCCTCCTCCCGAGGCCGAGCTCGGCTCGCCGATTTTGATCGAGGCTCACGCCCGCTGATTTAGGCTCTCGATCCGCCGATGGCCGACCGAACGATCAAGCTCGTAGAGAACGCCCAGCAGCGCGTCTTCTCGCTGCGGGTACGGGGACGCCCCTTCGCCCCCCACAAGGACATCTACCACTTCGTGCTCACCGTCCCTTGGACGGCGTTCTTCGGGCTCGTGTTCGTGCTCTACGTGGCCGTGAACCTCGTCTTCGCAGCGGCGTATCGCGTCGATCCGCAGTGCATCTCGGGGGTGCACGACTTCGAGGCCGCGTTCTATTTCAGCGTCCAGACGATGGCCACGATCGGCTACGGGACCTTCGCGCCAGCCACGCGCTACGGCCACGTGCTCGTCACGTTCGAGGCCATCGTCGGGATCTTCGCGACCGCCATGGTCACCGGCCTCACGTTCGCCAAGTTCGCGCGGCCGACCGCCAAGGTCATCTTCTCCGAGAAGGTCGTGATCGCCCAGCGGGACGGCGTACCCCACGTCATGTTCCGGCTCGCGAACTCTCGCCACAACACCGTCGTCGAGGCCCAGCTCCGCGTCACGCTGCTCGTGAACGAGCGCACGGCCGAGGGCGAGTTCATGCGGCGCCAGATCGACGTCCCGCTCGTGAGGCCACAGACGGGCCTCTTCTCGCTCTCGTGGACGGCGATGCACCGCATCGACGAGAAGAGCCCCTTCTTCGGCCAACGAGCCCTCGATGACCTCAAGGAGCGCGAGGCCGAGATCCTCCTCGGCATGAGCGGCCTCGACGACACGATCGGCCAGACGATACATGCACGATACAGGTACTCGATCGCCGACGTGGTCGTCGCGAAGAAGTTCGCCGACGTGATCACGACCGAGGCCGACGGCACGCGCGTGCTCGACTACACCCACTTCCACGAGGTCGTGAGCGCGGAGGAACCGCCTCGGGACGCGTGACGATCGCCGCGTTGCGCCGCGCGGCGCGGTCGAATCGAAGCGCGAGGCCCGGACGCACGAAGGGCACCCCGGTGGTTGCCGGCGTGCCCTTCGAGAGACTCGGAGCCGTTCCTCAGAGGAGGCTCTTGATCTCCTTCTCGATCTCGGCCTCTTCGCCGTCGTGGTAGCCGAGGTGCACGAAGCGAACGACGCCCTGCTTGTCGACGACGAACGAGGCGGGCATGCTCTTCGGCTGCCACTTGCCGGCGATCTCTTTGCCCTTGTCCCACCCGAGGGGGAACTTGGCGCCGAACTGCTCGCCGAACTCCTTGATGCCGGAGCTCTCGTCGTCTTCCGAGATGCCGACCACTTCGACCTGGCCCTTGTACTTCGTGTAGAGCTCTTGGATCTTGGGGAAGGACTTCTTGCAGGGCTCGCACCAGGTGGCCCAGAAGTCGACGTAGACGACCTTGCCCTTCCACTTGTCGAACGACACCTTCCCTTGGCCGTTGAGCGAGTCGACCTCGAACGAGGGAGCGGGGTTGCCGACGAGCGGGTGCTTGCCACCGCCCTCGGGGGTCGCCGCACCGGAGCCCTCGCCGCACGCACCGAGAGCGAGGCCGGCGGCGAGAATGCCGGTCGTCAGAAACTTGGTCGAGAGAAACTTGGAGCCCGTGAATGTCATGGCTCCGAGATTTACCACACGGGGCGTTTTTGGGATCTGCCGATCGTGGCACGCGACGCCGCGTGGTAGCCAAATGTAGGGAACGCTCCGAGTCACGAGAGCACGGCGAGAGCCTCGTCGATCGTGCGCACGCCGATCGTCACGGCGCTCGGCTGGGCCTTACGTTTTCGAGAGTCTTTCGGGTCCTTGCCCGCGCCCTTGGCTTGGGCGTTCGGGACCACCGCGCGCAGGAACCCCATGCCTTCGGCCTCGGCGATCCGCTCGGCCGCGCGCGGCACGCTCCTCACCTCGCCCGAGAGCCCGAGCTCACCGAAGGCCACGAGGTTCTCGGGGAGCGGCCTGTCGCGGAGGCTCGACGCGAGCGCCAAGGCGACGGCCAGGTCTGCCGCCGGTTCGTCGATGCGAGCTCCCCCCGCGACGCTCACGAACACGTCGCACCCCGAGAGCGCGAGCCCCGCCTTTCGCTCGAGCACTGCGAGGATCATCGCGAGGCGCGCGCCGTCGACGCCGACGACCGTGCGACGCGGGGCCCCGTGCGAGAAGGGAGACACGAGCGCCTGGATCTCGACGAGCATCGGGCGCGAGCCTTCGCACGTCGCGCAGATGACGCTCCCGGAGGCGTGGGCCTGCCGTTCGGCCAAGAAGAGCGCGCTCGGGTTCTCGACGCACGCCATGCCCTCCGCGGTCATCTCGAAGACGCCGACCTCGGTGGCGCTGCCGAAGCGGTTCTTCCGTGCGCGCAGGGAGCGGAACGCGTGACCGCGCTCACCTTCGAACTCGAGCACCGTGTCGACGAGGTGCTCGAGCACCTTCGGCCCTGCGATGGAGCCATCTTTCGTGACGTGGCCCACGAGGAAACACGCCACGTTCTCGCGCTTGCACACCTCGACGACGCGGCTCGCGACCTCGCGGAGCTGGCTCACGGTGCCCGCGGCGCTCTCGAGCGCGCTCGAGCGGATGGTCTGGACGCTGTCGACCACCATGGCCTCCGGGCGAACGTCGCTCGTCGCCGCGAGCACGGCCTCGAGCTCGTTCTCGGCGAGGACGAAGAGCGTCTCGCCTCCCGCGCCGAGGCGCTTCGCGCGTGACGCCGTCTGCCCCGCGCTCTCCTCTCCCGAGACGTAGAGCGTCTTGACCCCGCGGGCGGACAGACCCGCGAGCGCCTGCAGGAGGAGCGTCGATTTTCCGACGCCAGGATCGCCACCGAGCAGCACGACGCTGCCGCGGACGAGCCCACCTCCGAGCACACGATCGAGCTCGCCGATGCCCGTCTCGACACGCTCGTGCGCGTCGGCCGCGACGTGACCTATCGGGACGGCCCGGCTCGCCCCCGAGGGCTTGGTGGCGGACGCCCGCGACGAGGACGCGTGGGACCGCTCCTCGACGAGCGAGTTCCACTCCTGGCAGGTCGTGCAGCGCCCGAGCCACCTCGGGCTCGTGGCGCCACACGCCTGGCAGACGTACTGGGTCGTGACCTTGGCCAAACCTGAGCTCGCGCGCTCGATCAGGGAGGCGGGCAGGTCGTGGCGGCGAGGGTGCACACCGGGCCCGGCGTGCCGCAGTGCTTCGTGCAGCGCGCGCTCCCCGTGCACGCACCAGGACCGCTGCTGCAGTCTTTGTGGCAGCGCCCGCTCTTGGCGACGAAGACGTACGTGGGGGCGCACTTTCCGCCGATGGCGGGCACCTCGGGGAGGGTGGGGATCGGCGCCGCGCCGGCGTCGACGATGGCGGGAGGCGCGGACGCGTCTTTGGTGGTCGTGGGGGCACCGGCGTCGGCGGGGTGCGGGTGGAAGGGCACGCACGTGGTGACCCCGTCACCCGCCTTGCCGTTCACGATTTTGTTCGCCGAGCCTTTGCAGGCCTGGCCGGTCGGGCACTCCTTGTCCTCGGCGCAGATCTTGGCGCACGTGGGCTCGTCGACCATGACGAGCGTGAGACCCGCGGCGCACGACGTCGGGGGCTTGGGGGCGCCCGCGTCGGCCTTGACGACCACGCCGCCGTCCGTCTTGACGACGGTCGTGGGGACCGCCGCGCCACCGAGGGAGGGCGCGAACATCCAGCCCATGAGCGTCTCGCTCGCGTTCTTGGGGTTCGCGAACGTCGCGAGGACGTAGTGCTCACGCTGCGCGATTTGTGTCACCACCGTGCCCTTGGGGAGCACCGCGACCTGCGGCCCGTTCGGGGGCGATTCGCGCGCCACGAGCGACACGGCGGTCACCGTCGCCTGCACGTCGGCGAGCTTCGTCTCTTCGCCGAAGCGGGCGATGTCGTCGGCGTTCGACGCGAGCGGCGCGGGCTTGGAGGGCGGCGGCTCGCTCGGGGGCGCTTCGGTGGACGAAGGCTCCGCCGTGGGCTCGGACCCGGCATCTTCGACCGGCTGCTTCTTCTTGCAGTGGACGACCGAGACGAGAGAGAGGGAGATCAGCGCGAGGAGGGCGAAGGGGCGTTTCATGCGGCAACGACGCTTTTCTCATGTTTCCCCCGGGCTGTCTCGGGCGATTCGGCCGAGCTTACGAAGGCGTGGGAAGGGCGGCGCGGAACCCCGCGAACCCATTGTCGGATCGAGCCGTCGGCGCTTGTCGTCGCGTGGGGGAACGGGCACCATGAGGGAGTGGGGCTCTTCGACCGATTCCGCCGCGTTCCCGAGCCGCCACGGGCCACACCCGACACCTCGGCCCGCGAAGCCGCGCCACGCTTCACCGACACGGCCCCCGAGGCGCTCCCCCCCGAGCTCGCGCGCCTCTCCAAGGTCGGTCTCGAGGGTGGCCCGTCGGAGAACGAGGTGCTCGCGCTGCTCGGGAGCCTTCGATCGTCGCCCCTCGAAGGGCGCGCGCTCGACGTCCTCTTTGCGTCGGCGCGAGGTCGCACCTTACCCGACACCGTGGCGCTCACGGCTGCCGCGATGCTCGTCGACCGCGGCGAACGTGCCCTCGCACTCGGAGTCCTCGGGCCCGTGCTCCACCCATCGGGGCTCCTCCTTCGCGCGGATCTGTCCGCCGAGGCGGGCGACGTACCGACCGCGCTCGCGTGCGTCGAACGTGTGCTCCTGAAGGACCTCGACCATCCCGGCGCGAAGGAGCGTCACGCCCGCTTCCGCGCGCTGCTCGGCCTCTCGGGCCCGCAGAGGCCCGTGAGCGCCGGGGCGACGATGGTCGCGCGCGAGTCGGACGCGCCCTTCGAGCTCCTTCGCGAGCTCGCCCGTGGAGGTGCCGGAGCCGTCTACGAGGCAGTCGATCGCGAGCTCGAGCGACGTGTCGCGCTCAAGGTCTACCACCACCCCGAGCGCGACGAGCCGCAGCTCCGTCACGAGGCCCGCGTGGCCGTCGCGCTCGCCGGGCCGGGCATCGTGCGTGTCTACGACGTCGACCCGGAGCACGGGTGGCTCGCCCTCTCGTGGGCGCGGCTCGGCTCGTTCCGCGAGCACGTCCGCGCGCGTGACGCGCGAGTCCTCGCCCCCGTCGCGCGGTGGCTCTTCCCTCTCACGGCCACCCTCGCGAGGGTCCACGCCGCCGGCTGGGTGCATCACGACGTCAAGCCGGCGAACGTCCTCTTGCACGACGAGGCCACCCCGCTCCTCACGGACTTCGGCATCGCTCGACGCGTGGGCGAGCCGAGCCCAGCGGGCAGCCTCGGGTACGTCTCTCCGGAGCGCCTCGCCGGCCGCGCGAGCGACCCACGCGACGACGTGTACGGCCTCGGCCGCATGCTCGAGGACGTGCTCGAGGCGCTCGGTCCGTCACCCGAGACGAGCGCGTTCCGACCCCTCGCGTCGGTGTGCACGGGCCCCGATCGGGAGCGTCCCGCCGACGCACGTGCACTCTACACACGTCTTCGCGTCGAGCTCCGTGTCTGAGATCACGGCAGAGGAGCTCGCGGCCTGGCTCGGCGGCGAGGGCGACCGACCGATCGTCGTCGACGTCCGAGAGCCGCACGAGGTCGCGACGGGGACGATCGCGAGCGCGTGGGTCTCGCCGCTCTCGGCCGGCCTCGACGACCTCGTGCGTCGCCTCCCGGACGGCGCGCACGTCGTGCTCGTGTGCGCGCGGGGGGAGCGGGCCAAGAGGGCACAATCAACAATAGATTCGTCGCTTTACGCCTCCATCAGGGTCCTCCGCGGCGGCATGGCGACGTGGGAGGCGGAGGGGCACCCCGTGGCGCGCGACGCGGCGCTCGACGGGCTCGACGCGCGCGCCTTCGACCGCCAGATGCGTCTCCCCGAGGTCGGCCCCCACGGACAAGCGAAGCTCGCGCGTGCGCGTGTGGCCGTCGTCGGCGCCGGCGGGCTCGGCTGCCCCGTGCTCCTTTACCTCGCAGCCGCCGGCGTCGGGCACCTCACGGTCATCGACTTCGACACGGTGGCGATCGAGAACCTCCACCGCCAGATCCTCTACGGCCCCGGCGACGTCGGCACACCGAAGGTCTCGGCGGCGGGCGCGGCGCTCGCGCGGCTCCATCCTCACGTCCACGTCGCAGGTCACGTCGCCCGCTTCGGAGACGACACGGCCCACCTCCTCGCAGGCCACGACGTCGTCGTCGACGCGACCGACTCCTTCGGCGCTCGTTCGGCCGTGAATCGCGCCGCGCTCGCGCATCGGATCCCCGCCGTGCTCGGCGCCGTGTCCCGGTTCGAGGGTCAGGTCATGACGCACCTCCCGGGGACCCCCTGCTACGCGTGTCTCCACCCGGAGCCCCCGGCGCCGGGGCTCTCGCGTTCGTGCTCCGAAGAGGGGGTGCTCGGGGTGGTGCCGGGCATCGTCGGATTGCTCCAAGCGAGCGAGGTCCTCAAGGTGCTGCTCGGGATCGGGGAGCCTCTCGCAGGGCGGCTGCTCACCTTCGACGCGCGCTCGGCGCGGTTTCTGACCTTGCGCCTCGAGCGCGACACGTCGTGCCCGGCTTGTGCCAGGGCATGAAAAAGGCGAGGAACCCGTCCTCGCCTTCTTCACGAATCTCGTATTTTCAAAGAGTAAGGAAGCAGTGGCGGGGCGTCAGAGGCGACCGACGGATCGTCGTCCGCCTCTTCCTACCCAGGGCGCTCGCGGCAGCCGCTCGCGCTCAGTCCTTGACGCCGTCGATCATCTCTTGCGGCTTCGTCGGCGCGGTCGGGCCGTGCTCGGCGTTGGCCTCGGGCTCGGACGGCTCGGCGTCGGGCGCCGCGAACGACGGCGCGTCCGCCTTCGCCGCGCGGGGCGGCCACTCGGTCACGTACTTGGGCGCCTCGCCCGGGCCGCTCGCGTCGATCCACGAGACGTGGCCGGCCCCGGGATCGCGCACGTCCACGTGGACGAACGACGAGTTCGGGTAGTAGCCGCAGCCCGTGTCGGGGATGCTCTTGCAGAAGGCGACGAGCTCCTCGTTGTCGACGCCCTCGAGGCGGACGTCCATCGCGCGGCCGTGCGAGTGGAGGCTGCCCGTCGAGTTGGGGCGGTACCCCGACACGACGTTCACGCGCACCGTGCGCCCGGCCTTCTTGAAGTGGGTCGCGATGAGATCGAGGCGCTCGACGAGGCCGGGATCGACGCGCTTGACGGTCGACGGGAGGACGTCGTCCTTCTTCTCGTTGGGCTTCTGGGTCTTCGCTTTGGAGAGCGACTCGGCGTTTTTGCTCGACGTCAGGTCAAGCAGGGGTCGGGCGACCTGAGAGGGCCGCAAGACCACGCTGAGCCGCTCCAAGGCAAAAGGGGCGAGGCCCCCTTCGCAGCGTTGGAGCGCGAATTTGTCGACCTCGGCGCCGCGAACGAGCTCGACGGCGTCGTGGAAACAAGGAGCCTTCGGGGCCTCGGCGCGGCGGCCGTCCTTCTTGTCGGCCTTCGGCTCGACCTTGTCGCCGTGGCCCTTCTTCTTCGGGGCCGCGTCGTGTTTGTCGGCCTTGTGCTCGACCTTGTCGGCCTTGTGCTCGGCCTTCTCGGCTTTGTGCTCGGCCTTCTTGGGGGCGTCGTGGGTGGCCTTCTTCGACGCCTCGGGCTCCGCCTTCTCGGAGGGCTTCTCGGCCTTCTCGATCATCGAAGCGGGGAGGAGCGGGAGCTCCTTCTTTCCCCGACCGGCGTGCTCCTGGTGGCGCGCCGAGACCTTCGACACGAGCACGCCGTGCGTGACTTGGGGCTCGTGGTGGGAGAAGTCGTCGTGCTTCGCCGAGCCCTTCGCGTGCGCGTCGTGCTCGTGGCCCTTGTCGGCCTTCAGGACCTTCTTGTCGTTCTTCTTGCCGGGGCCCTTCGCGTGCTTCTGCGCGGGAGCGGCAGCGGCGGGCTTTTCCGTCTTGTTCGCGGGCTTTTTGCCGCTCTGCTCCGCGGCGCTCGCCGACAGCGGGACGAGGAGCGCGAGCGCTACGAGTGAGGCGAGACGCTTCATGATCACCCTCCAGTGGGGAGGCGCACATCGAATGGTGCGCGTGTCGTGAGTTGTCCCACATCCCCTCACCTCGACCCAAAATAGCCGCGTCGATTTTCGAAAGGCCTTCTCCCGCCGCGCGAGAGGGGCGAAGAACGGAGCCTCACCGATGGACAAGACCACCTTCGACGCGCGCCTCCGAGAGCTCCTCTCCGCCCACCACAAGACCACGCGAAACGCCGGCTGCATCGGCTGCGAGAGCTGCGAGGGCTGCGTCGACTGCACCTTCTGTACACGCTGCACGAAGACGGTGCGCTCGAACTACTGCGACGACTGTCACGGGTGCACCGAGTGCTCGCACTGCACGACGAGCCGCGATCTCCACGGATGCACCCACTGCCACGGCAGCGAGCGGTGCCGCGCGTCCGCGTACCTCGTGCGGTCGTTCGACTGCTCGTCGTGCACCTACTGCTATGGCTGCGTGGGCCTCACGCGGAAGGACTTCCACATCTTGAACGAGCCCTACGATCGCTCGACGTACTTCGCGAAGGTGAAGGAGCTCGAGAAGGCGCTGGGGCGGAAGTGAGGGCGGTCGTCCAGAGGGTGTCTTCGGGCAAGGTGACCGTCGCCGGAGAGACCACGGGAGAGATCGGGCGCGGGCTCGTCGTGTACCTCGGGTGCGGCAAAGGCGACACGGACGTGGACGCCGACTGGATGCTCGAGAAGATCCTGAACCTCCGCATCTTCGAGAACGACGCCGGGAAAATGGACCTCTCGGTGCTCGACGTGGGCGGGGCGCTGCTCGTCGTGAGCCAGTTCACCTTGTTCGGCGACGTCCGCAAGGGGCGACGGCCGAGCTTCGAGTCGGCGATGGGCCCGGTGGAGGCGAAGACCCTCTACGAGACCTTCTGCGAGAAGGCCCGCGCCCGGGTGACCGTGGGCACCGGCAGGTTCCAGGCCGAGATGTCGATCACGCAGGCGAACGAGGGGCCCGTCACGATTTGGCTCGAGAGCCCGAAACGTGGAGAATGACGCCGTGAGCGACGCTCCCTCCGAGACGAACGACACCGAGGCACCGGCCGACGAGACGAGCGAGGCGACCGCGGCCGAGCCCGCCGTGGCGAAGGACCCCTCCCCGTCGGCCGATGCTGCCTCCGCGAACGCCGCGGGCGAAGCGACGCCGGACGCTCTCTTCGAGGCCCTCTGGCGCAGGGTCGACGAAGCGTGGGACGACGACCAAACCCCACGTCGCGATCCTCGAGCATGCCATTCGCTCGGAGCTCTTGCCCGAGCTCGCGGGCCGCTACCGTTCCCAGAAAGACGTGGCGGGTCGTGAGGAGCGCGCCAAAAAGAAGCTCGACGGCATCGTGATCGCGGCCACCCACATGCTCATGGCCACGAAGAGCGAGCCGCCGAAGAAAGCGCCGTGGCAGCTCACCGCGAGCGTCGCCATCGTGTGTGTCGTCGTGCTCGTGTGGCTCGCGTTCAAAATCGTGCGCCCCTGAGCCGAGAGCGACGGTGCGCCCTCGATCCGTCGAGGGCGGGTGCGCGAATCAGCGAGGCGTGCGGCCACGAACCATCCGCGCCGCGAGCCGAACGGCCTCCAGCATGCCGCGTGCGTCGGCCGTCCCCCTGCCTGCGCGGTCGAAGGCGGTGCCGTGGTCGACGCTCGTGCGCACGACGGGGAGCCCGAGCGACACGTTCACGGCTTCGCCGAACCCCGTGAGCTTCATGGCGATCGTAGCCTGGTCGTGGAACATGGCGACGACCCCGTCGTAGTGGCCTTCGCTCGCCAGCCGGAGCGCCGACTCGGCGGGGACCGGGCCCGAGACGTCGACCGGGACCCCCGCACGAGCGAGCCGCGCGCGCGCCGTCGCGATCGCAGGACCGACGACGCGGAGCTCTTCGGTGCCGAGGAGGCCGTCTTCGCCAGCGTGGGGGTTCACCCCGGACACGACCAAACGCACGGGCCGCGCGCCACGGGGGCGCACGCTCGCGAGGAACTCCGCGGTGTCGACGATGGCGCGCACGACCGCGGGTTTGGTGATCGCGGCGGGCACGTCGGAGAGCGCGAGGTGCGTCGTGACGAGCGACGTCGTGAACGTGCGCGACCAGAAGGCCATCGTCACGCTCGGGCGCCCGAGCCTCCGCATGAGGTGCTCGGTGTGCCCGAGGAAGAGGGCGGAGCCCGGCACACCCGACGACACGATCTCGGCCTTCGAGACCGGGCCCGTCACGAGCGCCGCGGCACGCCCCGCGACGACGAGATCGAGCCCCTCGTCGATGAAACCGAGCGCCGCAGCCCCCCCTTCGGGCGACGGAAACCCAGGTCGTCTCGAAGACTTACGCAGCTTCCCGTGCGGAGAGAGCACCGCAACGCGGCCGGGCTCGCGGGTTCGACCGAAGGCCTCCTCCGCCGACCGCACGGACGCGATGGCGCGCGCGTCGAGGCCCACGGCCACGGCGCGCTCGCGGAGCACGTCGATGTCTCCGAGGAGGAGGAGCCTCACGCCGCGCGGGACCTTGGTCGCTGCGACGAGAGACACCTCGGGCCCGACGCCCGCGGGGGAGCCCGTGCTGACCACGAGGTCGATCGTCATGTGCGCTCGTCCCCGGGCCCACGGAGCACGTACCCCGAGCCTCGGCGGGTCTCGAGGGGGAGCGCATCCCCGAGCTTCGCGCGGAGCCTCCGCACGTGGATGTCGACCGTGCGCGCCCCCCCCTCGTAGCGCGGCCCCCACACGCGCGAGAGCAGGGCCTGCCGCGCGAACACACGCCCGCGGTGTTGCGCCAGGAAGGCGAGCAGCGAAAATTCCTTGGCGGTGAGAGAGACGCGCTGGCCGTCGACCGAGACCTCCCGCGCCGCGCGGTCGAGCACGATGCCCCCGACCTTGACGCGCTCCTCGGTGAGAAATTCGCTCTTTTGCCACTCGAGGCGGCGAATACGCGCGTAGAGCTCCGCCGGGAAATAGGGCAGCACGATAAAGTCGTCGAACCCCGATTGGAGCGGCACCGACGTGACCTGCCGCTCGGGGACGGCGAGGAGGGACGGCGCGGCGGCGAAGAGGGGATCTTTGCGGAACGAGCGCAGCGCGGCGACCGCGAGATCGGGCCGACCGCCCCCTTCGACGACGAGGGCCCGCACCGTGAGCTTGACGCCCTCGGCCTCCCCCGCGAGCACCTGCGAGGGCTCGTCCCAGAAGTCGAGCACACGCACCTCGGCGCCGAGCTGATGAAGCACCGGTGCCGCGTTGCCCTCGTCCCAGAGGCGCGGTTTGTCGCCGACCACGACGACGATGGGCGTGCCCTGAGGGCGACGCTCTCCCGTCATGGCGCGCTCCGTTCGAGCGCGGGTCCCGAGGCGCCCGTCCGGGCGTCACGGAAACGAGCGACGGGCGCGATGGCCCCGAAGAAGAGCGGAGGGAGGCTGCGCAACGGCCGTCAGACCTTCGTGCCACCGACCGTGATCGACGCGATCTTCATGGTGGGGCAACCGACGCCGACGGGCACGCTCTGGCCGTCTTTTCCGCACGTCCAGATGCCGTCGGAGATCTGCACGTCGCTGCCGAGCATGGTGACCTTGCGCATCGCCTCGGGCCCGTTGCCGATGAGGTTCACGCCCTTGAGCGGCGCGGTGATTTTCCCGTCTTCGACGAGGTAGCTCTCCGTGAGCGAGAACACGAAGTCGCCGTTCGCGATGTCGACCTGTCCGCCGCCGAAGCGCTTCGCGTAGATGCCCTTCTTGACCGATCGGAGGATCTCTTCGGGGTCGTGGGGGCCTGCCGTGAGGATCGTGTTCGTCATGCGCGGCAAGGGGACGCTGGCGAAGCTCTCGCGACGTCCGTTCCCGCTGGGCGCGCGGCCGAAATGGGCCGCCGAGTGGCGATCGTGCATGTAGCCGACGAGCTTGCCGTTCTCGATGAGCACCGAAGAGGTCGGCTCGTAGCCTTCGTCGTCGACGTTGATCGACCCGCGCGACTGGAGGAGCGTCGCGTCGTCGATCACGGTGCAGAGCTCGCTCGCGACCATGTTGCCGATCTGACCTGAGTAGTTGCTCGTGCCCTTGCGGTTGAAGTCGGCCTCGAGCCCGTGCCCCACGGCCTCGTGGAGCAAGATGCCGCTGTCGCCCGGGGCGAGCACGACCTCGAACTGGCCGGCCGGGGCCTCTTCGGCGTCGAGCATGCGCAGGGCGAGCCGCGCGGCCTCCTCGGCGTGCCACTCGGGCGATTTGCCGTCGAAGTAGCCGAGCGTCGTGCGCCCACCGCCGCCGGACGAGCCCTCCTGGCGCTTGCCGTCGCGCTCGGCGATCACACGAATGCC
This sequence comes from Myxococcales bacterium, assembly GCA_016712525.1. Lineage (NCBI taxonomy): Bacteria > Pseudomonadati > Myxococcota > Myxococcia > Myxococcales > Myxococcales bacterium. The sequence continues at coordinate 2,242,506 of JADJQX010000007.1, forward strand.
GAACCGCATGAGCGGCTGCGTGTCGCGTGCCATGCGGCCATCGGAGGTGACCACGAGGATCTCGCGGAGCTCCTCGGCGAAGCTCGCTTCGACCTTGACGATCTTGGAGTCGAACGCGTGGGCCCGCGCGGCAGCCCGCTCGAGCAGCGCGCGCTTCTCGGTGCCGGCCACGTCGAGGGTGACCTGCGCGAGCTCGTACCTGTGTGGGAGCGCAATTTCCGAAGCCTTTACGGGCACTTTGGCCCCACCCTCGGTGGCGATCTGGGCGGCGGTCTCGGCCGCGCGTTTCATCGAGTCCCAGTCGAGCTTCTCGACGTAGGCGTAGCCCGTCGCGTCGCCCTTCTGCGCGCGCACGCCGAGGCCCATGGAGACCCCACGCGAGGCGCTCTTCAAGATGCCCTCGTCGTACACGAGGCCACCGGCAGCCCGGTACTCGAAGAAGAGGTCGGCGTAGTCGGCGCCTTTGGCGAGCGCGACGGCGAGGAGCTTCTCGGCGATGGTGGCGTCGACGGCGTTCGGACCGCCGGCGAAGAAGGGCGCTTTGTACAGGGTGGATTCGGTCGCCATGACGACACGGTAGGCGGTCCCGGACGCGTTAGGAAGCCATCGAATCGCAGGACGGCACCGTTCGCCCGCTCTCGCGGGACCCAGGCGTTGCCCAAAGAACCGACGAATATTGTTCGCGATCGGGGGGGGGCGCACTAGAGTGCCCTTCCGCATGTGGGGCCTCCTCGTCGCGACACACGTGATGGCGAACGTCGTCTGGATCGGGGCCATCGCCTCGGTCGGGTGGCTCGTGAGGCGCGCCGCGGACCCGTCCCTCGGGGAGACCGAAAGGAAGACTTTGGGCCAGGCCGCGTATCGGCTCCTGTACCAACGGGCGGCGGCGCCGGCCTTCGCGGCGAGCTTCCTCCTGGGGGTCGCGCGCCTCCTCGAGTCCCCGAAGGGCTATTTTTCCCAGCATTGGTTCCACGGAAAGCTGTTCTTCGCCCTCGTGGTCATCGGCCTGCACCACGTGGTGGGCGCCAAGGCAAAAAAGGCCGACGGTGGGAGTAGTCAAGGCCTCGAAAGCAGCGCTATTCTCACGGGTGCCCTTCTCGCTGCCACGTTCCTGACCGTGGTCTTCGCCGTGATGAAGTCGAGCCTCGTACCTTGACCCTACCCCGCCTCACGGCCCCCTGCCCCCCCCGAGCCGCCCTCGTGCCTTCGCCCCCAAGGAGAACGTCCCCCCGTGGCCATTGACCGCGAGAAGGTGCTCCAAGCTGCCCAGAAGTACGTCGAGAAGAAGAAGTACGACAAGGCGGTCCTCGAGTATCAAAAGCTCGTCCAAGCGGATCCGAACGACGCTCGGACCCTGCTGAAGATCGGCGATCTCCAGACCAAAATGGGGACGTACCCGGACGCCATCTCCACGTACGAGGGCGTCGGGCGCCTCTATGCGCAGCAGGGCTTCGCCCTCAAGGCGATTGCAGTCTACAAGCAGATCCGCGAGCTCATCGCGAAGCACGCGCCGACCCTCGACGAGCGGTACGGGCACATCACCCCGAAGCTCGCGGAGCTCTACGAGCAGCTCGGCCTCGTGAGCGACGCCCTCGCCGCCTTGGACGAGGTCGCGACCCGGTTCCAACGCCAACAGCGCGACGACGAAGCCATCGCGGTCTGCCAAAAGATCGTCCAGCTCGACCCGACGAACCCCCTGCCTCACCTCCGCTTGGCCGAGGCCTTCTCCCGCACGAGGGACGTCGACGGCGCGGTGGGCTCCTTCCGCACGGCGGCCTCGCTGCTCGTTCAGATCGGCCGGCGGGACGACGCCATCAAGGTGCTCGAGCGGCTCCTGCACCACCGCGGGGACCTCGAGCAGGCGCGGCAGTGCGCGGAGCTCTACCTCCAACGAGGGCAGCCGCAGGACGGCATGCTCGCGCTCGCGAAGCTCCAGGTGTGTTTCCAGGCCGACCCGCGCGACCTCGACACGCTCGGGCTTTTGTCTCGCGCGTTCACGGTGATCGGCCAGGCCGCCAAGTCGGTCGAGGTCCAAAAAGAGATGGCGAGGGTCGCCCGCGACACGGGGCGCACGGATCTCTTCCGCGAGTACGCGACGCGCCTCCTTCAGATCGCCCCCCACGACGAGGTGGTCCAGCGGCTCGCGGGCCAAGCCATGCCCGAGCGCATGGCCGCCTACCCCACCCCACCTCCCCCCCAACCGCAGACGGGGCCGGGGTACGTCCCTCAAGGCCCTCCGCAGGGTTATGGCGCGCCGGTGGCTCCCCCGGCTCCTCCTGCGCCTCCCCCGATGCGACCGCAGACGGCGGCGGGCTCCCCCTTCGCGCAGACGGCGATGGCCTCGGGTCAATCGTGGCCGATGCGTGGTCCCGAGGCGCCGCCTCCTCCACCGCCCCCTCCTCCCCCGCCGCAAGAGACCGAGGCCAACGAGGAGCTCTACGAGGACGCCGACGAGCTCTACGAAGACGCCGACGGCATGGCGGAGGCCGAGCCCGAGGCGGCGAACGCCCCCGAGGCCGAGACGGGCCCCACCGAAGACGTCCCTACGCTGCTCGAGAACGCCGCGGCGTTCCGCCGTGTCCGTCTCTACGACAAGGCGCTCGGGGCCATCGAACGCGCGCTCGAGCTCGATCCGCGCTCGGGCGAGGCCTACGAGGCCATGCGCGACATCTTCCTCGAAGAAGGCCGCATCGAGGAGGCCGTGGCGGCCATGCTCTCGCTCGCGAGCCTCTTCGTCGACGCGCTCGACGGCGACTCGGCCGCGCGCACGCTCCAAGACGTGCTCGCCTACGACCCGCAAAATCCCCGGGCGATCGAGCTTCTCCGCGAGCTCGGCTACGAGGTGGTCGACGAGAACACCGAGCTTCCCCAAGACGAGGCGACGGGCGCCGAAGCCTACGACGACGCGAACCGGCTCCCCTCGTACGATCTCGAGGAGATGGGCCCCGAGGACGTGTCCAGCCAGTACGGCGACGGCAACCAGGTCGTCGTTCGAGGCGAGGCCGCGCCGCTCCCGTCGTTCTCCCTCGACAACCACGAGGCCCAAGGCGAAGCCTACGCCAAACGTGCGGGAGGGTCCGAAGCGCCGCGCGGCATGGAGCTCGAGGACGCGCTCGAGGAGTCCGAGTTCTTCGCGTCGCGCGGGCTCTTCGACGACGCGTACAACATCCTCGTCGGGCAGCTCGATCGTTACCCGAACCACCCGCTCCTCCGCGAGCGCCTCGCCGAGCTCGAGTACTCGCAGCAATCGGCGAGCGGCGCCCGCGAACGCCCGACCGACGACCGCTCGTTCGACATCGCCGAGTCCCTCGACCTCTACCACGAGGCCCCTGTCACGGCGGCCGGAGGCTTCTCCAGCGGCGACGAGCAGGTCGACGTCGAAGAGGTCTTCCAGAAGTTCAAAGAGGGCGTCGAGAAGGAGATCTCGCAGGACGACTCGCACACCCACTACGACCTCGCCATCGCCTATAAGGAGATGGGCCTCATCGACGACGCGATCCGCGAGTTCGACGTGGCCGCGCGCGACCAAGAGATGGAGTGCGTGTGCCAGAGCATGATCGGCACGCTGGAGCTCGAACGGGGCAACGTCGGCGAGGCGATCGAAGCCTTCCTGCGCGGCCTGAACGCTCCGGTCAAAGAGCCCGCCCAAGAGCTCACGCTCCTCTACGAGCTCGGGAACGCGTACGAGGCCAAGAAGATGCCTCGTGAGGCGCTCGCGTACTTCCAGAAGGTCGTCCGCAAGGATCCGCGCTTCCGCGACGTGGGCGAGCGGGTCGCGCGCCTCTCGCAAAAAGCGCCCGGCCGCGCCAGCTAAATCACCAGCGTTGTCGGGCACTTACGCAACGTCACGTTCGCGCTGTGACCCACGCCACGAGGGCACGCGCGAGCGGGTCGGCCTCGGGCGCCAACGCCTCGAGCCGCGCCTTGCGGGTTCCGTCGGCGCGGACGAAGAGCGCACGGAAGACACGCTCGAGGGCCTCGAGGCTCGTGTCCGAGACGCCTCGCCTCCGCAAACCCACCTTGTTGAGCGCGCGCACGCGAGCCCTGTCGCCCTGGACGATGACGAACGGCGGCACGTCAACCTCGCACATCGCGCCGGCCGCCACGAACGCGCTCTCCCCGACACGCACGTGCTGCGCGACCCCCGCGAGGCCACCAAAGGTGACGTGATCCTCGATCGTGACGTGGCCTGCGAGCTGCACGCCGTTCGCGACGACCACGTGCCTCCCGACACGCGCGTCGTGACCGACGTGCGAAGAGGCCATGAGGAGCGAGCCCTCCCCGACGTGCGTCTCGCCGCCGCCCGTCCCGACGTGGAGGGTCACGTTCTCCCTCACGACGACCCCGTCGCCGACGACGAGCGTGCCCTCGGCGAGCTCGCCTTCCCCGCCGCCGCGCGGACGCACCTGAGGAGGCCCACCGACGCTCGCGAACGGGTGCACGGACACGCCACGACCGAGGCGCGTCTTGCCGTGGACGACCACGTGCGACACGAGCACGGTGCCCGCCCCGACGTGCACCTCGGGGCCCACCACGCAATAGGGGCCGATCTCGACCCCCGCCTCGAGGTGAGCCCGCGGATCGACGACGGCCGTCGCGTGGACGGTCGCTTCGCCCGAGGACAGCTCGCGGAGGCGCGGCCTGCTCTTCTTCATCCTGCCCTTTCGACGATGCCGGTCATGATCTCGGCCTCGGCCACGGGCACCCCGTCGACGGTGGCGAGCCCCTTCATCTTCCAGACGCCTTCGCGGCGGAAGAGGACCCGAACCTCGAGGTCGACCCGATCGCCGGGCACGATCGGCTTGCGGAACTTCGCGCGGTCGACGCCGAGGAACACCATGAGCTTCGTCGAGAGATCGAACGGCTCGGTCGCGAACGCGAGCACCCCGCCTATCTGGGCGAACGACTCGATGACCAAGACGCCCGGCATGATGGGATTTTCCGGGAAGTGACCGAGGAACCAAGGCTCGTTCATGGCGACGCACTTGTGGCCCCGCACGACCTCCCCCGGGACGACTTCGGTCACCCGATCCACGAGCAAAAACGGCCACTTGTGTGGCAGGACACGCAAGAGGTGGCTGAGATCCTTGGGGGCTGGCGAAGTCACGTGCGGCTCCTCGACCGCGACGTGTGGCCCGTGGCCGAACGGTACGATGCCGCGAGACCTCGGAGCCACGTCACGCGCGGGACGGCCGGGTATCCTGCCACGACGGCCCCCGCGGGTACATGGGAGGTGACCCCGCTCTTCGCCGCGACCTTGGCCATGGCCCCGATGCGCACGTGATCGGCCACGCCGACCTGGCCTCCGAGCACGACCCCGTCCCCGAGCTCGACCGAGCCGGCGAGCCCCACCTGAGCGCAGAGCACACACGATCGACCGATGCGCACGTTGTGCCCCACGTGAACGTGCGCGTCGATCTTGGTGCCCGCGCCGACGTGCGTGGGCCCGAGCGTGCCGGCGTCGATCGTCACGTGGGACGCGATCCACACGTCGTCCTCCACGACCACCCCGCCGAGCTGGGGCAGGTGCTCGAGGCCGCGTTCTCCGGCGACGAACCCGAACCCTGGGGCTCCGAGCACGGCGTACGCGCCGATCCGCACCCGCTTCCCGAGCCGCACCCGCGGGTGCACGATCGCGGTGGGGTCGACGACACACCCTTCGCCTCTCGGCCCCGACACGTCCTCGGAAGTGGCCGCCGCGAGCAACCTCGCGACGACGGCCAGAGGCTCCGGATGCACCCAGACAGGCCGACCCTCGAGCCGAGCCGCGAGCGCCTCCGACACGATCACCGAAGCTCCCGAGGACAGCACGTCGTCGACACGCGGCACGTACTCCGCGCGGGTCACCGGGACGAGCGTGCCCTCGCGCGGCTCGTGGATCGACGAGAGCCCCCGCACGTGGCGAGCCTCGGCGCCGAAAACGAGACGCCCCCCGTGTTGGCCAGAGAGACCTACGAGGGGCGCTTCTTCGATGTGGATGCGGGAGGGCATCCGCCGCGGGGCTACTTCTTGGGCGGAGCCGCCGGGCCCGCGCCGCCACCACCGCTGTTGTAGGCCTGGATGGCGCGGTCGGTGAGGTCGAGATCCGAGCGGACGTAGGCGGTCGTGTTCTTGTCGATCACGATGTCGATGTTCTCGGAGGTGGCGAGGCGCTTGATGATGGCCATGACCTTCTCGATCACGGGCTCGGTGAGCTCCTTCTGCTTCTTTTCGAGCTCTTTATTGTACTCGAGGAAGATCTGCTGAAGGTCGATCATCTGCTTTTGCCACTCGTCGACCCGCTTCTGCAGGGCCTCTTTCGAGAGCACGCGCGACTGCTTGTCGATCTCTTCTTTTTGGCGCTGGAGGTCCTTCTGCTTCGCGTCGAGCTGCTGCTGGCGCGACTCGAAGAGCTTCTTCAGCGTGGCTTGCGCGCGGAGCCCGTCCTCGGTCTGCGCGACCGCGCGTTGGACGTCGACCACGCCGATGCGCGACGACGACCCCTCGGCGTGCGCCACCTTGGGCGACGACGCGAGGGCGAACGAGACGGCGAGCGCGGAGAGGCCACGCACGAAGAAACGGAACCGGGGAGAGGTGGCCATGAACAACGTCCTTTTCCTGAGGAAAACGCGACCGGGACTACTCCGCCCGCTCGGTAAGGTCAAGTCGAGGGGCTCGCCCTCACTCGGGTGAACCCCAGCCCAAGACGGAGCCTTCCCGGACCGGATCGAATGGCCTCGCCGGCGTTAACCGCCGTTCACTGCGGCGCGAGGTGCAGGGGCGGGACGTGCAAATCGACCGGAGATCCGTCAGGATCCGAGGCGTCCGCGCGCTCCTTTGGGCTGGCACGAGAGTTGTACATGGACGTACCGTTTCCCGGGGCGAGCACGCCTCGTTGTGCCTTTCGGAGGCTCCACATGACGTCGTTCGGCAAGCTTGCGTTCCTCTCCCTCTTCGGTCTCGGCGGGGCCGTCGTGTTCTCCAGCGGCTGCGGGACCGACACGGGGACGAGCTACTACTGCGACCAAAACGGCTGCTACACGTGCGACGGCTTCGGCTGCGCCACCGTGCCCACCCCGTCGAAGCCGGCGTGTCGAAACGCCACCGCCTGCGGCCCCGACGCCGTCTGCACCACCGTGGGGTGCGCCCAAAAGTGCACGACCGACGCCGCCTGCCCCCGCGGTGAGGTGTGCAAGACCGGTGTGTGCGTCGCCCCCACCACCCAGACTCCCCCGAAGACGCAAGAGTGTCTCGACAAGACCGACTGCGCCGGCACCGCCGCGTGCGTGTCCGGCCTCTGCAAGGCCTGCGGCGGCACGAACGGCCCCTGCCCTTGCGCGACGGCGACCGACTGCTCCGGCAGCGAGGTCTGCATCGCGGGCTCCTGCACGCCAAAGTCGGCCACCTGCACGTTCTCGAGCGAGTGCGGCGCGAACCAAGTGTGCGCCGACGGCCAGTGCCTCGCCGAGTGCGACGCCCAGCGCGCGTGCGGCGCCGGGTTCACCTGCGATCGCGGCGCGTGCCGGCCCTCGGGCACGGGCGGCCCCGCGTGCTCGGCCGAGGTGCCCTGCCCCCAAGGCTCGCTCTGCGTCGGTGGCGCGTGCGCCCCGCAGTGCACCCAAGACGCCCAGTGCGGCGACGGAAAGTACTGCAACCAGGGCGCTTGCGCGGTCGACACCCGCCCCAAGCCGAACTGCACGAGCGACGCGCAATGCCAGGGCGGCGCGAACCCGCGTGTGTGCCGCGATGGCTTCTGCAAGTACACCTGCCAAGACGACCAGACCTGCCGCACGATCGACTCGCGCATCGGGTACTGCGCCGCCGACAAGGTGTGCCGCACGCAGCAAGAGGCGAACCCCGAGTGCCGCGACAGCGCCCAGTGCGGCCAGGGCAAGATCTGCGTCGACAACCAGTGCCGCTGACGCGGGGCGTTCTCGCCCGTACACGTGCCCGTGCCCGAAAAGGGTCACCCTCGTCGCTCCTGACGTGCACCTCACGCTGGGCTCCCCTCTCGTCTCGCCCGTACACGTGCCCGTGCCCGTGCCCGACATAGGGCGGCTAGTTCATCCTCGTCGCTCGTGATCTACCCCGCGGAGCGCCACGCATCCCGCGTCGTCCCGCAGACGTCGGGCACGGGCACGGGCACGGGCACGGGCACGCGGCAAGACGGGACACGCCAACCACCCCGCAGACGTCGGGCACGCGGCAAGACGGGACACGCCAACCACCCCGCGGGCACGGCCCCCGTCAGGCGCGCGGCGGGTCGGCTTGCACCGCGACCCACGCGAGATCGAAGGTGTCGCGGAGGTGGTCGGACGCCCGCTTGCCGGCGTGCGCGTCGGCCTCGTGGGTGATCACGCGGGCCATCACGGCGTCTTGCCCGGCGCCGAGTGTCCACACGTGCAAGTCTTCGACACTCTTCACATTTTCGACTTCGAGTAGGGCCGCGCGGAGCTCGTCCACCGGCAGGTGCTTCGGCACGGACTCGAGCAGCACGAAGAGCGCATCGCGAATCAGGCGGACCGCCCCGACCACCAAAATGAGGACGACGAGGAAGCTCGCGAGGGGGTCGACCCAGGACGGACCGCCGAGCTTCACGACGAGCGCCGCGAAGAGCGCTGCCACGGAGCCGAGGATGTCTCCCATGAGGTGGAGCCAGGCCCCGCGCAGGTTGAGCTGGTGCCCCTTCGCGTGGGCGGCGCGCGCGCGTTTGCCTTTCCCGTGGTCGTGGCCGTGGTCGTGGTCGTGGTGATCGTGGTCGTGACCATGATCGTGACCGTGGTGCGCGTGCCCCATGGCGCCGTGTAGGAGCCACGCGCTCACCCCGTTCACGAAGAGCGCCATGACCGCCACGACGAGCATGATGCTGCCCTTCGGGTCCTCCTCTCCGCGAAGGTGCCCGATGCTCTCGTGCACGATCTCGACCGTGGCGAGCAGGATGAGCCCCGCGTTGAGCAGCGCCGCGAGGGGCTCGGCACGCCGGAGACCGAAGGTGAACCGCGAGGTAGGCGGGCGCGTCGCGAGGCGCATGGCGAAGAGGCTCATGCCGAGCGCGAAGACGTCCATCAGGAGGTGGAGGGCGTCCGCCTCGAGGACCGCGCTCTTCGCGAGGCGGGCCCCGACGAGCTCCCACACGAAGAAGGTCGAGACGGTGCCGAGCACCCACTTGAGGCGCCGCACCTGCTTCGCCTCGGCGGCCGAATAACCGCGGGCGTCGACCGGCTCGTGGGTGTGGCCGTCGGTCGGCAGGGGCCCGTGCTCGAGGTGGGTCGGGCCGTGATCGTGACCCGCGTGGCCGTGGTCATGATTCGCGTGGCCGTGGTCATGACCCGCGTGGCCGTGGTCATGACCCGCGTGGCCGTGGTCATGACCCGCGTGGCCGTGGTCATGACCCGCGTGGCCGTGGTCATGACCCGCGTGGCCGTGATCATGACCCGCGTGGCCGTGGTCATGACCCGCGTGGCCGTGGTCGCAGCCCGGGCCGTGCGAGGGCTCGCCATGCGAGGACTTCGTGCTCGTGCTGTCCGCCACGGGACGCCACCTACCCTTTTTGCGACGAGGTTGCAAAGGGTGACGCGTGGCGCGACCGACGAATCGGACGCGAGGCCCTCCTCGGAAGCTCAGAGCAGGAAGTCTTCGTCCGAGACGCTGAGGGTCGAGGTGGCGAGCACGCTGGACGTCTCGTCGTCGCGTTCGACGGCGAGGATGTAGAGCCCGTGCAGGATGGCGGGGTGCTCGCGGATGAGGCTCACGAACTCTTCGCGCGGCAGGTGGAGGGTGACCGTCGGGTGCACGGCGACGACGTCGGCGTTCGCGTCCCGCCGGAAGACCAGCGCGACCTCCCCGACCACGTCTCCGGCGCCGAGAGTCTTGATGACGAACGGCTCGCCGCCCTCTTCGTGCCCGATGACGGCGACCTCTCCGGAGGCGATGAGGTGGAGCCCGCTCGTGGGTTTCCCCTCCTCGATGAGCTTGTCGCCCTTCTCGAAGACCCGCGTCTCGAAGCGCTCGACGAGCGACGGCCTGTCGGCAGGGTCGACCGCGAGGAGCACCTGGGAGGTGCGTACGAGGTTCGCGACCATGCGGCGGCGGCAGTGCGCGGCGAGCTCGATGCCGACCTCCGCGCGCTTCTCGGCGACGGCCTCGAGCGCGTCGCGGCGGGCCATGAGCAAGATCGACGGGCGGCACGCGACCACGCTGGCCGCGCGTGGCGCACGCGACAAAAGGGCCATTTCTCCGAAGAGCGCGCCGTTCGTGAGCCGAGCGAGGGTCACGTCGTCCCCCTCGTCGACCGTGCCGTGGCGACGGACCTCGAGCTCGCCACGTGCGACGATGTAAGCCTCGGCGCCCTCTTCGCCTTCGCGGATGACCTCCTTGCCCGCGGGCACGGTGAACATCTCGAAGCACTCGATGAGCGCCCGGAGGCCCTCCTTTTCGAGCGAGCTGAAGAGCGGGAGCGGCGAGAGCAGCGGCGGCTCCGAGTCGGCGAGCGACTCGTACTCCGTGCTCGCGTCGTGAACGATCTCGGTCACCTTCGACAGCAGCGCGGGGCCCGTGAGGAACGAGCTCAGCGGCTGGAACTCGGTGTTGCTGGGGAGCGGCGGCGGCGGAGGCGCGGCCGAGTCCGCGAGGCGCGGCGAGCCGAAGCAGAACGCAGCCGCGATCTCGTCGAGCATCTTGGTCACGTCGGCGCCGAGCGTGCGGAGATCTCCGACGGCGGCCACGGCGAGCGGGAGGTTGCCCGAGTCGATCGCGCGCTTGATGGCGAGCTCGAAGCCCTCGATCGCCGCCTCGGTGCGGCCCGAGTCCGCCAAGAGGCGGCACGTGAGGATAAGGGCGCTCGGCACCGACGCGTCTTGTTTGACGACCGCCGCGCTCCACCTGAGGGCCGCTTCGCGCTCCCCCGCGAGGAGCAGCGCCAAGGCACGATCCAGCGGCGAGTCGCTGTTGGCGGCGCCGGGAAGGTCCGGGGGAGAGGTTCGCATGGTGGGGCGTCATCCTACACGAACCGGCAAAGCCCGGTGCAAGTTGCCGGGGCGTCAGCCGTCGTCGTCGTCGTCGGAGCCCCCGGCCGGGTGCGGCACAGGACCGCTCCGCCCCATGAACGCCGTCATGGCGCTCGCCGTCGCTTCGACCAGCGGCAAAACCTTGGGATAGTCCATGCGCGTCGGGCCGATGACCGCCACGCTCCCTGCGCTTTTGTTCCCGCTCGAGTACGCCGCGCGCACGATGGCGAGCTGGCCGCCACCGAGCTCTCCGGCCTCTCGCCCGACCACCACGGTGGCGCCTTCGGCCGCCTGCGTCGCGTCGAGGAGGTGAACGAGGCGCTCGGTCTCGTCGAGGGCCGACACCACTCCCTTCATGCCCGACGCGTCGGAGAAGTCGATGTGCTCGAGCAGCTTCGCCCGCCCTTCGATCACGACCTCCACCTCGCGCTCGCTCCCGACGTTGGCCACGGCGGCGCCACCGAGCTCGAACGCTTGTTTTCGGATGGCGTCGTGCTGAACGCGCTCGGTCGCGAGGCGCCGCGCGAAGAGCTCGGACAGCTCCCCGAGGGTACGCCCCTCGCCTACATCATCGAGAAGATTGTGGATTTTGATGAGGGTGTCTTCGTCGACGGTGGCCTTGAGGAAGCGGTTTTGCACCTCGCCGTTCGACATGACGAGGACCGCGAGCAGCTCGCCGGGAAGCGTGCGGATGAACCGGAGGTGCTTCAACGTGAGCGTCTCGGAGCGTGGGGCGACGACGACCGCGGCGGTGCCCGTGAGCTCCGAGAGGAGCTTGCCGGTCTCGCGGAGCACGCTCTGGTTCGGGGCGAGCTCGAGCAGGCGCGAGCGGATCCGGTGGTCCTCGTCTTTGGAGAGCTTCTGCACCTCCATCAGCGCGTCGATGAAGAAGCGGAAGGCCTTGTCGGTCGGGACGCGCCCGGCGCTCGTGTGCGGCTGGTGCAGGAACCCGGCCTCCTCGAGGTCGGAGAGCACGTTGCGGATGCTCGCCGGCGACAGCTCGATGCCCCGCTTCGAGAGCGTGCGGGAACCGACGGGCTCGCCCGTGGCGACGAACTCGGTCACGGCGGCGTAGAGGATTTGGCGCGCTCGAAGGCTAAGCTCGGACATGGGGGACAGCTCGGAGAATAGCAAAATCCACGGGATTTGCCCCGGGTGGCGCGCGCCCCCATGGAGGGCTATGGTTCGGGCGTCATGCGAGCCCAGCGTCCCACGAAGAGCGCCCTCGCCGTGGCCGCCCTCGCGTCGGCGGCCGCGCTCCTCTCGCCTCCTGCCCAGGCGAGCCTGCCCGGAGAGGAGCCCCCGAGCGCCGACGAGCACGAGGCACCGCAACCTCAAGGCTCGGATCCTCCGGAGATCCCCCCGAACGCGCAGTCCACCCCCGCCGTGAGGTACGCTTCGCTGGGCCAAGTCGCGTGCGAGGCCGAGCTCCGCCGGCGCCACGTCCCGTTCGTGCGGGTCGAGGCCCGAGGGGTGCTCGCGCCCGTGCGCCTCAAGGGCCCGGTGTCGGGAGTCACCTTTCGTTCTCAAGTGCCGGAGCGGCAGCGGGCGACGTCGCCCTACGAGATCTTCGATTGTCGCCTCGTGCTCGCGCTCGACGACTTCGCGAAGCTCCTCGCGAAACAGGACATCGTCGAGGTGGTTCACTACTCGGCCTACCGGCCGCCCTCGGCGAAGAGCTGGGTCCCTGGAAAGATTGGCTCGCGCCATGGCGGGGCCCTGGCTCTCGACGCAGGAAAGTTCATCAAGAAGGACGGCACCGTCCTCGACGTCGAGAAGGGCTTTCACGAGTGGATCGGGGCCCGCACCTGCGGCCCGGGCACCGGCCCGAGCCCACAGACCCCCGAGGCGCTGTCGCTCCGCAGCCTCGCGTGCGATTCCGCCCAGGGGCACCTCTTCAACGTCATACTCACCCCCAACTACAACTGGCCGCACCGGAACCACTTCCACCTCGAGGTCACCTCGGGTGTGAAGTGGTACATCGTCCACTGACCATCGCGCGCGGGCCCGAGGGCCGAACGGCCGTTTGCGCGGAGGCGCTGGCTCTGCCATTCTACGCCCCATGACGGACGAGAAGGGGCGCTCCCCCGAGGGCCCGACGGAGGACGAGCTCGATCGCCAGGCGATCCTGGCGCGACGCAAGCGGTTCATCGGCGCGGCGCTCCTTGGCCTCGCGGGCGCGGCCGCGGTCGCGTGCTCCGACGCGATCGATACCCCCAAGGGAGACGCCGGGACGGCCGACGCGGCCGCCGACGCGACGCCCCAACCGTGTTTGAGCCCGGTCGTCCCCCCGGAAGATGCCGGACGCGACACGGGATCCGACACGGGCTCCGACGCGACGCCTCAACCCTGCCTGAGCCCCCTCCCCCCCGACGCCGGTCGAGACTGACATGAGCGAACCGAAGGCCCCGAAATCGCCGCACGAGCCCGAGTCCGACGAGGACACCCGCGCGATCGTGGCGCGACGAGGGCGCTTCGTCGCCGCGGCCCTCACGGGGCTCACGGGCGCAGCGCTCGCGGCGGCCTGCGCGTCCGCCGAGGCGTGCCTCTCGATGATCGCGCCCGAACAAGACGCGGCGACCGACGGGGATCGGCCGGCCGACGCGACCGCCGACGCACCCCCGGTGCCATGTTTGTCGATCAAGCCGATCGACGACGCGGGCGACGCGGGCGACGCGAGCGACGCCGAGCCCATGCCGTGCTTGAAGATCGCCCCCGACGCGGGCGATGGAGGGTGACATGACCAAAGACGACACCCCCGAAGGTCGCGCGCCCACGCCCGACGGCGTGCCCGTGGACGACGATCGGCAGGCCATCCTCGCGCGACGAAGCCGCTTCGTGGCCGCCGCCGTCGTGAGCCTCACGGGTGCGGCGTTCGTCAACTGCGCAGCGTGCCTGTCGCCCTCCGACCCCGACGTGCGTGACGCGGCGACGATCAGCGACGGGGGGAGTGACGCGACCGACGCCCGCCCCCAGGCGTGCCTCAGCATCGCACGTGACGCCGAGCCCGAGGGCGACGCCACGCTCGACGCCAAGAGCGACGCGACGCCGCAGCCGTGCCTCGTGCCTCCGCTGCCCGACTCCGGCCGCGACGAGTGATCGACGACGACGCCCCTGATGACCGCGCCGTCGCCGAACGGCGCTCGGAGCTCGTGGAGACCGCGCTGCGCGACGCGACGGCGAGCCGCCCCGTGCTCCTGCGAGGCGGAAAAGGCGAGCCCTCGCCCCTCCCCTGCCTGTCCGTCGCGCCCCCGCTCGAGCCGCGGCCCGTTCGGCGCGGCCTCTGGACCGCCGTCTCCTTGAGCCTGCTCTTCGTGCTCGCCGGTGCCGCCGGGTACATCGCCTTTCGGCGCCCCCGATGACCGAGGCGGAGAGCACCGAATGGCGACGCGCGTGCGGGCTCAGGTCCGCGACGGTGCGTGAGGAGCTCACGTTCTTCGCGCTCGGCGCCGTGCCGATAGCCCATGGATCGAGCACCGAGACGCGGGCGGCGAGCCTCGCGCACGTCGGGATCGGCCGAGGCTCCTCGGCCCGTGCCCCTTTCGAGGACGACCGCGACGCCTTGCTCGCGCTGTCGTCGACGGGGCTCCTCAACGCGCAGTGGCTCCCCGTGCTCGCCGCACCCGAGTCCGCCCGCCCGTGGCTCGTCGAGGCGGCCAAACGGCCGTTCGACGCGCTCGGCGAGGTCTCCGGCACGGACGCGGTGGTGCACGGTCGCATGCGCCGGGCCGACACGAGGCTCTCCGAGCTCTTGCTCTGCGACATGGCGCTCGCCCACGACACCTTCGTGACCGACCTCTTGCCGACGGTGCAGGCCGACGCCCCGTCGCTGTCGCGGCTCGCGAGCACCCTCGCCGAGCTCGAGGCGACGTTCCCCGGGCTCGGACGCGCGAGCGTGGTCGCGACGGCGCTCCTCGGGCCCTCGGGGCGCGTCTTTCGGCTTTCGCAAACCATCGTATTCGTTGGATTTTCGCAGACTTTTCCTGACCCCGACGAGGCGGCGCTCCTCGCGCTCCACGAGGTGGCCGTGCTCGCCGCGAACGCGCCGTACGCCGAGGCCGAGCGCGCCGCGATCGACGCCATCGGGCACCTCGTCCAGGGCACGCGCTTCGAGCCCGTCTTCGCGCGACGGATAAGGCGGCTCGATCTCCGCGCGCTCGTCCCACGAGGCACCGTGGACGAGATCGAGCGCGCCGTGGTCGAGGAGCTGACGCGCGCGCCGTGAGGCCAAACCTGTGCGCTCGTCAGCGCACGAGCCCGAAGAAGCCGAAGAAGTAGACGATGGCGACCCACTCGCGACGGACCCCGCGCGCGTACCCGATCGTCGACCGGCTCGCGCTCTCGACCCGGCCGTCCGGCAGGATGTAGCCCAACGTCGATCGGCTCGCGTTCTCGACCCGGCCGTCCGGCAGGATGTACCCGAGCGTCGATCGGCTCGCGCTCTCCACACGCCCCTCCGACGTCACGTACCCGAGCGTCGATCGGCTCGCGTTCTCGACGCGGCCCTCGGACGTCACGTACCCGAGCGTCGATCGGCTCGCGCTCTCCACACGCCCCTCCGACGTCACGTACCCGAGCGTCGACCGGCTCGCGCTCTCGATCGGCTCGGCGAGCGCGGCGGAGGCGAGGGCGGACACGAAGACCACGACGAAGGCGAAGGGGGCGAACCTCACGGGAGCGTAAGACGCGCCGACACGCCGATCATTCACACGCGGCCTCACACGACCTTGAGCCGCACCTTGCCCCGCGGGGCCGCCTCGACCGGGGCCCGGCGCGCGGGCTCCGCGGCGACCACGTGGGTGCGCGCCGGCACGTAGAGCACGTCGGCTACGGCCTCCCGCACGATGGCGCCGTCTTCGTCCAGCCGGACCCGCTCGAGCACCTGGGCGCCGTCTCCGCCCGCGCGCGTGATGGGCAGGACGAGCACCGCGTGACCGAGCCGCTCGAGGAAGAGCTTCGGGATCTCGCCTACGGCAAAACCGACGACGACCGCATCCCAAGGGGGGCCCTCCCAGACCTCGGGGGAGAACGCACTCGCGGCCAAAAGCTCCGCATTTTCATAGGTTTGCAAAAGGCGTTGGCCGACCGCGACGAGCGCCGGATCGAGCTCGACGCCGCGCACGAAGCCCCTATCCCCGACGAGGCGCGCGAGGAGCGCGGTGCCGTAGCCCGTGCCTGCGCCAAGGTCGAGGACCCGCATGCCTTCACGAATGCCCGCGGCCGTGAAGGTCGTCGCGTAGGCGTGGAACGCGCTCACGCTCGAGAGGCCTTCGCGATCGAGGCGCACGGCCACGTCTTTGGTGCTCGCGAGGAGCTCGTCGGGCGGGACGAAACGCTCCCGCGGGACCTCGACGAGGGCCTCGAGGAGCGAAGGCGCGAGGTCACCGGAGGTACGCGCCATCGCCGCGACGTTCCGAGCCCGGAGGGCGGCGAGGAGGGACGCGACCTCGGCGTCTTTCGCGAGCTCGTCGCGCGCGCGCGTGGTCTTCCCGGTGTACTTGGACCACGCGTAGTACCGCTCGCGAAAGTAGAGCCGCGAGCGATCCGAGAGCTGCTCGAGCTGGCCCTCGAGCGCGCGCAAGAAGTACGGGCGGGAAGGCCCCGCGTACGCGAAACGCGACGGGAGCTCCCGCAAAATGGGCTCGAAGAGCTCCTTCATGAGGGCGTCGCGGCGGGAGTACGTGAGCTCGCGCGACGGGTCGACCCACTCGGAGAGGAACGCCTGATCGCCGTCCTTCCACCACTCGGGCCTGTGCACCTTCGTGCCGAAGCGGCGCCCGTACTCGTCGAGCTCGTCGTCGATCGGAGAGCCCGGGTAGAACCGGAACGGGTCGATCGAGAGGAAGCCCGTCGTGGCCTCGGGCTCGAGGAAGAGCCGCTTCATGTAGGCCGCCGAGGCGCGCATCGAGGCCTCGGTCTCGCCGGGGTGGCCGACGATCACGTTGGCGCCCCACGGGACCCCGAGCTCGTGGGCGCGGCGCCCGACCTCGAGCATGCGATCGAGGTAGTCGTGGAGGCGGCCGGCCTTACGAATGGTGGCGAGCATCTCGGGATCCCCCGACTCGAGCCCGAAGCCCGGCGCGCAGTTCGCGGACCGAAAGAGGCGGAGGTCCTCGTCGTCGACCATGTCGACGCGGATGAGGAGCCAGTTTTTGTCGGACGGGAGCCCGAGCTCGGAGAGCCTCGAGAGAAACTCCCTCCGCCACGCCTTGGGCATGCCGAAGAGCGCGTCGGCGAAGTACACCGTCCAGCCCGAGAGGCCGAGGAAGGCATGCAGCTTCTTTAGCTCGTCGATCGCACGATCGACCGAGTAGCCGCGCCAGCTCACCTCGCGCTTGGCTTTTTCCATGCAGAATGCACAGTCGAACGGGCACCCGCGCGAGAGGTACACCTCGACCTGGCTCGCGACCTTGCGCGCGATCGGGCGGTAGCGGGAGAGGAAGCCGTAGTCGGTCTCGGGGAGGTCGTCGAGGCGGGTGATAGGGTCGGGGCCCAGGATTTCCCCGCGGATCGGCGCGCCGCCGCGGACCGAGTCGACCACCTTGGCCATGGGCTTTTCGCCCTCGCCCACCACGGCCACGTCGAAGGGGGACCCGTCGTAGACGATGTCGCGTGGGCGCGCGCTCACGTGGTACCCGCCGCCCACGAGGAGCGCACGAGGGTGCGCCGCGCGGGCGATCTCGGCGAGGGCCGACACGAGGAGGTAGTCGAACGACGAATAGACCGAGAAGCCGATGACGTCGTAGCCGCGGCCGTCGGGCCCCGCGAAGAGCTTCGCCAGGTCGACCTTGCCGAACGCTCGCTCGCACGCGAGATCGCACACGGTGACGTCGGCCCCAGCGCGCGCGCGGAGGTAACCGGCGAGGCCCACGAGCTGCGGCACACCGAAGTTGCCCGCGGCCGCGCCCTCCGACCCCGGCCACACGAGGAGGACCTTCGGGCATGTGCTCATGCGGGCGCGTTCGCCGTCTTGCGACGGACGAGCCGGCCGAGAGGCACGAAGGGCTCGCTCTTGGCTCGCGCCGCCTTGAGCTCGGCGGAGAAGGCGTCGTCCACGTGCTGCGCGACGAACGGGTCGAGACCGCGCGCCGTGAAGACGCTCTCCGACGCGGCGCCGCAGCCGCCGATGCAGCTCGCCTTCATGGGGCACGGGGCGCAGAACTCGGGCACGACGTCGCGGTAGCGGGCCACGATCTCCGAGGTGACCGAGGCGGCGAAGCTCTCGCCCCTGTCGGTGTGGCCGACCACGTCGGTGTGGAGGGTGCAGTTTCGGAGCTTCCCGTCGGTGCCGAGCGCGAACTCCTGGGCCTCGGTGCCGATCGGGCACGACGAGAAGCGCACGTGAGGGAAGTCTTTCGTGTCGACCACGCACGGCGGCACCGGCATGGTCACCTGCACCGTCATGCCGCGATCGCGCGCGAAGGGCTCTGCCTGCGCGAGGGCCGTGAGCACGTCGCTCCGCGAGGGCAAGAGCTCGGCGATCTGCTCGGAGGCGTAGCCCGCCGGCGAGTACCGCGAGAGCGCGATGTCACGCACCCCGAGGCTGGCAAAAAGCTCGAGGATCTCTTTGATCTTGTTCGCATTTTTGCGTGTCACCACCACGCACCCGGAGACCTTGACGCCCTTGCCGACGAGGGCACGGATCCCCGCGAGGGTGGGCTCGAAGTGGCCCGGCCCCACGTGCGCTTCGTGGAGCGCGGCGTCCGGCCCGTTCAGTGTAATCTGCACAAAATGAGGCTTGAAGGGGGCGAGGCGCTCCGCGTGGGCCTCGGTGACGATCCCGCCGTTCGAGATGAGGATGGCCCGGAGGCCGTGGCTCTCGAGGCGTTCGAGCACCTGGAAGAGGTCGGCCCGCGCGAAGGGCTCACCGCCCGTGAGGGTCACGTGATCCCACTCGACCTCGGTCGCGGCGCGGTCGACGAGCTCGAGGAGGCGCTCGGTCGAGAGGGCCTGGGCCTCCTTTTTGTCGCCCCTCCAGTCGTTGTAGCAGTAGCCGCACTTCTGGTTGCAGTAGCCGGTGAGCTCGATGGCGAGGGAGTGCCGCTTGGGCCGCATGGTGCTCGAAGCATTTCCCACCCCATGCGCTCGGTCAAGGAAGGGCCGCGCGTCATGCCCGAGAGCGTCGAAACGTCCCGTTCCGGCGTGCCGCCGACGACCGAGTCGTGTTAGGCCTCGCGCGATGACGACGCCCGAGAGCGAGCCCCTAGGCGAGAACACGCCCGGAACCGAGGGCGAGCCGCCCGTCCCCGTGACCCGGTTCGAGAAGCTCTTCGGGCACCCGCCGGGGCTCTTCGTCCTCTTCTTCACCGAGATGTGGGAGCGGTTCTCGTTCTACGGCATGCGCGGGCTCCTCAAGGGCTACATGCTCTACTTCCTCTTCGTCGAGTCGAGGCAGATCCTCTACATCGCCGAGGACGCCCCCGAGGGCGCAGCGAGCCCCGTCGTGCACGGCGATCCGTCGGCCGTCCTGGGGTGGCCCACGCTGCAGAAGATCTTCCTCGCGATCGACCCGCACATGGCCCTCCAGGGGCAGGCGTCGCTCGTGTACGGCCTCTACAACGGGCTTGTGTATCTTACACCCGTCTTCGGCGGCTACCTGGCCGACAAGTACTTCGGGCAACGCAAGATCGTCATGGTGGGGGCGCTGCTCATGGCGCTCGGCGAGTTCTTGATGGGCTCGACGCACCTCTTCTTCGTGGCGCTGCTCGTGCTCATCGTCGGCAACGGGGCCTTCAAGCCGAACATCTCGACCCAGGTCGGCAACCTCTACCGCGAGGGCGACCCGCGCCGCGACCGCGCCTACTCGATCTTCTACGTGGGCATCAACGTGGGCTCGTTCATCTGCAACCTCGTGTGCGGCACGCTCGCGGCGGTCTACGGGTGGAAGTACGGCTTCTGGGCGGCGGGGGTCGGCCTCTTGCTCGGCCTCGTGGGGTACGTCGCCGGCCAGAAGTACCTCGCCAAAGACAACATGATGCTCACGAAGGGCGCGGCCGCCGAAGAGGGCCCCAAGGAGGCCGCCGCCACGCCGGCGAAGAAGGGCCTCACCCGCGACGAGAAGCTCGTCATCGCGGCGCTCGTCGGCCTCTGCGCGCTGAACGTGCCCTTCTGGGCCGTGTACGAGCAGCAGGGCAACACGATGCAGACGTGGGCGGACAAGAACACCATCTGGCCGACGATCGCCGGCTTCCAGATCCCGACCGCGTGGTTCCAGTCGTTCAACCCGTTCATGATCATGGTGCTCACGCCGGCGGTGAACGGCCTCTGGACCTACCAGCAGAAGCGCGGGAAAGAGCCGAGCACCGTGTCGAAGATGGCCATCGGCTCGCTCATCTTGGGCCTGTCGTTCGTGGTCATGGCGGTGGGCGTGAGGGTGATCGGGGAGAACGGCAAGGGCTCCCTCTTCTGGCCGTTCTTCGCCACGCTCGTCATCACGGTGGGCGAGCTCTACCTGTCCCCCATCGGCCTGTCCCTCGTGACCAAGGCGTCGCCGAAGCGCCTCGTGTCGCTCATGATGGGCGTGTGGTTCGTCTCGAGCTTCCTCGGCGGTTTTGCGTCCGGCGTGCTCGGCGTATTCTACAAGGACGGCCACCACGAGCGCTTCTTCTGGATCATGGTGGCCATCGGCGTGAACACGGCCTTGGCCATGTGGGCGTTCAACAAACCGCTCCGCAAGATCCTGGGCACGAACGCGTGAGCTAGGCCAGTCGAGACGACGCCATGGCGACCGAACCGCCGACCGAACCGCCGACCGACGACGACGACAAACCTTCGAGGGCGCGCCTCGGGCTCTTGCTGCTCGCGCTCGTGGGCGTGGCCGGGCTCGCGGCGCGGAGGCTCGGCCCGACGCTGCTCTACTCCTTGCGGCACAAGGACCCGGTCGTCGTGCCGCACGAGGGCGAGCCGGTGCTGCCGACGGTCACCTACACTCACCTGCCGGGCACGGTGCGCGAGACCCACGAGGAGCTCACGGTCGACGGCCTCTCGCGCCGGTACGTGCTGCTCGTGCCGCACACGCCGAAGCCCGGGCCGCTCCCGCTCGTGCTCGTCTTCCACGGCGACGGGGGCTCCGACCGCTCGTTCCACGACGGCTTCCCGTTCGAGACGGCGAGCGGTGACGGGGCCATCGTGGCTTACCCGAACGGGCGTGACGCGAGCTGGGAGCTCCACGAGGGCCGACGGGACAACACCGACATCCATTTCGTCGAGGCCATCGTCGCGGACCTCGCCAAGAAGATGCCGATCGACACGACGCGCGTCTTCGGCAGCGGGTACTCGAGCGGGGGCTTCTTCATCAACCTCGTGGCCTGCGAGGTGCCCGGCTTTTTCCGCGCGATCGCGTCGAGCGCGGGGGGCGCGCCGCACGGACGCGCCGAGAAACACGCGAACGGGTTCACCAAGTGCGAGGGGCAGGTGCCCGTCGCGACCATGGCCCTCCACGGCACGCACGACTTCGGCGTAGGCCTCGAGAGCGGCGTGTTCTCGGCGCAGTACTGGGCGTACGTGAACGGTTGCGACACGAGCGCGATGGAGACCACCGCCTACGCCGAGTGCCACGCCTACCGCAGCTGCCCCAAGGAGAAGCCGGTCGTCTTCTGCAAGGTCGACGGCCTCGGGCACTGGGTGTGGGATCGCGCGGCCGAGGCGTCGTGGACGTTCTTCAAGCGCTCGTGAGCCGCGCATGAGCTCGAAACGAACGTAGGCGACCTCACGCGTCGGCGTCGTGCTCCCGGTCGACGGCCTCTGCGTGCTACTGGGTCACGGCCCGACGATGAGCCGAAGCCTCACCCTGACCGCGATCTTGCTCTCGATGTTCCTCGCGGCCATGGAGGCCACCGTGGTCGCGACCGCGATGCCGAGCATCGTCGCCGAGCTCCACGGGCTCTCGCTCTACGGGTGGGTCGGTGCGATCTACATGCTCGCCTCGACGCTCACCATGCCGCTCTACGGCAAGGTGGCCGATCTCTACGGCAGAAAACCGGTGCTCCTCTCGGCGCTCTTCGTGTTCCTCGTCGGGAGCGTCGCGAGCGGCCTCGCGCGCTCGATGCTCGCGCTCGTCGTCTTCCGAGCGGTGCAGGGCGTGGGGGCAGGCGGCATCCAGCCCGTCGCGCTCACCATCGTCGGAGACCTCTACAGGCCCGAGGAGCGCGCGAAGGTGCAGGGCCTCTTCGGCGCGATCTGGGCGTTCGCCGGCACGTCGGGCCCGCTCCTCGGAGGGTTCCTCGTGCACGCGCTCTCGTGGAGGTGGGTCTTCTTCGTGAACGTCCCCTTCGCGCTCTTTTCGTTCGGGCTGCTCGCGGTCGCGTTCCGAGAGGACGTGGCTCGAAAGAAGGTGCGCTTCGACGCGCTCGGGAGCCTGCTCTTGGCCGCCGCCGTCACGAGCCTGCTCGCCGGCGCGAGCCACACACGCCCGGAGGTGACCCTCCCCGTGGGCGTGCTTCTCCTCGCGGCGTTCGTCTACGTGGAGACACGCGCGGCCGACCCCGTGCTCCCGCCGAGCCTCTTCCGACGACGCGTGATCGTGGTCTCGAGCCTCTCGTCGGCGACGATCGGAGCCCTGATGGGTGGCACGATCACCTACCTCCCCCTCTATGCCCAGGCGGTGCTCGGAGAGACCCCGACACGCGCCGGGCTCCTGCTCGCGCCGCTGCTCGTCGCCTGGCCCGTCGCCTCGACGCTCGCGGGGCGCGCCCTGCCGAAACACGGGTACCGCCCGTTCGTGCGGGGAGGCCTCGGGCTCGTGATGGTGGCGTGTGTGGGGCTCTTCTTCGCGCTCCGCGCGCGCTCGGGCATCGTGGTGTGCGGCGCGTGCATGGGACTGCTGGGCGCGGGCAGCGGCCTCTCGAGCGTCGCGACGATCATCGCCGTGCAGGAGAGCGCCGAGTGGAACGAGCGCGGCGTGGCCACCGCGAGCAACATGTTCTTCCGGTCGGTGGGCGGAGCCCTCACGGTCGGCGCGATGGGCGCGGTCGTCGCTTCGGCGGTCGCGGAGCACGCCTCCCCCGAGCTGCTCGACGTGCTGCTCGGCCCCGAGCACGGCAAGGGTCTCGCGCCCGACGTGCTCGCGACGCTCGCGACCGACCTCTTCCACGGCACGGTCCGGGCCTTCGTGATCGTGCTCGTGCTCGGCGCGGTCGCCCTCGCGGCAGGCCTACTCTTCCCGAGCGTGGTGCCACGGGCGAAGCGCGACGGCGACACGCCCCCCGAGCTCGATCACGGCGCCGGCTGAGACCGCTACCTCGCTGGCCCCGCGGGGACGACCTCGAAGAGCTCGTCGTCCGAGAGCCCGAGCACTTCGCGCCCCGCCTCTCCGAGCCGCTCGCGCGGGACGTTCTCGAACCGCGCGACGAACCCGGGAGAGGGCCGGAGGGCGACCGTCTCGCCCGTGCTCTTCTTTCGGTACGAGGTGCGCATGCGATCCCGAGGCACGGCCACGTGGGTGAGCGTGAGGCGCCCGAGGCTCGCTCCCGTGGAGGCCTGGGTCCCGTCGGCCACGCAGGTGAACTGGACCTCGGCCGGGCTCTCGTGACGCACCTCGAGGTCGAACGAGCCACGCTCGAGGCCTAGTTTTTTCAGGGCGAAGGCGCCCATTCGGTAACCGAGCACCGCCCACGGACCTGCGCCGCCGTGGGCCTGGGCCACCGCCCGGAGGATCTCGTCGTCGCCCTGCGATGCCCCTTGGCCCGGGGCGCTCTCGTGACCGTGGCCGGGGTGCCCGTGCCCATGATGATGACGGGACGCGTCCGCGTGCGGCACGTGCGCGTTGGCCTCGGGCTTCGAGACCTCGGCGCTCCGCGGCGGAGCAGCAGGCGCGCACGAGACGACCGCGACCGCACCGAGCGCGGCGACCAACGCCCGTGACCACGCCCTCACGCGACACCTCCCTCGAACGACACGACGATCTTCGGAGCCTCCGCGCGCACACGTGCCCCGACCGCGCCGAGCGCGAGGACCGCGCCACCCCCACGTGCCTCGCGTGGGAGCTCGAGCGCACGCGTGCCACCGTGCACGACGAGCAGCACCCCTTGGGTGACACCGAGGCCGCCGAGCGCAGCCAACGCCGCGAGCCCGCGAGCGATCTCGGTGGCGACGGACCTCTCGGTGGGCTTGGCGAGGTAGACGACCTGGACCAAGGTGTCGCCGGGCGCGGCCCGCGCCGCGAGGTGCACCGTGGGGATGCCGGTGTCGAAGAGGTGCTCGGCGAGGGCCGACGCGAACGCGACGAGGGCCCGCTTGGCGCCGCGAGGGGCCGCGAGAGCATCGATCGTATCCCCATGAAATCGCTTTGCTTTATCGACGAATCGGCGGAGCGCCCCGTGGAGCCAGAGGCCCCGCTCGAGGGCGAGCACGATCTCTTCGTGGAGGAGCTCGGCGTCGCGGCGGGCCTGCACCAACGTCTCGGAGCCGGGGGCGTGGGTCAGCATGCGTCGCTTCGTGGGCTCGTGGAGCATCTCGGCGATGTCCTCGCGTTCGCGCGCGAGGCCTCGCTCCGCGCCATCGGAGGAGCGCGACGGCGCGAGGCACGAGACGGCCCAGTCGAGCCTGCCGAGCGCCACACCCGGGAGCGTCACCCCGAGGGTGCGGTACGTGCGGAACGCCTCTTCGTGGAGCTCGCGGAGCGCGTCGAGCCGCTGCTCGGCCGCGAGGAGCGCGACGCGCCCCGGCTCGGCGATCCGGTCGCGGGCCGAGCTCACCCAGAAGCGGACCTTCGAGACACGATGGCGCGAGGCGGCTCTATCCCACTTCGGCTCTTCGTTCGGGGGGTAGTCGAGGTGCTCGACCGGGACGAGGGTGCCTTCGTAGGCCGCGAGCTGCGCGGGATCGAAGCCTTCGATCCCTGCCGAGGCGGCCTCGAGCAGTGCCGGACGCACGGCGCGGAAGAGCGCGAGGAGCTCGTCCATCATGTGACGCTCGTGGGCGTGGTAGTCGGCCACCGCGGCGCGCACCTCGGCGTCGAAGTCGTCCAGGATCGCCGCGAGCATGGGCTCTCGCCGAAGGAGCGTGAGCACCCGCGACACGGTCATCAGGTAACGGTCGGCGTCACGCGTCGAGAGGAACGAGAACTGCCGATCGACGAGCTCGACGAGAAACGGTGCGCCCGTACCGGCGCGACGAGGGGTGCCCATCCGAGGCGTATTCGCGGGTTCCACGCCCCAAGTGTCCGAGCCCACGCGCCCCGAGTAAAGAGGCAAGAGATGCCCTGCCCTCTCGTGCGACGGTAGACTCGGGCCCATGAACGCCATCGAGCTCGCCCACCTCCTCGACCTCGCGCCCCACCCCGAGGGCGGCTACTTCCGAGAGACCTACCGCTCCGAAGAGACCCTCGCGCGCGGAGCATTGCCGGGCCGTTTCGCCGGGGATCGGGTCTTCGGCACGTCGATCTACTTCTTGCTCACCGAGGGCACGTTCTCGGCGCTCCACACGATCGAGAGCGACGAGCTCTGGCACCACTACGACGGAGGAGCCCTCCGGATCGTCACCCTGGACGAGCACGGAGCGCGCGAGGACTTCGTGCTCGGGAAGGACTACGCCCGCGGGGAGCGGCCCTTCGCGTGGGTGCCACGAGGGCGTGTCTTCGGCTCGCACGTGGAGCCCGGGGTCCCTCACGCGCTCGTGGGCTGCACGGTGGCCCCGGGGTTCGATTTCGCCGACTTCCGCATGCCGAGCCGACACGAGCTGCTCGCGCTGTACCCGGAGCACGAGGCCGTCGTCACGCGGCTCACTCGGAGCTCGCCTTGAGGTGCCGGACCGAAGGCACGACGAACGCCTCTTCGACCGCGGCCGTGCACGTCGAGAGCAGCGCGCGCGCCTCGTCGAGCCGCGCGGGGTTCTCTTCGCCGTCGTCCCACACGAGCGACAGGTCACCGCGCCGGTAACGAAGCGCTAGGTATTTCCCCATGCGAAAGGCGAGGAGCGCGCGCCTCACGTCGGCCGAGAGCACACGGCTCACGAACCCCGCGGGGCGCTCGCTCGTCACGAAGACGGCGTCGAACGCGGCGTCGCCCGTCGTGCACCTTGGCATGGCCCGCCGCCCCTCGCGTGTGGAGACGAGCGCCCGCCCGAGGAGGAGCGCCGAAGGTCGCGCCGTGAGCCGCGTCGACAGAGCGCCCTCACGAAGCACGGCCTCGAGGCGCATCTTCGCCCCCGAGGGCTCCTCCCACTCGACCCGCGCCGAGGTGACGTTCGGCCACTCGCCCGACGCCGGCACGAACCTGTAGCCGCGCGCGCGCGAGAAGCTCTCCCACACCGACTCGAATCGCGCCTTCTCGAGACCCCGGGCCCGGTAGTGTACGGCGAACCCCACGGCCACGAACGGGAGCGCGATCGTCATCACGAGCAGAGCCAAGACCTCGAGACCCACGACGGAACGATGCCAAACCTCGGGCCGCGGGTGCACCCCCATGACGGACGTCACCCGAGCGCGGCGCGCCGCCCGAGGCGAGCTCTCCCCCGAAGAAAACGAATACGCATATCATTTCATAGACTTAATGACCCACCCTGAATATCGCTCGGGGCGCACCGTCTGCCCGCTCGACATCGCGGTTCGGGAGGGGGAAACTTTTGCGCGCCCTCCGCGTATGACCAGCGAAGAACCCCGAAGGAGCCGACTATGAGCGCACGCGAGAAGATCGAGAACCTCACGAACAGTTGGTACGGCTTCGCCCTCTTCGGCGGGCTGTTCTCGTTCCTTCAAGGGGGCTTCGGGCTCTTCTCGGCGTTGGGCGCGATGGGCTCCACCCTGCTCTCGCTCTTCTTGACGTACTTCTTCGGCCGGCGCCTGCTCGCGAAGGGGAGCATCACGAGGCTCTTCCTCATCGTCGTGTCCGCGCTCGGGCTCGTCGCCTGGTCGTACGGCGCCTATGGCATCGGCCGCGCCTTCATCAACGCCTGGTCGTTCAAGCTCCTCTTCGGCCTCGTCTACGCGGCGGCCTCGGTCCACATGAACTTCAAGTCGCTGCGCGTCCTCACCGACGCGCAGGTGAAGAGCTACGTGGGCTGAAGCTCATCGGCCCACCGACCCTGGCCTCGAGCCCCTCGCGGAACCCCGCGGGGGGCTTCGTCATTTTGCCGTTTCGGCGCGCCGGTTGACCGATCCGAGCCCGGGTGATCCAGTGTCGCTGGATCCCGAGGAACCCAGAGATCCTGGCGTACATCCCGCACATTTCACGAGGCATCGCCCATGGCGCGGTGCGCCGTCTGCCCCGAAGTGCCTTGGCACACGGGCTGCAAAAGGTGGGGCATGCTCCTTCGCGCTCCCCTCCGTGCCCTCGCCCTCGCCCTCGCCCTCGCCGCCACCGCGTGCAGCGCCGAAGTCGGCCCCGAAGACGACGCGGCCGAAGAGGCCGACGGCGAAGGTGGCGAGCAGGTGAGCGAAGAGGCGCTTCGCCTCGGCGACGCGAACCGCCAGGGCTTCAAGGAGCCTCAGTTCTCTGCGGCCGAGAAGGCGGCGGTGCTCGCGCGCTACGGCAGCATCGACCCGAACCGCGAGGTGCCGCGGGTGCTGCTCGAGAACGCCCTCCAGTACTACGACTTCAACAAGTCGCGCCTGAAGGTCAAAGACGTCATCACCATCATCGACTTCTCTCAGCACTCGTCGAAGCGGCGCATGTACATCGTCGACATGGAGACCGGGCGCGTCGAACGCCACGTGGTCGCGCACGGCTCGGGCAGCGATCCCGAGAACGACGGCACCCCGCGGCGCTTCTCGAACGTGGAAGGGTCGCTCCAATCTTCGCTCGGGTACTACGTGACGGCGGAGACCTACGAGGGGAAGTGGGGCTACTCCCTCCGCCTCGACGGCCTCTCGGCCACGAACTCCCAGGTCCGCAAGCGGGCCGTGGTCATGCACGGCGCGAGCTACGTCGTCGACGGCAAGTCGCTCCAGGGGCGCTCGTGGGGGTGCCCGGCGATCCCGATGAACGAGCGGACCGCGATCATCAACCAGGTGAAGGGCGGGAGCCTCCTCTACGCGGATCTCCCGAACCGCTGACGAAAACGGGCCCGACCTCTGGTAGACGGAGGGCGTGCGCGACGACGAGACATGCCCCGAGGCCTCCTGCCGCGTACGCGGTACGGGGGCCTCGTCGCGCCTCGAGGTCGGCACGTGAAGCTCCGTTCGTGGGCGCTCGCCGCGCTTCCGTTCGTCGTGCTCGGTGCCCTCGGGCTTTGGTTCGTGCATCCTGCATGGATCGCGTGCGGCGCCTTCCCCGCCCCTCTCGACGACGTCTACATCCATGCGAGCTTCGCGCGGGCGCTCGCGCACGGCCATCCGTTCTCGTGGGTCGGGGGGCAAGGGTACAGCTCCGGGGAGACCGCGCCGCTCTACCCGGTGTTGCTCGCGCCGGCGTTCTTCCTCGGGCTCGACGACGAGAGCGTGGTGGCGTTCGCGTTCGCCGTGGCGATCGGCGCGCTCGGGCTCTCCGCGCGACGGGTCGCCGAGCTCTTCGGGAGCCCGCGCGAGGCCTACTCGGTCGTCGCCGGGACGTTGATCGTCGCCCTCGCGTCGGCGGTCGGGACGGTGGCCTTCACGTTCTTCTCGGGGATGGAGGCCGCGGCGTTCTTCGCAGCCTCGACGAGCGCGCTCGTGTGGGTGGAGCGCGCGCGGGCACGACCTCGGGGGAGGAAGCGGGCCGCGATGCGCGCGGGCCTCTGGGGTGCGGCGATGGTGCTGCTCCGCCCGGAGGCCGTGGTGGTGGTCGCGCCCTTCGCGCTCGTCGCGGCCCGGGGCGCACGCTCCCGCCCGTGGCTCCCTATGCTCGCCCGAGCGGCACTCCCTGGCGCCCTCGCGACCGGGCTCGTGCTCGGCCTGAACTATGCGTTCACGGGAGATTTCGCCTCCGCGGGCGCGCGGCTGAAGCTCCTCGGCTCGAACCCCTTCCTCGACGACGTGGCGCGAGCGAAGGAGCTCGTCTTGAACCTCTTCGGCTTCGTGTGGCGCGTGCTCGCGAAGGACATGGGTGGGCCCGCCCTCCTCGGGCTCGCAGCGCTCACCGGCCTCGGGCTCACGCGAGAACGCACGAGGCACCCCGTCCTCGCGTGCCTCACGGGCGCGTGTGCCTTCGCGCTGCTCGTGTCGACGAACGGAGCGGCGCGGTACCAAGGCTTTCGGTACTACGCACCGGCGGTCGCGCTCCTCGTCTTGGGGGCGTGCCTCGGCCTCGCGGGGCGTTCGTCCCCGAGGAGAAGCACGATCGCCCTCGTTTCGTTCGCGGGTCTCTTCGCCCTCGTCTTCGCCCGGACCGACGAGGCACGCTCGTACTTTCGCCGCGCGTCGAAGAACGTGCACGAGCAGCAGGTCACGATGGGCAGGCTCGTCTCGGCCATCCTCCCGCGGGACGCCATCGTGCTCGTCGGAGACGCAGGCGCGATCCCGTTCTTCTCGAAGCGCACGTGTGTGGACGCGCTCGGCCTCGGAGGCTACCGCCGCTACCCGTTCGTGCAGGCCGCGGTGCACGGCGAGGCCGCGACCCTCGAGCTCTTGGAGCGCATCCCCGAGGGTGAGCGGCCCACGCACTTCGCCCTCTATCCGAACTGGTTTCCCACGATCACGGGAACCTTCGGCCGCAAGGTGCGTGAGATCACGATCGAGGACAACGTGATCTGCGGCGGCCCCACCAAGGTGCTCTACGAGGCCGACTTCTCCGCGCTCGGAGGCGGAGAGGCGCGCGACCTCGGCGTTCCCCCGAGCGACGTCGTGAACGTCATGGACTCCCTCGACCTCGCGGACGTCGAGAGCGAGCGTGCGCACGACACGGTCCTCCCTGTCCCGAACGGCGGGTACACGACCGCGCGTGTCTTCGATGTCGGAGGGCGACGCACCTTCGACGGCGGGAGGATCGTCCAGGGTGGGCGCGAAGTGTCTTTCGTGCCACGTGGGGTGTCCGGGCCTGCGCGGGTCACGTTGCGCGGCGACGAGGGCGGGCTCGACGTCGACGTGCGCGTGGGGCGCGGGGAGTGCCGAGCGACCGCCGAGCCTGCCGTGGGGTTCACGTACGCGGCGTGCTCCGTCGAAGTGCACGAGGGAGACCGCGTCACCCTCGCCGCTCGGCGCGAGGGGAGGACGTACCACGTGTGGATCTCCAGGCCATGATCCAAAGAACTACACTTTTCGCAATTGTTTCGACCATTTGCGCATCGAGCGCGTGCGCCCCTCCGGCCCCCGTCGCGCGCGAGGTCCCGCCGTGCACACGGCCCGCGCCAGAGCCTCGAACGCAGGACACGTCCTGCACGTTGGCCCTCGTTCCCGAGCCGGACGCCCACCTGTCGGTCCGCCTCGCATGTGCCCTCGACGGCGCGCAGACCTTCTCGATCGCGCGCGCCCACCGGGACATCGACGGCCTCTCGGCTCGGGACGATGGCGGGCCTCTCGCCGCCTCGGTCTCGCCGGAGACCGCGAATCAGACCTCCACCGTTCGGCTCGGCCGGCCCGCGCGTGGGCGGCTCGAGCTCTCGTTCCGCGTGCGCGCGTCGTCCGACCCACGAGGTCCTCTCGCCGAGCTCGTGGTCGCGGAGGATCGCGCGAGGGGGCTCCTCCGGTCGTGCACGCCCGTGCCGTCGCGGCCTCACGACACCCCGCGAGAGATTTCCCTCGT
Organism: Myxococcales bacterium; assembly: GCA_016712525.1. Lineage (NCBI taxonomy): Bacteria > Pseudomonadati > Myxococcota > Myxococcia > Myxococcales > Myxococcales bacterium. Next base: position 2,273,083 of record JADJQX010000007.1, read on the forward strand.
GGTCGACGGGTCACGCATCGCCGCAGAGGGAGCCCTCACGACCTTGGGGGTGGGCCGCACGAGGACGCGGACCACGACCTTCGAGGCCCTCGCCTACGGCATGTTCGTCGCGGGGTCGCTCGGGACCGCTACGTTCCGGGACGCCGGCGATCGCGACGAGGTGGCGTGGCTCGGGTACACGGCGTTCGACCCGCGCCCTGCGGCCGCCGAGATCGCCCAGGTTCGAACCGCGCTCCGCGAGACCTGGAAGGGCGGGGGTGCCGAGGGGCACGCGCTCGCCTTCGTCTCGAGCGCGAGGCCCGAGGGCCACGTCGCGCTCCTCGAGCTCCCGGGGGCGACGCTCGTCCACCTCGGCCCGAGCGAGCCGTGGGGGTTCGCCCTTCGCACGCGAATCGCGCTCGCCCTCCAGCGCCCGTGGCTCGGAGGTCGGCTCGCCGTGCGGAGCGACGACGGCGCCGATGGCACGTGGTTCGACGAAGGGCTCGCGCGCTTCACGGCGGTCCGGCTGCTCTCGCGCCTCGGCCTCGTGGCACCACGCGACGTCGCGACGTGGCTCGGTGGTCTCTACGCCGCGCACGCGCTCTCCCCCCTCAAGGACCGTCGCCACACGGAGCTCCTCGCCGCGAGGGCGAGCTCCCCCGATGCCCGCGCCGAGCTCGCGACCCGAGGAGCCCTCCATGCGTTCGCGGTCTACGGCGCCTACCGCCGCGCGCACCCGGGGAAGACCTTCGACGACGAGCTTCGACCCCTCGTGACCGCGGCGATCGATGGAAAAAAGGCGCGCTTCGTCACCGAGACCGAGTGGCAGGCGCTCCTCGGACGAGCCCTCGGCCGAGAGACGCGCTTCGACGTCGTCGCGCTCGGGAAGGAGCCTCCCGTGCCGGACGACGCCCTCGGCCCCTGCTTCCGCAAGTCCGCCGGCGCGGTCTTTCGCGAGCGGCTCGGGTTCGATCTCGACGCCACGCTGGATGCACCCGATCGGCGCCTCGTGGGCCTCGAGCCCGGTGGGGCAGCCTTCATGGGTGGCGCGCGCGAGGGAGACGTGTTGGTCGAAGCGTCGCGAGCCGGCGAGACGTACCGCCTCGTGCTCGAGAGCGCCGGCACGACGCGCACGTCGACCGTTCGCCCGAACCGGCAGGCCGCCCGCGCGACCACGTTCGTCCGCGAGCCGAAGGTGCCCGACACGGCATGCGGCGAGCTCCTGTAGCTCGTTCTAAGCCTTTGAATTCAATACAGATTTTGTCCCGCCGTTTCGCCCGCCCGGGCGACGGTGGGCCCGTCAGAAGTCTTGGTTCGAAAACCGGAAGAGGAGCGCCGTGGGGCGCGGGCCGTCGGCGTCGATCACGATCGCGCCGTCTTTCGTGCCGTCGTTGCGGTGCACGAGGTGCGTGGACGCTCCGCCCGAGCCGTCGGCGAAGACACTCACCTTGCCGTCGAGCGGGATGAGGTCGGACACCTTCGCCGAGAGCTCGTTCATCGTGTACGGGGTGAAGTCTTTGGCCTGGACGCCGAGGTCCTTCGTGTAGTCGAGCGTGAGCCCCGCGTGGGCGCCCTCTTGCCACGGCGGCCCTGGGAGCGAGACGTTCTTCGTGAGGAAGAAGACCCGCGGATCCTGCCCGGCGCGGTCGGACTGGACGTTGACGACCATACGGTACACGGCCCCCTGCATGCGCACCTGGAGGACCACGTGATCGTCGTTCGGGAGCGCGCACGTGGTGTGCCGGGGCTCGACGATGGCGAGCACCGTACCGTCGACCCGAACGAAACCTCTCGGCAGCGCGTTCCCGAAGGCGCTCGCGCAACGGGCGCCCTTGTCGATCGAGGCGTCGCTCGCGTCGAGCGGAGGGCTCGCGTCGAGCGGAGGGCTCGCGTCGTCGACCGGCGAGGCGTCGACCTCCGGAGAACCCGAAGGAGGCGCCGAGGGACTCGCCGTGCCACACGCCCACACGAGCCCGAGCCAAACGACCGCGACCCCTCGACGCACGAGCTTCATGGCGGGTTTCGCTAGCAGGGTGCGCCGACCTCCGCCATCCTCTCGGCGTGCCGAAGGGAAAAACTCAGGCGGTCACCGATCCGCTCGCGCCCTTCTCGGGGGCGACTCGGCGATGGTTCCGTGGCTCGCTCGGCGAGCCGACGCGCGCGCAAGCCCTCGCGTGGGACCACATCGCCCACGGACGCTCCGTGCTCCTCTCGGCCCCTACGGGCTCGGGCAAGACGCTCGCGGCCTTTCTCTATGCGATCGATCGCCTGTCGTTCGGTCCCGCCCCGAGCTCGCCGAGCGAGGCGCTCCGGGTCCTCTACGTGTCGCCGCTCAAGGCGCTGGCCGTCGACGTGGAGAGAAACCTGAGGGCGCCTCTCGCCGGCATCGACGCGCTCGCCTCGCACGACGGAGAGCGCGTACGACCCGTCACGGTGGGCGTGCGCACCGGCGACACCTCGACGAAGGAGCGCGCGGCCCACATCAAGAGCCCGCCGGACATCTTGGTGACGACGCCCGAGTCGCTCTACTTGATGCTCTCCGGGCGCGCGCGGAAGGTGCTCGCCTCGATCGACACCGTCATCGTGGACGAGATCCACCAGCTCGCCGGCGAGAAACGCGGGGCCCACTTCTTCCTGTCGCTCGAACGGCTCGAGGCCTTGCGCGAGGCGGCGCGCCCCATGTGCCCGAAGCTCCTCCGCATCGGCCTCTCGGCCACGCAGAAGCCGCTCGAGCTCGTCGCGGAGGTGCTCGGCGGGCGGCACGGAGACGCCCCCCGCGAGGTCGCCATCGAGGCCGCCCCGAGCGACAAACGATACCGCGTGGTCGTGGGCGTGCCCGAAGGCGCCTTCGTAGGTGAAGGTGCGCTCGACCCGGACGAGCGACGCGCGATGTCGGCGTGGCCGAAGCTCCACGCGCGCCTCTACGAGACGCTGATGGCGAAGCGGTCGACCATGATCTTCGTGAACAGCCGGCGCCTCGCGGAGCGCCTCGCGTCGGCCCTGAACGACCTCGACGCCGAGACGAGACCGCTCGCAGAGGGAGAGGTGAGGCCCCCGCTCGCGCTCGCGCATCACGGCTCTCTCGCCCACGACGCCCGCGAGGAGATCGAGGACAAGCTCAAACGGGGAGAGCTGCGGGCGATCGTCGCCACGTCGTCGCTGGAGCTCGGCATCGACATGGGCGCCGTGGATCAGGTCGTGCAGATCGAGTCCCCGCCTTCGGTAGCGTCGGGCATCCAGCGCATCGGGCGCGCGGGGCACTCGGTCGGCGCGGTCTCCGAGGGCCTGCTCTTGCCGAAGCACAAGGCGGACCTCTTGGCCGCGGTCGCCGCCAAACGGGCGATCGAAGAGGGGGATATCGAGCCCACACGCGCGCCGAAGAACCCGCTCGACGTGCTCGCGCAGCAGATCGTCGCCATCGTCGCGACCGGCCTGTCGATCGCCGACATCGAGGCGCCCGAGCCCGTCCACGTCGACACGCTGTTTTCGCTCGTGCGCCGCGCGGCAGCCTTCGGGGAGTTGCCGCGGACCGCCTTCGACGGCGTGCTCGACATGCTGTCCGGCAGGTATCCCTCGGCCGACTTCTCGGAGCTCCGCCCGAGGCTCACCTGGGACAGGCGCACGGGGCTCCTCCGGCCCCGGCCCTTCGCGAAGAAGCTCGCCGTGCTCAACGCTGGGACGATCCCCGAGCGGGGCCTCTACGGGGTGTTCCTCGACCGAGGGGGGGAAGAGGGCGCGGGCCCGAAGAGCCGCCGGGTCGGCGAGCTCGACGAAGAGATGGTGTTCGAGCTGCGCGAGGGAGACACGTTCTTCCTCGGCGCCTCGTCGTGGAAGGTGACCGACATCTCGAAGGACCGCGTGCTCGTGGTGCCCGCGCCGGGCACCGAGGGTCGACCCCCGTTCTGGCACGGCGACAAGCTCGGGCGCGCGATGACCTTCGGCACACGGATCGGCGGGCTCACCCGGGAGCTCGCCTCCCGCGACGAGGACGACGCGCGCGCCTTCTTGGAAACGACGCTCGGCATCGAGCCCGAAGGAGCGCGCGTGCTCGCCGAGTACGTGCACCAGGGTCTACGCGAGGCGGGCCACGTCCCCACGGACAAGACCATCGTCGTCGAGCGTTTCCAGGACGAGCTCGGAGATCACCGCATCTGCATCCTGTCGCCGTTCGGGGCCCGCGTGCACGCGCCTTGGTCGATCGCCATCCGCGCGGCCATCTCCGCCGTGCGCGATGGGGACGTCGAGGCCGTCTACACGGACGACGGGATCACGCTCCGGGTCCCCGAGGGCGACGCTCCTCCCGCGCTCGACACGCTCCTCCACGATCCTGTCGCGGTCGTCGACCTCGTGACTCGGGAGGTGGGGCACACGGCGCTCTTCGCGGCGCGGTTCCGTGAGGCCGCCGGGCGCGCGCTGCTCTTGCCGAAGCGCACCCCGGGCAAACGCACCCCGCTATGGGCCCTGCGCAAAAAAGCCAGTGATCTCATGGCGGTAGCGTCACGCTTCCCCGAGTTCCCGCTCATGCTCGAGGTGCACCGCGAGTGCCTCGCCGACGCGTTCGACATGCCCGGCCTCGTGTCCGTCCTCGAGGCCATCAAGGCGCGCAAGATCGCCGTGCGCGTGGTGGACACGAAGGTCCCGTCGACGTTCGCGAAGAGCCTGCTCTTCTCGTTCGTGGGAAACTTCCTCTACGACGGAGACGCGCCCTTGGCCGAGAGGCGCGCGCAAGCCCTGCTGGTCGATCCCGACGAGCTCCGAGCGCTGCTCGGTGAAGGGGAGATGCGCAAGCTCCTCGATCCGAAGCTCTCCGACGCGCTCGAGGACGAGCTCCAGCGGCGGGCCTTCCCCCTCGGATCGGCCGACGCGCTCCACGATCTGTTGCTCTACGTCGGCGACCTGTCCCGGCACGAGGTGCGCGCGCGGTTCACGACCCGTGAAGGCGCCGAAGAGGCCATCGCCGAGCTCTTGCGCGACAAACGAGCCACCGAGGTGCGTATCGCCGAGGAGCTCCGCCTCGTCGCGGTCGAGGACGCGTCACGCTACCGCGACGGGCTCGGGGTCGTCCTCCCTCACGGGATCCCGCTCGTCTTCCTCGAGAAGTCGAGCGATCCGCGGGTGAGCCTCTTCGCGCGGTACGCCCGCACCCACGCGCCCTTCTCGGCGCGCACCATCGGAGCGCGGTACGGCCTCTCGATCGACGCGGTGGTCCAAGCGTTCGAGCCGCTCGTGCGCGACGGTCGGGTCGCTCGGGGAGCCTTTTTGCCCGAGGGAGATGGCTCCCCCGAGTACGCCGACCGCGAGATCTTGAAGGCGCTGCGGAGGCGGACGCTCTTCGCGCTGAGGCACGAGGTCGCGCCCGTGGAGGCCGCCGTGTTCGCGCGCTTCTCCCTGGCGTGGCATGGCGTCGCCACGGTGCACGAGGCGCCGAAGGAGCGAGAGCGAAGCTCGGCCGATCCGGACCGCCTGCTCGAGGCCATCGAGAGGCTCGAGGCGTGCCCGCTGCCCCTGTCGGTCCTCGAAGCCGACGTGCTCCCCGCGCGTGTGCCCGGCTACCGGCCGTGGGATCTCGACGCGCTCCTCGCCTCGGGGGAGGTGCGATGGGAGGGCATCGAGGCGCTCGGCACGAACGACGGGAGGATCGCGCTCACCCTCGGCGAGAACGCCGATACGCTGGGCAGGCGGCCGACCGACGTGCCCCTCTCCGAGCTCGCGGAGAAGGTCCTCGCCCTCTTCGAGGCCCGAGGGGCGCTCTTCTTTCACGACGTCTCGCGCGCGATGGGAGGCTTCCCGAACGACCTCGCCGCCGCTCTCCACGAGCTCGTGTGGGCCGGTCACCTCACGAACGACACCCTCGAGCCGCTGCGGAGCGCGTTCGCCGCCACCCACTCCGATCGCCGGAAGACACGGCCTTCGAGGCCCCTCGCGCGGACGGCTCGGCGGGCCGTGCTCCCGGGCACGGAGGGCCGCTTCTCGGTGCGCCCACGCGAGCTCGCGGCGACCCCCACCGAGCGGAGGACGGCCCTGACGAAGCGCCTGCTCGAGCGTCACGGCGTGCTGCTCCGCGAGGCGCTCGGGTACGAGGGCGTCGCCGGGGGATTTTCGGCCCTCTACGACGTCCTCTCGGCCCTCGAGGACCGAGGGATGTGCCGGAGAGGCTATTTCGTCGAAGGCCGGGGGACCACGCAGTTCGCGCTCCCGGGCGCGGACGACCGCCTGCGCGCGGCCCGTGAGAGCGACGGTGACGCGCTCCACTGGGTCTCGGCCGTCGATCCGGCGTTCGCTTATGGAGCCGCCCTCCCCTTCCCGGAGACGCGCCCGTCCGCGCACCCCACACGCTCGGCGGGGGCGCACGCCGCGCTCGTCGACGGAGTGCTCGCGGCGTGGGTCTCTCGCGGCGGGGACGGGCTCGTCACGTTTCCGGGCGCCCACGGAGGAGACGGTCGCCTCGCCGCCGATCTGGCCGCGCGCGCCCTCTCCCGCGTGCTCGCCGCGCTCTCGGGCCGAGGGATGCGCGCGTTCTCTCTCCGGACGATCGACGGGCTCGACGCCACGTCCCACCCCGAGCGGTCCACCTTCGAGCAGCACGGCTTCCAGAGACGCGGCGACGCGCTCGTGCTCGCCCACGACGGGCGCGGGCGCGCCGACATGCCCGAGGTGCGACCGTGACACACCCTCGAAGCGACGCGCTCGTGAAGGAGATCCTCGAGGAGTTCCCGACGTTCCGCATCCTCTCCAAGAGGACGAGCGGCCTCCAGAAGGCGATCGACGTGTTCTTGCGTGTCGTCACCCTCGGCGGCATGAGGACGTACCTCACGCGGTACCACACGGTCCTCTTCGGCACGCTCTGGGTGCCCGACACGTGGAACGCCATGCCGGACCTCGACAGGTACGTGCTCCTGCGTCACGAGCGGGTGCACCTCCGGCAGCGGCGCCGCATGGGCGACCTCTGGATGGCGTTCGTCTACCTCGTGCCGTACTTTCCGCTCGGGCTCGCCTACGGGCGCGCGCGCATCGAACAAGAGGCCTACGAAGAGACCCTGCTCGCCACCGCCGAGGTGTACGGACGGGACGCCGCTCTCGGGCTAAAAGAACATATATTTCAGCGATTTACGGGTCCGGACTACGGCTTCATGTGGCCGTTCCGTGGGAGCCTCGAGGCGTGGTTCTCGAGGGCGATGGAGCGGGTCGACAGGTCGCTCTCCGCCGAGGCGTCCAGGCCCGACCCTTGAACGCGCGCGCCGCCTTGTCGCGGGCGCGGATGCGACTCACGCTGTGAGGGTGGGCGCATCCGTGCCCCAAGGAGGGAGCAGTCGTGGTCCTCCACAAGCCTCGCGCACTTCTGGGTCTCGTCGTCGCATCGATCGTTCCTCTCACCGCCCCGAGCCCGAGCACGCCCCCTTCGGCTGCGCCGGGAGCTCCGGCCTCGACGGAAGACGCGGGGCCGCCGAGAGGACCACCTCCGTGCCCGGACGGGATGGTTCACGTGCGCGGCGACGCGTGCGACGAGGTGGAAGAGTCGTGCAAGCGGTGGCTCGATCCGCCGCCCTACCAGAACCTCCGGTGCGCCGAGTTCGCGCCGACCCGATGCAAGGGGACACGCAGGCCTCTCGACTTCTGCATCGACCGCGAAGAGGCCCACGACGCGGACACCTTGCTTCCCGTCGTGAACGTGTCGTTCGTCGCCGCGACGAAGGCTTGCGAGGCGCGCGGGCTCTCGCTGTGCACCGAGCCCGAGTGGGTGTTCGCGTGCGAGGGAGAGGCCATGCTGCCCTACCCGTATGGCCTCTCGCGAGACAGCTCGGCCTGCAACATCGATCAGCGGAACCTCGGCGGGAAGGACGGAAAGCTCCGCGACCTCCGCGCCAAGGTGACCGAGTTTCCGCGCTGCACGAGCCCCTTCGGTGTGCATCACATGACGGGGAACGTGGACGAGTGGGTGCACCGCACGAAGGGGCCGCAGCGCTCGGTCCTCCATGGGGGATGGTGGCTGCCAGGGCGCAACCGGTGCCGCGCGACGACCGCCGAGCATGGCCCCGAGTACTCGGGCTCGCAAGTGGGGTATCGCTGCTGCGGTCCGCGCCGCCCCTGACCGTGAGCGCCGACGAGGGCCAGATTCCCTATTTCGATTCGTCGTCCCTAGCTATCTTTACGGGCGACGACCTCGCCGCGTGATGGACACGCCTCGACCGCGGAACTAGGGTTTTGCCAATGACCTGCATGGCCAAAACGTTCTTCGCTCGGTGCCGTTGATGTCCGCGAAAGGCACGCTCGTGCGCCTCCTCGGTGGCGCTTTTTTACGGCGCGCGCAGGTCGTCGGGGTCGAGGAGGTGGGAGGATTCTCCCGCGTCGTGCTGCGCGGCGAGGTCGAGCGGGCCGAGCCGGGCACGAAGCTCCAGCTCCTCCTCCCGGGCGACGACATGCGCACCTACACGCCAATCGCCACATCCGAGGGAATCGTGCTGCTCGGGTGGAGGCACGCCCCTGGCCCCGGCGGGCGCTGGGCCGCGAGCGTGAAAGAGGGCGACGAGCTCCGCTTCGTGGGGCCGCAACGCTCCCTCGTGCTTCCCGAAGGGCGCGCGATCGTCGTCGGCGACGAGACGAGCGTCGCCGTGGCCGCGAGCTTCGAGGCCGCGCGCGCGGGACGAGTCACCGCCGTGCTCGAGGCGAGCGAGGTCACCGACGTGCGTGCGGCGGCGGCGCGGGTCGGCCTCGGGTCGGCCTCGGTCCTCGCGCGAGGCGACACGGCCGGCCTCGTCGACGCCATCGTCCGAGCGCGCGAGGAGGCACCTTCGGCGGCGATCGCGCTTACGGGCGGCTCCGAGCTCATCCTCCGTCTGCGCGCCGCGCTGAAAGAGAGAGGCCTCGCCGACGTGCGGACCAAGACGTACTGGGTCCCCGGCCGACAGGGCCTCGACTGACGTGAGGCGGAGCCGCGCACCCGAAAGGGAGCGTAGCGAAGGCACCGACGGAACGGCCGCGTGGGTTTCCGCCCGAAGAAATCCGTGCTTTGAGCCGTCCGCATGTCGGCCTCTCGGCGCCAACTCGCGCAGCTCCGCCCGCTCGTGCCCCTCTTCGTCGTGGCCACGCTCGGCGTGGCTTGCTCGGCGCGAGACACGCCCGCGTCTCTTGGGCGGACCGAGCTCACGCACGCCAGCCGGGAGGCGCATGACCTCGCAGAGGCCGCCTCCCCCGTCGCCGCGAAGCCGCTGCCCGAGACAGGATCCTCTCCCGCGACAGACGCATGCCCCGACGGGATGGTGCTCGTGTCGGGCAGTTACTGCCCCGAGGTCGAGCAGCCGTGCGAGCAGTGGATGGATCCTCCGGGCACGAAGTACGCGCACTTCCGGTGCAAGAAGTACGGGCCGTCCGTGTGCAAAGGAGCGCGTGTCGCCATGCGCTACTGCATCGATCGCACCGAGCGGAGAGAGGCGAGCTCGGAGCTCCCGGCGCACTTCGTCTCGTTCGACGCCGCGAGGGGGCTCTGCGCGAAGGCGGGCGCCCGCGTGTGCACCGAGAGCGAGTGGCAGTTCGCATGCGAGGGCGAGGCCATGCTCCCCTACCCGTACGGGTACGAGCGCGACTCGAAGGCGTGCAACGTCGACACGTTCGAGGGCCTCCGCGACAAACAGGGGAAGCTCGCCGACCACCGGAAGGCCGTCGGCGCGAGCCCCGCGTGCACGAGCCCGTTCGGGGTCGTCGACATGGCGGGCAACGTGGAGGAGTGGGTCCGCGCCGACGGGGCGGGGAAGTACGGGTGGAAGCAGGTGCTGAAGGGCTCGTATTGGATCCCGAGCCGGCACGCTTGCCGCCAGTTCCAGGTCGGTCACGGGCCCGAGTACGGGGGCCAAGAGACCGGCACCCGCTGCTGCCGCGAGGTAGGGCCCCCGCCATGACCACGGGATAGTCGCGCTCATTTTTCCGTCGACGGGTACGAAGGCTACGCCGTACCTTGAAGGCGTGCGGCGGCGAAGGCTCGAGCCGGTGAGACCCCTCACCTCTCCGGGGTTACCCCGGGGTACGACTCGGGATCGTGCGTGGCGTCGCCGCGGGTGCGCTCGACCTACGTCGAGGTTTCCCGCGGTACGACGGGATTCGTCGGGCCTCGCCGCCGCACGCTCCTCGCAGGACGCCGAACCATGAGGCCTCCTCCGATGGCGCGCCTCGTCGCGAGCGCCCTCCTCGGGGGAGAGTGGGAGCCTCACGCCATGGCCGCCCGCGTCGCGCACATGCTCGGTCACCCTCGGGTCGAGGGCCGCCACAGGGCCATCGCGAGGGTGGCGCGTGACGCGTTCGTGCGCGCCCCACGGCACGCGAGGGACGCGCTCGCCGACGTGCTCGTGCGTCACCCGGTGTGGCGACGGTTCCCGCAAGCGAGGCTCCGTGCGCTCGTCGTGGACGAGCCCGCCATGGGCCCCTCCCACGTGCGTGTACCCGAGGCGACGACCGTGGGGGCGCTCGCCGACCTCCTGGGCACGACCCCGGACACGCTCGACGCGCTCGCGGATCGCCGTGGGCTCGCGCGCGTGGCGCGGGAGGAGCACCTCCGCCATCACCACGTGCGATGTATCCCGAAGCGCGACGGGACCTTGCGGGTGCTCGAGATCCCGAAGCCGCGGCTACGGGAGCTTCAACGGCGGGTGCTCGATCGGATCCTCGTCGACGTGCCGGCGCACCCCGCGGCCCACGGGTTCGTGAGGCGCATGTCGGCCTTGGACCACGCGCTGTCCCACGTCGGCAAGGCCGTGGTCATCCGCGCCGATCTCCGGGACTTCTTCAGCCACGTGACCGCGGCGCGCGTCGGAGGTGTGTTCCGCGCCATGGGCTACCCCGACGAGGTGCGGCGCACGCTCACCGCGCTCACCACGGTGGCGACGCCCGAGGCGCACCTCGTGGGGCTCCCGTGGGGGGCGACGGGTCGTGCTCCGCGTGCCTCACCTCGCGCAAGGCGCCCCGACGTCGCCTTCGCTCGCGAACCTCGTCGCGTACGGGCTCGACGTACGCCTGAGCGCCCTCGCGCGCTCGCTCGGCGGTGTCTACGGGCGGTACGCCGACGACCTCGTGCTCTCGGGCGGTCGCGACCTCGATCGGGCGCGCGCCCTCGCCCTCCGCGCGATGCTGGACATCGTCCGGGACGAGGGCTTCGAGCCGAACGTCGCGAAGTCGTCCGTCCGCCGACGCGGAGATCGCCAGGTCGTCTGCGGGCTCGTGGTGAACACGCAGGCCGCGGTGCCACGAGCCGAGCGCGAGCGCCTCGAGGCGATCCTCACGAACTGCGTGACGAAGGGGCCCACGTCCCAGAACCGCGACGGTCACCCCGACTTCCGCGCGCACCTCGAGGGCCGCGTCTCGTGGGTGCGGGCGGCGTGCCCTCGCCACGCCGAGAAGCTCCAGCGGCTCCTCGAGGCGATCGTCTGGTGACACGCGCGCGCGCGACCTCGGAGATCACCCCGCGGCGGGGCGACGACGACGCGCCACTCCGAGCGCGAGCCCGAGCACAGCGAGCGCCGCGAGCTTCGAGCCCGCCGGGCTGCCGGGCGCCTGGGAGCACCCGGAGTCGTACATGGTCGAGGTGCCGCTCGTCCTCCCGCCGGTGACGGGGAGCGAGATGCGCGCCTCGTTCGATGCGCCGGCGCGGGGCGAGTAGATCGTGCGTACACCGAGCCCGTCGGCGAACGCGTAGAGGCACCCCTTCGCGTCGCACGCGCCCTCGACCGCGCTGACGGTGTCGGTGGACGAGGCCACCGTGTTCGTCGCCTCGGGCCCCGAGGCCTTGGCCTCGGCGTTCCAGGAAGACTCGGTGAGCCGCCCGCCCTCGATCCGGAGGATCTTCGCGTCGGCGCCGAGCGGGGCCTCGGGATCGGCGACGAGGCCCACCACGCCCGAGAGCGACCGCGAGGCCGTGCCAGGGACGAGCGTGACCGACGCCGAGAGCGTGAGCGGGACGACCGTGGTCGTCGCGGTGGTTCGGCTCGCCGGCCACATGACGGCGAGCGCCCCCTTCCCGAGCGGGACGAGGCCGACCTCCGAAGGCACGCCCCCCGAAGAGGAGGCGCGCGTCGCCGCTTCGACGCTCCGCCCGTCGGCCGCGACGTGTTGGATGGTCATTCCGGCGGCGACCGGCGTGAGGACGAAGGCCTCGCCAGCCGCCGAAGCGACCACGGGCGGCCCCGCGACCCCGGGAGGCTCCACGGTCACGGCCGGGCCGAACACGTCCCCGAGCTGGAGGCTCGTCGACGTGGAGACGCCGATGACGGGGCGGTCCGTGAAGCCCATCGAGAGGCGCTGGGCCGTCGCGTAGCCCGCGGTGCGGGAGGTGCCCTCGGCCTCGCGGAACGCGCCGCCCGAGAGGTCGGCCACGAACGACCGGAGCTCCCCTCCGTTGCCAAGGAGCGCGACGTGCGCGTCCCCGCGATCCCGCGTGGGCGCCGTGGCGAGGCCGACCGTCGACGAGCCGATGGCCGTAGGCTGGAGCTCGACGCCGACGCCCCCGCGCACCGCGACGAACGCCGTGCCCCTCGCGCCCCGCATGAACACGGCGAACTCGCCGCTGCGGGTCGGGTGGACGCTGAGCGCCACGACCGGCTCCGACGACGCGGGCTCGTACGGCGCGACCTCGGCGTCGGCGCGGGCCTCCGAAGCGAGGCTCGTGACCGCGGCCGCGGCCACGGCCATGGGGAAGAGGAAGAGATGCGCCGAGCGGAGGAGAGGAAGTCGAGAAGCCATGAGGCAGGCTTTTGCAGAAGCCATGCCCGGGGCTATCGCCGTCGAATCCGGGAATCCTATCCAGCACTTGCGCACGCCAGGGCCCCGGGGTCGACTGCGTGTGCCACGCGCTGGCACACACGCTCGGGGCGGCCGTGTCAGCGCGACGCCTGCACCACCTTCTTGGCGAGGGCACGCTCGAGGCGCTCGACGAGCACGCGGTCGGCCTCGTCCTCCATTTCGCGGGTGAGGCGCTCCTCGAGGGCGCCCGTGGGATCGCGCTTGATCTGGGCGGCGTGCACGCCGGTCGAGACGTGCGTCCGCCACACGACGGGGCGCGCGCCCGAGGGGAGCACGAGGGACACGTCGTACGCGACGTTGAGGCCGGCCACCGACACCCGCGGCTTCAAGCTCGTGAACACGCGCCCCGACCAGTCGACCCGCCGCACCACCACGAGGCGCGCGACCTTCTCCTTCGCGCCGGAGGGGCGCGCGTCGGCGACGACCACGGCGTCGGTCTCGAGGAGCGGGGCGAGCGCGGCGCGGACGGCGAGGGACGAGGCCGTGGCGCGCGCGGTGAGGTCTGCCTGGGTGAGGAGGGCGCTCGGGAGCGTGCGCTTGCCGTTGAAGGTGATGGTCCGCTGGACGGCGCGCTCGGCCTGCGCGAGGCCCGGGCCCACCTCCGACACGGCCTCGAGCACCACGACCGTGGGCTCGGCCGACGGGGCGTGGAGGCCCGCGATGGCCGCGCGGAGGCCGAGCGGATCGCGCCCGCCGAGCCTATGGAGGGCGCGCTCGCGCTCGGCCGCGACGTGCTTCGCGATGGCCTCGTCGCGCTCGGCCTTCGCTTCGGTCGGGTACGCCGCGGCGTGGGCGCGGAGCGACGCAAGGTCTCCCTTCTTCACGGCCCGCGCGAGCTCCTCGAGGACGGCCGCGCGGCGCGCCGCCGCGACCTCGGGCTCGATGTTCGTCACGGGGTAGGCCTTCCGAAAGCGGGTGATCGCCTCGACGGTGCCCTCGGCCTTCGCGTCGCGGAGGGCGGCGCGCGGCAGGTGCGTGTCGCGGACCTCGGCGACGTGGCTCTTTCCGCGGCGGAGGTAGGCCTCGTACGTGCCGACGTCGTCGCGGGTGCGCGCCGCGTGGAAGGCACGCGCGTCGGTCGCGACCTCGCGCCCTACGAAGAGGAGCCCCGCGAGCGGGAGCGCCCACACGAGCGTGAGCGGGACGGGGAACCGTTCGAACGGCGAGAGCTCGAACCTGCGCGGGGCGAGCGGGGCGACCGGACAGCCGAACCTCGGCAGCTCGAACGGGCTCGCCTCGGCCGACGAGGGCCCACCCGAGGCGACCTCGGCGAGCTCCCGAGCGACCGCGTCGCGCTCGCTCGCGGCGAGACGGAACGTGAAGCCACGATCCCCGGCGCGGCCCACCACCGTGTCGCCCACCACCTCGGCCGACACGAGCCGCGCCCACGTGAGCCCGGAGGCGCGCACCTCGAGCACCCCCGACGCGAGCAGGTAACGCCCCACCGGGAGCGGCATGGCCTTCCTCCGGCGCGCGCTCCTGCCGAGGACGACGACCGACGCCCCGACGCCCGTGAGCCACGCCGCATAGAGAACGAGCGCGGCGGGAGAGTGACGAAAGAGCGGCGACGACGGATCCCCGAGGCCTGCGAGGCCCACCGCGCACACGGCCACCGTGAGCGCCGCGAGGACCGCGAGCACGAGCGGACCGCGCTCCGGGAGCGCCTCTTTCGCGAGCAACGCCGGGCGCGCTTCACGACGAAGCACGGCGACGAGCCGGTCTTGGATGGGTCGCTCGAGAGAGAAGAAGTCGTGGCGTTCGAGCACGGCGGCCTCCGTTCGTCGTCCCCGCAGCAACGAGCGTGCCTTCCGCTCCCACGCGACGATTGCAGGCACCATGCACATTTTCGAGCGCGACCGAGCCCGCTCCGTGGGCGGGTGGATCGCGGCGGCGCGACCGAGGACCCGACGGGGCCTCGCCGTGCTCCGACGCGAGGGGCACCGTGGCCGAGGCGCCTGCGCCGCGAGGCGTGGGCCCGGAGCTTGCTGAGAGGACGGCATGTGCCCGAGCCACGCCGGTGAAGAAGAGGTCGAGGTCGTCTCGCTCGAGATCGAGTGTGTCCTCGACGACCCGAGCCCCACGAGCGAAATCGATCCGAGCGTGCTCCGGAAGCTCCGCCTCGCGGCGATCGAGCGCCCGAGCTACGCGACCATGGATCTTTCGTTCGCCGGCCCCAGCCTCGCGGCGCCGAGGGCCGTGCCGGAGCCCCGAGCCGCGGCGTGGCGCGCCGACGCGAGCCCCGAGGAGCGGGAGAGGCTCGACGCCGGGGATCCCGAAGGTGCCCTGGCGTGCCTGCTCGAGGCCCTCGACGCGACCACGTCTCCGCCCCTCCGGGCGCGGCTCCTCCTGCGTGTGGCGGGCGTCCTCGAGGACGAGCTCGACGACCCGGGGCAGGCGCTCGACGGCCTGCTCGAGGCGCTCGCGGGCGCGCCGGAGGACTCCGACGTGGCCGAGCAGGCCGAGCGCCTCGCGCGGAAGCTAGGGCGCGCCGAGGAGCTCGTCCGCGCCGTGGTCGCGGCGCTCGCCTCGGCCCCGGTCGCGAAGCGGATCGCCCTGCTCGCGCACGCCGCGACCTGGCTCGAGGGGCTCCTCGGCGCGCCGGATCTCGCCGCGACCTACCGCCTCGAGCTCGCGAAGCTCGACGCGTCGCACCCAGTGGTGTTGCTCGGAGAGGCCGACGCCGCGATGCGGCTCCCCGGGGCCGAGCCGCGGGCGCACGTCGTGTGGCTCGTGCGTGCCTTGGAGCGCGCGACGTCCCGAACCTTGCGCGCCCACGTCCTAGCTCGGCTCGGCGACGCGGCCGCGAGCGCCGACGAGGCCTTCGCCCGCTTCGAGGCGGCCCTCGCCCTCACCCCCGAGGACACCTCGCTCCTCTGGTCGTTCGAGGCCGCCGCGCGGGCGCTCGGTCGGTTCGAAGAGCAGAAGCGGGCGCTCGAGACCCTCGCGGCGCTCACCTCGGGCGACGAGCGCGCCCGCGCGAAGACGAGGCACGCCGACGTGCTCGCCCGGAGCGAGGGGCGCTACGCCGACGCCGTCGCGCTCTACCGCGAGGCGCTCGAGCTCGCCCCGAGGTCGGCCGCGGCGTTCGAGGGGCTCCTCTTCTGCCACACGAAGCTCCGCGATCCGGCGCGGTTCGTCGCGGTCTCCTGCACCTACGCGCGCGGGCTCGCCTCCCCCGCGGAGCGCGCCCGGGTGCTCGCGCGCGCCGCCGACGTGCTCGAGGCCGAGGGAGAGCCGGCGCGCGCCGTCGACCTCTTGGAGCACGCCCTCGCGGCCACCCCCGAGAGCGCGGAGCTCTGCGCGCGGGCCGTGCGCGCCGCGGAGCGCGCGGGGGACACACGTCGGGCACGCGAGCACCGCGCGAGGCTCATCCCGCTCCACGGCGACGCCGACGCGAAGGCGCGCGAGTGGCTCGCCCTCGCCGCGTCGACGCCCCCGGGCGAGAAGCGCGCTGCGCACCTGGCGTCGGCCCTCGTGGCCTCGCCATCGTACACGCTCGGCCGGTCCGAGCTCGCCTCCGATCCCGCGTTCCGTGCCGTGCTCGCGTCGAAGGTCACCCTACGCCGCGCCCTCGACGCGGCCCCTCGGGACCTCGCGCCTCGCACACGCGCGCGGCTCGCCCTCGCTCTCGGGAAGGCGCTCGACGCGGAGGGCGACGAGGCCGGCGCGCGCGCCGCGGTGCTCGAGGCGTACGACGCCGATCCCTCGAACGAACGCGCGGCGGCCGCGGCCCTCCGGCACCTCGTCGCCGAAGGGCGCAGCTCCGACACCCTCGAGGCCTGCGAGAGGCTCGCTCCCCTCGCCCTCCGCGAGGCGCGCTTCGCCGTGGCCGGCGAGCTCGTTCGTGTGGCCGTGGCCGCGGCCCTCGCCGTGGGAGAGCCCAAACGTGCCCTCGCCCTCGCCGCCTTGGTCACCTCCGAGGCCCGCGAGCCGCACGCCCCGCTCGCCGCGCTCGTCTCCCTCGTCGGCGCGCCCGCCCTCGACGCCGAGCCCCGCTCGTTCCCGCTCGCCTTCGGGCTCGTCGCCCGGTGCGCCGAGCTCTCCTCCGACGACCGCGTCCGCCTCGCCGAGTCCCTCGCCCGCCGCGGCGAGCCCGACGCCGTGCTCCGCGTGGTCTCGGGCCTCACGGGCCCCGAAGGCGGAGACGCGCTCGCCCCCCGAAGGCGCGCGGCCCTCGCCCTCGCAGGCGACGCGTACGAGGCCCAAGGGAACCTGCGTCGCGCCCTCGAGGCCCGAGTGGCGCTCGCCTCGGCGACCTCGTGCACCAAGGCGCGTTTCCAGGTGCTCGTCGCCGCCGTGCGCCTCGCCGAGGAGGGCCTCGGGGACAAAGCCACGGCCGCGCGGCTCGCCGACGCCGCGTGCGCCCTCGAGCCCGACGACGTCGCGCAGTGGCACGTGGCCATGCGGCTCCACGGCGAGACGGGCGACCACGGGCGCCTCGCCGCGGTGCTCGAGGCCATCGCCACGCGCACCCCTCGTCCCGAGGCGAAGGCCCGTTACCTCTCCGTGCGCGCAGGCATCCTCGCGAAGCACCTCGACGACCCACGCGCCGCGGCCGCCGCGTACGAGGCCGCCCTCGACGCGGACCCGACGCGCCTCGACGACTTCGCCGCCCTCACCCGCGTCCACGACACGTCGGGAGATTTTCGCGGCCTCGAGCGCGCCTACCTCCGCATGATCGCCCGCGTGAAGGACGGCGGCGACGCCACGCTCACGGCCCACCTCTTCGAGCGCCTCTCCCACGTCTACGCGAGCCGCCTCGGGGACGTGGACCGCGCGAAGCGGGCCCTCGACGCCGCGCGGCGCCTCTCCCCCGACGAGGCCGGCCTCCAGAAGCGCGGCGTGCTGCTCCTCGTCCAGCGCGACGAGCTCGATCGCGCCGCGGACCTCTTGATCGAGGATCTCGCGCGGGATCCGCTCGACCCCGCGACCTCGACGCGCCTCGCCGCCGTGCGCGAGCGCCAAGGCCGGCTCGACGAGGCCCGGACGGCGACCCAGATCACGGCGTGCCTGCGCGCGCTCACGGCAGCCGAGGCGGCGCTCCTCGCGACGTCGGCCCCCGTCCCCCTCGAGGAGATCCCGGGCGCGCTGTCGGACGCCGCGTGGGCCTCGCACCTCGGCGAAGGCGCGCTCGAGCCTTCGCTCGTCGTCCTCCTCCGCACCATGAGCGCGGTCGTCGCGCGGGGCTCCGCGAAGCGTGGGCACACGCGCGCGCCGAGCCTAGGCGACCACGAGCTCGCGAGCGCCCTCGCCGACGCGTCCGAGATCCTCGCCTCTCCCGCCCCCGAGCTCACCTTCGCCAAGGGGCGAGGCGCGCCGTTCACGTGGGACCGCGCGGGCGCGCTCGTGGTCGACGCCACCGCGGCGCGCTTCGTACGGGCCGAGCTCCCGTTCTTGCTGGGAGGCCTCGTCGCGGGGGCGAGGCCGCGGCTCGCGGAGGCCACGCGCTTCCCCGAGGCCGATCTCCGCGCGCTCGTCGCCGAGGGGCTCCGCATCGGCCTCGGCCACCCGTCGCACCTCACGCCGACCGACGCCGAGCGCCGCGCCCTCCGCGAGGCCGCCGAGGCCACCCAGCGCGCCGGCGGCACCCTCGATCTCCGCGGGTTCGTGCGCGCGGCCACCCGCACGTGCGACCGCGCCGGGCTCCTGCTCGTGCAGGACGTGAGGCTCGCCCACAAGGCGCTCGGGGGCCTCGCGCAGCGCCCGGGGGACGCCCCTCCCCACGAGCGCCGCGCGGCCCTCTTCCTCTTCGCCGTGTCGCGCGAGCACGGCGAGCTCCGGCGCGCCCTCGGGCTCGGGGCACACGAGGCCTCGAGGCCCTCGGCGACGCGCCCGCGGTTCCTCTCGATCTCGGCGTGACCGCAGGAGCTACGCGCTCTCTCCGCGGAGGAGGGTGCGCGCGAGGGCGTGGGCCTCTTCGTACGTCGGCAAGAGCGGCGCGAGCGCCTGCTCGAGCTCCGCGAAGCGCGCCCGATCGCGCAGCGTGACACGCAGCCCGCCCCCGCAGGGCCCGACGTCTCCGAGGCGCGCGAGCGCCCCTCTCCCCGCTTCGCCGAGGGCGGCCACGAGCGTCGGCCCGAGCCACGTGGTGTCGTCCCCGGGGACGCGCAGGTACCGCGTGACGAAGGCGCGCTGCGTCCCCACGGCGTGCGGCTGACGGCACGCGGTCTCGTACGCGGTCGCCCCCATCGACGAGGGCGCGCCCACACGAAAGACGGACGCCTGCACCCCCTTCTGGGCCATGGCCCGATCGACGATCGCGACGAGCCCGGCGCGGAGCTCCTCGACGACCTTCTCCCGATGCGCGCGCGGCACCGACGCGGCCTCCGTGTCGAACCAGAGAGAGAGCGTCGGCACCCGCGCCTCCTCGCGATCGGGGAGCACCGTGGTGCCGAACGTGAGCCCGAAGACCGCGGGGCGCGGCCCGGTCTCCGGATCGAACGCGGGCCCGTCGTACACCGTGACGTCGACCTGGGACTCGTTCACCATCGCGTCGACGAGGCCCTCGAGCCGCTTCCCGAAGAGGAGAGACTTGGCCTTGCCCTTCCCGCTCTTCGGCCGCGCGCCCGGATCCTTCCGATAGATCGCGGTCGAGACCTCACCGCCTCCATCGCCGAGCGTGTCACGGAGGAGCGTGAGGGCCTCGCGCGCGAACGAGGCGGCCTCGGCGCGCGGCGCGTCGATCGCGACGAGCGCCGTGAGGTAGCGTGTGCCCGCGAGGGGCCGGAGGAGGTGCGAGATGCCGCCGGGCATGTCCGCCTCGAGCGCCGCGCGGAGAGGCTTCGCGAAGGGCGGGTCGAGCGCGAGCATGTACGTGCCCGCCCAGGCGCCCTCGTCGCGGTTCTCGCGGGGGACGAGCGCGCAGAGGAGCGAGCCCTCGCCCGGCGCCACGACCTTGCCCACCACGTTCACGTGCACCATCGCGCGCTGCCACGCGTCCATCGCGCGGCGCACGTCGACCCCCGGCGAGAAGACGGGCATCGCGGTGCCGGCCGTGAGCTCGGCGTCGGGGAGGTCGACCACCAGCAGGCGCTCGCCCGCCTCCGAGACACGCGCCTCGGGCACGTGCGTCGTATGTTTGGCCCCCGCGAGCACGTTGCCGAGCAGCACCTCGAAGCGCTCGACAGCGACGAGCTCCTTCGTGAGCCCATCGCCCCACACCGTGACAGTGAGCCCGCGCGAGGCCCCGCCGACGTTCTTCGCCGCGAACGGGAGGCGGAGCTCGTCCCCCACGGCGAGCGCCTGCCGCGCCTCTCCGTAGGGCATGTGCACCTCGAGCTTCGGGGGGCCCTCGCTCGTGGCCTCGTAGGCCGGGCGCTCCTTCGCGCGGAACCGCAGCGTCACCGTGCCCTCGGGGAGCGCGGCGCCGCCCGTCGTCACGTAGCGATAGCCCGTGCTCACGCGCGCCGGATCGCACCCGAGCTGCTCGGCGATCTTCCGGAGCGTCGACTCGGCGAAGAGATCCTCCGCGGCGAAGGCGGCCCGGAGGTCGTCCTGGGTGTGGCCGGGCGCGAGCAGGGGCTCCCACGCGCGCGGATCCCCCGCGTCCTTTCGAGGCGCGCCGGGCTTGGGCTTCTTCTTCGTGGTCTCGCCGTCGCCGAAGTAGTCGGGGTACGAGTCGAACGTGTCGCGCCGCTCGCCCGAGCGGAAGAGGCCGAGCCGGAGCACGTCGCTGTCGTGCACGAGCACCGAGAACGCGTGACCCCGCGCGGCGCGCGAGACCTTCGCCGCGAGGTCGTCGAGCCCGCCCGCGCCTTCGCCCGCCTCGTCGTAGACCGTGATGAACCCGCCCGCGTCCGGGGGCAAGACGAGCACGGTGCGATCCGCGAGCGCCGGATCGGTGACCTCGTCGGCGCCCTCCGCGCCCTTTCGGATGGCGTTCACGACCGCGGTCATGAGCCACGTGTTGCCCCGCACCTGCACGTTGCCGAAGAAGGACCCCATGGCGGCGATGGTAGTCGCATGCGGCGCGCGCGCGACGCCTTCTCGTGCGTCACGCGCCGCGCTCATCGTCTCCGGTGGAGCCTCCTCGCGACCGACACGACCGCTCGTGCGTCGAGGGGACGCGCTCGTACCGAGAGCGTCACCGCCCGGGAGGCTTCGTGGGCCGTTCGTACGGGCACGAGCGGCCTATTGTTCTCCCGGAAGGGATACTCCCATGTACGAACGCCACTTTGTTCTCCCGGAAGGGATACTCCCATGTACGAACGCCACTTTGTTCTCCCGGAAGGGATACTCCCATGTACGAACGCCACTTTGTTCTCCCGGAAGGGATAATTCGCGAGACGAGGCGTGGGCGCGGCGGCCGGGCGCGACCTCGTGGGCCGCACCCGAGATCGCGTGGTGCCGTCAGAGGCCGCGCCGGCGCCGGGCAGGGCGCGTGACACGGCGGAACAGCTTGAGCACCTTGGGGTCGTTCTGGAACACGTAGCGGCCCGCCTCGAAGATGGCGTCGACGTGGGCCGACATCGCGTTGCAGGCGCGGTTGCGTAGGCGCTGGGCGGCGATCTCCTCCGGGGTGCCACGGCGCTTCGTCGCCCCGCCCGTGAGGGCGTCGGCGATCGTGGCCGCGCGGTCCGCGGCGCCCTTCGGGATCTTGGCCTTCGCCAGGGTCGAGGCGTGCTCGGCGCACAGATCGACGAGCTTCACGAGGTCGTCGGCGAGGTCGACGTCGCCCGTGCCCTCGACGATCTTGTCGCACCGGGACATCACGGCCTTGTCGTCGCCGAGGAAGTAGCGGAGCGCCGAGAGCATCTTCGCCTTGAGCTCTTCCCCCTCCTTGCGCGCCTCGACCACGGACGGGGCCGACGAACGCACGCCGTTCCACGCGCGCTCGGCGGCCTCGAAGCGCGCCATGGCCGCGGCGAGGTCCTTCCCGGTGGACGCCGTGAGCTTGGAGCCCGCGACGAGCGGCTTCGCGTAGGCCGTGAAGGCCGCGTGGGCGTTGCGGGCGTTCTGGAGCACGTCGGCGAGGCGCTCGGTGGGCCCGGCGTCGTACGCGGACGGGAGCGCCTCGAGCACGCTCACGTCGCTCGCCGAGAGCACGTGCCCGGAGGTCGCGGGCCTCCTCGTCGAGGCCTTGCCAGAGGTCGTCTTCTTCTTCACGGACGCCTTCTTCGGCGCCGCGGTCGCGGGCTTCTTCTTCGCTGCCATCTTCCCCTCCTCGCGGAATGTCGCGGTGGAGCCGGGAGCGTACGAGGAGAGCCGCGCGGGGAGCAAGAGCCCACTCGGAGCGGACGCGAACGGTGCTCGGCGAGGGTGCGTGTGCGGCAAGCGGGTGTGACTTCGGCCGAGGTCGACTATCCTCGTCTCCCATGGCCCCCTCCCTCTCCTCGCGCCGGCGCGTGCTGTCCGTAGGTCTCGCCGCGCTCGCCCTCGGCCTCACAGTCGTCGCGTGCCTCCCCCCGAGGACGCAGCAGCCCCAGCCGCAGCCGTATCCCCAGCAGCCGTATCCCCCGCAGGGGTATCCCCAACAGCCCTATCCCCAACAGGGATATCCGCAGCAGCCGTATCCTCAACAGGGATATCCCCAACAGCCCTATCCCCAGCAGCCCGGGCCGCAGCCGACGGCCCAGCCCACGGCGCCTCAGCCCGCGCCCACGGCGACCACCGCGCCCTCGGATCCGCTGACGACGCTGCTCGGGGGGCTGCTGTCGCCCGGGGCTCCTCCGCTCCAGCTCCCGCCCGGGTGGCAGCTCCCGCCGGGGTGGCCGGGGCTCCCGGGGTCGGCGCCGAGCACACCTCCCGCGCCGAGCACGCCGCCCGCGCCCGGGTCGAGCCTGCCGTCGATCGGGGCGCGCGCGATGGAGCTCGCGAACACGATCAACGCCTACCGTCAGCAGAACGGCCTGCCGCCGGTGCCGGTGACACGCGCGCTCACGTACGTGGCCGAGGTGCACGTGCGGGACCTCGCGGGCTCGCCGAAGCGGAGCGGCTGCAACGCCCATAGCTGGACGAACGCGGGGAGCTGGACGGGCTGCTGCTACACGCCCGACCACGCGCAGGCCTCGTGCATGTGGAAGAAGCCGGCGGAGCTTTCGCACTACACGTCGGCCGGGTTCGAGATCGCCATCGGCGAGCCGGGGGTCGTCTCGGGGTTCGTGCTCGACGCGAAGAAGGCCCTCGACCTGTGGAAGTCGAGCAGCCTCCACCACGACGTCATCTTGAACCGCAACACGTGGCAGTCGACCACGTGGAAGGCCATGGGCGCCGGCATCATCGACAGCCACGCGGCGGTGTGGTTCGCCAAAGACGTGGACCCGACGCCTTGAGCCCTGACCCCCGTCGACACCTCCCACGCCGGCGCCATGGCCGCGGCCTCGTCGCGTCCGCGTTCGCGCTCGTCGTCCTCGGGGCGGGCGCGTGCACCGAGGCGCCGCGAGGTGGTCCGGTCACGAAGGAGCCCGCCCCGGCCGCGAGGAGCGCTACCCCGGTGGCCGACGGCGGCGTGAGCAAGGTCGTCGCGTCGTGGCAGGAGCCCGCGGCGGTCGAGGCGCTCCTGAAGAACGCGGCGCTGCCGGAGGACACGAAGGACCCCCGCTCGTGCAGCTTCGAGCTGCCCCAGCAGTCCTGTGTGCCGGGGTCCGCCTCGTTCGACTGGGGGTGCCGCGCTCGCGCGGCTGCGACACGTGCGCCGCGGCGTGCCGGGCGCCGCTCGGCGGGTGCGTGAAGGCGTGCTCGGGGGAGGCGTGCGCGCGGGCGTGCGCGACGACGGCGGGCACGTGCCTCTCGGCGTGCCTCGGCGCGCGCGACGCGTGCACCGGGGTGTGCGTGAAGGAGCTCGCCGCCTACGAGGCCGAGGTCGCCCGGAACTACGGCTGCAAGGCCAAGGACTCGGCGCTCGGCATCTGCAAGCGCACGGTCGCGTGCATGGAGAAGTGCCCCACGGACCCCTACG
This sequence comes from Myxococcales bacterium, assembly GCA_016712525.1. Classification (NCBI taxonomy): domain Bacteria; kingdom Pseudomonadati; phylum Myxococcota; class Myxococcia; order Myxococcales; species Myxococcales bacterium. The sequence goes on from JADJQX010000007.1 coordinate 2,296,742, forward strand.
AGAAGAACCAGGCGTGCCGCGCGGGCTGCAAGGCGAAGCACGCCGCGGGGTGCAGCGAGGGCTTCCTCCAGACGGTCGACATGGGGACCTGCATGCCGTTCGACAGCTCGATCTGAGCCGCGCGCGTCAGCCCCGGTAGGGAGACGCGTCGGCGCTCATGAAGAGCACCGTGCGGGCGGGCATGTACGTCACGAGCGCGCCGGCCGAGACGCCCGTGACCTGCCTCGTGACGGCCCACGAGAAGCGCGTCACCGCCCCGATGGGGTCGTCGATGGCCGTCGCGCTCGCGCCGAGCGCCCCCGAGAGGCTCGCGTCGGCGTACACGATCCCGAAGCTTCGATCGACGACCACGAGCGCCTCGCCCTCGCCGTCGGGGGTGCGACGAAAGCCGACGAGGGTGACCGCGTTCCCTCGAGGGACGGGCGCGACGAACGGCAAGGGCACGGCGGCGGGCGGGGTCATACGTGGAGCGTACGCGAACCGCCCGTCGTGAGCGATCTCAGTCGAGCCAACGCGCGAGCGCGACCGCCGCGAGCGACGCGACGAAGAAGAGCACCGCGACGACGCGGTAGTCGACCCCGGCGGGCAGGATCCGTTTCGGGCGGGAGCGCGAGTGGAGAGCCATCCCTTCACCTTCCGGCATGGGCGGCGGGGGCGCGCTCTCGGGCACGTAGAGGCTCTCCGCGAGCGCTTCGGCCGGCATGGGGACCGGCCTCCCCGAGGGCGTGCGGCGCGGCTCGAGGTCGATCGTGTCGGGCTCCGGGGCCACGTGCGCGGGCGCGGGGGTCCTCGGGTTCGAGACGGGCGCCAAGAACGGCAACGTGCGCGCGTAGGCCCGCGTGCGCGAGCGGACGAACCTCGCCCCTGCGACGGTGGCGCGCGGGTGCACGAGCGGGAGCGGCTCTTCCCCGTCCGCGCCCTCGTGCCCCGCAGGTTCGTCGTCCTGCGGTGGGCGCGCGGCGATGGCGACCGGCGTCGCCGGCCAGGTCTCGGCGAAGGCCGGTTCGGTCGTGTCGACCTCGGGCACCCACAAGGCTTCGATGGATCGCTCGCGCAGGATCGGTTCCGTCCCACGAGGACCGTTCGTGTCCTCGTGCCCCGAGGCGAAGGCCGCAGCTTCCGCGTTTTCGGCGCCCTCTCGTTCCGTGTCGTTCATGCCGTGCGGCTAAGCAACGGGTGTTCCAAAGGGTGGATCGTGTGGGACCGGTCGGGGGTGCGACACGCTCGACGCACGCTCGACGGCGAGGGCACACGCCCCGCGACGACGGCGACGCACCTCGGCCCTCGGGAGCCCTGGAATTTCTCGCGCGGCGCAGCGAGGGCACGCTGGCATCGACGGTGCTCTTCCCTTCGGTCGCCGCCTCACGCGGCCTCGAAAGGAACTTCCCTATGTCTCTCGCCATGTCCTTCGCCACGATCTCCCGCCACGCCTCGCGCGCCGCCGTGGTCCTCGGAGTGGGCCTCGCCTCGGCCCTCGCGTTCGCGTGCTCCTCCACCGTCGACACCGAGTGCGTGGCCGGGGCCGCCTGCTCGTGCGCCGACTGCGCGAAGACCTGCGGGGGCGACGGCAAGCAGTGCTCGTTCGCGTGCACCGGAGGAAACTGCTCGTTCTCGTGTCCGGGTGGCGGCTGCTCGGTGTCGTCGACGAACGCCACGTCGGTGACCCTCGACTGCCCGGGCGGCGGCTGCTCGCTCAGCTCGAGCGGCACGGGGCAGAGCTCGGTCGCGTGCTCGGGCAACAAGTGCCAACACACGTGCAGCGGCGCGCAGTCGTGCAAGACCACGGGCTGCACGACGGGCTGCCAGACCACGTGCAACGGCGCGCCCACGTGCGAGTCGAGCTGCACGCCGCTCAACGGAGGCTGCTCGGTCGACGGCGCCGGCGCGAGCACGACCCCGACCACGCCGGCCACGCCCTCGCCGAGCGGGAGCACGCCGAACGTGCCGAACGTGCCGGGTGTCCCCGGAGAAGACTGAGACGTGCGACGCGCCCGCGCGCTACGCTGGGCGCATGAAGGGTGCTCGTCTCGTCACGGTGGGGCTCGCGGCCGTCGTGCTCCTCGGCGCCGCCAACGCGTGCTCCACGACCGGTGTCGCCGCACCTCCCGAAGGCGACGCGGCGACGGTCGACGCCCCCCTCCCCGAGCCGGTCGACGCCGCCGAGGCGGGCTCTCTCTGCCCGGGGCCCACGCCCGCGAGCTACCCTTGGAAGCCCCCCGTCGCGGCCGACCCCTCCGCGTGCTCCGAGGGCGATCTCGCGGCCCTCGCCGCGGCCGTCGCGGCGAAGAAGGGGCTCACTCCGGCCGACATGGCCAGCGCGCTCGGGCCGACGTGCGCGGCCTGCGCCATCGGCGCGCTCGACGATCCCGCGTGGCGCGCGATCCTACCCGGGCACGCGGGCTACGTCGGCAACGTGGGCGGCTGCGTCGTGCGGCTCGGCGCGAACGAGACGTGCGGCCGCGCGACCGACGAGCTGTCGACGTGCCTCATCGTCGGCTGCGCGGGCTGCACCACCCGCAAATCCCAAGACGTCTGCGCCGACGCGCTCACCGCGGTCGACGGGGCGTGCGCCGGCTACCTGAAGACGATGCGCGCCTCGTGCCCCGCGGCGCTCATGAGCGAGGCCTTCACCTCGACGGGCACGTGCCAGTCGTTCGTCGCCACGGTGAGGCTCTTCTGCGGGAGACCCGCGAGCGACGCCGGCGGGGATTGACCGCTACTTCGCCGAGCGGGCGCAGCGGAAGCCGATGAGCTCGCTCACGGCGAACCGCTCGTTCTCGACGAACGACCGCTGGGCCGAGCGGAGCAGCGTGGCCTCGTCGCGGTACGAGCCGCCGCGCACGGTGCGGGGGACGAGCTCCTCGGTGGGGCCCGCCTCGCACACCGGGTCGACGAAGAGCCCGGGGCCCCAGCACGCTTCGTTTCCCCTCTGGAACTCGTCTTGGGTGAACTCGCGGAGGTTGCCCGCGAGGTCGACGATCGTGCGCCCGGAGAGCACGAGGCGGTCGCGTGAGCCCGAGCCCGCGGCCCTCGGGCCACGAGGCGCGAGGCACGGGGCGGCGGCCGCGTGCACGGCCTCGTCGCACGCGGGGAGACCGTCGCCCCACACGTACGCTCGGCTCACGAGGGCGCCCGCGACGCGCTCGTACTCGGCCTCGGTGGGGAGCCGCTTGCCGACCTTCTTGCAGTAGGCGTCGGCGCGCTGCCACGAGAGGCAGTTCACCGGGAGGCCGTCGTTCTCCGAGGGCGCGGCGCGGTAGAGGCACTCGGGCCGACCTTGGTCCCCCTCGAAGGGATCGTCGAGCACGCGGGCCACCTTCGCGGCGCGGAGCTCGGCGACGGTGACCTCGGCGCGATCCATGAAGAAGGGGCTCACGAGCACGACACGCTCGTCCCGTCCGTCGGCCTCGCGCGCGTCGAGCACGTCGAGCCGTGGGCTGCCCATCCACGAGGCGCCTCCGGGCACACACACCTCACCTTCCCCGGGCTCACCGGCGCAGGCCGTGGGCCTCCCGCGGAGCACCGAGCCCACGACACCGGGGGCCGGCGCGCCGGGCTGCGAGGCGACCGGGGCATCGACGGAGCCTTGCGGCTTCCCCAGGGTCGCGAGGCCGAGCAGGCACGTGGCCTCGACGATGCCCGTCGCGCCGACCGACGGGAGCGAAACGGTCGCCTCGAGCGTGGACGCGACGCGGGGCGTGAGGCTCGCGCTGCCGCCGCCCCGGTAGAGACGCACACGCGCGCGGTAGCCCGAGGCCCCCGGCCGCACGGCCACCCCGAACGACGCGCGCCCTTCGGACATGCGTGCATCGTCGACCGCGAAGCTCCGCGTGCAGCCTTCGCACGGGGCCCGTTCTCCGGGCGGGATCACCTCGACGATCAGGCGATCGAAGAGGCCGTCGGGAGGGCCCATGGGGGCGTCGGTCGTGACGTAGAGCAGCACCTGCCCCGTAGGCTCGGCGACGCGGTCGCACGCGGGCACCGAGAGGCCGAGCAGCGCGCCCACGAGGAGCGGCACGAGGGACGCGCGCGCCGTCATCGTGGGCCCCGGTAGACGCACCGAAACCCGACGAACGCGCTCGGCTGCGTGCCCTCGAGGCGCCCCGTTCCGCGGAGCGAGATCGGCGTCCCGGCCCACGCCCCGCCGCGCACCACGTGCGGCGAGGTCGCGTCGCCTTCGCACGACGGATCGGCCGCACGCGCCCCGGACCAGCACGGCCCGTCGTACCGAGACGGGGCGTCCCGGGTCCACTCGCCGAGGCCTCCGGCGAGGCCGCGCACGCCTCCCGGGGTGAGATCTCTCGAGCCCGCACCGCCATCGTCGACGGGCCGTGGGCCGCGCCCCGAGGTCGCCTCGCAGGCCCCGGGGAAGCCGGCGAGGGGCAGCCTCCCGTAGATCGCGTCGGCGCAGGTGGGCGTGTCGTCGCCCCACGGAAACTCGACTTTTCCTGGGCGATTCGCGGACGTGGCCGCGTACTCCCACTCGGCTTCGGTCGGCAGATCCCCGCCCGCGTCACGGCAAAACGCGCGCGCGGTGGCCCAGGGCACGCAGCTCAACCCGAACGACTCGCGCCCGAGGGGCGCCGTGGAGAACGAGCACGTCGTGGCCGCCGTGTCCCCGAGCGGGCCCTCCGTGGCGCCGACGGGCTCGGGGGCGACGAAGCCACGGGCGAGGGCCTCCCGGTAGCGCGCGACGGTGACCTCGTCGCGGTCCATGACGAAGCTCGTGACACGCACGACACGCTCGGGCGAGAGCGGGAGGCGCGGATCGGGGACCACGGCCACCTCGTCGCGCCCGAGCACGAACGACGACCCCTCGAGGCACACGCGGGACGCGTCGGACGGAGCCGGGCAGGGGGTGCGCGCCGCCGTGCCCACGAGGCTCTCCCGGGGGACGTCCATCGTGGGCTCGAGGGCGAGGGCTCCGACGTCCTCCATGCGCCCGTCCTCGGAGCCGCTCGGGACGACGCACGTGCGCCCTTTCGCCCCACCCTCGCCGAGCTCCGAGGGCACACCCGCGCAGGCCGAACGCAGCACGACGACCGCGCGCCCGCGCTCCCCCGGCACGAGACGCAGCCGCACGAGACGATCGATCGCGAGCGACGGCTCGGGCTCCTGAGGTGGCGTCGTGTCGACCCCGCCGAGGACGAGCCGCGCCGCCCCGCGGTAGGTCCGGGTGCGCTCGCCGAACCCGCGGACGCGCACGAGCACCTCGCGGACGCGGGTGTCGTCCTTCGCCTGGACCGAGAAGCTGGCCGGCCAGTCGCGGACGTCGGGGAGGGCTGTCTCCCGCGCGTCGAGCCACGCCCCGTCGGCCGCGTACGTGTCGATCCGGAGGCGCGAGACCACCCGGGGCACGGCCCCGTCGGTGTCGACCACGACGAGCGCCTCCCCGAGCGGCGGGAGGGTGCGAGGACCGCACGCGAGCGAGACCACGAGCCCGAGGAGCGGGAGCGCGCCCCCCACCCGGGCATGACGGCCGAGCCGGCGAGTCCGCGTCCGCATGCCTGCGTGGAATACCATGAGGAGGCCCCAACGAAGAGGCGCGGCGAGCCGTGTGACACCGAGGTTTCGTCCCGAGGGCGCTATGGTAGGCTTTTCGTATGTGGGTGCGAGGTGCCGCCATCCGTCCCGTGCCGCCGTACGCGGTGGTGAGCCGCGCCGTGCTCGACGCCGTCGAGAACGCGCTCGGCGCCGAGGGAGACGAGGCCGACCACGAGATCGAGACGTGGTTCGAGAAGTTCGAAGAGACGCAGCCGGCGGTCGCCGCGCACATCCACAAGGTGCTCTCGCGCCCGCTCGACGAGACGGCCCTCGCCCTCGGGTATTTCCTGTCGGTCGGTGTCTGGCTCGCGTTCGATCGCGCCTTCCGCGGCAAGCTCGCCCCCGTCACCGAGGACGCCCTGAAGGCCGCCGAGGCCGCCCTCGCCCTCGAAGAAGAGCTCCGGTCCACGCACACGGAGGAGCCGCTCGAGCTCGACGACGTGATGGCCATCGAGCAGCCCGCGATCTTGGCGTTTTTGCACGAGCACGTCGACGCCGCGCTCGACGCGGGCCTCGGCGCGAACGGGGTCTCGGGCCTCGAAGGCGGCGAGGTCGACGTGGACGACGTGCACCTCGTCTACCGCGCCGTCCTCCTCGAGACGCTCGCCCTCTCGCACGCCGTCATCGCCCCCGACGGCGCTCTGCGCCCCGAAGAGCTCCTCGCCTGACACGAGGGCCCGCGCGCGTTGCGGGCGCCTTGCCGTCCTTGTACCGTCGCTCCGAATGAAGACCGAGGCGATGGTGATCGAGGCCGTGGGGCTGCCCGAGGTGATCGTGAGGCGCGAGATCGAGCTTGGCCCCCCGGGCCCGGGTGAGGTGCTCGTGCGGGTGCGCGCCGTGGCGCTGAACCACCTCGACGTGTGGACCCGCAAGGGCCTCCCGCACCTGAAATACCAGTTCCCGCACCGCCTCGGCGCCGACGTGTCCGGGGAGGTGGTCGAGCTCGGGCCCGGGGCGAAGGGCCGCGTGGGCCAGAAGGTCGTGCTCGCGCCGGGCATCTCGTGCGGCGTGTGCGCGAAGTGCGCCGACGGCGACGACAACCTCTGCCGCGAGTACAAAATCCTCGGGGAGAGCACGCAGGGCGCCTACTCGCGCCACGTGGTCGTGCCCGATCGCAACCTCCTCCCCTTCCCCGAGCCGCTCACGTGGGAGGACGCGGCCGCCATCCCGCTCTGTTTTCTCACGGCGTGGCAGATGGTCACGCGCAAAGGGGACGTGCGCCCGGGGCACACGGTCCTCGTGCAGGCCGCCGGCAGCGGCGTCTCGTCGGCGGCCATCCAGATCGCGAAGGTGATGGGCGCCACGGTCATCGCGGTCACCTCGTCCCCCGAGAAGGTCGATCGCGCGAAGGCCCTCGGCGCCGACGTGGTCATCGACACCTCCAAGGAGGACATGGTGCTCCGCGTCCGCGAGCTCACGAAACGTCGCGGGGTCGACGTGGTCATCGAGCACGTGGGCGGCGAGGTGCTCGAGAAGAGCGTGCTCGTCACGGCCTGGGGCGGCAAAGTCGTCACCTGCGGCGCGACCGCGGGCTTCTTCCCCAAGATCGACCTCCGCCAGATCTTCTTTCGCCAGGTCGAGCTGCTCGGCTCCACCATGGGGCGGCGCAAAGACCTCTTCGACGTGCTCGAGCTCGTCGGTCAGGGGCGCCTCCGCCCGGTGGTCGACCGGGTGATGCCCCTCTGGGACGCCCCCGAGGCGCACCGTGTGCTCGAAGAGCGAAAAGCCTTCGGCAAGGTGGTGCTCTCGGTCGACTAGTCGGCGATCCGGCATTCCTTTCGGGTACTTACGCCCACGGGCTGCCCGGCCGAGCTCGAGGCTCGGCGTGTCGAAAAACGCGCCCGGTCCTTGTGAGCCAGGCCGGGATTCTGCTACGAGCCATAGGGCCATGCAGCGCGGAACCGTCTTCCTCTTCCTGGGAATCTTCTCGATCTTGGCGGGCGTGCTCGCCCTCAAGCTCACCGACCGGAACGTGTTCTGGGCGCTCATCGCCCTCGGAGCCGCCATCGGCTCGCACGGCGGGATCTCGATCTCGCAGCGGGCCCGGGGCTGACGTGAAGCCGGGGGTCGGGCATATCCTGGTCGGCGTCGCGCTGCTCGCCGCGGGCATCGGCATCACGATGGCCTCCGAGCGCACCGTCTGGTACGGCGCCATGGTCGTGGGCGTGTACTACATCGGCCGGGGCGTCTACACGATGCTCAAGGCCGCCCCCACGCCCCCACCCGAGGGCTGACCGCTCACCTTCCTGTCCCCGTCGAGCCCTCCGCCGCGAGGGCTCGTTCGTTTCGAAAGGGTCCGTGACGAAATGTGCTCGAGCCCGGGAATGGTCCGGTTCCGTCCTCGGTCTACGCGGGCGCGCACGCGTGTGATAGTGGGCAAAAACCAATGGATGTCCGTGTACTGAACGAGCTCGTCGCCAAAGAGAGCGCCTTCGTCGAAAAGCTGAACGCCGAGGTCGGCAAGGTCATCGTCGGCCAGAGCTACATGGTCGAGAGGATCCTCATCGGCCTGCTCACCGGGGGGCACGTGCTGCTCGAGGGTGTGCCGGGGCTCGCCAAGACGCTCACGGTGCGCACGCTCTGCGACGTCATCTCGGCGAAGTTCGCCCGCATCCAGTTCACGCCCGACCTCCTCCCGGCCGACGTGATCGGCACCGTGGTCTACAACCAGCAGAAGGGCGACTTCTCGAGCAAGCTCGGGCCGATCTTCGCGAACCTCGTCCTCGCCGACGAGATCAACCGCGCGCCCGCGAAGGTGCAGAGCGCCTTGCTCGAGGCCATGCAGGAGCGGCAGGTCACCATCGGCGACACGAGCTACCCGCTCCCGAAGCCGTTCATCGTCATGGCGACGCAGAACCCCATCGAGCAAGAGGGCACCTACCCGCTGCCCGAGGCGCAGGTCGACCGCTTCATGCTCATGGTGAAGGTCGGCTACCCCTCGAGGGACGACGAGCGCAAGATCATGGACCGCATGACGCTCAGCGAGCCGCCCAAGGCCGAGCCCGTGGTCACCACGGACGAGCTCCTCGACGCGCGCAACGTGGTGCGCCAAGTCTACGTCGACGAGAAGGTCAAAGACTACATCGTGGACGTGGTCTTCGCGACGCGCGAGCCCAAGAAGTACGGCCTGAAGGACCTCGCGCCCCTCATCGACTACGGCGCCTCGCCACGCGCCTCGATCGCGCTCAACATGGCGGCTCGCGCGCACGCGTTCCTCCGTCACCGCGGCTACGTGACCCCCGAGGACGTGAAGGCCGTCGGGCCCGACGTGCTCCGGCACCGCGTCGTCCTGACGTACGAGGCCGACGCCGAAGAGGTCACGTCCGAGCAGGTCGTGCGCCGCGTGTTCGAGGCCGTCGAGGTCCCGTGAGCTCCCGAACGAGCACGTCCCCATGATCCCGAAAGAGCTGCTCGCCGCGCTACGCACCATCGAGATCCAGACGGCGCGACTCGCCAACGAGCAGCTCTCGGGCACCTACGCCTCGAGCTTCAAAGGACAGGGCCTCGCCTTCCGCGAGGTGCGCCCCTACCAAGCGGGGGACGACGTCCGCACGATCGACTGGAACGTGTCGGCGCGCATGAACGAGGCCTTCGTGAAGGTCTTCGTCGAAGAGCGCGAGATGACCGTCATGATCGCGGTCGACCTCTCGGAGAGCCAGCGCTTCGGCACGCGGCGGGCGGAGAAATCCCATGTGGCCTCCGAGGTCGCGGCGCTGCTCGCGTTCAGCGCGATCCGGAACAACGACCGCGTCGGCCTCGTCCTCGGGACGAACCGGCTCGAGCGCGTCGTGCCCCCGAAGAAGGGCGAAAAACACGTCATGCGCGTCGTCCGCGAGATCTTGGGGTTCTCCCCCACCCTCCGCGAGCCCGCGAAGCGCGACGAGACGAAGGGGAAGAAGAAGAAGCCCGAGCTCGGCGCCGCCACCGACCTCAAGGGCCTCCTCGAGGGGCTCACGCTCGTGTCCCGCAGGCGCAGCATCGCGTTCGTGGTGAGCGATTTCTTGGCCGAAGGGTACGAGCGCGCGCTCGCCCTCGCCGCCGCCAAACACGACGTGGTCCCCGTCGTGCTCCGAGACGCACGCGACGAGGAGCTCCCGGACGTGGGGCTCGCGACCTTCCAAGACCTCGAGACGGGAGAGTCCGTGCTCGTCGACACGAGCGCTCCCGAGGTGCGTGCGTACTACAAGAAAGCCGGCCAGGCCCTCCGCGCCTCGCGCACGGCGCTCTTCCGCAAGCTCGGCCTCGACGCGGTCGAGATCGACACGGGCGGCTCGTTCGTGCGCCCCCTGCGCGACCTCTTCGCGCGAAGGGCGCGGAGGATGAGCCGATGAGGCGCGTAGGCTCTTCGGTGGTGGTGGCGGTCGCGGTCGCGGGGGCCGCCTCGTTCTTTTCTCTGACGTCCCTCGCGGCGGACGCGGGCCCGACCGACGCCGGCGCGCTCGTCGACGCCGCGGTCCCCTCGACGCTCGCGCAGGCCGCCGACGCCGGTGTGCCCGAGAGCATCCACGGGTGTGTCCCGAGCCTCGCGAAGGGGGCGGCACGGCCCGTCGTCTCCGAGGACTTTCCCCGCCACGGCGTCTCCGGGTGGGTCGCGACGCTCACCCTCACGATCCGTCATGGGAAGGGCGAGCACGTGCTCCCCACGGGCATGGCGATCCAGCGCGGGAGCGACGCCGAGAAGGAGCTCCAGAAGGCTGGCTTCGCGTTCCCGGAGCAAGACGGCGGCACCGGCGCGACCACCGTCACCGTGCTCCCGGAGGACAAGGACCACCCGGAGATCGTGACGACCGCGCTCGAGATGCCCGTGCTGCTCTTGCCGGAGAAACCCGGTCGGAGCGTGCTCACGCTCCCTCCCCTCCCCGTCGCGGTCGCGCGCGCGAACGGCGAGGTGTCGACCGTCTGCACGCACCTCCACACCATCACGGTCGACGATCCCATCTCGGAGGTCCCCGACCCCGAGCCTCGACCGAACCCTCCGCCGCGGCCCCAACGCGAAGAGTGGCGCGAGGCGAAGATCGCCGCGATCGTGCTCGCGCTCGCTGCCGTGCTGGGGGCGATCTTCGGTTGGGCGCTCCACGTCTGGAGGAAACGCCCGAAGCCGGTGCCGCCGCCACCGCCACCGCGCCCGGCATGGGAGGTCGCGCTCGAGAAGCTCGGTGCCGTTCGGAGAGCCGGGTACCTCGACGAGGGCCGCGCCGACGAGCACTGCGACCGCGTGAGCGACGCGCTACGCGAGTACGTGGGCAAGACCCTCGGCTTCGACGGTCTCGAGCGTACGACCGACGAGATCGCCCGAGAGCTCGGCCGCAGCGGCCTGCCGGACGCCGAAAAAGCAAAGGTTCTCGGGGTGTTGCGAGAGTGTGACCTGGTGAAGTTCGCCAAGTTCGTGCCCGACGGCCCGACGTGCCTCGGCTTCCTCGACACGGCCGAAGCGCACGTGAAGCGCACGATGCCGAGACCAGGCTCGAGACCCGAAAGAGCGGCTCTCGCTGGCGGCGCCGAGGCCGACGACCCGCCCCGCGATGCCGTGGGAGAAGAGCCCGCTGACGCCCCTCGTGCGAGCGCGACCTCCGACGAGCCACGCGCCGCGACCACGGACGAGCCCAGCGCCACGCCCCCCGACGAGGAGCCCCCGCGATGAGCCGCCTACGTCGCACGGCCCTCGTGATGGTCGCCACGCTGCTCGTCACGGGGCTCGCCCTCGCGGCTCCCCTCGCGATGCGAGGCCGCGCGTGGCTGTCCGTGGTGTGGGAGCACCCGTGGCTCGGGCTCCTCGCCTTGGGGGTGCCGTTCGTCGTCTACATGACGACGGTGGGCGCCGACGCACGCACGCCGCGGCTCCACGTGCCCACCGTCGCCGCGCTCGCGACCGGACCTCGGGGCCGCCGCGCGGCGTTCCGCGATCTGCCTGGCATCGTGCGGGGCGCGGCGCTCCTCCTCGGCATCGTCGCGCTCATGCGTCCGCAGAACGTGCTCCGCGGCGAGAACGCCGAAGAGAGCGGCATCGACATCGTGCTCGTGCTCGACCTCTCCGGCTCGATGCGGGCGCTCATGGATCAGGGCGAGGCGAACAACGTCCCCGACACGACGACCGACCGCCCCGTCCCCAAGCGGCAGACCCGCCTCGAGACGGCGAAGGACGTCATCTTGGACTTCGTCTCGCGCCGTAAGACCGACCGCATCGGCGTCGTCGTGTTCGGGAGGAGCGCGTACATTCTCTCCCCGCCCACGCTCGACAAGACGCTGCTCGCGGGCCTCGTGTCGAAGATGGAGCTCGATCTCATCGACGGCAACGGCACCGCCATCGGGGACGCGGTGGGCACGGCGGTCGCGCGGCTCCGCCGATCGACGGCGCGCTCGAAGGCCATCATCCTCCTCACCGACGGCGACTCGAACGCCGGCTCCGTCGCGCCCGAGTACGCGGCGCACCTCGCGCAATCGCAGGGCGTGAAGGTGTACACGGTGCAGATCGGCGACGGGGACGAGGTCGACGTGCAAGACGGCGTCGACCTCTTCGGACAGCCGCATTTCGTCCGGACTCACTTCCCCGTGAACCCCGCGCTGCTCCGCAAGATCGCGAAGGACACGGGCGGCGAGTCGTACGTCGCGACCGACAAGAAGAGCCTCGCGGTGAGCATGCACACGATCCTCGACACCCTCGAGAAGACGCGCTTCGAGGCGGCCGCGGCCACCATGGAGGACCTCTTCCCGCTCGTGCTCCTGCCGGCCGTGCTGCTCGTCGTGCTCGAGGCCCTGCTCCGAATCTGGCTCGTGCGGAGGTTCCCGTGAAGTTCGCCTACGACTTCTTCGGCCCGAGCATCTACACCCTGTTCGCGGCGCTCGGTGTGCTGCTCGTCGCGAGCCTCACCGTCGCGCTCGTGCGCGCCACGGTGCTGCGCCACAAGGACGTCGCTCGGTTCGGAGAGCCCTCGCTCGTGCGCAAGCTCCGCTCGTTCGACGCCGACTCCCGAAGGACCGTGAAGGGCGTGCTGCTCGTCCTCGGGATCGTGTCGGCGCTCTTTGCGCTCGCCCGCCCTCGCTTCGGGCGCGGGGTGAAGCACGTCCCGGCCACGAACCTCGACGTGGTCGTCGTGCTCGACTACTCGAAGAGCATGTACGCGCGGGACGTGGTCCCGAGCCGCACGGCGCGCGCGAAGGCCGAGGTCGCCCGGCTCGTCCGCGACCTCCGCGGAGCACGCTTCGGCGCCGTGGCCTTCGCGGGCGAGCCCATGAGCTTCCCGATGACGAGCGACGGCGCGGCGATCGCCCAATTTTTCCAGGGGCTCGAGCCGAACGACATGCCCGTCGGCGGCACCGCCACGGCCCGCGCCCTCGAGCGTGCGAGGGATCTGCTCGCCCGCGATCCGAAGTCGAAAGAGCACGTGCGCATCGTGGTGCTCGTCACCGACGGCGAGGACACCGAGGGGGATCCGACGCGCGTGGCCGAGGCGATGGCGCAAGAGGGCACCCGCGTCGACGTGATCCAGATCGGCTCTCGTGCCCCCGAGCCCATCCCCGAGGTGGGCCCCGACGGCCGGGTCGTGGGGATCCGGCAAGGCGACGACGGCAAGCCACTCTTGACCCAGCTCACGCCCGAGGCCGAGACCCAGCTCTCGAAGATCGCCGAGATCACCAAGGGCCGCCTGGTGACGCCCGGCAAGGGGGAGACGGGCATCGAGGACGAGGCGAGAGATCTCCGCCGCCTCATGAGCCAAGAGCTCTCGGAGCGCGTCGAGACCGTGTTCGCGGAGGAGTACGCGTGGCCACTCGGGCTCGCCCTCGTGCTGCTCGCGATCGAGGCCCTGCTCCCCGACGCGCCCGCGAAGGTGCCGCTCGTCCCGCTCCCCGTTCGCGCGGTCGCGCACAAACCCCGAGGGCGAAAGCGCGCGCGCGCCGCCGCGGACGATGACCGTGAGAGGAGGCCCGCGTGAGCTCAGGGCCGCGTAAGACCCGAATACTGCTCGGTTTTTGGATCGCTGCCGTGACCTTCGGTGCCCAGGCGGCGTGCGGCTGGGACCCGTCGCGTCCGTTCGAGCGCGAGTCGCCCGTCGTGAACCGGGCGCTCGCCGAGCTCGACGCCGAAGCGGGCGCGCAGCCGGCCGCGGACCTCCTCGAAGGCTACTTGTCGACCGGGGCGTGCGCCGAGAGCAACATCGGCACGCCGAAGTCGCTCGGAGAGAAGCCCGTCGCCGCCTTCGACCTCGGCATCGCGCTCTTTCGTGTCGGCGAGGCCTACGGCGCGCGCTTCGGGGACGAGGAGCAGAAGAAGCCCGAGACGCAGGCGCCCGGAAATGACGGGCAACGGGCGAGCCACATCGAGTGCGCGCTCCGGATCGCGAGGGCCGTGGCCGACGACCCGACCCAGGCCGTCGAGCTCCGTGCGCGCGCGCGGTACCTCGAGGGGAACCTGCTCTTCTTGGACGCCAAGTACAAGGAGGCCGTCGCCGCCTACGACAAGGCCCTCGTGCTCGGGCCCGGCATCCCGGAGGCGGGCATCGATGGCAAGGCAGGCGTGAGGTACGGAGATCCCGTCGGGCTCGACGCGGCCTGGAACCGCGCGGTCGCGCTCCGCCGCATCGAGGACAAGAAGGACGCGGGCGACGACTCCGGCAGCGACTCGGGCGGCGACGGAGGCGGCGACGGCGGCGGCGACTCGGGAAAAAACGACGGCGGCGGCGATGGCGGCGGCGACTCGGGAAAAAACGACTCGAACGACGCCGGAAAAGACTCGGGCGACGGCAAGGACGCGGGCAAGGACGCGGAATCGCCTCCCCCTCCGCCGAAGCCCCAAGACGACGGAGGCGCACCTCCTCCCCCTTCCGAGCGCAGCCAAGACGAGCGCTTGCTCGACCAGCTCGAGAACGCCCCGACCGTCCAGCGCGAGGCCGCCAAGCGGCAGAAACACCGGGGGACGGTGCGCGGCTCGGAGGACAAGTGACGTTCGGTCTCGTCGTCGCGCGCTGGGCTCACGTCGCGCCGCCCCGGGGTCTCTTCCATGTCGTAGGGGCGATCGTGGCGCTCGCGTTGACGCTCCTCTCGGCCCGTCGGGCGCACGCGGACGAGCTCCACGCGAGGGTCGACACGAACGTCGTCGAGGTGGGACAGACCGTCTCGCTCCGGCTCGAGGGGAGCACCACGTCGGGCGACGTGGGCAACGTGGATCCCGGGCCGACGCCGGGGTTCCGCATCATCGGCCGCAGCGTGATGCCGACGCGCATGGTCTCGATCGTGAACGGCGTGCGGACGGACAAAACGGGCCTCTCGGCCACCTTCACGCTGCTCGCCGAGAAGACGGGCACGACGACGCTCGGGCCGTGCACGGTGACGTTCGGAGGGCGGCAGGTACGCTCGGCGAGGGTCGACGTGCGGGTCGTCCCCCGTGGGCAAGGGCCGAAACAAGCCGCACCACAGGACCCGTTCGGAGGGCTCTTCGGGCCGAACGGCGCGCACACGAACCCCTTCGATTTCCTGAACGAGCCGAGCGCCGAGCCCGAGCCCTCCGTCGACCCGAAGCTCGCGCTGCCCAAGGCGCGCGGCAGGCTCGGTTTTCTCCACGCCACGGTCGACAAGACCCGGGCCGTCGTGGGCGAGCAGGTGACCCACACGGTGTACCTCTACGTCGAAGCGAGCACACGCGAGCCGCAGATAGGGGACGTCCACGAGGCGCCCGCCGCGGCCTTCCTCAAGAAGTCGCTGCTCGAGTCCGACAACGAAGCCCGCCACGTAGGCCTCGCGAAGGTCGGTGATCAGCTCTTCGAGGTGAAGCTCGTCCGCAAGGTCGCGCTCTTCCCTCTGAAGGCGGGCAAGCTACCCATCGGCGTGATGAGCATGCGCCTCTTCCGCAGCGCAGGTCAGCGCACGAGCCCCGACTCGGTGCGAGAGTCGGAGGATCTCCAGGTCGACGTGACCGAGCCGCCGCGAAGCGGGGCGATCGCGGGGACGGCGCTCGGCGACGTGGGCGACTTCTCTCTCCGCGCCGAGGTCGCGCCGCGCGAGGTCGTGCGTGGGGGAGCCGTGGCCGTGACGCTCACGCTCGAGGGGCACGGCAACTTCCCGAACAAGCTCCCCCTGCCGACGGTGAAGGGCGTCGAGTGGCTCGAGCCCGAGGTGCACGACAAGCTCGGCCCGAGCAGCGACGACCGGTACGGCGGATACCGCTCGTTCCGGTACGTCGTCCGCGTGAAGGAACCCGGGGCCTTCTCGCTTGGAACCGTTAGTTTTCCTTACTATTCGGCGCGCCTCGGAAAATACGGCTCGGCGCGCGCGGACCTCGGCTTCGTGACGGTCACTCCGGATGGGAAGGCCGAGCCGAAGGAGGTCGCGGAAGAGATCCTCCCGAACCTCCCACCGCCGCGAGGTGCGCTCGAGGGCTCGGCGGCGTCGGCGCGGCCGTTCTCGGATCGACGGGAGGCTTGGCTCCTCGTGTTCCTCGGTCCGCTCGGCTTCGTCGTGACGACGCTCGCGGGTCGAGCCAAGGAGCGCTTCACCGAGGCCCGCGCGGCGCGCGCTGCGTCCCCCGAGACCGAGCTCTCGAGGCGCATCGAGGCCGCGAAGAGCGCGCTTCGCGAGGGGAAGACGAACGACGCCATTCGATTCGCCCTCACGGTGCTCGAGCAAGGCGCGCTCGTGAAGCTCGGTGTCGGACTTCGCGGCGTGACGGCCGCCGAGAGACGCGAGCGGCTCCTCGAGGCCGGGCTCGACCGATCCGAGGTGGACGCGTGGCTCGAGGCGTTCGCCCGCGCCGAGGAGCGAAGGTACGCACCCGAGCCCCCGACCGAGGCCGACGCGACGGCGGAGCTCGAGCGATGCGTCGCGCTCGTTGCGAAGGCACGACGGAAGAAGACCGCGCCGAAGGAGGCCTCGTGAAGCGCGCGGTCGTGATGGGGCTCGCGCTCGCGCTCACTCTCGCGGCCGGACCCGCGCGTGCCGGAGAGCCCGAAGACGGGCTCGCGAGGGCCGAAGAGCACCTCCGCGCGGAGCGTGCGACCGAGGCCATCGCGGAGCTCGAGTCGCTCGCCGACCTGGGGCACCTCGACGCGGCGATCTCGTTCGATCGTGGCCTCGCCTACGCGCTGCGCGTCAAGAAGGGGCCGGCGACCGACGGGGACCTCGGGCGGGCCGTCCTCGGCTTCGAGGAGGCGAAGGGCCTCAGCACCCGCGACGACGTGCGCACCGCCTGCGACGCGGCCATCACGGCCCTCCGCTCCGAGTCGGCCAAACGTCGTTCGCGCGGAGGCGAGCCCCCGGACGTCGAAGAGGGCATGTCGCTCGGTCGCAGCGTCGTGCACCTCTTGCCCGAGTCGGCGTGGCTCGTGCTCGCGCTCGCGGCCTCGGTGGCGTTTTCGATCGGGCTCGTGGTGGGGCGGCGCGCGAAGGCTCGAGGGGAGTCGAGCCAGCTCTCGATCGCGCTCGGCTTCGCGGCCCTCCCCGTGTGCCTCTCGGCGACGACGCTCGGCCTCGCGGCGCGCGCCGAACGACGCGAGCTGCGCGAGGGCATCGTGGTCCGCGCGGGCGTGCGCCCCTTCGACGAGTCGCACATCGTACGAAGCGGAGCCGAGACCTTGCCGGAGGGCGCCAAGCTCCGCATCCTTGGTGACGCCGAGGGCTTCGTCGTGTTTCGGCGCGGAGCGACGCAGGGCACCCTCCCGAAGGACGCGGTGGGCGAGATCGTCCGTCGACGCTGACGCTGACGAGGGCGCGCCACTCGGGCGGCCGCGAAGGGACCGCCTCGTGCGCCGCGCCCCCTCTCCTCAGGCGAGGGCGATGCCGAGCTGTTTGCGCAGCTTGGTCGCGCGCTCCGAGAGCAAGAAGCTCAGGAGATCGTTCATTTTTTCGTCAATCTGAGCGCGGTCTTTCGTCTCGAGGGCGAGCACGTTCTCGGCCGCCACGAGATCGCCCGAGAGCAAGAGGCCCGCGCGCGCGCAGGTACGGTCGACGCTCGTGGCCCAGCGCGACAGGTTCACCCGGCCCCCCTCCTCGACGAACCGCAAGAACTGCCCTCTCAGGTGGTCGATCTGCGGCGGCTCGAGGATGGGCTCGATGGCCTTCGCGATCGGTACGACGAGCTCCTTCACGTGCCCCGACAGCGGGAGGCCCGGGTTGCCGATCGAGAGCGCAGCGAGGAAGATCTCCTCGAGGCCACGCGCGTCGGGCACGAGCAGCTTCACGAAGTGCTCTTCGCGGTAGTGCCCGAGGTGACGCCCCGCGAGGAACGCGAGCTCGGCCGCGGACCGGCCCGAGAGCGCGAGCTTTCCGAGGCGCGAGGCCGGCGGGACGTTCGGCACCATCTCGACGGCGCCGGCGTAGTCGGGCGCGAGGTAGAGCCCCGGCGCGCGCATGCCCAAGATGGCCGCGGCCCAGTGGAAGCACCGGACGGCCTGGATGGTCGACGACTCGGGATCCTGCTTTTTGTCCGCCTCGAGCTTCACGAGCTGCTTGTCCCGGCGGAGCGCCGAGATGCGCCCGACGAGCACCGCCGACACGACCACCGAGAAGATCTCGCCGACGAGCGCCTCTTCTTCGGGGTGGAAGAGGAGGCGGGTCCACGCCTCACGCGTGAGCGCGGCCTTCGGGCGAATGAGTCCGACGGTCTTGTGCTCTTCGTAGACGGCCCGCTGAGCCTCGTTCGCGGAGCCGAGGTAGGTGAGCACCTGCGCGACGAGATACCGCGAGTCTCTCTCGCCGCGCTTGTCGTAGAGGCGGTAGAGCGCGTGAAGGCTGTCCTCGTCGCGAGGGTCGTGCCTCACGCGACGCGCGAGGTCGGCCGGGTCCTCTTCGGGAAGGTCGGGGCGAGCGGCCGCCGGGGGCGCGACGTCGGAGAGGTCGATGTCGACCGCGATATGGGAGCGGGCGTCCTCGAGCTCGACCTCGAGATCCTTGATGCGGGCCTCGAGGGCCTTGATCCGGCGCTCGAGGGCCTGGGTGCGAGGGTCGGTCGCGGGGACGAGGGGCTGGATGCTCTGCGGCCCCGGCTCCCCGTCGGACATGTCCTGAATGACGACACGGTTACGCGACTCGTAGGCGGCCTGGAGGGCGGTCTCGAGCTTTCGAAGGCGCATGCGATCGAGGCCGAGGCTGTCGGCCATCTTGTCGAGCTGCTTGCGCTCCTCGACGGTGATGACCCCGTCCTCGATGACCTCGGCGAAGAGCTCTTCGTACATGGCCTCGAGCTTCCCGAGGCGCACGTTTCCAGACACTTCCCCCGCCTCGAACCCGGCCTGGTGCTCGAACGTGACGTTGGCTTCCGACATGGACTCTCCCTCGTTCGCGCCGCCCTGACCTAGGTGGCCGGTGCGCGAGGCGAGAGCATCGCAGAGGTGTCGGCCAAGGCTCAAGGGCTCTCTCGGCGGGGGTTCGCGAACGCCGGCTCGCGCGGGGCGGAGCGAGAAACCTTTCGCCTCACGCCGAAATCCCATACCCTCCGAGTCCTCGGATGGCGCAGTCCCCTGACCCGCTCATCGCCCGCTGGCGAGCCCGCCCCGACGCGGCGAACACCCTCGCGCTGTCCGACGCCCTGCGTTCGTCGGGTCGGCCCGAGATGGTGCGCGCGGTCTCCGACCACGTCCAAAAGAACCTCGCGGGCGACGTGAGCGTGCTCACCGCGGCGGCCCGCATGTGTGTCGCGCACGGCCTCTTCCCCGACGCGCAGCAGCTCCTCGTGACGGCAGGAAAGCTCGCGCCGAAGAGCGGCCTCGTCTACCGCTTGCTCGGTGAGGTCCTCCTCCGCCGAGGCGACGCCGAGCGCGCCGAGAAGGTCTTCGAGCGGGGCGCGCGGGTCGACGCCGACCCCGAGATGCGGCGATGGCTCGACCGCGCGCGCGAATACCGCACCGTGCAGGTGCACGAGGGCGCGCGTGTGGTCGCCGACGACGTCAACGCCAAGTTCCCGGTCCAAGAGGCGAAACGCGACGATCGGCGCGGGGCCCCGGCGGTCGACGAAGACATCGACACGCACGTCAAGAGCGCCAAGGACGACATTCGCCCGGCGATCGAGGCCATGGTGGCGAGGAGCGCGTCCCTCCCGGACGTGACCGCCGCCGCGCGCCCGCGGAGCTCGAACGACTTCCCCGACGCCGCCACCCGCGAGATCGGGCCGGGGACGAACCCGGTGCCCGCGCACGCGGTTTCTCCGGCGTCCCGGCCCTTCCCGGAGATTCCGGGCACCGTGCCGCTCGCGTTCCCGGTCGCACCGAAGCCGAGCGCGCGCCCGCCCGCGCCACCTCCCGCGTCGTCGCGTCCGCCGGGACCACCTCCGCCCGTTCCCCAGCGCCCGCCGCCTCCGATGCCCGCGCAGCCCCTCGGCGACGCGGCCTACCGCGGCTCGCAGCCTGGGCGCATCCCCGAGGCGCGGGACGTGCTCGACGCGCTCGCGATCGCCGGGGTCTTCGAGCCCGAAGCTGCGCAAAGGTCGCCGCTCGACTGGGCGAGGGCGAACGCGGCGCCGCCGCGCAAGAAGAGCTACGCGTTCGTCGTCACGCTCATCGTCCTGCTCGTGGGCGCGGGCTCCGGTGTCTTCTTCTACGTCCGCGACCGCCGCGCGAAGGACCACGCCCGCGCCGAGGCCATGCTGGCCAAGGTGGACGCCGACCTTCGTTCGTCCGACCCGCGGGTGCTCGAGCCCTCCGAGAAGACCATCGGCGAGGTCTTCGAGCTCGAGTCGCGCTCGCCCCACGCGGCGCTCACCTGGCTCCGCGAGCGCGCGATGGTCGGGCTCCTCCGAGGCGGTGAGAACATCGCGTTCGAGGGGCCCATCGCGCGCGCCAAAGAGGTCGGCGTCCCCGAGAGCGACATCGCCTTCGCCTACGTGGCCTCGTTCCTCTTCCAGTCCGACACGGTCGGCGCCGCGGCGGTCATGCCCAAGTGGGACGCCGTCGCCGGGAAAGACGCCCACTACCAGCTCCTGTCCGGAGCCGCCCTCGAGCGCGCCGGAGACGGCCGCGCCATCGAGCGGTACATCGCGGCCACCCGCCTCGACCCGAGCCTCGTCCTCGCCGAGGTCTTGCTGGCTCGGTACGTCGCTATCGACGGCGATCCGTCGAAGGCGATGGAGCTCGCGAAGCTCTTTCAATCGAAGTACCCGCAGCGCGTCGAGGCGAGCGCGCTCGTCGCCCTCGCGTGGGCGCGAAACCCGCTCCGGGATCCGGCTGTCCCCAAAGAGGTCAAGGAGACCCACGACCGTGCAGCCGAGCTCCCCCTCGGTCTCAAGTTCGTGCCCTTCGCGCTGAACGCGCTCGAGGCGCTGTCGAACCACACGCCCGACAAAGCCAAAGCGGAGCTCTCGCGCGGTCTGCAAGTGGCCGATGGGCCCGGGGTCGCGTCGTGGCTCGGGGCGATCGCTCTCGAGACGGGCGACGAGGCCGCCGCGCGCAAAGCCGCTCTGCTCGCCGTGTCGTTCTCCGCTGTTTACCCACCCGCGCGCACATTGGCGGCGCGGGTCGCATTGCTCGGATACCGCCTCGACGAGGCCCAAAAAGCCACCGACGAGCTCGACCCGCGTTCGGCCGACGTCGCGCTCGTGCGGGC
Organism: Myxococcales bacterium; assembly: GCA_016712525.1. Classification (NCBI taxonomy): domain Bacteria; kingdom Pseudomonadati; phylum Myxococcota; class Myxococcia; order Myxococcales; species Myxococcales bacterium. The sequence continues at coordinate 2,317,808 of JADJQX010000007.1, forward strand.
GGCCGTCGCTTACGAGCGGCTCGACGCGGACGGGCTCGGCCGGGCCCTCGAGGGCCTCACGCCCGAGGCCAAGCAGCTCCCCTTCACGCGCCCCATCCTCTCGGCCCCAGCGCTCCTCCTCGGCACCGAGCAGCCCTCGGCCGACAAGCTCTCCCAGATGTTCGTGGTCGACGCCCCCTGGGCCGACGTGCTCGCCATGGACTCGGCCCTCGACGTGGGCGACCTCGCGGTCTCCGACAAGATCGCCGCAGCTTGGGGAGAGAACGACAACCGCCCGCACCACGCCATCCGCCTCGCGCGGCACGCGCGGTATCGCGGCAAGCTCGACGAAGCCGAGAAGTGGAGCAAGCTCGCGCTGACAGGCTCCATCACGGCGCGCAGCGTGATCGAACGCGTCTTTCTGCTCGTCGAAAAGAAGGACTACAAAGCGGTCGAGCCCATGCTCGCGCAGTACTCGTCCGTCCTCGGCAAACAGACGAAATGGGCGAGCGCGTACGCCCTCGCCTCCTCGGGGCGAGTCGAGGCGGCCCGCGCGAAGCTCGCGACCGAAGATCCCCCGCCCGATCTGGCCCCCCTGCCGATGCGCCTCTTGGCCGGGGCCACCTACGGCAAGCTCAAGGACCACAACGCGGGGTTCAAGTACATCAAGGCGCTCGCGAAGGCCGGCTTCACGAACCCCGATGTCGCGAACGCCTCCGAGAACGTCGGCCTCCCGCCCATCAAGACGCGGAGCCCCTGAGCTTCGCGCGCAGCGGGCGATCGACGGTGTCGAGGCCACCTCGGGCCCGGGGTTCCTTCGGAAGAAACCCCAGCGCCCGAGGCGGAGCGTTTCCTTAGCGCTGCGGAGGCTGCTGTGGCCTCGCCTGGCGCTGCTCGATCATCATCCGGAGCTCGTCGGGCTCGAGCGAGCGGCTCATGGCCTCCTCGAGCGAAATGTATCTCCGCACGAGCAGGTTGAAGAGCGACTGGTTCAGCGTCTGCATGCCGAACTTGTCTTGGCCGAGCTGCATCTGGCCGTAAATCTGCTGGATCTTGGACTCTCGAATGAGGTTCCGGATCGCCGGGTTGGGGACGAGCACCTCGAGGGCCATGCATCGCCCGGGCGCACCCGCGCGAGGCAAGAGCTGCTGCGAGACGACCGCCTGGAGCACGAACGAGAGCTTCGAGCGCACCTGGTCCTGCTGGTGCGGCGGGAAGACGTCGATGATGCGGTTGATCGTCGAGATGGCGCTGTTCGTGTGGAGGGTGGCGAAGACGAGGTGACCCGTCTCGCTGATCGTGAGCGCCGCCTCGATCGTCTCGAGGTCGCGGAGCTCGCCGAGGAGCACGACGTCCGGATCTTGGCGGAGCACGTACCTGAGCGCCCCCGAGAAGCTCGCGGTGTCTTGACCGACCTCGCGCTGGTTCACGACCGAGAGCTTGTGCCCGTGCAGGTACTCGATGGGATCCTCGATGGTGAGGATGTGGAGCCGTTGCTCGGAGTTGATCTTGTCGATGATCGACGCGAGCGTGGTCGTCTTGCCCGAGCCCGTGGGCCCCGTCACCAGGATGAGGCCGTTCGGGCGCTTCGTGAGCTCGCCGATGATCGGCGGCAAGCCGAGCTCTTCGAAGCTCAAAATCTTGAATGGAATCGTTCGGATAGCCCCGGCCACGGCCCCCCGCTGCACGAAGAAGTTCGCGCGAAACCGCGACAGTCCCTTCACCGTGAAGCTGAGATCGAGCTCGTTCTCCTTCTCGAAATGGATCTTCTGCTCTTCGTTCATGACCGAGTAGCAGAGGGTCTTCGTCTCGGGAGCGGTGAGCGGCGGGAGCTTCAGCGGGATGACCTCGCCGTCGATACGGAGCAGCGGCGCCGTACCGACGGTGATGTGCATGTCGCTCGCGCCCTTCTCCACCATCGCCTTGAGGAGCTGGTGGAGGTTGACCTTGAGGTCGGCCGGGTTTGGTTGCGTCATCGGGTGAAACCTCGATCGTGCATGGGGAGCGTGGAAGGAGACGGGAGAGCGGGACTGGAGATCAGCCGTCGGACATGGTCACGCGGAGGATCTCCTCCGTGGTCGTGACCCCGTCGAGGGCCTTGTTGATGCCCGACATGCGCAGCGTGGTCATGCCCCCCTTGATCGCGCCCATCTTGAGCTCGGCGGTCGACGAGCCCTGGAGGACCATCTCCTTTAGGTTCTCGGTGAAGCGCATGACCTCGTAGAGCGCGACGCGCCCCTTGTACCCCGAGCCGTTGCACGTGCGGCAACCCGCGCCCTTCCAGAGGCGGCCCTGGCAGCGCGCGATCTGCTCGGCGTTGAAGCCGATGTCCCGCAGCACGGCGTCGTCGACCATGATCTGTTGCTTGCAGTCCACACAGATCTTGCGGGCGAGGCGCTGGGCGAGCACGAGGTTGACCGACGCCGTGATGAGGAACGGCTCGACGCCCATGTTGAGGAGGCGCGAGATGGTGGCGGGCGCGTCGTTCGTGTGGAGCGTCGAGAGCACCATGTGGCCCGTGAGCGCCGCCTTGACCGCGATTTCGGCGGTCTCGAAGTCACGGATCTCGCCGACCATGAGGACGTCCGGGTCCTGGCGGAGGAATGCGCGGAGGGCCATCGCGAAGTTCAGGCCGATCTCGTCGTGCATCTGCACCTGGTTGATGCCGTGCAGGTTGTACTCGACCGGGTCCTCGGCGGTGCTGATGTTGGTGCCGACCTTGTTGAGGTCGGAGAGCGCCGAATAGAGCGTCGTGGTCTTGCCGGAGCCCGTGGGCCCCGTGACGAGCACCATGCCCCACGGCTGATGGATGGCCCAGAGGAAGTCGTCGAGGGCCTTCTGCTCGAAGCCGAGCTTCGTCATGTCGAGCTGGAGGTTTCCCTTGTCGAGGAGACGCATGACGGTCTTCTCGCCCCAGAGCGTGGGGAGCACGCTCACGCGGAAGTCCATCTCGCGGCCCTTGCCGAGCTTGAGCTTGATGCGGCCGTCCTGCGGGAGGCGCCGCTCGGCGATGTCGAGCTGGCTCATGATCTTCACGCGGCTCGAGATCGCGTTCTTGAGCTTCACCGGCGGGTTCATCTCTTCGACGAGCACCCCGTCGACACGGTACCGGACGCGCAACGACTTCTCGTAGGGCTCGATGTGGATGTCGCTCGCGCCCTTCTTGATGGCGTTCAAGAGGATCATGTTCACGAGCCGGATGACCGGCGCGTCGGCGCTCGCCTTCTCGAGCTCGAGGACGTTCATCTCCTCTTCTTCGCCCGTGAACTCGATCTCCGACTCGTCGAAGCCGGCCATGACCTCGTCGTACGAGGGGCCGACGCTGTAGTTGCGCTCGATGGCCGCGAGGATCGCGTTCTCGGACGCGATGACCGGCTCGATGTTGTAGCCCGTCAGGAACTTGAGATCGTCGATGGCGTGCAGGTTCGTCGGATCGGCCATCGCGACGATGAGCGAGCTTCCCGCGCGCGAGACGGGGATCACCTTGTGGCGCTCGCACTGCTCGCGCTGCACGAGCTTCAAGATGTCCGCGTCGATCTCGTACTCGTCGAGCTGGATCGTCGGGACGCGGTACTGCTGCGACAGGAAGTTCGTGATGTCCTGGTCGCTGACGAACCCGAGCTTGGCGAGGGCCGCGTTCAGGTTCTGCCCGGTGCGCGATTGCTCCTCCTGGGCCTGACGGAGCTGAGAGAGAGAGATGAGCTTCTCGCGTACGAGCAGCTCGCCGAGTCGGTTCTGGTTCGCCATGCGTCCTCTCGAGGATCTCGGCGCTCGCGCGGGACCGTGGGCCCGGGTGCCGTGCCCGGAGCTCCACGAATGCCGGCGTTCGCCCGATGTCCTTCGATGATACCGAGCAAATCGAAACCGACACGACCAAATCGCAGCGAACCTTTGGTACGCTCTCTTGCCGGTGGGAGTCTTCGATCGCCTGTTCGGAAAGGGTCGCGACGCCGAGAGAGCGCGGAAGGCGGAGCTTCGCGGCGAGCTCGCGCGGGCCGTCGAGCTCTTCGTCGAGGCCGATAGGCCGGCCGAGGCGGCCCGCGTCATGGTCCTCCGGGGGGACGCCGAGCCCGACCACCGCGCCCGGCTCCAGCACTACACCCTGGCCGCGCGCACGGCTCCCGAAGGCACGGAAGAGAACAAACTTGCCCGAAAGAAGCGCGCGCTCCTCGTGCTCGCCCTGTCGGGCGACGTCGCCCTCTCCGCGGTGCACCGCCGCGACACGACCGACGCCGCGCTCGAGCTCGAGGCGATCGGGGAGAACGAGGCCGCGGCCGACGCCTACCGGAAGCTCGGGGATCTCGACGGAGAGGCCCGCGCGCTCACCGCCGCAGGTGACGTCGACCGCCTCGAGTACCTGCTCGCGTCCGAGCAACACAAGGAGCGCGGCGAGCGAAAACGGCGGGATCGCCAGGCCGAGGTCGATCTCTTGCTGACGAGCGGGCGGCGACGGGAGGCCCTCGAGCTCCTCGCCACCCTCGCGCAGGAGGCCCCGGACGATCCGGCGTCGCGCGAACGCATCGCCAGCCTGCGCGCCCGCCTGGCCAAGGGCCCCGTCGTCCCCGTCGCGCTGAAGGGCTCTCGCCTCGCGATCACCTTCTCCCACGAGGTAGTCATAGGTCGGAGCGAGGGAACGCTGCTCGTGCCCTCGAACGCCGTGAGCCGGCGCCACGTGGGCATCGCGCGCGTCGGAGGCGTGGCGACGGTGCGCGATCTCGGGAGCCGAAACGGCACGCAGCTCCGTGGGTTGCCCGTCCGAGGGGAGCTCCCCGTGGGGGAGGGCCTCGAGCTCACCATCGGCAAAGAGGTCCCGCTCGTGCTCGCCCCGAGCCACACGCTCCCCGGGGTGCTCGAGATCGAGGTCGGAGGGCAGCGTGTCACGACGGCCTTCGGCCCGTTCCCGCTCGGCATCGGGGACTGGGCGCTCGCCGAAGCGGCCGACGGCATGATCGAGCTCCGAGGGAGATCGCCCGCAGCCTACCTCGGAGACGTCGCCCTCGGCGATGGCACGACGCTCCTCGTCGGAGACGTCGTCACGACCGAGCGCGGAGGCTCCCCCGTGCTCAAGGTGCTCGGATGACCGAAGGCGCTCGGCCGCCGGAGAGGTTCTCTCTCTGCACGTGGAACTGCTTCGGCGCGGCGCAGGGCCTCGTGTCGGTGCTGAGAGGGCGTGGGGCGGCGGCGGCACACCGCTTCGAGCACCCCGATCTCCACGAAGAGCTCACGCGCGTCGACATTTTGTGCGCCCAAGAGCTCTGGCTCGAGGACGCCGTGCACGCGTTCCACAAGCCCGCTCACTTGCCGAACCGCCTCTTGGCCGAGAACCGGTGGACGTTCCTCCCTCTCACGATCGCGGGCAGCGGGCTCGGGATCGCGTCCCGATACCGCGTGGTCGCGTCCCGCTTCGCGTCGTTCTCGCGGCCGCACGCCGGGTCGGAGCGCTTCGCACGAAAGGGCATGGCGTACGCCCGGATCGCGCTCCCCTCCGGAAGCGAGCTCGACGTCGTGACGACCCACATGCAGTCGGGGTACACCGACCTCGCCGCCGCCGTCCGCGCGAGGCACCTCGGCGAGCTCCGCGCCTTCGCCGACGAGGTCGGCTCCGACGATCGCCCCCTCGTGGTGGCAGGAGACTTCAACGTCGACGGGAGGGTCACGGTCCGTGATCGCGAGTACCGCACCCTCGAAGACGTCTTCTCGGGTTTCACCGACGTCTTCCGCGACGACGACCCCATCACCTTCCACCCGACGGGCAACGGCCTCGCCGGAAAGTACGAGCCCGACGCGGCCGACCAGCGCATCGACTACGTCTTGATCCGCGACCGCGGGCGCACGCTGGACGTGCTCGAGCGCGAGAGGTTCCTCGACGACGTCTTGCCCGCCCGCGGAGCACACGGGGCGATCCACGCTTCGGACCACTACGCGCTTCGGGTCGAGCTCCGCGAGCGATGAGCGTCGCACCCGCGGAATACCGATGAGCGACGCACGTTCCAACCCCACGTGAGAAGATGAGCGACGTGAACGGATCCCACGAAGCTATCGCCGAGCTCCGAAAGCGCATCGCAGGCGTCTTGCGCGGAAAAGGGGACGTGGTCGATCACGTGCTCGTCGCCGCGCTCGCCGGGGGCCACGTGCTCCTCGAGGACGTCCCGGGCGTCGGCAAGACGACGCTCGCCAAAGCGTTCGCGCGCACCCTCGGGGTCGGGTTCGCACGCGTGCAGTTTACACCCGATCTCCTCCCCCAGGACATCTTGGGCTCGCTCGTGCTCGACCCGGAGCGCGGCACGTTCGCGTTTCGGAAGGGCCCCATCTTCACGCACGTCCTGCTCGCCGACGAGATCAACCGTGCCTCTCCTCGCACGCAGTCCGCGCTGCTCGAGGCGATGAGCGAGGGGCACGTCACGGTCGACGGAGAGACCCACCCGCTCCCACCTCCGTTCCTCGTGCTCGCCACGCAGAACCCGAGCGACCACCACGGCACCTACCCCTTGCCGGAGGCCCAGCTCGACCGTTTCCTCATGCGACTCTCCATCGGCTACCCGAGCGCCGAAGAGACACGAGCGCTCCTCGTGGCCCGCAAGAACGACGATCCCCTCGACGCGCTCTCGCCGCTCTTCGCCGAGGGAGAGCTCGTGGCGCTGCAAGAACGCGCGCGAGACGTACGCTTCGACGATCGTGTGCTCGACTACCTCGTGACGCTCGTCCAGAAGACCCGCTCGCACCCGGACGTCGAGCTCGGCGTGAGCCCGCGTGGCGCGCTCGGGCTCTTTCGCGCGAGCCAGGCGAAGGCCCTCGTCGACGGTCGGAGCTTCGTCGCGCCGGACGACGTCGCCGCCCTCGCCGTGCCGGTGCTCGCTCACAGGCTCGTGCTCGGCCCCGAGGCCAAATACGCGGGTCGGCGCGGCGACGCCGTGGTGAGGTCCATCGTCCGGGACGAGCCCGTCCCCGTATGAAGCTCGACTGGGAGCGGCTGAACCACGTCCTCATCCCGGTCCCGACGGCCGCACGGAGGCGAAACCGGAAGCCCACGTCCGAGAGCGTGCGGCGCCTCGTCGACCTCGCGTTCTCGCTGACGCCGAAGGGGCAGGTCGTGCTCGTGATCGCGAGCCTCGTGGGCGCCATCGCGATCGCGCTCCCCGCGTCGCGTGTGCCGTTCTTCTTCGGGCTCACGATCTCGCTCTTCTCGGTCTCGGTCGGGATGCGTCGTCGCTTCCGCCTCGATCGCGGCTCACGGCCGTCGCGCGTGTCGTTGGTGTCGCCCTCCCGTGCGACGGTCGGAGAGGCCCTCACCGTGCGCGTCGTCGTCGACACGGAAGAGCCTCCCGACACCCTCACGGTCCGCGGGCCCTTCCTCCCCTGGTTCGCGCGCTACGAGAACAAACCCGAGGCTCTCCGCGAGGATCGCACCGAGAAAGGGGTCGTGTCCGACACGGTCGTCCGCTTCTCCCGGCGCGCCGATCTCCACCTCGGCGCGTTCGCCGTCGCGAAGCGGATGCCATTCGACCTCGTGACCGGGCCGTCCCTCGAGACCGAGGCCTTCCGGGTCACCATCGTGCCCAAACCCGCGCGGTTGACGAGCCTCGACCTCCCCGGGATCGCCGACGGCACCGCGCGCGAGGCGGGCTTTCGCCGTGGGGGCAGCCGCGATCTCGCCGGCGTGCGGGAGTACCGCGAGGGCGACCGCGTGCGCGACCTGTGCGCTCGCGCGTGGGCACGCACGGGGATCCCCCACGTTCGCGAGTACGACGATCCGGAAGAGGCACGGGCCGTCGTCGTGGTCGACACCCACGGTGAGGAAGGTGACGCCTTCGAGGCCGCCATGTCCGTCGCGGCGGGGGTCTCCGAGACGTGCCTCGCGTCGGGGCTCGCGCTCCGCCTCGTCGTCGTGGGCGACGCCGTCCACCCGTTCGACATCGGCCGCGGACGAGAGGGGCGCTTCACGGTGCTCGACGCCCTCGCCGTGGCCGAGCCCTCGAAGGTCTTCGATCGTGCGCGGCTCGAAGCCCGCGTGATGCCCCACCTGCGAGGGGTGTCGGGGGTAGTACTCGTGACCACCAAGTGGGACGAGGACCGCGCCGCCCTCATGCGCAAATTTTCGGTCCACGGCGCCGTACCTCGCGTCGCCCTCGTCGGCGATCGGCGCCCCGCGACGCTGCCCGCGTACGTCCGCTTCGTGCGACCGAGCGAGGTCGCCTCGGGAGGGCTCGCGCTGTGATCGCCCGAGCGCCGACCCGAGCGCTGAGTCGGCTCGACATGGCGCGGCTCGGCCCCGCCATCGCGGCCATCGGGTTCGTCGCGTTCGGAGATCCGCGGGCCCTCGTGTCGCTCGTCCCTCTCGTCGCCCTCCACCTCGTCGTCGAGAAGAGGAGCGTCGCGCGCGCGATCGAGCTCGGGATCTACGCGGCGCTCGCCGCCGTCGTCGTGGCCACGCTTCGGTTCGGCCCCGAGCCACGCGGCGGCTTCGCGACCACCATCGCGGGCATCTCGGCCGTGTTCGTCGCGGCCCGCTCCCTCTTCGTGCCCTCCTTCGCGCGTACGGCCGCCGACCTCGGCCTCGTGCTGGTCGCCGCCACGGCGACAGGGGCACCTCCGCAGCGGTTCTTGCCCTACGGACCCCTGGCGACCGCGCTCTTGGTCCTCGCGACGTACTTCCGCGAGCGCGGCGAGGCGGCGCCGAAGGCCACGGAGGCCCACACCGCGGCCCGTATGCGCTCGCTCCGCATGGCGGCGCTCTTTCTCGTCCTCGCGAGCGCCGGAGGCCTCGCCATGGGCCGCGCCCTGCCCATCTTTACGTACCGCTACGCGACCCGCCTCGCCAAGCTCGTCTGGGAAAGGCCGCGCTCGTCGTTCGAGGAGGACATGGTGCTCGAGGACGGCGACGCGAGCGCGAGGTCGATCTTGGAGTCCGAGCGCGTCGTGCTCAAAGTGTCGGGCACGAGCGTCGACCATCTGAGGGGCAAGGTCTACGACCTCTTCGACGGGCGTCGCTGGCACGGCATGACGTCGATCGACGCGCCACGAGGAGGCGCGAGCGAGCGAGGTGCGAAGGTGACCGTCGAGGCCGTGCACCCGAGCCACGTCTATTTCGCGCCGCTCGACTACGCCGTGGTCAACGCGACCACGCGGGACGGAAGCATCGCGAAGGGGCCGCTCCGCACCACGTGGGAGATGGTGCCCGAGAAGGCCACCGTGGCGCCCCCGCAAGCCCGCGACCTTCGCACGGACCGAGCTTCTCCCGAGCGCGTGCGCGCCCTCGCCCTCGCCTGGACCGCCGGCGCCCCCACGGACAACGACAAGCTCCTCGCCCTGGAGGAGCACCTCCTCCGCGACTACAAATACAGCCTCACGCGGGAGCCCTTCGACGGCTCCGCGCTCATGGACTTCCTCTTCGTCCACAAAGCCGGCCACTGCGAGCTCTTCGCGACGGCGTTCGCGCTGCTCGCCCGTTCGGTCGGGATTCCGGCGCGTGTCGTCGGAGGGTACCGCGTGGTCGAGCCCGGCCCCGAAGGGAACACGTACGTCGTGCGCGAGCGCCACGCCCACGCCTGGGTCGAGGCGTACCACGGTGGTGCATGGCACGTATGGGACCCGACTCCCGCCTCGGCCTTCAGCCGCAAAGCGCCTCTGTGGGAGCGCGCGCTCGACGCCATCTCCGATCCGAGGACCCTCGTCGTCATCGTGCTCGTGACGGCGCTCGGTGCGGCCTTCGTGTTCGTCCGCGCGCTCCTTCAACGCCGCGCCGAGGCGCGCTCACGCGTCGCGACGCACGAGGCGAGCCCCGAGCTCTCGCGGCTCGAAGCACACCTGGCCGAGGCGGGTTTCGTGCGCCCACCCCACGAGGGGCTCTTCGTGTTCGCTTCGAGCCTCGAAGACCGTGGCGAGATCGCCGCGGCCCGCGCCGTGCGGTCGGCCGCTCACTTCCTCTACGGGCACGAAGGCACCGCCGAGGCCCTCGCGGAGAGCGTGGACCGCGTCATCGCCGAGCGAAAGAAGCTCGGCCCCGCCTGAGCGAAGCGCGGCCCACCTAACCTCTTGAAACTTATTCGTTTTTCAAGCCACAAAAGGCCAGCGCTCTCACTCGACCGAAGAGCAGAGCCAACGCTCGAAGATGCGGTACCCCTCGTGCACGAGGGAGGTCGCGCACGACTCGTTCTTCTGGTGCGCTTGGGCGTTCTCGCCGGGTCCGAAGTTGATCGCGGGGATGCCGAGCGCCGAGAACCGCGCCACGTCGGTCCAGGCCTGCTTCGGCTCGACGGTGCGCACGCCGCACGCGACGAGCTTCTTGACGAGCGGGTGCGACGCGCTCGGCAGCGCTCCGGGGCTCACGTCGAGCCATTCGACGTTCGCGCGCCCCTTCACGAGATCGAGGACGTGCTGCTTGCCCTGCTCGGGCGAGTGCTCCGGCGAGAACCTGTGGTTCACGTTCAAGACGAGCTTGTCGGGCACGACGTTGCGCCCGCGCCCGCCGTCCCGCGCTTGGGTCACCGTCGTCACCGTGCGGTAGACGAGGCCGTCGATGTGCGACTCGCGGGGGGCGAGCGCGGCGAGCTCCATCAGGAACGGGGCGGCCTTCGAGATCGCGCTCTCGCCCTCCCACGGACGCGACGAGTGGCCGGTCTTCCCCTCGAAGGTGACCGTGGCGTGAATGGACCCGTTGCACCCGAGCTGCATCCGGTTGTCCGACGGCTCGAGGCACACGGCGAGATCGACCCCTCGGAGCACGGCGTCGGCCTCGAGCACGGGCCCGAGCTCGTTCTCCGCGTACGGCCCCTCTTCACGCGCGTAGAAGACGAGGGTGACGTCGACATCGAGGCGCGAGAGGGCGCGCTCGGCGAGCACGAGCATCACGGCGAGCCCGCTCTTCATGTCGCTCACGCCGGCGCCGAAGATCCGCCCCGGCTCGCGGCGCGCGGGGCCGTTCTCCGTGCGCACGGTGTCGGTGTGCCCACACAGCGCGACGTGGGGCCGCGAGCCCTTCGCCACGAGCGGGACGACGATCGAGTCTCGGACGCGGCGAATGGGCCCCGCGAGCGGGAGCTTCTCGAGCCTCGCGACGAGCGCGTCGCAGAGGGCCTTCTCCTCGCCGATGGGCGAGTCGTGCGAGACGAGCCAAAAGAGCGCGTCGTCGAGCGCCTGCTCGAGCGGGACCTCGGCGCTCATACGGGCACCGCGAAGTCGCGCAGCGCCTGGTTCAGGCTCGTCTTCTTGTCGGTGCTCTCCTTGCGGTGACCGATGACGAGCGCGCACGGCACCCCATACTCTCCCGCGGGAAAACGCTTCGTGCGCACGCCCGGAATGACCACCGCGCGCGCAGGGACGACCCCTCGGTACTCTTTGGGCTCGCTCCCCGACACGTCGACGATGACGGTCGACGAGGTGAGCACGACGCCCGTGCCGATGACCGCCTCTTTGCCGACGCGCACCCCTTCGACCACGACGACGCGCGAGCCGATGAAGGCACCGTCCTCGACGACGACGGGAGTGGCCCCCGGGGGCTCGAGCACACCGCCGATGCCCACGCCTCCCGAGAGGTGCACGTCGCGCCCGATCTGCGCGCAGGAGCCGACCGTGGCCCACGTGTCGACCATGGTGCCCGCGCCCACACGCGCCCCGATGTTCACGTAGCCCGGCATGACGATGGTGCCCGGCTCGCAGAACGCGCCGTACCGCACGACGCCCGGCGGCACGACGCGCACGTTCGCGCGATCGAGGTGCCTCTTGAGGGGGATTTTGTCGTGGAACTCGAAGGGCCCCACCTCGAGCCGCTCCATCTTTCGAACGGCGAAGAAGAGCAAGATGGCCTTCTTCAACCAGGCGTTCACCACCCAGTCGCCCCCGTCGACGGGGCCCGGCTCGGCCACGCGGTAGGCGCCGGCGTCGAGCCCGGCCACGGCTTCGTTGACGGCCGACACGTGCGTCGGGTCGGAGAGGAGCGAGCGATCGTCGAAGGCGGCCTCGACGAGGCCTCGGAGTGTCTCGGCGCGACCGGCGTAGTCGTGAGCGGGTTCCATGCGCGAGACCATAGCCGCACGCGCGCCCCGCGGGATCAGATTCGAGGCCCGTCCGAGCTCGGGAAACGCAGGGACGAGCGCTCTCCGTCACGGAGCTCGCAGCCCATCCGCTCGGCCAGGCGCGCCGCGACCGCGAGCGCCACGTGGGGGCCCGGTACCCTCGGCACCATCGACTCTCCTCGGGGCGGGTCGTCCGCGCGGCTCACGACGAGCTCCGGGCCTCGGTCGCCGAGCGCGGCCACGACCTGCGACCCGGGCGGCGCGCGTTGGAGCAGCACCCGAACGAGCCAGGCCGCGACCGTCGTGTCGCATACGAACGGGAGAGGGTCGTCTTGGATCGCGACGAAGAGGTGCCCCTCGCCTCGCCCCGGCCGGAGCACGAGGCCGAGCACGTCGCGGAGGGTGAGCTCGGTGCTCTGCCCCTCCGAGGCGCGCCGACACAAGTCGCACACCTCCACACATCCCTCCAGGACACGCACCTCTTGGCGCAAAGCGCGCTCGAGGGCGAGGCGCGCGTTCACCCTCTTCGGGCCCGAAAAGCCCAAAATGGCGACCCGCGTGGCCCCCACCGAGGCCGACGCGAGCGCCCCGACCTGCTCCCCAGGGCACTCCCCACCGCCGCACTGGAAGAACGTGTCGAGCGCGTCGAGGCCGGAGAGCAGCTCGGGCAAGAGCTCCTCGACGACACGATGATCGACCCGAGGGCTGCGGACCAAGTGCTCGATGTTGCGCAGCGCGACGAGCGCATCCCGCGCGGAGCTCGGCCCGATGGTGCCGTAGACGTCCGACTCCCGTTCGCTCATGCCGTGCTCGACATGAAAGCACGGAGGCCGCGCCTCGTGGAGCCCACGCGACACGGCCTCTCGCAGATTCGTAGGGCGACGTAGGTCAGCCGGCGACCGGCGCGACCTCGGAGGCGGGGAAGAAGTAGGCGATCTCGATCTTGGCGTTGTCGAGCGAGTCCGAGCCGTGGACCGCGTTCTCGCCGATGCTCGCGGCGTAGAGCTTGCGGATCGTGCCCGCCTCGGCCTTGGCCGGGTCGGTCGCGCCCATGGTCGCGCGGTAGTCGGCGACGGCGTTGTCCTTCTCGAGGACGGCGATCACGACCGACGAGCGGGTCATGAAGTCGCACAGCTCGCCGAAGAACGGGCGGGCCTTGTGGACGGCGTAGAAGCCCTCGGCCGCGGCGCGCGAGAGGTGCGTCTTCTTGATGGCGAGGAGGGTGAAGCCCTTGTCCTCGAGGTGGGCGAGGATGGCGCCCGCCTTCTTCTTCTCGACGGCGTCCGGCTTGATGATGCAAAGGGTGCGTTCGACGGCCATGACTGCTCTCCTGAAAGTGGCGGCAACTGTTGATTTTCGCCGCGAAAATGTGGTCGCGGCCCCTATAGGAGAGCCGTAGGGAAAGTGCAAGCATCGGGGCCCGACCGGGCCGACCGAGGTGCGCCGGAGGAGAGAGCGCGAGCCTCGGCCGACCCGACGTGCGTCAGCCGCGCTCGAGGGGCGCGGTCAGTTGGCGCACTTCGAATCCTGGCTCGAATCTGCCGGGCAGACGTCGGCCTCGAGGTTCTTCTCGCAGTCGGCCGCGGTCGCGCACTTGTAAAAGCGCTTATTGATGCAGCAAACCTGCGTCGACGTCGACGACGAACCGCCGCCCGAAGAGTCGCCGCCCGAGGTCGTCCCTCCGGAGGTGCTGCCTCCCGTTCCCTTGTCGCTCGAGTCGCTCGAGCAGCCCGAGAGGCAAGCGACCACCACGAAAACGACGCCAGTCCACACGGTGAGCTTCATGAGAATCGTCCTTTTCTAAGCTTCATTTGCGGTCTCGCTCGGAGGCACGCGTGCCCCTGGGCGAGTCGGTCCCACCCGAGGCTTGTCGCCACGTGCGAGGAATCGTCAGAGGCCCGAAGCGCCCGTGTCGATTTCCTCAAGGCTCGGCGCGACGCCGGAAGACCGCGGCGACGGCCGCCCCCGCCGAGCGCCCTGCCTCGACCCCGAGCGGCTCGAGGGCAGGAATCCGGCCGACCGCCGCAGACCGCGCGGCGAAGGGGAGCGCGAGAGGCACGGCGAGGAGGGCCATGCCCAGCCCGCGCCGCCACACCAAGACCACCCTTCGCCGCCATTTGAGCTTGGACCCACGCATCGTTCGCCTCCGTGACCCGACGTCGGCCGAGGGGGGCGCGGTGTTGCCTGGTTTCTTGCGGGGGTCTCTCTTTTTCGGTGGGCGCCGTCCGAGAGCTCGCGGCTCCGCCACGCGTAGGCGGAGCTTCGTTTCGTGGACAGCTCTTCAGCGGCCTTCGCGGTAGGCCGTCACGGCGTTCACGATGGCGTCGGCGAGCCGCGCGCGGTAGTCGTCCGTCGCGAGCCGCGCCTCTTCGGTCGGGTTCGACACGTAGCTCGTCTCGAAGAGCACCCCGGGCATACGCGCCCCCACGAGCACGTAGAAGCCCGCCACGTGCACCCCGCCGTCCACCAGATCCGTGTACTTTCCACGCAATGACGCGAACGCCGCGCGCTGGAGCAAGGCCGCGAAGTGCTTCGAGCGCGTGGCCTGATCGGCGAGGCGCATGTTCGCGAGGATCGCGCCGAGCTCGGCGGTGGCCGCTTGGCTCGTCGCGTTCTCGCGGGCCGCGAGCCGGCTCGCCATCTCGGACGCGTCCGTGTCGAGCACGTAGGTCTCGATGCCGCGGCGGGCGCGGTTCTCGGCCGCGTTGCAGTGGATCGAGACGAAGAGATCGGCCCCGAACGCGTTCGCGCGGGCCGTGCGCTCTTCGAGGGTGACGTAGCGATCGTCGTCGCGGGTGAGCATGACGGCGAGCCCCTGCTTGGCGAGCACGGGCGCGACCTTGTGCGCGATGTCGAGCGTCACGTCCTTCTCTTTCGTGCCGTTCGGCCCGGAGGCACCGGGATCGTTGCCCCCATGGCCCGGGTCGAGCACGATCCGCGAGACCTTGCGCGAGCTCCTCGGATCGGTGCCCGGCGGGTGTTTGGCGATGTCGATGACGACGCGGTACGGCTCGACGAGGTGGAACACCTTTCGGTAACACGGCCCGGCGAGATCGAGCAAAACGCGGGATCCCGTGACCGAAGGCTCGGCGTGGAGCATCGTCGCGATGCCGCCGAGCTTCACGTCGCGCGCACCGAAGGGGAGCTCCACGCCGTCGAGCTCGACGAACGTGCGCGCGCCTTTGCCAGGGACGGCCTCGTCTCCGACGCGAAATCGAGCCGGTTTGTCGAGGTGCACGACGACCCGCGCGCCCTCGTCGGACGCCCACTGCTCGATGCGCTGCACTCGGGGAGCGACGCGCACTCGCGTGAGGCCCCCCGCGTCGGCGAGCGCGCTCGCGAGGGCCCCTTCGCCGAGGAGCCCCTGATCGATCGCTTCGAGCACCTCGGCGGGAGGACGAAACGCCGCGACCGCGCGCATCGCCGCGTCGATCGAGGCCATGCACGGCGAGGCCGCGGCGCCTCCGTCGACCCCGGGGGCCCTCCTCGAGGCCCGATAGAGCTCGGCGTACGTGACGGCGGCGTCGTGCGCGATGTCCCCGGCGAGCCTCGCCCCTCGCACGGCCGCCGCGCAGGCCCCCTCGATCGCCATGTCGCGGCTCGCCGCCTTGAGCGCGGACACCCCCTCGTTCCCGTCCTCGGAGCGTTTGTCGATGCGGTAGAGCCGCTCGAACAAGCTCGCCGCCAGCACGTGCAGCGCGACGGCCCTCGCACCCGCCCCTTCGCGGAGCGCGGCGGCCTCGACGCCCTGCGCGACGGAGAGGACCTCCGCGCGCTCGGGAAGCACGTCGCGCGCGAGCATCGCCTCGGCCCGCGCGCCCTCGGAGTCGGCCACGGAGGCGTCGGGCACCGAGCTCCCCCCGCACGCTGCGATGACGAGGAGGAGCAGGACGGAGACGACCAGGGCCCCGCGCTCGAAAAAACGTGCGAGGCGGAGCGTTACGCCCTTCCCGGCTCGCCGGAGACGAGGTCTGATAGCGTCTTGGAGGACATGGTGAAACCTGCCGACGACGCCCCGCCGAGCCGCGCGCCTACCTACGCCGACCGCCTCACGGGCCAAACCTTCCGCGACGGCCGCACGATGGTCAACGCCTACATCGATCGCTTCGTCGAGAAGCACGAGGGCATCACGCTCGCCCCGCTCGACGAGACCGGGTACACCCAGCTCCGTCGAGGCTCGGCAAGCGTCGGGGTGAACGTTCTCGACGACCACGGCGTGCTTCTCTTCCTCGCCCCCGTGATACCGGTAGTTTCGCAGGGGCGCGAGGCTTTCTATCGGCGCCTGCTCGAGCTCTCGTTCCTCGCCACGAGCGACGCGGCCTTCGCGATCGACGCCCAGAAGGACGAGGTCTACCTCCGCGCGGTACGGCGCATCTCGGGCCTCGACTACGAAGAGTTCGAGGACCTGCTCGAGACGGTGGGCAAGGTCGCCGACGACTGGGACGACTTGCTCCGCAAAGAGTTCGGCGGCTGACCTTCCGAGCTTCCGCGCTTCCGCATCCAAGACTACGCCGGCGCACAACCTGGCCGCATGTAGGTTTCACGGCAAAACGCCCTGCCTTTGGGCGCGAATCACGCCGTGCTAGGCTCAAGGCTCGTAGTGGCGCGCACCGAGTGCGCGCACGCAGGAAAGGTCCGACGGCTCGATGATGACGCAGACGAACCCTTCGACGACCGAGCTCTCCCCCGAAGACGCCGAGCGTTTCGCCGCGGCATTCCGCCCATCGTGGGAGCTCGACGAGCCTTCCGTGTCGTCGCCGGCCCTCGCCCAGACGCTCCCGCTCGGTGCGGCCGCGGTCGCCGTGAACGAGGCGCCCAAGGCCGAGACGAAGTCCGAAGCCGAGACGAAGCCCGCCCTCGCGCAGACGGTCGTCATGGCCGATGCGCCGGCCAAGCCCGCCTCGTCGGCGCCGCTCCCGGCCTTCGATCTGCCCGTGTCGGCGCCGAAGCTCCCTCCGGCCCCGGTCTCCGAGTCCGACGTCGCCAAGACCGCCGTCTACAAGCCGGTGAACGCGGCCGACATCGTCCTCCCGGAGGACGACCTCCCCGCGCCGAAGAAGAACACGACCCTCTTCGTGGGTATCGGAGTGGCTGCCGTCGTGGCGATCCTCGCGGGCGTTGGCTTCGCCATGAGCTCTTCCGAGCCCGTGAAGACCGCGCCGAGCGCGAGCGCCGCCCCCCCCAAGGTGCCCACGGCCGACATTCCTCCGCCTCCGCCGGCGAACGAAGCTCCGAGCGAGCCCCCGGCGAAGGCCGCCGCGAAACCCACCGAGACGGCCGCGGCGAAGCCCGAGAGCCCGAAGGCCCCCACCGCCGCGCCGAAGCCCGAGGCCCCGAAGGGCGCGGTCGCCGCTCCCAAGCCTCCGCCCCCCGCGGCCCCCGCCCCCGCGCCGAAGCCCGCCGGAAAGCCTGGAGGAATCGTGCGCGACGCGCCGTTCTGAGAGTATCCTCGGGGCTCGATGAGCAAAGAGCCCACCTCCGGGAAGCCCCGGTCCCCCTTCGTCCGCGCCGTCTCCTTGGCCGTCCTCGTGTCGCTCGCGCCCACGCTGGTCGGAGCGCCGGCGTTCGCGCAAGGCACCGCACAAGACGACGCGCTCACGAAGAGGGCGCGCGCGCGCTTTCAAGAGGGCGTCGAGGCCTTCGACAAGGGTCAGTGGGAAAACGCCCGGCTCTCTTTCATGGAGGCCTACGCCCTCAAGAAGCACCCGGCGGTGCTGCTGAACCTCGCGCAGAGCTGCGTGCGTGCGGGCCATCCGGGTGAGGCTGCGCGGTATTTCTCCCAGTTCCTTCGCGAAGCCACTCAGGCGACGCCGGCGCAGCGCGCGGACGCCGAGAAGGGCCTCGCCGAGGCGCGGGCGAAAGGTGGACGCGTCGAGGTCACCGCTCCGAGCGGCACGGAGATCCTCGTGGCGGGGCCGAGCGGCGACGTGCGCCTCGGGACGACCCCGCTCGCCGAGCCGCTCGACGTCGACGCCGGGACGACGACGCTGAAGGGGCGCGCACCCGACGGCACCATGGAGACCGTGACCGTCACCGTCGCCGCCGGCCAGAAGACCTCGGTGAAGCTCGGGCCCCAGGCCTCGGCGGCTCCTACGCCCGTGCCGGTCCCCGCGCCCGTCCCTCCCAAGACCGACCCTCCGAAAGCCGAGAGCCCCGCCGAGCCTCCGAAGGCCGAGCCGCCGGCCGAGCCGCCACCGGTCGAGCCGCCCCACGACAAGAAGCCGGGGCTGTTCTCGCCCCCGAAGACGATGGTGCCCGTGTTCGTCGGCGCCGGCGTGGGTGTGCTCGGCCTCGCCGGCACGATCGTCTTCGCGGCCGCGAAGGGCTCCGCGCAGAGCTCCGCCGACCAAGTCACCGCCGAGATCCGCGACGCGGCGGCGAAGCGCGGCGTGTCGACGCAGGGGATCTGCACGAATCCACCGGCCGACTTCAAGAAGGCCTGCTCGGCCCTCACCGAGAACAACGACGCCGTCGACACGAACGCGACGCTCGCCAACGTCTCCGTCGTCGTCATGGTGGTCGGGTTCGTGGGCGCGGGCGCGTGGTACCTGTTCAGCCCGAAGCGCGATGCGGCGCCCACCGCGGGCAACGTCTTCCGCCTCCGCAACGACGCCCAGCTCGTCCCCATGGTCACGCCTCAGGGTGGCGGCCTCGTGCTCACGCAGCCGTTCTGAAGGCGCGCCCTTCTTTCCACGGTCACGCGGCGGGGTCGCTCGAAAGCGCTCCCCGCCTTCACACGTAAACTCCCGTCACGGCTGAGGAAATCGGAGAATCCGTGGCAGCTCGGGCTGGCGATCGTCTTGCGCCTCGGGGCGCTCGAGCCACACGGCCACGCACCCGTCGGCGTCGCATCCGGCATCCACGAGCCCGTCGGCGTGGAGCGGGATCTTCTGAGACACGGTCGCCAAGCCCTTCCCGAGCACACGCACCGCGAGCGCGTCGATCGGCGCCTTCGTCTTCCCCGACCCGGGAGCTCGCTCGGTCCACGAGAGCACCCTGCGCTCGCCGCTCTTCCCGAAGAAGAACGTGCTGACTTGGTGACCGCACGCCGCGAGCCCGAGGTCTTCACGTGTAGCCTTCCCCGTGGCGAGGTCGAGGCGCACCAGGTGAACGCTCGTCGAGAAGCGAGACGCGCGGAGCGTCGGGAGCGCGGAGGCGTCCTCCCCCGCGGCGCAGCCTTCGTGCTCGCGCGTGGTGGCAAGGTAGAGGGTCGTGTCGTCGGCGTCTGCCAGGACGAGATCCTCTTCGTCGTCGAGCTTGAGCCCGGCCTCGCGCTTCGGTTCGAGGGGCGACTTGGTCGCGAGCGCGCCCTCGGCTCCAATCCGAAGGACAGCCAGCCCCGACGCCGTCGCGAAGAAGGCGTGTTCGCGCTCTTCGTCGGCGAAGTCCTTGTCGCCGACGATCGGCAAGACCGTCTTCGCGCCCTCGGCCGACAGCGCGACGGCCGACAGCACGCCCTCGGCGTCGCCGGTCACGAAGGCGCGCGATTCGTCGCAGAAGAGGCCGAGATCGCCCTCCATCCCGGGGAGCTCGAGGTCTCTCGGTCCGGCCGCGAGCTCCGCCTTCACGCCCTTCTTCTCGAGCCAGTAGACAGCGTCCCGCGTCGCGCAGGTCGTCGTCCCGAACGCGCGACGCGGCCCGGCCGAGAGGGTGTCGTCGAGGCGCACCACGACGCGCTGGAGCTGCCCCTCGAGCTTTCCGCGGTAGACGAGCGCGACGGCGCTCCCGACGGCGTGCGGCGAGACCTCGGCGTCGTGCGCCCACTCCGCACCGGCGAGGACGTCGGCGCGACGCTCGACCACTCCGCTCCGCGACACACGAGCCACACGGACGACCTTCTCCGGAACGGAGAGCCCCGCCACGACCACTCCACCTCCTGGCACGAGGGTCGCGCCGATCGGCATCGAGAGCTTCGGCATCTCGAGCGCGGACACAGCGCCGTCCCCCGCGTCGACCGCGACGGGCGCCGCGGCGTCGAGGGACGAGGGCGCCCCGCGCGAGCACGTGCAAGACGCAAGCATCCCGAAGGCGAGGGCCGGAAGGGCCCTCCACGCGGTAGACCGCGGGGAGGTGCGGGGAAGGTCGAGCGTCGTCACGCGCCCACCCTACCGCGGCCCACGAGGCGCCGTCACCTCCCCGACGAACGGACGCGCCCCTCAACGGCCCACGAGCTTCCGAAACGACGTCCTCGGCAGCCCTGCTGCGCGCGCCGCGGCCGCGACGTTTCCCCGCGCCTTCTTCAGGAGCGAACCCGCATAGTCCTTCGTGATCTCGGGCGGCGGCCCCGATGGCGTCTTCGTGCGGAGGACGCTCGAGATGCACGCCTCGGTGATGAGCCTCGGGTCCTCCGCGACCTCCGTCGTACGGAGGAGCACGTTGCGCAGCTCTCTCACGTTTCCCGGCCAGTCGTGGGCCGAGAGGCGCGCGAGAGCCCCTGGCGTGAGGCTGCGTTCCCCGAGCTCGTCCGCGTGCAAGAAGAGCAGACGGCGAGCGATCGCCGCGATGTCACCGGGCCTCTCCCGGAGCGGTGGGATCTCGATCACGAACGCCTCGAGGCGGTGGTAGAGGTCTCGACGAAAGCGTGACTCCGCAACGTCGCTCGCGAGCGACTTGTGCGTGGCCGCGATGACCCGGACGTCGGCGCGCTCGCCCGCGCCTCGCTCACCCACGCGCTTGATCGCGTACCCGTCGAGGGCGCGGAGCAGCTTGGGCTGCGCGTCCAGGGGGAGCTCTCCTATCTCGTCGAGAAAGAGCGTCCCTTGCTCGGCGTCGCCGAAGGCTCCGTATTGCTTGTGCACGGCACCGGTGAAGGCCCCCCGCTCGTGGCCGAAGAGCAAGCTCTCGACGAGATCGCGAGGGAGCGCGGCGACGTTCACCGGGACGAACGGGCCCTCCGCTCGCCTCCCCGCGTCGTGGAGCGCGCGGGCCACGAGCTCCTTGCCCGTCCCGGTCTCCCCCAAGATGAGCACCGGTGCGGCCATGTTCGAGAGCCGACGCACACGCGCCGCGAGCTTCCGCATCGCGAGCGAGCCACCCGCGATCCCCTCGAGGGGCGCTTCCTTCGCCCACATGCTCGCGCGCTGGTGCTCCTCGGCGTAGGCGTGCACCACGATCTGAGTCTCGCCGATCGTGATGGTGGCGCCTGCCGAAGCCCACGCCTGCTCGACGCGTGCACACCCGACGAACGTGCCGTTCGTCGAGCCCAAGTCACGGACCAGCAGCCTGTCACCGTCCACCGAGAGGGCGCAGTGCGTACCGCTCACCGTCCTGTCCGAGAGCCTCACCTCCGCCGAGCGGGAGCTGCCGAACACCTTCGGCACCTCGTCGATCGTGTGCAGTCGGCTCGTGTCGCCTTCGAACACCTCGAGGGTGAAGGTCCGCGCGCCCGGCATGAGGGGTATCTCGATGGTCGCGTCGCTCGTGCGCTCGCTCTCGGCGTTCCGTTCCGTTCGATCCATGACGTCCTCCGTGGAGCGCGGGGAGGTTCATGAGGCCCCGGCTCGTGCGCGTCCATCGGCAGGCACGGTGGCCGTGTTTCCGAAAAACGGCGGGAGGCAGGACGATTCTTTCGCCCGTATCTATTCGGAACAACTGAACAATCTTCCATCCGAGGCACACGTCCATCCCTGCGCGTGGGCGCAGCTCCGGACGGAATTCCGGAACGATTCCGAGCCTCGAAAAGGCTCGGGCCCGGGGCGGAAGAACCGCACCAGGCCCGCGCGAGTGGGAAGGACCGGCTCAGCCGACGGCGATGCCGAGCGTCTTCCTGAGGGCGAGGTACTGCTCGCTCACCGAGAAGACGAGGAGCTCCTTCATCTTCTCCTGAGGGGGAAGGTCACCCGGGAGCTGCTGCTCCGCGCTGATGATCTTCTTCGCGATGTCGAGATCGGCGCACAAGAGGAGGCCTGCGCGCGCGGCCGTGATCTCGGTCGCCTGCATCCAGCGCTTCAGATCGGCGCGAGCGCCGTCCTCGACGAAGCGGTTGACGACGAGGCGAAGCGAGTCGCGCTCGACGGGCTGCATGTACTTCATGAACGTCGTCGCCGTCGTGTTCACGGCCTGGGCCATGTTGTCGGGGACGGCGAAGTCGGGCATCACCATCTTGATCGCCGAGAACAAGATGACCTTGAGCTCGTCGAGCGTCGGGAAGAGCGTCTTGATGTAGTGCTCCGACCGGTAGTACGCGAGGTGCTTGCCGACGATGAACGTGAGCTCCTGGGGCGTGAACCCCGTGAGCACCGTGTTCCCCGCGACGCTCGCCACCGGGCGCGAAGGCACGGTCACGAGAGCGCCGGGCACGTCGTTGCGGAGGTAGAGCTCGGGCAGCGGAATACCGAGGACCTGAGCCGCCCAGCCGAACGTCTTCGCGAAGGTGACGGTCGAGGTGGCAGGGTCTTGTTTGAACTGCTTCGGAAGCTGCGGAGCCTGCTTCGCCTGAGCGAGCGCGGTGGTCTTCGCGAGGATGGCCGCGGGCGTGACGAACTCGAAGATCTTCCCGATGAAGATGTTGTCGTCCTTGTGGAAGAGGTTCTTCACCCACTGCTCGTTGTCGAGCCGGCTCTTCACTTGGATCATGCCGCGCGGGCGGTAGTCCTCGAAGAATCGCTGCTCTTCTTCGTCGGCCTTGTGGAGGAACGACAGGGCCGCGCACATGCACCACGCGCGATCGTAGTCGTGCATCTTGAGCGAGAGCTTGTAGAGGCTCCGGTACGGGTCGACGCGGAGCGGCTCCTTCTGGAGCACGAGCAAGTGCTCGCCGATCGCCGCCTCGATGTTGTCGGTGTTCTCGTAGAGCTCGGCCAAGATCTGGCGCTCGAGGGCCTCGTCGGGCTTGAACCGCGTGGCCATCTTGAAGGCCTCGATCGCGTTCGCCCACTCCCGCTGGCGGTCGCGGTAGATGAGACCGAGCGAGTGCCAGAGCGTGTACTCGAGATCGGGATCCGAGATGTTCGCGGTCGAGAGGCGGCGGAGCATCTTGCGGAACGCCCGCTCGAGGCCCTTCCAGTCCTGCTGACCGGTGAGGATTTTGTTGATGCGGTCGAAGGCCTGGAGGTCCTTCGGGTTGAGGTCCAAGGCCTCGTTGAAGAGCTCCACCGCGCGCTCGAGGTCGCCCTCTTTGTCGCGGTAAAGCTGCGCCATCGTGAACATGAACTTCGACTTGCGCATGGGATCTTTTTCCATGTCGGCGATCGCCTGCACGGTGTCGATCATGCGCGCCCAGTTCCCGGTCTGCTCGTAGAGCGCGAGCATCTTGTGGAGGAGCGGCCTGTCCTCCGGCTTGATGTCCTTCGCCTCTTCGAGGGCCTCGATGGCCTTCAGCGGGGCCTTGTCGTTGTCGTTCCAGATGTCCGCGATCTCGAGCAGCATCTTGAAGCGCTCGTCGCCGTCCATCACGTTGTCGAGGATCTGGCGCCGGTAGAGGACGACCTGCTTCCAGTCCTTGATCTCGGCGTACACCTCGATGAGCGCGTCGAGCGTGGGGCGGTGCCCCGGATCGACCCCGAGCGCCTTCTCGAAGTTGTTGATGGCCTGCTTCGCCTGCCCCTGCTCGCGCTTGATTCGCCCGAGCTTGAAGTAGACGTCGGCGCGCGCCTCGGTCTCGTCCTCGCCGAGCGAGGTGAGGACCTTCTGGAAGTTGTTGAGCGCGCCGGCCCAATCCTTCAACCGGAAGCAGACCTCCGCGAGGCCGCGGATCGTCACCTGGTCGGTGAGATCGAGCTGCTGCGCGGCCGAGTAGGCCTTGAACGCGCGATCGTCCTTGCCGAGCGCGGCTTGGGTCTGACCGAGCTTGTTCCAGAGATCGTGCTGCTCGGAGCGATCACGCTTGCCAGCCTTGCGCGTGAGCATCTCGAGGAGCGGCTCCGCCTTGGGCCAGTTCTCGCGCGCTACGTACTCGTGCGCGAGCGGGAGCGCCGCTTCTTCGTTGTCGGGATCGGCTTCGTTCGCCGACTCCCACGCGAGCACCGCCGACTCGTGGTCCCCGAGCATCTCCTCGCGGAGACGACCGAGCTCGACGAGGATGCGCGCGCGCTGACGCGGCACCGCGGTGTAGCTCTGTTCTTGGTCGATGTACCTCGCCGCCTTGTCGTAGTCGGCGTTGTCCATCGCGATCTGGCGGAGCGCCTGGAGCGACGGGATGTGCGACGGGTCGAGGTCGAGCGCCATCTCGTACCGGTCTTGGGCCCCGATGCGATCGCCGACCTTCTCGTCGAGCGCCTTGCCGATGCGGAAGAACGCCTCGACCCGCTGCTTCGCGTCCGGCGTGAGCTCGGCGACTCGGGTCATCGAGTCGATCGCGGAGTTGATGTCGCCGGTCTTCTCGTAGAGCTTCGAGAGCGCCTCGAGCGCCGGGACGTTCGTCTCCTCGATGTCGACGATGTTGCGGTACGCGTCGATCGCGCGCTCCGAGTCCTGGATTTCGTCCGCGTAGACCTGTGCGATAGCGCCGTACAGGTCGACCTTGGTACGACGATCGATGGTCGCCGCGATGTGGCGATCGTAGGTGGTGATGAGCTCGTTCCAGAGCCGGAGCTTGCGGTAGCACCGGGCGAGGCCGACGTACGCTTCTTCCTGGTTCGGGTCGATCTCGACGGCCTGCTCGAGGCGGGTCGCGGCGACGTCGGCCTTGAGGAACTGGTCCTCCTGGAGACGCGCGATCTTGAGCAAGAGGTCGATGCGCTCGCGCTCCGTCGCGACCACGTCGAGCGCGGCCTCGAGGATCTTCACGAGCTCGGCCCACTGCTCCAGGGCCTCGTAGACGCGCTCGAGACCCCGCATCGCCGGGAGGCTGACGGGATCGATGTCGAGCACCTCTCGGTAGGTCTGCGCCGCGCGAGGGAGCTCGTTCGGCATCGCCTCGTAGAGCGCGCCGATGCGGAGCTTGGTCTGCGCGATGCCCTCGGGCGCCGTGAGCGCTCCCACCTTGCGATGGAGGACCTCGACGAGCTCGCGGTTCTGCGCTCGCGAGGCGTAGATGCGCTCGAGGTTCTCGATCGCCGGGACGAAGTGGCCGTCCACGTCGAGCGCGCGGGTGAAGTACCCGACCGCCTGGTCGGTCTGCCCCATCTGCACGTCGAGGAGCTCACCGAGCTCGGTGAGGATCTCCTTGCGGTCGGTGTCGCTCACGGCGACGTCGAGCGCGCGCGTGAGCGTCGCGCCGAGCTGCTGCCAGTTCGCGTTCTTTCGGTAGAGCTGCGCCATCTGGCGGAGCGCGCCGACGTTGTTCGGGTCGAGCTGGACGATCTGCGCGTAGTAAGGCTGCGCGTACTCGGGGTGGCCGAGGTCGTCGCCGTACCATTTCGCGAGGTGGAGGCAGAGGCGGACCTTCTGCGCGGCCTCGGTCTGCTGCTGGAGCAGCTCGTTCGCGCGCTGGATCACCTCGCCCCAACGGCCCGTCGCCTGGGCCATTCGCTCGAGGTACTTCGACGTGTCACGGTCGTGGAAGTCTTCCTCGAACGCCGTGACGAGCGCGTCGAGCGCGGCGCTCTTGTCCTCGACCTTCTCTTCGCACACCTTCGCCACGCGGCGGAGGAGGTCCGAGCGCTCGGGGATGTCCTCGCGGGTCTCGCGGCGCGCGAGGTAGAGCTCGATGAGCGCCTCCCAGCGAGCCGCGGCCGTGTGCAGCTTCTCGAGCTCGAAGAAGGCCTCGTCGTGGGCCGCGTCGAGCTCCAGCACCTTCTGCCACGCGAGAGTCGCCTTGTCGGGCTCCTCGACGGTGTCGCGCCAGAGGGCCGCCACACCACGGAGCTCCTCGATGCGCGCGGCCGTGTCCGTGAGGGCGTCGGCGCGGCGCATCTTGACGTCGATGACGTCGACGGGCTGCTCTTGGCTCCGGTAGATGGCCTCGAGCGCGTCGAGCGCCTCGAGGTCGGGGGCGACGTCGAGCAGCTTTCGCCAGGCGTCGGCCGCGTCGTACGGCTGCTGGAGACGGTCGCCGTACGTGCGCCCGAGCTCGCGGAACAGCTCCTTGAGCTCGTTCTCGTCGAGCATCGAGGCCGCGCGATCGACCTGCTGATGAAGCGCGGTGACGAGCTCTTGCGGGTCGTCCTGACGGCGACGGATGTCGGCGATCGCGCGGAGGGCCGCGAGGTTCGCGTAGTCCGTGTCGAGGACGCGGTTCCAATCGGTGAGCGCGAGGTCGTCACGCGACAGACGCTCGGTGAAGACGCGCGCGCGGCGCGTGAGGATGTTCACGCGGTCGTCGTCGGCCTGGGCGATGTCGTGCTGACGCTCGAGCACGTCGACGAGCTCGCGCCACGCCTGCTGACCCTCGTAGAGCTGGGCCAAGGCCGCCAGCGCCTCGGGGTCCTCGCCGCGGAGATCGAGCACGAGCTTCCACGTGTCGATCGCGCGGATCGGGTCGTTCAAGCGCTCGGCCGCGAGGTGAGCGAGCTTCGCGCGGATGTCGGCCTCGGCGGCGTCGCCCGCGGCGTTCTCGAGCTCACGCTCGTAGACCGTGTTGAGCTCCTTCCACGCGCCTTGGGACTCGTAGATCCGGCCGAGGGCCGCGATCGCACCTTCGTGGGTGCGGTCGAGACCGTCGAAGATCATACGGTAAGCCCGCGTAGCATTTGGCAAATCCTGGAGCTCGACCTCGTAGGCCTCGCCGAGACGTGCCCACAGCTCGACGAGCTCGGGGGCCTCCGCGGGGACCTGCACCCTCGCCTCGAGCACCTCGGCCAGCTCGGCCCACTGCTGGAGCGAGAGGTAGATGCGATCGAGGTTCGCGAGCGTCTCGGCCTCGAGCGGGTCGACCGTGCGGACGTACTTGTACGTCTCTTCGGCCTTCTGCACGTCGCCGAGCTCCTCTTCGAAGGTCTTGGCGAGCCGCTTGCCGAGCACGCGCTGGACTTCCTTGTCCTCGGCGTGGAGGCCGAGCACGTCGGCGTACGCGTTGGCGAGTTGCTCCCAGCCGCCGTCGATCCCGGACGCGACACGCGGGGCCTCTTCGCCCGCGCGCTCGTCGAGCGGGTATTCCTTGAGGGCCCGCACGTAGACGGACATCGTCTGGACGGGATCGAGGAGCTTCTCCTCGTAGAGCTCGGCGATGCGGTAGTACGCGGCGAGCCGCTCCTCCTGGCCACCCGCGCGGCCGTCGACCGGGTCCGCGGGGATGTGGGTGAGCTGGGCCTCGTGCACCGCGACGAGCTTCTCCCACTCGCTCGCGTTGCGGTAGAGCGGCTCGAGGATCTCGGCCACTTCCGCCTGCTTCATGTTCTGCGCGAACAGCCCCTCGAGGGCGGCGAGCGTCGGCGCGTGCTCGGGCGAGGAGGTGATCACCTCGCGGTACGAAGCGATCGCGAGATCCAGGTTGGCGAGCTTGTGCTCGTAGACCTGGCCCAAGCGGTACTTGAAGTCGAGGATCTCGTCCGCCGAAGCCGCGATGTCGGCCTCACGGGCCAGGATGGCCGCGAGGTCGCTCCAGCGCTCGGTTTGGACGAAGAGGCGGTCGAGGGATTGGAGCGCGACCTGGTTGTCGGGCTGAACGTCGAGCACGCGACGGTAGCGCACGATGGCGCTCGTCGTGTCCTCCAGGGACAGCTCGAAGATCTGGGCGGTCCGGAGTCCGAGCTCGACGAACCGGTCCGGGTTCTCGTCGAGCTTGTCGAGCTCGGCGTCGTAGAGGGCCGCGACGTTCGCGTAGAGGCCGAGCGCCATCGCGAGGCGCTCGAGGTTCTGGAGGGTCTGCTCGTTGCCGTTGTCGAACGCGAGCGCACGCGCGAACGTGTCGAACGCGTTCTTCGGCTCTTCGAGCGCGTCCTCGTAGAGGCGCGCGATCCGGTGGAGGAGGTCGACCTTGAGGAACGGATCGGTCCCGTGGGCGACTTGCACCTCGTGGACCGACACGAGCGCGCGCCACTGGCTCCC
This sequence comes from Myxococcales bacterium, assembly GCA_016712525.1. Classification (NCBI taxonomy): domain Bacteria; kingdom Pseudomonadati; phylum Myxococcota; class Myxococcia; order Myxococcales; species Myxococcales bacterium. Next base: position 2,345,665 of record JADJQX010000007.1, read on the forward strand.
TGCCTCGTAGACGGGCTCGAGCACGGCGGCGGCACCGAGCGGATCCTTGTCACCGCCCTTGAGGCCTTCGAGGGCCGCGAGGGTCGGCTCGTGATCGGGCTGCTGCCCGAGGATGTCGCGGTAGAGCTCGATCGCCCGCGACACGTCCTCGAGCCGCTTCTCGTAGAGCTCCGCGATCCGGTACTGGAACCCGACCGACTCGGCGGGATCCGTGCACATCTCGCTCTCGCGCGTGAGCACGCTCAAGAGCTCGGGCCAGTTCTGCGCCTGCTCGTAGAGCACGTCGAGCCGCGAGAGCGCCTGGAGATCGTCGGGATCGAGCTCGAGGATCTTCTGGTACGTGTCGATCGCGCGCGGCACGTCGCCGAGCTCGCGCTCGTAGACCGCCCCGACCTGGTAGAAGATCCGCTTCTTCTCGTCGGGGTCGACGATGAGGTCGGCCTTGCGTGCGTAGACGGCCAAGAGGTCGACCCAGCGCGAGAGGCCGAGGTACCGCTTGATGAGGGCGTCGAGCGCGCGGAGATCGTCGCCGTCGAGCTCGAGCACCTTGTTGTAGACTGCAATGGCCTCTTCGGGCTTCTCGAGGACGTCCTCCTCGATGGCCGCGGCCTGGTAGAGCGCGTCCTTCTTGTCCTGCGGCTCTTCGACGATGTCGGCCTTACGCTGGAGGGTCTTCGAGAGCTCGGAGTAGCGCTCCGTCTGCCGGAAGAGGCGCTCGAGCGACTCGACCGCGTTCAGGTTCAGGACGTCGATCGTGAGCACGCGACGGTAGTGCGCGATCGCGGTGTCGACGGCGCCGAGGTCTTGCTCGTGAACGCGGGCGCTCATGGTGAGGAGCGCGCTCGACAGCGCCGGATCGTCCGTCTCGGACGACTGGTGCTCGTAGACGTTCGCGAGGTCGGCGAAGCGCGCGGTGGTGCGAGCGACGCGATCGATCTGCTGCTGGGTGCGTTCGTTCGCGGGATCCTCGCCGAGGGCCCGGGCGAGGGTGTTGAACGCCGAGTCGAGATCGCCGGCGGCGTCCTCGAAGAGCTGGGCGATTTGGTGCAAGAGCTCGACCCGACGAGAGGAGTCGTCGCTCCGACGAACCTGGACCTCGTGCGCGCCGATGAGCTTCGCGTGGTCGCCGGTCTGGCGGTAGAGCGGCTCCAAGAGGTCGGCGATGGTGAGCTCGTACGCCGGATCCTTGCCGAGGCGCTCGAGCGCCGTGAGGGCCTCTTGGTTTCCGATCTCGCGCTCGAGCACGGCGCGATACCCTTCGATCGCGACGTCGATCTGCGCCATCTCACGCTCGCGGAGCGACGCTAGTCGCAACATGAGCGAGATCTGCTGCGCGTCGTCCTGCGCGAGCACGAGCTGCGCCTCGAGGTTGTCGGCGAGCTCGCTCCACATCTTTTGACGTGTGAACAGCGCGTCGAGCGCGCCGAGCGCCGCCGTGCTCGCCGAGTCGATCTCGAGCACCTTTCGCCACGAGGCGACGGCGTCCTCCGGACGACCGAGCTTCTCGTCGAAGGTCGCGGCCATCTGCCCGTAGAGCGTCTCGCGGAGCTCCGAGTCGGTGGTCTGCTCGATGCGACGTTCGATCACACCGATGAGGTCGGTCCAACGCGACGTGCGCACGAAGAGCTGCTCGAGCTCGGAGAGCGCCTCGCCGTCGGCCGGATCGGCCGCGAGCACCTTGCCGTAGGCGGCCGCCGAAGCGTCGACCTCCTTGAGCTGCTCGTCGAACACCTTCGCCTGACGCATCCAGAACTCGCGCGCGAGCAGAGCGTCCGTGAGCGAGTCGGCCACCTCACCGTAGAGATCGGTGAGGCGCTTCCACGCATTGGACGTCGCCACGATCGCCTCGAGCTCCGTGCGGGTCTCGGGCTGGTGGGGCTGCTCTTTCACCGCGAGCGCGAGGGCGTCGAACGCGCGGGTCGCGTCCCCGAGAGACTCCGAGGAGATGCGCGCGATCTTGCGATAGAGCTGCACCTTCTTGTCGGAGTCGGCGTCGGCTTCGCTCAAGATCTCGAGCGCGAAGATGAGCTTCGGCCAGTCCGAGCGCTCCTCGTAGATCGCCTCGAGGATCGCGGCGGCCTCCCCGCGGAGGCTCTCGTTCTTGAGCAGATTCTCGAGCGCGAGCCGCGCGCCGTCGTGGGTCGGCTGCAGGAACAAGATCTCGCGGTAGTTCTCGAGCGCCGCCACGGCGTCGCCGAGATGGAGCTCGAGCGCTTGTCCGAGGCGGTACTTGAGGTCGACGAGCTCGCTCTCGGGCAAGTCGAGCTCGATACGGCGACGGAGCACGTCCGCGTACGGAGCCCAACGTTCGAGCTGCCCGTAGAGAACGTCGAGCGCCGCCAGCGCACGCGCGTCGGTAGGCTCGTCCTCGAGGACCGCGTCGTACGTGTCGATCGCGCGGTCGACGTCGCGCAGCTCGGTCTCGTAGAGCTTCGCGATCTCGTAGCTTATCGCCTTCTTCTCGTCGGAGGAGGCCGCGAGCTCACGCTTCTTCTCGTAAATACCGAGCAATTCCGAGAATTTGGACGTGTCGCGGTAGAGGCGTTCGAGCGCCGCCAGGGCGTCCTGGTTCTCGCTGTCGGCCTCGTGCACCGCGCGGTAGGCCGCGAGCGCGGGCTCGACGTCCTTGCGCTCTTCGACGTGCACCCGTCCGAGCTTCAGCCGGAGGGCGATCGCGAGGTCGCGATCGGCCGAGTCATCGGCCTTCTGCACGGCCGCGCCGTACGCGGCGATGACCTTCTCCCAGCCGTTCGTCGCCTTCGCCGAGCGCTCGACGTCGGCCGTGGCCTGCTCCTCGTGGGGGACGATCTCGAAGGCCGCGAGGTAGCGCTCGAAGGCGCGCTGCGGATCCTTCACCTTCGACTCGTAGAGGGCCGCGACCTCGCGAAGGAGACGCACCTTCTCGAGGTCGTCCTCTTCGTGCGAGAGCTTCACCTCGATGGCGTTCGCGAGGCTCTTCGAGTTGTTCGCGGCCGAGTAGATCGGGATGAGCGCCTCGGCGGCGCGCAGGTTCGTGGCATCGAGCTCGAGGACCTTCTCGTAGGCCTTCGCAGCGCGATCGTTCTTCTGCTTCTTGTCGGCCCAGAGCTCCGCGATCTTGAAGAGCAGCCCCGTCTTGGCTTCGGGGACCGTCTCCTTCGCCTCTTGCTGCTCGAGCACGCGGATGAACTCGTCCCACTTCCCGCTCTCGGCGTAGAAGACCTCGAGGTCGTCCCAACGGCCGAGGGCGAGGTACTTCTTCTTCAGTGCCTCTTGAGCCTTGCGATCGTTCGGGTCGAGGGTGAGGAGCTGGCGCCAGGCGTTGACGGCGCCCTCGTCGTTGTTCAGGCGATCGCCGTAGAACGTGCCGAGCTTCGTCAGGATCTGGATGCGCGCAGCGTTGTCGTACGTGACCTCGGCCTGGCGCTCGAGCACGGTCACGAGCTTGTCGTAGTCCTTCGCGCGCTCGTAGAGGCCCGCCAAGGCGCCGAGCGCTTCGGCGTTCGACTCGTCGCTCGCGAGCACCTCGTTCCAAAGGTCGATGCAGACCTCGGGCTTCTTCACGCGCTCGGTCGCGAGCTTCGCGATCTCGAGGAAGCGAGCCGCGCGCTCCGGGCCGTAGGTACGCTCGGCGTCGCGGCGCTGCAGGACCAGGAGCTTCTCCCAGTCACGCCGCTTCTCGTACATCTGCTTGAGGTAGTCGGTCGCCGTCGGGTTCTCCGGGTCGATGGCGATCACGGCCTCGTACGCCTTCACGGCCTCGGCCTGGTTGGCGAACTTGCCCGTGTAGAGCTCGGCCGCCTTCATGTAGAGCTCGACCTTCTCGAAGGTGTCGGGCACCGCCGCGGCGAGCAGGAGAAGCGTGCGGACGTACTCGTTGTACCGCTTGGCCGCTTCTTGTTTCTCCGCGGTCGCGCGGAGCTCGGCGATCTTCGCCTCGTCGGCGGGACCGTCCTGCGCGGGAGCCGCAGCCGCAGCCGCAGCCACGGGGGCAGCGGGCGCAGCCACGGGCGCGGGCGCGGCCTCCACGACAGGCGCGGCCGCCACGACAGGCGCGGCCTCCACGACAGGCGCGGCCTCCACGACGGGCGCGGCCTCCACGACGGGCGCGGCCTCCGCCACCGGGACGACGACGGGCGCGGCTTCCACCACCGGCTCGGCCTCGACCACGGGCGCGGCTTCCACGACCGGCGGAACCGACGGGGTCGGCTCGGGGGCGGGCGGCGGAGCCGTCGCGGTGCCCGACTGCACCGAGACAGGCGTCTCGGCTTCGACCGCGGCGGGTCGAACCGACGGAGCGACCACGGCCACGGGCTCGACCGCGGGCGGCGGAACGCTCGCGTTGACGGCCTCGCCGATCTGAGCCTCGAACGCGAGCAGGGTCGGGTGGTCGGGCACGATCGACTTGAGCCGCTCGAAGCTCACCTTCGCCCGAATGAGGTTGCCGAGGCTCCGCCACGCGATCGTGCCCGCCTGCGCGAGCAAGAACGCGATCGTGTCGGCATCGACGGGCTGCGTGGACGCCTCTTCGGCGAGGCCGAGGACACGCTCCCACTCGCCCGACTTCTTCCCGTGCAGATCACGCAGAAACTGGAACGCCCCTTCGTGGCGCGCGTCGAGCTTGACGGCCTCTTCGAGCCACGGCGCGCCGAGCTCGAGGTTCTGGTGGCGCGACACCCAGCGGATGCCGAACGCGAGCGCCGCGGCGCCCTTCGCGCTGCGGTCCGGGTGCTGCGCGACCACCGTGTGCTGCACGCGATCGAGATCCTCGAGGCGTCCGGCGTCGACGAGCGCACCCTCGAAGAGCGCGGCGATCTGCTTCGACTCGGGGTCCGCGGCGTAGGCCCGCTGAAGGAGCCCTTCGACCTCTTCGGGAGCGAAGCGCTTCGCGATGCGCGCGGCGCGGAGGAGCAAGCGACCACGCGCCGCGCCCTGCGCTTCGAGAGAGCCGCGAACGAGCTGCGCGACGTGCGCTTGCCACGATCCGCTCTCGACCTGCACGTCCTCGAGACAGGCGCTGCCCTGCCCCGTCGAATCGCCGAGTTGAACGGCCTTCGCGTACGTCGAGGTCGCGCGATCGTAGTCGCCGACGTCGCACAGCACGTCGCCGAGCTCGAGGAGCAGCGCCGCGGCCACGGGGCCCTCTTTCTGCGACTTCAGCTCCAGCTCCAGGAGCTTCTGGACCATGTTGAGCTTGCCGAGGTCCCAGTAGATGGAACGGGCACGCGCCAAGCTCTCACCGGCAGCGGGATTCAGCTTGTACGCGTCCTGGAAGTGCTTGAGCGCCTTCACGCCCGCGAGGAACTTGCCCTCGAGGATCTGCCCCAGCCGCAGGTGAATGCGAGCCTTTTCCTCGTTCGTGCCGGCCGCCGCGCTCTTCTCGAGCTCCTCGACGAGCCCTTGCCAGTCCCGAACGTTCTCGAGATGCGAAAGACGCTCCTGAAGGTCCATTGACTCCCTCGGTCCCACGATTCCGGACAAGCACTCATGTGCTCGTCGACGCCCGAATGAAGGCGGGAGTGCCCGCGCTGCTCACTCCCATCACCGGGCAGGTGAAATTTGCGTTCCCACGCTACCAGAGGCTGCGTTCCGTCGGGTGGGCATACTCGCGCCGGGCTTGGTTTTTTTTCGCGGGTGATGGCCGCTCGAGTGACCTCCCCTTGCGTGCGCACCTGCGCACACACGCACCGGTGATCGAGCACGCATTCTCACTTCTCATGCGGCGTGAGCCGTGGCCTAATCGCGGGCCCGCGAGCCCGGCCTCGCGCGCCCCTGCGAGGCTCTCAAGGCCTCTAGAAAAGGCAGAGGCGCCACCACCCGGAGGTGAGGCGCCTCGTTCGTCGCGAGCGTGTCGCTGGCCTACTGGAGCTGGCCGCCGAGCTTCGTCGCGAGCTGCTGGCTCTGCGCGCACTGGTCGGCGTAGCGCTGAGCGGCTGCGCCCTTGCAGACGATTTTGTTGAACGACTGGAGCTGCTGGATCGCCTCGCTCTTTCGCGGCGGGTTCACGCTCGCGTAGGCCGCACCGAGGTTGAAGAACGCGATCTGCTCGCCCGCCTGGTTGCACTGACCGCACGCCTTCTTGGCGGCCTCGTACTCGGTGACCGACCCGGCGATGTCGCCCTTGGTCTCTTTGATTTGGCCCGCGAGGCTGTGCAGCCCGAAGAGGAACTTGTCGCCGTCCTTCGCGAAGGAGAGGCCCTCTTTCACGACCTGCTCGGCCTGATCGAGGTAGCCAAGGCGGATGTAGAGATCCGCGAGCGGGACATAGAACGAGAGCTCGTCGGGCTTCGTCTCGATCGCCTTCGTGTACGAGCGGAGCGCGCCCTGCTCGTCGTCGAGGTGCAAGAGGACCTCGGCGAGCTCGAAGTGCGCGTCGGCGAGGTTCGGATCCTTGGCGATGGCCTGCTCGAGCGGCTCCTTCGCCTCCGCCCAGCTCGCGGGGCCTTTGACGGCCATACGGGCGTTCGCGAGCCCGTTCTGGAAGAAGTAGTTCGCGAAGGTCGGCGCCACGGCCTGGGCCTTCTTGCAGGTCGAAGCGACCTTCGCCCACTCTTCCTTCTTGGTGTACGCGAGCGCGAGCTTCCAGAGGATGCGGTGGTTGGTCGGGTCGAGGTTGACGGCTTGCTCGTACTTCGAGATCGCCTCGTCGACGTTGACCGACTTCGACTTGTCGCCTTCGTTGGCGAGGTTCACGGCCTCGATGTTGTTGCGGCTGCAGCCCAAACCGCCGAGGAGCGCCGAAGCCGACAAGGAGAGGACCACGACCTTCGCGAGCATCTTCATGGGCGCGGGAGCATAAGCGAGAACGGCTCGCGTGCTAAGCGAAATACGTCACCCTTCGCGCCAAGGAGAACGTCGCTCCTCACGGCCGTCCGTCGGGCCGCTACGAGGCGCTCACGACCCGAGCTGCGCTTCCCCGCTCGTGTCACCGGAGCACAAAAGACGAAACGCCCGGAGCCGAGGGCGCCGAGCGTTTCGTGGGGACGGCGAAGGTCAGTCGCCGGGGCTGAACGAGATCGGGTAGACGACCGTGACGATGCCGCCCTCGGGCTGCGGGAACGACAGGTTGCCGAACCCGCGAACCACGCAAGAGACGACGCCCTTGTCCGGGAGATCCGAGCCGCCGTCCTGGGCAGTCGACACCGAGCCGGAGCGGTCGATGACGAACTTGACCGAGACACGTCCCGAGAGCGTCGGGTTCGTTCGGAGGCCGTTCTCGTAGCAGAGGCGGAAGCGACCGAAGTTCTGGCGGACGATACGCTGGATGACCTCGGGCGGGAGGCGACCGTTGACGGTCGTGGCGCCTTGGCGAAGCTGCGGCGACTTGGTCGCGTGCGCGCCACCGAGACGACCGTGGCCGTTGCCGAAGCCTTGGCCGTTGCCCGTACCGGCGCCGTGACCGATGGTGCCGATGTTGCCGAGGCCGATGCCCTCGCCGCGACCGCCGCCACCTTCGCCGACGCCGGAGAGGCCGAGGCCGCCCGCGCCGAACGAGTCGCCGATGCGTCGCCCCACATGTTGCCGCGGGCGCTCATGGGGTCGTTGCCGCTCGATTCCTCACGGCCCCAGGGCGCCGTGGGAGCGTTCGGGTCGCCGCCCGCGCCGACGTTGAGGAGGCCGATCATGCCGAACTCGGCGGCCTCTTTCATCGCGGCTTGGCGAGCGATGTGCGGATCGGCGTTGTCGGCCGGCCCCTGCACGCCGAAACGGTGGCCCGTCTCTTTGGTGTTTGGGTTGCCCATCGAGCCCTCTTCGCCCTTGGCGCGAGTGCCGGTGCCGCCCTCTTTGTTGTCGGCGCTGTTCTCGGCCACCTGCTCGGTGGGCTTCTCCTCTTGCTCACGCTCCGCGGCCGCGTTGAGCATCTTCTGCATCAGGAGGATCTGGTCGCGGTCGATCGCCTCGCTGTCGTCGAGGTTCATCTTCGGCATGAAGAACGCGAGCGACGCGACGATGCCGATGTGGAGGAGCGACGAGAGACCGACGAAGAGGAAGGCAGCGGGGTCGGCGTTCGAGAAGACACCGCCGACGGGCCGCTTGCCCGCGTTGACCGCGGCCACCTGGAACACGAGGCCACCCTCGAGCTCCATGCGGGCCTTGCCGTTCGCGGGGATGTCGATCTCGTGAGCGCCAGAGAGCTCACTCGACGGACGAGCGCGACCGCTGGCGATGAGGTCCGAGAAGGACGTCTTGCCCTGACCGGGAACCTCGAGGGCGCCGGTCGCTCGGGGGAAGATCACGAGCGACGTGCCACCACCGCGCGAGACAACCACCGGGGCGCGGGTCGTGCCGAGCGCCTCGCTCGGGACGAAGAAGTCGCAGCCCATCTTGTTCTGCGTCTCTTCGCCCACGAAGAAGGAGCGCGGAGGCGAGAGATGCGAGACGTGGAGCACGTTGGTGTCCCACATGACCATGACCTCGACGGCCGCGAGGTGGGGCACCTCGACCTCGTCCGGGTTCACGTCGGGGCCGCTCTTCACGAGCTTGTAGGTGGTCGGGGCGTTCGGGTCGAGCTCGGCCGGAGCCGAAGCCGCGAGCTGGTCGGTGGCCGACGCGACGAAGGGGTTCACCGCAGCCGCGGCGGCGAACGGATTCGCGGGAGCCGCGGCAGCGAACGGGTTGGCGGCGGGGACGGCGAAGGGGTTCGCCGCCGGGGCGGGGACCGAGATCTCCGCCGCGGTCGGAGCGGAAGCCGCGGGAGGAGGCGCGGACACGGGGGCCGAGGCCGACGCGGGCTCGGCGCTCTCGAGCACGATCGTCGTGGAGCCGACCTGGATCTGGTCGCCCGGACGAACCTTGCACTTGTTGACGCGCTGGCCGTTCACCATCGTGCCCGGCTCGTTGCCGAGATCGATGAGGGTGATGTCGCCTTCGGAGGCGACCTCGATGACGGCGTGCATGCGCGAGGCGAGCTCGTCGTCGACGCGGAGGTGGCTCCGCGGATCCTTGCCGACCTTCACGATGTCTTGAGCGATCGTGTCTCGACGAAGGAGTTGATCCCCTTGGTAGAGCGCGAACGTGAGCGCGACCTTGCCCTTGCCTTCCATCTCGGACCTTTCGCCGTCTTTGTCGACGGCCGCTGCGACGCTGTCGCAGCTTCAAACCCTCGGCGAGCGAGGGAAACGACTATGGCGAATTTTCGTCCGTCAGAGGTTCTCGACGGACTTCAACATCTCGGGCACGAACGACGTTCGCGGGCGGATGAGCGTGGTACGCACCGGGCCGGGACGAACGCGAATCGTCGCGTCGTTCGGACCGAAGCCACCCGCGCTCAGCGGGTCGTCGGAGAACTCGTACCCGTACCCGTCACCGCCGCCTTTGGCTGCCGGCGCACCACCAGCCGCAGGAGCCGCACCAGCCGCCGGCTGCTGCGCGAGCGCCGTCGAGCTGACGAGCAGGATACCCAGACCCAAAATCCCCACGAAGAGACGCTTCGCCATGATCGTTCTCCTTCCGACTCTTCCGTCGCACCGTTTACCAATCCTTCGGAGCTTCCGCCCGGGAAATATACGTCCGAGGGACGATTTTCCTTGGCTTTTCGAAGGCTTGGTAAAATTCCAGCCTACCCGCAACCTGCCGGGCCATTCACTACCGTATGATGATTGTGCCCCGAGGGGCCCGTTTCCGGGCCCTCCAGGGCACGCAGCGAGCGTCTCGGGGCTCTAGACAGCCCCCCTCCCCCAAGGTTCCCACGAGAGCGTTTTTTTCTCTCGTGGAGCCCAAGGAGGCCGACGCTCACTTCTTTTCGGCCGGTTTCTCGCCCTCGGCGGGGGCATCGGACGAGGGAGCCGGCCCGCCGGGCGCGCCCTGGGCCTTCTGCTCGTTCGCGTCGAGGTCGAGGAATTGGATGGTGTCCGCGATGTCCTGCATGCGCTCCTTCGAGCGCTTCACGGCACCGTCGTACTCGTTCTTCCCCTGGGCCTTGTCGATGAAGGTCTGGAAGATGCCCTTCGCCTGGTTCAGCGCGGCCTTCGTGGCGTCTTTCCCGGCGCCCGCCTTGGCCTTGAACTCCTGCACGAGGATGCCCTCGTTGTAGAAGGCGTCCGGTCGGTTCGGGTCGAGCTTCTTGCACGCGTCGAGCTCGGCTTGGACGGCCGCGACCTCCTGCTCGTAGTTCGCGTCGGTGGCCTGGATCGGGCCGCGGAGCGCGAGCGCGAGGCCGAGGTGCGCGTCGTAGTCGTTCGGGCGCATCTCGAGGGCCTTCTTGTACGCGCCGGCCGCCTGCTCGAACCCGCGGAACGAGAGGTTGACCGCCGCGTAGTTCATCTGCGCCTCGAAGAACTTCGGGTCGAGCTTCGCGGCCGTCGAGAACGCCGCCACCGCGCCGTTCACCTGGCCGAGCTCGTTCTGGATGAGGCCAGCCGTGTTGTGAATCGGCGCGTAGGCCGCGTTCTTGCGGATGGCTTGCGAGCACACGAGGGCCGCGAGCTCGAGCTGCTGCACGTCGGCGCGCTTGGCGATCGCGGCGTTCGTCGCCATCTGGCGCCCCTTCGAGCCCTTCTGGGACGACTTGATCGCACCCGCGCGCTTCTTCGCCTGCTGGAAGTAGTAGAGCGCGAGCTGATTGAAGGCCGGCATGTACGCGTCGTCGATGGCGAGCGCGCGCTGCAGGTTCTTCTTGGCGCAGTCCATGTCGTCGGCGCAGCCCTGTCCGCCGGTGGCGGAGTCGCGCTGCATCTGGAACATGGCCAGGTTGACGAGCGCGGGGACGTTCTGGAACTTCGCGTCGAGAACGGCTTGCTGCAACGTCGAGATCGCCGCGTCCTCGTTGCTGTTGCCCTTGTAGTCGTAGAGGGCGAGCTGGACCTTCGCGTAGTGGAAGTTCGCGTCGTCGGCGAGCGCCTTCGTGAAGCGAGCGCGCGCCTCCTTGTCGTTGCCGCACCGCTGCAGGGCGAGCCCCGCGTTGTAGGTGGCCTCGGGGAACTTCTTGCTCTTCTGCTCGGCCGCGGCCTCCTCGAAGCGCTGAGCGACCTCTTTGCAGGCCGCGTCGTTCCAGTCGGCCGCCTTGTCGTGCGCGACCATCGACTCGACGGCGGCGTTGAACTTCGCCTGCGCCGTGTCGCTGACGGTCTCACCCGTCGAAGTGGTGGGCTTGCCCGGAACCTTGGGCTCCTTCTTCCCGCCCGTGTTGACCTCGACCCCTCCCCCGCCGCACGCGAGGGAGAGCATCATGAGGCCCGCCGAGAGAATGCCAATCTTGGATTTCATCACGACGCTCCTTCTCACTTCTTCTTGCCGGCGGGGGCGGGCTTCTTGGTGTCTCCGGGCTTCGCAGCGGGCTGCTCGGCGCCGGCCTTCTCCGTCGGGGCCGCGCTCGGCGGGCGCCAAGCCTGGCCACCCACGAGGATGGGCGGGTTCTTCTCGTCGAGGCCGCTGTTCGAGAGCGTGGGCGCGCCACGGAGCTCGTCGACGACGTGGTACTCGGCCTTGTAGTTCTTCGCGAGCCAGACCTCGCAGTCACGCGAGTAGTTGTCGAAGTACTGGTACTTCACCGAGAGATCGAGGCACTTCTTGAGCGCCGGCTTCGCGTTGCCCACCTTGAAGGGCTCGCTCGCCGCGTCGAGGGCGTCGTAGTACGTGCCGCGGATCTCGGGATCCGTCTTCCAGGCCTTGGGGATCGGCGCACGACGGAAGTCGTCGACGAAGTTGCCCCACATGAGACCCGAGCGCGAACCGGCGGCGATGACCCACTTCGGCGGCGGCACGGGCTTGAGGTCGAGGATCTTGACGTAAGCCGGCTCGACCTTGGTGATCGACTCCTTCTTCTTCGTGTACCACTCCTTGACCTTGGTCTGGATGTGCTTGACGACGTCTTCCTTCGTGCCGGAGCCCTTGTACTCGGGGAACCGGACGGGCTCGACGACCGCGATGCGCTCGTCCTCGGCGGCCATGAAGAAGGCCTCACCGACGGCGTTGAGCGCCTTGGCCAGGCGCTTGTCCTGCTGGGCCGCGTCCTCGCTGCCGTAGGCGGCGCGGATCTTGGCTTCGGCGTCGGCGGGGTTCGACCAGAGCGAGCGGACCTTGCCGTACTCGGTCTTCGAGAGCTTGCCGCCGTTCTTGAGGTGCGCATAGGTGCGCGCGAGCGCGCCGTGCGCCTGGACCTGGATGTCCGGAGCGGCCTTGTCGATGACGCCCATGGACCCCTGGAGCGAGGCGCGAGCCTTCTCCCAGGCCATGCACTCTTCGGCGTTGATGCACTCGCCGGCCTTGGCGCCGGGGCGCAGGCCTTCGGCCTTCTCGACGTAGTGAGCGCCGATCGCGAACGCGATGGCCGCGGTCTGCGCGGGCTTGGAGGCGCCGTAGTTCTTCTGGAACTTGCGGGCGTCCTCGATGGCCTTGTCCTCTTGGCCGAGACCGAGGCGGAGGAGCACCGCGTCGGCGAGGGCCGTGTCGGCCTTCTCCGCGCGCGGGTCCGCGTCGACGAACTTCTCGAACCAGTCGGCCGCGAGCTCGTACACCGCGATCGCCTGGTAGTTGCCGCCGATCTCGTACGTGGCCTTCTTGGCCAGGGGCGACTTGCCGTTGGTCTTCGCGTCGAACGCGAGGAGCGACTGACGCGCCGCGATCGCCTTGGCGATCAGGCGTGCCGCCTGGAACGAACGAGCCGCGTTGTACGCGATCTCGTCGCAGCGATCCGCCTGGGGCTGCTGCCCGGCCTGGACGGGCTCCTGGCAGTACTTGCGGAACATCTCGAAGTACGTGTTGCCCGCGGTCTCGTACTGCTGGAGCGCGCCGGCGCCGCCGTTCTTGTCGGCGATCTCGACGAGCTTCTGCGCCTTGAGGCGGAGGATGTCGACCTGAACCTTGTTGAGGTTCGTGCACTGCTCGGCGTTCTTCGCGGCCTTGTCGCCGGTGCAGTAGAGCTCGAGGAACTTCGGCACGTCGACCGCCATGTCGTCGTAGCAGGACGGGCGGGACGACTGCGTGCCGAGCACGTTGACGCTCTCGAGGTAGAGCTGCGCGGCGTAGATGCCCACGTCACGATCCGCGTTGTTCATCGCGATGTCGCGGAACGCCGTCGCGGCCTCTTCCCAGTGCTTCGCCTCGAAGTAGGTACGCGCGCGGGCGTACTTGACCTCGACGAGCTGCTCCTGGCCCGCGTTGTCGGTCGCCGGCGGCTTGATGTAGCAGATGTAGCGGTTGAACGCCTGCACCATGCCCTTCTGCTGCTCGGTGAACTCCTTCGGCTTGAGGGCGGCGGCTTCTTCTTCCTTCTTGCGCTTCTCCTCCTCGGACTTGTTCTTGCCCGGGAGCTGGCCGATGCCCTTGCGCGCCTCCGCCTTGGGGTGCGACGCGTCGTACATCTTCTGGTAGCAGAGCACCGAAGCGTACGCGGCCTCGGGGGCGTCTTTGCCCGTCGGGTCCTCGGCGACGACCGAGTCGAACGCCGGGCCGCACTCGGCCCACTTCTCCTGATAGTAGAGGAGATCCGCCATGTTGTACTTGATCTTGTACAACGTGGGCCAGTCGTCCTTCACGATGCGGGGGAAGGTGAACGTCGAGAACTGCTTCGCGTCGAAGGTGTCGACGACGCGCTTGTAGAGGTACGCCGCGAGCGACAAGGTCTTCGGGTCGTTCGTGCCGCGCTGCCCGCCGGAGCCCGCCGCCTCGAGGTGCCAGGCCATCGCCGTCTCGGCGACGATCTGCGCGGTGTGGTTCGCGCACTCCTGCTTCGCCTCGGCGCTGTGCCCACCGGAGGCGAAGTCTTTGTAGAGCTTCACCTGCTGGTCGACCTCGTTCTTGATGGCCTCCTTGTTGGAGGACTTCATCGCCATGGTCGCTTCGGTGATGTGCGACTGGTACACGCAGGACTTGTCACCGCTCTTGTCGCGGTTCATGAGGTCCTTGTAGAGCGCGATACCCTCGGGATAGTGGCCGGTGTCCAGGTAGTTGTTACCCAGATCGTCCATCATCTTGAACGTCTTCTCGTTACCGTCGGTGTCACCCGAGATGTTGTGGAAGAAGTTGTACGCCTGCGTCGGGTCGCCCTTGAGCGCGTAGACGGGGATGATGTCCTTGCGGGCGCTGTCGGCGAGCTTGCTCGCGCCCGGGAGCTGCGAGAAGTTCTTCCCGAAGTCGATGGTCTTCTTGAAGGCGTTCAGCGCCTTCTCGAACTCGCCCTTGTTCCACGCGACGTAGCCGAGCTTGTACCAGGCGTAGCCGAACACCTTGTTGCCCGGCGCCGGGTACTTGATGACGCTCTCGTACGCCTGGCCCGCGAGGTCCCACTTCGACGGGTCGCCCTGCGCCTCGTTGAAGAAGAGCTCGCCGAAGGCGAGGTACACGTTCGGGATGTACTTCGAGTTCGGGCGCTTGTCCTTCAGCTCGAGGTAGACCGTGCGGGCGGTTTTGTAGTCGTTCGCCTGTTCGTGCTCGTACGCGAGGTAGTAGAGGACCTCGTCGAGCTGCGCGTAGTCGGGGTAGTCGGTCTTGACGAGCGTGTAGTAACGGATCGCCTGGTTTCGCGCCGACTTCATGACCTGATCGGCCTGGTTCGCGAGCGCCTGCTTCTGGCCGGCCCCTTGCGGGTTCGCCTTCTTCAGGTTGTCGCGCTCCATCTCCGCGTTGGTCTTGTCGCGGAACGCGGCGGCCTCGAGCTCCACGTACGCCTCGGCGAGGCGACGCGCGAGGGTCACGCGGTCGGCGGCGTTGCGCGGCGTGTTCTGGAAGAGCCGCTCGATGCCCTGGATCTCGGTGAAGAGGAGGGCGCGCTGGCGCGCTTGGAGCTTGCTCTTGCGCTCGTCACGGGGGGCGTCGTTGACGACCGGGGACGGGGGCTTGTTGTCCTTCTTCTTCGGGTCGCCGATCGGGGCGACGCCGCGGAAGTTGGCTTGCGTCTGCTTGCCGTGGGCCGCGAACTCTTTCGGCCCCGCGACGGCGCAGGCGTTGAGCTCTTTCTTCGCCTTCTCTTCGATGCAGACGCCGCCGCTCGCCGAGGACGACGCGGCCCCATCGGCCGCAGCGACCGACGAGAGCGCCGTCGCCGACAGCACGAGCCCGAACGCGGGAATGATGGACTTGCGAATCATTGGGTTTACCTGCCGCACTTCGAGGTGATGGTCTGTCGGTAGAAGCCGAGCTCGTCACGCCAGTACTCGCCGTCGAACGGCCAAATGACGTGCTCGTCGTCCGCCTTCACGATGTTTCGCTCCGACTCCTTCGCGGTGACCTGGCTGCCCGCGATGGCTTGGTCGAGCTGGTTTCGTTTCGCCGACGTGATGTCGATGAGGATCTTCGCGCTGTCGCGGAGGTGCTCGTTGAGCTCGTCGAGGTTGCGCTGGTAGCGCTCCTTCGCGAGGGTGCCCGCGTTGCGCACGGCGATGTCGCGCGCGAGCTGGAGGGCGTCTTTCGTGTCGTTGCCGAGGGGCGAGTCGCGGAAGCTCCCGGGGGCCTTCTTGAAGCGGTTCGCCTCGTCGTCGAGGAGCTGGACGTACTGGAGGTGACGGAGGAGCTGACGGTCGGAGAGAGCGTTCTCCACGACGGTCTTGATGCGCGGCGGGAGGTCGGCCTTGCCGTCGCGCACGTCCTTGAGAAACTTGTAGAAGGCTTCTTCTTGGCCGTCGCCCTTGAATCGAGCGAGAACTTTGGCGAGCTCGTCGTAGAGGGGCTGGTACTTCGTCTGGAGCTTCGCGACGATGACCTCGGCGTCGTCGTACTGGCAGTTCGCGAAGTAGATGACCGAGCGCAAGACCTCGGCCTCGGGGTAGTACGAGTTCGGGAAGTAGGGCGCCTGCAGCGTGTGGATGTTCCCGAGGGCGTGCGCGTAGTCACCGGCCATGAAGTAGGCCCACGACTCCTCGAAGAGCGAGTCGAGCCAGTACTCGGAGCCGACGTCGACCTTGTTCCAGTACTTGACGGCGGCCGACAGCTTGGTCGAGTCGATCGTCGGCGAGCCCTGCTCGTCGAGGCGGACCGAGGCCGAGTAGTACGTGCGCGCCATCGAGAGGTACGCGAGGTCGCGCATACGGGCGTCGTCGTCCACGCCCTCGACGCCCTCGTCGATCGCGCCGACGATGCGCTGGAACGACTGGACCGCGGGCACCGACTTGCGGAGCTGCACGTTCGAGATGCCGCTGAAGAACTGCGCGCGGACGTAGTACTTCGACTCGCGCGAGACCTTCGTGAAGAGGCGGAGCGCATCTTCGTACTGACGGTTGCGGTACTTGTACCGGCCGAGCAGGTAGTTGAGCTGCCAGTACAGGTCGCGCTGGTTGTTGTTGTTGAACTTCTCGATCTGCGCGTCGTTGTACTTGCCCACGCGCTCGACGATGTCGGCCGGCTCGGGCAGGTCGGTCGCGAGCTTCGAGAGCCAGAGGAGCGTCTCGTTGAACTTGAGGTGGTTCGGCTTGTCGGCGATCTCGGAGAAGATGCCGTACGCGGCCTGGTAGAACTTCAGGCGGTAGAGCGCGATCGCGAGGTGGTACTGCGCGAGCTGCTTGTTGCCCTCGTCGTCCTGGGTCTCGCCCTTGTAGACGCGGTAGAGCCCGAGCGACGCGTCGAGCCACTTCTCGCTGTCGAACAGGCGCTTCGCCTGCGCCGCGGGCTCGGTCATCTGGCCGGCCGTGGGAGGGGGGCTGTTGTCGGCCGGCTTCGCCGCGGGTTGCGCCGGCTCGTCGAGCTCGATGTCGGCCCCGGCGGCCGCGCCGGCTCCGGGCTTGGCGGCTCCGCCCTTCGGCTTCGCGGTGGCCGCGGG
The DNA here is from genome assembly GCA_016712525.1 of Myxococcales bacterium. NCBI lineage: Bacteria > Pseudomonadati > Myxococcota > Myxococcia > Myxococcales > Myxococcales bacterium. Next base: position 2,362,334 of record JADJQX010000007.1, read on the forward strand.
CTTCTTGCCGCCGCCCTTCTGCGCGTACGAGGCGTGCGGCGAGACGAGAGCCAGCGAAAGCACGGGGACGGCGGTCAGAAGGAGTTTGCGCGCCAGGGATATACGCATGAGAGGGGTTCCTCGCGGGGTCCGGGGGCCGGTGTCACGAAATGGGGCTTGGCAAGCAGGCGGAAGTGGTCATGGGTGAGGTCGACGACGAACTTCCTGAGGAGAGTCGAAGCGTTGGCCCGCGTGCTCATCCGAGCCTCGAGGTGCCCCGCGCCAAAAAGCTGAACGAATTTAAGTGGATACTCTCTCCGAGGGCGGCATGGTAGAAAGGCTCTCTCGCGCTTGTCAAGGGGCAACGGCCCCGGAGCCCTCGGACGCCCCTCGTGGTCCTCGGCTTGGGTCGCGCCGGCCGAGGACGCGCGGCCGTGTGCCTCACGTTTTTCGAATGGGCCCTGCGCGCCGTCCCCAAGCCTCGGGTACTCCCTGTCGGTCCCTGGCGAAAGGGCTCGATCGTCCTTGACGAATTTTGGGCGAGGGAGGTACGGTCGCCGGCCTCTGGGCATACGCATGTCGTCGCGCGTTCGCCCTAGGCCCCGAAAGGGGCCAAGATCCCCGGAAATCGCCCACGATTCTCGAATTTGGAGAGCCCTCCGCATGACTCGCTCCCGCCTCCTCCTCACGGTCTTGCTCGTTGGTACGGGTTCCGTTTTCTTCGCGGGCACGGGTTGCTCGGCTTCGGGCGTCGGTGATCCCTGCATCCCGGAGCAGGAGTACAACGAGCAGTTCCTCGGCTTCAGCCAGAAGGAAGTGAACGTCGAGTCCAAGAGCTTCCAGTGCCAGACGCGCGTCTGCCTGGTGAATCACTTCCGCGGTCGCGTCTCCTGTCCCTACGGGCAGACGGCCGCCGGCGGTGGTCGCTCTTCGGACCCCTGCGTGCTCCCCGGCACGGTCGACGGCAAGGTGACCGGCGTGCCCGGCGCCCCCGAAGGCGCAGCCGTCGAGCCGCAGTGCTTGAACCGCAAAGCCGACGCGACCGTGTACTGCTCGTGCCGCTGCGCGAACTCGCAAGGCCAGACGGACGACGGCGCCAACTACTGCACCTGCCCCGACGGGTTCGCCTGCGAGCAGCTCGTCGACCCGACCGGCCAAGGCAACGAGGGCCTCACGGGCGGCTACTGCATCAAGCAGAACACCAAGTACGATCCGGGCGTCGACTGCCAGGGCGACTGCGACAAGGCCGGCGGCAGCCGCACGACCTGCGCGGGCGAGCCTGCCAAAGCCGCCGCGCCCGCCGCCTCCAAGTGAGGCGAAGGCCTGCCCTCGGGCGGGTCGCCGAAGAAGCCGCGTGCGACTACCTCGTCGCCCGCGGCTTCTCCATTTTGGCGCGCAACCTTCGGCTCGGGCCACTCGAGCTCGACATCGTTGCGCGGGACGGCACAGGCACGCTCGCGATCGTCGAAGTTCGTTCGCGAAAGAAGGGGGCGCTCGTCGGGGCGCTCGCCAGCGTCGGCCCCACCAAACGAGCGCGCCTCCTGTCCGCAGCGCGCAGGCTGCTCGTCGAGGCGCCGTTTTCGCTCGAGGGCATCACCCGCGTCCGCATCGACGTCGTCGTCGTGCACGTCGACGGCGCGAGCACCGCCGTCGAGCACTTTCGCGGGGCCATCACGGACGACCCCGAGCCCTGAAAATCGGGTCAGGCTTCGAGGGCGCGCTTCATCTCGTCGCGGACGTGACCGATCTTGGCGATGGCCTCTTCGCTCGCGCCCGACGCACGAGCGGCTTCGATCGCCGACTCGAGCTCGTCGACCTCGCGCTTCTGGCGCTCCTTGATCCGCTCGACCATCGTCGCGAAGGTCTCGAAGAAGTCTTGCAGTTCGTCGCCTTTGCGGAGCTTCCCATAGAAAGTGAGCTTCCCCTCGCCCACTTGGCGGAGCAGCATCTTCATCTTGTAGATCGGCCCGGCGACCTTGTGCGTGAAGTAGATACCGAGGAGGCCGATGAGCACCACCATGAGCCCGAGCGCGCCGACGAGGGCGCGCATCATGGTCCTCTGCTCGGCGACGAGGGCCTCTTGCTGGGCCTTCACCTTGTCGGCGGCCGACGAAGACTCCGCCCCGAAGGCCTTGGCGAGCTCCGGATCCGAGCCGTAGACCGGGTCCTTCGAGATTTGGAGCGACACGACCTCGCTCACCTTCTTGCTCTCTTCGACGACCTTCTGGCTCTCGGCCACGACCTTCTCGCTCGTCCGGAACAAGAAGACGCCGAGCGGCGCCGCGATGGCGACGGCGACGATCACGATGAAGCTCGTGTATTTGAGCTGGAAACGCGAGTCGACGATGTAGTTCTTGACGCTGCGCTTGTACTTGGGGCGCGGTGCGGCGGCGGCCTCGGCGTTGCTCATAGGAGCGTATGGTGCCCGGCCTGACCGACCTTGGCCAGTTTTCCCGAGGTGGCAGGCGCTGCCGGCTCTCGGGGAGCGTGTGTTTTGTCCTGGACGCCGGGCGAGGGCGAGGGTATCGCGCGGCCGACACGCCCTTCGCTCGGGCGCGCCACTCGAAGAGGACGCATCATGAAGCACCTATTGACGTTCTCGCTCGTCGTCACGGCCCTCGCGTTCGCGGCGCCGGGCGAGCGCTCGCTCCACGCCGAGGAGCCCTCGTCGACCTCGCGTCACGTCCACGGCATCATCACCACGGTCGACAAGGGTCAGATGACCATCGCGTCGATGCAGTCGGCGGTGAACGGCAAGCTCGACCCGAAGAAGACACGCGTCACGGTCAACGGGAAAGCGGCGACCATCGCCGATCTCAAGCTGACGGCGCACGCGCGCGGCGAGCTCGGCCTCGACGACGTCTGGTCGGTCGTCGAATCGCATTGACCGCCGCCCTGCTGGGCGCACTCACGCATCGCGTCATCCTCATTTGCTACCGCGCAGGTCGCGTCATGCGACATCCGAGCGGCATCGCGGACGGCTTTTGGTAACAATGGGGGCGTGTCGAACGCGCCTCTCCCGCCCTCGCTCCGCCTTCGTCCTCTGGCCTCGCTCGTCGTCACGCTCGCCGCAGGTGCGTCCTTCGCTGCGGCGTGCGCCGAGGGAGTCGAGAAGAAGGACTTCGGCGAAGACTTCTCCGACTCGGGGCGCAAGGACAGCGGGACGATCACCCCCGAGGACGGCGCCGCGCCCGAGCTCGACGGCGCGAGCCCCGGCGATTCGAGCGTGCCGCCCGTCGACTCGGAAGCGCCCGACACGTCGCTCCCCGACGGCGCCACGTGCACCGGCGTGTACGCGGTCCTCTCGGGCGACGACACGTCCGCGAAGGGCTCTCTCAAGACCGGTGCGTCGTGGGCCACGCAGAACCTTGCGGGAGACGCCGTGCTCTCCGGTCCCGCGATCGTGCCCTTCGGAGCGGGCTTCACGGCCGCCTTCCGCAGCACGGGAGACGCGCTCAAGATCGTGACGGCGCAAGGCGCGACCTTCGGGGCGGCGAGCCGCCTCGGGACGTCGAGCACCCGCGGAACCCCGACGCTCGCCGCGAGCGGCGCGGACATGCACCTCGTCTTCCAAGACACCGCGTACCAGTACATGCATACTGCATGGAGTGGCGCGGCGTTCGGCGCGGCCGCCGCGGTCGGCACCCCCACGAGCTTCGGGCCCGAGCCTCTGTCGGCGGCCCTCGTCGGCGCCGACCTGGTCGTGGCGTTCGGCGGCGACTCGCAGGGCGCCCTCTACGTGCAATCGCGCACGGGCGCCACGTGGGGCGCGGCCGCTGCCGTCGCGGGGACGAACGTGTGCGCGACGGCGGGCGGCGGTGGAGTCTCGCGGTGCGGAGGGGCTCCGGCTCTCCTCGCCACGGGGGGCGCGACGAACGATCTCCTCGCGGTGCACATCGATCGCACGACACGCCTCCTCACCCAGTCGACCCGGAACGCGACGACCAAGGTCACGACGGCGAACGGGCCCGTCGCCGCCGGCACGACGAGCGACGACGAGGTGTTCCTCGCGAAGGCCGGAGCGAACCGCGCCGTGCTCGTCTTCCGAGGTCAAAACGGGCTCGGGTACGCGAGCCTCGTCGACCTCTCGCAGAGCCCACCCACGTTCGCGGCCCCGACGCAGCTCTCGGCGTCGGCGCTCGCGTCCGTGCCACGTGTCACCTCGGGCGTATGCGGGGACGACGCCGCGGCGGTCTTCGTGACCACGGCAGGGCAGGTTCGGCTCGTCCACCTCCGTGGCACCACGTGGGGGAACGAGGAGGCCGTCGGCACCACGGGCGCGACCAACAAGGTGGCGGCCGTGGCCTCGCGCCCCTGAGCCGATCACGAGTCGTCGTCGGCCTCTCTCCTATCCCAGGCGCTCGCGGGAGCCCCGAGCGCTCAGATCGCGCGCGAAACCGCGGGCGGGGGCGCGAAGGGCTCTCCCGTCTCCACGTCGAGGTGGCTCACGCGGACGCCTTCTCGGCCGACGACGACGACCGCCATCACGATCGGTAGGCGAAACCGCCTCGGACCGACCGAGCCCGGGTTCAGCACGGTGAGCGCCCCTTCCCGCGCGACGAAGGGCACGTGCGAGTGACCGCACACGACGAGATCGGCGTCCTCGCGCGCCGCGAGCCGCTTCACGTCGGCGCGCAGCTTGGGCCCGTAGACGGCGACGTGTGTCATGAGCACGACGAGCTTGCCCTGGGCCCCCGCGAACGTGACGACGGCGACGTCGGGGAGGTACGCGGCGCCGGTGTCGATGTTGCCACGCACCGCCACGACACGCGGGGCCTGACGCTCGAGCGCCGTGAGCACCTCGAGGTCGCCGATGTCGCCGGCGTGGAGCACGAGATCGGGCGCGAGGGCCGCGAGGCGCTCGCCGAGGGAAGGATGTGGTCGCGAGTGGGTGTCCGCCACGACGGCGACGGTGAGCGGACGGTCCTCGGGGAGCGCCACCGTGTGACGCACGAACCGCTTCAAAGGCTGCCTACGTAAGCGATCGAGGGAGGGGCGCCCGATTCGGGGAAAAAAACGGTCACCGGCGCGGGCATGCCCACCTGCCCGGGTCGCTTCGCGACGAAATAGTCGACGCTCCGACCGCGCTCTCCGGTCGGGCCGAAGCCGATCGCCGTCGTGCTCGACGGGCGCACGCGCGTGACGACGACCGGGACGGCGTAGAGAGGCGCGGCGCCGAAGGCCTTCTTGAAGGAGAAGCGGCGTACGTCGTCGCTGAGGCCACCGCTCGGCCCGAGCATGCTCTTGTGCACGAACGGCAGCACGGCGCGGGCCGCGGCCTCTTCGTCGCGTTGGCCCTGGAGAGCCGACAGGAACGCGTCGAGGAGCCGCGTGGCCGACGGGTCGACGGCCGTAGGATCGACCGCTTGCCCCGGGGGAGACGCCACGCCGCCCGGCGGTGGCGCCCCGTACGGCCCCTGCCCTTGTGGGGGTGGTGGGCCGAGGGTCACGGTGCTCGGGCGCGGGGCGGGCGCCGAGCAGGCCATGAGGAGGCACGCCGACGCGGCGAGCGCGGCGATGGGGGAGGCGGACGTAGGGCGCATGGGCCATCGTCGCCCGGAGATCGCCCCGGGCGGAAGCCCCTTCCGTTCCGACGAGGTGCGGCCGACGCCGCGGCTCACATGGCGTGCGCGTTGTCGGCGAACTGCTTGGCTGCGGCCGAGGCCACCGCTTCGAGGAGCTGGTCCTCGGAGGAGCGGCTGCCGGGCGCGACGCCGGCCATGGTGGCCGACTTGGAGCTCGGGGCGATGAGCGACTTCGCCGGGTACGACGAGATGGCGATGTTCACCTTCACCCGGAGGTTTCCGCCGGAGTAGTCGGGCTTCTCGACCGAGATCGAGAGGTAGAACCCCTTCGCTTTTCGCTGGGAGATGGCCTTCTTCGCGGCGTCCGAGCTCTCCTTCATCGGGGCGAGCTGGATGTCGGAGTTGGCCTCGAGCTTGGCACGAACGGCCTTGAGGACCACCGCCTCGACCTCGGCCTGCGGGCGGTCGCCCGCGCTCGAGACCGACGACAACGCGACGTAGTACTTGGCGTTGGCGTGCTGGGGCGGCTCGTACGACCCTCCCCCGCCGCTCGATCCGCCACCCGACGCGGGAGCCGACGGGGCTGCTTCGAGCGCCTGGACGGCGCGTGACATTTGGAGCTTCGCCGCATCGGAGGACTCGACCCCGAGGCGCGACTTGAGGCAACCGACCGCCGAGGCGCGCCCGAGGCGCCGGAGCGCCGAGGCCGCCGCGATTCGAACGACCTCGGCCCCATCGGAGAGCTCTTTGCAGAGCGGGTCGACCGCGGCATCGTCGTTCGTGGCGCCGAGCTGGAGGACGGTGGCCGCACGGACGCGCGAGTCGGACGCGGCGGCGAGCTTGGGGAGAAGGTCTCCGACCCGGGGTGCGGTCTGTGCCATCGCCGGAGCGCCCGAGAGGACGACCGCGAAGAGCGCCGCGCCTGCGACGACGGAGGACCATCGCGTCGTGCGCGAACTACGCTGCCAAGCCCCGCTCACCATGGATGGTTTCACGCTACACCGAACGCTTTCCCCTGGACAGGGGCCAGAGCGGCAAAGATCGTAGGGTCACCATGCGCGTTCCTCCGAAGATCCCGGCGCGTCCCCGCGCTCACCCGGCCGCCGCAGGCGACGTCGGTGGCAAGGCTCGGGGGGGGCGACGCGTGCATCATGCGCAGCTCGATTGGACGGCCGACGGAGCACCTTGTTCAGTCGGCGCGCGAAGTGTCCGTGAACCCTCGGCATTTCTAGGCGTGAGTGTAGGGCGCGCGGCGCCATGGTCGGCGCTTGTAACCCTCGCCTTCGCCCTCGCCACGCCCTCGACCGCGTTCGGCGAGCCACTGTCGGTGCGTGGGCAGGGCGGCTTCGAGGCGCGTGCTACCCGCGACGAGGGCGCGCTCGTCCTCCAGGGGGCCCTCCGCGACGACGTCGGCGACGCGCTCGGACGCGAGGCGATCTCTCTTCGCATCGAGACCGGAGCCACGACCGGCGCCGCCGACGTCGACCTCTCGCTCGCCGACGCGAAGAGCTGTGGCCTCGGAGCGCTCACGGTGAGCGGACGTGGCCTCACCGTGCAGACCGATCCGGGCGGAAGGTTCTGCGTCCGTGTCACGCTGCCGAAGGAGCGCTTCGTCGCCAAGCTCGCGTGGAAGGGCGCCGGGTTCTTGGACGCCGCCGAGCTCTCGCTTCCGTTCGATCTCGGGCGGCGACCCCTCTACCTCGCGCTCGAGCCGAAGCCTCGCGTCGTCTCCCTCGATCGCACGCCGGCGCGCTTCTCGATGCTCGCGGAGAACCAAGAGAACGGCACCACCCAGGCCGCGTCGGGGATCGGCGTGTCGCTCCTTCTGGCGGGAGACGAGAAGACGGCGCTCGCCACGGCGACGACGGACGCGAGGGGACGCGCGACGTTCGACGTCGACACGAAGCGCTTCGGGGCACCTCGCGCCTCGGAGCTCGTGCTCGCCTTCGGAGGCGACAGCGACACGAGCCCCGCACGGCAGTCCTTCCCGATCGAGGTGCACGCGAGGGTGAGGCTCGCCACACGAGGCTTCGACGGGGACGGCAGCTTCGATCCGGAGGAGGGCATCCCGCTCGACGTCGAGGTCGACACGGTCGCGGGACCCGTGCCGGAGGGCGCGGTCGAAGCGCGGGTCGGGGACCGGGTCGTAGGCGCGGCGAACGTCGAGGCCGGTCACGCGCACCTCCTCGCGACGTTCGGCGGAGGGGGCAAGCGCGCCGAGCTTCGGCTGCGCTACCTGCCACGCTCGCCCTACTTCGAGCCCTCCCCCGAGACGCTCGTCGAGATCCCGCTCCGTGGACCGAGCCCCCTGTCGCGCGCGCCGTTCCTCCTCGCGGGTGCGGCCGTGGTCGCGTGGCTCGTGCTCGGGCGACGTCGCGCGGCCCCGGCGCGCGAGAATCGCGCGGCAAAAGAGTCGACTGGCGTGCCGACCGAACGGCCGTCGGTCGAGGTCGTGCGCGCGGCGTCCTCGGAGAGCCGGACGACGTACGAAGGGCGCGTCGAGGACGCTCACGACGGCGTCGGCCTCCCGAACGTTCGTGTGTGGGTCTCCCGCCGCTCGTTCCAAGCCGAAGAGACGCGCATCAGCGTCGTCACCGACGACGCCGGGAGGTTCACCTTCGAGCTCCGCGAGCGAGCCTCGGAGGACACGCTCTCCGCCGAGGGGCCCTTCCACGCCCGCCTCACCACGCGCCTGCCCGCAGCGGGTGAGCTCCGCGTCGCGCTCGTCACTCGGAAACGGAAGCTCCTCGAGCGCCTCGTCGCGTGGGCTCGCCGCATGGGCTCCCCCTACGACGCGCGACCCGAGCCCACGCCGGGCCACGTCCGGAGGGCCGCGAAGGACGGCCAAGTGGCGGGCTGGGCCGCCGCCGTCGAGCGGGCCGCGTTCGGCGGGGGAGACGTCGACGAGCGGGTCGAGCTCGAGGTGGACGCCCTCGCGCCGGAGCACGAGGGGGCTAGACCCCTCGCCGGGGGCCCACAAAACCCCGATCGGCGAGGAGAAGCGCCGCGGGCCCCGAAGCTCGGTTGACGTACAAGGTGCGGGGTTTCTATAAGGGGTGCCCGGCTTCGTCGTGAAGCCCAAGGAGCGCGATGGATAATCCTGTCGTAATCGCCGTCATCGTCCTGATCGTCGTCGCGATCGCCGCATTTTTCGCGCTCAACAAGAAGAAGGCGCCCGAGCTTCCCGCGCCCGAGGACGAGAAGCCCGAGCCCAAGAAGCCCGAGCCCAAGAAGGCCGAGCCCGCCGCGAAGAAGGCCGAGCCCGAGCCCACGCCCAAAAAGGCCGAGCCCAAGCCCGAGCCCGCGAAGGCCGAGCCGCCCAAGGCCCCCGAGGGAAAGCGCGAGCTCGCCCAGACCGCACTGGAGGCCCCGCAGGCGAAGGCCAAGGCCCGCGACGAGGACATCGCCATCGACGAGGCGCCGGCCGAAGAGGCCAAGGCGGTCGCCCCGCCCACGTCCAAGCGCGACGTCGAAGGCCTTCGAAAAGGCCTCACCGCATCACGCAAGGGCTTCATCGCCCGCCTCACGGCCCTCTTCACCGGCAAAAAAGAGATCGATCCCGCCATCCTCGAACAGATGGAAGAGGTCATGATCTCGAGCGACGTCGGCGTGAAGACCACGCAAGCGATCCTCGAGCGGCTCCGCGAGAAGCTCGAGCGAAAAGAGCTCGACGACGCCAGCGCCGTGTGGGGAGCGCTCCGCGCCGAGGCCCTCCGTATTCTCTCCGCGCCCGCGGAGAAACCGCCGGCAGGCCGCCCGCTCGTCCTCCTCATGGTCGGCGTGAACGGGGTCGGCAAGACGACCACGATCGGCAAGCTCGCGACCAAGTGGAACGCCGACGGGCGCAAGGTGATGCTCGCGGCGGGCGACACGTTCCGCGCCGCGGCCGTCCAGCAGCTCGAGGTCTGGGGCAAGCGCGTCGGCGCGGACGTCATCCGCGGCAAAGAGGGCGCCGACCCGGGCGCGGTCGCGTTCGACGCGACCACCAAGGCCAAGGAGGCCGGGGTCGACGTGCTCCTCGTCGACACGGCGGGACGCCTCCACACGAAGGCGCCGCTCATGGACGAGATCAAGAAGGTCCGAAAGACCATCGCGAAGGCCATGGACGGGGCCCCCCACGAGACGTTCCTGGTCCTCGACGCGACCACCGGCCAGAACGCCCTCACCCAGGCGCAGCTCTTCAAAGAGGCCGTCGATCTCACCGGCATCGTGCTCACCAAGCTCGATGGCACGGCGAAGGGTGGCATCGTGCTCGGCATCTGCGACGAGCTCAAGGTGCCGGTCCGGTACGTGGGCCTCGGAGAGCGCGCCGAGGACCTCCGCGAGTTCCACGCCGGCGACTTCGTCGAGGCGCTCTTCGGGCAAGAAGCCGAGGCCGACGCGTGATGAAAACCAGCCCCGAAATGGGTCTTCTCGAAGCTTGATGGATTATTCGTTGATTGGGCGAAATAGCGCATGGTATAGTCCCGCGCACTTTCGCTGTACGCCTGAATCCCCAATTGTTCTAACTAGTTACGCACCGTGAAGGGTAAAGCGGCAGAAGGGGTTGCGATGAAGCAGGCTGGGATTTCCCTGCCGACTTCCGGCGGTGCTAGCCACCGGGGTGGTCGAGGGCAGATGAAACGCAATCGCCGCGTGGCGGGTTGCCTTCTCGCGGTGGCGCTCTTTGCCACTCCACTCGTGGCGAATGCCCAAAAAGGCAAGAAGCCACCCGCACCTCCAGCTGCCGGCGCAGCTGCGGGCGCGGCCGCTCCGGCCGCTCCGGCCGGAACGGACACCATCGAGGTCGACGACCCGAACGCCCCCAAGGAGCCGAAACCGGCCGAGCCCGCGGCTCCGGCTGGAACGGACCCGGCGGCGGGCGGCGGCGGCATCTGTGAGATCGACCCGTCGGCCTGCCCCAAGCAGTCCGACATCAAGTCGCTCTCCGAGAAGAAGGTGAACGCCGAGGTGTACGCGGTCGAGCAGGAGTTCGCCCTCAAGAAGGGCCGCTTCGAGCTCAACCCGTACGGTGCGTTCACCCTCAACGATCAGTTCGTCAGCCACCCGGCGTTCGGCCTCACGGTGAACTACTGGCTCACGAACGTGCTCGCGATCGGCATCAACGGCAACCTCTTCGCCGGCCTGAACGTCGACTCGGACTTCAACTTCCAGAACCGTCGCGCGACCCGCGTCGCCGTGCCTCTCACCGAGTACCAGTGGAGCGCGGCGGCCCAGTTCACGTACGTGCCGATCTACGGCAAGTTCTCGGGCTTCAACGCGTTCATCTTCAACTACGACGTCTACGCCCTCGGCGGCGTCGGCGCGTTGTCGACCCGCCCGATCCCCGTCATCGACCCGGACAACCGCAAGTTCAGCTTCTCGCCCAAGATCGACTTCAACGTCGGCCTCGGTCTGCGAATCGCGTTCAACAAGTGGTTCGCCGCGACCCTCGAGCTCCGCGATCACATCTACATCGAGCAGCTCGAGAACATCAACGTTCCCCGCACCCAGGCCGAGCAGACGAACGAAGCGAACTGGCTCGGTGACAAGCCGCTCACGAACCACATCCAGGCCCAGCTCGGGGTGAGCGTGTTCTTGCCCTTCGGCTTCGAGTACCGGTTGCCCCGATGAGCGCGGAGAAGACTGTCATGAAGCGGCATAACTTCCGTAGCGCGGGTCGTCTCGTCGTCGCCGGTGTGCTGGCCCTCGGCCTCCTCGGCGCGTCTCGCTCGGCCCAGGCCGAAGAAATCCAGATCACGGGCCCGCTCGCAGGAGCACCGCCCGTCCGCAAGCTCCGCCTCCAGCGCGAGGGTCGCTTCGAGATCGCTCCGTCGTTCTCGTTCACCCTGCTCGACGAGTACCGGCGCACGATGGTGATCGGCGGCTCCGCCACCTACAACCCGCTCGACTGGCTCGGCGTCGGCGTGTGGGGTGGGTTCGGCGCCATCGCTCCCCTCACCTCCCTCAGCGACCAGGTCAACGAGGCCTCGCCGCGCAACACGCGCACGGCGGTCAACGTCGGTCGTGACTTCGGCGCCCAGGTGTCGAAGCTCACCTGGATGGTGGTCCCGCAGGTTCAGGTCGCGCCGTTCCGCGGCAAGCTCGCCATCCTCGGCAAGCTCTTCGTCGACACGGACCTCTACCTCCACCTCGGCCTCGGCTTCCACGGCCTCGACGAGCGCGCCGACTGCACCGGCGGCGCGTGCACGACCGCCGACAAGGCCATGGCCTCGCGCGTGGCGATCTCACCGAACTTCGGCCTCGGCTTCAAGTTCTACACGAGCAGCCTCGTGAACTTCGGCCTCGAGTACCGCGCGTTCCCGTTCTCGTGGAACCGCGCCGGTCTCGATCAGCGCGGCGGCGGCAACGACGGCAAGTTCCCGGACCAGAACGTGAACGCCGAAGACCAGACGTTCAAGTTCAACCAGATGATGTCGCTGTCCGTGGGCTTCGGCCTCCCCGCCAAGCCCAAGCTCAGCGAGTAGTCGACGCCTTCGGTGTCTCACGAGGCCCGCGCCCCTTCGAGGGTCGCGGGCCTTCGTGTTTCTCAGCGATTTCTCAAAGGTTCCGGGGCCTTACCCGGAGCTACACGCGAGCGCTGCCGCGGCTAGCGCTCCTCGTCCACGTCCCGTCGAGCGAGGTTCTCGGAGGCGACTCGCTGGGCGGTCACGAACGCCTGCGCGGCGAGGCGCGCGTAGGCATCGACCCGCGTGTAGACATGGTTCCCCGAGGCGGAGCAGCTCCCGCCCCGGGACACGACGCCGACGACCTCGCCCGTGGCCGCGTCGATCGCGGGGCCTCCCGAGTCGCCGCGGCAGGTGGCTTGGTCGACCTCGAACTCACGAGGCCCGAGGACGGCACCCGTTCGCGAGTTCGCCGCGGGGCCGATGGTGAGCACCGTGCTGTCGTTCCGAGCGACCTTGAGGCCCACGATGTTCGCGGGGCCACCGCCGAAGCCCACGGGGACCACACGGTCTCCGGGCTCGACGGGGCTATGCAGGCGCATCGGGAGGATCTTCGCGGGCACGGGCCTGTCGAGCACGAGGAACGCGACGTCGGCGTCGCAGAGGACCTGCCCCTTCGGATGAAGGGTGCGCTCGGCGCGGGCCACCGGCGCGTCCGACTCGGGCCGAACTTGCGAGCCGACGTAGACCGAGATGCGGCTCGGATCGACGTCGGCCGAGAGATGCACGCCGTTGTGCGATCGCCCGTCCGCGTCGCACGAAGGGGTGGCCGTGAGCGCGCGCGAGACGCAGTGACGCGCCGTCAGCACGAGGTTCGGAGCGACGAGCGCCCCGGAGCAGAGCGTGACGTGCTCGCCCGTGTCGTCGGCCGCGGTGGCCACGGCGACGACGCCACGCTGCGCATCGGTGAGGACGTACGCCGGCGCGGGCTCCTTGGCGCTCGCTCGACCACACCCTGCGGAGACCACCGACATTCCCGCGACCACCACCGAAACGAGCCTGAGCCCCGTTCCCCCGGAAGGACCCGACCGTGCCGACCCGAACTTCATCGACATGGGTTCTCTCGACTTTCCGAGCCATCCCGAGAGGGAGGGCCATTCTTAAGCAATACGTGCGTTCGGCCTCTTGGGAAGGGTCATTCACGCGAAAGATGCATACGAGATGCTTTCGCTTGCCCGGTTTTTTGCGTGCGCTATTGGGCCGCGCGCCACTCCGCAAAAGCATGCATCATGCACTCGTCGGAGCCGGGCGCGCGCGACCGCGCGGTGCTACACTTCGAGCCCGCACGCGGTCAGATGCGGGTGCCTTCGAGCTGCGCGTTGAGCTCGGCGCCGACGAGCAGCGCGAGGCTCGTGAGCCATAGCCACACGAGCACGACCGCGACGGCCGCGAGGCTGCCGTAGTAGAGCGTGTACTGCCCGAGGGAGCTCACGTACGCCCCGAAGGCCCACGAGATCACGAGCCAGAGCACGATGGCGAGCGTCGCGCCGGGCCACACCCTACGACGCACGCTGCTCGTCTCGACGGCGAACCGATAGAAGACCGCGACGCCCGACACGGCGAGCCCGAAGAAACACGAGAGCGCGAGCACGTGGTCGAACGAGAGGCGAACGCGCTCGCCGACGTCACGCGCGGCCTCGACCAACGACGAGCCCGCAGGCCCTTGGGACACGAGCGGAGCGCTCGGCGGAATGGCCGCCGCGACCGACTCGAGCCCCACCGACGCGAACGCGACGAAGGCCAAGGCCACGAGGCCCGCGAGCACGAACGTGATCGCGATCGCCCGCTTTTTCCAGTAGGGGCGGCGCTTCGGCACGGCGAGCGCGCGCTCGAACGCGTCCATCATGCCGTGCACGCCCGACGACGCGAGCCACATGAACCCGACGAGCGCGAGGGGCGCCGCGGAGAGATCCGTGGCGGCGAGGCGCTCGAGCTCCCTCTTGCCGATCGTGGCGAAGGCCTGCGGGGCCGCCGCGAAGGCCGCGTCGACGAGCACCTCGACGCCTCGCGAGCGCGCGATTTTCCCCACGATCCAGCCCACCACGACGAGCAGAGGGAAGAGGCTCAGGAAGAAGTGGAACGCCATCGCCGGAGCCGCCGAGAGCCCGTCGTGGTGGTAGAGCCCCTCGACGAGGCGCCGCAGCACACGCGCGAGGCGCGCCCACAGCGGGGCCGTAGCGTCGAGCGGCGGCGACAGCTTGGTCACCATGAGCGGAGCCTCCGAGCCGGGCTCCCTCGCCGCGACCTTCGCCCCTTCGCCTTCCGCCGACGCGCCCATTCGCCCGCACGGCTACCCCGAGCGTGCGGGCGCAGCAAGCGCGACCTCACCGGGGCCCAGGCTCGGGCCGCACCGGGCGGCTCCCGAGGGGCACGAATTTGTGTCACTCTCTCGGCGTGATGAAGCCCCTCGCCCTGTTTTTCTGCGCTCTCTTGCCCATGTCGGCGTTGGCCTCGTCGGCCTGCTCGGACGGCATGAGCGACGATCCTGCCCAAGGCTCGGGAGACGCCGCGGCCGGGCGCCCCCGCCTCGCGAAGCCGATCATCGTCGAGGCGGCGTGCCCGATCGTGATCGACTCGCCGCCGCTCCTCGACAGCCCTCACGTCGCGATCGACACCCCTGTCACCTACAACTCGAACCCGCCCGCGAGCGGGCCGCACTACCCCATTTGGGCGGCCTTCCAAGAGTTCGAGAAGCCCGTCGACCGGCGCTACACGGTGCACGACCTCGAGCACGGCGCCGTGGTGGTGTCCTACAACTGCCAGGCGAAGGGCGCGGGCGACTGCGCGGCGATCCTCGCGGGGCTGCGCGCAGCCATCGCCACGCTCCCGAACGATCCCCTCTGCGACGGCCAGGGCACGCGTGTTCGAGCCGTGCTCACGCCCGATCCGTTGCTCGACGTCCCCATCGCCGCCGCGGGCTGGGGCTTCACGTACCGCGCCGAGTGCCTCGACCCGAAGTCGCTCGGCGCGTTCCTCCGCGACAACTACGGGCTCGGCCCGGAGTCGACCTGCGCGAGCGGCCAGCCGATGCTCTGAGCCGCGCCGAGGCTCGGAGCGCGAGCGGCCACACCGAGCGTCAGAGCCCCTCGTGAGGGTTGTCGGGCCCGGGCGTGCTCGCCGACACGTCGACCCTCACGCCGGTCTCCGAAGGTGCCTCGGGCGTGGGCACGGAGGGCGCGGGCGCGGCCGATGCCGACGTCTGCGCCGCGACGGCCTCGCTCGCCTTCGCCTCGGCGGGTGGAGGGGCTTCGCTCGCCTTCGCCTCGGCCGGCGGAGGGGCTTCGCTCGCCTTCGCTTCGGCCGGCGGAGGGGCCTCGCTCGTCTTCGCTTCGGCGGGCGGCGCGTCGGCGCGGAGCTCTTCGTTGGTGATGTCCGGAGTGGAGCCGAGCACCTCGCGCTGGAGGGTCGTGGCGACGTTCTCGAAGGCGCGGCCCACCTCGCGCGCGCCCGACGCTACGACCCCCTCGATTTTCTCGGTCGGCACCATCGCCGCGGCCGACTTGGCCGCCGAGCCGACGGCCTTCGCCGACGTCACGACCGCGCTCTCGATGGCCGCGAGGGGCACCTTCTCGGACGCGTGCTTCGCGGCCTCGGACACCTTGTGCGCCGACGAGAGCACGACCTCCTCGATCTTCTGCGTGGGGACCGCATCGGCCGCGGCCTTCGCGCGCTTCAAGAGCGACCCGAGCCCCTCGGTCACCTCGGAGAGCATGTCCTTCTTCTTCCCGTCGCTCATGCCCCCATGATGGGTGTGCCCGTTCGCCATGTAAAGCGCATGGCCAAGCCCCACGTTCTCGGTAAGGGTTGGGGGATGGCCCTCACGCCCACGCGCCGCACACACCGCCACAAATACCTGATTACACTGTCTTTTTTGGCATGTGTCGGCACGGCGGCCTCGGCCTGCGGCGGTCCGTCCCACGTCGCCGCCCCCACCCCGTCGGAGGGGAGCTCGGCGAACGTCGGCGCCGCCCTCGGAGACGCGGGGCCTCCCGACGATCCGACGGGAAAGTCCCCGCCACCGAAGCTCACGCGCGTCCCGGCGCCGCTCTGCGGGTGCTCGCTCTGCAAGCCCGTGATCTCCGAGGACGCGTGCACGACCGACGCCGACTGCGCCCCCGCGACGCCCTGCCACGCGGAGGCGTGCGTGGCCCGATCGAAGGCCCAGGCGCTGCCCCCGGGCGTGTCGTGCACCGCCATCCTGAAGTGCGAGACGGTCGACGCGAACACCTGCGGGTGCCTCGAGGGGCGCTGCGCGCTCTACCCTCGAAAAGACAAGGGCTCCTGAGCCGCCGCGCGCGACGGCCGCGAGCTCACCGGCGCGCGCGCACCTTCGGCTTCGCGGGCTCTTCGGCCGGCCTCAGCATGCGCACTTCGCTCGGGCGAGGCGCCGACGCCGTGCACCGGTTCCGACCGCTCCGCTTCGAGACGTAGAGGGCCTCGTCGGCGGCCTTGAAGAGCGTCTCCCAGCTGCTTCCGCCCTCGGGGAACGTGGCCATGCCGATCGAGCAGGTGACCTTGAGCGGGCCATTTTCGCTTTGGAACGTGGTCTTCTCGAGCTCCTCGCGGATGCGCTCGCCGAGCAACATCGCGCCCGCCTCGTCGGTCTGCTCGCAGAGGACCACGAACTCTTCGCCGCCGAAGCGCGCCACCACGTCGGTCGATCGCTTCTGCCGCTTCAGGATCTCGCCGAGCCCCTTGATGACGACGTCGCCGACGTCGTGGCCGTAGGTGTCGTTGACCTTCTTGAAGAAGTCGATGTCGGTCACGAGCACGGAGAGCTTGCGGCCGAACCGCGCCGCCGCCGCGATCTTGGACTCGGCGGCCTCGAGCATGGCGCGTTTGTTGAGGAGCCCGGTCAAGCCGTCGGTCGTCGCCATGGTCTCGAGCTTCGCGACCATGCGCGCGTTCGAGAGCGACACGGCGAGGTGGCTCGCGAGCACCTCGAGCGTGGGTCGCACCGAGTCTCCGAAGGCGTGTTTTCGGCGCGCGCCGAGGATGAGCGTGCCGAGCGGGCGATCGTGGAGGACGAGCGGCAGGACGAGCAGGCTCGGGAGCTTGGGCCACGAGAAACGCTTGCCGAGCACGACCTGGTGCTGCGGGTCGTACTCGCCCTTGTACGGCAAGGGGAACTTGTTCTGCACGACCATCGAGACGAGCCCGGTGTTGTGCGAAAAACGCGACCCGACGAAGCCGTCGATGGAGCCGTCGTCGCACTCGGCCGCGACGATTTCGTGCGTTCGCGCGCCCTCGTCCCAGACGGTGACGGCGGCCAAATCGAAGCTCGCGATCTCGCGCGCCGCGCGCACCCCGGCGTTGACGACGTCCTTCTCGCTGAGCGCCGCGCCGAGCGCCTGGGCCGCGCGATAGAGCTTGCCCTGCTCCACCTTGGCACGCTCGAGCTGCAGGAAGACGCGCTCGTTCTGGATGGCGCGGAGGCAATAGCGGGCGGCCTGCGCGGCGAGCTCCTGCTCTTGGGGCGAGAAGGGCTTGTTGTCCTTGCGGTCGATGACGAGCAGCCCTCGAAGCTGCGACTGCGCGTCACGGAGCGGCTCCTTCGCGGCGGGCCGCTTCCCCTGGGCCCGCCCCTCGTCGATGGCGGCCTCCTCGATCACGGGGAGCGCGCACAAAACACGCACCGGGCAGGGCCCCGCGTAGTAGGGCACCTTGAACGTGGGGCGCAGATTCTCGAGCGTGACCCGCTCGCGCTTCGCCACCGCGGCGCCGAGCACGCCGTCACCGACCGAGAAGGGCGCGTCGTGCACGTCGTCGGAGGCGGACGAGAGCTCGCTGATCCGGAGGTGCGTGCCGGCGTCGTTCTTCCAAAGGAGCACCGCCGTGTGGAGATCGAGGGTGCGACGGAGGAGCTCGAGGGCGTAGTGGACCGACTGGTGGATCTCTTCGACGCTCGAGCGGGCGAGCCGGTCCTCCGAGTGTTTCTCTTGGCCTTCGCCGGCCCCGAGCAAGCGGTAGCTCCGCGCGTCTTCCTTGAGCTTCACGAGCTCGTCGTCGAGCCTGGCGCGGGAGAGCGCCCTCACCCGGGCCACCTCGGCACGGAGGAACGCGACGTTGAGCGCGGTGAACGCGGCCCCGAACGCGGCGCGCGCGCCGAGCGGGGCGAGCGGAGCGTCGAGCACGACGCGGCGCACGAACGCCTCGAAGAGGAGCGCGAAGAGCAGAGTGCACCCGGCCGCACCCGGCCGCGCGAGCGCCGCGACGAACGCCACGAGCACGTAGATGGCCGGCGACAGGCGGCCGTCGAGCGAGCCGTCGAGCCGCACGACCGCGGCCAGCACGAACGCCGACGACAGCGCTCCGAGCTCGAAGTCGACCGCGAACGGCGCCTCTCCGGTCACGCGCACACGCGCCCTCGCTGCGCGCGCCACGAAGAGGGCGAACACGAGGGCGACCACGGCGTCGCTGACGGTGCTGCGCGTGGTGGGAGGGGTGCAGAGGTAGGCGGAGAGCCCACCTATGGCGCCCAAGGCGATCCCCTTTCTTGCGATGCGGCGAAGGGCGAGGACGGCCAGGACCAGCGGTTCCATGGGGCTCGTCGTCGGTATCAGAGCCCGCGAGAGGTGGCCCAATTTCCGGCGATGCCGATCTTGCGCAAGGGGACATGGGCCGCCGATTTCGATCGAGCTTTTCGCTCCCTGATTTAGATTGCGCCCGTGACCGAGGCGAGCGATCCGGAAGACCAGCGCGAGACGTTCGCCGAACGTTTGCGCGAGGTGCTCCTCGGCCCGAAGGACCTCGAGGAGGCGACCGTCACGCGGGGGCTCGTGCTGCTCTCGGTCGGGGTCTACGCCGCGTGTGTGCTCTTTTCGTTCTCGCCGCGCGCGATCCTCCAGATCCCGCAGGACACGATGCTGCTCTTCGGGGCGAACCTCGCCTCGCTCACGGTGGGCGACCGGCGCCTCGAGTCGCTGCTCGCGTCGGTGTTCCTCCACTTCGACGTGATCCACCTCACCTTCAACATGATCGCCCTCCGCTCGGTCGGACCCTTCGTCGAGCGCAGCGTCGGGAAGGCTCGCTACTTTCCCCTCGTCTTGGGCTCGGGCATCGTCGCGAGCGCCACGAGCGCGCTCGTCGGGTGGACCGCGACCGAGCGCCTCAGCGCGGGCGCCTCGGGGGCCATCTGCGGCATCATCGGCGCCGCGGCCGTCCTCGGGTACCGCACGCAGGGCCCCAAAGGGCCCGTCACGACCGCCATGGCGAAGTGGCTCGCGGCCACGATGCTGCTCGGCTTCGTGGCGCGGTTCGACAACTGGGCCCATGGCGGGGGCGCGGTCGCCGGCGCCTTGCTCGCCGCGTCGTGGCGGCGCGGTGTCACGCACGACGAAAAACGCGTGAGCCTCGTCGTAGGCGCCTGCGTGCTC
Organism: Myxococcales bacterium; assembly: GCA_016712525.1. Classification (NCBI taxonomy): domain Bacteria; kingdom Pseudomonadati; phylum Myxococcota; class Myxococcia; order Myxococcales; species Myxococcales bacterium. Next base: position 2,381,660 of record JADJQX010000007.1, read on the forward strand.
GCGCTCGTCGGGACGGCCGGGGCGGTGGCCTACCGCGATCTCACGGACCGGTACCTCTTCCTCGGCATCGACGAGCGCTTGCGCGTCGCCGAACAAGCGCTCGCGACGAACCGCTGCGACGTGGCCGTCGAGGCCGCCGATCGTGCCCTACGGCTCGGGCGGCGCGACCCCGTGGCGGTCGACGTGGCGACCCGCATCCGCCGCCGATGTGGCGCCGAATGAGGCGCGAAGCCCGGGCGGTACACGCCGTCGGCGGGCGAGGAGACAGTTCGGGATCGACGAAGCGAGGTTCCGTATGGGAAGCCCGTTGATTTTCTCCCGTCCCTCGCCAAGAGCTCCAAAGCGTCGTCGGTCCGAAACACCGACAGGCTGCTAGGGTAGACCGCATGGCGACGCTCCCCGAAGAATGCATTCTGCACGTGCTCGACGAGGCCTACGACGAGCCCGTGGCGGCCGCGCAGCTCCGAAAGACCGTCGAGGCAGGCGCGAAGCTCGCCGAGCGGTTCGCCAAGGGGCCTCGGGCGCTCGCGGTGCGATCGCTCCCGCTGACGACGCTCCCCTACCCCACGCGGTACGCCTTCAACGCCGCCGCCATCTCGCCCGCGCCGTTCGTGACGCTTACGCACAGGTGCCTCGTCGTGCAGTTTCTCCAGGGCGGGACCCCGAAGACGCTCCTCTTCAACCCGTCCGACATCGAGGCGGCCCGCGCGACGCCCTTCTTCGCGCGGCTCACGGCCGAGGTGGGGCCGAAGGTCGCCTCGCTCATGGCGCGCGCCTACGATTCGCTCGAGACCCAGCTCGCGGGCCTGGGCCTCCACCCCGAGGACGTCGACTACGTCGCCTTCGACCACTTCCACACCCAAGATCTGCGTGGCCTCCTCGGCACGAACGGCGGCCGTGAGCCTCGCTTCCCGAACGCGGTGCTCCTCGCCCCGAAGGCCGAGTGGGACACGTGGGACGATCTCCACCCCGTGCAACGCGCGTGGTTCGTGGCCGAAGGGCGCGCGAACGTGCGCATGGGCAACGTGTGCCTCACCGAGAACGATCTCGCCCTCGGCGACGGGGTCATGCTCCTCCGGACGCCGGGCCACACCGTGGGGAACCAAACGCTCTTCGTCTGCACGGAGTCGGGCGTGTGGGGCTCGAGCGAGAACGGCACCGCGGCCGACAGCTGGTCACCGCTCGAGAGCCGGATTCCCGGCATCGCGGCGACGGCGAAGGCCCAAGAGCTCGACGTCGTCATGAACACGAACACCCCCGAGCTCTATGCGCGGCAGTACACGTCGATGATGCTCGAGAAGACGATCGCGTCTCGTGTCGCGCGCGCCCCCGGCTTCGTCCAGATGCTCTCGTCGAGCGAGGTCACGGCGCACGTCACGGCCCCGTTCCTCACGCCCACGGTCACGTTCGGGGGCCTCTCGTCGGGCACGATCGTGCGCCGCCCGAGGAGCGCCTCGTGAGCGCGAGCCACCCCGAGCGTCCGCCCTTCGCCGAGGGCTACCCTGACGACCCCGAGCTCCTCCGGCTCGTCGCGGCGTTCGAAGCGGGGGACTACGCGCGGGTGAACGACGGGGCCCGCGCCCTCGCGGAGTCGCCGGATCCGGTCCTCCGGGACGCCGCCCGAGACCTCGCCTCCCGCACACGCCCCGACTCGGCCACCGTGCCGCTCTTCGTCTTCGCGGCGCTCCTCCTCGCCTCCCTCACGGCGTACTGGATCACCCACGACGGCCCCTCCGGCCCTCCGAACGAGCCCAAACCCGCGGTCGAGATCATTCGGTGACCGCGGCCTTGACGAAAGAGTGAACGTCATTCACATTACCTTCACAGCCTGGAGCTGCGGAGGTTCCTATGTCGCTCGCATTTTTCTCATTGGGTGCGCTGGCCTGGTCGGCAAGTGAGTACGCCATTCACAGGTTCGTGGGGCACGGTCCGCGGAGGAAGAAGCCCAGCACGTGGCGGGGCATGCTCTCGCTCGAGGGGCTCGCGTACGCGTTCAACTCGGAGCACCTCGCGCACCACGCCGACCCGAGCTACTTCGCGCCGAGCTCCCAGAAGGCGGCGGCCGCGGCGCTCACCGTGGGCGCGGGCTTCGTCTGCCTCACGCCCATCTTCGGGCCGCGGAGGGCGCTCGCCTTCGCGACGGGCCTCGCGTCGACGTACCTCGGCTACGAGATCGTGCACCGGCGCATCCACACCCACGCCCCGAAGAGCGCGTACGCGGCGTTCGTCCGCAAGCACCACCTCCTCCACCACCACAAGACACCCAAGGAGAACCACGGCGTCACCACCCCGGTGTGGGACGCGGTCTTCGGCACGTACTCCAAGGTCGACGTGCTGCGCATGCCGCGCGGCGCCGCCCCCGCCTGGATGACCGGGGCCGATGGGGAGATCCTCCCTGCGTACGCGGACGACTACACCCTCGTCGGTCCGAAGGTCACGACGAGAGCCCAGCCGACCGTCGGCGCCGCCTGAGCCTTCTCTCGTGCCCGCCCGGCTCGGGCGGCGTCGAGACGTCGGGGGGGCGCGGGACTTCGGCCACGCACCGTGTATCCTTCGCGCATGCCTCGCAGGTTCACGGTTCCCCTCTTCCTTTTCGCCGGTGCGGCCCTCGCGTCGGGGCTCTCGGCGGCGTGCTCGTCGTCCGCGGAGGCCTCGAGCCCCCCGCCAGCCAGCATCTTCGTCGCGCCGGCGGCGCTCTCCGAGCTCTCGGGTGAGGCCTACTTCGATCACCCGTTCCCGAGCGATCTGCGGCGCGACGAGACCGGGCACGCCGTCTACGAGGGCTTCTACTCCCCGTTCGAGTCGCGCCTCATCGCCGACTACGTGAAGGCGACGAAGGGGCTCCTTCGTGGGTTCTCGCCCGCCGCGGCGATCCACCTGCGCTTCTCGGCCGACGTCGATCCCGCGTCGCTCCCGGCCGATCCCGGCGCGGCGAAGAGCCCATCGTCCTCGGTGCAGCTCGTCGACATCGACCCGAAATCGCCCGAGCGCGGCAAACGGCGCCCGATCGAGACGTCGTTCCGCGCGGCGAAGGGCGTGTACATCCCGAAAGATACGCTCGCGGTGCTGCCCATGCCCGGCGCGCCGCTCCTCCCGAGCACACGCTACGCCCTCGTCGTGACTCGCGCCCTCAGGAGCACCGACGGGCGCGCGTTCGAGCCCTCGTCCGATCTCGCCGAGGTGCTCGGAGAGACGCCGCCCACCTCGAAGACCGAGAAGGTGCGCGCGGCCTACGGCGATGCGGTGACCGAGCTCGCGGCCGCGGGCATCCCCAAAGGAGACGTCGCCCACCTCACGGTTTTCACCACGAACGATCCGACCGACGAGCTCTTTCGCGTCGTCGACGCCATGAAATCCCAGGTGAAGGCCCCCGTAGCGCGCGACATCGTCGCGAAGGATCAGGCCGCCTCGTACGACGTGTACGAGGGCATGTACGGACCCACGCCGAGCTACCAGGCGGGCACGGTGCCCTTCGCGCAGCAAGGCGGGGCCTTCACGTTCGACGACAAGGGCGTGCCCGTGCTCCAAGGCACGTTCGACGTGCGCTTCGCGATCGTGATCCCGAACGCCCAAAAATGCCCCGAGCCCGAGGCAGGCTACCCGGTCGTGATCTACGCCCACGGCACCGGCGGCGACTACCGCAGCATCATGTCGAAGAGCGTGGGGCCCGCGCTCGCCGAGGCGTGCCTCGCGACGGTGGGCACGGATCAGATCTTCCACGGGACGCGCCCCGGCGCGCCTCCCGACAGCGATCCGAACAAGGAGGGGAACACGCAGCTCCTCTTCTTCAACTTGAATAACCCCACCGCGGCCCGCACGAACGGGCGCCAGTCGGCGGTCGACGTGGCCCAAGAGGCGCGGCTCTTCACCGAGACCGGGCTCGTCGTCCCCGCGGCGGTCGCGCGCTCCGGCAAAGACGTGAAGCTCGACGGAAAACGCGTGACGTTCTACGGGCACTCGCAGGGCGGGCTCAACGGGCCGCTCTACCTCGCGGCCGACCCGTCGTCGCGCGGGGGTGTGCTCTCGGGCACGGGCAGCCTCATCACGATCGCGCTCCTCGAGAAGACCGAGCCCAAGCCGAGCGTGGCCGGCGCGCTGCGTGTGCTGCTCTCGCTCACCGATCCCGAAGAGGGCAAGGAGCTCGATCTCTTCCACCCCGTCGTCAACCTGGCGCAGGCCATGGTCGATACGACCGATCCCATCCACTACATGGGGCGCATCATCCAGCGGCCGCGCGAGGGCTTCGCACCGAAGAGCATCTTCGAGACCGAGGGCATCGGGGCCGACGGCGTGGGCGACAGCTACGCTCCACCGCACGGCATCGAGGTCGGCGCCGTGGCGCTCGGGCTCCCGCGGCAGGCGCCGGGCCTCTGGCCGATCCGTGAGGCGAAGTTCGCCGGCCTCGGCGACGTCACCGTGCCCGCCGATGGCCTCGTGGGGAACCTCGCGGGCGGCAAGGCCTCGGGCGTGCTCGCGCAGTACGCGCCGAAGCCGGGCTCCGACGGCCACTTCGTGGCGTACGACGTGCCCGAGGCGAAGAGCCAAATCGTCAAGTTTCTCCGCAACTTGGCAGACGACCCGAGGGGCAAGGTCTCTCCCCCTTGAGCCGGGGCGTAGCCCCGAAATGAAGGAGGCCTCGGAGCCCTTCGTGGGTTCCGAGGCCTTCGTGCATCGGGTGCGGCGCGCGTTACTTCTTCGCCCACACCTTGTCGAGGAACGCGCCCTCGAAGGGATCGCCGTGGCACGTCTCGCAGCCGTGCTCCTTCTTGTCGGTGCGCTTCACCTTGTCGACGAGCTCCTTCTGCATCCAGCCCGCGAGCGCCTTCTTGTCGCTCTTGTCGAGCGTCTCCATGCGGCCTTGGTGGCACGAGTCGCAGTAGATGGGCGCGCCGTCGGCCATGGCGAGGCCGCGCGTGAACTCGTTCCACATGCGCGCGGCGATCTTCTTGTGGGGCGTGGGCGCCTTGAAATCGTCGGCGTTGTGGCAGCCGTTGCACTGCACGCCGAGGGCCTTGTTGAAGGTCTTCATGACCTTGCGGAGCTTCTCGGGCTCGAGCTTCTCGATGGGCGGGAGCTTCTTCGGATCGAGGCCGATGGCCGCGAGGTCGGCCGTCATTTGGGTGGCCATGGTGGGCTTCATCACGACGGGCGCCTTCGCGGGCGCGGCCGACGCGGAGGCCGAGGGGGCTGCGGAGGCCGAGGCCGACGGGGCCGGGACGGCCGACGCGGAGGGCACGGCGGAGGCCGAAGGCACGGGCGGCGTGGCCGGGGGCGGGACGTTGCCGTCGCACGCGGCGGCCACGAACGACGCGGCGAGCGAGAGCACGAACAGCGCGGACATGGTGCGAGATTTCATGAGACGTGGAGCTTTCGACAAGAGTGTAAGGGCTTGAGTTTGCTCTAAAATTTGCCCGAGGTAGAGAGGAACGTGAGCTTGTCGTTCGTCTCGCGGAGGCGGCTCGTGAGCATGCGCACCGAGCTCCACAGCACCTCGTAGGCGAGGTCCTTGTGGAGGAAGAGGAGGTCGTCGAAGTCGTCCTTCGAGATGACGAGCAAGCGGCACCGCTCGTGAGCGAGCGCGTCGGCCGAGCGGGTGGACTCGTCGAGCAAGGCCATCTCGCCGAAGACCTCACCCGGCCCGAGCACGGCGAGCGCCTCTTCGCCCATGCCGGCCACGTTGCGCGAGATGCGCACCTTGCCGTCGAGGATGATGTAGAGGCGGTCGCCCGGATCGCCGTACTGGAAGATGCGCGCGCCGAGCGGGTGAGCCTCTTCTCGGGTGACCTCGGCGATGAGCGCGAGGGCCTCGCCGGTGAGCCCGTCGAAGAACGGGACACGCGCGAGCTGCTCTTCGCGGAGGGCCGTGGAGGTCTTTTCGCTCACGGCCTCGCACGGTAGCGTTTTTCTAGGCCGAGAGTCCACATTCCGAAGCCCGGGCCGATGGACCTCGGGAACATTCGGGGGCGGCGCGGGCCTCCGCGGTCTTCGTGGCCTTCACGGCCTTCGGGGCGGGTGTCGTGAGAGGTAGGAACGGCCGCTTTGGCGTCGCACGATTCGGCGCGCGTGCCCGAGGGAGTCGGCGTAGAGTTCTCGCCCATGAGCGAAACCCGGAAAGTCATCATCATCGGTTCGGGCCCTGCGGGCCACACGGCGGCCATCTACGCGTCACGCGCCAACCTGAAGCCGCTCATGTTCGAGGGCCTCGTCCGCGGCGGCATCCCCGGCGGCCAGCTCATGATCACGAACGACGTCGAGAACTACCCGGGCTTCCCCGAGAAGATCACCGGGCCCGACCTCATGAAGGCGTTCCGCGATCAGTCGGTCCACCAGGGCGCCGAGATCCGCACGGAAGACGTCAACAAGGTCGACTTCTCGAAGCGCCCGTTCCGAGTGTGGGCGGGCGACGACAACGTCGAGTACTCGGCCGAGACGATCATCATCGCGACCGGCGCCCAGGCCAAATGGCTCGGCATCGAGAGCGAGCACGCGCTCAAGGGGCGCGGCGTGTCCGCGTGCGCCGTGTGCGACGGCGCCTTCTTCCGCAACCAGGACGTCGCCGTGGTCGGCGGCGGCGACACGGCGATGGAAGAGGCCATGTACCTCTCGGGCATCTGCAAGACGGTGCACCTCATCCACCGCCGCGAGGAGTTCCGCGCGAGCAAGGCGATGCAGGACCGCGTGCTCAAGAACCCGAAGATCGTCATCCACTACAACAGCGAGGTCGACGAGATCCTCGACGTGTCCAAGGGCGAGGTCACGGGCATCCGCCTCCGCAACTCGAAGACGGGCGACAAGAAGACCCTCGACGTCACGGGGTACTTCGTCGCCATCGGTCACACGCCGAACACCGATCTCTTCAAGGACTTCCTCGAGCTCCACGACAACGGCTACCTGAAGACCAAGCCGGGCACCGCGCAGACCAACGTGCCCGGCGTGTTCGCCGCGGGCGACGTGCAGGACTTCGTCTACCGCCAGGCCGTCACGGCCGCGGGCTCGGGCTGCATGGCCGCGCTCGAGGCGGAGCGCTGGCTCGCCATCAACGGCACCCACTGACGAGACGCGCTCGTCCCGATCGCGGTCGGGCCGAAGGGCGCAGCCGACGAGGGCCTCACGACGACGTCGTGGGGCCTTCGTGTTTTGCGAGCGCTCACGGACGGCCGAGGGCGAGGCGCTCGAGCACGCTCGCGCGAGGCACGGGGCCGAAATGGCCGACGAAGAAGGTCGCGCCTTCGTGTGCGCCCCGTGCGAGAGCGACGGCGTCACGCGCCGCCCCGGCAGGATCGCACTGGTAGTAGTGGGTCTCGGCGGACGAACCGAGCACCGAGCCCCGGAAGAGATCGCCGACGAGCACGGCATCTCCCACGACGACGACGAGCGAGCCTGCGGTGTGACGCGAGAGCGGCCGAACCTCTCCATGAACGCCGGTGAGGCCCTCGAGCGGGCGCGGCGCCGTGATCCACACGTCGGCCGCGAAGGGCGCGTAGCGGGCAGCCTGATGTTTCGCGAGGTCGTCGCGAGCGCCGCCGCTCGTCGGGCAGAGGGCGTCGTTCTTTCCTTCGGAGAGCAGCGCGCGATCCCCCTCGCCGGCCACGATCGGGGTGCCGTAGCGCGCGCGAAAGTAGGGTGCGCCGCCCGCGTGATCGGCGTGCCCGTGCGTGAGGACGATGGCCCCGAGCGCGCGAGGGTCGACGCCCGCGTCGCGGAGATCGGCGTCGAGCGAGGCCGCCTCTTCGGCGAGCCCGGTGTCGACCAAGAAGGCCGCCCCGTCGGCCCGCACGACGTGCGCGTTCGTGTAGGCGCGGCGGAACGTCACGACCTCCACTCCCCCGACGCGGGTCGTCGTACGGGAGGTCGCGCACCCCGCGAGGAGGAGGGCCGAGAGGACGAATGGGGCGAAGGACGAGGCGCGTAGGTCGCTCATGTGACCAACGGTAACATTTGAAGTAACCAGTGGCAACATCGCCCCGGTAAAGCTGCGCCGCATGGGCCCCAGGTGACGGTGCGTCCGAGGGGAGCCTCGGGAAATCCAGGGCCGAGCGGGCCGCGCTCGAGGTATACGAGCGGCATGGCCAGGCCCCCGAAGGCGCGTCCGCCGTACCACCACGGCGATCTCCGCGCGGAGCTCGTCCGGCGCGCGTGCGAGTCCTTGCGCGAGGGCGACATGCCGACGCTGCGCGAGCTGTCGGCCCGCGTCGGGGTGTCGCACGCCGCCGCGTATCGCCACTTTCCGAACAAGGTCGCCCTGCTGGCCGAGGTCGCGCGGCTCGGCTTCGAGTCCTTCGCAGAGCGTCTCGCCGCTGCCACGACCACGGCCACGGGCGCCGAGGAGCGCCTCGTGGCGATGGGCCGCGCCTACCTCGCCTTCGCCTTCGACGAGCCCGGCATGTTCCGGTTGATGTGGAGCCACGACCTCAAGCCGTTCGACGCCCACCCCGGGCTCGACGAGGCCGCGAGGCGCTCCCTCGACGTGCTCCTCGGCACGTTCGACGGCCTTGGCGGAGCCGCCGAACGGCAGCGCGCCGCGCTCGTCGCGTGGTCCACGATCCACGGGTACACGGCGCTCGCGCTCGAGCGGCAGCTCGAAGGGCCCTTCGACCTCACCTCCGCCGCGGACGGCATGCCGATCGTCGCGCGAGGGATCCTCGAGGGTGTCCTCCCTCGAAAGCCTCGCTGAGCGGCCCGCGAAGCCCGGGCGAGGGCCCGCCTCACCTTCGATGCTCGAGACGGGCGCGCGACCTGGCTCGGACGGTGACCGTCTAGAAGCGGTACGCGACGCCCACGTTGAGCGCGTTGATCGCGTTCGTGATCGTGCCGAGGTTCACGGGGTAGTTCGTGCGGTACTTGGGCGCCCCGTCGGCGCACGTCGCCCCGAGCTGGTTGTTCGACGACGGGTTGCACTGCGTGCCCGCGAGCGCCGGGAGCCCCGCGGCCTTCGGATCGGCGTTCGACAGATCGGCCACGAAGGCATGCATGAAGCCCACCATCAGATCGAGCGCGCCCGAGCTCGGCTCTTTGCCGGTGCGGATGCGCACCGTCGCCCCGAGCGCGAGGCCGACGCGGCTCCCCGAGGCGAAGTCGATGTTCTGGAACTGCGGGCTCGCCGCGCTCGACTCGAAGAAGCCACCCCCGCGGAGGGCGAGCCTGTCGCGCAAGACGTTGAAATCACCGCCGATTCGGAGACCGACCACGTCCTTGTAGGCGCGCCGCTGATCGGCGTTCTCGGGCAGGGTGCCGCCCGGGATGCCCGACACCGGCAAGATGCCGTTGCCCTGACCATCGCCCGGGAAGCGCACCTCGATCGAGTCGATGGCGCTGTTGTTCGCCCAGGTGAGGTTCGCCTCCACGTCGAACACGTCGTCGGCGATGGGATCGCGGTGACCGGGCCTCGCAGGCCCTCCGGGGCGCGGCACGTGGTAGCGCACACCGAGCTTGGCCTCGGCGGGGATCGCGAGCTTGAAGGTCGCGTTCCCTCCCGACTTGCAGTCGGTGATGGGTTGGCCGGTGCCGCAGTCCTCGAAGATGGTGTCGCCGTAGATGACACGGCTCGCGTCGCCCTTGGCGTTCGCGGGCGTGTAGTAGTTCGCGGCCGTGCCCACGTCGCCGCGGGCGCGCACGGCGTCGCTCACGCGGCCCCACACGGCGACGTCGAGCCGCTCGTGCGCCGAGTAGATCGCGCCCGCGGTGAAGCCGGGCACGAAGTAGTCTTTCACTTGGAGGTTCGCCCGCACGTCGCCCGTCGGGTTTCCTCCGTCGGCGTTGAGCGCGACGGTGGCGCTCGCGAGCTTGAGATCGGCGATGCCCCACTGGAAGGCCGCGCCGATCCGGAGGCCCGGGACGACCTCGAAGCCCACGCCGAGGCTCGGGAAGACGAGGGCGCCGTGCCGGCGGGCCAAGAGGAAGCGGTTCGGCGAGGCTTGGCCGTTCACGAAATCGGGCCACGTCGACGACGCCGACGCGCTCGGGCCGAGGAGCGCGAGACCGAGGCCGAGGCGCTCCGTGATGCGAAGCGTGCCGGCGATCTGCGGGTTCGGGGTGAGCTCGACGTCGTTGCAGACGCGGGGGAAATGGCCCGACGCGTCGGCCAGAGGCTCGGTCGACGTGTCTCCCGCGGCCTTCACGCGCGTAAAGCATGTATGGTGCACGCTCAGGTTCGCCTGAACCGTCACGCGCGAGTCTTGGCCGGCGAGGCCCGCCGGGTTGAAGAAGGTGGCCAGAGGATCGCTCGCGCGCGCGATCCACGCGCCCCCGCGACCGAGCTGCTCGGAGCCGTTGTCCGGAAACTCGGTCACGTTCGACGCCCGTGCCTCGCGCGAGGCGACGAGGGCGCCCATGACCACGAGGCCGACGAGGTGCCCGGTCGGGCGCGAGGCCCTCGCGAGCCGGCCGAAGCTCACTCGCGCACCGGGGTGGCCTTGAGCGAGGCCTTGCCTTCTTTGACGTACACCGAGAACTTCACGCGCTTCACGCCGTGGCGCGACATGAGGGCGTCGCGGTTCTTCTTCAGCGTCACCTGGAATTTCTCGAAGGTGAGGCCGTCGACCGACTCTCCGCACTGCTTCTTGGTCTTGACGTAGTCCTCGTAGACGCCGAGCCAGTCGGAGGCCTCGTCGGACGCGGTCGCGGCGATCGCGTCCTCGCTCGGCTTGGCGATCATGGTGCGCTCGTCCTCGGGCTCGTCGTCTTCGATGCTCGCGATGGCGCCGAACGCCCCCGAGGCGCCGAGGCCCGGCACGCTGCCCGTCGACGCACGGGGCGGCGGCGGGGCGGCGGGGGCTGGCGGGGGAGCGAGCGGGGCCGGGGCGCCGAGCGGCTTCGGGGCGCTCGGGGGTGCCGGAGCCGCGAGGGGCTTCGGCGCGGAGAGCGGGGCCGGAGGAGCCACCGGGGCCGGAGGAGCCGCGACCTGAGGTGCCGAGGCCGGCGGCACGAACGGCTTGGGCGCGCTCGGGGCGGCCGGCGGGATGACGGGCGCTTGCGTCCCCGGAGCGACGGTCGGTCCCGAGAGCGGGAACGAGAAGGCGCTCATGTTGGGCTGGGCCGGAACGGGACCCAAAATCGACTCGAGATCCGCGGGCTTACGGGCAGCTCCGCCACCCTTCTCGACCACCCGCTCGATGCCCGAGTTGATGTCCTGCGCGAACGCGCGGTACTCGCCGCGGAAGCGTGGAAGCTGCAAGTAATCGATCTCGCCCTTCTTGAGGCGAGCGGCCTGCGCGCGCACCTCCTTGAGGGGCATCGAGTGCTCGAGGAACGAGAAGAGGAACCCGAGCCCCGCGCCCACGACGATCGTGAGCACGACGAGCCAGGTCTTCACGTTGGCCTTGTCCTTGTCGTCGGCGCCCGAGATGAAGCTCATGGGACCGGCGATCGAGGTGCGCGAGCGCACGACGGCGAACGTGCCGCCGAGCTCCCAGGCGTCTCCCGGGATGCGCCCCACGATGAGGCCGCTCTTGCCGTCTCCGAGGGCGTGCACCTCGCTGAAGACCTTGTCTTGGGCCTCGACCTTGAGATCGTCGGCCGTGAGGCGCTCGAAGATGGTGTCCTCGAAGCCCTCTTGGGCGGCCTGCGCCACCTTGGAGCCGGCGACGAAGAACGCGACGTTCGTGCGCGTGCGGGACGCCATCTCCTTGGCGAAGCCCGAGTCGACCCAGCGGAGGCCGACGACGGCGCCGAGGGGCGGCTGACCGAGCTCGGCCTCGACGGGGCGGGTCACCACGCGGGCGAGCTTGCCCCCGAGCACCCAGTTGTCGTCACGCAAGAAGCCGTGGAGCGCGTCGAACACGGCTGGGTATCCGCCGAGCTCGAACTCCGGGAAGGCCGCGATGGCATCGTACCCGAGCTGCGCGACGACGCGACCGTCGCGATCGACGGCGAAGAGCACGTCGTTCTTGTACTCGGGCGGGAGCTTCTCGTTGTACGAGGAGAGCGCCTTCTTCGCCTCGTCCTTCGAGGCCGGCGTGATCTCCTTGCCGTTCGAGGCCTTGAGAGACTTCACGACGCCCGCGTCGGTGCTGAGCAAGATGAGCGTGTCGAGCCTGCGGCGCGAGTCGATCTGGAGCGCCCAGTTGACGACCTGACCGTCGCCGAGGAGGGCGTCGTCCATGCCCTTGGTGTTGGCGCGGTTGTACTGACCGACCGCGAGCGACACGATGTAGATCGACGCGCCGACGAGCAGCGAGAGAATGAGGACCCAGATGCGCGACAGAATCATCATGACCGACTAGTCCCCTCCCTCGGCGAGGTTCAGGGGCTCCTTGAGCTCGAACGTTCCGCGATCCTTCGCGACGACCGACGTCGACTTGCCGACGCGCTTGCCACCGAAGTACGCCTTCAAGACGTAGTCCCCCGCGGGCAGGGCGAAGGCGAAGGCGCCGTCGCGGCCGGGGTAGGCCACCTGGAGAACTTGAGGGTCGACGACGACCCAGGTGCGCACGCTCGGGTAGAGCTCGTCGCGGAGCTCGTAGCGACCGTTGCCGTCGGGGGCCGTCCACTCGCGGGTGCCGTTGGGCTGGATCACCTCGGCAGAAAAGCCTTTATTTCCGACGATATAGGCCTTGTGTGGGAAGGGATCGAGGTTCTTCAAGACGAGCTTCGTCTTGGGGGACACCGCCAGCGTGGTGGGCACGATGCGGCCACCCGTGATCTTCATGAGGACCGGCTCTTGAGGTCCGGCCGTCGAGGCGGACGTGGCCGCGATGCACACGTCGCGCGAGAGGTTCGCCGAGAGCGTGCGGAACTGCGCCTCGACCGCGGGCGACGGCTCGCGCCAAGTCCACCGGTTGGCTTTGGGCTTCGCGGCTTCGGCGTACACGTCGGGCAGGAGCTTGTCCTGACCCGAGACGCGACCTCGAATGTTGGGGTTCACGGCATGCGCGATCCCGGAGAGCCCGAGGGCTACGGCGAGACCGGCGAGGAGGAGCGAGAGTTTCCTAGGGCGCATGGATCGTGCAGACGAGCGAAGGCTCGCGGGCCCGACGAGGGTAACCCGATCGGCGGAAAAGGTGTTCGACGATTTCCGTACGGCCCCCTCGGAAAACGAGCGAAGAACACGGCCCGGGTTCTCGCCGCACGGTAAACTTCTCGGGTGCCCCTCGACGCGCCGAATTCCCCGGACGACGACGGCCTCCCTCGGGAAGGCTCGCCGGAGAGCGGCGCGCCGAGCCTCCCTCCGGCACCTCGACCTGCCACCCCGCCGACACGCCTCGAGGGGCGCGGCGAAGGGATCGCGCCGCTCGCGTTCAAACAGGGAGCACATCCCCCGTTCGGGATTCGCTGGTACGGCGTCACGTCCCTCTTCGGGCACCTTCGCGGGTTCGTGTCGCGCTTCATCGCGGCCGAGAGCGTCGACTCGCGCGACTGGATGCGCCCCGACCCGCCCGCGGAGCTCCTCCGGGCCGCCGTGTCGGAGCTCGGGGCTCCTCGTGCCTCACGAGGCGCGGGCAGCCTGGTCGAGTGCCTCGGGCGCCCGCTTTGGATCGACTTCGCCGCCGACACGGGCGACGACCGCGACGTGAGCCGCGCCGTGGGGCGCATGCTCGCGCGCGAGTACCTCCTGCCGAACGACGAGGGCCCCTCGGCGCCTGCGAGCGAAGGAGAGCGCGTCTTGCCTCGCGGCGAGATCCTCATGATGGGAGGCGACATCGCCTACCCCGTCGCCACGGCCGACGAGATCCACGAGCGCCTCGTCTTGCCTTGGAACGAGGCCCTCCGCGCCGCACGAGACACGCAGCGCGCGCGTCTGCTCCTCGGGGTCCCGGGCAACCACGACTGGTACGACGGCCTCGACGGCTTCGGGCGGCTCTTCCGCAAGCGCGTGAACGAGCGCTTCATCGCCGACGATCGGGCGCGAGGGAGCAGGCTCGACAGGCGCCTGCGGAAGGTTCGGGGGCGAAAGGTCGGGCTCGTCGCCCGCCAGCTCCACCTCGACGAGGTCTCGGGGCTGATGCAGCTCTTCCTCGGCGCGCTCGAGACGTTTCGGCGTGTCTTCACGGGGCGCACGGCGAAGAAGCGCCGCCACCTCGCGCTGCGCGGCTACGTGCCGCTCCAAGAGGCGAGCTACTTCGCGCTCCCGCTCGCCCGGGGACTCGACCTCTTCGGCATCGACCGCCAGCTCTCGCGGCTCGACTTCCGCCAGCGTGCCTTCTTCAAGCGCCACCGCAAGGAGCACCCCGAGCGCGCCGTGCTCGTGCTGTCGGCCGACCCGGCCCTCGCCTACGGAGAGCGCAACGAGCCCGGCGCCGCCGCCCTCGAGGCCGTGAGACTCGACCTCAAGAAGGACAAAATCTTTTTCATTTCCGGAGACTTCCACCACTACGAGCGGCGCACCGTGGGCCCCTCCTGCCACATCGTGGCCGGGGGCGGCGGGGCGTTCTTGCATGGTACACGTATCAACCGCGCCCCCTCGGGGGACCCCGACGCCGCCTACCCCGACGCGAGGACCAGCCGTGAGCTCGCGCTCGGGACACCGGTGAAGCTCCTCCTCGGGAGGAGCGGGTGGGGCGTGCATCTCGCGATGGCGGTCGTGGGGTCGCTCGGGCTCTGGGTCGCGCGCACCTACCAGGGAGACGCGCTCCTCGCGGCGCAGGGGCTCATGGCGGCGGGCGCGGCGACCGGGCTCTACTTCGTCGCCCACGCGGGGCTCCATCGAAGGCCGATCGCGGCGCTCTCCGCACCGTTCGGCGCGGCCATCGGCCTCCTCCCCTTCGTGCTGCGAGCGTTCTTGCCACGCGTGCTCGGGGCGGGCATGGCCGTCGGAACGGCCGTCACGTTGGGCACGGCCGCCCTCGGGACGCTGCTCTTCGGCGTGTTCCTCATGCTGCTCGCCCTGCTCGGCCTCGAGCACCAGCAGGCCTTCACGGTGCTCGGGCATCCGGGGTTCAAACACTTCGTGCGCCTCTGCGTGCACCCGGACGGGCGCATCGAGGGGTTCGTCATCGGCAAAGACGACACCCTCGTCGAAGGGCCGCCCAAGCTCGTCGACACCTTCACCTGGAGCCCGACCCGAGGCACCTCGACGAGCACGGAAGAGCGCTGAAGCCGGGAGCCCGAAGCGGCCGCGATTCCGGGCGCCCGGCTCTCACATGTCGACGAGCGGAAACTGGAGCACGAACCGCGTCCCCCCGCCCGGCCGCGGCTCGACACGAATGTGAGCGTCGTGGTTCTCGAGGATGTTCTTCACGATCGACAGGCCGAGCCCCGTGCCGCGGCCGGGGGCCTTGGTGGTGAAGAACGGCGCGAAGACTTGGGCGACGTGCTCGGCCGGGATCCCGGCGCCGTTGTCCTCGACGATGACCTCGGCCGCGCCGTCGTCCTTCATGCGGCGCGTGCGGACCCACAAGACGCCGTTCGAGGAGGGAAGCGCGTGGCACGCGTTCGTGACGAGGTTCACGAAGACCTGCGTGAGCTGCTCGGGCAGGCCTCGGACGAAGATGCCCTCGGGCGCGAAGAGGCGCTCGACGCGGCCGTGCGAGTCGTCGAGGACGTGCTCGCAGAACGCGAGGGCCTGATCGACGACACCGTGGAGAGACACGGCGACGTGGGTCTCTCGGGCGGGGCGCGCGTACGCCATGAGATCGCGCGTGAACCGGAGCATACGCGCCGCGCTCTCGCCGATACGCCGGAGCCGCTCGACGTCCTCGGGCTCACCGCCCACGACGAGCTGCTTACGCAAGAGCACGTCGGTGTAGGCGACGATCGAGGTGAGGGGGTTGTTGAGCTCGTGCACGATGCCGGCGGCGAGCTGACCGAGCGACGCGAGCTTCTCGGTCTGCACGAGGTGCGCCGACAGGGCGCTCACCTCGCGCGCGGCGAGCTTCTCGCGTTCGTGCGCGCGCGCGCTTTCGATACCTCGCTCCACGGCGAGGGCCGCGCGGCGCATCATGTCGTGCTCGGGCGAGGCCTCCCCACCGAACGCCCCCTCGGCGAGCCCCAGGTGGAGCGAGATCCCTTCACCGGCCTCGACCACGATCTCGGCGGAGAACCCGGCGAAGAGGCGAGGCGGACCATCGCCGAGCGGGAGAGAGGTGCACGCCGCGGGCACGTACCGCACGATGCGCGCGGCCTCACCGGGCCGAACGACGTACGCCCCGACGCCGTGATCCGGGAAGATCTCTGCGAGGGTGCGCACCGCCCACTCGACCACGGCGTGCTCACCGTCGTTCGTCGGGATGGAGCACGAGGCGACGAAGAGCTTGTCGAGCCACCGCGCGGGCACGTCGGCCACGCGGAGCTGCATGCCGGAGCCCGGCTCGTGGAGCACCACGCGGTACGACGGGTACCTCGGCGGCTCGCCCGGCGGCACGCGCACCTCGGTCGACTCGGGCACGAGCGACATCGGCGGCACCGAGGCGACGGGCTTCGGACCGGCGCTCACGAGCGGCTCCCCTCGGGTGCAGGCGCGGGGGCGGTGCTGTCGCTCGCGCGATCGAGGTCCAAGATGTTCTGCTTGCCGACGTAGCTCTTGGTCTCGTACTTGGTTATCTTCCCGATTTTCCTAACGATTTCGGCCATACGCTCGGTCTCCGAGGCGATGACCTCGGCGGCTCGGCCTCCCGGTGTGCCGGGCTCGAGCACGCGGCGAAGGAGGAGCGCGTAGTTCAGCACCGCGGTGAGCGGTTGGTTGAGCTCGTGGGCCGCGGCGCCGGCGAGCTCGGCGACGATGGCCTGGCGCTCTTGCGCGAGGATCTGCTCCTGGGCCTTTTGGAGGCGGGCCTCCATCTGCATCTTCTCGCGGAGGTCGGTGAAGATGCCCACGCTGCCCACCGGGGTGTCGCCCTCGTAGATGAGCGCGCCGGAGAAGAGCACCGGGATGACCGCGCCGGCTCCGTCGACGATCTCGGTGCGGACGCCTTGCACACGGCCCCCCCCCGCGCGGATCATCTTCATGATGCGCGCCGCGCCGCCCTGCGGGTAGAGCGTGTGCACGCGGCCCCCGACGACCTCGGCGGCCCCGCGCCCGTAGATGCGCTCGGCGGCGCTGTTGAAGAGGATCACCTTGCCGCGGAGATCCGCGGTGATGATGCCGTCGACCGACGAGTCGATGACACGCTGGAGAAAGTCCTTCGTCTTGACGAGCTCGGCGGCGACCTCGCGCTCGCGGGTCACGTCCCGGAACGAGCAGAGCACGATGCCGTCCTCGCGGAGCACCGAGCTGAAGTTCACGTTGAGGACGACGATCTTGCCGTCGGCGCGCCGCACCCTCACGTCGACGCCCTTCGGGAACACGCCCTTCGCGAAGCCGCTCCCGAGCTCGTTCGCGATCCTGGGGCACTCGAAGAGGTCCTGGAGGCGCCGACCGCGGAGCGCGTCCTCCTCGTAGCCCGTGATGTCGCGGGCGCGCGGGTTCGAGAACTGGAGGTGGCCGTCGAGATCGATCACGACGATGCCGTCGCCCGAGCTCTCGAAGAAGTCGGCGTACCTCTGGAGGGTGCGCATGCGCCGCTCGGCCTCGAAACGCGCGACGGTGACCTGCTGCGTCTGGTCGCGGAGCGTCTGGAGGACGCGCGCGTTGCGGAGGGCGATGGCCATGGCGCTCGAAACCGTGCGGCAGAGCGAGAGCGCCCGGTCACCGAAGGCGTCGCGCTCCCTCGACCTGAGCGAGAGCACGCCCATCGCGCGACCTTCGTAGAGGATGGGCAAGATCGCGATCGAGGAGAAGGCGAGCTTGTGCCCCTCGCTGCGAAAGATCTCGAGCACAGGGTGGGTCGCCGAGTCGGAGATGACGAGCGTGGCCCCCGACGTCAAAACCTCTTGTATTTCTGGATATTTAGCCAGATCGATGGGGAGATCGCGGAGCTGCTCGTCGTCCGACGCGGCGACGACGTAGCCCACGTTTCCCTCGCGCACGAGCACGATGGAGACGCGGTCGACCTCGGCGACCTCGGCGATGCGCTGCACGACCGTGAACAGGATGCCGCGGAAGTCGAGGTTCGAGGCGAGCGCCTGCGTGAGCTCGGTCACGACGAGGGCGTCTTTTTCGCGGCGCGCCAGCTCGTCCTTCGCGGCTCGGAGGCGCACCTGCCCCCGAACACGCGAGACGAGCTCGACGGGCTTGAAGGGCTTGCGCAAGAAGTCGTCGGCGCCGGCCTCGAAGGCGCGCGCGATCTCGTCGTCCGCGTCGAGGGCGGTGAGCACCACGATCGGGACGTCCTTCGTGTCTTGGCGGGCGCGCAAGATGCGGAGGATCTGGTAGCCGTCGGGCGGGGGCATGACGAGGTCGAGCAAGACCACGTCGGGTTTGTGCCGGTCGATCTCCCGGAGCGCCTCGGTGCCGGACGCGACCGCCACCGCAGCGATGCCCGCCTGCGTGAGCGCCTGAACCAAGACATGGCGGCTGACGTTGTCGTCGTCGACCACGAGCACGGGGCCGGAGGCCATATTCACAAAGTATAGACACGACGAGGGTTTCGCCGCAAAGCGAAAGCCCGCGCCCTGCGTGGGCGTTCAGTCGTCGTCACGCTCCGTGAAGAGCCCGGCCTGGAGCGCGACGGCCGCCTGCGGCTTCGTGAGGCCGAAGTGCTCGTAGGCGCGCTTCGTCGCGATGCGCCCTCGCGGGGTTCGGCCGAGGTACCCCTGTTGGAGGAGGTAGGGCTCGTACACGTCCTCGATCGTGTCGCGGGGCTCGCCGAGGGCGGCGGCGAGGGTCTCCACGCCGACGGGGCCGCCGTCGTAGTCGTCGAGGATCACCTTGAGGAGGCGCCGGTCCATCTCGTCGAAGCCCTTGTCGTCGACGTCGAGCCGCGCGCAGGCCTCGGACACGGAGCGCTCGTCGACGACGCCCGTGCCGAGCACCTCGGCGAAGTCCCGCACGCGGCGGAGGAGCCGGTTCGCGACACGAGGCGTCCCGCGCGACCGCACGGCGACGGCGTACGCGGCCCCCTTCGTGATCGGTACGGAGAGCAGCTCCGCGCTCCGCGTCACGATGCGCGCGAGGTCCTCCGGAGGGTAAAAATCGAGGCGAACGGAGTGGCCGAAGCGCGAGAGCAGCGGCCCGGTGAGGAGGCCCGTGCGGGTCGTCGCGCCGACGAGCGTGAACGGATGGACCGGGATCTGGATCGACGACGAAAACGCGCCCTCCCCCGTGACCACGTCGATCTGGAAGTCTTCGAGGGCGGGGTAGAGGCTCTCTTCGACCACCGGGTTCAGGCGGTGGATCTCGTCGATGAAGAGGATGTCGCGTGGACCGAGCTTCGTGAGGAGGCCCGCGAGCGCGCCTTTGTGCTCCACCACCGGGCCGTTCGTCATGTGCAGCGTGACGCCCATCTCGGCGGCCAGGATCTGCGCGAGCGTGGTCTTCCCGAGGCCGGGCGGCCCGGAGAGGAGGAGGTGGTCGAGCGGCTCCCCGCGGCGCTTCGCGGCCTCGACGAACACCCGGAGGTTCTCCTTGTGCTTCTCTTGGCCGACGTAGTCCGCGAACGACTTCGGGCGGAGCGCGCGGTCGTAGCGCACGTCGTCGCCCTGGAGCCCCCCGTCGAGGGCGCGGGACTCGCGCTCTTCGGGCTCCGCCTCTCGAGGCTTCTTTTTCGCCGCCATCGCGCGGACCCTACCAGCCCGGGCCGGCCGGCGTAAGCCTGGGGCAGCGTGCTCTCGGGCGCGCGTGACAACGTCGAGCGACGTCGCTATAGAGCGCTCCACGCGATGCCGGCGGCGCCCCGGCTCCAACCTTTCGCGTGGGCCTTGACATCGGGGCCAGTTTTCATAGAGTGCGCCGCCCCGAGCCGAGAAAACCGGTAGATTCGGGCAAACGAAGAGGATTCCCGTGGCCAATCATCCGTCCGCCGAGAAGCGCAACCGCCAGCGCATCACCCGCACCGCGCGCAACCGCGCCGTGTCGTCCGCCGTTCGTACCTTCGTGAAGCGCGTCCGCGTCGCCATCGAAGAGAAGAACGCCGGTGAGGCGTCGACCGCGCTCAAGGTCGCCATCGTGCAGCTCGACAAGGCCGCCTCGAAGGGCGCCGTCCACGTCAAGGCTGCCTCGCGTACGATCTCGCGCCTCTCGGCGCAGGTCCACGCGCTCACGAAGGCCTGAGCGTCTTCGCGCTGCCAAAAGCTTAGGGTGCGCGCGAGCTCGTCTCGTGGGCTCCCGAGAGGCGTCGTGAGGCGCCTCTCCGTCCCCATCGTCTAGTTGGCCCAGGACAGCGGCTTTTCACGCCGCCGACAGGGGTTCGAATCCCCTTGGGGACGCCACCCAAACCACGCCGGTCGTGCTCTCTCGAGCGCGGGCGGCGTGTACGTCTTTGTGCGCAAGAGCTCGGGCCTCACGGCGAGGCGGCCCACGCGGCGACGTCTCGGGCGACGCGGTCCCAGTCCTTGCTCGACGTGTCGAACGTCCGATGCGGGAGGCGCGTCCGGGTGAGGGCGTCGACGCGCCGGGCCTGCGAGACACGAAGCGCCTCCAAGGCCGCCGTGACCGAGCCGAACCGCTCCGCGAACGCCTGGAAGTCCGCGCCCCCGTACTCCTCGCGGAGGAGCGAGCGCGCGGAGAGCGCCTCGACGGGGACCACGAGCAACGCGAGGCGCGCCCCGAGGTCCCCAAGGCGCGCGTCGAAGGCGTCTACGAGCTCCCACCGCGGGACGAGCGCCATGTACGACAGGTGCCCGCGTTCGAGCAGGAACGTGGAAGGACGCTCTCGCTCGAGGCGCGCGATCACGGCCTCGAGCCTCCGGGTAAAGGCGGGGCCGACGCGCTCGTCCGGCGGGAGCTCGTCCATCGCGTCTCCGAGCGTCTCCTCCTCGGACACCACACACGCGGGCGCGAGGCCGATCCGACCGAGCGCGGCGATCGTCGACGATTTGCCGGTCCCCGTGAGGCCTTCGAGCACGAGACGCACGCCGCACCGTAGCACGCGCACCGTAAACTGCCGGGCTCGGGCCCTCCCTCCCGAGCGCGGGCGCCCACGCGACTCGAACGGACGCGGAGACGCGCGTTTTTTTGGATTTCGGGCGCTTCTTGGTAGCGAAGAGGCGTGGTCCCGATCCGCTCCCGCGCCCTCCTCGCCTCGCCTCTCCTCGCGACCGCCGTGCTCGCCGCGTCCGCGTTCCTCGCGGCGTGCGGGTCGAAGCCGAGCAGCGCCGACGCCTCTCCCCTCGCGCTCGAGACCGCCGCGACCGACCCTTCGGCGGGCCCGTCCGAGCCGGCCACGGTGCCGAAGGCCGAGGGCGGCAAGATCGCCGCGCGCGCCATGGAGACGTGGGTCTTCGAGAGCCCGAGCCCCAACGCGAAGAAGATAGGGTACCTGCGCGCGGGCGCGATCGTCGGCACGCGCGGCGGGGTCGCGTCGAAGGAGGGCTGCGCGGGCGGATGGATCCCGATCACGCCACGCGGCTTCGTGTGCGTCGGCCGCGAGGCGACGGGCAACCTCGACGACGCCATCGTGAAGGCCTCGTCACGGAGGCCCGAGCTCACCGCGGGCCTCCCGTACGGGTACGCCGTGGTGCGCACCTCGCACGCGCCCTTCTACACACGTTTCCCCACCGAGGCCGAAGCGAAGTCGCTCGAGTCCGACTGGGACAAACACTTCCGCACGCTCGAAGCGGCCGAGGCCGACGAGGCCAAAGAGGGCGGGTATCCGCAGCTCGCGTCCCTCCCCGACCAGAAGCTCCCCATCGAGCCCTCCCCCGGGGTGCTCGCGGCCTGGGCCACCGACGGAAAGGACGATCCGACTCCCGACTTTCTCTCGGACGGGAAGTACGTCCCGAACCTGTCGGGGCTCGTCTTTTCGCACAAACCCGACGCCGACGCGGGCTCGTCGTGCCCGGCCGGTCAACCGACCTGCATTCCCCTCGACGCCGCGCGACCGATGCGTCGGCTGGGCATTTCGTTCGTCGCGAGCCTCCGGAACGACAAACGCCGATACCTCCTCACGCCGGATCTCTTGCTGATGCCTGCCGACCGTGTCCGGATCGTGCGCGGCACGGCGTTCCACGGGGTCGAGCTCGGCAAGGGTGAGGGCGCCCTCCAGCTCCCCATCGTGTTCGTGACCAAGCCGGGCGCGAAGCGCTGGTCACTCGAGGGAAAACACCTCGCGCCGGGCGCCGAGATCCCGTGGCGCCAGGCCCTCGAGGTCGAGAAAAAGCAGCGAATCGTCAATGGAGAGCACTTTCACGTGCTCAAAGACGGGACGCTCGTGAATGCCAAAGAGTCGGCCCGCCTCGACCCCATTCGCAAGATGCCGAAATGGGGAAAAGAGGGCGAGCGCTGGATCGAGATCAACCTCGCCAAACAGACGCTCCTCGCCGTCGAAGGGGACACCCCCGTCTACGCCACGCTCGTGTCGACCGGCGCAGGTGGCATGTCCGACGACAAAGAGAAGAACCCTTTCGTGACCCCGAAGGGCATTTTCCGAGTGCATACGAAGCACGTCGCCTCGACGATGGACAGCCGCCAACCCGAGGCCGAGTTCGAGCTCCGGGACGTGCCTTATATTCAATACTTCAAAGACGGATACGCGCTCCACGCGGCCTACTGGCACGACCAGTTCGGCACTCCGCGCTCGCACGGGTGCATCAACCTCGCCCCGAAGGACGCGGCGAAGCTCTTCGGGTTCACCAAGCCCGAGGTCCCCGAGGGGTGGCACGGGGCGTCCGTCGCGCTCACGGGCAGCGTGGTGTGGATCCACAACTGAAAGCGGCAGTCAGCGAAGCCCCTCGACGAGGGTTTTCCGCGTGGCGCGGAGGCGAGCCACGAGCCCCGTGAGCCCATCGTCGGCGCCGGCACCCTCGAGGTCCTTCAGCGCGGCGTCGACGTGCGCGAGCGCGGCGGTCCGCGGTACGAATCGGTAGTCCCCCAGGGTAGGCCCCGAGGGGTACCTTTCCCGGAGATCACCCTCGGGCCCCGTGTAGACGACGACGCGGACGTCGAAGCGATCGTCGGGCTCGGAGCAGCAGCAGGCCCCGAAGGGATAACACTCGGCCCCGAGCAGCGGCGCGGCGAGCGATTCCGGCCCGAAGTCCTCGTACCGAAACACGACCACCCTGCCCGGGACACCCTTCGGGAGGGGACCGAAGTCCCGGAGGGTGCCGTTCGAGTTGCGGGAGGCATCGCGCCCTCGAGAGGCGTCGGGCGCGGCCTTCGCCACGGGAGCCGCCGAGCCGATCGGGGCGGGCCCTCCACTTCCCGGACGGGGCGAGGTGCACGAGACGAGGACGCCGACGATGACCGCGACGCCGAGGCGGCTCATCCCTCTTCCACGTAGCTCACGACGCGGAGACCGGGCACGAGCCCGTCGCGATCGTCCAGCTCGAGCAGGACCTCGAGGATCTTGGTGTCGATGCGCTCGGTCGGGTCGTCCGTGCGCACGTTCTTGCGGCCCATGCGTCGCCCGAGCTCGACGACACGCGCCGCGAATTTTCGGCCCGGATAGGCGTTCAGCGTGACGAACCCCTTCGCGCCGACCTTCACCTTGGCAAGATCCCGCTCGTCGAGGTCCATGCGGACGCGGAGCTTGCTCGTGTCGCCCACGATCGCGATCGGATCACCGCCTTGGGGGTTGTAGTACTCGCCGGCGCGGAGCTTGACCTGGAGCACGCGGCCCGCGATGGGCGAACGAATCGTGAGGCGATCGAGGGTCGACCTGGCCTGATCCCTCCTCGCGACGGCGGCCTGGACGTTCGATTGAGCGACGTACACGTCCTCGGCGCGCGCCCCTGCGAGGGCCGCGCGGCGCCGGGCTTCGGCGGCCTCGAGGAGCCCCTTGTCGGCCTCGGCTTGGCGGCGGGCGCGGTCGAGCTCGTCGGCGGTGGCGGCGCCGCCCTTCGATGCGACCTCGACGCGCTGGAGCGCCCCTTGCGAGAGCTCCGCGCGCGCCTTCGCGCTGTCGGTGTCGGCCACGATGGCGTCGCGATCTTCTTTTCGGAGCCCGCGTGTCGTCCTCATGAGCTCGGCTCGGCGCACGGCGAGGTCGGCCTCGGACGCGTCGAGGGCGGCCTTCTCGGCGTCGTTCTCGAGCTCGGCGATGGGCGCGCCCGGGGCGACCTCGTCCCCTTCTTTGACGAGCACGGACTTGATGCGGCCGGGGATGTGGCTCGCGAGCTTGGTCTCGCGGTCGGCCGGCTCGATGATGCCGTTGCCGGCGACGAGCTTGCCCTCGGGGATCTGGGTGCGCTCGTCCGTGCCCGCCTTGGGCTTCGCCTCGCGCTCGGTCTTCTTGAGCTCTTTCTCGCCGGGCACGGTCTGAGGCCCGGCGAGCACCGACTTCGTCACCATGCCCGCGGCGAAGAGGAGAAACAGCGTGAACACGACGGAACCTGGGGAAACACGGTGCTTCATGACTTCTCCACGATGAGGCCGTCTTCGATGTGAACGATGCGATCGGCGAGATGAAAAATGCGGTTGTCGTGCGTGACGACCACGACGGTGTGGCCGTGATCCTTCGCGAGCGCCTTCAAGGTCTGTGTGATGGCGAGGCCGTTCTGCGCGTCGAGGGCCGCGGTGGGCTCGTCGGCGAGGAGGATGGGGGGCGAGCCCGCGAGGGCCCGGGCGATGGCCACGCGTTGGCGTTGGCCGCCCGAGAGATCGCCCGGCTTCGAGTCGACCTTCTCGCCGAGGCCGACCTCGCCGAGCAGCTTGTGGGCCTCGGCCACGGCGGCCCTGTGCGAGTAGCCGCGGAGCTGGAGCAACATGACCACGTTCTCGGTAGCTGTGAGAGACGCGAGCAGGTTGTGGGATTGGAACACGAACCCGACGTACGAGAGCCGCAGCTCGGGCAGCGCGCTCTCCTTCGTCTTCGAGATGTCGTCGTCGAGGAGCTTCACCGTGCCGCTCGACGCCGTGAGCACGCAGCCGAGGATGGAGAGCAGCGTGGTCTTCCCGCTACCCGACGGGCCGGACAGCATGACGAACTCGCCGGGCTCGGCCACGAAGTCGACGCCCTTCAGCGCCTGGTACGCCGTAGGCCCCGAGCCGTACGTCTTCTGCACGTTGCGGCACTCGATCGCGTACGTCATCGGAACACCATGGCGGGCTCCACCTTGCGGAGCCGAAGGAGGGCGAGGCTCGAGGCCATCACGCACATGAGCACCATGACCACGATCGTGCCCAACGTGAGCTGCGGAGGGAGGTTCAGCGCGAGCTTCGCCGAACGCACCCCGACCGCGATGCGAGAGACGGCGAAGAGCCCGATGATCGAGCCGAGCACGCCGTAGATGAGCGACTGGACGAACAGCAAGATCGCGAGGTCTGTCATCTTGGCGCCGATGGCCTTGAGCGTCCCGAACTCGCGGATGTTGTCGACGACGGCGCTGAACATCGACAGCGACACGATCACGAAGCCGACGATGAGCCCGAAGACGGTGCTCGTGCCGAAGGTGATGCCGATGGGGGTCTTCGTGAGCACGTTCTTCACGATGGCCCGCTCGAACTCGGGCCGCGTCATGAGGTCCGAGTCGTGGAGGCGCGACTTGAGCTCGGCCTTCACGGCGTTCGGATCGGCGCCGGGCTCGAGCTTGACGAGCCCGAAATTCACGCGATCGCGAGGGAGCTTCGTGAGCTCACGGGCGAGCTCGTAGTCGGCGAAGCAGTAGCTCGGCCCGAACGGGATGAGGCCCCAGCTGAAGCCGCCCACTGTGACCTTCCTGCCATTCACCTCACGCACGCTCCCGACGTTGAGGCCCCCTAACACCTCGCGCTCCGAGTCCTCGAAGATCATCGTGTCGGGGCGCGTGAGGACCTTGGGGTCCCCCTGCACCATGTTCCAGGGCCCGCCGAGGTACGAGGGCGCCGCCACCCCGACGAGGTTGAGCGGCTCTTGACCGCCACCGGGCAGGGAAATTTGCACGGTCTGGAGCACGAGCGGCTCGGCCGCGGCCACGCCCTTCGCCGTGCGGGCGGCCAGGATGTCGGCGTAGGGGACGACCTTTCCGCCTTGGGTCGTCTCGGCGCCCGGAGGCAGGATCCAGATGTCGGCCGGGGTGTTCCGGACGAGCATGACGTTCTTGTAGAGCAGGCCCAAGAACGTCCCGAGCTGCTGGTTCGAGAGCACGACCGCGAAGACGACACCGAGCATGGTGCCCGCCATTTTCAAGCGATCGTGAAACATCATGCGCACCCCGGCGAGGGCCATGGTGCGAACGCGGGTGACGATGCCCGCGCGTCCGCGGATGGGCCGCGCGATCTTTCGCCCTTCGCTCACGGTCGGTCCGCCTTTCCGAAGCTGCCCGCGGCGATGCGCAGCTCTGCGCGCCCCAAGAGGAGATCGCCGTCCGCCTGGATGCGGGTCACCTCGCCGGCGAAGGCGTCGCGTTCGGCCGTGACGACGTCGAGGAAGGTGGCCGTGCCGGCCTCGTAGCGTTGCCGGGCGATGCGCGCCGCGAGCTGGTTCGCAGCGAGCCCCGCGCGAGCGGCCTGGGCCTTGTCGATCTGGGCTCGGACGGCGTGCCACGCGAGGAAGACCCGATCGCGCGCCTGCGCGGTGGCCTTCTCTTCACGGATCCGCGCGGCGACGGCGGCATCCCCGAGCGCGTTGCCGTTCACGATCTGAGTGGCGTCGAACTTGAGGGCAACCGTGGCCGTAAGCGCGTACACGCTCGACCGATCTTGGAAGCCCGTCGCGTTCGTGAAGCGGTTCTGGGCGCCGACCGACAGGGTGGGCAAGAGAGCGGCCCGCGTGGCGCTCGCCTGCCGCTCGGCGGCGCGTGCCTCGTCTTGTGCGGCCCGCACGCTCGGATGAGACGAGCCCGACCGCGCCTCCCAGTCGGCGAGCGGGGCCTCGGGCGTGAGGTCGGCGTCGAGCGCCGGGGCGCCCTCGGCGGGCTTCTTGCCGGAGTCGGTCTCGAGGGCACGGCGCGACGCCGCCACTTGGTAGGTCGCGTCGGCGACGAGCTGGCGCCCCTTGGCGACCTCGGCCTCGGCGCGCTTCTGGTCGAGCTCCTGGGCGAAGCCTGCGTCCTTTCGGGTGGTCACGAAGGCGAGGTTCTTCTCGGCCGTCGCCAGCGTGCGCCTCGCCGCGGACAGCACCGCCTCGGCCGCCACGACCTGGTAGTAGTCCCGCACGACGAGCCGCGTGACCTCGAGCCGCGTGGCCTTCGCGCGCGACTCGGCGGCCTCACGCGTGCGTTTGGTCGCCCCCATACGCTCCCACTGCCCCACGTCGACGAGCGTCATGTTGGCCGTGAGGTAGAGATCGAGCTGATTTTCGGGGACGATGAGCTTGTCCCCCACCCGCGCCTCGAACTGGTTCCGTGTGTAGACGCCCGTCACGCCCAACGTCGGCGCGAGCCTGACCGTGGCCGAGTCGGCCTCGGTCTCGCGCTGGGCGAGCACGGCCCGGGCCTCACGGGCATCGAAGGCGTGCGTCTCGGCCGAGGCGACGAACGGCTCGAGCGGCTCGAGCGCGAGCGCGACCCGGGGCGCGAGCAGGGCGACGGCCCCGAGCAGGGCGGCCATGGGCATACGTGATGGTGATCGGTCACTCATTCATTCCTCGCTTTGCCTTCTTGGGGGTGCCCTTCGTGGCGCCCTTTCGAGCCGGGGCAGCCCGGCCCGGCCGGCGGCGAACGCCGGCCAGCATGATGCGGACGTGGCCCCGGACGTAGTCCTCCGGGGTCATCGGGTGAGCCCCGCGTCCGCCGAAGAAGCGCTTCATGGCGAAATCGAGGAAGACGAACTGCCAGATCGAGCCGACGATCATGCGCGCCAAGACCTGGACGTCGACCTCGGCGATGCGGCCGTCGTCCCGGAGGGCGGTGAGCAACCCCTCGACCGCGACGAGCATGCGGAGCGGTGGGGGGACGTCGGTCACGAAGCTCGGGAGCTCTGGATTTCCCTTGGCGAGCGTGCCGACGAGGTGGGTGAGCACGGCCGGGACGATGCGTTGGAACTTCGCGAGGAGCGCGAGGCCGAGCTCCTCGAAGAGCACCTCGACGGGCTTCCCGCGAGCGCCGTATGCCACCCCCTCGACGAGGCCCGAGGTGTCGGTCTCGGCGCTCATCGCGCACTCGAAGAGGCGGGTCTTCGTCCCGAATCTCTTGAAGAGCGTTCCCTCGGACACCCCGGCGCGGTGAGCGACCTCGCTCGTCGTCGCGGCGAGGCCTCGCTCGAGGAAGACCTCGCGGGCCGCGTCGAGGAGGGCCTCGTCTTTGATGGTGGCTGGGCGACCCATTATTGAGTGAGTACTCACTTACGGTCATCGCGCGATGGAGTCAAGTGGGGATGCCGGAGGCCCACGACGGTCACGTGTGCGGTGCTTCGGCGAGGAGCCCTTCGACCTCAGCCGTGTCCGTGCGACGGCTCGGGAGGCCGACCGACCCACGCCCCCGCGCACGCGAGCACCCACGCGATGGGCGAGAAGGCGAACGCGAAGAGGAGCGAGATGGGCGCCGCGAACCCGAGGACCGCGAGGACGAGCCCGATCGCGAGCGCCGTCGCGAGGGCGGGCTCGAGCAGCGTGGGGAGCTGCGACGCCTTGGCGATGAGGTACCCGCTCAAGGGGAACGCCGAGAGCACGCCCGCCCCGAGGAGGGCCACGGGCGCGGTGGTGGCGACGTCGTGCTCGTCGACCAGGGAAAAGTCGACCTTGGCCCAGTGCCCGAAGGCGATCGACGCAGCGAGACCGAGCATCATCGCGCCCACGGTGACGAGCGCGCCGACCACGATCCAGCGCACCATGATCGGCCGCCCCTCGCGCCGGAGTGCGTCTCGCACACGCCCGAGGGTCGGAGGCCCGCTCGCCGGCTCGATCGACACGGGCTCGAGCCGGTTGCCGTCGGCCGAGGCGGCTTGCGCGTCTCCTCGGATCCGGAGGTCACGCGCGGCGAAGAAGGCGAGCGTGCCCATCGCGAGGAGGAGGGGCAGAGTGCCGACGAGCGCTCCCGGGCCGCGCCCCCACACGAGGTGCGCGTAGAGGCCGTGCACGAGGGTGGCGAGCGTCCACGCGGCCGGGAAAATGGGCCCGGGATCGCGCCGACGTTTCGCGCGGCCGAGCGCGTAGCCCCAGGTCGTCGCGAAGAAGACGTTCGCCGGGAGCGCGAGCGCGGCGCGGGCGAGCCATACCGCAGCGTGCGGGTGGGTCATCAGCATGCGCGCGTTCTCGGTCACGGCGAACCCGAGCGCGGAGGCCGCGGCGTACACCACGCCGTCGTAGGGCTCGTCGAAGTGCTTCGAGCGGAACGCGGGCCACATGGCCGCCGTCTTGGCAGCCTCGCGGATCGGCGCCACGAACGCGAAGATGAAGACGAGCGCGCCAGCGTCTCCCGAGACGTGCGCGTTCACGTCGAGGCCGGTCCACTTCGTGGCGAGGTGCTGCAGGTAGAACGCGACCCCACCGAACGCCCCGCCGAGGAAGAACGTCGTGAGCACGAGCGGCACGGGCTCGCGGCGCGTGTCGGAGAAGTGCACCACGCCCAGCAAGAGCAGGGCCGGGATCACCGCCGGCAAGAGCCACCACAAAACGTGCGCCACGCCGCTACCTTAGCAAAGCGAGCTCGGCGCGGTCGATGCGGGACGCAAGGAGCACGCCCACGCGGTCACGGGCCGAGGTGGAGGCCGATGCGCAGCGCGCCCGCGAACCCGAAACCCGCGGATTTTCCGTCGTATTTGGCCACGTCGCTGTTCAGGTACTCGGCCTGCACCTCGGGGGGCAGATCCGAGAAGCCCTCCGGCGGAGCCGACTTCGGCCTTTGGAGATAGAGGAAGTCCCCGGTGAGGCCGAGCCCGAGGGAAAAGTAGTTCGTGATGAAGTAGTCGAACCCGAGGTCGATGCCCGCGTTCCAGCCCCGGACGCTCACGTTGCTCGTGAGGTCGGCGGCGGTGGTGGCGTTCTGGGCCGCGTTGCTCGCGAAGAGGTCGTTGAGCGAACCGACGCCCGAGTAGCCGCCGTGGCCTCCGATGAGGACGTCCACCTTGGAGATGGGGAGCTTGAAGAGGAGCTCGCCGTTCGCCTGCACGAGGTTGAAGGTGGAGAGCTTGTGCCAGCGCAGCTTGACGCCGAGGCTCACGACCACGATGCGGATGCCCGCGCCGATGCCGGCCATGAAACCGCCGCCCGAGTCCTTCGTGATGCCGAGGTTCTCGACCGAGAACGATGTCATGTTGGCGTAGCTCCCGCCGAGCTCGCCGTTCAGCCAGAGGAGCTCGGTGAGGCGCGAGCCCTCTTCTTCGCCCTTGGCCTCGGCTGGAGGTGCTCCCGGTGTGGCCCCGTCGCCTTTCGGGCGGAGCTCGTCCGGGAGAGCGGGCGCCGCCGACGGCGCGGGGGCAGCGGGGGCAGGAGCCGTGGACAGAGGGGCCGTGGACGCAGGGGCCGCGGGAGGCGTCGGCTCCGGAGCGGCGGGCGGCGCAGGCTCATTTTGCGCGCGGGCGACCTCGGACGAAGAGACGAGGGCGAGAGCTACGGCCGCCGCGACGAGCGCAGGACGCCCGAGAGCAAAGGAGGTCATGGTCTTTACGATACACGCCTCGCGGCCCGCATTCATGCAAGTGTCCGAAGGCTGCATACTGCACACACACGGCACCCTACATGCGAACGACCGTGATCGCCGTCAGAGGCCGAAATGAAGCCCCGCGCGCGGACCTACGAAGAGGCCGAAGACAGGATCGCCCCCGCCGAAATAGAGGCCCGGCGAGGCCGTGGCGCCCACGGAGAAGAGCGACGAGAGGTAGTAGTCGACACCGACGTCGAGACCGACGTTGCCCCCCGAACCGCCCCCCGCGTTCGTGACCGTGAAGTAGCCGCCGTGCGCGCCGAGCACGAGATCGGCCGAGCCGAGCACGAGGTGGTAGGCACCTTCGGCGTTCAGGAGCAGCGAGTTCGTCGCCCCGACAAGATCGCGCACACGCGCCCCGAGCGTGAAGCTGACGAGGCGCACGCCGACCGCCCCGCCGAACCCGAAGAGCCCCGTCCCGGAGCCACCGCCCGCGAAGAATCCGCCGCCCACGTCGGCCGCGGCGTACACGAGCTCGAGGCGACGGCCGCTGTCCTCGTTTTCGGCTTGGTTCAGCTGCGCGACCGTGCCGCTCTGCGGTCCTCCGCCGGGAGCGCCGGGCGGGCCCTGCGGGTATCCAGGCGGCGCCGCGCTCGGAGCTCCGAACGGCGGCGGAGGGACGAGCTGCGCGGAGGCCGAGCCCGCGAGCGTGCATAGTGCACCCAAAAGGCCGAGGGCGACGGCGCGCTTCACGAGAGCCTCTCCTTCGCGGCCGCCGCGAGCTCGTCGTCGGGGAGCTCGGAGGTGGGGATCCGGTAGTCTTCGGAGAGCCAGCGGCCGAGATCGACCGCTTGGCACCTCGCCCCGCAGAACGGAAACGAACGGTTCTCTGCGCGCGGGGCCGCCTTTTCGTGGCAGATGGGGCAAGTGCTCACGTGCCGGAGCGTACCACGCGGATAGCCCAGGTGGGTGCCGTGTGATGGCGCAGGTCCATCCTTCCCGACGCGCTCGCGGCGGCCGATCCGCTCAGCGCGGATCGTCGGCCTTGCAGCCCACGAGGGCTTGGATCTTCGTGCCCTGCTGCGCGTTCACCCGCGTGCAGAAGTCGGCGCAGAGGAGGATGCGCTTCGGGGCCGCGTTGTCGTCGTAGTACCAGGCGTCGGGGTTCTGCGCGCACTTGGAGGCGTCCGTCACGCGCACGAGGGCGGCCGGCGGGGTGTTCGGGAACGTGACCTGCACGGCGACCTTCGTCGGATCGGCGGAGGCTTGCGTCGGTACGGTGAGCTCGCACGCGAGGCGGTCGGCCGTGCCCTTGGCGATGTTGTCGAGCACGCCCGAGTAGTCGGTCTTGCAGACCGAGTCGATGATGCCCTTCGTGAGCTGGCTGAGCTCTTGGTAGCGTGAGCCGTTGTTCTCGGACGTCGAGCACCGCGCGCCCGTCACGAAGGCCGTGCCTGGCGTCCACCCCGCGATGGTGTGGAAGATGTAGCGCCGGTCCGCCGCGGTGCCGAACATCCCCGCCGGCGCTTTCGCCAAGAGGGCCTGATCGAAGGCCTGCGAGGTCATCTGCGACTGGTCGTCGGTCACCTCGACGAACACCTTGTACGAGTCGGCGCGTAGGTGCTTGTTCCACGCGAGCGCCGCGTTGGTGCTGTCGTACGTGGACAGGATCAGCGAGAGCGAGTTCGTGCTCTGGACGTCCTGGTTGATGTGCCAGAAGAGGGGCGGGTTGTCGGCGCAGTTCGCCCCGCCAAGGGGCGGCGGCACGCAGATGACGAGGCCCGTCTGGGTGGGGCTCGACGCCTTTCGCACGATGAAGATGACGCGGTAGTCGAGGCCCGTCTGCCCGATCTTCTGCGCGAACGAGTTCACGTTCGTCTTGATCTGGGTCATCTCCTCGCCCATCGACCCGGAGTTGTCGATGACGAAGACGATGTCGACCTTGGCCTTGGCGACCTCGGCGACCGACGCGGCGCACGCGCCTTGACCGTCGCTTCCGCCGTCGAGCGTGCTGTTGCCGAACGAGCCGTTGCCGTTTCCGTTGCCGTTCCCGTTGCCGTTCGTCGCGCTAGGGTCGGGGCCCGTGGGGAACGGCTCGGAGCCGGGGTCGCTGCTCCCACAGGCCGCCATGCACGCCACGAGAGGCGCGACCACGAAGAGGGACGTGAGACCGATCCTGCGAACGCGACGGTGATTCATGGCGCCTCCGGGCGAAACCGACATCTTCGGGTAGCGTTTCATCTCGGCGGGCACTCGGCAACGACGCATACGAATCGGCGACAAAATAGGCAAGGCGCACATCCGAGGGCGATGTGCGCCTACCTGCGAGCCAGGACCCTTGCGCCTACTCTTCGGCGGCCGCGGCCTCTTCCTCGGGGGCGGGGCTCGGGAGCTCCTCGGAGATGCACGAGCGCTCGAGGAGCTCGGCCACGTCGAGCTGCTGGATCTTCTCCTCGAGGCTCTGGCTCTTGAGGCCGTCGGTCAGCATGGTCATGCAGAACGGGCAGCCCGTCGCGATCGTCTTCGCGCCGGTGTCGACGAGCTGGAGCGTGCGCTTCACGTTCACGCGCGTCTTGTTCTGCTCCTCCATCCACATCTGCGCGCCGCCAGCGCCGCAGCAGAGGCCGCGCTGTTTGGTCCAGTACTCCGGCTCGACGAGCTCGACCCCTGGGATGCTGCGGAGGATCTCGCGGGGCGACTCGTACACGCCGTTGTAGCGACCGAGGTAGCAGCTGTCGTGGAAGACGACCTTGCCGGTCACGGGCTTCGTGGGCTTGAGCTTCCCCATGGCGAGGAGGCCCATGAGGAAGTCGGTGTGGTGGACGACGTCGACCTTCGCGCCGAAGTCGGGGTACTCGTTCTTGATCGTGTTGAAGCAGTGCGGGCACGCCGTGATGACGGTCTTGGCGCCGCCCTGCTCTTTGTAGGTGTTGAGCACCGCGGCGTTCGTCTCGGCGAGCGTCGCGAAGAGGAGCTCGTTGCCGGCGCGGCGCGCGGGGTCGCCCGTGCAGGTCTCTTCTTGGCCCAAGATGGCGAAGTCGACGCCAGCGGCCTTGAGCAGCTTCGCCGTGGAGCGCGCGATCTTCTTCGCGCGGTCGTCGTAGCTGGCCGCGCAGCCCACCCAGTAGAGGACCTCGGCGTCGGGTTTGTCGCTCATCATGGGGATGTCGAGCCCGTCGGACCACGCGCTGCGGTCCATGCGCGAGAGGTTCCACGGGTTGCCGTTCACCTCCATGGCCTGGAAGGGCTTCGCGAGCTCGTGGGGGAACTCGTTCTTCACCATCACGAGGTTTCGGCGCATGTCGACGATCTTGTCGACGTACGAGATCATGACCGGGCACTGCTCCTCGCAGGCGCGGCAGGTCGTGCAGGCCCAAAGCACGTCCGGGTGGACGATGTTGGGCACGAGGTCGGTGATGGTGAAGGCCTTCGGGAGCTTCGAGCCCTCGACCTCTTCCATGCGCTGCTCGGGGCTCTTGTCGCCCTCGATGCCGAGCTCGGCGAGGTTCGGATCGGCGCCTCCCCAGCGCATCTCCTTGTCGGCCCACATCGCCTCGTTGTCGTAGAGGTGATCGCGGAGCGCGAGCGTGAGGTGCTTCGGCGAGAGGACCTTGCCCGTTCGGTGCGCCGGGCAGTTGTCGGAGCAACGCCCACATTCGGTGCAGGTGTAGAAGTCGAGCACGGCCTTCCAGGAGAACTGGTCGATCCGCGCGACGCCGATCTCGCCGGCGAGCGGGTCGTCCATGCCGGCGGCGGCCTCGAGCTTCTCCATGAGCTTCTCGGTGCTCTCGGCCATGGGCTTCAAGCGACCGGGCGGGTCCATGCTCTTCAGGAAGACGTTCGGGATCGCCGTGATGACGTGGAAGTGCTTCGAGTGCGGGAGCAGGTTGAGGAAGATGAGGACGAGCGACGAGTGCGTCCAGAAGCCTACCTGCGCGAGCAAAATGAGGGCGCCGGCCGGGAGGCCCTTGAACGCCGTGGCGAACGCCGAGCCCGCGGGCGACGGGAAGAACGAGAAGCTCGCGTGCGCCTCCGTGCCCATGGGATACGGCGCGGTGATCGTGGCGATCTTCTTGCACTGCTCGACCGTGGCGAGCACCGAGTCGGGCGCGCAGAGCTCGGCCTGACGGTACGCGAGCACCATCGAGGCGCCGTCGTACATCATGTCGGTGATCATCATCGTGAAGATGATGACCAAGATGAGGATCGCCTCCTTGTTGAGGGTCATGCGCTTCTGCGGCCGCACGACGCGGAAGTAGAAGAACACCGACACACCCACCACGACGAGGATGGCGACGAGGTCCTTCGCGAACTCGTAGACCTTGCCCACGGGCTGCGAGGGCCCGAGGATGAAGAGGTTCCAGCTCGGGTAGATGCCTCGGCCCCAGAGCACCAGGGTGCGGAGCGTGAGGGTGATGAACCCCGCGAAGATGAGCTTATGGGCCCAGCCCGCAGGCTGGTAGTAGTCCATCTTCTCTTGTTTGAACGCGTAGTTCCAGACGGCCAGAATGCGGTCTTCGATCTTGTCGAAGCGGTTCTCGCCCTTGCCAATCTGGAGGAGCTGCCAGCGCCGGATCGCCGACCACGCGAAGACGGCGTGGGCGAGAGCGATGAGCGCGATCATGACGGGGGGGTTCATTGCGCCCTCCCATCGGTCGGTTGGAATCGGCACGCCGTTCGCCTGCGGCTCACTTGCATGTTCATGGCGCGTTCTTCCATATAGGGACGTAGCCCAACGCGTCAAACACGGACCGGGCCCGAGACGGCGATTTTTTGCGGCAAAGGTCGAGGTCGCGCGGGCGCGGGAGCCCTGGTAGAGGTGGGTCGATGGGTGCCTCGGGTCGCCTCTTTTCGTGCCTCACCGCAGCGGTGCTGCTCTCGGGCTGCGAGGACCTGCCCCCCCAGCGTGTGGCTCCCCTGCCCCACGCCCCAGCTCCCCCTCCCCCGCCCGACGGCGCGCTCGAGAACGCCGCCAAGGCCGCCGTGGCCGAGTGGCGCGAGGCCCACGACGAGCGCGACAAAAAGCGCCTAGAAGCCCTCTACGCCTCGCGCGTCCGCTTCCAAGGGTTCGACCTGACCCGCGAGGTGGTGCTCCGCTTCGCCGAGGCCGAGTCCACGCGCTCGCCTTCGATGCGTCGCGAGGTCTCCGGCACGACGCTCGACCTTCGGCAGCGCGGCCTCGTGGTGGCCCACTTCGCGACGACCAAGCGCGCCATGAACCGCATCACCACCGAGACGACGACCTTGGGCCTCTCGTGCGACCTTCGAGGCGCGCGCGACTGCGACGGCGTTCCGTGCGAGGCCCACGATCTTCCGCGGTGCGTCGTCGTCACGGAGGACTCGTCCGCCTACGGAGAGACCTTCGCACGCGCGCGGGCGCTCTCGGCGCGACCCGGGTCGTGCCCCGAGGCCATCCTCGACGTGGCGACCTCGACCGACGACGCCAAGGCCATCGTCGGCGCGCGACCACCACGCCTCGCGGGGGCCGTCGTGAGCATGCCTCCGGAGAGGCCTCGCGCGACGGTGGTGCTGTTCGACGAGTCGCCCGAGGGTGCGCCTCGGGCCGTGTACGACGTCGAGCTCGGCACGTTCACGGTGACCGAGGTGCTCCCCGGCGACGTCGTGCAGAAGCCCGATCCGGCCACCGTCGAGCGTGCGAAGCGGGCGTGTGCGTCGCGCTAAGTCACCGGTCATCGTCCTCGATCAAGACCGCTGACGCCACCACGAGGGTCGCGTTCGGATCGTATTTCGCTGCGCGGAAGGCGGCCCTTCGGATATCAAGGGCTCGTGAACGGGCGCGCGCACTCCCGCCATCGACCGATGGGCCTCGCCCTCGGGCTTCTCGTCGCCGCGTGCGGCGAGATGTCGGCCAACGTGGACGCCCCCACCCGCCTCGTCTCGTTCCGCGTGGACGCGCGGGCGCTCGCCGCCTCTCCGCCCAAGAGCCCGCGCGCGGCGCTCGTGTGGCGCACACGGGACGCCGCGGCCTTCGCGCCGACGGGGGACAGCCCCATGGGCGATCTCGGCGAGGACCTCACGTTCGACGTTCGCCGCCCGCCCCCCGACCAAGCCTTCGCAGCTCCGGTGCTCGTCCCGAGCGAAGGGACCCCCTTGCGGTTCGCGCGCGGGTTCGTTGTACTTTACACAGATGGGAACGACAACGGCGCGCTCGACCTCCGCCCGGGCGTCCTCGAGGGATCCCAAGGGGACCGCATCGTCGGCGCGAGCGCCACGCTCGGGGTCGTGTGGCTCGAGCGCACCCCGAGCAGCGCCGAGGCTCGAATCCTCGTCGATCGCGCCGGACACTCTCCCAGGTCCGGCCTCAACCTCGTGAGGCTCACGCGCGACGGCGACGCCTGGCTCGGCGCGAGCGACGCCTTCGTCGTCGAAGCCCCCACGGCCCTCCCGTCGCGGCTCTGCACGGCCCACGTGGAGAGCCCCGAGCCCGAGACCGCGCCTGTCCCGTTCGATCTCGCGCGGATCTTCCCCCCGAAGGGGACCCCGGGGCTCGCCTGCTCCGACCGGGGCCGGAGCGTCGCCTTTCGAACGTGCCTCGCCGAAGGGCTCTGCGCCGCGGCGACCGACGTCTGCGTGACGCTCGAGCGTCGCCTCTCTCCGACCGAGCCTGTCCCCACCGCGTGGCCCTGCGACACCTGACGATGCGCCGCCGATCCGCCATCAAAGCCGCGCTCCTCTTCGCCGCCCTCGCGTCGACCCCAGCCTCCGCGCGCGCCGAGGCGCCCTCGCCCGCGCGAGGCCGAGAGCGTGTGCTCGTGGTCCTGTCCGCCCCCGACCGCGACGCGGAGGCCCGCGCCGTGCGCGACGCCTTCGTCGATCACGGGTGGATCCCCGAGGGGCGCGCCGTGCTCGCCCACCTCGACGAGCACGAGGCTGCCCTCGCCCGCGCCCGCGAGACGGTCACGCGGATCCCCCCACGTGAGCTCACCGTCATCGCCGTCGTGCTGGCCCACGAAACTTCTACGCGCGCTCCCTCACCGCCCGCGGACATCCCCGCGATCGCACGCGTCGCGTTCGTCGATCGGTGCGGAGCGTCGGCCCCGGAGCTCTCCGTCGACGCCGAGGGGGCCGACCTCACCGTGCGTGCCGAGGGGCCCTGCGGCGAAGGCTCCGCGGCCTCGCTCTTCCTCCAAGCGATGGGCGGAGCAGGCGACGTCGACGACGATCGCCACGTCACCGCCGCCGAGACCGTCGCCTACCTCACCTCGGAGCTGGCCGCGCGAGGCACGCCCCCCAAGGCCACGAGCCGCGCCGGGAGCTCGCCCCTCCTCGGCGTGGTGCTCGGTCACGACGCCTCCTACCCCGACTCCGCCGAGATCTCTCTGCCTCGGGAGGCGGGCCCGGCGTGGCGGTACAGGTTCTTTCGCTTCGGAGAGCGCGCGCCCTTCGCGACCGCCTTTTCTCGGTCCGACCGTGAGGTACGTGTCCGTGTGCCCAAGGGGCGCATCATCGTACATGTACGCGAAGCGGCCCGTTCGCGCGGCGTCGACCTTCGCGTCTCGGGCGCCGAGCTTCACCACCTCGCGCTGACCGAGGGGCGCACGATCCCCCCCGAGGACCTCGAGGCCTACGCGGGCTCGCTCGCCAAGCCCTACCACGAGGTCGCGGTCGCGTACTCCGGGGCCCTCGGCGGGTACGCGTCCTTCGCGCACGGCGCCTCTCTCCGGTACGCCTACGCGCACGCCGACTGGGCGGCGGGGTTCATGGGCACGGCCCACCTCGCCGGCAACACGAACGCCGAGAACGAGAACCTCTTCACTCTCTTCGGGGTGAGGGGCCGCGTCGAGAGGAGGGTCGCCCTCGGCGCTCCGACGATCGGGTTCGGAGGGGGCCTCGCCGTGGAGCTCACCCTCCAGACCGTGCGACGCAGAGACGGCGCGGCCCTCGCTCAGACGGGCTACCCGCTCGAGGAGCGCTACCGCGCAGCCACCGCCGGACCGGAGCTCTTCGTGCACGGCCGGACCACCATCGGGGGGACGTCGTTCCTCGGCGCCGAGCTCGCGGCCGTGTTCCCCTTCGCGCCCCAGGGCGAATCGCTCCAGGCCTTCCCTCGGCTCGAAGGCTCCATCTACGCGGGCCTCGGGTTCTGAGCGTACGTCCAGCCCCGCGCGAGGGCCCACACGGTCCCCGAGCGCGCCGAGGCGCCGTTGTTCTCGGAGAAAACGGCCGTTTCCAGGCTCGTTCAGCGCCCTTCGCTTCCCCTCGCGGCCCGCTCGGCACGCGATCCCATTTGTTCTCGATCGATCCGCGCGCCGTCGTTTGGTGGAGAGAACACCCGCACCCTGAACGCACGAACGACGCGTCCCACGCCCCGACGCTCGATCGTGACGCCGAGTAGACGCACGGCGGACCTCGACGGCGCTTCGCGACGGGCCGCGGAGACCTCGCCGCTCAGATCTCGAACGTGAAGGTGCGCTTCTCGGTCGTCGAGCCGGGAAGCAGCTCGATTTGGGCGCCGAAGACCTGGCTCCCGACACGCGCGCCGAGGCGCACCTTGACCGGGGTCTCGGCGCCGCGGAGCTCCGAGAGCTTCACCTCGAGCGAGTATTTCCCCTTCGGTGGCTCTCCGCCCTCGAAGAAGATGTTCTCGATGTTCTGGCCGTGGCACCCGTCCTCGCCGGGGCAGTCCCGGTCGAGGCGAAAGCCCGTGCGCGACGAGCGGTTGCCCTCGAACACCTTCGACCCCTTGGGCTCGACGAGCACGAGGTCGACGTCGGCGGGGCTGTCGCCCCAGGCCAAGGTGAACTGCAAGAGCCCTGTGCCGATGCCGCAGCCCTCGTCGATGACGCCGTTGCAGTTGTCGTCGATGGCGTCGAAGCAGCGCTCGGGCCCCGCCGGCACACACGCCGACTCGAGGGGGATCCCCTCTTTCGACAGCATCGAGATGGCGACGACCTTGGGGCCCGTGGGAGGCGCCTCGACGGGGGCGACGGCGGGCCCACACGCCGAGAGCCACACGACCGCGCCGAGGGCCCACGCGACGGACGCGCCCACGGCACGGTGCAGGGTACGGGACGGAGCGCGCACTACGGGACGAGGTGACCACCCGCGGGCTTGCGGGCGTCGGGGAGAGCGTCGGTGACGATCTTGGGGTTCATGACCTCGAAGAAGGCCTTGCGCGCGAGCTCGGCGTGCGGCCCGGTCTCGCCCTTGAGCGCCATGAGCACGCCCTTCTCCTTCATGAACTTGAGGATCTCGATCGCCTCGAGGCGCTTCTTCTCGTCGGCGCCGCGAGCGTCTTTGAGGAGGCGCACACGGAGCTGGACGCGCGTGAGCGAGTGGGGGCCCGAGTCGTAGTCGATGCCCTGGAGGGCGCGCGCGAGGATGAGGCGCGGCCAGTCTTGCAGGGCGTCGCGCACCTTCACGCGGGCGCAGGCGTTGGCGTTCTCGATCCAGCGGGCCACGTCGCCGGTGTCGTAGTTGCGGTCGGACCAGTAGCCGAAGGTCTGGTTGTAGGTGACCTTGAGCTCCTCCATGGCCGCCGGATCCGCGCTGTCGTAGGTCGCGATCGCGCGCTTCACGGTGTCGGCGTCGGCGCCGAGCATGAGGGCGAGCGTGGCGTCGGAGCGCACGTTCGGGTCCTTGAGCTTCTCGAAGAGCTGCTGCGTGATCGCCGGCGTGAGGCCGCCCATGCCGATCGCGCGGGCGGCCTGGTGGCGCACCTCGAGGTCGACGTCGCCCTTCATGAGATCCATGAGCCCCGCCGTGGCCGAAGGCACCGGGCGGCGGATGAGCGACTCGAGGTAACATGCCCGAATCACTGCAGTTTTCGGGTCGTTCCCGTTAAACTGCTTCACTTTTCCGACGATCTCTTTCATCTGCTCGTCGGTCGAGGTCCAGCCGAGCGAGAAACACGCCTCGATGCGCGCCTGCTCGTTGTTCTGCTTGTCCTCGATGTACTTCACGAGGATGGGGTACGCCTTCGGGTCGCCCCAGTGGGCCATGCCGTGCGACGCGCCCACGCCGAGCGCGCGGAGCGTCATGCCGAGGACGGCGAGGCCACCCTGCTGGAGCCCCTCCATCGTGACGTCGGTGTTGTTCGGGCGGCGCGTGAACTGCTTCTCGAGGAGGCCCCAGTCGGCCTTCATCCAACCGGAGTAGCGGAGCGCGCTCTGCGCCGTGGCCCACGACTCGGGCATCTGCTGCTGCCCCTCTTTCGGGAGCGGCACCGTCGGGTCGGACCACTTGCGCATCTGGGGGAGCGCCTCTTTGGCGTCCGCCGCGGCGAGGAAACGGAGGCCGTTCGCGTGCGGCTGCGGCTTGTCGGTCAGCCAGAACATGACCGACTCGTAGGCCTCTTTGCGGATCTCTTCGCGCTTCTCGGGGTAGAGGACGGCGAGGTCGGCGAGCATGCGGGCCGTGACGACGCGCTCGTTGTCGTCCATCCGGTACTCGGGGTCCTTGTCCTTGTCGTAGAGCTTCAGCGGGTCTTGTTTCATGCGCCACGCGAGCGTGGGCACCGCGCGGAGGTCGCCGATCTCGGCCATGCGGAGGGCCGCCTCGGTCTTCCAGTGAGGCTTCGGCTCGCTCTTCAGGTACTCGGCGAGCGCGTCGCCGCCGCGCGGATCTTGGAGCTCGCGCATGAGGTCGAAGAGCTGCTTCGTCTGGAATTTCTCGCGGTCGGCCTGGCCCTTGACCAAGACCTCGTCCTTCTGGACGCTCTTCAGCGCGAGCACGAGGCCCTTCGTGCCGACGCCGTCACGCAGCGCCTCGAGGAACTTCTGGCGCGAGTCCTTGTCGGCGTTCTTGAGCGCGGTGAGGAGCGGCCCCATCGAGGCCTCGTTCGCGATCTTGCCGAGGCCGACGGCCGCCTCGCGCGCCACGTCGACGCTCTTGTCGACGACGAGCTCGGTGAGCTGGGACTGCCACTTGGGGTCGCCCGTGCGGGAGAGCACCGTGGCCACGAGCTGGCGCACGCTGTCGCTCGGGTCCTTCGAGAGGGCCGCGAGCTTGTCGAGCGACACCATCGAGGAGAGCACCTCGGGGTCGAACGCAGGGTTTTGGTCGAGCTTCTGGACCTTGGCGAGGTGACCGAGGCGGTACTCGGCGAGCACCTCGTCGAACGCCGAAGGCTCCTTCAGGGTGGCGAGGGCCCAGCAAATCTGGGGTTTGTCGCTCGCGTCGGCCTGCTTCAGCGCCTTCAGGAGCTCGGGTTTGGCCATGTCGGCCGCGGGCGAGCCGTACTCGAGCAGCGCCGTGGCCGCCGTGCCGCGGACGCGGTGATCGTTCGACGAGAGCCCCTTCACGATGAGCTTGAGGCCCTCCGTGTCTTTGGCCCACGCGAGCTGCGCGAAGGCCTCTTCTTGCATCTTCCCCGAGTCTTCGCGGGCCGCCCAGGCGCGCCACTTGGGGAGCTGCTCCTCCTTGCTGAGGAGCGCGATGGCCTTCTTGTCCTCGGCGATCTCCTTGGCGGAGACCTTGTTCGCGTCGCTGCGGAGGCCGAAGAAGAGCGCCGCGCCGGCGCCGACCACGAGCAGCGCACCGACGGCGATCGCGATCGGCTTCGTGGCGCCCTTCTTGAAGTCGCCCTCGTCGCCGCCTCCCATGCCACCGCCGCCGAAGCCGCCTCCAGGCGCGCCCGGGGGGAGCGCGTCGTCGTCCGGCGGCCACTTCGCCGCGCGGAGAACGGGCGGCGGGGGCGCTTTGGGCGGGAGATGCGG
This sequence comes from Myxococcales bacterium, assembly GCA_016712525.1. NCBI lineage: Bacteria > Pseudomonadati > Myxococcota > Myxococcia > Myxococcales > Myxococcales bacterium. The sequence goes on from JADJQX010000007.1 coordinate 2,423,686, forward strand.
CTCGGGCGTCGTGTGGGGGTTCATGGCGGGGCGAAGGGTAGACCGAATGCGGCGCGGCCCGCAGGACAAAACGTAGGTCCCACGGGCGATCGGCCGAGGTCGCCCTTTTGTGCCCGGAGCGGATTGCGCGACGCGTCGGCGCGGGTACGCTCGGGCCGTGTCCGCCTCCCCCGTGATCGTGTCCGCCGCCGTCGTGATCCGCGACGGGCGCGTCCTCTTGTCCCAACGCAAGAAGGGCAGCCACCTGGCCGACGCGTGGGAATTTCCAGGGGGAAAGGTCGAGCCCGGCGAAGATCCGAAGGCCGCGCTCGTGCGCGAGCTCGACGAGGAGCTGGGGGTCCGCGCCGAGATCGGGGACATCGTCGAGGTGACCTTCCACACGTACGCCGAGGCGGCGCGCACCGTGCTCCTGCTCTTCTACGAGGCGAGGCTCACCCCCGATTCGCCCGAGCCCACCGCGAAAGACGTGGCCGCCGTTCGCTGGGCTACCTCGGACGAGCTCGACCCGAGGGCGTTCCCGCCCGCCGACCTCGACGTGCTCGTGAAGGTCCGCGCCCGCCTCGCGCGCGCCGCTCGCGGTTGACGCACGGAGGCAAAGGCTCGGACACGGAAAAGAGACGCCCGACCGCGCGAGATCCGTGAAAACCTCGAACTGTGCGGATCGTCCCTTTCTTCTCGTCCATCGCCCTCGGAGCGGCCTCTCTCCTCGGGAGCTCCCTCGCCTACGCCAACCCTCCCGAGCCCTGGTCCGACGCCGACCCGAGCGGCCCCAAGACGCGCATGGCGCTCGGCGATCTCGGGTTCCGAGGCGGCGCCGAGTACCGCGCGAACTTGCTCACGGTGCAGCCCCTCGCCCTCGCCGACGAGACCGCGAGGTACGCCTCGTGGGTCGAGCATCGCCTCCGCTTGGACGGCACGGTCGACTACCTCGACAAGGTGAAGATCACGACCTCGATGGACGCGCTCGACGGCGTGCTCTGGGGCGACAACGGCGATCTCGGCCGGGCCCCCGAGTCGTCGAGCGGCGCCAACATCAACTCGAAGAACGTGAACGCGGCCCGCCTTTGCATGGGCAATACACGGAACGGAAACCCTTTCGATCCGAATAGTTACACCTTCTCGACGTGCCCCGCCGACACGCTCTTCTTGCGCCGCCTCTACGGCGACGTCGTCACGCCCATCGGCCTCTTCCGCATCGGCCGCCAGGCGACGACCGCGGGCGCGGCCGTGGCGCTGAACGACGGCGACGGCCGCCACAACCGCTTCGGCTTCGCGAACCGGGGCAACTCGGTCGACCGCATCCTCTTCGCGACGAAGCCGCTCGAGGCGTTCAAGCCGAAGGACCAGCGTGACAAATCGGAGACCAACGGCGGCTTCCTCATCCTCGCGTACGACCGCGTCGTAGGCGACGCCCCGCAGATCCTGAACGACGACGTGCACCAGTGGGTGACGGCGGTGCGCTACCTCGCGCCCGAGGTGAACCGCTCGGTCAAGGACGTGGAGCTCCGCGGCTTCCACGCGTACCGGTGGGACATCCGCAACGACACGCACATCAACGCGTTCGGCGCGCGCGCCACGGCGCGGTACCGCGATCTCTACGCGGGCTTCGACGCGACGGCCATCGTCGGCAAGACGCGCGAGGTCTCCGAGGCCCTGCGTGTCATCACGAACGATCCGGCGCAGAGCCAGGCCGTCCGACAGCTCGGGTTCCGCGGCGTCGTGCGCTACGATCGCCCGAAATTCAGCCTGTATTTCGAGGGCGACTACGCCTCGGGCGACTCGGACCCGCAGGTCGGCACGCCGCTCACGCAGTTCACGTTCGCGCAGGACTCGAACGTGGGTCTGCTCATGTTCAAACACGCGCTCGCCTACCAGACGGGCCGCGTGGCGGCCGCCGCGACCGAGCTCCTGAAGAGCCTCAAGGCGCCGACGATCCCCGTCGAGTCGGTCGCGACCCAGGGTGCGTTCACGAACGCGTTCGCCATCTTCCCCCAGGTCGACGTACGCCCCGTCGAGAACCTCCTGATCCGCGGCGGCGTGCTCATGGCGTGGGCCCCCGCGAAGGTCATCGACCCAATTTTTTCCCAGCAGCGGCGAGACGGCGTCGACATCTCGGACGACCTCCAGAACTTCGCCGGCGGCAAGCCCGGCACGTTCTACGGCACCGAGCTCGACGCGCGCGTGCAGTACCGCATGTACGATCACTTCGCGTTCGACCTCGAGGGCGCCGTGCTCTTCCCGGGCGACGCCTTCAAGAACGCCGACGGCTTCGCGGCGCGCAGCGTGCTGCTCCAGGGCCGAACCACCTTCTTCTTCTGAGCGAGCGAGCGTCCCATGAGCATTCTCTTTCCTCGAGCCTTCGCGTACGCCGCCCCCTTCGCCGTGGTCGCCGTTGTCGCCGGATCCACGGCGTGCGAGCGGTACGTCGCGCCCCCGGAGGTGGTCGTCGTCGGCGCGAAGGACGGGGTCCTCACCGACGTGAAGGCCCCCCTCGTGCTCTCGTTCACGAAGCCCGTGAACCGCGCCACCCTCGACGTGAAGATCGTCCCGCTCGACCTCGATCTCGAGGGCAATCTCCCTGACGAACGAGGCGAGGCCAGCGAAGAGCTGAAGCCCCTCTTCTCGTACACCGAGCTCGAGACGCTCGGCGGCGAGTCCGACGTCGACCCCGAGGACACGCGGCTCGTCATCCGCCCCAAGGCCCCGTTCCCCGTCGGTCAGAAGCTCGCGATCGTGGTCGAGCCGGGCCTCGCCACGAAGGACGGTGTGGCCACCACGGTCCGCAAGCGCATCCTCTTTTCCTACGACTTCAAGTGCTCGGGCACCTCGGGCACCAAGGTCGTTCCGAACGGCTCGTACTTCGCCCTGCTGGACATCGAGCAGCCGGTCCCGGTGCAAATTCAGCTCTGGGGCCGCATGGAGATCGACGCCACGAACGGCAACGTGCGGGCTCAGTTCACGAACGCCGACCGCAACCCCGCCCTCAAGTGCCCGACCGAATGCGCGGCCGAGAAGGCGTGCCGCCTGAAGCCCGCGCCGGACTGCGTCGTGCCTTCGCTCAAGGCCGGGAACGTCGAGGAGTACTCGGATTTCGTGCCGAACGTGACGCCGCCCACGGGTTACACCGTGACCATCAACGGCTGCATCGAGGACCAAGACGCGGACACCGCGGCCCTCGTCACCGCGCCCGCGAACCTCGTCGTGCAGAAGCCCGAGGTGCAGGTCAATGGCCTCATCCTGACGGCCTCGTTCAAGAAAGACGCGCAGGGCATCGTGCGCTCGACCGGCACGGTCACGGGCTCGGAGATCGTGTTCGGCATCGCGCGCCTCGCGTCGGGCAAGGGCACGGCCTCCATTCGCCTCGTGCCCGAGAGCGAGGCCCCGAAGGACATCCCCCCGCCCCCGGCGGCCGCTCCCTCCCGCGACCAGTGACGGCACCGATGCACCCGACGTACTTTCGAAACCTCGCCGATCTCGGGCGTTTGCCGTGGTTTTCGTCGTTCGAGGACCGCGTCGTCCTGAAGGACAAGGGGCTCGGGCCGATCCTCGACGTGCACACGCACATCGCCCTCGCGTACGTGCGGCCGATGCAGGTCGACCTCGACAAACACTGGGATCGCACCGAGCACTACCTGCCCTCGTGCTGCCCGGTCGATCTCGTGCCGTACTCGAACCGGAACTTCACGAAGGACCACCTCCGCGAGCTCAAGACCGACCTCGCCGCGCGCTCGATCGGGCCGACCGGCATGCGCCGCACCCACACGATCCCGAACCTGATGCGTGAGATGGAGGAGCTCGGGATAAGCCATTCGGTGCTCCTGCCCATCGACTTCCCGGTGCTGAGCCACAACGCGACCTACGCGCTCGACGCCCAAGACAAGACCCGCGGCGCGCTGCTGTCGTTCGGCTCGGTGCACCCCTACTCGCACGACGTCGAAGGAAAGCTCGCCGAGCAAGTGCGACGCGGCGCCCGCGGCGTGAAGGTGCACCCCGCCGTCCAGATGGTGCGCCCCGACGACCCTCGCGCCATGAAGCTCTACAGGCTCTGCGCCGACGCGAAGATCCCGGTGCTGTGGCACTGCGGGCCCGTGGGCATCGAGCCCGTCTTGGGCCGCTACCTCACCCAGGTGCGCCACTACGAGAAGCCCATCGCGGAGAACCCGCACACGACGTTCATCCTCGGCCACGCGGGCGCCCTGCAGCTCGAGGCGGCGATGGAGCTCTGTCGAAAATATCCCAATGTTTACATGGAGATATCTTCCCAAGGGCTCGCGGGTGTTCGCACGCTGCTCGAGCGCGGGAACCCCGACAAAATCCTCCTCGGCTCCGACTTTCCGTTCTACTCGGCGGCGCTCCCGATCGCGCGGGTGCTCATCGTGACGGAAGAGCGGCGCGAGCTCCGCCGCAAGATCTTCTGGGACAACGCGGCCAGGCTGCTCGGGATCGCCTGAACGGGTGTGCTCGCGCCGGTCGGCGTGTACGATGATGGCCCGTGAGCGAGCCTTCGGCCGAACCCCCGACCCTGACCACGCTCACCCCGGGCTCGGTCGTCGGCGGGCGCTACCGCATCGAGCGCCCCCTCGGCGAGGGCGCCATGGGGGCCGTGTACCTGGCCGAGCACGTGCACATGCGCAAGCAGGTCGCGCTCAAGGTGCTGCTCTCGGAGGCCCGAGAAAATAAGGAGATCGTGGCCCGCTTCGAGCGCGAGGCCATCGCCGCGGCGCACATCGACCACCCGAACGTGGTCTCCGCGAGCGACTTCGGCACCACCGAGGACGGGCTCTTCTTCTTGGTGCTCGAGCTCGTCAAGGGGGAGGCCCTGCGCGACGTGGTCGAGGCCGGCCCGCTCCCGTTGGATCGTGTGGTCGCGATCGCCACCCAGATGGGGGCCGCGCTCACGAAGGCCCACGGCATGGGGATCGTGCACCGCGACCTCAAGCCCGAGAACGTGATGCTCGTGCCGCGCGAGGGGGAGCCCGAGCTCGTGAAGGTGCTGGATTTCGGCATCGCCAAGGTCCCGACGCGCGGAGCGGAGGGCGCCGCGCTCACGGCCGCGGGCGCCATCTTCGGGACGCCCGAGTACATGTCGCCCGAACAGGCGCTCGGCCAGCCCGTCGACGCACGGGCCGATCTCTACGCGTTCGGCATCATCCTCTTCGAGCTCCTCACCGGGAAGCGCCCGTTCGATTCGGAGACCGTGATGGGGTACCTCGCCGCGCACCTCAACACGCCCGTGCCCGCGATGGCCGACATCGCGCCGAACGTGGCCGTGCCCCCGGAGGTCGAGGCCGTGGTGGCCCGCATGCTCGCCAAGGTGCCCGAGGACCGGTACCCGAGTGTCCGCGACGCGGTCGTGGCGCTCGAGCAGGCGGCACGCGGAGCGACGCCCCCACCGAGCGTGGCCGTGGTGGCTCCCATGTCGAGCCAAGCGTTTCACCCCGACGACGTGTCCGCGAAGACGATCGCCCCGGGCTCCCTCGAGGCGCCCCACGGCGGGGCGACGCGCGCGCTCGATCCCCGCGCGCTCCTCGAGCGCACGAAGGCCACCCTGCTCGCGCTCGACGCGCGGCTACCGCCCGGGGCACGCGCCCTCCCCCGCGAGGCCAAGCTCTCCATCCTCGTGGGGGCACCGCTCGTCACGGGGATCTTGCTCGTCGCCCTCGTCGTGGCGGCGACGCGGCCGCATCGAGGCACGCTCCCGCTGTCGAGCGAGGAGCTCGAGGCCGACGGCGGGACCCCTGCCCGAGCGAACGCGGTGACCCCCGAACGCATCGCCCAGGCCGAGGCCGAGGGGCCGAAGGCGCTCGACGCCCTGCTGCAGAATCTCCCGAACGACCCGCGCCTCCTCAAGGCGAAGATCCGCGCGCACCGCGTCGCCGGAAACGTGCAGGATGCACTCGATACGGCCGGAGAGCTCGCGAAGGCGGACGGGGCGGCGTTCGACGATGCGACCGTGAGAGAGCTCCTCTCCGAGGCGTTCGACAGCGACGCCGCGCACGTGGCGAAGGCCGTCTCCGTCTGCGAGGGAGCCGGAGCCGGCGGCGCGGACGCCCTGCTCACCTGCGTCACGAAGCCCTCGAAGGCCAAGGCCAAGTGCCTCGAGGCCCTCTCGCGTGCCCCCGCTCGGGACGGAGCCTCTCCCGCGGTGCGTGTGTGGCTCGAGCTCCGCGAGGCGCAGACCTGCCAGGCGAAGTATGCCCTGCTCGATCGTGTGAAGACCGACGGAGACGCCCGAATCCTCCCACAGCTACGCACGCTCTCGTACACGAGCGGCTGCGGCTTCTTCAAGGGGAGCGACTGCTTCCGCTGCTTGCGCCGCGACAAGAAGCTCCCCGAAGCGATCGCCGAGATCGACGCCCGCACGAAGGGCGACTGACGCGGCGGAGAGCGCATCGAAGGGCCAGAGGCTCCCCCGCTTCAGTGCCCGAGCACGGCCGTGACCACCGCGCTCGCGGTCTCGTTCGCGAGGAGGATCCCGTTGCGGTAGTGGCCCGTGGCGAGGTGGAGGCCCGCGAGGTTCGACGCGCCGACGAGCGGCCCGTCGGCGTCACGGACGAGGGGACGGAAGTTCGACGCCGTGCCCGAGAGCGTGGCGGACGCGAGCGAAGGCACCGCGGAGCAGGCCGTCGAGAGGATGTCGACGAGGCCCTTCGCCGTTACGGCCTTCTCGTAGCCGACGTGCTCCACGGTGGAGCCGCAGAGCACACGACCGTCGCCCCGCGGCACCACGTACCCGCCCTCGTGGAACACGATCCGCTTCGTGCGCGCGGGCCGCTGCTCGAGCGCGACGATCTGACCCCGCGCGGGCGTGACACGCGGAGTCTCCGAGGGAACGCCGGGGACGAGGGAGGCCCAGCTCCCGGCCGCGAGCACCACCGCGTCGGCCCCGATGGTCTCCGATCCCACCGAGACCCCGCGACACACGCCGCCCGAGACCACGAGGCCCGTCACGTGCGCCCCCGTCCGGAGGGTGACGCCCGCGGCGTGCGCGGCGACGGTCAGGGCGCGGAGGAGCCGCTCCGGCTCGACCTGGGCGTCGTCCGGGAAATAGAGCGCGAGGCGACGATCCTCGGCCACGGAGGGCTCGACCTCGCGCACCTCGGGCCCCTGCAGGAGCTCGGCGCGGAGCCCGAGAGATGCGTGCAGATCGCAGTCTTTTCGGGCGCGCGCCTCGTTCTCGACGAGCTTCACGATGCCGCACACCTTGTGCCCCACGGCGATGCCCGTGCGCTGCTCGAGGTCGGCCACGAAGGACGCGTAGCCGTCCCGCGCGCGGACGAACGTGCGGAGCTGGGCCTCGTCGTGCGCCTCGACCTGCCCGCCCAAGATGCCCGCCGCGACCGTGGAGGCCTCGGCTCCGATGACCGCGCGCTCGAGCACCGTGACGTTCGCCCCTCGATCACGGAGCCGAAGGGCCGCCGCCGTGCCGATGATTCCCCCGCCGATGACGATGATCTTCATGGTCTCTCTCTCGTAGGTCCGGAGACGCACGACGTGGGCGCCACGTCGTCGCGGATGCCCAAGAAGACGGGCCCCCGGAGGTGACCGTCGCTCGAGTACCCGAAGTAGCGCACCTTCACGACGAGGTGAGGCGCGACGTAACGCCGAGGCTCCTTTTCCCACGGGCCCCTCCGCGGCGGGCTCGGCCACGGAGAGCGTCGGCAGGACGGCCGACAGCACCGTGAGCACGCGGTCTCCGAGCCCCGAGCCCACCTTGCCGCGCACGACGAGCCGCCCGCCCTCGTAGGTCGCGAGGTCGAGCGCTCCGAGCGCCTTGCGGCTCCCCTCGCCTTCGGTGAAGCCGACCACGACGAAGTCGTCCTCGAGGTAGGTCTTCCACTTCACCCAATCGGACGTGCGTTCTCCCGGGCGGTAGCGCGACCCGAGCCGCTTGCCGACGACCCCCTCGAGCCCCTTCGCCTCGCACATGGCGTAGAGCTCGGCCCCTCGGCCCACGTACCCGTCGTGGGGCGCGACGACCGCGCGCGACGGCAAGAGCTCCGTGACGAACGCCTTGCGCCGCTCGAGCGCTTCTCCGCGCACGTCTCGCCCGTGCACGGCGAGGGCGTCGAACACGAGGTAGGCCACGGGCAACGAGCGCATCGCGCGCGCCACGTCTCCCGTCTCGGCGGCGATGCGCCGCTGGAGCAGCTCGAAGCTCGGGAGGCCATCGGGGCCGAGCGCCACGATCTCACCGTCGAGCACGAGGTCGTCGTGAGGGAGCGCGGAGATGGCCGAGGCGATCTCGGGGTACACCTTCGACGCGTCCCGAGACGACCGGTAAACGAGCTTTACCTTTCCTCCGGCCTTGTGGGCGACGATGCGGACCCCGTCGAGCTTGAGCTCGTAGAGCATCGCGGGATCGTCGAGGCGGGCCCGCGTGTCACCGCGTTTTCCGCCCGCGAGCTGGCAGAGCATGGGCCGCGTTCCACGCGCGTCGAGCATGCCGCTCGGTACCGCGGAAGCGCGGGGCGGGCAAGGGATCGAGCCTCCGGGGAGGGTGCTCGCGCGTACAGGGTTTCGCCGAGGATTTCACACGCGCGGCGTGGGCTCACTACGATCGGGTCATGGCAGCGCGCGCAATCGCCTCGGGTACCATCTCGTTCGGCCTCGTGTCGATCCCCATCAAGCTCTACACGGCCGCGTCGCCCAAGGGCGTGAGCTTCAACATGCTGCACGCGAAATGCGGCAGCCGCATGAAGCAGCAGTACCTCTGCCCGATCGACGACGAGGTCGTCGATCGCAAAGACATGGTGAAGGGCTACGAGCACACGAAGGACAGCTACGTGCGCTTCACCGAAGAGGAGATCAAGGCCCTCGAGGCCGAGCGCTCGAACCAGCTCGAGCTGCTCGAGTTCGTCCCCTCCGACACGGTGGACTTCGTGTCGATCGAGAAGACCTACTACCTCGGGCCCGACAAGGGCGGCGATCGCGCGTACGCCCTCCTCTCCCAGTCGCTCGAGCGGGCCGGGCGCATGGCGGTCGGGAAGCTCTCGCAGCGCGGGAAAGAGAACCTCGTGCTCGTGAGACCCTACAAAAAAGGGCTCGTCCTGCACGAGGTCTACTACGCCGACGAGGTACGCGCGTTCGACGAGGTCGAGACGGGGGGCTCGTTCGACTTCAAGCCCATCGAGCTCGAGCTCGCCGACAAGCTCATCGAGCAGCTCGCGCAGGACAGGTTCGAGCCGAGCCGGTTCCGCGACGAGTACGCGGCGCGCGTGCTCGCCGCCGTGGAGCAGAAGATCGCGGGCAACGAGGTCACCGTGGCCGAAGAGGCCCCGAAGGCGCAGATCATCGATCTCCTCGAGGCGCTGAAGCGTAGCGTGGCTGCGACCATGTCGACCGCGCCCCCTCCGGAGGGCCTGCTCGCGAAGGACGACGTGCCCGAGTCCCAGCGCGGTGGCCCCAAGAAGGCCGCGCCGCGCGAGGACGGCGAGACCGCGAAGTCGAAGAAACAGTCGGCGGGCTGAGGCCTGGACCTTGACGCCGCCCCCGCCCCGGGTTCGCGAAGCCCGCAGGGGTGACGGAGAGGCCTGCCGTGAGATCGTGTTCGCCGCCCTCCGCGAGCATGGCATCCCACCCGAGCCCGAGGGGCGCGATCGCGGCATTTTCGGCTTCGGCGAGAGACCCGGGCGCTTCCGAGATCTCGTGGCCGAGGCGCTCGAGGACCCTTCTCGGATCGTGGGCGTCTCGGCCCTCGAGCCGTGGGACGACAAGGGCTTCGTGTCGAGCCTCTTCGTGAGGCCGGAGGCGCGCGGGAGGGGCGTGGGGCGCGCGCTCCTCGCGGCGACGTGCGACGTGGCGCGGGAGCTCGACATGCGGGAGCTCTGGCTCACGACCCGCCCCGTGTTCACGCGCGCGATCCGGCTCTACGAAGCGTATGGCTTCGTGCGGGTGCACGACACGACGGGCGCCTTCGGAGGAGAGCTCGCCTACAGGCTCGTCGTGCCGAGCGCTCGCGGAGCCTGACGAGGGCCCGCGAGCGAGGCCCGCCCGCCTACTTGCGAAGGGCCGCCCACGCGAGGTGGGGAGAGTGCCCCCCGGCCCTCACCATGCGAACCCAGAGGAGCGTCATGTGCTCGAGGTGGAGGGCCTGCACCGCGCCGCCGACGTCGAGCGGGTCGAACCCGAGCGCGTCGCAGAGGCCGCCCACCGTGGACTTCGCGCCCGCGTCGTCGCCCGCGACGAACATCGCCGGACGCGCCCCTCCGGGGAACACCGGGTCCTCGAGGTTCTCGAAGCCGTAGATGGTGAAGGCCTTCACGATGTGGGCGCGCGGCACGAGCTCGGCTACGACCGACGTGCCCGAGCGCGCGCTCGAAAGCCCGTGTGAGAGCCCCGGGCCCACCGGGTTCGTGCAGTCGACGAGGACCTTGCCCGCGAGCTCGTCCGCCACGTCGGAGAGGACCTCGGAGACGGCCTGGAAGGGCACCGCCAAGAACACCACGTCGGCGTCCCTCACGGCCTCGCGCTTCGGCTTCATCGTGAGCCCCGAGCGCGCCCCCTTGCCATCCTGTCGCGCGCTCTCCGCCACGGTGACCTCGTGCCCTAAGGCCGCGAGCCGCCGCGCGAGCGCACCGCCGACGTTGCCTGCCCCGAGAAACGTGAGTCGCATCGGTCGTGTCCTTTCGTCCGCGCCCCGTCACGGGGCGTTCGTGTCGAACGAGGATCGAGCAGGATAGACCTTTCATCCAGTCGAATCATTGAAACTTCCTATTTCGTAGAACGAAATACTTACGATCGACGGCGCGGGCGCGGTCCAGTGGGCCCCCGGGGACGGAGGCGGGTCTCGGCCTCCTCGTGCCTACCTTTGGCGTGCTCGCCCGCCGCTCGGACGAGGGCGTCGCGGACGAGCCTGTGCGCGAGGTCGGCGTCGTACCTCGGGTGCCACACGAGAGAGAGCGCGTAGGGCTTCGTCGGGATCGGGAGCTCGAGCACACGGAGCCCGAGCGCGGGAGCCGCGGCGGTGGCCATGCGCTCGGGCACGGTCAGCAGATAGTCCGTCGCCGAGACGAGCGCCAAGGCGGCGTGGAAGTACGGGACCGCGCGGACGACACGACGCGTAAGCCCGCGCTCGGCGAGCACGTCGTCGACGTGGCCCCCGGGTCGCCCTCGCGGCGCGACTTGGACCTGGTCGATGGCGAGGTAGGTGTCCAACGTGAGGCGCTTCGGGACCTTGGGGTGCCCGTCTCGGACCACACACACGAACCGGTCGGTCAAGAGGACGCGGCTCCGCATCTCCGGCGGGAGATCCTCGTAGATGCCGACGGCGAGATCGGCGTCCCCGAGCCGAAGGAGGGCGCCGTCGTCTCGGGTGTTGGGCACGAAGCGGAGCACGAGGCGAGGTGCGACACGACCGAGCTCGCGGTCCACGGCGTGCCCGAGCACGGTGAGCACGTAGTCGGACGCGGCCACGACGAACGCCCGATCGACGGTCGCGGGATCGAACGATCTTGGGGCATCGAGGGTGCGACGCGCGGCCTCGACCAGCGCGCGGACCTCGGGACGGAGCGCCTCGGCGCGGGGCGTGAGCACCATCCCGCGGCCCGAGCGTACGAGCAGCGGGTCCGAGAGCTCGTCCCGGACACGGGCGAGCGTGTGGCTCATGGCGGGTGTCGAGAGGCCCAACCGGCGGGCCGCTCGTGTGACGCTGGCCTCCTGGAGGAGCGCGTCGAGCGCGGGCAGGAGCGCGAGGTCGAACGATTTCATGACGTGAAAGGATAGCGAACCCATCGTTTCACGGGAGTGACCTTTCGTTCGAGGTCGTCGCCGGTGACGCCGTGCGGCACGAGGGCGCGAGCGCGCGCACCGACGGCCCGGTTTCGGCGTGGCCAAGGGCGCCCCGCGCGCCGTACATTAGGGCCCCTACGGAAGAGAACGGAGAGCCCATGTCCGACACGCCCGAGCCGCAACCGAAAGAAGACCGCCGCTTCGTCCCATCGAACGACTTCGTCGCGCGCGCGCGCGTCGGGTCCCACGCCGAGTACGTCTCGAAGCACGCGCTCTCGCTCGAGGATCCGGCGCGGTTCTGGGCCGAGGAGACACAAGATCTCGTGTTCCGCGAGACCTGGAAGGCCTTCTCGGAGTGGGACCTCCCGAACGCCAGGTTCTTCGTCGGCGCGAAGCTCAACGTGAGCGAGAGCTGCCTCGATCGTCACCTCGGGACGGCGGCCCGGCAGCGCGCGGCGATCGTGTTCGAGGGGGAGCCGGGCGACACGCGCACCCTCACCTACTTCGAGCTCCACCGCGAGGTCGTGCGCTTCGCCGCGGCGCTCGTCGACCTCGGCGTGAAGGCCGGGGACCGCGTCGCCATCTACATGGGCATGGTGCCCGAGGCCGCGATCGCCATGCTCGCGTGCGCACGGATCGGCGCTCCGCACAGCGTCGTGTTCGGCGGGTTCTCGGCCGAGGCCCTCCGCGACCGCATCAACGATCTCGGGGCCAAGGTGCTCGTCACCCAGGACGGGGCCTGGCGCCGGGGCAACGTGGTGCCCCTGAAGCAGATGGCCGACAAGGCCCTCACCGAGGCCAAGAGCGTCGAGCACGTCATCGTGTACGAGCGCATCGGCCAGCGGCTCGCGCCCTACACGCTCGAGCCCGGGCGCGACCACCAGTGGGACATGCTGCTCGCGCGCGCGCCGAGCCCCGAGGCCCTCGCGAAGGCCAAGAAGCCCGACGCCTTCGACGCCGAGCACCCGCTCTTCGTTCTCTACACCTCGGGCTCCACGGGGAAACCCAAGGGCGTGCTCCACACGAGCGCCGGGTACCTCGCGGGCGCGCACGTCTCGGCCAAGTACGTCTTCGACCTGAAAGACTCCGACCTTTACTGGTGCACGGCCGACGTGGGCTGGGTCACGGGGCACAGCTACATCGTGTACGGGCCGCTCTCGAACGGGGCCTCGTGCCTCATGTACGAGGGCGCCCCGAACTTCCCCGATCCGGCGCGCTTCTGGGGGATCATCGAGAAGCACGGCGTCACCATCCTCTACACGGCGCCCACGGCCATCCGCGCGTTCATCCGCTGGGGCGACGAGCACCCGCAGAAGCACGATCTCTCGAGCTTGCGGCTCCTCGGCTCGGTGGGCGAGCCCATCAACCCCGAGGCGTGGACGTGGTACCACCGCGTGATCGGCGGAGGTCGCTGCCCGATCGTCGACACGTGGTGGCAGACCGAGACCGGCAGCATCATGCTCACGACGCTTCCGGGCGCGTGTTACTCGAAGCCTGGCTCCACAGGGCTGCCCATGTTCGGGGTCGACATCCAGGTCGTGCACGACGACGGAAAGCCGTGCGCGGCCGGAGAGAGCGGGAAGCTCGTCGTGCGAAGGCCGTGGCCGTCGATGGCGCGCACCCTCTACGGCGACGACGCGCGCTTCAAGGAGAGCTACTGGTCGCAGATGCCCGGTGTCTACTTCACGGGCGACGGCGCGCGCTGCGACGGGGACGGTTATTTCTGGGTCACGGGCCGGGTCGACGACGTGCTCAACGTCGCCGGGCATCGCATCGGGACCGCCGAGATCGAGAGCGCGCTCGTGAGCCACCCCGCGGTCGCCGAGGCCGCCGCCGTGGGCCGCCCCGACGAGCTCAAGGGCCAAGCGCTCGTCGTGTTCGTGACGCTCAAGACCGGGCAGGTGGCCGACAAGGCCATGAAGGGCAAGCTCGCCGAGCACATCGACAAGGAGATCGGCAAGTTCGCCCGCCCCGACGAGGTCCGCTTCGCCGACGCTCTCCCGAAGACACGCAGCGGGAAGATCATGCGCCGGCTCCTCAAGGAGATCGCCTCGGGTGCGCTCGAGACGAAGGGCGACACGTCGACGCTCGAAGATCTCTCGGTCCTCGCGAAGCTCCGCGCGAACGACGAAGCCTGATCCTTCACCTTACGACGGACAAAGGAAAGGCCCCGAATTTCGGGGCCTTTTCGCGCATTTAGAGATGCCCTGGTCTCAGTAGCGGCCGCCTCGGCCACCGCGATCGCCGCCGCGCTCACCACGGTCACGGCCGCCACCACCACCGCCGCCGTAGCCGCCGCGACCACCGCCGCCACCGCCGCCGTAGCCACCACCACCACCGCCGCCGTACCCACCGCCGCCACCGCCGCCGCCGAAGCTACGACCGCCGCCGCCGCCGCCGCGAGCCTGGCGCTCCTCGGCCTCGTTGACGCGGAGGGGGCGACCCTCGAGGACGGCGCCGTTCAGCTTCTGGATGGCGGCCTGCGCGAGGGTCGCGTCGGCCATGGTGACGAACCCGAACCCGCGGGATTGACCCGTCGCGCGGTCCATCACGACATGCACGTCCGTGACCTCGCCCACTTCGGCGAACGCGGACCGGAGCACGTCTCCGGTCGTGTGAAACGAAAGATTGCCCACGTAAAGTCGGTTGCTCATGCCGCGTTCTCTCCGAGAGGGGTCACGCCACGACGGCGCGCCAGACGTTGGGGCTAGCGCGCGCAGACACCCCACGCAAGGAACCGGCCGAGCTTTCCGCAGGAAGTGGCGCTGGCCCGGTGCGTCAATTCGGACGACGTCGGGTCGAATGGGGGCTGTTTCCGACGGGGGCGCCGCGGTATCTCCGGGGCATGAAGCTAGAAGGCAAGGTCGCGCTCGTCACGGGGGCCACGTCGGGCATCGGCGAGGCGTGCGCACGGGCCCTCCACGCGGAGGGCGCGACGGTGGTGCTCGCGGGCCGGCGGGAGGACAGGCTCCGGTCGCTCGCGGCGGCGCTCGGTGACCGCGCGCACCCGATGGTGCTCGACGTGACGAACCGCGCCGACGTCGCGGGGGTCCCCCTCCCCGCGGGGCTCGCGCACGTCGACGTCCTCGTGTCGTCGGCCGGGCTCGCCCTCGGGCTCGAGCCGTTCCACGAGGCCAGCCTCGACGACATGACCACCATGATCGAGACGAACTGCGTGGGCCTCGTGCACGTGGCGCGGAGGTTCTTGCCGGGCATGGTGGCGCGCGGCGCGGGGCACGTCGTGCACATAGGCTCCGTCGCAGGTACGTACCCCTACCCGTCGGGGCATGTGTATGCTGCAACGAAGGCGTTCGTCCACCAGCTCACGCTCGGCATGAAGGCCGACCTCGTCGGGACCGGGGTGCGTGTCACGTCGATCGAGCCCGGCATGGTGGAGACGGAGTTCTCGAAGGTGCGCTTCTCGGGCGACGACACGCGGGCGGCCAAGGTGTACGAGGGCATGACGCCCCTCTCCGCCACCGACATCGCCGACCTCGTGCTCTTCGCCGTGACACGCCCGGCGCACGTGAACGTGAACGCGCTCGAGGTGATGCCCGTGGCCCAAGGCTTCGGCCCCTTCGTGGTGAAGCGCGGATGAGCGACGCGCGTCGCTTCGAGCCTGGCCTCCGTTTCCTGCTGTCGGGTCTGATGGTGGGGGTGGGCGTCCTCCACTTCGCGAGCCCCGCGTTCTTCGTCGAGCTCATGCCTCGCGCCATCCCCGAGGGCCTCCACGTCCCGCTCGTGTGGCTCTCGGGCGTGTTCGAGATCCTCGGAGGTCTCGGGCTCTTCCCCGAGCGGACGCGGAGGCTCTCGGCCTTCGGGCTGATGGCGCTCTACGTCGCAGTGTTCCCCGCGAACGTGCGCATGGCGCTCGACCCCGCGCACTTCCACGTCCCCGCGTGGGCGGCGTACGCCAGGCTCCCGTTTCAGCTCCTCTTTTTGGCTTGGGCGTACCGCTACACCCGGCCGGAGCACGCCCGATGAGCCCACCCACGCGCCCGGCTCGCGAAGGCGACCATCCCGCCGTGGCGGAGCTCTTCCTCGCGCTCGAGACGAACGAGCCCGCCCCCTCCGAGGCGCGCTTCGTGGGCGAGATGATGGCGACCACGCGCGTGGCCGAGCACGACGGCCGCGTGTCGGCATACCTCTTCTACCAGCTCATCGGCGAGACGCTCTACGTGCGGCACGTGGCGACGGCCAAGGAGCGGCGCCGCGAAGGAGCCGCGAGGGCGCTCTTTCGTGACACGAAAGAGCTCGGGCGAGCGGCCGGCGCGCGTGAGATCTGCCTCAACGTCAAACCCGACAACACGAGCGCGATCCGCCTCTACGAGAGCGAAGGCCTCGCGAGAGCCTACGCGTCCGCCGCGTTCCGACTCCACTTCTCGACGTTCCCCGTCTCGAGCGCGCGAGGCACCGTGACCTGTCCGCTCGCCCCCGAGCTCGACGCGGCGCTCGAGGCGCGCTTCGGGTTGCCGGGAGGTCAGCTCGCGATGGCACGAGGCCTCCCGAACCGCGTCGTGCTCGGCGCCACGCGCGACGGAGCGCCCGCGGGCGTCGCCTGTTTCGACCGAGGATTTCCAGGGTGTTTCCCGTTTCGAGCCGACACGGCCGAGACCGCCGCCGCGCTCGTCGAGGCCTGCCGGGCCGTCACGGCGTCGGACGAGATGGGCCTCGTCGTCGAGGACGCGCCGCAGATCGAGGCGTGGCTCGAGAGCGAGGGCCTCACGCCTCACCTCCGCATCGAGCACTACAGGGGACCGCTCGCGACCTGAGAGGTGCCGGCGCTCAGGGGACCTCGCGGCACGACGTGCTGCGGTTCGGGGGCAGCTCGGGCGCGTTCTCCCAGCGGATCTCGACCTGGTGACAGACGATGCGTGGGTAGGGTTTGGCGAGCGAGCCGAGACCCAGGACGAAGGCCATCGCGAGCCCCGTGACCCCGAGGGACACGAGGGCCGCGCCGCTTCGCCGTTCGTCGGCCGCGCGCGCCACCTCGGCGATGTCGCGCGCGTCCTCGATGGCCTTCGGGTCGAGGTACGGCACGGGCTTCGAGCGGTAGGGCATGCCGGAAGAACACCCACGCGGGGTACGCCTTGGGCACCCTATGCAGATTCCACTCGAGCGCGAAATCTACAGTCAGATCGGATACTTGGCAAAAAAAGGCGGAGCGCCCGCGCGGTCTCCCGGGCGAGCGCTCGACGAGGACGTGGGCGGCTCAGCCGACGACGGTGGCCCAGCCGTGGGTGTCGGGCCCGGTGCCGTACTGCACGCCGGTGATGGCCGCGCGGAGGCGATCGGAGATGGTGGTCTCCTTGCCGACCTCGATGCGATCGGAGCCCCACATGAGCTCGCCCACGGGGGACACGACCGCGGCCGTGCCCGTGCCGAAGACCTCCTTGAGCTCGCCCTGCTTGGCCGCCGACGCGACCTCGTCCATCGTGATGCGGCGCTCGGAGACACGCACGCCCCACTCGCGAAGGAGCGTGAGCGACGACTGCCGCGTGATGCCCGCGAGGATGGTGCCGCCGTCGAGCGGCGGGGTGACGACCTCGTCGCCGATGCGGAGGAAGAGGTTCATGGTGCCGACCTCTTCGAGGTAGCGGCGCTCGATCGCGTCGAGCCAGAGGACCTGGTCGTACCCGTTCTCCTTCGCGCGGTGGGCGGCGGCGAGGCTCGCCGCGTAGTTCGCGGCCGTCTTGACGGCGCCGAGGCCTCCGGGGGCCGCGCGCACGTGCTCCTTCTCGACCCAAATGCGGAGCGGCCGCATGCCGCCCTCGTAGTAGTCGCCCACGGGCGAGAGCAGCACGAGGAAGATGTAGTCTTTGGCCGGGCGCACGCCGAGGAACCCTTCGTCGGCGATGATGAGCGGGCGAATGTACATCGCCTCGTTCTTGCCGCGCGGGATGGCCGAGCGCGTCTTGGTGACGAGCTCGAGGATGCCCTCACGGACACGCGGGAGATCGAGCTTCGGCATGGCGAGCCGATCGACGCCGCCCTGCATGCGCGCGAGGTGCGCGTCGAGGCGGAAAATGCGGACCTTGCCATCGGCCCCGTGGAACGCCTTCAAGCCCTCGAAGAGGGCCTGCCCGTAGTGGAGGACGGCGGCCGCCGGATCGAGCGAGAGGTTCTGACGAGGGGTGCAGCCGAGCTCGTACCAGCCACGCCCTTCGTGGTACCGGCCGTAGAGCATGGTGTCGGCGAACACGCGCCCGAAGCCGAGCGGCTGCGTGGGCGTGGAGGTCGCGACGGGCGGTGCGGAGGTCTTCTGGGCGGGCTCGTGCATCATGGGGACTCTCGCGGCGTCGGGGCGCTCCGCGCGCACGGCGCGGGCACATGGGGTGGGTACGGCTCCCCCTTTCTTGGACAGAACGGCGCGGAAGGCAATCGTGCAATGCGTCGATCGTGAAACGTTTTTTTGCCGCCCTGCGCCAGCGCACGAGGCCACGTTTCTCCGAGGCGAAATCGCTCGAGACTTCGCGCTCTTTTGCACTGCAAAAAAGGCCGAGGCGCACCCCTTCGAGGAGGCGCGCCTCGACGACGAGACAGGTGCGCTACTTGACCTCGAAGACCTCGACCTTGTCCTCGAGGAAGCGGGGCACGAGCAGGCGGCCGCGCTTCTTGTCGTAGCCGATGTCCGCGGGCGCCTTGACCCCCGTGACGACCGAGGCGAACGGCGCCTTCGCCTTGCCCCGAAGGACCTCGGAGCCGCCCCACGACGAGACGAGCAGGCTCCCGTCGCCGAGGAGGACGATGCCATCGAGCGCGCCTTTGCCGAGCTTCGCGGCGTCGGTCTTCTTCCCTTTCGCGTCGAGCGTGTAGAGCTCGCCGGAGCCGAACGTGGCGACGTAGAGCGTCTTGCCGTCGACGAGGAGACCGTTCGGCTTGCCGAGGTCGGTCGACTTCGCGACGGGCTTCGCCTTGCCCTTCTCGATCACGTAGACGGCGTCCGTGCCGGTGGGCTCGAAGTCCTTCTCGCCCTGCTTGAGGCCCGAGTCCGAGACGTAGACTTTCCCGTCGGGACCGGCGGCGACGTCGTTCAGGAAGGTCGCGCCGGGGATCACGACGTCGGCCTTCGGGGCGAGGGTCTTCGCGTCGAACGTGCGCACGACCGAGATGTCGGCGACGTAGAGCACCCCGCCCGCGATGGCCATGCCCTTCGGGGCGTTGAGCGTGACCTTGTTGGCGCCCCCGGCGACGAGCTTCGCGGTCTTGACGGTGCCGTCCGGCGAGAGCTCGGTGATGAACCCGTTGTTGTCGACGTCGAGCGGCTTGCCGTGGATGTTCGAGACCAGATAGCGGTCGTTGGGCTCGTCCCAGTAGACGCTCTCGGGGGTGGCGAAGGCGCCGGTGTAGGTCAATACCGGCGCGGGCTGCGGGCCCTCCGGCTTCTTCGGCTCCGGGGCGGCCGAGGCCGAGGCGTCCGGGGCGACGGACGCGGACGGCGCAGGCGGCGGCTCCGTGGGCTTCGGGGTCTCGACGACCGGCGGCGTCGCGGGGGGCGGCGGAGGCTCCGCGCACGCAACGAGCGCGGTGGGCACCGCGGAGAGCACGAGGGCGAGGGAGAGAGCACGCGACGTCATGGGGAGCCTTTCGATGCGGGAGGTGTGGGTTTCGGAGAGCGGAAGGCCGCGCACGGATCTTCTTCGGCGGGTGCGGCCGGCGTGAACACGACGTAGTCGTGGGTGGTGAGGTCGTCGTAGTCGGCGGGGCGTACGCGGCCCGGCTCGACCTCGACGAGCGCGACCGAGACGAACCCGCCGGGCGGCAGGAACCGAGGGACACCGCGGTCGCCGCGCGTGTGCCCCTTCCCGGCGAGCAGCACGGCGGACGGCGCGCGCTTCATGGCCACCGCGAAGAGCGCGTCCCGTGCGTGCTGGATGCGCGCCATCGGGGCGAGGTATTCGCTCGGGAGGTGCCCGCAGTGCGAGGCGAAGAGCTCGTCCGAGAGCGCCTTCTCGGAGGCGTCGTCGAAGGTGACCGTGCCGAGCTCGCGCCGCACCTCCTCGGGGATCACGAGCTCGGGGTGGGCCATGAGCGCGCGCACGTCGATCTTGTCGAAGCTCCCGGCCACGACGGGCATGGTCCGCGCGAGCGCGCGCTCGAAGATCGGGGCGTACATCGTGAAGGGCCCCCAGCCCGTGTCCCACCCCACCTCCGTGGGGAGCTCCCCGGCCGTGCGATGGCCGACGCCGAAGAAGCCATCGAGCTTCGGCTGCGCGCTCGCCCGAAAATGCTCCATCACGATGGGCCGAGGCGCGCTCCGCCCGAGCGCGTCGACGACACGAGCTTGGAAGGCGTGATGCGCCGCGCTGTCGTGCTTCTCGCCGACGAGCACGTAGGGGTGCTTCGCGAGGCTCGTGAAGAGGCGAGCCTCGTCGAGCTTCTCTCGGCCCTCGCGCGCGTAGATGGCCCCTTCGAGGGGGTGACCAGGCTGCGGGCGCGGGGCCTCCTTCGGGGGAGCCTCGGGCCGCGCACAGCCCGAGGTGAGCGCGAGAGTGGCAAGGACCGCGGCGAAGCTTCGGCGGCGCAACGTCATGCCTGAGGACCGCGCGAGGGAGAGGGCGCCTCGGTGAACATGTGTCGCGGTTTAGCGAATGGGGACGCACACGAAAAGGGTCCTTCCGCTCGAGCTCGCTCCGACGAGGCCGCGTGGGCGCGCGCCGAGGGCGCGAAGCGTCAGGATCTCCGGGCGAAGAGCGGCCCTTCGCCCCGGGTTCGTGCCTCGTGCGCGAGGAGCCACACCTTGTTCGCGACGCCACCGGCGTACCCCGTGATCGCGCCCGACTTGCCGACCACCCTGTGGCACGGCACCACGATGCCGACCGGGTTCTTCCCGATGGCCCCACCGACCGCGCGGACCGCGCGTTCGGCCGAGACGTCCCGCGCCACGTCGGAGTACGCAACCGTCTCGCCGTAGGGGATCGTGAGGAGCGCGCGCCACACACGCTCCTGGAGGGGCGTCCCCGACAGCGCGAGGGGCAGATCGAACCGCGTGAGCCGACCCGCGAAGTAGGCCTCGAGCTGACGGACGGTCTCGCCGAGCACCTCGCCGTCGGCCCCCGAGAGGGCCCCCTCCGAGCGCGGCAAAGATGACAAAAAAACCTGTTCTTCCATACGGATAGACACGACTCGCGCGACGCGTACGGCCACCTCGAGGGGGCCGACCGGCGACACGATCCGGGCGATCGCGATCGGGGGTGAGGTCGGCTCCTTCACGAGAGGCTCCTTCCACCGGCCGAGGCCGTGTACGCGTGGAGCGCGGCGTACGCACGGTACGGGCGGAGCGCCTCGACGCGAGCTTCGGCCCGCGCGGGAGAGACCCCGAGCACCCGCGCGATCACGAGGTCCCCAGAAGGGAAGCCGTCGGGATCGAAGAGACCTCGCATGGCGGCGTACCCCACCGTGAACCCGCCGATCCCACGCACGTCGGCGAGGGCGGACGTCACCCGGTCGCGCGGCGAGGAGAAGAGCCCCTCCGCCGCGAGTCGAGCGACCTCGACGATGGCCGAGGCCTTCTGCGGCCCGAGCCCTGCGCGAGCGACGACCTCGGGCCCTGCTCGGACGACGTCGGCGGCTCCGGGGAAGTGACGCTCGACGCCGTGGGAGGGAGCCTCGAGCGGCGCTCCCAAGGCCTCGGCGAAGCGGGTGAGGCACGTGCGCGCGGCGGTCACCGAGATCCGTTGGCCGACGATCGCGCGCACCACGGCCTCGAACGGGTCGAAAATCCCGGGCACGCGGAGACCTGGGCGGGCCGCGACGAGCCCCTCGAAGGCCCGATCGGTCGAGAGCACCTCGTCGATCACGTCGGGCCGCGCGTCCGTGTCGAACACCCTCCGCGCCACGCGCACGACAGCCGGGAGCGCCGTCGCGAGCGTCGCGTCGAGCGAGAGCACGATCCGCGTCTCCCCCTCGAGCCTCGCCCGCAGCGCCCCTTCGGCGCCACCGAAGCGCACGGCCCTCGCGTACGAGGCCTCGTCGCCACGTTCGACGGAAGGGATCGCGCGTGCGGCGAGGTAGCGGAAGAGATCGTGCCCCCGGTACGGCGGGCGCGCGAAGAGCTTGGCCTCGATCTCTGCCGAAGGCCCGCTCGGCGCACGTCGCCGCGGTGACCGGAGCGATGCGCGCACCGCCGACGGGCTCTTGGCGAACCGAGCGACGAACGCAGCGTTGAAGCGGCGTAGGCTGCGGTAGCCGCTGGCGAGCGCGATCTCCACGATCGACAGGTCCGTGTCGTGGAGGAGGCGCTTCGCCGTCGCGAGGCGACGTGACGCCGCGACCGAGTGCGGGCTCGCTCCGAGCTCCGAGAGGAACGCCCGCCGAAGCGTACGCTCGCTCACGTCGAGGCGTGCGGCGAGCGCGCCCACCGTGCCCTCGTCGAGCGACCCACGCTCGATGGCCTCGAGGGCCTCTTCGACGACCCTCCCGGCTCCGCCGAGGCGCGCGTGCGGAGCGAGCTCGGGACGACATACGAAACAGGCGCGGTACCCTGCGTCCTCGGCCGACGACGCGGACGCGAAGAGCTCGCACGAGCTCTCCTTCGGCGTCCGCGCAGAGCACACGGGGCGGCAGTAGATC
Organism: Myxococcales bacterium; assembly: GCA_016712525.1. Taxonomy (NCBI): domain Bacteria; kingdom Pseudomonadati; phylum Myxococcota; class Myxococcia; order Myxococcales; species Myxococcales bacterium. The sequence goes on from JADJQX010000007.1 coordinate 2,445,988, forward strand.
CCCGTCGTGCGCACGCCGAAGAAGAAGAGCCCGTCGTAGCGCGGGTCGCGCGCGACGATGGCGCGGTACATCGATGCGTTGGTTCCCATACCCGGGAGAAGTGCCCCACGCGGTGGCGCGGCGCTCGCCGTTTTCGGCCACGCCGGCATCTTCGACGACCTCACGAGGTGGGGGGCGCGGCCGGTGCCCGCGGCGCTCGCGCCCGCGTCAACGCCTCATTCCGGGCTGGCACTTGCCGTCCATGAACGCCCACTCGTCGCAGCTCGAGCCGTCGGGGAAGACGCACACGCCGCTCTCGTTGCCTTGGGCGTCGGAGCGGATCTCGAGGCGCCCGCCCTTCGCCACGCAGTTCTTCGACGCAGGGTTCGCCATGTTCGGCATCGGGCCACCCGGACCGGCCGGGCCGGGCCCACCCTGGGGGGGCGGAGGGGGCGGTGTGGTGCTCCCTCCGCAGGCGGCGACGAGGGTGGCGGCCGCGAGCGCGAAGCGAAGCGCGTGACGATGGTTCATGCGCCGATCCTACGCCATGGACCGCGCGACACGCGAGGGCGCAGGGCCCTCGTGGACAGATCAGGGGGGATGAGCGATGATGTGGGCATGACGGATCCGAAGGAGGGCGGTCCCATGGGCGAAGGCGTGCCGGCGCCTCGAAAATCGCAGGTCGCGGCGCCCGTGCCCACCGAGGACGGCTTCATGTCGACCCAGGCGAAGATGTCTCTCGCGGACATCGCCCTCGCCCTTCGAGACGAGCAGCTCGAGGCCAAGGTCGTGCACTACAAGGCCGATCTCGCGACGAGCCCCGAGCTCGACGCGATCACGGCGCAGGTGGTCCGCGAGCTCCAGTCGCTCAAGGCGCAGCGCGCCCCGGCGTCCGAGGCGAGGCCCTCCGATCGCGCGCAGCTCGAGATCGAGCTCATTCAGTCGCTGAAAGAGATGCTCGGTCGCCTCTTTCGCCCCGAGAAGCTCGCGACGCTCTTCGAGCGCAAGCTCGCCGAGGTGGCGAAGCGGTTCGCGCGCGTCTTCTTCGAGAGCGAGCTCCATGACAAGATCCGCGGCTCTTCGGGTGAGTCCAAGACGATGCGCTTCGCGGAACAGGCGCTCTACCAGCTCTTCGTGAAGAACGAGGAGAGCCTGCTCAAGCAGCTCGCGGCGTTCGAGTATGCTTCGAAGGACATCGAAAAACGCGCTCGCGACGAGCTGCTCGAGCACGTGACCGAGCTCCGAAACGGCTTTTTGGCGCGCACGACACCCGAGCTCAACATCCTCGTTCGGTTCTTGAACGAGGTGCTGTCGACGTTCTTCACGAAGGAGCTCCCGCCCGTCGTGGGCGAGCTCGCGTGGGAGGTCGTCAAAGAGGCGCGGCTCGCCGACACGGGCCCGCGGGAGGGCTACAAAATCCCAGCGGAGTCGTTCCCGAAGTTTCGCCACTCCTTCGAGAAGCGCTTCTTGCAGCGGCTCGTCCCCTTCGCCGAGGACGAGATGCTGAAGCGCGTGCGCGAGTCGAAGGGGAGCTTCCGCGCGGAGACGATCCGCTTCGTGGCCGACCCGCTCATCTTCAGCGACGTGTGCGAGGTCATCTGCGACGCCGTCTACGACAGCCTCTACAACGACGGCTTCCTCGACCTCCCGAGCGACTGGCGGGCCCGCCTGCAGGCCGCCGTACCGTAAGGTCAGGGGCGCGCGGAGGGGGTGGCTGGGGCCTGGGGCTGGGCCGAAGCGATCTCGGCGGGCGACGGGCGTGACTTGCGCTCGGCCCGGTCGCGCATGCCCTCGGCCGCCACCGCGGCGGCGTCACGGAGCTCTTCGTCGAGCACGGCTTGCGGCACCGCCATGTTCGGGAGCACGAGCAAATCCATGCGCAAAATGGTGCGTTTGTCGTCCACCTTCGTGAGCGTGTAGAGCACGCTCGCGTTCTTCAGGTTGCCGCGGACGTAGCGGCCCTCGTGGTGCTCGACGCCCGTGCCGACACCTTGCACGGGAGAAAAGCGCATGACCTGCCAGAGCACGACGAGGCCTCCGAGCACGGGGACCTGCATGTAGACGTCGGTCTCGCCGTTCTCTTTCGCGATGATCTTGGAGCGATTGAACTTGTCCGGGGCGAGCTCGGCGTAGCCCTTGTACGAGGTCACCTCGTGCCGCACCGCCTCGATGGGCGCGGCCACGAGCACCTCGGCGCGGCCGTAGCGCTCGGCCTTCCCCGGAGGGACGACGTTCGACTTGATCGTGCGGACGCTCGCGAACCGAGCGACCTCGGAGGCGCCGTCGGCGCGGGCCGCGGCCGGGAGGGAGACGGCGGCGAGGGAGAGCGCGAGGAGCAGCACACGACCTGGCTTCGAGCTCGTCATCGGGGGGGTACCTCGGAGGTTCGTGGGAGCGAGACGAAGTTCACTTTGCAGGCCCCGTACCAGCTGCCGCCGAGGTGCATCGTACGAAGCGAGGACCCTCGAAGTTTTCGCTTCGACCGAGAAAAGTCAAGGTTTCCAACGGGTGCATAAGGCTCGACGCACTCGCCCGCGCCTCGGCCGCGGCGCGACGAGCGCACACCGAGCGTGACGCCGAGGTCACACCTCTCTTCCGCCCTAAGGTCTTCCGCCCTCAGGGCTCGGCCTCGATGACGACGGAGAAGAGCTCGGGGCTCACGCGGGTCGTGAGGGCGTCGAGCGTGACCTCGTACTGCACGTACCGAGCGGGAGGCAGCGTGAGGGCGAGCGACGACGGCGGCCCCGCGGCCCCGTCGGGATCGACGAACGCGCCTGCCCCTCCCCCGGGACCGACGAACGGCGGGTCCCCGGAGCACGCGGCGTCGGCGCAGGTGCGCACGCGGAGAGACAGGCCGACCGCGCTGCGGGTGTAGATCCCGCGGATCTCGTCGTCGCCGAGGGCGCGACGGAACGCGAGGACCTCGTCGAAATCGCCCTCGGATTGGAACGAGCCACCCGAGAGGGCCCCCACCGCGAGCTCCGAGCCAGCCGCCACGCTGAACGGCGCCACGAACGCCGCCGAGACCTCGGGGCCGTCGAGCACGCCGTCGACGAACGTGCGGAGACGAGCCTGCCCGTGCCCGCGCTTGACGACCGCGAGGTGATGCCACGCCCCGTCGTTGATCGCGGCCGCCCCGCAGTAGTTCGCGCAGTCGTCGTTCCCCTCGCGCTTTCCGCACCACGAGCCTCCGAGGCGTCCCGCGGGCCCGGCGCACGTCGCCGTCGTGGTGACCGAGCACCCCAACCACAGGTGGGTGCGATCGGCGCCCCCCTCTTCCAGGCCGAGGTAGACGCGGTTTCCGGAGGGCGGGTTCGTCGCCGGGCACGCCTGCTGGGTCTTCACCCAGAGCGCCCAGGTCACGTCGTCCGAGGCGAGATCCAAGGCCGCCCCCGAGCCCGCAGCCACGGACACGTACGCCGAGCCGCCGTCACGGAGAGCGCTGCCCCAAGGCCCCGCCGCATACGAGGCCCCCGAGCCCTTCGCGGTGCCGACGTGAGCCTTCCCGGAGCCGTCGGCGAGGCGCGCGCCCGCCGCGATGGACTGGCCTACGGCGCCGTCGAAATCGAGCACCACCTCCGCGCCGGTCATGTCGGCAGCGAACCTCGGGTACCCGGTCTCTCGGCCGCCGTCCCGCGGGAGGTGCTTGCGGTACGCGGCCCCCGGGACGAATCCGAGGCTCACGAAGCGCACGATGCGACCCGCGTCGTGCACGCGCGAGACGAAGCGCCCGCGGGTCCGATCGACGAGGCGCACGCGCCCCTCCAGGTACGCGGCGTCGACGAACGTTCCGCCACGGAAGTGCTCGGCGGTGTCGTCCACCAACCGAAGGCGCCCGCTTGCACCATCGGGTCCCACGCTGCCGTCGGGCCCGGCCGTGGCGGAGGGCTCGGTCACGGTCCCTCCCGCGTCGTTCCCGCTCGCTCCCGTGAACGCGCCGGAGCACGCGACGAGGCCCGAGAGGCCGAGCCACGCCGCCACCGCACCGCTCCGGGAGATCCTCACGCTCTTCAGCGTGCAAGGGCCTCGTCCGCTTTGCAACCTCGACGTCAGCGCCCGTAACGGGCCCGACCTTCGACCGTCCACCAGTCGCGGAACTTTTGCATCACGCGCTCACGCTCGCGCTTCGGCATGTCGTCTTGGTAGCCGAACGCGTTGCGTGTGAGCTTCACGAGCTCTTCGAGCGCGGCGAGGCGGAGGCCCGAGGCGGGGTGGGCGAGGGCGTCGATGAGCCACTCGATGCGTTGTTTGCCCTTGTTCTGCTCGAACCAGTCGGACCAGTGGGAGAGGTGGAGGCCGAAGTCTTGGCGTGACACGACGACGAGGCTCGCGCGGGCCGCAGCGGACACCTCGGGCTGCGGGTCGACGAGGCGCGGCAAGAGGTGCGGAACGGCGGCGGCGTCCCGGACCTCGCCGAGCATCTGGAGCGCGATGACCCGGCGAACGAGCACCTGCTGTGGCTCGAGGAGGACCTTGGCGAGCACGTCGACCATGTAGGTCGGGTAGAGCTCGCCGAGCACACGGACGGCCGTACGGGCCGCGAGCCGCACCCGGGCTTCGCCGTCGAAGAGGGCGCGCACGGCCGGCTCGATCGCCTCGACGTAGGGGAGCTCCGACAGCAGGTACGTGGCCCAGAAGCGCCGATCGGGGTGGGGATCGTCGACGAGGGTCAGGACGAACGGGAGGGCCACGCGCCGTTGCCGCGCGATGAGGCGGAGCACCGGGCCACACTCGCCCGCGCGCGGAAGGGCCCCCTCGGGGAGCGCCGACACGTCGAGGCGCACGGGCCCCGGAAAGCGCGCGAGGACCGCGGGCATCGCGTGCTGCCCGGCATGGAGCAGGCGCGTCTCGGAGGCCTCGTCGGACGAGCGAATCACCCGGTCGACGAGCTCCATGTACTCGTTGCCCACGTCGACGATGACGCTCGGGAGCACCTTGGGGCGATCGCTCCGCGACGGGGGGAGATGAGCGGGGACCGAGAGGCTCTGCGGCGGCTCGATCGCATCGATCAACGCCTCGGGCTCGAGCTCGTGGGTGGGCGTCGGCGCGGCGTGGTGAGGCACCTCGACGACACGCTTCGAGCTCGGCGGCGGCTCGTCGTCGTGCGGGTCCGAGCCGACCAGGCCGGCGAAGGACTCGACCTCGGGGACACGCGCCGGCGTGGGAACGAACGGTTCCACGAGCTCGCCGCCGGGCGGTGGGGCCGCAGGTTCGGAGAGGGAGAACCCGGCCGGGGCTTCGGGCGTTTCCTCCGCGACCGGGGCCGCCCCTGCCGCGACCGGGGCCTCCTCGGCCGCGACCGGGGCCGCCTCGGCCGCGACCGGGGCCACCTCGGCCGCGACCGGAGCCGCCTCGGCCGCGACCGGAGCCGCCTCGGCCGCGACCGGGGCCGCCTCGGCCGCGACCGGGGCCGCCTCGGCCGCGACCGGGGCCGCCTCGGCCGCGACCGGAGCGAGCGCTTCGGTGGGCGCGGCACCGAGACCGAGCACACGTCCGAGCGCCGAGGCGTCCGGGCGAACGGAGGGGCGTTGGGCAGGAGCTGCTTTTTCGCCGCGCTCGCTCTGCTTCTTTCGGACGATGAGGCGCTCGAAGGCCGCACCAGCGAGCGCCGCGAACGACGTGACGTCTTTCACGGCCGCCGCCTCGACCGCCGCGTCGCCGTCGTCACCGACGAGCACGGCGACCACACGACGACGCACGACGACCGGCAAGAGACCGACGGTGGAACGGCCCTGCCGCTCGAGATCGCGGAAGAGCACGGCGTCGAGCGTGGACGGGTCGGGTCGAAGGAAGAGCGGCACCTGCGCGGCCTTGGCGCTCGCGAGCACCGAAGGCCCGTCGAGCGGGACGTTCATGCCCGCGACGACGTCGCGGAGCGCGCCGTGACCGGCCGCGTCGCGCCCCTCGGCCGCGTCGCCGTGGACGATGAAGAACGCCGCGTACTCGAAGAATTGGCGCGAGAATTCGAAGAAGAGATCGAGGATCGTGTCGCGCTCGCTCGCCTCGTCCATCTCGCGCTTGGCGATCTCGAAGGTGAGCGGCCCCTTGCGGCGGCGCCCTGGGCGTTTGTGGGCGCGGGCTCCCGGCTCGATGAACGTCGCCGTGGACGCGTCCGCGTACGGGGCCAGCGTGGGCAGCTCTTCGGGCGCTCTTTCGGGCGCAGGCTCGCGGACGGGCGCAGGCTCGCGGACGGGCGCAGGCTCGCGGACGGGCGCAGGCTCGCGGACGGGCTCCGGCTGCCGAGGGGCCACGGTGACCGCTTCGACCCGAGGGGCCTCGGCCTCGCGTGGAGACACCGCCGGGCTCTCTTCGACCTGACGCGCCGCCGGGCTCGGTTCGACCTCGGGCGCGGCGGGCATTTCGTACGACGTGCGGCGCGTGGGCGGCGCCGAGTCGACCGCGTCGTCGGAGGGCTCGGGGGGCGCGGGGCTCGGAGACGGCTCGAGGCTCGCGGACGAGGCCCGTTCGTACGCGCGGAGCACCGCGGGCTCGACGACCGTGGCCGGCGACGGCGGAATCGAAGGCGAACGTTCGGAGAGCAGCGGGTCCGACGCTGCGGCCCGCGGGACGGCCCCCGACGCGTCGGCGCTCGCACCGAGACGCGCGAGGAGGCGCGTGTAACGGCGAAGGAGCGGCGTGCCGTAGTCGCGCGAGATCGCCTGGTAGATGCGGAAGATGGGCGCGATCCGGACGACCACGGGCCGCGACGAGGCGAACGCGAGGTCTTGTTCGACCTCGGGACCGAGAGGCGCGCTCGCGGCGACGACGAGCGCCCCGGCCTCGATCCCCAGAGGGAAGATGCCGTGCTCGTTCGCGAGGTCGATCGGCACGAACGCGCGCGCCTCGGGCGACGAGGCCGCGAGCTCGAAGGGCGCCGCGGCCGGCAACCCGAACGACTCGGCCAGGAGGGCGCCGAGCGGGCGCTCGTCGAGGCGCGCGACCTCGAGCAAGTTCGTCGCGAGATCGCCACCGTAGAGCACCTGGCGGGCGAGGGCCTCTTCGACGTCTCGGATGGTGGCTAGCTCGCGCTGGACGAGAAGAGAGCTCAGGGACATGGGCCGGGGGCCACGAAGCCGGCTCGACGGGGACCGCCGGCGGGAGATGGCGTAAACCTCGTTCGGATCATCGCTTTGCGGGGCGCATATTGTCAAATGCTAGCGGGCCTTCGCGAGCGGGCACGCGAAGGCCCGAGGCCGCGGCGGCGCGACTCCGTGGCCCGAACGCCTGCGAATCGTCACGAGGCGCCGCGCGCGGAGAAGAGCTGCGTGAGCGCCTCGACGAGGCCCTCGGCGGTGGAGGGCCGCGCGGTCGCGTCGACCCGAAGACCCGCGGTCTCGCACGCCGCGCGTGTCACGTCTCCGATGCATACCACCGCCGTGCGCCTCGGGAGGGCGGGCGCGGCCCCGCCGAAGAGCGCGACGAGCGCCTCGACCGTGCTTGGCGAGGTGAAGGTCACCGCGTAGAAATCCCCCTGCCGGAGCCGGGCGACGAGCCCTACGACGTCGTCGGTGTGTGGCCTCTCGGTGACGTAGGCCGTGACGACGTGCACCTCGTAGCCCGCCGCGCGGAGGGCCTCGGGCACGACCTCGCGCGCCACCTTGGCCCGCGGAAAGAGGACGGCGCGGGCGCCCGAAGCCTCACCGAGCGCCGCCAGCGCCTCGGCCGCGAGCCCCTCTCCCACGTGCTCTCGCGCGACACAATCCGCAACGATTCCATGCGTTTGCAGACTCTTTGCGGTGCTCGGACCGATGGCGATCACCCTCGCGCCGCCGTACGCTCGGGCGTCGAGCTTCTCCCGGGCGAGGGCCTCGTGGAAGGCGTGGACCGCGTTCTGACTGGAGTAGAGGACGGCCGCGTAGGCGCCGCGTGCGAGCGAGCGCGCCGCCTCGCGGAGGCCCTCGGGATCGTCGCTCGGGCCGATCGCGATGAGCGGCGACGAGACCGGACAGGCCCCGGCGTCCCTTAGTAGATCGCCGAGCTTGTCGCCCTGCGACGCCGCGCGCGTGACGAGCACCCGGACCCCGGCGAGCGGGAGGGCCTCGCGGCTCGTGGCTTCGGCTCTCGTGGCCGCGTCGAGCGAGACCGCCGGGACGACGACGATCGGGACACGACGCACCTCGAGCGCGCGCACGAGGTCGGCGGCGTCGGACACGGGATCCCCGAGCACGACCCGGCACACCCTCGCCTGCGTGGAAGAGGCCGAGACGAGCGCGTCGATCTCCACGTCGAGCGTGGGCGGAGACTCGACGAGGTGCGAACCGGACGTGTGTGCCCGTGCCGCGTCGAGCGCGGCGCGTGGCCCGAAGACGGACGTGGCGGCCCCGAGCACCCGCGACGCGCGGCCCGTGGCGAGATCGCTCGCGCCGGGCACGAGCCCCACGAGCCGCACGGTCACGGGACGTTGGGAGCGCAGGTGGAGACGCCGGCGCCGACGACGAGCGTGCCGAGGTTCGCCACGACGGCGGTGGAGTTGTCGCTCGGTCGGTAGCGCGTGACGCGCGACGCCTGGGACCCGTCCGGGTCGGTGAAGAGGTAGAAGTCGCCGCCCCAGTACGCGAAGGCCCAGCCGCTGCCTTGGTCGACGTCGCGGAGCTGCGTCTCGCCGACGACGCGGGCCGACTGCTTGTCGATCTCGCCGATGAAGGAGCCGACCGCGTTCTCCTTCGTGTAGAAGCCGTAGAGGCGACCGTCGCCCGTGCCGGTGAGCTCGGCGCGGTCGATCGGCGGGTTGAAGTTCGCGATGGGCGTGAGCGCGTAGTTGCCGACGGTGTCGATCGAGGCGAGGCCGCGCGTGATGGCCGAGCGGTTGTCGGCGGCGACGAAGAGGGTCTCGTCGGGGCCGAGCTCCTTCGTGGCGTACCCCATGCCAAACGTCGAGAACCCTTGCTGATTCGGGCGGAACGTCGTCTGCGTGCAGGCCGCCGTCAACGTGGAGACGCGGTAGAGGTTCCCGTCGTTGAAGAGCACCTGGGCGACGCCCGTGCGATCGACCGCCATGGAGAACGGCGTCGTCCCCTGCGGGGCGGGGCACGCGATGCGCCCGATGAGCCGGAAGCTCGCGTCGGGTGGGTAGAACGAGAAGAGCTCGTTGTCGGTCGTGATGACGTAGACGAGCGTAGCGGCGGCGTCGGGGCAGTCGTTGCGGTCGACGTCCGGCGTGGGGCGCGCGTCGATCGGGGGGATGACGTCGGGTTGGGTGGCGCGGTCGGTGGGCGCGTCGGTCGTGGACCCATCGCGCGTGGACCCGTCGGACGTGGTGTCGGCGTACTCGTCGGCGAAGAGACCCGTGCGGCTACCGCACGCCGCGAGGCCCGCGAACGTGCCGAAGAGGGCGGCGACGATCGCGCCGAAGCGAAGGGAGTGCGTGCGAGCTCGCATGGCGACACTGTTCGCCCGAAGCCCGCCGAGAGCAAGCAGAAACTGCCTTGTTTTGCCGTGCAAAAGTTGACGGAGCGCGGCTCCTTCGAGCGCCCGTCAGAACGCCGGGGCGCAGGTCGAGACCCCCGCCCCCACGATGCGCCCGCCGAAGGATGTGGGCGTCGTGGTGGTGCCGTCGGCGAGGCGGTAGCGAGAGACCGCCGTGGAAGGGTCTCCAGGACCCGAGTTGAACATCCAGAAATCGCCGCCGTAGAACGCGAAGGCGAAGGCGTCCGAGTCGGTGCCGACGGGCACGTCGGTGCGGGCGCGCACCTGCGCGGTGCGGATGTCGATCTCGGCGATCGAGCCGGCCGGGCTCGCCGAGCTACCCCGAGGCCAATAGGCGAAGAGTCGCCCGTCGGCCGTGCCGGTGAGCTCGGCGCGAGGGAGGCTCGGGTTGAAGGCCCCGATCACGGTGAGCCCGAACGTCGTCGTGTCGATGCGGGCGAGGCCGCGGGAGGGCTGGGGCACGCCGAAGCCCGAGCTGCCGCTCTCGGCGACGAAGAGCCTGTCGTTCGTGGGCGAGGTCGAGTCGGCCGCGAAGCCCATGCCGAACGTGGTGAAGCTCGACTGGCCCGGCCGGTAGGTGGTGGGCACACACGCGGCGGTGAGGGTGCTCACGCGGTAGAGCGCGCCATCCGTGTAGAGTACATATGCCGCGCCTTGCCGATCGACCGCCATCGAGAACGGGCTCGTCCCCGCCGGGGCGGGGCACGCGAGCGCGCCGATGCGACGGAAGCCGAGGTCGGGAGGGTAGAACGCGTAGAGCTCGTTCTCGGAGGTGACGACGTAGACGAGGGTCCCGTCGGCGTCGGGGCAATCGGTGCGGTTCACGTCCTCGGGCGGCGTGGCGTCGATCGGAGGGAGCGCGTCGAGGTCGACGGTCGGCGACGTATCGGGGATCTGCCCGTCGACGAGCACCGGGCCGTCGGGCCTCGGCGAGGACGCGTCCGTGAGGGACGGGTCTTGGCTCTCGTCTCCGAAGAGGCCCGTTCGGCTGCCGCACGCGGCCACGAGCAAGAGGACCGAGACCGTCACCGCGCGGCGAGACTTCATGGGCGAGAGTGTCCTCCTTCGCGCGTTGGCTCACAAGGCCTTCGCGAGCGGGTCGATCGGCTCGGTTCGGTCGGCGTTCCGGTCATCGTGCCCTGGTGGTAAGTCTCCGGGCATGGCCTTCCCCGTCCACCGCCCCCGCAGGCTCCGCCGAACCCCCGAGCTCCGCGCCCTCGTGCGCGAGACCACCCTCAGCCCCGGCGACCTCGTCTACCCGATGTTCTTCCACGCGGGCCTCACGGAGCCGCGCCCCATCCCGTCGATGCCGGGCGTGTCGCAGCTGCCGATCTCGCACGCGAAGACGTGGGCGAAGGACCTCGTGGCGCGCGGCATTCCCGGGGTCATTTTGTTCGGGCTTCCCGAGAAGAAGGACGCAAAAGGGCACACCGGCCTCGACCCCGACGGGCCCGTGCCTCGCACCGTGCGCGAGATGAAAGACGCGTGCCCCGAGCTCGTCGTCATGACCGACGTGTGCGTCGACGAGTACACCGACCACGGGCACTGCGGCGTCTTGTGCGATGGTGTGCGCGGCAAAGAGGTCGACAACGACGCCACCGTCGAGATCCTGGCAAAAATGGCCGTGATCCACGCCAAAGCGGGGGCCGACGTGGTGGCCCCGAGCGACATGATGGACGGCCGCGTGGGTGCGATTCGCGCGGCGCTCGACGGCGAGGGGCTCTCGGGCGTGTCGATCCTCTCGTACTCGGTGAAGTACGCGAGCGCGTTCTACGGACCGTTCCGAGACGCGGCCGATTGCGCCCCGAAGTTCGGCGACAGGGCCGGCTACCAGATGGACCCCGGCAACGCGCGCGAGGCCCTTCGGGAGGCCGCGTTCGACGAAGAAGAGGGCGCCGACATGCTCATGGTGAAGCCCGCCCTGCCCTACCTCGACGTCCTCCGCGACGTGCGAAAGTCCACGAGCTTGCCCATCGCCGCGTACAACGTGTCGGGCGAGTACTCGATGCTGCACGCCGCGGCGGATCGCGGCATGATCGACCTCGACCGGGCCACGATGGAGGTGCTCACCTCGATCCGGCGCGCCGGCGCCGACTTCATCCTCACGTACCACGCCCTCCGCGCGGCCGAGATCCTCCAAGGGAAATGACGCGCGGCCTCGCGCGAACGTAACGTATAAGGTAGCGCCATCATGCCCAAAAACGTGCACGACAGCATCCTCGGGACCATCGGACAGACGCCCCTCGTCCGGCTGAACCGCGTCGTCTCCGACATCGAGGCGACCGTGTGGGCGAAGGTCGAGACCTTCAACCCCGGCAACAGCATCAAGGACCGCATGGCCCTCAAGATGGTCGAGGACGCCGAGAAGGCGGGACTGCTGCTCCCGGGCGGCACGATCATCGAGGGCACGAGCGGCAACACGGGCATGGGACTTGCGCTCGCGGCCATCGTGAAGGGCTACAAGTGCATCTTCACGACGACCGACAAACAGTCCAAGGAGAAGGTCGACGCCCTCCGCGCGTTCGGGGCCGAGGTCATCGTGTGCCCCACGGACGTCGATCCCGAGGATCCGCGGTCGTACTACTCGGTGAGCTCGCGCCTCGAGAAAGAGACGCCGCGCTCCTGGAAGGCGAACCAGTACGACAACCCCTCGAACGCCCAAGCCCACTACGAGACCACGGGGCCGGAGCTCTGGGAGCAGACCGAGGGCAAGATCGACCACCTCGTCGTCGGCGTGGGCACGGGCGGCACCCTGTGCGGCACCGCGCGCTTCTTGAAAGAGAAGAAGCCCTCCGTGAAGGTGTGGGGCATCGACACGTACGGCTCGGTCTTCAAGAAGTACAAAGAGACCGGGGTGTTCGATAAACACGAAATTTATCCATACGTTACAGAGGGCATCGGCGAAGACTTCCTCCCCCGGAACGTCGACTTCTCGCTCATCGACGCGTTCGAGAAGGTGACCGATCGCGACGCGGCGATTTGGACCGCCGAGATCGTGCGACAAGAGGGCATCTGGGTGGGGAACTCGGCCGGCTCGGCGATCGCCGGGCTGAAGCAGCTCAAGCACCAGTTCAAGAAGGGCGAGACCGTCGTCGTCGTCTTCCACGATCACGGCACGCGGTACGTGGGCAAGATGTTCAACCCCGACTGGATGGCCCAGATGGGCTACGCCGACGTGGGCGGCCCGACGGCGCGCGAGCTCGTGAAGAACAAGACCGTGACCGAGCTCGTGGGCGTCGAAGAGAACGACACCGTGGAGCACGCGGCCGAGCAGATGCGAAAGAACGACTTTTCGCAGATCCCCGTGCTCCGCTCGGGGCGCATCGTGGGCTCGCTGTCCGAGGCGCACCTCTACGGGAGCATGGTGTCGGACGCGGACATCCGGCACCAGCCGGTGCGGAAGATCATGCAGAAGGCCTTCCGCTACGTCGACATCGAGACGCCGATCAAGCTGCTCGCCGGCATGATCCACCCCGAGAGCCCGGCCGTGCTCGTGCGCGACTTCCCGGCCGACAAGACGTACATCCTCACGGGCTACGACGTGCTCGCGGCGATCTGAGCCTCACATCGCCGTGCTCCGAGGGCCTCGCCGCGCGCCGGTCGGGGCCCTCGTCGTTTCGAACGCGAGGAACGTCAGCGGAGCGAGAACTTCCCGAGGCTGGTCAAGAGCTCGGCGGGGCCCGTCGTACGGGAGATCGTCGCCTGGTCGGCCGTGATCGAGAGCTCGGCGCGCGCCGACACGGTCCCGGGAGGTTTGTCCTTCCGGAGCACGTTGAGGAGCGCCGTGTCCTCGGGCGATAGGCCCTTCGGGTCGAGCGGGTAGGTCTGCGTCTCGGTCACCCCGACGACGAGGGGCTGCGTGCACCTCGCGCGCTCGTCGCCCTCGTAGGCGCACACGACCACGGTCTCGGTGGTGACGGTCGCGAGGGAGAGCCCCCCGTAGTCGGCGTCCGCGTGGGCGTGGCGCCCGTACACCTCGACCACCTTGCGCTTGCCGTACGCGGTCTCCTTCGAGCTCGTGTACGTGTATTCTTCATGTACTCCGAACGCGCCGGGGTTCCACGCCCGCCCGAGCTCGGCGGCCGGTTCCATCGCCCCCTCGGACGTGGTGCGCACGAGCAAGAACACCGAGAGGCCCGGCCCCTCGTTGCCGTACCGGACGATCGAGAACGGGGGAACGAGGCCGCTCGACGGCTCCTTCCCGGGGACGAGGGGCGTCTTCAGGAAGGCCTCGTCGCTCACGCCCTCGAGGCACTGGAAGAAGGCGAGCTCGTCGGTGAAGCGCCGCTTGCACGGCGGCTCGGGCGGCGCGTTCTTGGCCTCGGCTTTCACCACGAGGTCGTCTTTGACCTTCTTCGAGATGTCGTCGAGGCGCTTCTGGACGATCGCGTTCGGGCGGCGCTCGAGCGACTGGCGGTACCGGACGGCCGCCTCCATGGGGGAGCCCTTGCCCTCGAAGCCGCGCCCGATGTTGTAGAGGATCGCGGCGCGTGTCTTCGCGTCGTACGCGCCGCGGAGGGCGAGCTCGCCGGTCTCGATGGCGCGGTCCCACTCCGACAGGTTCACGTACGCCCACGACAGCTCGCTCAGCACCGTGGCGTTGCCCGGATCGATCGCGAGCGCCTTCTCGTAGGCGGCCTTCGCCTCGGCCCATTTGCCGGCTTGTGCGAGGGTGCGGCCGGCCTTGAGGTCGGCCAAGATGTCGACCTTGCTCTTCGTGGAGAGCGGGGGGAGCGCCGCGTCGCGACCGCCGAGGGAGAGCGCGCCTTCGGGCGAGGCGTCGCGCGTCGTGGCCTTGGGCGCCTCGATGACGGAGGGCTTCGCCGCCGCCGCGTCCTCCGTGGGCTCGGGCTTGGTCTTCACGCACCCGACGGTGGCGAGGACGAGGACCATGGGGAGGGCGTTTCGGAGGGTCGTGCTCACGGCCTCCTTTTCCCCGGAAGCGCCCACGTCTGCAAGCCCCGCGCGGCCCCCCTTTACGCGGGCGGCAGGCGGGTCTACATGCAGCGCGATGTTCACCGGGCTCGTCGAGGCCGAAGGCACGCTCGTCTCTCGGACCAAGGTCGCCCGCGGGGCGCGCCTCGTCGTGCGCGCGCCCTTCGCCTCGTACGTCGTGGGCGAGTCCATCGCGACCGACGGGGTCTGCCTCACGGTCGAGTCGTTCGAGGGCGGGGCGTTCGTCGCGTCGGCCTCGTCGGAGACCCTACAGAAGACCACATTGGGTGACAAAGCCGTGGGCGCGCGGGTGAACCTCGAGCGCGCGCTCCCGCTCGGAGGCCGGCTCGGCGGGCACATCGTCGGCGGCCACGTGGACGGCGTCGGGCACGTGGTGTCGCAGACGCCCGACGGAGACGCGACGAAGGTGGTCTTCGCGTACCCGAGCGAGCTCCGACGCTACATCGCCGAGAAGGGCTCCATCTGCGTGAACGGCGTGAGCCTCACCGTCAACGGCGTCGACGACGGCACGTTCCACGTGATGCTCGTCCCCCACACCCGCGAGTCGACCGCGTGGGAGCTCCGCCAGGGCGAGCGCGTGAACCTCGAGGTCGACGTGCTCGCCCGCTACGTGGCGCGCATTCTGGACGTCGATCGCGGCTCCGAGGCCAAGCCCGCGGCATCGGACGCGTCGTTCCTCGAGAAGCTCCGCGGGTCCGGCTACATGTGAGGCGGCCGTGAGCCTTTCCGCGCACACGGCCCCGGAGCACCGAACAGGTTGAATCCCGTCGGCTTTCACGAATTTAGCGGCGGTCCGCGGCGGTGCTCCTCCTGGGATAGAAGACTGTCCGTCGTCGTCACGCCTAGCGAACCTTGCTAACTCCACGAAATCCTCGGTCCTTCAACCTGATCGGGGCTCCAGTCGTGGTAGGGAAGGCTCGCGCGCGGAGCCCCCTCCCGCCCCTCCACCCGAGATCCCCATGAGCCCACCCCTCGTCAGCATGAGCCCCGACCTCCTCTCGCGCATCCAAGGCGCCATCGAGGACGTCCGCGCGGGCAAGATGGTCATCCTGGTCGACGACGAAGATCGCGAGAACGAAGGCGATCTCACGATGGCCGCCCAGTTCTGCACGCCCGAGGCCATCAACTTCATGGCGACGCACGGTCGCGGCCTCATCTGCGTGTCGCTCACCGAGGAGCAGGTCGACAGGCTCCAGCTCCCGCAAATGAAGGCCCCGAACCGCAGCGGGCCCACCCTCGGCACGGCGTTCACGGTGAGCATCGAGGCGCGCCGCGGCGTGACCACCGGCATCTCGGCCGCCGACCGCGCCCACACGACGCGCCTCGCCGCGAGCCCCGACTGCCGCCCCGAGGATCTCGTCACGCCCGGCCACGTCTTCCCGCTCCGCGCGCGGAACGGCGGTGTGCTCGTCCGCACCGGCCAGACCGAGGGCTCGGTCGATCTGGCCCGCCTCGCGGGGCTCACGCCGGCCGGCGTGATCTGCGAAATCATGAGGGACGACGGCGAGATGGCGCGCATGCCGGACCTCGAGGTCTTCGGCAAGAAGCACGGCATCCGCATCGTGACGGTGGCCGACCTCATCCAGTACCGCCTGCAGACCGAGCGCCTCGTCGAGCGCGTGGCCGAGCGCCGCATCACGCTCGACGCCACCGGGACCGACTGGCACGCCTATGTGTATTCCACACGCATCGACGGCCGGCAGTTCTTCGCGCTGAAGAAGGGCGAGCCCAAGGCCGGCGAGCCGGTGCTCTGCCGCATGCACGCGGGCTCCACCGTGGGCGACGTGTTCTCGTCGTCGACGCGCGAGGGCGGCAAGCACCTCCGCCAGGCGCTCGCGCGGATCGAAGAGGCCGGCTCGGGTGTGGTCGTGTACCTGCCCCCGCGGGGCGATTTCGCCTCGGAGCTCGCGGCCCACGCGGCGAGCGAGGTGGCACGCGAGCTCGGCCCCGTGGCGCCGAAGGGCCCGCAAGACAACCCCCTCCGCGAGTTCGGCCTCGGCGCTCAAGTGCTCTCGGACCTCGGCGTGACCAAGCTCCGCCTGCTCACGAACAACCCCCGCAAGATCGCCGGCCTTGCCGGGTACGGCCTCGAGGTCGTAGAGAGCGTCCCGCTCGGGTCCTGAGCCTCCCTGACCGAACCCAAAACCACCGAGATTTTCCCATGTCGCAGCCCAACATCGTCGAAGGTGGCCTCGTCGTCCCGCCCGGGTCCTCCGTGGCCATCGTGGCGAGCCGCTTCAATCATTTCATCGTCGATCGCCTCGTCGACGGCGCGGTCGACGCGTTCGTCCGCCATGGGGGCGACGCGAGCAAGATCACCATCGTGAAGGTGCCTGGCGCGTGGGAGATCCCCGTCGCCGTGCGCCGCCTCGCGAACGGCAAGAAGGTCGACGCCATCGTCGCGCTCGGCGCCGTGATTCGCGGGTCGACGCCCCACTTCGACTACGTCGCCGCCGAGGTCTCGAAGGGCGTCGCGCACGTCGCCATGGACACGGGCGTGCCCGTGGCGTTCGGTGTGCTCACGACCGACAGCATCGAGCAGGCCGTCGAGCGCGCGGGCACCAAGGCCGGCAACAAGGGCTGGGAGGCCGCGGTGAGCGCGATCGAGATGGTCGCGCTCGGCAAGAGCCTCGACAAGGCCGGTCTCTGACCGTGGGCGCACGCCATACGGGCCGCGAGGCCGCGCTCCAAATGCTCTTCCAGGTCGAGGTCGGGAACGCCACGGCCGAGACGGCGATCACCCTCTTTTGGCGCCAGTTCGAGGGCGATCCCGAGGGACGCTCGTACGCCGACGCGATCGTGCGCGGCGTCACCGACGACCTCTCCGCCATCGACGACAGGCTCCGAAAGGCCTCCACGCACTGGCGCCTCGAGCGCATGTCGCGGGTCGATCGGAACCTCCTCCGTCTCGGCGCGTGGGAGCTCGTCGCCCGGAAAGACGTGCCCCGCGCCGTCATCCTCGACGAGGCCGTGGAGCTCGCGAAGGCCTACGGCACCGAGGAGTCCCCCGCGTTCGTGAACGGCGTCTTGAACCGCGTCGCCGACGACGTCGGCCGGAGAGACGAGGACCGGAGCCGCTAGGAGGTGGACCTCGCCTTCTCCTCGTTGAGCCTCCCGTCCATCGACGAGAGCCAGGCCGACGTCGTCGCGTGCGGGCTCTTCGTCGACGATCGCCCCATGCGCGGGCTCGCGGCGGTGCTCGACTATCGGCTCGCCGGGCGCCTCTCGGGCTTCGTGCGGCGAGGCGAGCTCGTGGGCAGCGCGGACGAGGCGTTCCTCTTCCCGCCGCGGCCGCGGCTCATGGCCGAGAAGCTCGTGGTGTTCGGGTGGGGAAACGTAAGTGAGATGGACGAGGCCGCGACGACACGCGCGGTGCGCCGCATGGTGACGACGCTCGCGGGCCTCGGCGCGAAGAGGGCGCTCCTCGAGCTGCCCGGGCGCGCGCGCGGGCTCGTCGACGCCGACACCGCGGCCCGCCTTTTTTTCGCCGAGGTCGCCGACGCGGGGCTCGGCTGCACGTTCCTCGTCGTCGAGGACGACCCGGGAAAGCGGCTCTTCCTCTCGCGGATCGACGAAGAAAAGAAGCGCGCGCGCCGGGTCATGTGACCTGGGCACGCGCGCTCGAATCGAGGTGAAGGGTCTCGTTACGCGGCCTTCTTGCCCTCGGGCCCAAGGACGGCGAGGTGCTGCTTCGGGACCGAGAAGCCGGCCTTGCCGAGCTCGTTCCGGATGGCGGCGTTCGTCTCGAAGTAGACCTGCCAGTAGTGGTCCGTGTGGCAGTACGGGCGCACGGCGAGCACGGGGCCCGCGAGCGTGAACGTGACGATCTCGACGTCGGGTTTCGGGTCGGTGACGACGTTCGGGATCTTGGCCATCGCGGCCTTCAAGAGCTCGACGGCCGCAGGCACGTCGGCGCCGTGGTCGAGCTGCGCCGTGAGATCGACGCGACGGAACCGGTTCGACGAGTAGTTCTTGATGGTGTCCGAGAACACCTTCGAGTTGCCGATCATGGTGAGCACGTTGTCGGGCGTGTTGATCTTGGTGACGAAGAGGCCAACCTCTTCGATCGTGCCCGTGACGCCCCCGGCCTCGACGAAGTCACCGACCTTGAAGGGCCGGAGCACGACGAGGAACGCACCCGCCGCGAAGTGCGCGAGCAGGCCCGACCACGCCATGCCGATCGCCACGCCCGCGGCGCCGAGCAGGGCGGCGAACGTCGTCGTCTGCACCCCGAGGTAGCCGAGCACGCCGACCGCGAGGGCGATCTTGAGCATGGCGCTCACGGCGGCCGTGACGTAGCGGATGATGGTCTCCTCGATCTTGCGGGCCTTCATGGACCGGCCGAGGAGCTTGTCGACCAAGCCTACGGCCCAGCTGCCGAAGACCCACATGGCGAGGGCTCCGACGAGCTTGATGCCGATGGCGTAGGCGCTCGTCTTCGCGAGCTCGATGAAGCTCGTGGCCGCTTCCGTCGCGGACGGTTCGAGGTGAAAAGACATGTAAGTATCCTCCTGGCGGGCCCACCCCGCAGGCGCGACGGTATCCTGCGCGCCGCTCCGTCGAACGAGCATCACGTGGGCTCCGGGCAAGCGGCGCGGCCTTCGTGCCGTGCCGGCACACGAGCTCGCCGTCTCGGCGCGTCTCTAGCGCTTCGGCGGCGCCACGAGCTCTCGGCCGAGCACCTGCGCGATCGCCGCGACGAAGGTGTCGTCGAGGCCCGAGAGGCCGACGACCTTGGCGCCCGCGTCACGGAAGGCGAGCCCCTCGGCGGGCGACGAGGCGAGGCACGCGACGACGAGGTGAGGGTCGACGCTCGAGACCTCGCGCACGAGCACGACACGCGAGAAGCCGAGGGTGGTGCCGAGCACGAGCACGTCGGGGGAGCGCTCACGAAGCTCGACGAGGGCGCGCACCGGGGAAGGCTCGTGCCACACGTCGGCCACCTGAGCGAGCGCGCCGACGACCGAGGACGGCAGCGCACCGACGACCCCGACGAGCGGGAGCTCGCGCGAAATCGCCTTGGGTATCGGGAAGTTACGTTCCACGAGGAACGCGACGAGGCACACGCGACGAAAGCGGAGCTGGCCCCCTGGGCTGCGCTCGTGGGCGATCGCGCCGCGCTTCACCCACGCGTGCACCGTGGTGAGATCGACCCCGCAGAAGCGAGCGACGTCGGGCGCGGCGTAGAGCCGGCCGTGTTTCACGTCGCGCTCGGCTTCGGGCCGTCCTCGGGAACGAACTTACCGTCGCGGAGCACGTACCGCGAGGCGCCCGGCACACGCGCCTCGGGCACGGTGTGCTCGGCGTCTCCCGGGAGCACGAGCGCGAGGGTCGTCCCGCCTTCGTGGGGGACCTCGACGAGGCGCGGGCAGATCGGGAGGAGGCCCACGGTGGCCGCGACGGCGAGCGCGGCGTCGACGTTCGCCACGGGAGCGAGCAGCTCGAGGCACCTGTGGGTCGGCGGAGCGAGCGCGATCTCGCCGCGATCGAAGCGCGCGAGCACGGCGGCCGGAGTGGCCCAGAACGACGCGGTCGTCTCCCCGTCGTCGTGGGCGCCGGTCTGCCCCTCGGGCGCGCGGCAGAGGAAAAAACGCGTGTCGTAGCGGCGGGCTTCGGCCTCGGGCGTGACCCACCGCGCGAACGGATGGAGGGACGACAGATCGACGACGAGCCCTCGTTCGCCGAGGAGGCTCGCGAACGACGCTCCGGCGGCGAGCCGCTCGCGGAGGGCGCCGAGCTCGGCGTCGGAGAGGGCTCCCTCGGAGAGCGGGAGCAGCGCGGCCTCCTCGAGGCTCTCGCGGAGGGCGGCCACGGCGAACGCGCGGAGCTCGTCGTCGTTCGTCGAGAACCCGTCGCGCGACGCTGGCAACCCGCGCGCGTGCGAGACGAGCTCGGGGCTCGCGTCGCCTGCGTCGACCTTGCCCCCCGGGAAGACCACGGCGCCGCCCAGGAACCTGGACGCGGCGTTCCTGACCACGCAGAAGATCTCGAGCCCTTCGTCGCCGTCGCGGAGGAGGAGCAGCGTGGCGGCCGGGCGTGGCTCGGTGGGCGCGCGATCGAGCTTGAGGTCGAGCATCGCTCGGACCCTACCAGCGCGCCCCCCGCACCTTCAACGCCGGCTCAGGAAATCGCGCGGCGGCAGTACTCGGTGAGGGCCATGTGCCCCTCGTGATCGATCGTGTCGAAGTGGAGCCCGAAGGTGGCGAACCCAAGCTTCGTCCTCCCCGCCCATCGCACGCGGCCCTCGGCCGACACGATCTCCCCGTCGACGAAGAAGACGCTCGAGACCCGCTCGCCCGGCTTGAGGCCGAGGTGCGCGATCACACGGAGCCCGCCGGCGGAGACATCGAGCGCGGCGGCGTCCACGATGCGTCCACGCGCCGTGAGCGTCACCGTGCCCGAGAGCGGTGCGCGAACCTGAGCGCGGCGGTTCGCGGGGAGTGTCATGGGCACGGTGGCGGCGTTCATACGCGGCCGTAAAGCAAGACTGCGGCCACCGGGATTTCTCGATGGATCGTACGACCACCACTCCGCATCGATGTTGTCGCACATCATGCGCAAGAACAGGTTCGAGGCGCGTTAATAACGCATTTTCATAGGGTTAGCTCGCTACGCAAAGAGGTCACGGTGGGTGCCCTCGTGAGGTCACCCTCGCGCGTTTCGTCCCCACAAAGGAACGGCGCGCGAGCCACGTGGCCCGCGCGCCGAGAGGTGCCGGATGTCGCCCCCGAGGCTACTTCTTCATCATCGCCATGAGCGTCGAGGCCATCTCGCTCGGGTTCGGCGCGACCTTGCAGCCGGCGTCCTCGAGGGCGGCGATCTTGGCCGCGGCCGTGCCCTTGCCACCCGAGATGATGGCGCCGGCGTGACCCATGCGCTTTCCGGGCGGGGCCGTGGTGCCGGCGATGAAGCCCGCGACGGGCTTCGTCACGTTCTTCTTGATGTACTCGGCCGCCGCCTCTTCCGCGCCGCCGCCGATCTCGCCAATCATGATGATGCCGTGCGTGTCGGGGTCTTTCTGGAAGAGCTCGAGGACGTCGATGAAGTCCATGCCCGCGACCGGGTCGCCGCCGATGCCGACGCACGTCGACTGGCCGACGCCCATGGCCGTGAGCTGGCCGACCGCTTCGTAGGTGAGCGTGCCCGACTTGGACACGACGCCGATGTTGCCGGCCTTGTGGATGTGGCCGGGCATGATGCCGATCTTGCAGGCGCCGGGGGTGATGATGCCGGGGCAGTTCGGCCCGATGAGACGCGTCTTGCCGGTGAGGCCCTCGAGCACGCGGCGGACCTTGAGCATGTCGATCGCCGGGATGCCCTCGGTGATGCAGACGACGAGCTCGAGGCCCGCGTCGAACGCCTCGAGGATCGCGTCGGCCGCGCCGGGGGGCGGCACGAAGATGACGCTGGCGTTCGCCTTCGTCTTCGCGACGGCCTCGGCCACCGTGTCGAACACGGGGACCTTGCCCTCGAACGTCTCTCCGCCGCGCGTGGGGGTGACGCCCGCGACGACGTTGGTGCCGTAGTCGAGGCACTGCTTCGCGTGGAACGAGCCGGCGCCGCCGGTGATGCCCTGCACCAGAAGGCGCGTGTCTTTTCCGACCAGAATGCTCATTTCGAACCTCCCGTCACCGCAGCGACGACCTTCTCGGCGCCATCCGCCATGGTGGTGGCCGCCGTGATGGCGAGCCCGCTCTCACTCAAAATTTTGCGACCGAGCTCGACGTTCGTGCCCTCGAGGCGCACGACGAGCGGCACCTTGAGGCCGACTTCCTTCACCGCCGCGACGACGCCGTTCGCGATCACGTCGCACTTCATGATGCCGCCGAAGATGTTGACGAAGATCGCCTTCACCTTGGGGCTCTTCAGGATCATCGAGAAGGCCTTGGTGACCTGCTCTTGGTTGGCGCCGCCGCCCACGTCGAGGAAGTTCGCGGGGGCGACGCCGTGCTTCTCGCCGAAGACTTTGATGATGTCCATCGTCGACATGGCGAGGCCGGCGCCGTTGACGAGGCAGCCGACGTTGCCGTCCAGCGCGACGTAGTTGAGGCCCGCTTCTTTGGCCTCGAGCTCGACCGGATCCTCTTCGTCCTTGTCTTGGAGCTCGGCCCAGTTTTTGTGCCGGAACTCGCCGTTATCGTCGAAGTTCAGCTTCGCGTCGAGCGCGACCACGTCGCCCGACTTCGTGACGATGAGGGGGTTGATCTCGAGGAGCGAGCAGTCTTCCTTCACGAACATGTCGTAGAGGGCGAGCATCACCTTGGTGAACTTGGCGATCGTCTCTTTGCCGTAGCTCTGGAGGCCGAGGCCGAACGCGATTTGGCGCGCCTGGAACGGCATGAGCCCGGTGACCGGATCGGCGTGCACCGTGAGGATCTTCTCGGGCGTCTCGTGGGCGACCTTCTCGATCTCGACGCCGCCCTCCGTGGAGGCCATGAAGGCGATGCGGCGCTTGTCGCGGTCGAGCACGGCGCCGAGGTAGTACTCCTTGGCGATGTCGAGGCCCTGCTCGATGTAGAGCCGGCGGACCTTCTGGCCTTCGGGGCCCGTCTGGATGGTGACGAGCTGCATGCCGAGGATCTGCTCGGCGAGCTTGCGCGCGTCGGCCTCGCCGCCCTTCGCGACCTTCACGCCGCCGCCCTTGCCGCGGCCACCCGCGTGGATCTGGGCCTTGACGACCGTGACTTGGTTGCCGGTCTCGGCGATGAGCTTCTTCGCCGCGGCCTCGGCCTCGTCGACGGTGAAGGCGGGGTACCCCTTCGGGACCGGCACGCCGTACTTCGCGAAGATCTGCTTGCCTTGGTACTCGTGAATTTTCACTTTTGCTCTCCTCGAAGAGGCCGGTCCACGACGCGGACGGCACCTCACTCCCGGCGGCCTGGCCACCTGTCGTCCGGGGCGTTCTTCGGGGCGAAGTCATACCCTGACCGCGCGGCGGTGTCGGCCATTTTCGACGCGCGCGAGCCGTTCGAGAGGCGCACCCCGACGCGTCACTCGCGTCGTAGGTACGGGACCTCACCTTGTGGTCGGAGGTACGTCAGCGGGGCGGCAGCGGGCTCACCGGGCCGAGGCGGAAGAGGCGGTCGTAGAAGGCCTCGCTGGAGAACGCGGCGCCCTCGCGGGCCATGGTCTCGCGGCGCAGGGCCTCGACCTCGCGCGCCCCCGCGAAGTAGCTCACGACCTGGAGCGGGATGCGGAGCGAGCGGAGCACCTGGCCCTCGCACCACCCGAGCGGCATGCCCGTCCACGTCGCGTAGTCCGCCGCGATCGCGCCGAGGCTCGCGCGCGAGCCGTGCACACGGAGATCCACGAGCACACGAGCGGCGCGGATGAGCTTCGAGACGACCGCGAGCAGGGCCTCCCGCGGGGTATAGAGCCCTTCGTCGAGCATGCGCTCCTCCGCGTGCACGGCGAACCCTTCGATCGCGAGCATGGCGCCGAAGTACCGGCTCTTCATGGCGACGTCGTCGGACGTGTGGAAAAAGCGGAGCGGCGCGCGAGTGTCGGCGAAGGCCTCCTGCCAGGCGAGGCTCTGGAGGTAGTGGCCGGGGTAGCCCTCGTGCACGGCGAGGTTCGCGGCGCCAGGGATCGAATGCGCCCCCGGATCGAGCGACACGAGCACGTGCCCCTTCGCGCCCCGCCGCAAGAGAGGCGCCGGCAGGTTCGTGATGCCCGCGCCCGGGAGGAGGCCGGGGAAGAGCTCGCGGAAGGAGAGCGCGTATCCCTCGGGCTCACGCACGATGCGGCGCGTGCGGCAGAGGTCCCGCGCGCGCTCCGTGGCGCGTTCGTAGAGCGGGAGGATCTCGTTCGCCGCGCGGGGCTTCATGGACCACGACGAGAGCGCGACCTTCGTGGCCTCGGCGAGCGTGCGCGGGGCCCCCTCCCCTTCGTCGGCCGACACCCGCGCGGCGGCAGAGACGAAACGATCCGCGAGCGCCGAGAGCTCTTCGCCCGCGTCGCGCTCGAGGTCCGCGAGCCACTTGGGATCACGCTCCCACTGGTCGTGCACGCGGCGCTCGTAGGCCTCGCGCTCGAGGCGCCCGCGCCCCTCTTCGGCCCGAAGCGCCCGGAGAGAGGCCTCGTGCTCCCGAGCCGCCTCGGAGGCGCGCTTGGCAAGCTCCACGGCGGAGGCGCTCTTCGCGAGGGGCCCGCCCGCCTCCTCACGGAGGGCCTCGAAATAGCGCGCCGCGCCCGGGAGCACCTCGTCGCAGAAGGTGGCGACGATCCGTGCATCTTGCACATGGCCGACGCGGCCCCGCTCTCGGAGCCGCGAGAGGCGCGCCGCGTACGCGTCGGGGACTTTGGCGAGCACCTGCTCGAGGGCACCCACGTCGTCGGGCGACTCGGCGTGCCGATGAAGATGGGCGACGAGCGCGTGAGGCCCGGCGCTCGGCTCGAGGGACCCGGCGTACGTGCCGTCCTCGAGATCACGCACGAGCGAGCGTGAGAGCCTGCGCATCGCCGAGACGTCGAGCGCGTCGTCGTCGTCGCGGGTGCCGACGGAGCACCCACCGAGGGACTCGACCACGCCCCTATGGAACGCGAGCCTGTCGCCGAGGCCGTGCTCGGTCTCGTCCGCGAACGCAGAGACCTCGAGGCCGAGCCACGCCGCGTCGTCCGGGTGGTGCGCGACGTGCCCGCGAAAGAGCCGCTCACGCACCGCTTCGACGCCGAATTCTTCCGTCATTTCGGGACGTTGGTGCAGAACCCTCCGACACACTCGGCTTGGTCGCAGCAGTCGGCTTTGCTCCCGCAGCGCTCGCCCGTGCGCGCGCACCCGGCGGGCTTCTGGCAGACGAGGCCGCCTGCGTCCCCGGCGCGGCAGAACCCGTCGCAGCAGTCGTACCCGTTCTCGCACGTGTCGCCGAGCGGCTTGCACGGAGGCACCGAGAACTGCGGGCGCTCGTTGGTCGCGTCGGTCTCTTGGCCGGCGATGTAGAACGCCGGGTGGCTCGGGTCGGTCGAGGCCGTGGGGTTCAGATCGACCGCGGTGATCCACATCTGGCGGTTCGAGCCCGTGTACTTGTGGCCGTAGGGGCGCTCGGCGTAGAACGCGAGCCAGTAGTAGCCGCCCGCGGCCACGGGGTGGAAGCTCGGGCCCCAGTTGCGATCCGTCGTCGCGAGCGCGCCCGCGCCATTCGCGCGATCGAGCCGCACCTGCCCTGCCCCGTCGGCGCCCGCGATCCAGAGCTCGCCGCGCGAGTCGGCGTCGGACCCGCGGGATTTGTTGGCCCGCATGAACGCGAGGTACTTCGAGTCGGGGGTGAAGGTCGGGTAGGTCGCGACCGGGTAGGTGGCGTTCGCGTCGATGATCTTCTTCGTGTCGCGGAAGCCGGGCGTCGCCCCGAGCGAGACCTTGCTCGTCCAGAGCGTCGCCGCGGTGTAGGAGAGCCCGTTTCCGGCCGTGCGCACGCCGTACGCGATGGTGGTGCCGTCAGGGCTCCACACCGGGTGGCTCAGGCCTCCGGGCGTGTTGATCGGGAGGCTCAGCGTGGCCAGCACGGCGTCGCTCGTGGCCGTCGAGAGGCGGAGCTCGGAGGGGCTGTCGGTGCCGAACGTGTCGCTGTTCCAGTGGCGCCAGATCACGTACGCGCCGTCGGGAGAGATGGCCTGGAAGCCCGACGCGGCCGTGCTCTGGTAGAGCTTCGCGCCGGTGCGTGCGTCCCAGACGGCCCACGGGCTCGCGCCGCCGTTGATGCTGCCGACGATGCGGCTCCCGTCTTTCGACACCGAGTGACAGGCGATGCACTGCTCGCCGGCGACCTGCGTGGCGTTCGAGGGAGTGCCGCCGGGCTCGATGCGGCGGAGGAAGGTGCCCCCGGCCTGATCGACGAGACGTGTATAATACACGGTGCCCTTGAGGTTCGCGCCGGCGACGCGCACCTGGAACGTGCGAGGGAGGTAGGCCTTGCCGCCGTCGAAGCGCTGCACGGAGACGTCGACCACGCCCTCGGTCGAGTCGGTGAGCTTGGCCCACGCGTCGACCGGGAGCTTCGGGAAGGCGTACTCGCCGTTCGCGCTCGCGACGGTGGCGTACGCCGTGTACTCGAACGTGGCGCTCTTCGCCTGGATCTTGAAGAAGCCGTTCGCGCCGCCGCCGGTCCACTGGAAGAGCGGGCCCGGGAGCCCGCGCGGGAAGACCGTGCCCGCGTACGGGTACACCACGGTGAGCGAAGGGTCCGTGTCGGTCGCGGTCGCGAACGCGGCGGACTGCACGGCCGAGGGAACCTCGCCGGCGTTCATGCGGAGCCTCACGGTCGCCTTGGTCTTCGCGGTGAGACCGAAGGCCTTCACCACGACCTCGCCCGTGCCGCCCACGAAGCCCGTGGGCGTGAGCACGTCGTCGACGAAGCTTGCCACGTCGAACCGAGAGAACGACCACACCCCCGTGACCTTGTCGACGACCTTCCCGTCGACCGTGACCCCTTGCGCCTTGAACGGGAGCGTCGGGTTCGTCTGGCCGACGTCGACGCCGAGGGTGGCGTCTTGCGGGACGATCGTGAGCTCCTTCAGCTTGACCTCGCCGGGGACCTCCGCGTCGAAGAACCCGGGCGGGGTCGCGTCTTGCGGCGTCGTTCCCGTGGGCTTCGGCTCGGGCGCGGCGTCGAAGTCCGAACGAGGCTCGGACGAGCCGCACGCGACGAGCTCCGACGAGCCCAAGATCGCCGCCGTCGAGATGCCCGCGAGGAGGAAGAGCGTGCGCAAGCGAAGTGCGTTCATGGGCTCGATCGTAACCCATTTCTCGGTCCGCGCTCTCGAGCCGCCGCCACGGCAAGACCGCGCGGAAGGCTCACCGCGAAGCGCGCTGCGCGCCACCGTGCGTCACGCCCCTCGCGCTCCGATTCAGAACGCGAGCACCCAGAGGCCTTCTTTGGCGTCGGCGTGGGCCTTCGCCTTGGCCCCGAGCGCGCGCGCGGTCTCGGCGAGGATGGGCCGCGCCTTCGCCCAGTCGCCGTCGCTCTCGAGCTCGCGCACGAAGGCCGAGTGCTTCCCCCACCGCGCTTTGGCCACGGCGAGATCGGTGGCCGACAGGAGCGACATGGCCATCTCGGTGAGCTCGTGCGCGAGGCCCTCGAGCTCCTTCGGGGAGAGCAGGCGCGGCGACGTGAGGTCGAAGCCCGGATGCACCTTCGTGAAGGCCGGATGGAACAGGGTGATCGACGCGACCCCCACGCTCTCCGACATTTGGCTAGGTGCGCGAAACTTCGGGTCTTTCGGGTCGTCGCCGGGGCGCGCGGGGCGGAGCTCGACGCAGTCGCGGCGGATGCCTCGGCGGAGAGAGAGGCTCTTCAGGCTGTCGTCGAACGAGGTCTGCGCTTTGTCGGAGGCCTCGCTCGATGCGTCGAGCGGGTCCTTCTCGAGGGCGGGGAGAGGCGCGCTCGGGCCGCCCGACGCGTCGACCGAAGGAGGCGGCTCGACGGGGCCGTCGCAGGCCCGCGCGCAGGCCGCGAGCCCGAGACCGAAGAGAGCGGCGAGCGCGGTGTGGCGAGCCCTCACGGGAGCACGATCACGTCGGCCTTGAGGGACATGGGCTTCTCGTCCCGAAGGATGCCCACCTCGACTTTGTCGCCCGCCTTCTTCGTGTCGAGGGCGTTGTAGAGATCGTCGAACGACTCGACCTTCTGGCCGCCGACCGACACGATCACGTCGCCCAGGGCGAGGCCACGGGCGGTGCGCGTGAGGCCCCGGAAGCCGGCTTTTTCGGCCGACGAGCCCGCGGGCACGTTCACGACGACCACGCCGTGGATGCCGAAGCGGCGCTCGAGGCGCTGCGCCGGGTCGATGCCGATGCCGAGCCCGAGCTGCTCGGCCTTGCCGCTCTTGATGATCTGCGGCACGACGCGCGCGATGGTGCGGACCGGGACGGCGAACCCGATGCCGGCCGAGGAGCCCGACTTCGAGAAGATCATCGTGTTCATGCCGATGAGCTGGCCCTGCGAGTCGAGGAGGGGGCCGCCGGAGTTGCCGGGGTTGATGGCCGCGTCCGTCTGGATCATGTCGCGGATGGTGACGCCGCCGATGCCTTGGACCTGGCGGCCGAGGGCGCTCACGATGCCGGTGGTGAGGGTGTGATCGAGCCCGAACGGGTTGCCGATGGCGATCGTCTTTTGGCCCACCTCGAGGTCGGCGTGGGCCTGCACCTTCACGGGGCGGAGCAGGTTCGCGGGCGCTTGGACCTTGAGGACGGCGATGTCTTTCTTGGGCTCGACGCCGACGACCTTCGCGTCGAAGCGCTCTTGGCCTTGGAAGGTGACGGTGAGCGACTCGGCCCCTTGGACGACGTGGAAGTTCGTGACGACGTGGCCCTGATCGTCCCACACGAAGCCCGAGCCCGAGCCGGCCGGCACCTCTTGTTCGCCACCCAAAAAATCAGTCACGGTACGGGTTTGCGTGACGAAGACGGTCGACGGGGAGGCGTCCTTGAAGACGGCGATGGTGTTGCGTTCGTCTTCGATGCGGGCCCCGGGAGAGAGGGGGGTGACCGGCTGGGCGCTCGCGCTCTGAGCGGGCTGGACGACGGGGGTCTTCGCGGCGTCGGGGGTGGGCGTCGGCCCGCCACGACACGCGCCGAGCACGAGAGAGAGGCCGAGTGCGAGAGCCTGCGCGCCCACGAGCGCACCGAACGAAGAGCGGTTCATCGTATGTGTCCTCTTACCAAGAAACGGGCCGTTTCAGGGGGCGAACCCGGTGGGAGGGGTGGCTATTCCTGGGGCGACGAGCGCCGTGTCATTCGACGGGGCTCCTGCGGGTGGCCTTCTTGCGGCTCGCGGCGGCCTTGTCGGACAGGCGGCGCCGCACGGCCCCGCGCGAGGGCTTCGTGGGCTTCCGGGGGACCTCGCGGGCGAGCGCCGCGGCGAGCCAGAGCCTGAGCTTTTCGCGGGCGTCGGCGAGGTTTTTGGCGCGATCACGCGTCTTTTGGCTCGTGACGGCGATGCGGCCTTCGGCGTCGATTTTGGTGGCGAGCCGCTCGCGGAGGCGGGCGCGGGCCTCTTCGTCGAGGGCGGGATCGGACTCGAACGCGTACCGGAGGTCGATCTTGGTCTCGACCTTGTTCACGTTCTGGCCGCCCGGCCCCGACGCGCGCGCGGACGCCCACGTGATGCAGGCGCCCGAGGCGGTGAGCGTGGGCGAGACGGGGAGATCGTCTTTGGCCACTACGACACCTCGCCTCTCTCGGCGGCGAGGACGAGCCTCGTTCCGCCGACGACGCCGGCCGGGAGCAGCACGAGCCCGAGCCCCGGGACGAGCAGGAGGAGGGCCGCGGCGAGACCGAAGCCGAGGACGGCGCCGAAATGGTCGACGAAGAAGGCGACACGCGCGCGCGTCCGCATGCCTCGGAGCGAGAGCGGATAGTCGAGGAAATCCCACGCCGCGAGCAGGCCGACCACGACGAGCTTGAGCGGCACGGTGACGACGACGAGCGGCGGGACGAAGAACCCGAGGGCCGCGAGCGAGAAGAGCGCGGGGAGGCCGACCATGAGCCCGAAGAGCGTGACCTTGAGCGACGCTGCGAGGCCCGCGAAGAACGGGGGGCCCTCCCGAGGCTCGCCCCCGAGCTCTTTTTCTTGGCGGCGGGAGAGGGCGTCGAGCGCGGGGCCGGAGAGGGGCTGCGCGAGGGCCGCCGCGACGACGAACGCGACGAGCACCGCCACGAGCCCGAGCACCACGCGGGCGACGACGAGCCCCACCGCCTCGAGCCCCTCGCCCGAGCCGCGGCCCTCGAGCATGGCGCCGGTCGCCCAGATGCCGAGCCCTCCGAGGGCGGTGGCGAGCACGGCGCAGACCACGATGGGGACCATGGCGTAGCCCCACAGGCTCGGCCGAGCGGCGATGAAGCCGATGCCCCGGAAGACCGCCCCGGCGCCGAAGGCGGCCCCGAGCCCACGCTTTTTCATGGCCACGCTCGCCATGCGGGTCGACGTTAACCACACGGCGGCGCGTCCGAAAGGGCTTCTCGCACGCCGGGCCTTGGGTAGGCTCGTCGCATGCCGCGAAAGCCCGCCGAAGCGACCGCCCCGTTCCTTGCAGCATGCACGTTGTTGGCCCTCGTGGGTTGCCAAAAGTCCGAGCTCGGGCGCGCCGGAGAGGCCCGGCTCGTGCCCCGCGCGGACGGCGGCGCGCAGCTCGTGGTCCCGGGGTGGCCCGACACGTGGCTCGCCCCGGAGGAGGTGGCCGGGCGCACGAGCATCGAGCTTTCGCACACGGACGGCGCGGATTCGGTCGCGTTCAAGACCGTGGACGGCAAGTGGGTCACGTTCGTGTGGCTCGGCCCCAAGGTGCACAAGGGCCCGGCGCTCGCGACCGCGCTCGACTTCGAGGGCCTCGTCGGGAAGCTCGTGGCCGAGGGGCCCGAGAGCGACGCGCTCCTCGCCTCGCTGCGTGCGTCGAAGGGACGGACGGGGCTCGCCAAGGTGCTCGTGCGGGCCGCCTCGGACGAGGGACCGACCTGGGAAAAACGCCTCGCGACCCTCTCGCCGGACGAGCGCGTCGAGCTCGGGAAGGGCCTCGAGGGCGCGTTGCTCGCCAAAAAGACCGCGCCGAAGGTGCTGACACGCGCCATCGCGGTGGTCGATCTCGCGGGGGTTCCTGCCGATCGCCTCTTCGAGCGGATCGCGCCGGTCGTCGGGGCGAAGGAGCCCGAGGGGAGCCACGGGGCGAGCGTCATCCTCAGGTTCCTCGCCGGCAAGGACGCGGGCGCGGGCAAGCTCGCGTGCAAAGGCCTCGACGCGCGGCCATGGAAGCTCGACGAGCCCGACCCGGAGAAGCGCCTTCTGCTCGACGCCATGCTGCTCGCGATCGCCCGCGAGGGGCGTCGACTGCGCCAAGGTCGATGCCCTCGTGCGCGAGGATCCGTGCGCGTCGACGCTGCGCTGCGGCCCGAGCGGCCCGGTGCTCCCGAACGAGACCACCGAGCAAAAAGAGCCTCTCTGTGACGCTGCGGCCCTCGAGAAGGCCGTGAAGGAGGAGCTTGGGCGCGCCCCCGCCGACGTCGCCACGGACGGGCACCCCGGGCGCACCCCAGGCCTTGCGTACGCGGCCCACGTGCTCGGCAAGCGCCCCGCCCTCGCCGACGTGGAGAAGCGGCACGCGCGCAGGCTCTACGCGCTCACGCAGAAGGGCCCGGCGTGCGCTTCGCTCACGGAGGTCGGCAAACCCTGCCAGGCGGACCCGGGCGTCGTTCGGGACATGGCGTGCCGGAACGACGGCGCCGACGTCACCGTGGGCACGCTCAAGATCCGGATTTCGGACGAGAAGAAGACGATCTCGGACGTCGTGACGGCGAGCCCCCCGTGACCTTGGGCGGAACCGGAGCATCCACTTGGGCCGCAGGGCTCGGGGCCTCCTTCGGGGCGTCGCGCCGGGCTTCTTTGTAGGTCTCGAGCTCTTCGAGGGTCTTCGGCCACTCTTTACCGAGCAGGCGCGACAGGGCGCGATCGGCGAGGAGCTTCCCTTCGTTTTGGCAGGCGGGGCAGTAGTTCGCCTCGTTGTTGGCGTACCGAATGCGCTGCACGGGCCCTTGGCAGCGAGGGCACGGCTGCCCGTATTTTCCGTGCACGGCCATGCCGGGGTGAAAGGCGGTGACCGTCTCGGGGAAGGCGCCGTCGGCCTCGGCCGCGAGGCGCTCGGTCCACGAGGAGAGCGTCTTCTGGGTGGCCTCGTAGAGCCGTGTGATCTCGTCCGGCGTGAGGCGCGAGACGAGCTTCACGGGCGAGAGGCGCGCCTCGAACAGGATCTCGTCCGAGTACGCGTTCCCGATGCCGGAGAAGTGCCGCGGATCGGTGAGCGCGCGCTTCAGCGTGTGGTTGCCCTCGACGAGCCTCGCCGCGAACGTGTCGCGGTCGATGACGAGCGGCTCGAGCCCGCCGGGGTCCATGACGCGCACCGCCTCACGGCCCGAGAGCACGTGCACACTCGCGCGCTTCTGGGTGCTCGCCTCGGTGAGCACGAGGGTCGAAGAGGGGAAATCGATCGCCAAAAGACCAATCTTTCCGGGAACTTTGGCGCCATGTTCGCGGAGCCGGAGGCGCCCGGCGATCATGAGGTGGACGACGAGGAAGAGGTCGTCTTCGAAGGCGAGCACGAGGCGCTTTCCGAGCCGTTCGACGCCGAGGAGCTTCTTGCCGACGAGGGCTTCGGGCTTGGGGGAGTAGGTGCGGAGGACGAACGGGCTCGCGAGGCGTAGGGCCTCGAGCGGGGTGCCTGTGAAGCGGCGCGCGAGGCCTTCGCGGTATTGCTCGATGTCGGGGAGCTCGGGCATGCGGGGGCAGTATAGGGGATGGCGTGGGGCCGGGCCGCTGGGGCGGGTGACGCCGCGGGCTCAGCAGGCCTCGTGGGCCCGGGCGACGAACCTGGCCGGCGTTGTCCCCGTAGCGGCGCGCACCTCGCGCACAAGCGCGGCGCGACGCTCTCCCGTGTCCGTGTCTCCACGTGTGCGGAGGGCTCGAGGTCGCGTACGCTCGGCCGATGGCGAGCTTGCCTGCGCGCAGACCAGCGCCCTTCATCAAGAACGTCCTCGTCGTGCGCGAGCGCATCGAGAGGCCGGACGAATACCCCTTCACGATCCCGGCGGTGAAGGCGCTCGACGGGCTCGCGCTCGGGGCGGTCACGTTCTTCGTGGGCGAGAACGGCTCGGGCAAATCGACGATCCTCGAGGCGATCGCCGTCGCGGCGGGGTTCAACGCGGAGGGCGGCACGGCAAACTTCCAATTTGCCACGCGGCGGAGCGAGTCTCCCCTTCACCGCTGCCTTCGCCTCGCACGTATCGCGAAGCCGAAGGTGGGGTTCTTCCTCCGAGCAGAGAGCTTCTTCAACGTGGCGACTCAGGTCGAAGAGCTCGGGGTGCAGGGGTACGGAGACGTTCCGCTCCACGAGCAGTCGCACGGAGAGTCGTTCCTCGCGTTGATCCAACACCGCTTCGGGCCCAAAGGGCTCTACATCTTGGACGAGCCGGAGGCCGCCCTCTCCGCCTCGCGCCAGCTCGCGCTGCTCGTGCGCATGCGCGATCTCCTCCGTGAGGGCTCGCAGTTCATCATCGCGACCCACGCGCCGATCGTGCTCTCGTACCCGGGCGCGATCATCTACGGCTTGGACGAAGGCGGCATCTCCGAGGTGCCGTACGACCACGTCGAAAATGTGGCGCTCACGCGGACCTTCCTGGCAGACCGGGAACGGTACCTGGAGCGGCTCTTTTCCCACGGCGAATGAACGGATCGCAACGGGGGGCGCGCCGAATACCATGTTCCGTCGCCCCGTCCCTACACGACGCGTCGATTTCGACTACGGTCGGCACATGGCACGCTCCCTCCTCTCGCTCGCCGCGGTGTCGCTCCTTCTCGGCTGCCCGCCCGCGGAAAAGGACAAGAGGAGCGAGCCCGCGCCGAGCGCGGTGTGCACCAAGTTCGGCGCGACGTGCGAGGTCTCGCCCGGAAAGCTCGGCACCTGCGTCACGAAGGAACCGTGCGCCACGGGCGACTGCTTCGTATGCCAGTCGCAGCACTGAGCCTGGCTTCGCTCCGCCGAAAAGGTCCCCTCGTATGGGGAGAATGGGGAGCCCGGGCCAAGGAGCGCCTGTCGGAGCTCGGCTGCGCGCGATCAGCGGTCAGCTCGGTGCGAGCTCGGTAGGGAGAGGATCGTGACGGCCGTGTCGATGTCGTCTTCCGAAAGGCCGACCGCGGGATCCGTCCGGACCCAGTGGCTGTGCAAACCAGCAGAGGGCGCCTCATCGTCGAGGACCACAAAGGCCGCTTCGGAGCGTGCGTTGGCCGCTAACCAAGTTCGGATTTCAACGCCCCGAGGCTCGCCGGACATTCTGGGAGTCACGCCTACGATCTCGCCGGAAAGGCCTCGCCCATCGAGCAGAGAGACGAGCTCGGGCACGGAGTGATGCAGCCGCCACGACGACGAGATGACGATGCGAGCCGTAGTGCGCCTGATAAGCCCATTCAACGACTGCACGGCCACGGGATCGATGTCTTCCGGTGTCCACAGTTCCGAGGATGCGGTTGGAGCGGGGGCGTCCGTCAACCGGTTCAGCACACCGTCAATGTCCAGGAAGATAATAGCGTCCACGGGTGACCGAGACCTTCACTCCCCAACATACCGGCGTTCTCTAGCGAATGCGAGACCGAGCGAGGCGAGCATTCGTCCGCCGTAGCGCCCTGTCGGACCTCGCTCGAACGCGCCGCGCCGCAAGCTTTTTTGCGAGGGGCTCCACGCCGCGCCGCGGCTTCTTCACCTCCCCCTATCCGCTCGCAGGCTTTGCGCAAGCGAGTGAACGCGACGGGGCGCAGGAAAGCAAAGCCGAGAACGGATTTTGGGGGAGGTGCCGGGCGCGCAGGCCGTTAGGCCGAGCACCCGGCGGTGGGGGCACCCCTTTCTCCGCTCTCGTTCGTGAAGGGCCGAGCACCCGGCGGTGGGGGCACCCCTTTCTCCGCTCTCGTTCGTGAAGAGCCGAGCACCCGGCGGTGGGGGCACCCCTCTCTCTCCCTCAGGGAGACTGCACGCAGCCGCGATCCGACGTGGCGCCACGGGCGATGCCGTAGAAGTCGACCGCGGGGGCTCGGCTCGCGAGCGAGCTGCGACGGGCGGGGGAGCCCTGCCTCGGCTCGGGGGGCGCGCCGGTGTCGAGCATGGGGTCGACCTTGAGGTAGTCGGCGCCGTCGGCGGCCGTGCCCGAGTAGTTGTTCTGGTTGCCGAAGAGGAGGTTGTTCTCGTGGACGAGGTTCTGCACCGTCGACACGAGGCTCACGGCGTAGGTGCGCTGGTTCAGGAAGATGTTGTTCGAGTAGGTGAGCGTGAGCGGGTAGCTGCCGCTCACGTAGTTGAGCCCGATGTCGTTCGAGGCGAAGGTCGTGTTGACGACGCTCACCTCGGAGCTTCCATAGTTGTTGTAGATGTAGACGCCGTTGCTCGTGTCGTGGATGTAGGAGTTGGTCAGCGTCACCTTGGGCGCGCCTCCACCCGAGCCGGGGTACACGTAGAGCCCGTAGCTCTTGGGGCTAGCCGCGGTGCCGCCGAGGTTCGCGCCATCGATGCGGATCTCCTGCGGGCCGTTCGACTGCGCGTACACTTCTCCGGCGATCGCGGTAGCGTCGAGCTTGGACCGACCACTCGCGCGGAGGCTCGTGTCGATGCCACGGATGGTGACGCTGTCGTAGCCCGTGCCGACCGTGATCGTGTTTACCTTCGTCGTGGCGGAGTTGAGGCCGACGATCGTGAGCGTCTTGCCCGCCGTGCCCGAGATCGACACGCTCTCCGAGAAGGTGCCGGCCTTGAGGCAGATCGTGCCGCCCGTAGGGTTCAGCGCGCTCACGGCGTTGGCGAGGGTCGCGTAGTCGCCAGGGACCTGCGTGCCGGTGCACGAAAACTCGCAGCGACCCGAGACACACGCTTGGTCGCCGCGGCAGAACGTGCCGCCGCACGAGACGCGGTTCGTCGGGACCACGGCGCCGTCGGCGAGGACCGCGCCGTCGGTCGAGGCGTCGGGCAGCGGGACGGGGGCGCCGTCGGGGAGCGTCGCGGGGGCGCCGTCAGGGAGCGTCGCGGGGGCGCCGTCGGGCAACGTCGCGGGGGCGCCGTCGGGCAGCGTCGCGGGGGCGCCGTCGGGGAGCGTGTCGTCCACGGCCGGACGATCGGTGGGCGAGGTGGCGCACGCGACGCCGATCGCCCCGAGGGACGTGACGAGCGCGAGGGCGGCGAAGGAGCTGCGAGGAAGCCGAGGAAGTCGCATGCCCGTTCGTACGAGCGCGTGCCCCCTTTCTTCCCTCGTGCATCGACGGACCGGAAAAAGACGCGCCCGCGCGACCGTGGAGGACGAGCTCCGGGGCGCGCGGGCGGCGGCTTCGACGAGACCAAGCCAAGCGACGGTAAGCTAGCGAGAAGGAAGGAAGAGACCGCCGCGAGGACGGTCGCCTCCTCTCTTGAGCAGGGCCCGTGCCATGCCCCACCGGCTCGCCAAATATCCGATATCGCTTGGTTATTCACAGTGGTACCCGCACGGCGTGTGCGGCACACCGCACGCCAACGAGACACGGATGTCATGCCACGAGAGTGCGTCGCGCGATCCGTGGGCGCTCAGTCCACCGCGAACGTGACGTTGAACGCGGCCGGTGCGGCGGCGAGCTTCGTGCCCTCGCGGCGAACGGAAGCCGAAGCGTCGAGCATGCCGACGAGGGAGGCGAAGGGCAGATCGTTCGGGGTGCGGAGGACGAGCGGGTCGGTCTTGAGGTCGTGCGCGTCTCTGTGGAGGCCGAACGTTTTGTGCTCGTCGGCGAGGGCCTTCTCGAGCTCGGGGTAGGCGACCTTCGTGCCCGCGCCGTCCCGCGCCACTTTGGGGTGTTTGGGCACCTCGAGCGAGCGGACCACGTTCTCGCCCTCTTTCCACGTGAGCACGAACGACCCTTCGCGGCGCGCGTCGACGACGAGCTTGCGACCCGTGCTGGGCTCGCCGCAGCCGACGGGCCCGGACGTCGACGAGGTGGCGTCGAGCCGACCGAGGCTCGAGAGGGTCTGCGTGAGGAGCAGGAACGCGATGGTCACGACCAAGAGGTCGATCATCGGCACCAAGTTGAGCTCCGAGTCGACGCTGCGACGCTTCCCGCGCGACCCCGTATCGATCATTCCCATGGCGACCTCCTCGTCGTGGGTGCGCGCCCAACGCGCGTCGACCCACGGGCCGAGAGTGGCCCGACGCGCCGAGAAGTTCCGGCGCGTGCGTTCTTCGAATGACGCGGGAAAGTTATGTTCCTACGGGAGCTTGGCTCACGTCGTCGAGGTGAGGAGGCCCATGCGCGCGAGCAGCGCGTCGACCTTCGGCTCGCGCCCGAGGAACGCGCGGTAGAGCTCCTCCGGGGGGGCCTCGTCGCCGCGCGAGAGCACGGTCTCACGGAACGCGCGCCCCACCTCGGGCGAGAGCACGCCCGCCGCCTTGAACCGCGAGAACGCGTCGGCGTCGAGCACCTCGGCCCACTGGTACGAGTAGTAGCCCGCGGCGTACCCGTAGGGGCTCCCGAAGAGGTGCGAGAACGAGGCGATCATGGCGTAGTCCGCGGGGAGCTCGACGGGCGAGAAGGGCGCGAACGCAGCCCGCGCGAAGACACGGAGCTCTTCGGGCGTCGCGGGGAGCGCCTCGCGGTGCATGCGGAGATCGACCGTGGAGAAGCCGAGCTGGCGCATGAGCATGTTGGCGGCGCGGAAGGTGCGGGCCGCGCGCATGCGCTCGAGCGTCTCTTGGGGGATGCGCTCGCCGGTGTCGACGTGCTTCGCGAAGAGCGCGAGGCCCTCGTTCTCCCAGGCGAAGTTCTCGGTGATCATGCTCGGGAGCTCGACGAAGTCGGCGAGCACGCGCGTGCCCGCGAGGCCACGCTCCTTCACGGTGGAGAGCACGTGGTGGAGGAGGTGCCCCATCTCGTGGAAGACCGTCTGCACTTCGCGGTGCGTGAGGAGCGCCACCTTCTTGCCGGGGCCGGGTGGGGTCATGTTGCCGACGATGACGGCCACGTTCTCTCCCTCGTGCGGCGTGCCCGGGAGCCTGTCGAGCATGCCTCCCATCCACGCGCCGTCGCGCTTCTCGGCGCGCGGGAAGAGGTCCACGTAGAACGCGCCGATGCGGGTGCCGTCGGCGTCACGGACGACGTACGAGAGCACGTCGGCGTGCCACGGGCGCGGCCCACCGCCGGGCTCGTCGTTCGTCCATGGGGCGATGGTGACGCCGTAGAGCGCCGTCACGATCCCGAAGAGCCCCGCCATGACGCGGTCGAGCGGGAAGTACGGGCGGAGAGCCTCGTCGTCGAAGTCGTAGCGCTTCTTGCGGAGGCGCTCCGCATAGAAGGCGACGTCCCACGGGGCGAGCGGGAGAGCGCCTTCGCCGAACGTCTCGCGGACGAAGGCCTCGAGCTCCTCGTTCTCGCGCGCGAACGCGGGCAGGAGGTGCGCGCGGAGATCGTCGACGAAGCCTTGGGCCTTCGCGCCCGTCTTGGCCATGCGATCCGAGAGCACGAGCTCGGCGAAATCGGGGAAGCCGAGCAGGGTGGCCTTCTCGCGGCGGAGCGCCAAAATCTCGAGGCAAAGCTCGAGGTTCTCGGGCGCGCGGGTGACGTTCGCGCGGTAGAGGCGCTCGCGGAGGGCGCGGTTCTCGCCGTACGTGAGGATGGGGACGTAGACCGGGGCGTGGAGCGTGACGAGGTAGCCCGTGAGGCCCTTCTCGCGCGCGGCTTCGGCCATGTGCGCGACGACGCCCTCCGGCACACCCGCGAGCTCTGCGACGTCTTCGACGTGGTGGGTGAACGAGGTGGTCGCGTCGACCACATTTTGGGAGAACGTGAGCGTCTTCTGGGCGAGGAGGACATCGATCTGCGAGAGGCGCTTTTTTCCGGCCTCGTCGAGCTTCACGCCGTTCTTCACGAAATCGACGAGGGTCTTCTCGAGGAGGCGCTTGCGGCCCCCTGTGAGCGCCTTGGCGTCGGGCGTGGCCGCGTAGGCCGAGAGCGCGGCGTAGAGCGGCTCGGAGAGGACGATGCCGCTGTAGTGCTCGCTCACCTCGCCTTGCACGGCCGCGTAGGCCTCACGGAGCTCCTTCGTACCGACCGTGGCCTCGAGGTGGCCCGCGAGCCCGAGGGCGTAGTCGAGGCCGTTCGTCGCCATGTCGAGGGCGCCCATCGTGGTCTCGTAGGAGAGCCGCCCCTCGGCGTGGGCCTTGGCGATGGCGTCGAGGGCCCCGGCCGAGCCTCGAATGAGCTCTTGGACGGCGGGGCCGACGTGCTCGGGCCGCACGGCGTCGAAGGGGAGGTTTTTCGAGATCGCGAGGAGCGGGTTCGCCGGGGTCATCGCCCCACGATACCCGAGAAATGGCTTGGGGCGCCGCGCCGTCGTGACCCGCAAGAAGGC
Source organism: Myxococcales bacterium (assembly GCA_016712525.1). NCBI lineage: Bacteria > Pseudomonadati > Myxococcota > Myxococcia > Myxococcales > Myxococcales bacterium. The sequence goes on from JADJQX010000007.1 coordinate 2,485,234, forward strand.
CATCTCCCGATTCTCGCCTCTTCTCTCGCCCGTGCCCGGCGTCCCACGGCTCCACCGCAACAACGCCGTCCCCCGTTTCTCCTCTCGCCTCTTCTCTCGCCCGTGCCCGTGCCCGTGCCCGTGCCCGTGCCCGTGCCCGGCGTCCGACGGACCCGCCGCAACAACGCCGTCCCCCGTTTCTCCTCTCGCCTCTCGCCCCCCTGCTCCGTCCCGGCGTCCCTCCCGCCTCCGCTCGTCCCCGCCTCTCCTCTCTCCTCTCGCCCGTGCCCGGCGTCCGGGCCCAGTGGCCCGGAGGTCCGAACGGACACCACGCCAGCAGCACGGCACGCCGTCCCCGATTCTCCCCTCGCCTCTCGGCCGGTGCCCGGTGTCCGATCCGGACCCCGCACCCTGGGCGTGGGCAGGGCACGGCACGGGCACGGCAGACGCATCACCCCGGTGCCCTCTACCCCTCGCAGAGCTTCGCGAGGCCCTGGCTCGCGAACGTGAAGCCCGCGAGCTTGTAGAGGAGGCGCGCGCCCACGTTCGCGTCCCACTCGTCGCCGTCGGGCCCAGGAGCGACCTCGTTCAGATCGAAGCCGACGATGGTGCGGCCTGAACGCACGACCTCGGCCATGAGGTAGACGACCTCGGCGAGGTCGAGGCCGCCGGGCACGGGCGTGCCCGTGTGAGGGCAGTAGCGAGGATCGAGGCCGTCCACGTCGAACGAGATCCAGACGCGCGAAGGGAGCGCAGCGACCACGTCGTCGGCGATGCGCGCGAAGGCCTCGCCGCGGAGCTTGCGGCGCTGCACGGCGCGGTCGGTGAAGGTGCGGACTCGTTCGCCCTTCGTTTCGCAGTAGAAGGCCTCTTCTTCGCACATGTCGCGGATGCCGATCTGCACGAGCTTCTCGACCTCGGGCACCTCTTCGAGCACGTTCCGCATGATCGAGGCGTGGGAGTAGGCGAACCCCTCGTACGCGTCGCGGGTGTCGGAGTGGGCGTCGACGTGGAGCACGCCGAAGGACGGCCCGGCCTTGGCGAGGGCCTTGATGGCCCCGAGCGGGACGGAGTGGTCACCTCCGACGAGACCCAGGATTTTTCCCTCCGCGAGCACCTTCGCCGAGGCCTCGTAGACGGCGTGGTTCACCTTGACCGACAGCTCGTTCACACGCGCGAGGGCAGCGAGGAGCTCGGGATCGTCCCCCGCGTCGCCGCCGTTGTCGATGATCGCCTTCGCGCAGGCTTTGCCCTCTTCGTTCCAGATGGCGATCTCGGTCGGGGCTTCGAGCATGACGATGCCCGGGAGGTACGGGCGGTCTACGTCGAGGTCGTAGAGGTCGACCTGCTTCGACGCCTCGAGGATGGCGGCCGGGCCTTTGGACGTGCCGCCTCCGTACGAGGTCGTCGCCTCCCAAGGAACGGGCAGGATCCAGAGCTTGGCCTCGGCGGGCGTGTACGGGAGGCCGAAGAGGCCGGAGTCACGAGCCGCGGGCGCGTTCGGGTCGAAGGACATGGCGCGCACAGTGGCAAGGACGTGCCGCGCGAACAAGAGAAGACGTCATCCGGGGCCCCCCGAGACGAGCGGTCGCACCCCGAGGGCGAGCGGTCCGCCGGAGGCCGTGGCGGGCGAGCCGAGCCCCGAGAAAAAGCGCACGATCCTCTCATGGGTCCGTTCCTCCGAAAGCTCCTCGTCGCCCTGCCCCTCTTCGCCGGGACCGTCATGACCGTTCCGCACCGCCTCGCCGGGTGGGAGGCCGACGCACACTTCGAGGGAGACACCGCCGTGCAGGACCGGCTCGCGCGAGGCCTCCGGGACACGACCGGGGAGGATCTCGTCGCGCATCCGTTCCGCACGGGCTCGGCGCACTTCGACTCGGAGTGGCTCTTCGGGACCTACATGATGGCCGGGATGGGGTTCGGCCAGCTCGCCCTCGCCCACCCCGAGCGGGAGCCCGAGCTCGTGGCCGACATGGATCGCTGCATCGAGGGGATGATGGGCGCGAAGGCGAAGGACTACGACACGACCACCTGGGGAGAGGACCCTTTGGCCGACGCGACGCTCGCGGGCACGCGCGGGCACGTGGCGTACCTCGGGTATCTGAACCTCGTCTTGGGGTTAAGGCGCCGGCTCGATCCGAGGAACCGCTACGCCGCCCTGAACGACCGGGTGAGCGAGGCCCTCGAGCGGCGCTTCCGCGCGACCCCAGGCTTCGTCGAGACTATCCCGAGCGCGACGTTCCCCGTCGACAACGCGAGCGCGATCGGGTCGCTGGGCCTTCACCAGAGGGCGACCGGCGCGCCGCACGCAGCCACGATCCTCGCGTTCCGTGAGCGTACGAACCGCCTCGTTCGCCAAGACGACGGCCTCCTCGTTCAGATCGTGGACACGAGCGGCGCCCCGCGCGACGTGGGCCGCGGCTCGGGGACGTTCCTCGCGGCGTACTTCACCTCGTTCGCGGACCGCGAGCTCTCGGCCTCGCTCTACACGGCCGGGAAGAATGCACTCTACAAGGAATACGCCGGCTTCGGCACGATGCGGGAGCACGCCGCGGCTCACCCGGGCTCGCCCGACATCGACGCGGGTCCCGTGCTCTTCGGGCTCGGGGTGTCGTCGAGCGGCTTCGCGGTGGGGCCCGCGCGCGCGCACGGGGACCGCGAGACGTTCCGCGGGCTCGTGTCGCTCGTGCACCTCTTCGGGTTGCCGGTCGACTCGAGCGGGACACGCACCTACACGACCGGAGGCCCGATCGGCGACGCCATCCTGCTCGCGATGCTGACGGCCCCACCGCCCGAGTCCGTGGCTCCCGAGCTCACGGCGGCCCGCTTCGGGGGCTCGACGGTCGCGAGCGCGGACGAAGGAGGTGCGCGATGAAGACGAGCCGACGCGTGGAGCTCTTCTCGGTGCTCGGCCTCGTCACGGCCTACGTGGGCGCGGCGCACATCGCGGCCCACGAGCGCGTGGGGCATGCGCTGCTCGCCGCCGGCGATCACGTGCCCCTCGGGTTGCTGCTCGGGCTCGTCGCGCTGGTGGTGCTCCGTGTGCTCGTGGTCGTCGTCGTACCCGGCGTGGTCGCGGCGCGGCTCGGCCTCGCGGCGCTCGCGTGGGTGGACGATCTGCGCGCGCGACGTGCTCGAGGGGGCTCGGCACCCGCGCGAAACCCCTGAACGCGGGCCGAGACGCACGAAGGCCCCGCTTCGCGAACGAAGCAGGGCCTGTCGTAGGTTTGGGGAATCCTAGGGGAGCGGTCGGCTCACCAGCGATCGCCGCCGCGGTCGCCGCCACGGTCACGGCCACCGCCGCCACCGCCACGACGGCCACCGCCGCCACCACCGCCGCCGAAGCCACCACCACCACCGCCGCCGCCACCACCGCGGCGCTCCTCGGCCTCGTTGACGCGGAGGGGGCGGCCATCGAGGAGGGCGCCGTTCATCTCGGCAATGGCCTTCTGGGCCTCGGCCTGCGTGCTCATCGTCACGAAGCCGAAGCCGCGCGAACGGCCGGTCTCGCGGTCGGACACGACGTGGGCGTCGGTGACCTCACCGAACGAGGAGAAAGCAGCGCGGACGCTGTCGGCCGTGGAGTTGAAGGAGAGGTTCCCCACGTAAAGACGGTTGCCCATAGCGATGTCTCGATTCTTTCTACTTGCCCCTGGGGGGCGGGTTTCAGTCCTCGGCCCCGAGAACCGGAGGCCGAGTGTCGCGCCGTATCGAAGAGAATCCGCGCAACCCGAGAAAGACGAGAGGCGAGCCGTCGACCGTGACCGTGACGCTGGCTAGTCTAACCTTACGAGGCGCCCGTGCAAGCGGATTTTCGGAACGAAACCACACGCCAACCGCGAAATTTCACGCAACGGGTGCGCCCCTTACGAAGACTTCGGGCTTGACGCCGACGCCGGGCCCGGGTCGGTCCGGAAGGCCTCGCTCTCTTTCGTGGCGTCGAGGGCCATCTTGAAGAGCACGGGGCCGGCGACCTGCGCGATCGCGACCGTCGCGATGGCGAGAGAGCTCATGGCCGAGCCGAACGTGGGGAAGGTTCGCTCGATCGTTGCGGCCACCGCGAACGTGACCCCGGCCTGGGCCAAGAACCCCGAGAAGCCCCAGGTGCGAACCGCTGGCGGATCACCGGCGAGGCGGCTCGCGAGGCGGGAAGCCACCCAGGTGAGGAAGAAGCGAGAGCCGAAGAGCAGGAGCGCGACGGCCCAGTAGCGATGGAGGAGCGGCAGATCGAGCTGGGCGCCCGCGGTCGCGAAGAAGACCACGTACACCACGCTCGCCATGTCTTCGATCGCGTGGAGGAGCTTCTCTCCGTACGACGAGAGGTTCTGCACGAGGAAACCGGCGACCAAGAAGGTGAGCAGCGGCTCGAGGCGGAGGTACGAGAGAATCTCGGTGAAGCCGAAGCCGAGCGCCACGAGCACAACGAGCAGCTTCTGGCCGACGAACCGGAGGTATAGGACCATGACGAGGCCGAGGGTCGTTCCCAGCGCGACCGACCCGAGCAGCTCGTAGCCGAGGTGATGGAGCCCCGCGAGCGTGAGCTCCGAGCCCTCGGACGTGAGCGATTTGGCGAGGGTCATGACGAGGGCCGAGAGGACGACGACGACCACGTCCGATGTCATGACGAACGCGAGCGTGTAGCTCGTGAGCGGCCCCTTGGCCCGTGTCTGCGAGAGGATACCGAGGGTAGCCGAGGGGCTCCGCGTGATGGCGAGCACGCCCCAAAGGAGCGCCACGGCGAGCAGCGCCGCAGGGGGCATGTCGGCCGCGAAGGGGATGAGCGGCCGCGCGAGCACGAAGACCCCGGCCATCCCGAAGAGGACGATGCCCGTCTGGAGGAGCGTGACGATGGTGAGCGATCGCAGGCCTTTTTTCAGCAGATCGAGCTTCAGCTCGACGCCGCCGGCGAAGGCGATGAGCGCCAGGGCGAGGGCGTTCAGCTTGGTCATCGCCTCGACCGTGTCGTGGTCGACGAGGCGAAGGACGTGCGGCCCCGCGAGCACGCCGACGGCGAGGTAGCCCGTGAGGTGCGGGACCTTCAAGGGCTCGAGCAGCTCGGCGGCGAGCGTTCCCCCGAGCACGAAGAGCCCGAGCGCGAGCAGCACCTCGCCGCCCTTCCCTGCCCCCTCGGCGCGCGAGGCGACGAAGGCGAGCCCGAAGAGGAGGACGAGGCCCGCCGCGCGCGCGAACCTGAGGCGCGGAGAGACCTTGGGACGAGGGGCGCTCACGACGGCACCTCCTCGTCGGGCACGGGCGCGGCGAGGCCCGGCTCGAGCTTGTGCACGGCCCGGAGCGCGAGCGGCGACGCGACCTCTCCGAGCACGGCGAGCACGAACGCACACGGCAGCAAGACGTTACGAGGTCCGTCGGTCGCGACCGGGGCGGCGGCGGCCGCGATCAGCACCACGAGCGGGGTGGTCGAGAGGGACGAAATCCCCGAAACATAACGCATTTTCGCCCCCCAGAGGCCCGACAGGAGGCCGGCGTGCGCGGCCACCCGGAGGGCGCCGAGCCCGGCCGCGAGACCGACCAGCACGAGGCCCTCGGAGACGTCGATGCGCACCCCGATGACGACGAGGAGCGGGAGGAGCATGGCGCGCTCGGTGGGGGCGACGGCGCGCACGAGCTCTTCGCGGTGGCGCGTGACCGTCGCGAGGGTGGCCCCGAGCGCGAAGAGCACCGCCACGACCGACACGCCGAAGCGATCCGAGAGCCCGACGGCGAGCGCAGAGATCCCTAGGAGGGTTCCCCAGAGCTCGCGTGGACCGGGCGCCTCGCCGAGGAGCACCGCGCCGAGCCCTCCGAGGAGCGGGCCGAGGACCAGCGCGCCGCCGAACGCGAGCGCCAGCGGGACGGGCAGCGAACGGAGTGGGGAGCCACCTTGAGCGACGCTCGCGGCGAACGCGAGCGCGACCGGCACGAGGACCGAGCCCCGCGCGACGCGGGAGAGCGTCACGAAGCTCCGTGGGGACTTTCCGGCGGCGGCGCTCTCGCGGTCGGCCCCGGAGGCGATCGCGGCGACGAGGAGCGCGAGCACGTGGCGGTCTTCGGGGACGCGCCCCACGGCGAGGTACGGGAACACGGCCCACGCGAGGGCGAAGGCGAGGACTGCGACCACGACCGAGGAGCCGAGGCCACGAACCTCCGCGTGACCGGCGAAGCCGACGCGAGGCCCGCTCGCGCCGAAGACACGCGCGCCGATGGCGAACGCGACCCATCCGGCCGCGATGGTGGTGATGGGCGTCACGGCGACCACGAGGGACTCCCCCACCACGTTGAGCGCGAACGGCCCGAGCACGAAGCCGAGCGCCATCCACCCGACGTTCGACGACGTGGCGAGCGCGCCCTTGCCACCGAACACGAAGCTCTCGAGGTACGCGAGGAGCAAGAGCCCCATGACGACCGAGATGGCGCTCATCGCGCGCGGCTCCTTCGGCAGGGCATCACGCGACGTGCCCGAGGGCGATGCCCGCGTCGCGGAGGGCCTTGGCGCACGCCGTGGCCGCGTCGTTCTCGTCGTCGCCGCGGCGGGCCACCACCTCGAACCGGGCGCCGCGCGCGTGCACCCCGAGGAGACGCACCCGCGGCGCGCCGTGACGGCTCTCGGCGGCCGTGGCGACGATGCGGCGCACCTCCTCGAGATCCGAGGACGGATCGACCACGAGCTCGAACGTGGCGAGCCTGTACGGACCGAGCACCCGCACGTCACGGACGGCCGCGACGAGGTGCGGGATGCGGACCTCGGCGCCCTCCCCATCGCGCAGGCGGAGGTCGAGCAAGCCAACGTGCACGACGCGGCCTTGGCGACCGTCGAACGAGACGTACTCGCCCGGGTGGTACTTGCCCGCGAAGAGCGCGACGACCCCGAGCACCGCCGACGCGAGCACCGGGGCCGACGCGAGCGCGAGCGACGCGACGAGCGCGAGGCCCAACCGAGAGAGCACGCTGTCGTCGGAGCCGAGCACGACCGGCGCCCCCACGAGGAGCGAGAAGAGCACCACCGAGAGCCGCACGAGCACGAGGACCGGGCGGGTCAAGTCCTTGGAAAGACCGGGCAATTCGGCCTCGCCTCGCTCGACCGAGCGCTCGACGTGCGACACGAACCGCACCACCACGAACGTGGCGACGAGCGCGAGGATCACCGCGACCAGGCTCGGGAGAGACGTGGCCACCCGCGACGCGAACGCCTTCAGTGGGAGCACCACGAAGCCCGTGAGCGTCGCGCTCGCCTGCTTCGTACGCTCGAAGAGGGAGAGCGAGAACACGACCCACACGGAGAACACCGTGGCCTGCACGGCGCGATCGAGGGCCGCGGCCGAGAGCTGGAGGATGCCCAAGATCGCGGTGGGTCGCACGAGGTCGATGCGCCCGATCCGGAACGCGCGCACCTTCTCGGGGTGACGCCGGAGCCAGATCCGACCGGCGCGCAGGAGCCGCCGCAGCCTGCGTTGGACCAAGAAGCCCACGAGCCCCGTCAGCACCACGAGCGACCAATGGAAGACCGTGGTGGCGACGTCGTGCCGGGTTCGCTCGGAGCGCACGCCCGTTCGCACCGTCTCCGCCACGGAGGCGGCGTGGAGGGAGAGCGACGTGTCGGACGCCGCGAGCGCGTCGTCGAGGGTGAGCTGGATGACGGGGGTCCCGTCGAGCACGATGGCCGCGACGCCAGGCTCGCTCTCGTCGACCGTGACCTCCCCTCCGAGGTTCTTCTCGAACGCCGCGTCGAGGGCCGCGCTGGCCTTCCGCGCGCGATCCTCGGCCGTGATTCCGCCGCGGCCCGTGCGCACGGCGAAGAGCTTTTTGTCCCGCAGGCGCACGTACGCGCCCTGGGCCGGGGGGTTCTCGGCGGTGGCGGTGGCGGGGGCGGTAGACGAGGGCGAAGCGGCCGCGGGGGCGTCACGAGGCGCTTCGGCGTCGACCGGAGGCGGCGGGGGCGGGGGCGGGGGCGGCGGACGCACCTCGACGGTAGGCACGGGGACCTCGGCCGCGGTGGCGTCGAGGGGCGTGTCGGTCGCCGCATCAGGCGCCGCGTCGTGGGAGGGAGCGGCGGCTTCGACGTCGGCGCGCGCGTCGATCGACGGGGCCGCGACGTGGCCTGCGTCGGCCGCGCCGGGCGCCGCGAGGGCGGCCCAGAACGGGACGAAGAGCGAGAGGACCACCGCGGCGACCGCGAGGACGCCCCGAACCCACCGTGCGCAAGGCGTTCGCATGGCCCCCGTAGGGTACACGACGTCCGCCCCGCGCCCTACCCCGTCGGCGCCCGAGCCCGGGCTTTCGCACTTGGCGAGGCCGGGCGACTCGAGTAGCACCGAGCCAGAATGTCGAACGACAAGCAGCCGAAGACCGCCATTTCCCCCACGCGCGCCGAGAACTACCCCGAGTGGTACCTGCAGGTGGTGAAGGCCGCCGATCTCGCCGAGACGTCACCCGTCCGTGGGTGCATGGTCATCAAGCCGTGGGGCTACGCGCTCTGGGAGAACATCCAGCGCGTGCTCGACGGGCGCTTCAAAGAGACCGGCCACAAGAACGCGTACTTCCCGCTCTTCATCCCGCTCTCGTTCCTCGAGAAAGAGGCCGAGCACGTCGAGGGCTTCGCTAAAGAGTGCGCCGTCGTGACGCACCACAGGCTCGAGGCGAAGGACGGGAAGCTCGTGCCGGCGGGTGAGCTCGAGGAGCCGCTCGTCGTTCGCCCCACGTCCGAGACTATCATCGGAGAGACGTTCTCACGCTGGGTGCAGAGCTACCGGGATCTCCCGCTGCTCATCAACCAGTGGGCGAACGTGGTGCGGTGGGAGATGCGCACGCGCCTCTTCCTTCGGACCGCCGAGTTCCTCTGGCAAGAGGGGCACACGGCGCACGCCACGTCCGAGGACGCCGTGCGCGAGACGATGCAAATGCTCGATGTGTATGCCGATTTCGCCGAGCGTTACATGGCGCTCCCGGTGATCCGCGGCGAGAAGACGGCGGGCGAGCGCTTCCCCGGCGCGCTCCAGACGTTCTGCATCGAGGCCATGATGCAAGACCGCAAGGCGCTCCAGGCGGGCACCTCGCACTTCCTCGGTCAGAACTTCGCCAAGGCCTCGAACATCCAGTTCTTGGACGCGCAGGGCACGCAGCAGCTCGCGTGGACCACGAGCTGGGGTGTGTCGACGCGGCTCGTCGGCGCCATGATCATGACCCACTCGGACGACGACGGCATGGTGTGCCCGCCGAGGCTCGCGCCCTCGCACGTCGTCATCTTGCCGGTCACGCACAAGGCCGAGGACCGCGAGCGTGTGCTCGCGTACTGCGAGAGCCTCGCGAAGGAGCTGCGCGCGCAGACGTACATGGGGGCTCCCGTGCGCGTCGAGCTCGACGACCGCGATCTCCGCGGCGGCGACAAGGTGTGGCAGTGGGTCAAGAAGGGCGTGCCCTTGCGCCTCGAGGTAGGGCCGCGGGACATGGAGAAGGACTCGGTCTTCCTCGCGCGCCGCGACAAAGGCACGAAGGACAAGGTGTCGCTCGGGCGCGGCGAGATGGTGGCGAACGTGGGCGCCCTGCTCGACGAGATCCACGACGCGCTGCTCGCGCGGGCCAAGGCGTTCCGCGCCGAGCACACCCGCGAGATCGACACGAAAGAGGAGTTTTACGCGTACTTCGCCGCCCCGAAGACGAAAGATCCGAACGACCCGACGCCCATCCACGGCGGGTTCGCCATGACGCACTTCTCGGGCGACGTCGCCATCGAGAAGCAGATCAAGGACGATCTCGGCGTCACAGTGCGCTGCATCCCGCTCGACGGCGGCGAGCCCGGCACGTGCCCGTTCTCGGGGAAGCCGAGCGCGAAGCGCGTGGTGTGGGCGAAGAGCTACTGAGCCGCTTTCCACGGCTCACGGCGACGAGCGCGCACGAGAAGGCCACGAGAGACCACGGTGTCTCGTGGCCTTCGCCGTTCGTGGCGCAGCCGCGCGACGAGGGCGCGACCTTGGGCTCGGGTGGGCGAACGGCCGGCGAGGGCTCGCGCACGACCGAAGGCACCGGGGCGTAAGTGCCCGCATCCACGGCGGATTCGGTCGACGTTCGGCCGGCGTCGACGGGGACCTCGAGGGCCTGCGGGGCGCGGCGATCGAGGGCGTCGAGGATGCGATCGGCGCGGGCACGATCGAGGGCCGCGAGCTCTTGGAGATGCCCGGCGCGTGGGAGGAGATCCCACGTGACAAGGTGGCCACAGCCCTCGAAGTACGTGCGGAGGCTCTTGGCCATGCCGTGCAGCGGGTTCTGGTCGCCGACGAGGAAGTAGACGGGCGGCGTCACGGGAGCGCACGTGCCCTGGGGAGGGGCCACGCCGCCGCCATGGATGACGATGCCGGCGACGTGCTGCGAGATCTCTTTGGCGTGCCATCCGAGGTACGAGGCGCCGCCGGACCAGCCGGAGACGTAGACCCTCGCGCCATCGACGGGGAAGCGCGCGCGCACCGCTGCGATCTGACGCACGAGCCAGTCGACCGGGCCGTTCCAACGCCAGAAGCTGCCTTTGTCGCACCCCTCCGCGACCGGGCACTCGATGCCGAGGAGCGCCCACCCGCGCGCGCGGATGGCAGGGATCCAAGGCGCGGCGGTGGTGTCGGCGTGATCGATGTCGCCGTGGAGCGTGACGAGCAGCGGCGCCGGGCCCGCGTCGGACGATGGCTCGACGACGAGGCACCCTTTGCACGGGGCCCAGGGCTTGTCGGCACGAGCTTCGCGCGAGGCGAGGCTCACGACGAGCGCGCCTGCGACGCCGAGGGCGAACGCGAACGCGCGGCTCACCCGCCCGAGCCTCCCGAGGGGCCCGAGCCGCCGTACCCTCCCCTGCCCCGCGAGAAGCCCCCGGGGAACAAGATCGGGTGCCCATACGCGAAGCCGAAGCCGCCGCGCGCGCGGGCGTAGAAGTGCGGGTCGTCTTGGAGGACCACCCGCGACTCGACGACGTGACGGAGCGAGACCAGTGTCGTCGCCCAATCGGTGTCCGGCGAGAGGTCGAGGAGCCAGGGGAGATCGACGAAGTGGATGCCCACGCCGGACGCCTGCCACGCGCGGAGGATGGGGTGGAGATCGTCTTCTTCGCCCTCGGTGTCGTCGAAGCTCTCGACCAAGTAGACGACGCGGGTGATGCCACGCTCGCGCAGCACCTCGGCGCTGGGCATCTCGTGGGGCTGGATCATGTAGCGGTTGTCGTAGGCGTCTCCCGGATCGTCGTCGCGGTAGGCGAGGCGCCACGAGTCGAGCAGGAAGACGGGATGACCGCCGGGCGTGTCGCGAGGGGGGCTCGGGGGACCGAACAGGACGAGGGCCGCGAGCGTCTCTTCGGCGGGAACGAGGCCGGTCTCGGCGGGCCAATTGCCGAACGTGAGCACGGGCGCGATGGGCGCCTTCGTGTACCTCGGGAGAGCCGAGCCGAAGGCGACCGACGCGGCGCCGCGCATGTCGACGATCCAGAGCGTGTTCGAGGGCAGGCCCACCTGACCGAGGCGCTGCGCGGCGCGCGTCGCGTCGTAGACCACGTCGAGCTCGGTCACGTCGGGGAGCTCGGCGGAGCCGCCCATGGCGTCGAGGGACGAGATCAACGTGCTCTTCTCGTAGCGCACCCACGGATCTTGCGGGGACAGCTCCCAGCGCGCCGCGACCTCGCGCGTCGTGGGGACCTGGATCCGCTTCGCGAGGGGGACCTCTTGGGCCGTGAAGGCCACCGAGACCGACGGCGTGAACGGGCGGAGGTGGCACGCGGTGGCGAGCGCGACGAGGGGCACGAGGCCACGGGTGAGGCGCGCCTTCACGAGAGCCCCGCGCGCTCGGAGCGGACGACCACGGGCACCACGAGGGCGTCGTGCGAGGTGTGCACGATGGGAGACAATCGCGCGAAATAACCCAACATTTCGTTGTCCATGGTGTACGCGCCGAGCGTCAAGTACCTGGGCCCCCACGGGGTCTGGATGGCCCGTTGGGGGACGAACCGTTGCACGATCCACGGATCGCCCGAGGCCGAGGCGTCGGACGCGCCGAGGCAGAGGCGGGTCCAGTCTTCGTCGGTCTCGAGCGGGCCTACGAAGACCTCGTCGCCCACGCGGCCGAGCGCGCGCTTCACCACCCACCCGGAGCGTTCGTGCGCCACGTGGGGAGCGCGCGACGCGAGGCGAGTCTCCGGGATGCGTGAGGCGACGGCCTTCGCGAGCTCGGGAGGCAGCGCGTTCAGGTGAGCGTGGATGCGCGCGAACGACACCTTGGACTGCGCGACCATGTCGGCGAACGACGACACCGTGCGGAGGGCGCCTCGCGCAACGACCGAGGCGAGCGCCTCGGCCACCGGGAGCTCGGCGAAGTGCTCCGTGGGGAAGTAGCGGTAGAGCACGCTCACCGGGTGCTGCCCGACGAAGCACGTGCCCTCTCGGACGCCGAGCTGCGTGGGCGACACACGCTCGCACACGCCACCCTTCTGGCGCACGGTGCGCTCGACGAGGGCCGCGATCTGGAGGTCTTCGGAGTACGCGGTGGCGAGCGCGAGGGCGATCATGCCGCGCGGAGAGCCTCGTCCGCCGGAGAGCGCGACGAGCTTGTCGGCGAGGGCGTCGACCACGCGGGAGACGAACGTGGACCCGGGGAAGCCGGCGCGGCCGAGGAGCGCGGGGAGCCCGTCGGCTTCGTTGAGGCCCCCCGGGCAGTCGGCGTTGATTTCGCAGGGTCGAAAGCGGCCGTCCTCGCCGAGGAGGAGGTCGATGCGAGAGAGCGAGGTCGCGTCGTTGGCGGCGTAGGAGGCGCGGGCGAGGCGCGCGGCCGTCGGGGCGAGGCCGTAGGTGCCGAGCTCGCTGTCGGAGCCGAACGCGAGGGCCTTCGTGTGGGCGAGGGCGCAGAGGGTCGTGCGCACGGCGGCGAGGGCGTCGGCGTGGGCTTCGGGCGAGAGCACGAGCGGGTGGACATCGACGCGGCGCTCGCCGGCGACGTAGGCGTCCCACACGAAGTGCTCGTGCCGGAGCGCGTGCCAAAGCTCCGGGGACGTGAGCGGATCGGAGAGGGGGAGCGCGCGGACGGCGATCATCGTGTGCGCTCGGCGATGGTCTCGAAGAGCCGCGGATCCTCGGCCCCGAAGCCGTAGTAGAGGACGCCGACCTCGGGCGGGAGCGCGCCGGCGAACGCGCCGAGCATGGCCCCGGTGGACTCGGCGTCGTCGAACCAGACCTCGTGCGCCTCGCCCTGCGACACGTAGGAGAACGTGAGCGTGGTGGTGGCGGAGCGCCGAGGCGAGGCCCCGTACGTGCTCGCGAGCCCACGCGCCTCGAGCACGCTTATGCCACGTGCGCCGCGAGGCCCGAAGTCGACCCCGTAGAGGGGCACGGACACGAAACACGGGGCTCCGGAAGTTCGCGCGAGGCGCACGGCGTCGACCGCCCAGCCCGTGTCGATCGTGGGCCCGCCCGACTCGGAGTAGTCGAGCGTCATCACGCGGAACCTGTCGACGTACGGAGCGAGCGCGCGGCGATCGAAGGCCTCGCCGCCGGGGAGATCGCTCGGGTCGGACACGGACGGAGGGAGCATGACACCGAGCTTTTTGCCCGACGGGCGGAGCTTCTTCGAGACGGCGGCCACGAGGGTGGTCACGTCGGCGCGCGACGAGGTCGGCGCGTTCTGGAGATCGAGATCGACGGCGTCGGCGCCCTTCGCGACCTCTTCGAGGGAGGCGATCATGCCCTCGCGGAACGTGGGGCTCGACACGAGGCGGGCGATGCGCGCGCCGTCGTACCGGGTGCCGGTCTCGTCCGTGAAGGCGACGCCGAGCGACGCCCGGTAGCCGCGCTTCTTGACCTCTCCCACGGCGAACGCGAGGCGCTCACGGGCGAAGGCGTCGGCCGGGCCGAGGGTGCCGTCGTCGCGGGGGACGAGGCACAAAAAGAGCACCTCGCTCACCACGACGCGGGTCGCGGGGAGCGCGAGGGTCGTGTCTTGCCACGGGTCGAGGGAGCAGCCGTCGACGAGCACGGTGCCCTCGCGGCGCGGCAGCGGCGTGCCGGACGCGAGGCCGACGGCGTCGATGGGCTCTTCGCCTCGCTCCATGCAGCCCGGCGCGAGCGACGCGAGCACGATGGCGACGCCCGAGAGGAGGCGCGCCGCACGTCGTTCGGAGGTCCATTGTGCAGTTTGCATCTATCTACCCCACGTCCAAGAGAGACCGACGGAGAGGCCCGACGCCGGGACCACCTCGAAGAGGCGCGGCGCGAGCGTGAGGCACACGCGCGACTCGGGATCGAGCCTTCGGCAGGCCGAAAGCTCCGCCCGCACTCCGAGGGCGACCCCGTGCACGGGCACGTCGACGAGCTCGGAGCCCGCGGCGATCTGGGCCTTTCCGCCCATGTAGAGGAGGCTCGTGCGCACGAGCGCCTCGAAGAAGTAGCGCCGTACGATCGAGCGGACGCCGATGCCCGGGCCGAGCACGTCGACCGCGAACATACGGAACGGCTGCACCTCGGCGATGGAGCCGTCGACCGACGAGCGGATGGGCGCGTGCTCGCCGACGGGGAGCGAGATCCCGAGGCCGATGACCGGGATGGAGAGGCGCGGCCACACGACGAAGGCGAAGTCGGAGAAGGCGCCGACCGAGCGAAAACCACCGGCGGTGGCGAGGTCGCCGCGCGCGATCGTGCGCGACGAGAGGTCGACGGGGTCGACGAGGGAGAGCGACGGCGTCGCGCGCGTGACGGAGAACGTGGTCCCGAAGCGGATCTCGGCCCCGGTGCCGCCCGAATTGGAGGCGGCCTCGGCCTTCGCCGAGAGCGTCACGACCGCTCCGGCGACGAGGGCGCCGAGAGCGAACGATCGTGACGTGCCCGAACCCATCCTACAAACGTGTAAGATACTTGGAGAGAGGGAGCAAGCGCAGGGCTGGCGCTCCGGCTCTCAGCGAGATCCGCGGCGCGGCGCGGGGCGTGGGCGCGGCTTCGGCGTCCGCGTGACCTCGGGCGGCGGGGCCTCTTCGAGGTGCGCGGACACGATGTGGTGAAGGAGGAACTGGCGCTCTTCGCCGAGGTCGAGGTCGGTCGCGTTGAGGCGCACCTCGCGGCCATCGGACACGACGCCTCGGAGCGCGATGCGGCGGGACGAGCGGCCGTTCCGTCCGTCGTAATCGATGCAGAGCACACGTTCTCCGACCCACGCCGACTCGACGGCGCGGCGGACGGCGGGAGAGGCCCTTCGCGCTGGGGCGCCGACGAACGACAGCATGGATTGCCGGGCGAGGAGGGAGCGCTGCGTCGCGGGCGGGAGGGCCGCGCGCACCCGCTGGGCCGCGCCAGCGAGCGTCTCCCCGAACGGGAGCGCTTGGCTCTCGCGCACCCAGTCGACGAGCGTGACGAGCACGAGGGCCTCCTCGACCGAGAAATTGAGCGGCGGCATCACGTACCCGCGTTCGAGCGCGTACCCTCCCCCGACCCCGCTCTCGGCGCGGAGGGGCACGTGGGCGGCCCGCAGCGCGTCGAGATCGCGGTACATCGTGCGCACGGTGACGCCGAAGTGCGCGGCCATGGCCTCGGCCGTCACGCCGGTCCGCCGCCCCCGCAAGTACTCGCCGAGGGCGATGAGGCGCTCCGTGCGCTTCACGAGGCCTCGCGCTCCCGGAGAGCGGGCAGATCGCGGTCGCAGATGTGGGGCATCACGTGGGGAGAAAAGCGCAGAACGCGACAGGTGGCCAGAGGGTGCTCGGCGACGTCGCGAACACGAGGTGGCACGGACGCCGTCTTCGCCCTCGCAGGGCGTCGAACGCCCGGTGTACGTTCTCAGGGTGCGGCATGTGCGCCACCTCGGAGGACTCGTCGTCGCGCTCGGCGCGGCGTGTGGGGCGCCGCCTGCTCCGCCCCCCGAGGCGCCGCCCCCACCCCCGCCCCACGTCGAGCCGCCTCCCACGGACTGGTCGAAGGTGCCTATCACGCCGGCCGCAGCGCCCGCGCCCCCTTCGACCGCGAGCTACGAGGAGGCCCTCCGTGAGCCCGAGCCGACGGGCGCGCGCGACGAGCGCACCCAGCTCACCGACGCTCAGCTCACGGGCCCGATGAACGGCGTCCTCGCCCGGTGCCGCGTGCCCTCGAACGCCAAGGTCACCATCAAGACGGCCGTGCAGAACGGGCGTGCGATCGGGGTGACCGTGACCGTCGCCTTCGAGCACCCGAAGACGACGCGCGTGCCTCCCGCGACGCTTCGTGCCGAGGCCAAGCTCGCGCCGAAGCTCGCCGTCTGCGCCGACAAGGCCGTACGCGCCTTGACCTGGCCGCCGAGCCAGAGGCGCGACTCGTTCACTTCGGTGTTTTGAGGGTAGGCTGGGTCGTGGGCAGAGCCAGGTGCCCCGCCCGTGAGGGTGGGACGCGCGCGGCGAACGTGGGGATCTCCGGCCCGTCCTCGACCGTCGTCGATGTGCCGGTCGTGCGCGAGAGTGCCTACCCCACCCAAGAAACACCGCGAAAACCGTCCCATCGAAAAAAGTTCGTCATCGTCCGCAACAAACCGCCTTCCCCCGCCGAACACGGGGCGGAGGTTGTGAGATGAAACGTTCTGCTGTCGCCCTGGGGTTGGTCGGTGCTTCGGTTCTAGTGCTCGCGTGCTCGGGGGGTGCGGACGAACCGCTGCCCCTGCCGACGGAGGGCTCCACGTTCGGGCAAGCGCTCGAGCAGCTCACCGGCGCACGGTGGAAGGCGGACCGAGCCGAGGCTGGTTCCGACGTCCTCTACTTTTCCGCCGGTGAAGGGACGGCCGTCCTCCCCCACCTGGAACGTTCGCCGAACGAAGCGTTGGCTCTGCTCGCTCCGTTCTACCAGCACCTCGGCGTCGGCCCCGACCTCTCGCGCGAGTTTGGCGATGGCGAGGTGCTCGCGCCACCTTCCGATGAGTCCGTGGGGATCTACCGCTTCGCTCAGCATGTCCCGGGCACGGAGATTCCGGTGCTCGACGGCGACCTCTCCGTGGCGGTCACCCTCGACGGCAAGCTCGCGTACGTCTCGACGACGCACGCGCGTGGCCTCGAGCGGATGAAGACCACACCGGCGCTCTCGGGAGCCGAGGTGAAAGAGCGGGCAACGAGCGCGATGCCGGGAGGCTTCCGTGTTACCGGTGAGCCAGTCTTGGGGGTCGTCATGCCTGGAAAGCTCGACCAGCCGCGCCTCGCCTATCGCGTCCGGCTCACCAGCGCCGACGATTCCGTCCAGATCGACGTGGATGCGAACGATGGGACCACTCTCCGTGTGCGCTCTCTCGTGACGGGGGCGAAGGCGTTCTCCGCCGCCCACTACTACGACCAGGACGATCTTCGATACGAGCGGGCCGGTGCCAAGACCGTCTACGTCACTCCGTCACTCACGATGGAGACGAGCGGCCCTACTGGCAATATCGTGATCACGGGACCAACCGGCAAGGTCGTCGATTGCACCCCAAGCGCCGACGATGCGACGCCCATGGAGTGCGATACCGGAGTACCGCTCGGAGGCGCTAAAGGGGCCGCCGTGGACGCTCAATTCAACATTCTCGCCGCATCCAAATATTTCGCAGCTCAGCTCGGCCACCGCCGATGGTCGGAGAACGTCGTTCGGGTCTCCGTCAACGTGACGACCTTGGGCGATCGGCAGATGGCTGGCGACGGCTTCTTTCGGGTCGGAGACAACGAGGTCAAACAAGACCAGCTTTTCCTAGGAATCGGGAAGACGTACGAGCAGCTCGATCCCAAGGCATACGCCGGCAAGAAGACTTACGCATGGTACCCGGTGAGCACGAGCCTCGACTTCGTGGCCCATGAATACGCGCACGGCGTGGTTCACTCCGTTACGCCGCTTGCCTTCGAGGGCGAGGCCGGAGCGATCAACGAGGCGCTGTCGGACATCTTCGCTGCGCACGCCGAGGCCCTCACGCTCGGACACGGCGACAGCCTCTTCAAGTTCGCGGACGACGTCCGGGGCGATGGTCGGCCGCTCCGTGACTTCCGCCACCCTTCGCGCGGGGCAGATGTCGGCGGCGCGGCCCACTACTCCCAGAGGAAGCCGACCGTGCCGGAGTGGCTGCAGGTGGGTGACAAGAGGACTTGTCGCAAGAACGACTGCGGGAACGTGCACTACAACTCGACCATCGTGAGCAACGCGTGGTCGCTGCTCGTGACGGGGGGGTTCAACGAGCATAGCGGCGTGGGTGTGCTCGCCGAGGTGGGTCTCTCGAAAGCGACTCGGCTCTTCTGGGAAACGTTGCCAGGTACGATGTCGAACGTCGAGATGAAGGCCTTCGCTGACAAAATGATCTCCACACAGATCAAAAAGTGGGCCGAACACCCCTACGCGACCGACCTCGAGCCGATGTGGGTGAAGAGAGCCGTGGTCTGCGCTTGGAACGCCGTGGGAGTCATCCCCGACACCGAGGTTGCATGGCACGGTATCGGGTGGACCTGTCCGACGTCGACCACCGTCACCAAGACTTGCAAAGGGAAGGCCGATGGCGCCTACTGCAACCCCGATCTCAACGCGCCCTACGATGCCTATCACTGCAAGAACGGCGCCCTCTCGTACGGCACCCAGTGCGTCTCGGGAACTTTCTGCCACCGCACCTCGGATAGCCCGAGCTCACCGGCTGTGATGGAGGGCAGCAAAGTGAAGTGCTTCAGCGAGCCTCAGGACCGATGACCATGCTCTCCGAGCCGTTCATCCGCCATGCACCGTCCCTCTACCTCGGGTATCTGCTCGTGGCGGTGCTCGTGGGGATCATCGTCGCGAGCGTGCGACGCGGCTCCTTGGGGAAGCGCGTGCAGCGAGCCGTCGTGAGCCCCGCGGTGGCCTTCATGGCCTTGTCGCTTCTGGGGGAAGGGGCTTCTCGCCTCCGCGCTTCGCACTCGGTGGCGATGGGGCTCGCGTTGGTCCAGCCAACGAGCCGCGACCGCGCGACGAACAAGCTGCGCGCCGAGCTCCTGAGTGATCTCACGCCGAAGCGCGCCGAGCTCGTCGTCGCGCTCGACGATCTCTATGGCGACTGCCAGCGGTCCGCGACCGATGCCCTTCGGCTCCACCTGCCCGAGGTCGCGGCGCGCATCGCACTTCGCTGCGGCACGCACGCCCTCGCCGCCCGCGCTCTCTACGAGGAAGGCTTTCTCGAGAGAGCGCTCGCGTCGTTTCGCGAGGAGCGCCAGAGCCGACCTGACGGACGGCTCACGCTCTCCGAGCTCACGGCGTCTATCGCGTACGGGGCGCCGGGGGAGGCCGCGCGCCTGCTTCGCGAAGCCGCGCGACGAGAAGCCTATCCCTCCAACGAGAGCTTCGCTTGCGTCGCGAGCGCCCTCGACGTCCGTGAGGGTGTCCCGGGCGCGACGCTCCGGAGGAACCCGACCGACGGTCGGTGCAATCTGCTCGTGGAGTGGCTCTCGCCGAGCCGCGCCACGGCGCCGTTGGTCACCGCGCTACGAGAACAGTTGGCTCGTTCCGACGGGATCCCGACGGATACCCACGGCACATCGGGGCGTGCATGGGGCGGGGACGGCGTCCCGTATCGGCCGGCGCCGTTCAACCCCTTCTTCGCCATCGACGAAGACATCGACGACGAGGGATGGCGAGCCCCGGTGCTCGCGTCTTTCGGGATTAGAGTAGGGGGGCATCGGAGCCGGGCGCGTTGGTTGTCCAGCATTGGCCTCCATGAAGGAGCGCTCCGCGAGATCGAACAAGGCCTGACGGCACTCGGCCCGGCCGCCAACGACCCGCAAAATGGGAGGTGGCAGCGGATCGGGTTCGAGCTCGAGCGAGCTCGCATCCACGCCCGGGAGCTCCACGACGGCGAGGCGCGGCAAGCCCTGCTGGACATGGGACCTTTCGACGGCGGGTTCGACCTCGGTACGATCGATCTCCGCGCGACGTTCTCGCCGGACGCGGCTCGCCGCCTTCGCGGCGTTCGAGGAGAGCTCGAGGATGCGGTCGCCTCCGGTGACGGCGCGCGGCTCGCCGAGGCGCTACGGGCACAGAAGCTCTCCGGCGTGGGGATCGTCGACGTCGTCGGCCGATCGCTCCCCGTTCGTCGCGAGGCCCTCGTCCCGTTCGTCGCGTACGACTCCCCGCTCGACTGCGCGGCATGTGGGATCCACACGCTTCTTCGTCGCCTCGGGGAGCGACGGCGGATGGGCCTGGCCGTCGGCGATGAGCTCACCGTTCGGCGCACCGAGGCCGCGAGGGACCGCATTCTTGCCTCGGCGAGAGGCGGGTTCTCGTTCGAGACCGATGCGGACCTCGCGATGCTTCTTCACGTCGCGGACGGGATGTTCGCGGAACGCGATCGGGGGAGTGACAGAGACTCCAAGTGAGGAGCGGGCGTGCAGCCTGTACGTTCCGCCGAGGCGCGAGCTCTTGCCCCCGCCGCTCGAGTGGGAGCCGTGCCTCGACTCTCCGGTAACGCAAAAGCTGCCTGCCGAAGAATCAAGAAGAAGAAGTGGGAGGGCGGCACCCAGCCCTCGGGCGGTTGGGGCTCGGGTGGCGCGGCCTCCGCGACCGGCTTCGACGTGTCTCGCCCTGCGTCGACAGGCGTGATCGTGCCCCCTTCCGTCTCGATCCCGGGCCCGGGGGGCGCTTCGCTCGCGCACCCCCAGAACCCTCGCGCCGCGAGGGCGGTCACCACCGTCGCGGTGAGGAGCAAGGGGCGCGAGCGGGGGTGCCTCATGGTGGGGGGAGCTCGAAGGCTCCGAGGGAGTCGAGGCGGATGCGGAAGACGTTCGTCCCGTCTTTGTCGCGACCGCGCACGATGACCTCGTCTTTCGTCATGGCGAGGGCATAGGCGAAGCTCACGCGCTCGGAGGGCAGGTAGTACGCCACGCCGTCGGAGAGGCGCGCGACCAGGATCCCCATCTTGTAGACCCCGGCGTCGTCGTTGCGGGCCATCCCGCGAGCCGCGAACCCGTGACCCACGACGAACTTCGCCGTTCCGAAGGGAAGCGAATCCAGATCGCCGCGGAGCTTCCGCTTCTGCAGCGCAGAGGGATTTCGCGTGAACGGCGCCACCATCAGGGAGACGCGGGGATACGTGACCGTGGTGCGCCCCTCGCCTTCGACCCACACCCAGTGGACCCCGTCCGTCCCGAGGCTCCCCGCGCCCTTCGTTCGGTCAGGGAACGTCACGAACGGTTGGGCGCCGCCCTCCGGCGTCCAGATCATGTCGGCGACCGACTCGCCCACGGACCAGTGCGCCATGTCTCCCCAGGGCTGGACCAGGTAGTAGTCACCTCCCGGCGCGATCGGAACCGGCTTCGTTGGCGCGTCCCATCGGTAGAGGGTGACGCCCGCTCCTTCATCGAAGAAGCCGGCGTTGCCAGCTTCCAGAGTGTGGACGCGCTCGTCGGGCGGCGTGCGAATCAAGAATCTGGGCCGGAGCTCATCGATGTTCCCTCCAATCGCCGAGACCCCTCCCGTCAGTCTGCCGTCCGGGCCCGGTTCACTGACCTGGTAGATGTAGTGCGAACCGCTCCCCGCGCCGGCAAAGAGCAGGCAGTTGTCCGTACGATGCTCGTAGACAGCCACCTTGACGGCCCCGTCGAGCTCGGCGAAGATGTTCATTCGTTTTCGCCCCCAATATTGGGTCGTGGAGATGAGCACGCTCCCGTTCTCACGGATCATCGCCGACGTCACGGGGCTCAAGAACTCGCCCTGAGTTGGCCCCGAGCCGCCCTCCCACTTCTTCTTGATTCGCCGGCAGGCGAGCTTCTGCGTAACCGGCGAGTCGAGGCACGGCTCCCACTCGAGCGGCGGAGGCAGTAGCTCGCGCCTCGGTGGCACGTACAGGCTGCACGTCGGGGAAAAGTCGTTCCACGGCACCCAGCCCTCGGGCGGTTCTGGCTCCGGTGGCGCGGCCTCCACCACGGGCTTCGACGTGTCTCGCCCTGCGTCGACAGGCGTGATCGTGCCCCCTTCCGTCTCGATCCCGGGCCCGGGGGGCGCTTCGCTCGCGCACCCCCAGAACCCTCGCGCCGCGAGGGCGGTCACCACCGTCGCGGTGAGGAGCAAGGGGCGCGAGCGGGGGTGCCTCATGGTGGGGGGAGCTCGAAGGCGCCGAGGGAGTCGAGGCGGATGCGGAAGACGTTCGTCCCGTCTTTGTCGCGACCGCGCACGATGACCTCGTCTTTCGTCATGGCGAGGGCGTACCCGAGCTCTACCCTGTCGGACGGAAGGTAGTACGCCACCCCGTCGGAGAGGCGCGCGACCAGGATCCCCATCTTGTAGACCCCGGCGTCGTCGTTGCGGGCCATCCCGCGAGCCGCGAACCCGTGACCCACGACGAACTTCGCCGTTCCGAAGGGAAGCGAATCCAGATCGCCGCGGAGCTTCCGCTTCTGCAGTGCAGAGGGATTTCGCGTGAACGGCGCCACCATCAGGGAGACGCGGGGATACGTGACCGTGGTGCGCCCCTCGCCTTCGACCCACACCCAGTGGACCCCGTCGGTGCCGAGGCTCCCCGCGCCCTTCGTTCGGTCAGGGAACGTCACGAACGGTTGGGCGCCGCCCTCCGGCGTCCAGATCATGTCGGCGACCGACTCGCCCACGGACCAGTGCGCCATGTCTCCCCAGGGACGGACGAGGTAGTTGTCGCCGCCCGGCGCGATCGGAACCGGCTTCGTTGGCGCGTCCCATCGGTAGAGGGTGACACCTCCGCGATAGTCGAAGAAGCCTGCGTTTCCGGCCACGATCTGGTGGGACGTAAAGTCGTCGTCGGGAGGCGTACGAATGAGTGCCCGAGGTCGGAGCTCATCGATGTTGCCGCCGATCGCGGACACCCCGCCTTTCATCCGCCCGTCCGAACCGGGCTCGAACACGTGATAAATGTAGTGCGAACCGCTGCCGGCGCCGGCAAAGAGCAGGCAGTTGTCGATGCGATGCTCGTAGACAGCCACCTTGACGGCCCCGTCGAGCTCGGCGAAGACGTTCATGCGCCTCATCCCCCAGTACTGCGTCGTGGAGATGAGCACGCTCCCGTCCTCTCGAATCATCGCCGACGTCACGGGGCTCAAGAACTCGCCCTGAGTTGGCCCCGAGCCGCCCTCCCATTTCTTTTTGATTCGCCGGCAGGCGAGCTTCTGCGTGACCGGAGAGTCGAGGCACGGCTCCCACTCGAGCGGCGGAGGCAGTAGCTCGCGCCTCGGCGGCACGTACAGGCTGCACGTCGGCGAAAAGTCGTTCCACGGCACCCAGCCCTCGGGCGGTTGGGGCTCGGGTGGCGCGGCCTCCACTACGGGCTTCGACGTGTCTCGCCCTGCGTCGACAGGCGTGATCGTGCCCCCTTCCGTCGCGATCCCGGGCCCGGGGGGCGCTTCGCTCGCGCACCCCCAGAACCCTCGCGCCGCGAGGGCGGTCACCACCGTCGCGGTGAGGAGCACACCCCCGCGGCGGCCCCTCATTGGAACATGCTCCCGAGGCTCACGGTGCCGCCCGACAGCGCCGTGAGGCGACGGACCCCGTGAACCATGCCGTCGGCGCTGCGTTTCACGAACGCGATCTCGCCGAAGCCCGAGGCCGGAGCCTCGTGCGCCTCGAGCTCGAGGGTGGCGTGCCCGGTTGCCGCGACCGCGCCGCCCACTACCTCAAGCCGAGTCACCCGGCTTGTGCCCGCGCGGCTCGTCGTGAGGAGGACGTGGCCGCTCGTGTCGAGGCTCAGGAAGAGCCTGGGTACGGAGGCCGCGTTCCAAGCAAAGTCGCCCATGGATTCGGTCTCTTGGGTCATCGATTGGCTTCGGGCCGGCCGCGAGGTCACAGCAACGAGCCCGAGAACGCGTCGAGCTCCGCGTGGGAAGCAAAGGTCTTCACGCCGGCGACCACGTCGGCGTACCACCACAAGCAGTCGTAGTGGTAGGCCACACGCCACACCAGCCGAGCGACCCCCGTGCGGCCGGTGACGATGACGAGACGAACGGGCTCTTCCGTATCGATCGTGACGTACGGGGCGATATCCTGAAAGCGGCGCACGGCCTCTTCGGCAGAGAACGCGGGGGCGGCCGAGAGGTACGGCTCGTCCTCGTGCAGGTCGTTCCGTATGGAATAAAACGTGGGCTCTTCGTGAAGATGGCAGCCTTCGAGATACCCTTCGTCGAAGGCCACGACCCTCCCGTCCGACATGGCGCCGTTCGGGTACTTCAGCCGAATGCGTCCGTTCTCGGCCTCCACCACGCGCACCCGCGGGTCGGCCCGAATGCCGAACAGCTCGCGATGTCGGTCGACGAATAGCCGAAAGTCGCGCCCCCACGGCAGCGGGACCGCCAGCGACGCGCTCGCGGAGACGATACGCGCAGGCTCCCGGCCTCCGGCTCCGACCTTCGTCCCATGCGACAACGGCCCGAGCTCCACCGAGAATCCCGGGAGCGCTCGCTCGAAGGCGGCGTTCCGCCCCACCGGCCGGGGAGGCTCCGTCGCTGCCTTCTCGCGTTCGATGAAGAGCCTTTGCTCCCGGAACATGATGCCCGCCTCGATCGCCTCGGCCTGGCGGGGCCCCTCCGCTCGTTCGAAGAGCTCCCGCGCAGGGAGATGGGCCATGCCGTAGCCGGGGCACGACGGCACCGACCGCGCCTTCACGACCGGCGCCCTGGGCGCCTCGTCGGCGGGCTCTCCGTGCGCGACTGTCGATATCGCGAGGGACGCGCCGACGAGCGCCACGGCGATCGCTGAGCGAAAACGCCCCACGAACGCCCCCCTTCGCGCCACGACGGGGGCGCCGTCCGCTCCGCTCATTCGGCTGGGGAAAAGCATGTGAGCACCTTCTCGGAGGTCATGGTCGCCGGGTTGTGGATGAATCCGCCCTGGGGGCGGCATACCTTGCCCGTGGGGCACGGCGGAGGAGCCCCGGCAATCGCGCCGCCCTTGCACTCTACCGCAGCGAACGGCAGAAGCTCGTCGCAGTACACGCCATCCCGCCGGCCCGCGCACGAGATCGGAGCGGCCGGCGTGCAGGCCTTGCCCGTCAAGCCTTGGGTCGTGCCCGGGCGGAGCACCCCGACGGCCTCCCACGCGCAGCCGACGGCGTTCGCCGTGTCGGGGGAGACCGCGCGAGCCATCGCGAGCTGACGCTCGGCGAGGTCGAGGAACGTGGGGGGCACGAGCGCGCGGAGCTCGCCCGCCATCGGTGCCCTCACGAGCATCGCCAGCCACAAGGGTTGCGCCTTCTCCCACCCGATCGGGTTTCGGACAACGAGCTTGGAGGTCGCGTTCTGGCCGCCGAACGTCATGAGATAGAAGGCGTGCCCCACGACCGACGCCGCCTCGTAGAAGCAGCGCTCCCGCCTCGCCCGGTCCTTCTCGACCTTCACTGTGACCTTCGCGGGGTCGAACTGGGGTTGGCCTCGCCGGTCGAGCACGGCGTTGCCTTGCCGATCGGTGAGCATGCACCATCGGTGGGTCCAGTGGTTGGCCTGAAGCGACTCGTCGCCCTTGACACGGTTCGCCTGCCCGACCTCCGGTTGAGCGAGGTTGCGCACGCCATGGGTCCCCACCCACGAGCTCTCACCGAAGCGGTCGGGCCGAGTCGGCTCGCCGAGCGGCTGGAAGACGGAGTGTTCGAGCAGCTGGCCGACCACGTCGCCGAGACCCTCTTCGATCGCGCTCGCTTCGACGTCGAAGCGCCGCGTGTCGAGCCACATGTGGGTCATCTCATGACCCACGACGTCGAGCGAAAGTACGGTGGGCCGGACGTCGTTCGGATTGTTGCTCACCGTTGCGTTCCCGTCACCGAAGAAGAGGGAGGTGCTCCCGGGCAGGTGGTAGGCGTTGTCGAAAAAGATGCCTGTCTCGTCGTCCGAGTCCTTGTAGTTTGCATGGACCACGACCCGGATGGGCTCGTTGGTGATGACAGGAAGCCCGTTGACGACCTTCATCCGCCGCGCCGGGCTAGCGAGGAGGAGGTGCTGGAAGAACTCGTCGGCCCGGCTCACCTCGACCATGGCGTCGACACCGATTCCGTGGATCAGAGGGCTCTTCCCTCCCCTGACATACGGTTGTGTCTTGAGATCGAAGCCGGAGGGCTTCCCCGCGACAAGAGGCTTGTACGTGACGGTCGTGCTCTTGGTCTTCTGTGGCACGAAGCCCGTCATGTAGCCGACCTCGATGCGGGACTTTTCGGGCGACCAGAAGGTCGCGGCCTGTGCGGCACGATGGAGCACCAAAGGCCCACTCGCGGTCTGTTCGTAGTCGATCCGCCGGGACTTCGTCGCGTCCGGGTAGGGGAAGGGCGAGTAGAAGCGCCAACTGTTCGACTCGGCTTGGAGGTGCGAGCGAGCCGGCAAAACGTCGACGACCTCTCCCGACAGCGCGTCGACCCATACGATATCGTCCCCGACGATCACCGAGTACAGGAGGCGGCGCGCGTCGTCCGGTCCGTCTGCGCTGTAGACTAACCGGGCCTCCGGAGCCCCGCTCGTGACAGCGACCCCCTCGTCACCCGTGACGTCGGACGGCTCTGCCGGCGGGACAGCGCGAAGGGCGGTCGCAATCGCCGCTTCCGGAGTCACCTTCGGGACGAGGTTCGCCGAAGCGTTCGCGTAGGAGGTCAAGCCGACGAGGCGACCTTCGGCGTCGAGCATGACGTCGACACCGTAGCCGGAGGACGCCACATTCGAGGGGAGGTTGGTCGCGAGCACGACGTGGAACCCACCCCCGGGGACGCGCACTTGCCCGGCCACGGAGATCGCATCCGCCGCGATTCCGAGGGAGGAAGAATAGAGCTGGACCCAGTCGCGGATGGTGTCCCCGACGGTGCTCTCGTCAGGCGAGGCCACGACGCGCGTCGGCGCCTTGGGCGCGACGAAGGAGCGCTCACCGTCGAGATCGAGGAAGACCGGCGAGCCGAGGTCGGCGGCGAGGCGTTGCTCCAGGTCGCTCGACTCCGGGAAGGGAGCCGGGTCCGACGCGCCCGAACAGCCGAGGAGCACGAGCGGGAGGAGGAGGGCGAGGCGCGAACAGCGAAGGCGTGGAACGTTCATGCGCCTTCGTCGGCAGGTCGTCCGCGTTCGTTGCGTACCGGTTGACGATTTTCTCGACCTGGTCGATGCAGGCGGGGACGGGTGCGATACCTCAGGAAAAGTGCCCCGACGCGCAGGTGCTCGGCCTACCGGCCTGAGGTCATCCCCGTCCGGCTCGCGTTCCGAGATACTCGCAGAACAGGGCCTGCGGTCCTTCGGGGTTGCCCATCAACTTCATGTACGCGGGGCCAGCGTCGGTCTCGACACGCGTGGCGCCCGTGCTGCTCTCGAGGGTGTCCGCCACCCATCGAGCTCTGGTCGGCTCCCAACGCGTCACGAGCGAAGGTACATCGACGGAGCGACGGGATCCATACGACTCGATCGGAGATCGCTGCCTTGGCGTAGAACCGCTCAAACGTCCGCGACAGACGGCACGCGCACGGCGCGGCGTAGTCGTCGCTGTGCCTCTCTTCCCCGCGTAGTCCCACCCCACAAAAACCACGCGGGGCGTGCGTCTCACGACGCCGCCCCGCGGATATGCCCAGTTCACTCGTGCCTAATCGCTGCCGCCCGGGCCGGGCTTCTTCTTGCCCTCGTCGCCCGTAGGTTCCTCGCCATCGGCAGGAGTGACTTCTCCCTCGACCGGGGCCTCGTCGCGGCCGCGTTTGCCGGCGTTCTTCGCTCGCTGGGCCTCGAGCGGCTCGAGCAGCGCGGTGACGACGGGGATGACGCTCGGGTCGATATCGGAGTTGGCGCCGTGGGCGAGGACCACCGCGACGAACCGGCGGAGCGCGTCGAACGCGTTGGCGAGCGGCACGGTGAGCGGGTTCTTGACGGGCGCGGCCTGCACCGTGGTGATGCCGAGGACCTTGCCGTACTCCTTGTGCATCTTGCGGACGTGGTCCAAGACCTCTTTGCCGCCCATCTCCTCGATCGCTGCCGAGTGCCCGGATTCGTCGGAGTGCTTGAGGCGGGTGGCGATCTCGGCCCATTCGGTGTCGTAGTCGACCGTAATGAAGGTAAGTCCCTCACCGAAGTAGGCCGCGTAGGCCGCGCTCGCTTTGGCCGCTTTCCCGGGGATGCGCTTCATGGCGGAGAGCCACGACTCGAGCCCGCGAATCGCCTCGTCGACGTTCACGTCGGCCTCGGTGCGCTCTGCGCCGGTGGCCTCGCCGACCTGGCGGCGCTCGGCGAGCACGTGCTCGACCTCGGTCGTGCCGTCACGAAGGATCTTGAGGCGAAGTGCGATCGGCTTGGGCAGCTCGCCAACCGACTTCGCCGCGGTCGCGATGCGCTGCACGCTCGTCACGAGCGCCATCGCCGTGAAACGCGGCAGGTGAATGATGTCGAGCCACGGTGCCTTCTCGTTCATTGCCCTCTCCTTCAGGGGTGACGAGAACGCGGCCTCTCCGCGCCGGCCCCCCGACAGCCCATCCACCGTATGCACGCCCTCCGCGATCTCAAGCGGCAGTTCCGAATTTTTGATCGATTGGCGTACGTGGTGCTCCGAGGACCGAACGGGTCCTCGCCAAAGCGCTCCTCGCCCGCCGAGTGGCGCACGAGGAGACATCGCGACGGGTTGGCGACGCGGCGTCGGGCCTCGAGGCCCTTTCGAAAGGGCACTTCGACCCTCCCGAGGGTGCCCGAGCCCTTTCGAAAGGGCTTCGTCGCCCTACCTGGGGTCTCGAGCCCCGATTGAAAAGGGCTTCGCGACCCTCCCGAGCGTCGAAGTGCCCTTTCGAAAGGGCTTCGTCGCCCTCCCTGAGGGCTCGAGCCCCGATTGCAAAGGGCTTCGCGACCCTCCCGAGCGTCGATGTGCCCTTTCGAAAGGGCTTCGTCGCCCTCCCTGGGGGCTCGGGCCCCGATTGCAAAGGGCTCGAGAGGGCGAGATCGAGATCGAGCAAAGGTGCCCCCACTCGCAGGTGCTCGGCCTACCGGCCTGCGCGCCTGCGGTCTTTCCGCGGGCTCTTCACCTCCCCCTCCTCGCTCGCAGGCTTCGCGCAGGTGGGTGTGCGCGCCGTGACGCGGGAGCGCGAAGCCGAGAACGAGGTTTGGGGGAGGTGTCGGGCGCGCAGGCCGTTAGGCCGAGCACCCGGCGGTGGGGGCACCTTCTCTCCTTCTCGGGCGGTGGGGGCACCCCTGCTCCTTCTCCCCTCTCGTTCGTGAAGTGCCGGCGGCGCTCTACTTCCCGCCCTCGCCCTCTTTCCCCAGCTTCTTCGCAAGAGCCAAATCCCTCGCCACCACCACGAGGAACAACACGAACGACAGCGTGCCTATCGCCTGCCCCACGGAGAGCGCGATCAGCACGGGCCACACCGTGGGATCGAAGATCGACCAGACCATGAGCGGGAGCGCGACGAGGCCGAGCACGCAGGCCGCGCGGAGGAGCGCGTGGTTCGAGGGGAGCTTCACGGCGTACCCCCGTCGAGCAAGAGCTCTTTGCCGAGCTTGGTGCCCGGGTGCGCGAAGCCGTGGCAGCCGGGGCTCGTGCACGCCATGGTGCCGTCTTTCACCTTGGAGAGCGCGGAGGCGTGATCGGGCACCTTGGCCCACGCGGGGGCCTGCATGGTGTGGCACGTCGCGCAGGTCTGGTTCGAGACGGGCGAGACGATGCGGATGTCGTGCTTGGCCTTCTCGAGGGGCATCGAGCGGTACTCGGTGAGGTACAAGTACACGTGCCGCATGCCGCCCATCTTGGTGAGCACGTAGCCGTACATGCCGTAGTCCTTGTGGCACGTGTAACAGTTGTCGCCGCCGAAGTAGGGGTTCTTCGCGTGGAGCGACGAGAGCGACGTGCCCTTCGGATCGTTCGAGTCGTTCGCGTGCGGCTCCATGACGTGGCACGACCCGCAGAAGGCGCGGCTCTGCGTGGCCTGGAAGCCTGCGACGTTGGCGGAGCCCGCGGAAGCGATGGGGAACACGCCGAGCCCGAGCAAGAGCCAGAGCTTCGTGGTAGGTGCGATGGGGGCGTCAGGGTCGGCCACGCGACCTCGGCGCGCGAGATGCACTAGGAGGATCGCCGCCGATAGCCCGGCGAAGCCGACGGCTACCCACCCGAGCGCGCCCGTGTCGTGACCACTCATCTTTCGAGCCGTTTTTCGCAGGGATTCACGTTGAGCCGCTACCCTAGCAAGGTCTTGGCCAGCGGGATCGTGTGCGCGCTTGTCGCCTTGTCGCCCTGCGCGCGGGCGCAAGCCTTGCGCCTCCGCGCAGACGCGCTCGCCCAGACGCGCTCTCCCGTGGGCCTCGTCCAGCTCACCGGGTCCGACAAGGTGCGCCCCTGGCTCGACGCCGAGGCCGTGACGTGGCTCGGCATCTCGGGGGGCCCGGCCGGCGCCGACGCGCTGTCGCCCACGGGAGACGTGCTGACTGTCTCGGTGCGCGCGCGGCACGAGCGGACCGGCTCCGAGGCGCGTGTGGGGCGCATGGTGGTCACGATGGGCGCGGTGCGACCTGTCCACCTCGACGGGGCGCGCGGGCTCGCGCGGGTGCTCGGCGGCACGACGATCGAGGCCTTCGCTGGGGTGCCCGTGCAGCGGGGCTTCGACTACCGCGAGGTCGGCTTCGCGACCGGTGGTCGCATCGGGCAGGCCTTCGGCGACACGACGATCGTGGGAGCCTCGTACCTCCGACGCACGACCGACGGGGCGCTCTCGGACGAGGAGCTCGGGGCCGACCTCGCGCTCACGCCCTCCCCTTGGCTGACGGCGCAGGCGCGCGGCGCGTTCGACCTGATCGGGCGCGGTCCGAGCGACGTGCTCGTGTCGGCGAGCGTGCAGCGCACGGACCTGCGGGTCGAGCTCTTCACGACGCACAGATCGCCGGGGCGGCTCTTGCCGGCCACGTCCCTCTTCTCGGTCCTCGGGGATTTCGCGGCGACGAGCTCGGGCAGCACGGTGCGGTACCGCATGTTCCCGCGGCTCGAGGTGCTCGGCCAGGGCACGGTGCAGGTCCGAGGAGACGACGTGGGAGGCCAAGGCACGGGCCGCGTGACGCTCGCCCTCGACGACGACTTCGCCGGCACCATCGGGCTCGAGGTGAGGCGCGTCGTGCTCGGCGACGCACGATGGACGGGGGCGCGCGCGCTCGCCGCGGTGCCCATGTCGCCGCGGCTTCGTGTCGCCACGGAGGTGGAGCTCGTGCGACCGGACGATCCGAAGGGGCGCGGCGAGCTTTGGCCCTGGGTGCTCTTCGCCGTAGGCTACCGGCCAAGCCCCGGGTGGGACGTGGGTCTCGGCGTCGAGACCTCGAGCGGGCCCGAGTACCGCGCGCGTACGGCCGCGTTGGCCCGCCTCTCGTACGCGTTCGCCGGCGGGGAGGCGCGAAGATGAGCCCACGCCTCTCCCGGGCCGTCGTCCTCGCGGCGCTCCCGATCTCGCTCCTCGCGGCCTCGTGCGCGGGCATCCTCGGCATTCGCCCGAAGAGCCCTCAGCACGCCTTCGAGCACAGGGCGCACGGCAAACGCGGCGTCGACTGCCTCACGTGCCACGCGGGCGTCGAGAAAGCGGGCGACCTCGGGCCCCTCCACGTGCCCACCACGGCGACGTGCCGGTCCTGCCACAAAACCGTGCACGACGAGCGGCCGTGCGGGACGTGCCACGGGCAAGACCACACGAAGCAGTCGGCCGCGCTCGCGCGGGAGCACCTGCGCTTTTCGCACGCGGCGCACGTGCCGAAGGTGCGAGGGCAGTGCGTGCCGTGCCACGCGAGCGCCGGCGACCGCACGCAGCCCGAGCTCCGCCCGAAGATGGCCCAGTGTTTTACGTGCCACGCGCACGAGGACCAGTGGAAGGCGCGCGACTGCGACGGGTGCCACCACGATTTGCCCGCCGAGTCGGTGCGGCCTTCGTCCCACGTGGTGCACGAGGGCGACTTCGTGCGGGAGCACGGCGTGCGGGCGGCGTCGTCCCGGGATCTGTGCGCGACCTGCCACGGGGAGCCCTTCTGCGCGTCGTGCCATGGCGTGTCGGTCGCGGCGCTGCCGTGGCGCTTCGGGTTCGACAAGCCCGCGATGACCGGCCTGCATCGCGCGGGGTTCGCGCAACGTCACGCCGACGAGGCACGCGCGAACCCGGGGCTCTGCACGAGCTGCCACGCCGAAGAGCGCTTCTGCGCCGACTGCCACACCGACAAGCGCCTCGCGGGGGGCGCGCCGGGTCAGCTCCGCTCGCCTCACCCGGCGGGTTGGGTGCGCTCCCAGGGCGGCGAGCACGGGCGCGCGGCGAGGCTCGATCCGGGCTCGTGCGCGAGCTGCCACGGCGGCGCGGGTGAGGCGCTGTGCGTCGGGTGCCACCGCGTGGGCGGACCGGGGGGGAACCCTCACGGTCGTGGGTTCGTGAGCGCGCTCGATCCTCAGAGGGACATGCCTTGCCGGAGCTGCCACGCGCGATGACGAAGAACCGCGCCCTCGCCGTGTTGCTCGTCGCCATCGTGGTGGCCGGGATCGTGGCGTACCTCTCCAAGAACCCGCGGGTCGCCCCGACGGCGCCGTCGGCCTTCGTGCCCACCCCGTGGAACGCGGCGCGCAGCTCGCCGATGCACGCGGCGCACATCGACCGCGGCAAGGTCGCATGCGACACGTGCCACACGGCCGGCTTCACCCAAAAGCCCGAAGCGAGCGTGTGCACGACCTGCCACAAAGAGGCCACGATCGCGCGGTCGCACGGCGGGCACAGCGAACGCGTGGAGTGCGCGTCGTGCCACTCGTTCGCGGCCACGTCGACGGCCAAGGCCTGCACCTCGTGCCACGGCAAGGGTACGACGAGCCCGAAGGGCACGCACCTCGTCACGCACGCGGCCGCCACGACCGAGTGCCGGAGCTGCCACGCGCTGCACGGGCCCGAGCCCTCCAAGGCGCCGACGGGGTGCCCTTCGTGCCACGCGATCTCGGCCAAACACGGCTCGAAGCTCGTCGTCGCGAGCGACGCGGGCGCAGGCGCCGATGCGGGAGACGGGGGAGATGCGGGCCTCGTCGTCGCGGCGACACGACCGGTCGTGCCGAGCCCCGACGGCGCGATGTGCGCGACGTGCCACGGTCCCCACGCGCAGAAGGCCGCGGCGCTCGCGTCGTGCGCGGCGTGCCACGCGCAGAAGGCCGCCGGAAACCACGAAGGCTGCACCACGTGCCACGCCCCCCACGCGGCCACGCGCGCCGCGACGCCCTCGTGCGAGAGCTGCCACAAGGGGCACGCGCCGAGCCAGGGCCACGCCTCGTGCACGACGTGCCACGCCCCCCACGCCGCCAAGGGCCAGAAGGTCACGTGCGCCGGCTGCCACGAGGGGCACGGCGCGCTCGCGTCCACCACCGTGAAGGCCCACGCCGACTGCGCGAGCTGCCACGAGCCCCACCGCAAGGGCCCGGCGCCGGCGCAAAAAGATGCAGTCTGCACCAAATGCCACGCCGGCGTGCACCCCGCCCATCCCCCGGGGAAAGACCGCTCCGGCAAGGCCACCGACTGCCTCGGCTGCCACGCGCCTCACCCGAAGGACGTCGCCCAGAAGGCCGCGGCGTGCTCGAGCTGCCACACGCGCGCGCCGAGCGAGAAGGCCTTCCACGCCGCCACGATCCACAAGCTCCCCACGGGTGCGCCCACCTGCGCCGAGTGCCACACGCCGCACGGCTTCACGACGGCGAAGGCGCCCTGCGCGACGTGCCACGCCCCCGAGGCCGGCAAGGCGCGGAAGGGCCACGACGCCTGCGCCACGTGCCACGGCCCCGCCCACACGCCGGCGCCGAAGCCCGCGTGCACGAGCTGCCACACCCCTGAGGCGAACACGACCACACGCGGCCACACGGGGTGCACGTCGTGCCACGACGCCCACTCGGGCGGGCTCGAGAAGGTCACGCCGGCGCAGGCGGCGAAGGGCCCCGCCGCGAGCTGCGCGACGTGCCACGCCGGGAAGGCCAGCGCGCCTCACGGGGCCGCGAGCCTCGGTGGAGGCAAGGGCTGCGCGAGCTGCCACAGAGCGCACGGGCCGAACGGCGTCGAGAAGCCACCAGCGTGCACGACGTGCCACGACCCGAAGGCCCTCCCCGGCCTCCACGCCTCACCGAAGCACGCGGTCTCGTGCGGCGCGTGCCACAAGGCCCACGAGGCCCCACGCTCCGACCGCGCCACGTGCACGACGACCTGCCACGAGAACCGCCGAGGGCATCAGCCCGACGCCTCGGTGTGCAAGGGCTGTCACCTGTTCCGGAAGTAGGCGGGCCTCACTTGCAGCGTTTGTAGCCGACGCCTTCGCAGATTCCACTGCGGCACTGGCTCGCGTCCGTGCAGAGGGTGAGGCTCGCCGAGTCGCAGAAGGCCTGGCAGGACGACGCCCCGACGATGCCTGCCCCCGCGGGGGGATCGGCGCAGCACACCATGCCTCTGGGGCAGTCGTCGCGGTCGTCGCACGTCATCGCGATGGTCTCCGCGCCCGTGCAGCCATCTTGGCAGTCTCGGGACGCCGGTCCCGTGACGCAACACACACGCGTCAGGTCGCGACAGATCTGCGCCCCGCACGCGACCGAGCTCGGCGCGCCCGCGTCGCTGCACTGCGGAATGCCTGGCCCCGCGTCGCGATCGAGGCACGGATCACGCGTCGGAGGCGTTGTGGAGGCGGACAGCCCCGGTGGCACCGAGCCCGTGCCGGTCGCGGAGGGAGCGAGGCCCGTCGCCGTGGGCACGACGCTCGACGTAGAGGAGGCGGCGGGGCCTGCCGCGTCGTCGCCGTCCGCGCTGTCCGCGCCGAACGAGGTGCACGCGAGGTAAGGGACGACGATGGCCGCGCCGAGCAACCCGAAGCCATAAGCAGCACGCATGACTCAACTTTTCGCGATGCCTCGGCGCGCGTCAAGCCAAGAGGTCAGGGAGAGGTCTGGAGGGCTCCGTCGCCGTGGACCGCGCGCCCGGAAGGGGTGAGCTCTCCGGTCGGAGTCACGAGCTCGGCGTGGCAGCCCGAGGCTCCGCAGGCCGTGCTCGTCGTGTGAGGAAAGGGAGGCGGTGCGCCATGGCAGCCGCCGCACGACGCCGCGGCCGTGCCCATCGCCCAGGTCGGCGCGGGCACGCGCGCCCCGGCGCCTTCGTGGCAATAGGTGCCCACGCACGTCTTGGTCGCGGCGTCATAGGTGGGGCGCCGGCCGCCTCGTGTGGCGAGGCCCGAGAAGCGCACCGCGGCGCCGAGCGCGGCCTCGGGGTGCTTCGCGCCTTGGGCGGGCACCTCGTGGCACGTCTCGCAGGCGACCGCGCGCGACGAGCCGGGGCGAGCGTGGGCAGCATGCGCGCCCGTCGTGGGCCACGGATCCGCGCCCTTGCCGTGACACGCGCCGCACGCGCCGCTGCCGTCGCCGAGGTCGACGCGACCGTTCACGTGGAGGGTGGGCTTGGTGATCGCCGTGCCGGTGGCGTCGGCCTCGGCGTGGCACGCCGTGCACCGCCCGCGGTAGTGGTTGACGGGGGGAGCGCCGTGGCAATCGCCGCACCCGAGCTTCGTCTCTGCCGACGTCCACGCGACCTCGGGCCGGGCGCCGCCGCGCGCGTGACACGCGACCGCGCAACGCTTGGAGGCCACGTCGAAGCGCGCGCCGGGGCCCGAGAGCTCCTCGAGCAGCACCACGTCGACGAAGCGGTTCACGTGCGCGCCGCCGGGGCCACCGAGGACGGGCGTGGGGTGGCAGGCCGCGCACGCGATCCCCTTCGACGACGACGCTCCGGGCTCGACGTGGGCGCGGTGCACGTCGTTCGTGGCGCCGCCCTTCGAGAAGCAGGGGTCGCGCGGGGGGTACGCGCGCTCGCCCCTTCCATGGCACGTGCCGCACCCGAGCGGCCCGTTGGGCCCCGCGTGGCAGGTGCTGCACGGCGTGGCGCCCGGCGCGGCGAACGCGATCCCGGTGGGCCTCGCGGGGGCGCCCTCGTGGCAGCGGCCGCACGCGTCGGGGTCTTGCGTGTCGACCATGGGGCGGTAGGCACGTTGGCGAAGGAAGACGGCGTGGCTCTCGGGCGAGCGGGGATCGACGAACGCGTCGCCGTGGACCCCGGAGCGCACGCTCTTGGCGCCCGAGGCGAGCCAGTCGCGCAGGGTGGCCTCTTCTTCGGGGGAGAGGAGCCCGCGGTGGCTCTCGCGCGAGAGCACCGCGAGGAGCGGAGAGGTCACCCCCGACGAAGCGGCTGGGACCCCCGCTTGCGTACATGCGACCACCCCCGCGTACGAATCGACCCGGTAGCCGGCGGCCGGTGCAGAACCTGCGTGGCAGCGCGCACAGCGTGCACGGAGGAGGTCTTCGACGGCGCCCCGATATACGGGTGCGTAAGGTGCATCGTCGCGCGTCTCTTCGCAGCCCGAGGCCGCGATTCCTGCGGTCGCCAAGAGGAGCCCGAGGCTGGCCCCAGACGTGCAGAGGGCCCGTCGACCCCTCGGAGGAATCTTTATGATCGTTGCTCGTCCGACTCTCGCGATCGCCGCTGTCACCTTGCTCATCGCCTCTGCCTTCGTTGCGTGCACGGGCAAGGATGGTGCCTCGGGCGAACCGGGGGCCACGGGGCCCTCGGGCCCGCAGGGTGCCCAAGGTCCGCAAGGACAGCAAGGAATCCCTGGCCCCCTGCCCGACGCGGGCACGGGCGGCCTCTCGGGCGCCTGCACGACGCCCTGCCACACGTTCAACGGCGTGGTCGATCAGTGGCGCTTCTCGAACCACTCGCACCCGCAGAACAACGAGATCGGCGGCGGCTCCTGCGGCAACTGCCACGCGATCGACGGCCTCGAGAAGCGCGTCGCCGACCAGTACACCCGCGCGGCGGACGCGGGCCCGGCGACGAACGTCGCGAAGGGGCACATCAACTACGTCGGCGCGGGCGGCGCGGTCACCGAGATCGGCTACGGCGGCGCCTCGGCCATCGGGCGCATCCACTGCTCGACGTGCCACGACTTCAACCCGGCCACCGACCCGCACGTCACCGGCAAGTACACGGCCGGGCAGGCGCCGCTGCGCGTCCCGAGCGGCGTGAACGACACGGCCTACCTCGAGAAGACCGAGGACGGCGGCGCCCCCGTGGGCACGGCGCTCTCCTACCGCGTCGGCAACACGTGCGTGTTCTGCCACAAATCGCGGAAGGACATCGCGACCTACATCACGGCGTCGAACGCGCTCTCGAGCTACCGCTGGGGCCCGCACGCGGCCACGCAGACCGACCTCTTCTCGGGCAAGGGTGGCTACCACTTCGCCGGGCAGACGTACGCGAGCTCGGCCCACGCCACGCTCACGAACGCGTGCGTCTCGTGCCACATGCGGCCCGTCGAGAAGAACGCCAACGTGCCCGACCACACGATGAAGCCCACGGTGACCTTCTGCAAGACGTGCCACACGCAGTACACCGGCACCGACTTCAACATCCAGGGCGGCCGCACGATCGTGCGCAACGCGCTCTTCGAGCTCCAGGCCGCGCTCGACGCGGCGGGCCTCCTCACCCGCACCGAGGTCTCCCCGTACGCGCCCCTCGAGGACGACGAGAAGGCCGACGGGCAGTTCCACCTCGACCTCGCGCGGCCGAAGAGCGGCCCGGGCGGCGCGAACCTCGTGCTCGACGCGCCCACGGCCGGTGCACTCTACAACTACTTCATCGTGGCGCGGAGCAAGGACCTCGGCGTCCACAACCCGACCTACACGAAGCAGCTCCTGTGGGACTCGATCCGGCAGATCAAGGGCACGAACCCGACGTCGCTCCCCAGCCGCCCGATGTGACGGCCCGAACCAGGGAGCCTCGCCTCGACGCGTAAGGCTCCCTGGGCCGTCCTCTCCGCGCATCCTCGAACCGTCGCGAGCTGCTACGATGCAGGTCGTGGCGGTTTCGCGTTCGGCGTGGCACGGAGAGGCGAGGAGTACGGCATGAGCTCCGCGTGGCTGCTCGACGAGATCACGGCACTGCTCGACGCAGCGCCTCCGAAATCCCACGAAACCGAGGTGCGACGGGACCTCGCGGCGCTCGGCGTTCATCCGACGCTCGTCGAGCTCTTGGCCCCGCTCTATGCGACGGCCGACGGCGCGACCTTCTTCGGCGGCAGGCTGCGGCTGCACCCCCTTCATGGGGATCCGGAGCACGGCCTCCCCGACGTCGCCGGGTGGAACGACCGGAACGATTGGCAGCGCTTCGAGCCGCGCAAGGTCAACGGCACGTTCTACTTCGCCTCGAACGCGTTCGGCGACCTGTTCGGCGTCCCCGTGGACACCGAAGGCGCGGTCCTCTTCGACCGTGTCGGCGTGCTCTGGGTGGAGCGGTACACGTACCAGGAGGCGAAGATACCGTGGCCCGACTTCTTCGCCCGCCTCGCCGGCGACCCCTCCATCGCGAGCTTCTTTCTGCGCATGCCCGAGCACGACTGGGCGGCCGAGAGCCTGGGCCCCCCCGCGCCGTGGCAGTGCTTCTCGTCCAACGTGCCGGTCATCTTGGGAGGCCCGGACACCCTGGAGAACGTCGCGATCCAGCCCATGGCCGTGCACGTGTCCTTCACGCTCCAAGTCATCGAACAAGCGCAGCGCCAGGCCTCCGCCGGCGCGCCGCTCCCGATGGTCGACCTCCGTGAAGTGGACGGGCCCTCGGGGTCGTCCGAGAAGGGCTCCTGAACGGAGCGACGATGCTGCGCGAGCCCACGCGGCCACGGCCTCTCCTGTCAGCATCTGTCAGGAACCGTTGGTAGCGACCTCCCCGCCCGAGCCCCATCCTCACCTCCGCGGGACGATGAAGCCCCCGCGCTTGGAGGAACCCTCGATGAAGCTCGCCACCTCGATCTTTGCCACGCTCGTGCTCTTCTCCGTGTCCGCCGCGGCCGACTCGGCGCCGACCCCTGGCACGAAGGGGACCGTGACGGCCTACGAGAACGATGGCACCACCGTCGTGCTCGTGAAGGCGTGTCCGCGCAGCCGGTCTTCGTTCAACTACACGACGTGCGGTCCGGCGCTTCGAACGGACGTGAAGAAGCTCATGTGCGAGAGGGGCAAGGGCACGAAGACGTGGAAGTACCGCGTTGGTGACGGCCCTCTGATGAGCCAGACGACGGCCTGCCGCTGAGCGTCGCGCGCAACGCCTAGCCAATCGAGCCGAGGTGTGTCCGTGAGGGCGCGTCTCGGCTCGTGCTCGTCGTGCCCCTCGCGCACGGAAGGCCGTGTCGTTCGAGGCCGGCTCAGGCCTCGATGCGAACGTCGACCGAGGCGTCGAGGAGGTACCCGTCGTCGCGTGTGAGCAGGATCGGCTGGAGACCGAGCCCGCGCAGGCGCTGGATGGTCGTGTACACGCGGGCCACTCCCGCCTCGTAGCCCATCTTCTCGCCGGGCCATCCGGCCTCGAGCAGCGTGTCGACCGAGAGCGCGGCGCCAGGGGACGAGAGCTTCGTCTCGGCGAGCGCGAGCAGGACGCGGCGGAGAGCGCCACGCCGACCGAGGTTGACCGGCTCGGCCCCGGGCGCACGGAGCGACCGCCCCTCGGGACCTATCACGAAGGCCGCGGGAGGCGGCACGTCGGAGGTGCTCGGGACGGCGATGCGAGTCCCCCTTCGGAGGAGCAGCGTGGCGTCTCCGCACTCGACCACGTCGCCCGTGTGGAGCGTCACGGGCCGTCCGGTCGCGAGCGGAACGCCGCGGACACGGGTGCCGTTGCGGCTCCCGAGGTCTTCGATGCTGATGCGATCCCCGATGGTGATCCGGGAGTGCTCGCGCGACACGGACGGGTGATCGATCGGGAGCTCACACGCCGAGCTCCTCCCGACGACGATCGTGCCCGCGCTCGGGAGCACGTAGGGGACCATCGCGCCGTCGACGAACGCGACGAGCACGTGGCTAGACGGTCCGTGGGTCTCCGTCGCGCACGGTGCGGTCTCCGACTTCGACGACATCGGTGGCCACTATAGCTCCCGCGTCCGTTCGCGTCACCGAAGCGAGCGCCCCCACGTGGCGCGCGAGCGTCGCGGCCTCGGCTGCGGAGAGACCGGACGTCGAGAGGAGCCCCGGGCTCGCGTCCACGGTCAGCTCGGGCCTGCCTCGAACGTGCAGGCGGAGCGTCGAGCCCTCAGCCGCGATGCTCACGATGTCGTCCCGCGCGACGAACGTCGGCGGTCCGCGGAGCCCTCGAAGCGTCACCCCCTCCGCGGTCGCCGCGAGGTAGGGGCCCGAGCTCGGCACGACGAAGTGCACGACGATCGCGGCGAGCGATATCGTCGCCCCGACCAGCACGAGCACCGACGGCGAGACGCCGAAGCTCCTCGGGAAGAAGAGCACGCAGAACCACACGACGCGCCACATGAGCCCCAGCACGATGCCGAGCACCTGCACGGGCCCCCGCCCCAGAGAAAAGCGCACTTCGCCCGTGAGGCTGCCTTCGAGGCCGAGCGCCGCCATCATCGCGCGCGCCTCCGACGCGTCGCGCACCCTGAGCACGACGGAGGGCTCGCCTGGCCGCCGGGTGAGGAGGAGGCTCGTACCCTGCTCTTCTTCGACGAGGGAGGCCCC
Source organism: Myxococcales bacterium (assembly GCA_016712525.1). NCBI lineage: Bacteria > Pseudomonadati > Myxococcota > Myxococcia > Myxococcales > Myxococcales bacterium. The sequence goes on from JADJQX010000007.1 coordinate 2,525,625, forward strand.
GACGACACCCCGCAAGGTTTGGTTCAGGCGAGACGCGTGCCTCACCGTGAGCCGACCGGGCTCGCACGTGACCTCCGCCGCAAGCTCCCGGCGGCCGAGCGACACGAGCGGGCGCAGGTAGACCGCCACGAGCGCCACGACGAACGTGAGGAACCCGGCATAGGCGAGCGGCCGCCACGACCTCTCGAGCGCCATCGTCCCGAACATCATGATCGCACCTCCTACGACGACGGCGACGAGCAGGAGCGCGGGGAGCTGGCTGCGAAACCACGAAGGCCCGAGCGGATCACGGAGGCGGGCGAGCACGCGTGTCGTCGTGCCGTCGACGAGGGCCTTCGTGGTGGAGGTGCGCGGCGAAGGGCGGGGGCTCTCCTCCGACCGGTCCGGCTGCGTGGCCCGCTCGAGGACGACCGCGGCCTCGGACATCGTGGGGAAGCGGAGCTCGGGCACGGGCGCGAGGGCCCGAGCGACGGCCGCCGCGACCTCGAACGGCACCGCGGGGTCGAGGTGATTGAGCATCTCGGGAGGGCCCGAGCCCGCGTGCGGGTGCACCCCCGCGACGAGCTCGTAGGCCATCGCGCCCCACGCGTACTGATCGGTGCGCCCGTCCGGGGCCTCGCCTCGGAGCTGCTCGGGGGCCATGTAGCGAGGGGTGCCGGTAACCTTGCCCTCTTGGGTCTGGTAGGAGAGCGGCGCCGCGTCGTCGCCTCCGGCGTTCGGCGCCTCCCGGTGCCCGGTGCGCTTGGCGATCCCGAAGTCGAGCACCTTCACGGCGTCGTTGGGGCCGATCATGACGTTGTCCGGTTTCACGTCGCGGTGGACGAATCCTTTTTCGTGCGCCGCCGCGAGCACCCGCGCGACGTCGGCGAGCCAGCGGAGCTTCTTTTCGAGGGGGACGTCCTTTCCGACGTAAGCGCGCAGCGGGCGCCCGACGACGAGCTCCATCGCGATGTACGACGTGCCCTCCGCCTCGCCGACGTCGAAGATGGACACGGCGCCGGGATGGCTCGCGGCGGCCGCGGCGCGCGCTTCGCGGAGGAGCCTCGCGGCGGCGTCGGGGAGGTCGGCGCGCAAGACCTTGAGGGCTACGTCGCGCCGCAGCACCGTGTCGAACGCGCGGTACACCTCGCCCATGCCTCCTCGGCCGAGCAGCTCCTCGACGCGGTACCGACCGATCTCGCTCCCCGTCGCCCGCATCGCCGCGCAGCATACCGCCTCGGGGAGGAAAGAGGCTCATGACCATCGTCGTCGGCGATCGAATCTGGGCGCGAGCGGCTGCCGCGATCCCCTAGGGGAGGACGGAGGTCAGGGGCCGCGCGAAGCCGTCGGCGTCTCCCCGACGTAGCGGCGGTAGATGCGGCGAAATGCGGCCGGCTCGACGTAGCCGACCTGCGCGGCCACCTCCTCGACGGAGCAACGCGTCGTCTCGAGCAGGTGCCTCGCTCTCGCGACCCGCATGCGGTGCACGAGCTCGGTCGGCGTCGCCCCGAGGGCCTCCCGGAGCCTCCGCGCCAACGTCCGAGGTGACGTCCTCGCGACGCGGGCGAGCTCGTCGAGGGAGATCCGCCGGGCGAGGTTCTGGGCGACGAAGCGCTCCACCGCCCGCACGGACGGGTCGTCGGTGCGAAGGTGGGAGGCGATCATGTACTTGGCCTGCGACGGTCGCTCGTCGAGCACGAGGTACTTCGCCACGAGGTGCGCGAGCGTCGGCCCCGCGACCTTGCCGAGCACGGCGAGCACGAGGTCCGCGTGAGCGAAGGCCGAGCCCGCAGAGAAGACCCCGTCGCGCTCGACGACCATGCGATCGCTGGTGAGCTCGACGTCCGGAAAGGTCCGGCGAAAGACGGGCGCAAGCCACCAGGTCGTCGTCGCCTCGTGGCCCGCGAGCACCCCCGAGGCCGCGAGCACGAAGGTGGCCGAGCACGAGCCGGCGATCGTCACGCCCTTCTCTCTTGCCCGCGCGATCGCCGCGGCGAGCTGCGCCACGTCGGGTCGCACGAGGAGCGCCCGGACGGCGTCCTCCGTCACCGCGGAGAGCCCGGGAACCAGCAGCACGTCCCCGCGAACGAGCGCTCGTAGACGAAGGGCGCCGTCGACCGGGATGGGACGGCCTGCCCCGGAGACGACCTTCGCGCCGTCCATCGATACGACCCGCTGCGTGAGCGCGCGAGGATCGCTGGGGGGCCCCGCGCGTGAGGCGAGCGTGATGCGCCGGGCCGCCGCGACGACGTCGAGGCCTACGCCGAGCGGACCATCGGCCACTCCGTCGAGCGCCACGTGAACGAACATGTGGCAAGATTAGACCGAACATTGTCGATTCCGCCACTTCGCACGGCGCACGGGTCGGCGCATGGTCTCGTCATGACCACGGAAGATGCAGAGGGCCTCGAGCCCGCCGACGATCCCCTCGACGACTTCGAGCGCCGCGAGCTCTCTCTCGAGGGCACGGCACGGACGGTGCTCGTGACGGGGCACGGTCCGGCGGTGATCGTGATGCCGGAGATGCCGGGGGTGAGCCCCGACGTCGCGAGGTTCGCGCGCTGGATCCGGGACGCGGGCTTCGCGGTGTACGTCCCGTCGCTCTTCGGGCGAGACGGCGCGTACCCAAGGGCCCGCGAGGGCCTCGTCGTCCTGCAGCGCGCCTGTGTGGCGTCGGAGTTTTCGGCGCTCGCGGCCGGCGTCTCGGCCCCCGTGACGTCGTGGCTCCGGGCGCTCGCGCGGCTCGCCCACGAGGAGCGCGGAGGGCCCGGGGTGGGCGCCATCGGGATGTGCTTCACCGGGAATTTCGCGCTCTCGATGATGCTCGAGCCCGCGACCTTGGCGCCCGTCCTCTGCCAGCCGTCTCTCCCGCTCTCGGACCCGACGGCCCTCGCCATGCCGGCGGGCGAGCTCGCCGTCGTTCGCGAGCGGCTCGAGAAAGAGGATCTCTCCGTCCTCGCCTACCGGTTCGAGGGCGACCGCCACTGCCCCGCCGGTCGTTTTCGCGCGTACGCTGCGGCCCTCGGGGACCGCTTCCTCCCTCGCGTCTTGCCGGACTCGGCGGCGAACGGTCGCCCGCCCCCCTTCTTCGCCGAGATCGTCGCCTGCCCCCACAGCGTCGTGACGGCGCACCTCGCCTTTGCCGAGGGCTCCCCGACGCTCGCGGCGCGCGACGAGATCCTGTCCTTCTTGAACCAGAGGCTCCGAGGAGACCGACCATGACCCAAGTCCGTATCGTGGGCCGCGAGGCCTCGCACTTCACCCGCGTCGCCGTGATGTTCGCGCACGAGCTCGACGTCCCGTTCGAACAGGTCCACGTGGCCGATCTCACGAGCCTCGAGGCGAGCCAGTACGGCGGCAATCCCACCCTGAAGATCCCGGCGGCGGACTTCGGGGGCGATGTCGTCTTCGGGGCCGAGAACGTGTGCCGGAGGCTCGCCGAGGTGTCGCCGCGAGGCGCCTCGGGCCTGGTCTGGCCGGAGGACGTTCGGACGACACGCGGCCGCAACGCGCACGAGCTCGTCCAAAACGCCATGGCGGCCGAGGTGACGCTCGTGCTCGCGCCGGGGCTCGGCAAGGTGAGCGCCGAGAACCCGTTCGTCGTCAAAGTCACGCGCGGGCTCGAAGGCGCGCTCGCGTGGCTCGAGGCGAACCTCGACGAGGCCCTCGAGGACCTTCCGAAGGAGCGCACTTTGTCGTACCTCGAGGTCGCCGCGTTCTGCCTCGTCGAGCACGTGGCGTTTCGTGGCACGGTGTCACTCGAGCCCTACCCTCGGCTGCGCGCGTTTGCGACGGCGTTCGGAGCGCGCGACTCCGCCCGCAAGAGCCCCTACCGGTACACCGAGCCACGCCGACCCCACGCCGAGGCTTCTCTCACGAGGCCCGCGCTCGACCCTCGCGACCTGCCACCGCGGACGACCTCGGCGTACCCGACGCTCTTCCGCGAACGGGTCCTCCCACGCGAAAAACGCGCGCTCGGCGACGCGCTCGGCCTCACGCGCTTCGGCGCGAACTTGACGACGCTCTTCCCGGGCAAGATCTCGGCGCTTCGGCATCATCACTCGAGCGAAGAGGAGCTCGTCTTCGTGCTGGAGGGCGAGGTCGTGCTCCACACGGACGAGGGTGAGCAGGTGCTCCGCGCGGGCACGTGTGCGGGCTTCCCGCGAGGCGTCCCGAACGGTCATCACCTGGAGAACCGGAGCGCGAGGAGCGCACGCTACCTGGAGATCGGCACCCGAGAGCCCGACGACGAAGCCACCTACCCCGACGACGACGTGGTCGCGCGCAAAGTGGACGGCACCTGGCGCTTCTTCCACAAGGACGGGACGCCGTACTGACGCAGGCTCGGTTCACCGCGCTCGCGCTTGACGTGGGCATGCGCGGTGCGCTTTCGTACGAGCGAAGGCCGAGGACCTCTCGGCGCCCTCCCACCTCCTGCGGCCATCGCACGAGCGAAAACGATCGCCTCCCGAACGCGGCCGCACCCCCGAGCGTACGAACATGACCAAATCCCGGGCCGACGAGCCGGAACCGACCGAGGACCACGACGACGAAGCCGAGGCCGCCGCGCCCGACGACGAGGAAGGGCAAGAGCCCGAAGCGCCGCGCGCCCCGGCCCGTGCTCCCGAAGGGCCGAGGTTCACGTTGACGACGCTCGTCGCGGTGTCGGCGCTCGTGGGCGCCGGAGCGTTCGCCGCGGGGCGCTCGTTCGCGCCGCCCGCGCCCGAACCGCCCACGCCCGCCGCGCAAGCGCCCCAAGGAGGCGGACCGCAAATGGGCAACGCGCCCCCGCTCGGGCAAGGAAATGATCTGCCTCCGGGTCACCCGCCCATGGGCGAGGCGCCCCCGGGTATGGGCGGCGGAATGCCCCCGGGCATGGGCGCGCCTCAGGGTGCAGCGCCCGCGCAGATGACGTGGAAGGTGCCGGCGCGCTGGCAGACCGTGCCGAACCCGAGCACGATGCGCATCGCCACCTACCGTGTGCCGCACGCCCCGGGCGACTCGGAGGACCCCGAGGTCGCCGTGAGCCAGGCCGGCGGTACGGTCGAGGCGAACGCCAAACGCTGGATGGGCCAGTTCGGCCCCGAAGGCGAGAAGAACGCCAAGAAGAGCACCCGCACCGTCAAGGGCCTCACGATCACGCTCGTCGAGGTCGAGGGAAAGTACACGGGCGGCATGGGCAAAGACGGCCGCGAAGAAGAGAACTGGGCCATGCTCGGCGCCATCGTCGAGACGCAGGGCATGCCCCACTTCGTGAAGATGACGGGGCCCGTCAAGAGCGTGAAGGCCGCGCGCGCCGAGCTCGACGAGCTGCTCGCGAGCGTCGCCCCGAAGGAGCCCTCGAAGTAGGCTTCCGGTTGTGCCCGGCGCCGCGTGCGCGCATCATCGCCCGCCATGAGCGTGTGCGACGATCCGAGGGGCTGGCAGGGGTGGGCCGTGGGCCAGATCGAGGCGGATTTCCAGCGCTCGGCCGACACCCACCTCATCGCCTGCCCCCTGCCCCGCCTGCGCGACGCCGGCATCGACCTCTACTTCAAGGACGAGTCGACCCACCCGACCGGGAGCCTCAAACACAGGCTCGCGCGCTCCCTCTTTTTGTATGCACTCTGCAATGGATGGCTCCGCGAGGGGTCGACCGTGGTGGAGGCGTCGAGCGGCTCGACGGCCGTGAGCGAGGCATACTTCGCGCGGCTCTTGGGGCTCCCCTTCGTGGCCGTGATGCCGAAGGGCACGTCGGCCGAGAAGGTCCTCCAGATCGAGCGCTACGGGGCGAGCTGCGCGTTCGTCGACCACGCGTCCCAGGTGTACGACGAGGCCCGGCGCATCGCGGCCCGGACGAACGGGCACTACATCGACCAGTTCACCTACGCCGAGCGCGCGACCGACTGGCGCGGCAACAACAACATCGCCGAGAGCATGTTCGCCCAGATGCGGAGGGAGCGCTTCCCCGAGCCCGCGTGGGTGGTGGTGGGCGCGGGCACCGGCGGGACGAGCGCCACGATCGGGAGGTACGTGCGGTACCACCGCCTGAAGACGCGCCTCTGTGTCGCGGATCCGGAGGGCTCGGTCTTCGCGCGGTACCACGCGACGGGCGACACGAGCCTCACGTCCGAGGGCTCGCGCATCGAGGGCATCGGCAGGCCGCGCGTGGAGCCGAGCTTCCTCCGCGACGTCGTGTGTAGAATGCACGAGGTGACCAACGTCGACAGCGTCGCGGCGATGCGGGTCCTCGGGGATTGCCTCGGAGGGCGGAAGGTGGGGCCGTCGACGGGGACGAGCTTCGTCTCCGTGCTCGCCTTGGCCGAGGAGATGCGCGCCCGCGGCGAGCGCGGGTCGATTTTGTCGCTCATTTGCGACTCGGGCGAGCGGTATCTCGGCACCTACTTCGACCCGACCTGGGTCGCGGCGACCTTCGGAGACGTGAGCTCTGCCGAAGCGGCCCTGCTCGCGCGCATCGCGTGAGCCTCACTCCGCGGCTCCGGCCACGAGACATGACGGTATCGTAGAGACGATGACCGACCCCCCGACCGAAGGCCCGGTCTCGCTCGGCCCCCGCTCGCTCCCGCCGCCGGGAATGACGCTCCCCGCGCCGCCTCCGGGGAGCTTCTACACGCGCGTACCCGGGCTCTGGGTGCTCCGCCACTACCGCGCAGCGTACCTGCGAGACGACGTGGTCGCGGGCCTCGTGCTGACTGCGCTCCTCGTCCCCGCAGGCATGGCGTACGCCGAGGCCGCTGGCCTCCCCGCCGTGACGGGTCTCTACGCCACCATCGCCCCGCTCGTCGCGTACGCGATCTTCGGGCCGTCCCGCATCATGGTGCTCGGCCCCGACTCGGCGCTCGCGGGCCTCGTCGCCTCCGCCATCGCGCAGAAGGCCCACGGCGATCCGGAGCGCGCCATGGAGCTCGCCGCGGTGCTCGCCCTGCTCACGGGGGCGACGTGCGTGGCCGCGGGGCTCCTCAAGGCCGGCTTCGTGACGGACCTCCTGTCGAAGCCTGTACGTGTAGGCTACACCAACGGCATCGCGGTCGCCGTGCTCGTGTCGCAGCTCCCTCGCCTCTGCGGGTTCTCCGCCGGAGGGGGCAACGTGCTCGAGTCGCTCGCCGCCTTCGCGCGCGGGGTCGCCGAGGGCAAGGCCAAACCCCAGGCTATCGCGATAGGCCTCGGGGGCCTCGGGCTCATCCTCGTCCTCAAGAAGAAGGCGAAGAAGATCCCCGGCGTCCTCTTCGCGGTGGTGGGCGCCATCGCCGCCACCAAGCTCGCGGGGCTCGCGAGCACGATCCCAGTGGTGGGCGAGGTGCCGCACGGCTTCCCGACACCGAAGCTGCCGTCGATGTCGTGGGACGACCTCGGTGACCTGCTCGTCGCGTCGCTCGGCATCGCGCTCCTCTCCTTCGCCGACACCACGGTGCTCTCGCGCACGTTCGCCGCGCGCGGGCGCTACAAGGTCGACGCGAGCCAGGAGCTCGTCGGGCTCGGCCTCGCGAACGTGGCGGCGGGGCTCTTTCGCGGGTTCCCCATCTCGGCGAGCTCGTCGCGCACGCCGGTGGCCGAGGCCTCGGGGGCCAAGTCGCAGGTGACGGGGCTCGTCGGCGCAGCGGCCATCGTGCTCGTGCTCCTGCTCGCCCCCGGAGCCCTCAAAGACCTCCCGACGACGGCGCTCGCGGCGGTGGTCATCGCGGCGGCGATCGGCCTCTTCGACCTGAAGGCGATGCGGGGGTTCAAGCGCTTTCGCTTCGCCGACTTCGTCCTGTCGCTCGTCGCCCTAGGGTCGGTCGCGTTCTTCGGCGCGCTCCGCGGGATCGCCTTCGCGGTCGCTGTCTCGCTGCTCGATTTCGTGCGGAGAGCGTGGCGCCCCCATGACGCCGTCTTGGGGCGCGCGCCGGGGGTGAAGGGCTACCACGACATCCGCAGGTACCCGAAGGCCGTCACGGTGCCGGGCCTCTTGCTCTTCCGGTGGGACGCGCCGCTCTTCTTCGCCAACGCCGACTCGTTCCGGGAGCGTGTGATGGCGCTCGTCGGCGAGTCCTCGCTTCCCATCCGTTGGGTGGTCGTCGCGGCCGAGCCGATCACCGACGTCGACACCACCGCGGCCGACATGCTCGAGGAGCTCGACAAGGAGCTCGCGGCGTACGGGGCCGAGCTCGCGTTCGCCGAGCTCAAGGACCCGGTGAAAGATCGCCTCGAGCGCTACGGCCTCCACGCCCGCATCGGGCACGAGTTCTTCTTCCCGACCGTGGGCGTCGCCGTGAAGGCGTACGTCGAGCGCCACGACGTGCCCTGGTCGGACTGGGAGAACGAGGCCGCTAAGTAGCCGTAACCACTTTGTTTTTCGCTACTTCACCGAAGTACCCGCCGTGCCCTGTGCGTCGGCGGGGGTGAACGCGAACGGGTAGCTCACGAGCACCTCGCCGCGATCGGGCTGGGGGAACGTGAGCGACGCGACCGCCTTCGTGAGGCACTGCCCGACCGACTTGTCGGTGAGATCGCCGCCCGCCACGGTGACGGCCTTCGGCGCGCCGTTCTTGTCGATCGTGAACTTCACCGTGACGCGCCCGGCGAGCGTGGGGTTCTTCTGGAGGGCGGCCTGGTAGCAGGCGAGAAACTTCGCGTTCGCGTTCCGCACGACGCGGCGGATGGTGTCGGGGGCGAGCGCGCTGCTCGCCTTGGCGGCCGCGGCCGGCGAGGGCTTGGTCGCGTCGTTCTTGGCGCCCGCGAGCTCGGTGACCGTCACGTCGCCCGAGACGTAGTCCTTCTCGGGAGCGCCCTCGGGCGCGGGCGTGGGCGCGGGCCCTGCCGTCGCCACCGGGGTGGCCGGGGCCTCGTTGTGCGGCATGGCCGGCTGCGCGGGAGCTTGAGCCCCGGGGTTCTCCACGGCCGAGGCCGCCGACGGCGACGACTCGGACTTCGCGCACCCTGCGCCGACCATGACGACCATCGACCCCACGATCAGCGCTCGCACCTTGCTCATGGATGGGGAGCGTAGCACCCCCGAGCGCGCCGAGGCGACGCCGACGGTGCGGTCATGTGGAAGGGCGGGCGGACGTACCGGGGCGCTCGAAGCTCGGACCGACGAGCACGAGCACGATCCCCGACGCGACCGTCGCGACGGCCATGAGGACGGCGAGCGGACCGGCGAACGCCCCGCGCCCCGCGCCCGTGAGCAAGCCGGTAACGATGGCCGCTCCGTAGACCGCGAACGCATGGGCGGCGCCCGCGACTCCGGCCCCACGCGACGACGTGGTCGTGAGCACGAGACCGAGCGCGCATGGGAAAAACAGGGCCTCGGCGGCGGCACCGCCGAACGACCCGAGCACCGCCACGGGCGCGAGCTTCAGCCCCGCCCCGAGCACCTGCACCATCACGAGCGCGCCGACGGCGCATGCACCGACGCCCATGAGCCGCGAGACGGAGAAGCGTGCCCCCGTGAGCGCGAGCGCGAGCGCGACGCCGAACACGACGAGGGCTGCGCCGCACTCGAGCACCGGCGCGAAGCGAGACACGGTCGTGAAGAGCCCCGACGTCGCCGAGCCGCCGTCGAACAGGAAGCCGTAGAAGGCATCGGAGCCGGCTTGAGAAGCGGTCGCTGCGGCTACACCCGACAGGAGGACGAGGCCGAGCACCTCGAGCCGCGGAGGCGCCACCCCGGGAACCACGACGGGCAACGGCCGATAGGGATCGGCACCTCCGGGAGCGAGAGTGGCCTCTCCCGAAGGCCACACGAACGGCTCGCCGGGGTACGCTACGGCGACCACGGCGGAGAGGACGGCGGCGACCACGACGGCGACGAGGAGCGCTGCGCCGAGCGCGCCCGGGCTCGAGGTGGACGCCCCCCCGACGAGGCCGCCCAGGAACCCACCGAGGTTCGAGACGAACCCCACGGCGGCCCCGACCGCGGCCCCCTGCCACAAACGCGCCTCCCCGCGGAGCTCCTCGGCGAGCGCCACGAAGACGAGCGGGCGTAGGAGCGCACCGACGAAGGCCGCGAGCACGACCGCCGGTCCCACGCTCACGAGCCCCAAACCCTGCGCGAGCACGAGCCCCATGGTGACCGCGGGCGAGACGACGCGGCGGCGCACGAAGAACGCGAGGAGCCCTCCGACCACGAAGCCGACGAGCAACGCCGCGCTGGACACCGTGCGCACCATGCCGATCGACGCCATCGACAGGCCCTCGTCGCGGAGCCTCATGGCCATGGTGGACCGTAGGCCGTAGTACGCGAAGCGCTCGAGGAAGACCCACGACACGAGGAGCACGAGAGGGACGACCCGGCGCATGCGCCGAAGCTACCGCGGGTCGCCCGCACACGCTCCTTTTTGGGCCTCAGAACACGACGCGCACACCTTCGACCACCTTGTCGGTCGGGTGGACGACGACACGCTCGCCGCGCGTGAGGCCCGAGAGCACCTGCGCCATCGTGCCGTTGCGGCGCCCGAGCTTGACCTTGCGCTGGTGCACCTTGCCGCCCTCGACGACGAAGACGCCGAAGTCGTCGCCGATGCGGAAGAGGGCCCCGTCGGGGACGGTAAGCACGTTCGCTTCGTCCCACACGAGGATGCGAGCCTCGACACGGAACCCGTCGCCGAGGCCGCGCCACCTGTCGATGGGCTCGTCGAGATCGACGATGGCGTTCACGCGCGACTCCTCGACGCCGAGGGCCGACATCTTCACGAACGCCGAGGGCTCGATGCGCCGAATGTGGGCGGCGAGGGGGTAGTCGCCACCCCAGCGCTCGATGGTGACACGCGCGCCGGGCTTGATGTGGAGCGCGTCGATCGTGAGCACGTCGATGGCGATCTCGAGGGCGTCGGGATCTCCCACCTCGACGAGGGGCGTCCCCGGACCGACGACGCCTTCGCTCGCCTGGAGCACCTTGAGGATCACGCCGGCCGTGGGCGAGGTGACGTCGAACACGTCGTCGCTCTTCGTGCGTTTGCCTCGATCCGCCGCGGCCCGGGCGCTCGTCAGCTCGTGGACCGCGATGTCGGCGCCGAACTTCGTCGAGGCGAGCTCCTGCTTTCGCGCGCGGACGAGCAGCTCGGCCCGCTCGAGCTCGATGGGCGGGACGGTCTTGGAGGCGACGAGGTCCTTGGCGCGGGCGAGGTCGGCCTCGGCCGAATCGAGCGAGATCTTGGCGCGATCGATCGCCGAGCGCGACTGGAGCACCCCCGCGTTCGCCGAGGCGACCCGCGCGTCCGCGATGGCCGACGAGCGTGGGTCGGCGAGCGGCGTCTCGGCGGGGAGGATCCGAGCCAGCACCGTCTTCGTGGTCACGGGATCTCCCGCGCGGAGCTCGATGCGCGAGAGGCGCCCGCCGAGCGGCGCGCCGACGACGTACCGGTCCTTCACGCGGGTGCGACCGTCCTCGTCGACGGTCACGCGGAGCGGGCCGAGGACCACCTCGGCGCTCTCGACCACGAGGGGCTTCGGCATCCACGCGTACACGAGGAGGGAGGCGAGCGCGAGCACCACCGCGGCGGTCACGGCACGGGACACCCAACGGCTCTTCTTCTTCTTTTCCATGGTCATTCTCGGGTCTTCAGCACCCCGACGAGGTCGAGGGCGTCGAGCTTGCGGCGCACGAAGAGCGCGCTCGCGAGGGCAGAGGCGACGACCACGCTCACGGCGTAGGCGTACGTTCGGAGAGAGATCACGACGGGGAAGCGGACCTGCTCGACGTCGACCGACGACATCATCGCCACGGCGAAGAAGCGGCCCATCGGGAGGCCCATCGGGACGGACAAGAGCACGATGACGAAGAGCTCGCCGAGCAGGATCGAGGACACCTCGGCCCGCGTGAAGCCGAGCACGCGCAGGCTCGCGAGCTCGCGGCTCCGCATCGAGAGCGACACCCGCGCCGTGTTGTAGACGACCCCGACGGAGATGATCGCGGCGAACACGGTGAGGATCGCCGAGAAGAGCAGCATGCTCTCGGCGGTCTGGTCGCGGAAGGCGGCGACGACGTCGGCTCTCCGCCCCGTGCCCATCACGAGGGGGACCTTGGCGAGGCGCGCCTCGATGCCCTCGCTCTCGCGCGGGTCGAGCGCGAGGTAGGCCATGTTCACCGTGAGGTCCTCGCCGAGCACCGAGGCGAGCTTCCCTATCTCCATCGTACCAGTGAGGCCCATCATGTCGTCGACCACGCCGGCGACCGGCAAACGCAGCGTCTTTCGGGCCCCCTCGAGCACCTCGATCGAGAGCTCGTCGCCCGGGCGAATGTCGAGCACTTCCGCGAGCTTCGACGAGAGGACGACGCCCTCTACGGGGGGCACCAGCACCTTCCCGTGCACGTCGACGACGCGGCGGAGGGTGGCGTCGCGCGAGCGCCCCGTGAGGCTACCTTCGCGAAAGTGGTGACCGTGCCGGAAGCGCACGCCGACGTTCCGCTCCGCCTCCACACGCAGCACGCCGGGCATCGCACGGATGGCGCCGAGGTCGTGCACCGGCACGGGCTTCGCGAGGGTCACGAGCAGATCCTCGCGTACGCCGCGGGCGAACTGCACGTCCATGAAGAAGTCGATGACGTCGCTCGAGAAGAGCCCGAGCACGAGCACCGCCATGGCCGTCGAGACGCCGAACGCGGCGAGCAGCATACGGAGGGGTCGGCGGAGCATGTCTCGGAGCACCATGCGCGCGGCCGTCCCGAACGGGCGAAAGAGGCCGAAGCGCTCCGCGAGGGAGGAGCCGTAGACGGGGGGAGAAGGCGGGCTCATGGCCTCGGCGGGCGGCAGCCTGGCGACGCTCCACACGGTGCGGAGGGCTCCGAAGGCGGCCGAGCCGAGGCTCACGAGCACGCCGACGGCGACGAGGTCTCCCTCGAGCCGGAACGCGAGATCGGGGAAGCGGAAGTACGGCCGATACATCTCCGTCCACGACACGCCGACCCAGTGGCCGAGCGGGAGCCCCGACACGATGCCCACGGCGACGATGACCCCCATGAGCTCCAAGTAGTGACGCCCGAGCTCGAGCCCCGTGTACCCCAGGGCCTTGAGCACGGCGATTTGTCCACGCTGGAGCTCGATGAGGCGGGCGAGCACGACGTTCAGCAGGAACGCGGCGACGCCGAGGAAAATCGCGGGGACGATGACCCCCATGCCTCGGAGCTGCGACAGCTCCCCTTGAAGCATCTTGTTCGAGAGCTGCTTCTCCCGAGCGACGGCGCCTCGCCCGCCGTAGGGCGCGAGCACCCGATCGACGTTCGCGAGCACCGTGCGCTCCGAAGCCCCCGGGCGGAGGCGGAGCACGACGTCGTTGAACATGCCCTCTTTGCGGAAGGCCGCCGAGAGCGCGGGCCGGGCCATCCAGAACACACCGAAGCGCTTGTCGTCGTTGGACATCATCGCGCCGGACATCACGAACACGTGCTCCGGCGACATGGCGGTGCCGGCGATCGTGAGCTCGTACCTGCGCCCGTCGAGCACCACGGGGATCCTGTCGCCGGGCGCGAGGCGGTTCGCCTTGGCGAAGGACTCGCTCACCAAGATCTCGTCCGACCGCGACGGGTCGACCATGCGACCTTGGCGGATCCGCACGCCGTTCAGCGGGGGCTCTCCGCGGTCCGGGAGGGAGACCACGAGGCCCGCAGCGGGCTTGCGCTCGTCGAGGGGGAATGTCCCACGCTCGACGACACGCGTGTACACCGTCGCAACGCCGTCGATCTCTTCGATCTGGGCCGCCACGGCCTCGGGGGCGCGGTCGATCGTCGCGAAGACGTCGGCCATGCGCTCTTCTTCGTAGTAGCGCGCGCACGATCCGGAGAGCGATCGGTAGGTTCCGACCGCCGCCACGTAGCTCGCGACGCCGCACGCGACGACGAGCGCGATCGTGACGAGCTGCCCCTTGAGGAGCATCACGTCGCGAAGGAGCTTCCGCGTGAGCGCGGTCACCATACGATCTCGTCGGAGGTGCGGCGGCTCGGGTTCTCGACGTCTTCCTTCACGAGGCCGCCGGAGAGCGTCACAACACGATCGGCGAGGGCCGCGATGGGCGCGTTGTGCGTGATGATCGCCGTGGTGGTGCCAAGCTCCCGGTTCACCTTTTCGAGCACCGAAAGCACGAGGCGGCCGGTCTTGAAGTCGAGCGCGCCCGTGGGCTCGTCGCACAGGAGCACGTCGGGGCGCTTGGCGACCGCGCGCGCGATGGCCACACGCTGCTGCTCGCCGCCCGAGAGGTTCGCCGGGAAGTGGTCCATGCGGTCCTCGAGGCCGACGAGGCGCATCACCTCGACCACGTCCATCGGGTCGTCGGCGATGTCGGTCACGAGGGCGACGTTCTCGCGCGCGGTGAGGCTCGGCACCAGGTTGTAGAACTGGAACACGAAGCCCACGTGCTCGCGCCGGTAACGCGTGAGCGCAGCTTCGGCCGCCCCCTCGAGCGGGGTACCTCGGTAGCTCATCGTGCCCGCGCTGGGTACGTCGAGGCCACCCAGGATGTTGAGCAGCGTCGATTTTCCGCTGCCCGAGGCGCCGAGCAGCACGACGAGCTCGCCCTCGGCGAGGTGAAAGTCGACGCCCGCGAGCGCGTTCACCAAGACCTCGCCCATGCGGTAGACCTTCGTGAGTCCCCGCCCGACGATGACCTCGGTGCGGGAGGTCATCCGCGCTCGCGCAGGGGGCGCTTCAGCACGAACGTGGCGCCGTGCGAGTAGCCGTGAGTCGAGCGCTGGACCGCAGATGCCACCTCCCACCCGTCCTTCCCCAGCGGCGCGAGGATCGCTTCGAGCCGCTCCGACACGAGCCCATCATTTTCGACGTGAATGGCCTTGTACTCCCACATGCCCGGGACGTCTGGAAGATTCGTGCCAGGAGGCATGACGCGCCGGGGACGCGGATCGACGGCGCGCGGCGGGGAGTCGCTTGCGCCTCACACGCAACGTTTGCAGCACGAGGGGCAAGAGCGCACCGATCGTGGCCCCCCAGCGTTGTCATGCGCCTTGCTTCGGGCTCGATGGATCATGGCTTCACCGTTCTCCGCCTGTGCGCTCGTGTGCCCCCGTTGCCGGCACGTCGACGGTGCGGGCACCCTCGTCGTGGGAGACCTCGTCGACCAGCGGACGCGAGCCAAGGCGATCCCGGGCGAGCTCGACGCGAGCTTCGCGCTCGAGTGCACACGCTGCACGGCGAGCTACCCCGTGGTGCGCGGGATCCCCATCGTGCTTCCCTCCCCCGAGGCGCTGACCCTCGAGCACACACCGCTCGGGGACCTCACCGAGGCGCCCTTGGAGACCCGGCTCGCGGCCCTCGACGGGCACGCCCCTGCGAGCGAGCTCGTTCGTTCGAGCGCGAGGCTCGGGCGTTGGGCCATGGCCCACTTTCGGGACCACGCGGAGGCGCGGCTCGGGCACGCGTCTCCTTTCGACGCCCAAGACGGCGCGATTCATCCGGTCGAGGTCGTCGCGTGGCTCGAGGCGCTCTCGCCCGCGTCCGACGGCGACGTGCTCGGTGTCATGGGCTCCGGGCCGGGGCGCGAGGCGTGGGAGTCCACGTGCGCGACGCTGCTCGTCGACGCGCATCTCCCGTCGCTCCTCTTGTCGCGTAGGCTCGCGCGCGAAGGGGCCGTGGACGTCGCCGTCCCGCGCGACCCTCGGAGCTTTCGAGGCGTTCGGATCTCTTGGCCCGAGAGGCCGAAGGCCGACGTGGCGTGGGTATGTGCCGACGTGCACGATCCTCCTTTTCGGGCCGGGGCGTTCACCCGCACGCTCGCCGAGAACCTGCTCGACTCGGTCGCCGATCCGACGCTCGTGTTTCGGCAGCTCGGGGCCCTCACCGCGCCGGGGGGCCCGCTCGTCGTGACCTCGCCGTTCGCGTTCCGCGAGGAGGTCACCCCCGTCGAACGTTGGCTCGGTGACGCTCGGACCTCGGCCCCCGACGCCCTGGTCGCCCTGGCGGAGGTGAGCCGGCTCCGCCTCCAAGCGCGGCGGGAGCTTCCATTTACCCTGCGAGCCCACGATCGTGAGGCTGCGGCCTACGCGAGCCTCGGCCTCGCCTTTCGAAAGGATGCGCGATGAACTGCACACGACGCTCCGGTCGCGCCCTTGGCTTCGCGCTCGTCGCGCTGCTCGCGGCCCTCGTCGCCGACGGTCGGGGCCCTACGACGACGACGTGCACGACGACCGATCGCGAGGCCCTCTGGCTCGCTCCGCTCCTCGTGCCCGAGGCGCACGCCGAGGCGCCGCCACCGTCGAGACCCGGCGCCAAGCCCACCTCCGAGCTCGACGGGGAGTGGAGCGGCTCGGCCGTGATGACCGGCGCGTCGAGCCCGTACAAGCCCGTCGAGGCCGCGATCGCTCCGTACCTCAACGTGACGCACACCATGGACGGCGACGCCACGGCGACCGCCGGGGGCATGACGATGGCCTTCCGAGGGAAGGACGGGAGCCTATGGACCTGCCCGTTCACCGTCTCGGGCTCGGCGGTCTCGTGCGTCACGACGGTGAACGGGTACCGCATGACCATGACCGGGACGCTCACGCGCGACGCGCGGTCCCTCCGGATCTCGGGCACGTGGACGGCGACGCAGCCGATGATCACGATCCGCGGCACGTTCACCCAGACGAAGCCGCTCGACGACATCGAGATCGAGCTGCTCCACCCGGCCGGCAAGAGCCCGAAGGTCTTCACGAAGGGCTGGATGTTCGGCGCGCGGTGCGTCCGCGCCAAAGGAACGAAGGAGGAGAAGGATCTCTCGGCGGAGGTAGTCTGGGGTGGGACAGCCAGCTTCGCGCCGCCGAAGGGCACGCCCGTTCGCCCGACGTTCAACTACGCCGGCGCGAACGAGCTCACGATCACGTGCGACGGGAAGAAGAAGACGTTCGCGATCGAGACCGTGCGCACGACAGGGTTCGCGCGCCTCGCCGACCTCGCCCAGGCGCCCGCCGATGCCCATGGGTGCCCGGCGTGCCCTCACCCCGTGATCGGCCCCATCGTCATGGGCAGCCCGACGGTCACGGTCGACGGGCTCCCCGCTGCGCGGCAAGGCGACTACGGCACCCACGCGGCGTGTTGCGGTCCGAACATGTACCGAATCACGGGAGGCAACCGGGCCGGGGTGCTCATCGATGGTGTCCCCGCTGCGGAGCTCGGCGCTGCCACGGCGCACTGCGGCGGCGTGGGGACCATCATCCGAGGCTCTCCGGGAGGGAACGAGCCCGACGCTCCACCATCGGGAGGCGGCCTCTTCGGAGCCCCAGGTCCGACGCCCGTCCGGCGCGTTCCGCAAGCCTCGTCGGCTCCTCCACCGCCGCCCCCAGGTCCACCCGGTCCTCCGCCTCCGCCCCTGCCGATCGCCGACGTATCGGGCGGCGTCCCTCAGACGTTCCGCACGTCGGCGACCGAGACCAAGGTCCTAAGGAGCACACCGCCCGGGAAGACGACGCCCGCGTCCGCGATCTCGGTGCTCCCCGGCTCGGTGGTCGAGCGGCTCGCCGACGGACAGCTCCGCATCGACGAAGGCGGCGCCATCGTGACCACCCTCCCGCCCGCGAAGCAGGTCATCGTCACGAAAGAGGGCACGATCGAGCTCGGCTCGCAGGCGCGCATCGTCCGCCTCTCCGACGGTGTGGACGTGGCGCTCCTCTCGGGCGCCGCGACGATTCGCCCGGCGCGCGGAGAGGCGATCGTGCTCGCCGCCGGCACGTCGGTGCGGTTCTCCGCCCGTGGGGCCCTCGGGCCTCCCACACCGCTCACCCCCCAAGGAAGCGCCTCTGCGGTGCGCCCCTTCGTCGACCCGAAGAGCGCGACGAACGAGCTCCGCGCGCCCGCCGAGGCGGGGCCGTCACGCACGGTGTGGGCCCTCGCGGGCGTCGCGGGCTTGGGCGTCATCGCGCTCGGTGTGGGGCTCGGCGTGGGGCTCTCGCGGCGGAAACGCGCGCCGACACCAGGAGCCATCCCGCAGCCTTCGCCCTCGCAGCCCGCCTACCCCCAGGCGCAGCACAGGCCTCCTTCGCCCTCGCAGCCCGCTTACCCCCAGGCGCAGCACAGGCCTCCTTCGCCCTCGCAGCCCGCTTACCCGCAGGCCCAGCACAGGCCTCCTTCGCCCTCGCAGCCCGCTTACCCGCACGCCCAGCACAGGCCTCCTTCGCCCTCGCAGCCCGCTTACCCGCAGGCGCAGTACAGGCCTCCTTCGCCCTCGCAGCCCGCCTACCCGCAGGCGCAGCACAGGCCTCCTTCGCCCTCGCAGCCCGCTTACCCGCAGGCGCAACACAGGCCTCCTTCGCCCTCGCAGCCCGCTTACCCCCAGGCGCAGCACAGGCCTCCTTCGCCCTCGCAGCCCGCTTACCCGCAGGGCCACGGCCATCACGACGGGCACCCTCCCGCGGCGGTCCCGACGCCCCCCGGGCCTCGTCCGCCGTCGCGGCCCGACTCCTGACACGGCACGCAGGGCTTGCGTCGCGCTCGCACCGCGTGCACCCAGGAGCGCGGTCTCGATGCCAGATTCTGGCCTAGTTTCGGACATTTGCAGACGCGACACTCGGGGCACGTCGCTTGCGTAGAAGCCGGGCATGCGCGCCGAAGTCCCCATGACCCGAAAAGTCATCGTCGTCCCTCCCGAGCTCACGCTCCGCTCCGCCTGGCACGTCATGCAGCGCGAGCGTATCCGGCACCTGCCGGTCGTCCGCGCGGGTGCGCTCGTCGGCGTGCTGTCCGACCGCGACGTGCTCACGCGCTCCACCATGACCAAGAGCGGCCACCTCGAGGTCCCCACGGACGTCGTCGTCGGCGAGGCCATGACCCACACGCCGCTCGCGACCTGCGAGGTCGACACCGACATCCGCGAGCTCGTCCAGGTGATGACCGAGCGAAAGATCGACGCCATCCCCGTGGTGCGCGGCCTCAAGCTCGTCGGGCTCGTCACGAGCACGGACCTCTTGCTCCTCCTCCTCGACAAGGACGAGGCGCGGCCCCTGCCCTTCGATTTCGAGCTGGTCGACGAGCCGGCCCACATGATGGCCTGAGCCTCGCGCGCATCGGCGGTTGACCGGGAGGGCGTGAGGCGCGAACGTCTCGCGCCGTGAGACGCGCCCCGCCCATGCTCGTCGCCGTCGTCGCGACGCTCGCGATGACGGTGAGCTACCTCGACCGTCAGACGCTCTCGGCCATCGCGCCGACGGTGCGGTCGGAGCTCGGCATTTCGCACACCGAGCTCGGGTGGCTCGGCTCGGGGTTCGCGTTCGCCTACCTCGTCTTCTCGCCCATCTCCGGGCGCCTCGTCGACCGCATCGGCCCGCGGAGGACGCTCGCCGCCGCGTTCGTGGGATGGTCGCTGGTCTCGGCGATGCACGCGCTCGCTGGCTCGTTCGTGTCGCTCTTCGTGCTGCGTGTCCTGCTCGGGGCGCTCGAGTCCCCCTCGTTCCCGGCCGCGGCGCGGACCATTCACACGCACGTGCCCCCCGCGCGTCGCTCCGCCGCGACGGGCCTCCTCTTCACCGGGAGCTCGATCGGGGCCATGATCGCAGCGCCCCTCGCCACCTCCCTCACGCACGCGTACGGCTTCCGGAGGACCTTCGTGCTCACGGCGGCGATCGGGTTCGCGTGGCTGCCCCTGTGGCTCCTCGTCTCGCCGCCGGACGACACCCACGGCGAGGCGAAGGAGGCGCCCGCGGTCCCCGTCCGTGAGGTGCTCGGCCACCGCGCCTTCGTACGGCAAGCCCTCGTCGTGCTCGGGTCGGCGCCGGCGATCCTGGTGGTGCTCTCGTGGTACCCCCAGCTCCTCCACGAGACGTGCGACGTGCCGAAGCACGCCGTCGGCCACTACCTGTGGGTGCCCCCGCTCGCCTTCGACGTCGCGGCCATCGCGTTCGGAGTCGCCGCGTCACGCAGGGATCGCACGGCCAAGGACGCGCATCACGCGCACCACGATCTGCTCGCCGTGGCGGCCCTCGCGACCACCACGCTCGCGCTCGTCCCGCTCGTCGGCTCGGCGTGGGGAAAGGTCGCCCTCGGGAGCGTGTCGCTCGCGGGTGGAGCCGGCATGTACGTCGTGGGGACGTCCGATCTCCTCCGCCGCATCGACCCGCGCGCGGCCGCGCTCGCCGGGGGCCTCTCGGCCGCGATCCAGTCGATCGTGCACGTCGCCGCGAACCCGATCTTCGGGGCCGTGGTCGACCGCACCCACACGTGGGGCGCGGTGACGGCCGTCGGGCTTGCGGCGCTCCCGTGCGCGGCCCTGTGGTCGGCGCTCGCGCGACCCAAGGCTCCTTCGCAAGCCCGATGACGTGCCTGCTACCCTTCGAGGCATGCACGACCCGAGCTGGCTCGCCCCGACGACCTTCGTCGACTCCGATCACCCCCGCGTGATCGCGTTCGCGCGCGAGGTCTGCGGCGAGGCCGAGACCACAAAGGAGCGCGCGACCCGGCTTTTTCGCGCCGTGCGCGAGCGGTTTCGCTACGACCCGTACTCGTTCTCCCCCGACCCGAGCGCCCTCAAGGCAAGCTCCATCCTGGCCCACGACCGCGCCTGGTGCGTCCCCAAGGCCGTCGTTCTCTGCGCGGCCGCGCGGGCGGTAGGCATCCCGGCGCGGCTCGGCTTCGCCGACGTCCGGAACCACCTCGCGAGCGAGAAGCTCCTCCGTGTCCTCGGGACCGATCTCTTCGTCTTTCACGGGTACGTCGAGCTGGCCATCGACGGGGCGAACGTGCTCGCGACCCCGGCGTTCAACTCCGCACTCTGCGAGCGCTTCGGGGTGCCCGTGCTCGAGCTCGACGGGGAGCACGACGCCATGCTCCAGGCGTTCGACGCCGAAGGGAGGAGGCACATGGAGTACGTGCGCGACCGAGGGAGGTTCACGGACCTCCCCTTCGACGCGATCATGGCCGCGTTTCGCGAGCACTACACGCGGGGGATCCCTCGACAGGCCGAGGACAGCGCCCCCGACGAGGTCTTCCAGGGGTGATCGCCTCAGGCGCGCGCGCGCCGAAGAGCGGCGCGGCTCACCCACTTTCGAAGCTCTTCGAGCGCGAGCAGCACGAAGGGGACGGGCGCGACGAGCGCGAGCGTGCCGAGCCCGAGCGGCGCCGTCCCGAAGAGCGCTTGGCCCCAAGGGGTGTACACGACGAGAGCCGAGAGAACGATCTCGACGGTGACACCGAGCACGAGCAGGCGGCTCGTGAACGGCGACCGCGCGAACGCCGACGCGTGGGAGCTGCGGCACGCGAGCACGTTGCCGACCTGCGCCGCCACGATCGCCACGAACGTCGCCGTCGTCGCCGTCCGGTAGAGCGGATCACCCGCCGAGAGGCCCCCGTGCGTGTAGCCACCGCGTGAGAGCACCGCGAAGAACACCGCCATCGCGAGCCCGGCCTCGATGCCCCCGAGCCACACGTACGCCCGGAAGAGCGTCGCGCGGTCGAGCAGGCGCTCCCGCGCCGATCGAGGAGGACGCGTCATCACGTCGGGCTCGGGGGGGTCGGCGCCGAGGCCGAGCGCGGGGAGCATGTCGGTGCCGAGGTCGACCGCGAGCACCTGCACGATGGTGAGGGCGAGCGGCACGCGGAAGAGCACGAACGCCAAATACGGAACGATCTCGGGGACGTTCGACGTCAAAATGTACGTCATGAACTTTCGCAGGTTGTCCCACACGGCGCGCCCCTCTTCGATCGCGGCCACGATCGCCGAGAAGTCGTCGTCGACGAGCACGATGTCGGCCGCCTCCCGCGCGACGTCGCTCCCGCTCTTCCCCATCGCCACGCCGACGTCCGCCGCCTTCAGGGCCGGGGCGTCGTTCACGCCGTCGCCCGTGACGGCGACCACGTGTCCCTTTCGCTGGAGCGCGAGCACCACACGGAGCTTCTGCTCGGCGCTCACCCGCGCGAACACGCCCTCCTCGGCGTCGAGCACCTCGGAGAGCGCCGCGTCGTCGAGCTCGCGGAGCTCCTTGCCGGTTCGTGCCCGCGTGGCGTCCGCCCGCGCGATCCCGACACGACGCGCGATCGCGAGGCCCGTGGTCGGGTGGTCCCCCGTGGCCATGACCACACGGATGCCGGCGCTTCGTGCGGTGGCGACGGCGGCGGCCACGCCCTCCCTCGGAGGATCCTCGAGCCCCACGAGCCCGTAGACGACGAGCTCCCGTTCCAGGTCGTTGCCGTCGATCTCTCCGCCCTCGGCTCTCCGCCCGGCGAGCGCGAGCACCCGGAGGCCATCACGCGCCATCGCCTCGGCCGCGGCCAGCACCTCCGCCGTCGCTCCACCATCGAGGGCCACGATCCCGTCACGCGCTCGGATCGACCTGGCGACCGCCAAGACGCTCTCGGGCGCTCCCTTGGCCAGCACCCACGGCCCGTCGGGGGACATCACGGCGACGCTCATCCGCCTCCGGTCGGCGTCGAAAGGCATCGCGCCTATGCGGGTCCACGCGTCGACGGGCTCCTCGCCCCGGCCGACGCGGACCACGAGCTCGATCTCGAGCGGATCGCCGAGCCTCTGGCCCGTCCCGTCGATCACCGTGTCGTGGCAGAGCCGCGCGCACACGCGGAGGTCGTGAGCGAAGGCCACCTCGCCGAGCCCGTCGATCTCGAAGGTGTCTCCCGCGACCCACGCGCGCCGCGCCACCATCCGGCCCTCGGTGAGGGTGCCGGTCTTGTCGGTGACGATCACCGTGGCGGCGCCGAGCGACTCGACGGCCGTAAGGTGCCGCACCACCACCTTGCGCTTGGCCATGCGCTGGCCCGCCATGGCGAGCGAGAGCGTCACCGTCGGCAAGAGCCCCTCGGGGACGTTCGCGGCGATGATGCCGATCCCGAACACGAGGCTCTCGAAGAGGGGGAGCCCGAGGGCGTGCCCCAGCACCGAGAACGACACGCCGAGCCCCACCGCGAACGCCGACACCACCCGGGAGAGGCGATGGATCTCGCGGACGAGCGGAGACTGCGGCGGCGTACCCCCTTGGGCGAGCCGAGCGATCCGTCCGAGCTCGGTGCGCCCTCCCGTCGCGGTCACCAAGGCGAGCGCGGTCCCGGCCACGACCTCGGTGCCCGCGAGCAATATGCATCGTGCATGCAAGAGATCGTCGTCGGGGGCGGCCGGTAGCGCGTCGCGCGACCGCGGCTGAGACTCCCCGGTGACCGCCGACGTGTCGACCATGAGCGCCGACGCCTCGAGCACCCTCGCGTCGGCCGGCACCTCGTCGCCGGCCTGGAGGAGCACGACGTCCCCGGGGACCACGGCGTCGACCTCGACGACCTCGACGGCGCCGCCCCGCCGCACGCGCACCGAGTGCGGGAGGAGCTCTTCGAGCGCGGCGAGGACGCGCTCGGTGCGGAGCTCCTGCCAGAACGAGAACGCCGCGTTCACCAGCACGACCGCCACGATGGCCACGCCGAGCACCCGCATGCCCTGCCCTGGATCGACCGCGTCGGCCACGAAGCAGAGCGCCGCGGCGATCCACAGCACGATGGCCAGGAAGTGGACGAGCTCCCGCAGGAACCGAGTGATCCGTGACGTACGCCGCACACGCTCCACGCGGTTCGGACCCACCTCGGCGAGCCTCCGCGCGACCTCCTCCCGTGTGAGGCCCTCGGCGCGAGAGCCGAGGCGCGCGAGCGCGTCCTCGGGGGTTTCGGTCAGGTCGATCACGCCGCGACCTTACCTCCATGACGGCCCCGCACGTCGAGTCTCGCGGCCTGGCGCGCGCCCTCACGGTTTCCGCGCGCTCACGGAGCTTGTACCTTGCGCCCATGTCAGCCTACCGGAGCGCGGCGAAGAGGGACGCAGAGGCCATCGAGGAGGGCCCTCTCGCGCGCGTCGACGCGAGTGGGCGACGCGGAGAGGACGGCGCCTCGGGGCGCTCGGGCTCCCACGGCTCGTACGGCGGCGACGGCGAGAGCGGGGGCCACGCAGGCCCCGCAAGCCCCGGCGAGCACGGGGGACGGATCGAGCTGCGCCTCGCGAGCGTCGCAGGCACGACGCAGGTGCGTCTCCAAGGGAACCTCTCCGCCCGAGGCGGCAGCGCGGCGATCGACGAGACGTGCGATTTCTTTCACCCGACGGCGATCGAGCTCGCCGCGACGGGGGGACGCGGTGGGCGCGGCGGCAGCGGCGGTGACGGTGGGGAGGGCGGCCAAGGCTCTCGCGGGAGCGACGCGTCCCGGTACTCCGACGGCACGAACGGCGGCCGCGGCGGCGACGGAGGAGACGCGGGGGCCGGGAGCGACGGGGCCACGGGGGGGAACGGTGGGACGATCGTCGTGCGCGTGGACGAGCCCGACATGCACCTCTTCATGCTCGTTCAGGCGAGCGTCGCGGGCGGCTCGGGAGGGCGCGCTGGCAGCCACGGCCGTGCCGGAGGCGGGGGCTCCGGAGGCGAGGGCGGCTCGTCCTACCACTGGTCGGAGACGGAGACCTACACCGACGGGAATGGTCAGCTCCAAACGCGCACCACCTCCCACTCGCGGTCCGGTGGGAGCCGCGGCCCGAGCGGGAGCAGCGGGAGGGAGATCGCACGCGCCCTGCACGACGGCTCGCACGGCGCGTCGGGTGCGATGGCGTACGAGGTCGTTCGGCCGGGGGGCACCGTGGAGCGCTTCCCCGGCCGGTACGACGTGCGCCTCGTCTCCTTCGCGCACCGGAGCGAGAACGACGACGGCGTCTACGAGCCGAGCGAGCGCGGGTTCGTCGGGGCGATCGAGGTCGAGAACACCGGCCCCATGCCTCTCCCGGTCGACACGGCCGTGACCGTGGAGCTCGTAGCGAGCGAATGGATAGGTCCCCCAGAGGACGCACGCGGCAACGTCGCGCGCCTCGAGCTGCCGAGAGGGCTCGGGCCCGGACAACGCCACACGTTCGCCGAGGAGCTCCCCTTCGTCGTGGCAGGACACGCGGCGCGCTCGGCCGGCGCGCCCCTCGCGGCGCCCGAGACTCTCCGCCTCCGCGCGACGCTCCCCGCCGTACGTCGGTCGTTCGACGCGTTCGATCGCGGCGCGTCCGAGGCCCTCGGCAGCATCGTCGTGCGGCACCCGGTCGCGCTCGAGCCGGTCGTCGCGCTTCCCTCGCTCGCGCCGGGAGAAGCCACCAAGGTCCACGTGACCGTGCGCAACGTCGCGACCCGCTCCTACGGCGCTCGGGGGGACGTCGCGCGCAGCGTCCGCGTCGGCCTCGCGCTCGGCCACGGCGAGCTCGGCCCGAACGACGTGCGCCTCGTGGACGACCGGGACGGGCCTCGGGATCTGGCCGCGCCCCAGCACCACGAGGTCGAGCTCGTCGAAGGGGGCGCGAAGGCCCCCTTCTCGCTCGTCCTCGCCATCGCACCGACCGCCGCGCCGTACACGGCGGCCAAGCTCACCCTCACGTGCGAGCTCGAGGGCCCGAACGGCGCTCCGAGCACGCGCGCCGTCCATGTGGTCGAGCACACCGTCCGCGTCGGGCGCCGCTTCGTACGCGAGGACGCGGACGTCCTCCTCGTGGTGCACGAAGAGACGACCGCCGACGAGCTCGCGGCGTGGGAGGCCCACGCGAGGACGCTCGGGCTCCGCCTCGCGACCTGGGACGTGAGCCTCGAATCGGGGGCGGACGTGCTCGACGCCGCGGTCCGAGGGGACGTGCGCTTCGGGCTCGTGGTCGTCCCGAACCCGAAGGGCCGACGAGAGGCCCCGCCGCTCGCGGCGATCCCGAAGACGACGGTGCTCGCCCTCGCGCGACGTGGGACGCGGGTGCTCGTGCTGGGCAAGACGAAGGACCTCGACAAGTACCTCGTGCCGACCACCACGACGAACGACGATCCACCTCTCCCCCACGGGACCCGCAGAGACGCCATCATCGAATCCGTCCTCGGCCTCACTCCGAACGAAGGCGCCGTGCGCGCGGAGGTCGTGACGACCTACCTCTGGCCGTGGTCCGACATCGACCGAAGCGATCTGGATCGGCGGGCCGAGCGGCTCTCGGCCGAGCTCACGCGCCGCGCCCCCGACCGCCGCTACGTCGTCGTGCCGCGCTACGTGCCCGGGGACGTCGAGCGCACCCTGTTCGTTCGCCGCGCGTCGAGCGGGACCCTCGAAGTGCGGCGCGCGCTCGACCCCGGGGACGGCGCGCTCCGCATGGTCCCCCTCGAGGACGCCGAGGTGCACGACGCCGCGCGGATCGCGAGCGCCGCGCTCTTCGCCCTCTTGTTCGTCGCGCTGCCGTTCGACCTGAAGCTGCGCGTGGTGGGCCGTGGCCTCACCTCCCCGGAGGACGCGGCGCGCTGCCCGTGGGTGCTCGCGTTGGTCGGAGATCTCCTCGTCGAGGCCGCGCCGTTCGTGGGTGCGCCCGGCCTCCGCACGCGCCTCCGGGCCGACGACGCGTTGCCGAAGCTCGCCGCGTTCGAGCGCGCCCTCGACGACCTCACGGGAGACGCCGCACGCGCGCGCGCCGCCGCCGTGGTCGCGTGGCTCGAGGTCGTCGCCCGAGACCGCGTGCGCTTCTGGGAGTACCTCCCGCCCTTCTTCTTCACGCGCGCCTCGCAGGCCCTTCGCCGGCGCGCCTCCGTGACGTCGCAGCGCTTCGACACGAAGGTCGAGGCCCCGGCGAGGCTTCGGGCCATCGCGGCCGTGCGTGCGGTCGTCTCGACCTCCCGCGAGGGCGACCCCGCGGCGACGGCCGAGTCCGCCGCACGAGGGGCCGCCTCCGCCATCGCCCCTCCCACGAAGGTCGACGCGGACGCCCTACCTCCGAGCGAGCGTGTCGTCACGAGCGACGAGCTCGACGCCCTCACACGTGGGGACACCGAACGCGACGCGCTCGCCCGAGACACACGGGACTCGTCGACGACCCAGAGAGACGCCCTCCTCGCCGCGGTCAACTACGACGAGCTCGCCCCACGGACGCGTGTCGTGGACGAGCCGGACGACGCGGAGGTCGCGACGGCGGCCGACCTCGGGGCCCTCGTCGAGGCGCGGCGGAGCTGAGGTCCCAGCGTCGCGCGAAGCGCCGCGGCGCCCTAGCAGCCCGTTGATTTCCTCCCGTCCCTCTTCAGGGACTTCCAAGGGTCGTCGCCCCGTCGCCGCCGCATCCCGACCGCCTTCGTTGCGCTCCTCCGGTGCCTGCTCGCCTACAAAAGTAGGCTCCGCGGGCTCCTCGGATCGCGCCTCGGCGGGTCGGGCGCGGACGACGACGGACCTCGGTCCCTAAATCAACAGGCCGCTAGGGTGGACGGCCAGCCGTTCTCCCCGCGCCTCCGCCGGATGGAGGCCTTTCGTGGCCGAAAAACGGCATCTTTCACCCCGCGAAGCCCGGGTCCAAATGCGATCCAAATGGGCCGCCCGGAGGTGAACCTGTAGCGCGCGCGCGCCGTCTCATCGCGCATGAAAAACATCCACGCCGCCTTGATGGGTCTCGTCGTCGTCGCCGCCGCCACCACCGCCTTCGCAGACAACTGCAAGGCCCCGAAGGTGAAGGTCGTCAACGACAAGTCCGAGACGATCAAGGTCTCCAAGATCCAGTACTTCGACGGGTGCGACAACAAGTGGCGCACCGAGGACGTCGCCTCGACCGAGATTCGCTCCGGCCAGAGCGCGACCTTCACCGACAACCTCGAGTACGTCGGCAACTGCAAGGTCACCAAGTTCAAGCTCTATCGCGCCGTCCGGAAGCAGACGGGTGACGCGTACGGCGCCTTCGAATGGGGCGGCGAGCTCGTGCCCGATCAGGGCGCGAACCAGGTGTGCAACACGAACGTGACGTACACCATCCACGCGCACGACTGATCTCGACACAAAAAGACAGCGTCGCGCCGCGGGATCACCGCAGCGCGACGCTCGTTCGGTCTTCGTGGCGTATCAGGCGGGCTTGGGCGCGTACGACTTGCAGTAGCCCTGCGGGTGAATCGGCCCTTTCAGGACCTTGCAGCCACCGCACGCGTCGGCGGCGCCGGGGTTGTAGAGCGCGCAGCCCGCGCAGTTCTTGTTCGCCTCGGGGCTCTTGTCGACGTAGCCGAGCGTCGTGCGCATCGCGACGTCGGGCGCCGCGAGCCCGGCCGTGTCCATGCACGAGAGCTCCTTCTTGCCACAAGCGAGCAGCCACGCGGGCAGAAGGCCTGCCGTGCCGACGAGCGCCGAAGCGCGGAGCATCTCACGACGGGAGAGAGCGTCTTTCTTCATGTCGAAATCCTCCAAGTGCCTTCGGGCCATGCGACCTGCGCGCGGACCTTCGGCGAATCACCCCTAGAAATAGGGCCTTTTCCGTCGAGGGCAATCTTTCCGTTTCCGCAAAGAATGCGCGCACTTCGAGGGCGCGCGCAGCTCGGCCGAGATTCTCGGAAAAAGAACGCCACCGTGGCGCGGGCGCCTCTATCCTCGGGGCATGCGCGTTCCTCTTTCCCTCGCGCTGGTCGGCGTCGGTGCGGTCGCGGCGGCGGGCCTCGTGGCTCACGATGCGCGCGCGTGCTCGTGCGTCGGCCCGCGCATGGCCATGCTGACCCCCGTGCGCGCCCAAGCGGCGCCGCTCAACACGCGCGTGCGGCTCGAGGTGCCCCATCAGGCAAAGCCGAGCTTCGTGCTGCGGGCGCATCGCGGAGCCGCCGTGCCCACGTCGGTGACCGTCCTCTCCGGCGCCGAGCTCGATACCGTCGAGCTCACGCCGACCGCGCCGCTCACCCGCGAGACCCGGTACGAGGTCGCGATCGTCGATCCGAGCGCCGTCCCGAGCACCACGGTCGTCGGCACGTTCACGACGGGCACCACGACCGACACGGTCGCGCCCAAGGTGAAGAGCTACGGCACGGCCAAGACGCGCATGAACCTCGGGCACGTCGGCGGCGGCATGTGCTCCATCCGAGGCCCGTGGGTCGAGATCGAGGGGCTCTCCGTCGAAGATCCTGGCAGGCCCGACGCCGAGCTCGCGTACGCCATCTGGGGCCCCGACAGCACCGGCAAGCTCGACACCAAAGGGCCCCCCACCACGATCTACCGCGCTCACGAGGGGCGCCTCTTCATCGGTCGCACGAGCCTCTGCGATCCACGGGAATTTCCCTTGTCCGGCCCACGCACCACGCTCGCCGTCGCGGCCGTCGACGAGTCGGGGAACCGCGGCCCCGAGCGCCGCTTCACCCTCGACCTCACGCGGCCCACGCCATGAGCGGGCGTCGCTTCATCGTTCCGGCGTTGGGGGCCGTGACGGCGCTCGTGTGGGCGTGCGCCGAGCCTCGTCCGACCGAGGCCGTCGTGCCCAAGGTGGCGAGCCGCCCGGCGCCTCCTCCTTCGGTCGCCCCCGAGCCCCCTCGCGCTCCGGCGCCCAAACCCAGCACCACGCTCGTCTCCGGCAGCACGATCTGCGCCCTCACGCGCGGCAAGCTCGCGTGCCCCGTCCACAGGGGGACCGCCGAGCCGTTCGCCGAGACCCAAGACCTCTTCGACCACGCCGTCTCGGCGGCCCAAGGTCGTGATTTTTCGTGTGTGGCGCTCGCCGACGGGCACGTGCAGTGCGCCGGAGGCAACACGTTCGCGCAGCTCGGCGCCGGCATCGCCGAGCCCGAGGCCCGCGGACCGACCCCGGTCGTCGGGCTCGAGAAGGTGCGCGCCGTGCGCTCCGGCCCCTTCACCGCCTGCGCCATCCACACGGACGGAGGGCTCTCGTGCTGGGGCAAGAACCAGCACGGCGAGAGCGGGAGCGACACCCAGTACCTCGACGACGCACGCGCGCTCGCCCTGCCCGAGCGCGTCTCGGGTCTCCGCGACGTCGTCGACGTGGCCATCACCTGGCAGTCCGCGTGCGCCCTCACCGCGGCCCACGAGGCCTTCTGCTGGGGAACGGACGTGTGGTCGCGCGAGGGAGAGCCCACGGCGCGCAAGAACGTCCGCCCAACGCGCGTCCCCCTCCTCGACGGCGCGACGGCGATCGTCGCCAACGAGTCGGCCATGTGCGCGACCTTCGAGAAGGGCCTCGTGTGTCTCGGGAGCCTCATGATGCTCACCGCGCGCGAGGGCCGCTCGAACCGCCTCGAGATCCCCCTCGAGGGCGCGAGGTCCGTGTGCCTCGGGGCGAACCACGCGTGCGCGGTCGATCGGCGCGGCGGCGTCGTGTGCTTCGGGTCGGGCTCCGAGGGGCAGCTCGGCTACGCCATCCCTCGGTCGACGTACGAAGCCCAGCGCCCCATGCGGGTCGAGAAGCTCCCGCCTGCGATCGAGGTCGCGTGTGGCTCGTCGGCTACGTGTGCCACGACCGAGGGCGGCGAGACGTACTGCTTCGGGCGCTTCTCGTACGGGTCCGAGGAGAGCCCGTCGCCTGCGACGCCGCGCAAGATCCGCCTCCCCGAGTGAACGCTCGAGGGAGCGCCCGCGGGGACACGGCCACGGGGCCAAACGTCCGTAACCACGAACCTTTTCGCCACGCCGGATGACCGCGACGGGCGGCGGGCCGGTGCGGTAGTCTGGGCCTCCATGGATAGGGACGAACGTCACAAGGTGTGCGAGCTCATCGCGGCGATGATCGCGGCGGACGGGGTGGTCGAAGCCCGAGAGGCCGAGCTCCTGAGGAGCATCGTGAGCCGGTTCGGGCTGCCCGAGCGCGACACGACCACGGAGCTCGCCGGTGACCTCGGGCGCTCGACGCAGGTGCTGCGCTCCCTCCCGGCCGAAGCGCGCCCCAAGGTGATGGCGCTGCTCGTCGAGGCCGCCATCGTCGATGGCTACGTCGATCCGAAAGAGCGAGCGCTCTTGCTCGCGTCGGCCGCCGCGCTCGGCATCGACGCCATCAGCCTCGAAGAGCGCATCACGGTTCGCCTGAGCTCGAGGCCTCCGCCTTCGCCGTAGCCGCCTCGAGCGCGTCCCCTCCGCGCGCCGCACGACGGAGCCTTCGGACGAGCCAAACGCCGACGCCGACGACCACCACCGACACCGCGATCCCTCCCCACGCCTTCGCGTCGAGGCCGGAGACGAGGTCGACGATCTTGCGCCCGAAGTAGCTCACGAGGAGCAGCGGGACGAAGTACCCCACGAACGAGCCCCACACGTGCGTCCAGAAGCGCACCTTCGACACGCCGAAGAAGGCGTGGAGCAGAGGCGGCATCCAGAAGACGAAGCGCAGCACGACGATCGTCCAGAACGCGCGCTTCGCGAGGGCCTCGTCGTACTTTCGGAACCGCGCGGGGATGCGCTTTTCGACGAAATCGCGCGCCACGAACCGCGCGAACGAGAATCCGACCACGCTCGCCGCCATCGTGCCGGTCATGCTGAGCGCGAACGCGACGGGCCATGGCCAGAGGAGCGGCGCCGCGAACACGAACACCGTGCCCGGCAGGCCGAACGGCTGGAGCAGCGCAAACGCCACGACGAACGCCACGTACCCCCACACGCCGAGCGCGGTGATTTCTCGGCCGAGCGCCTCGGGGTCGGCCAAGCGCGCCACGAGCCCGCTCTTCACGGCGAAGAAGGCCGCGACCAGCACGACGGCCACGAGGGCCACACGCGCGACGCGGGCGGCGCGGGGAGAGGTGCCGTGCCTCTCCGGCACGTCGAGCGCGGGGGCAGGCTCCACACACCTTCCGTAGCACAGGTCCGTAGCTCGACCGCACGGCTGCCGTGGTGCGTTCGGCGTGTACGGCGGCGCGAGCCGAGGTACGCTCCGTCGGTGATGGAGCACGCGTGATCGAAGCCCTCCGAGGTCGCGTGGCCTTGGTGACCGGGGCGAGCCGAGGGATCGGGCGCGCCACGGCGCTCGCGCTCGCGCGGGAGGGCGTTCGTGTGGCGGTCAACCACCGCGCGGCGGCCGACGATGCGGCGACCGTGGTGCGCGAGATCGAGGCGCTCGGAGGGGACGCGTTCGCCGTCGGCGCCGACGTGGCCTCGCCCGAGGCGGTCGACGAGATGCTCCACGACATCGGCCGCGAGCTCGGCCCGGTCGACATCTTGGTGAGCAACGCAGGGATCGCGAAGCCGCTGCCGCTCGAGGCCGTCCGGCTCGCCACGTGGGACGCGACCATGGCGGTGAACCTGCGCGCGCCGTTCATCGTCGCGTCGGGGGTCGTCCCTGGGATGCGCGAACGCAGGTTCGGACGCCTCGTGTTCGTCTCGTCCACCGCGGCCAAGGTCGGCGGCATCGTGGGCCCGCACTACGCGGCCTCGAAGGCGGGGGTCGAGGGGCTCGCGCACGCGTACGCGTCTCTCCTCGCGCGCGAGGGCATCACGTCGAACGCCGTTGCGCCGGCTCTCATCGAGACCGAGATGCTCGCGGGGAACGACAAGGCCTCGGCCGAGCGCGTGCCCGTGGGCAGGCTCGGCACCCCCGAGGAGGTCGCCGACGTCATCGTGAGCGTCGTCCGAAACCCGTTCATCACGGGGCAGACGCTCCAGGTGAACGGCGGCATCTACATGACCTGAGGCGAGGCGCGAGGTCTTCGCATAGGGCGCAGGCCGTGCGCCAGCCGGTGACGGCTCCGAGCCTTTCAAGCAATGCGCGCATTGGCAGACCGCGTGCATGACGTTCGCGCACCATGCAGGTCAACGCCATCCCTCCCTACGATCCGACCGACAACCCTACGGGGTGCTGCCCGCGGTTTCACCCCGAGGCGTGGGAGAACCAGGAGCTTACGTTCGACGAGAAGCCCTTCGTTCGTGCGTCCACCGTGAGCGCGTTTCACGTGCCGCTCAACATGGGCTCCGTCTTCACGAAGACGTGGGAGGCTATCCGTCGTCATCACGCCGAGGGCAAAGAGTTCCTGGTCTTGAGCCACGACGACTCCGCCTGGCACTCCGAGCACCTCTTCGCGGTCGACCACGACGTGCCCGGCGCCGTGATGGCGCACCTCTCGGGCACGTTCCTCACCAAGGTCTTCGAGGGCCCGTTCTCGGATGCGCCGTCGTGGGCCGACGCCATGGGGCGCATCGTGCACGACCGCGGCAAGGAGCTCCAGACGCTCTACTTTTTCTACACGACGTGCCCGAGCTGCGCGAAGGTCTACGGCAAGAACTACGTCGTGGCGGTGGCCAAGGTCGCCTGAGCGGCCGCCCGTCTACCGCAGCGCGACGAGCCGCACGCGCCGACGCCCGAACGCCTCGGTCTTCGCGCCGAAGTGGCCGGCGATGCGCGCGCCGCACGAGCCACACGCCCCGCCCGAGAGGCGTGTGCTCACGATCTCGTACCTGTCGCGCTCGATGACCGCCTCGCCGCACGAGGGGCACGAGGTCGTGTCGCCCTCCGGGTCGTACACGTTGCCCGTGTACACGTAGCGGAGCCCCTCCCGCTGGGCGATCGCGCGAGCTCGGCGCAGCGTGGAGAGCGGCGTCGCGGGCACATCACGCATGCGGTGGTCGGGGTGGAACGCCGTAAAATGAAGGGGAACGTCCTCTCCGAGCTCCTTCGCCACCCACGCCGCGAGGGCCGTCAGCTCGGCGTCCGAGTCGTTCAGGCCCGGGATGACGAGCGTCGTCAGCTCGAGCCACACCGGCGTGTGCTTCGCCAGGTACACCAACGTCTCTTTCACGGGCGCGAGGCGCGAGGCCGTGTACTTTGCATAGAATGCCTCCGTGAACGCCTTGAGGTCCACGTTGGCGGCGTCCATCTTGGAGAAGAAGTCGGCGCGCGGCTCGGGGTGAACGTACCCCGCGGTCACCGCGACGGTCGCGATGCCGAGCGCGTGGCAGGCGTCGGCCGTGTCCATCGCGTACTCGGCGAAGACGATGGGGTCGTTGTAGGTGAAGGCCACGCTGCGCGCCCCGGCGGCCTTGGCGGCGCGCGCGATCGCGTCGGGGCTCGCCTCCTCGGAGAGGCTGTCCATCTCGCGTGACTTGGAGATCTCCCAGTTTTGGCAGAAGGAGCACGCGAGGTTGCACCCGGCCGTGCCGAACGAGAGCACGCTCGACCCCGGGTAGAAGTGGTTCAGGGGCTTTTTCTCGATCGGATCGAGCGCGACACCGCTCGAGCGCCCGTAGGTCGTCAGCACCATCTGCGCACCCTCGCGCTTGCGCACGAAGCACATCCCTCGCTGACCATCGGCGAGCAGGCAGTCGCGCGGGCAGAGGTCGCACGCGAGCTTGCCGCTCTCGTTCATGTGCGCATACCGCGCAGGGAACGAGGCGTCGGGGGCGCTCACGACGGCCGGCTCCGCTCCCCAGGATCGACGTGCTTCTCCACGGTGTAGCGGTAGATCTCCACGTCGGGGGCCCAGAACGTGGGCGCGAGGCCGGCCTTCTCCTTGAGGGACGCGAGCAGCTCGGGCACGTCGCGGAAGTGCTCCCACATGGCCGGCAGGTACGTGGCCCTGTGGCTCTTCCACACGAGCAGGACGCCGTGTTTTCCGACCTGGATCCCACGCGCCACGTCGGCCTCGGTGTCCCACGGGACACGCTCGAGGGGCGACAGGATCGACAGCTCGAAGTCGAGGTCGTCGACGTCGTCGAGGGCGATCGGAGACGCGCGTGGGTCGTCGAAGGTGGCGGCGAGCGCGTTGTGCGCCACGTCGCGGACGATGGCCCGGCGGGGCTCGAGGCTCCCGATGCAGCCTTGGAGGCGCCCGTCGGGCCATTTCACCGTGACGAACGTGGCTCCCGGGGCGTCGAAGCCCGCGCCTTCGGGTGGCCGCACGAGGCCTGCGCCCAAGGCCTCACGCACCTTCTCTCGAGCGAACTTCGCGAGCTCTCGTCCGTGCATCATGCGTGCCCTCCGTCCTCGTAGAATGCAAACGCTCCGTACCCGACCACCTCGTCGCGCGAGCCCGCGGTGTCCCCGGAGCTCCGAAGATCGAGCAGCTCGCCGCGCAGGCCGTGGCGCCGCGCGAGCACGAGCAAGCCGTTGATGCCGGCCGCCCCGCACGCCTCGTCGGAGGAGAGAGGCGCGCCGAGCTCGAGGATCTTCGCCGCGGTCACGGCGTCGACCGCGCCCCTCGGCGTACGGCAGATAGTGAGACAGGTCCGAGCTCACGACGAGCACGGTCTCTCGGCCACCGTAGGCTGCGCCGAGCGTCTCGGCGACCTCGTCGGGGGTCGCGCGCCCGACCGCGAGCGGCACGATCTCGGCATCGGGCACCACGCGCTGCAGGAAGGGCAGCTCCACCTCGAGCGCGTGCTCCCTCGCGTGGGCGCGGGCGTCGTCGTGCACGTTCGGGAGGGTCGCGAGCACGTCGGTCGCGACGCGCACGTCGCCGAGGGGTGTGCGGAGGAGCTCGACGCCGGGGGCCGCCATGCCGTCGACGAAGGCCCGATGGGCCGGAGCCACGAGCACCACGCGCCGCACGACGCCCGCGAAGGGCCGGAGCCGCGCGAACGCCGACGCCGCGATGGGGCCCGAGTAGACGAAGCCCGCGTGCGGCACGATGAGCGCCTTCGGGCACACGCGCGTCTCCGCCACGGGCACCTCGGCCAGGTAGGCGTCCACCCCACGCGAGAGGGCATCCTCGTCGCCCGGATAGAAGAACCCGGCGACGGCAGGCTCACGTACTCGCAGGTGTTCTTGGCGCTTCATGTGACGCGCGTAAGATGCGGACACGACTCGAGTTTCGCAAGGTCCGTGCCGCTGCATCCTTTGCACACGAGCGGCGCAAAGGGCGCGCGGACGACGTCCCGCTGGGGGCCGCCTCAGGCGGATGCGCGCGCCAGCAGGACCTCGGCACGCGAGAACGGCGTCTCTTGGGTGAGCCGGAGCTTGCCTTCTTCGATGCGTGTACGTTGCACGAGCGTGATGCCGAGCCACGGGATCTCGTACGTGGCGCCGGACGCGTCGCCCGCCACGCGACCTTCGGCCACGTACGTGACCGTGCGCCCGAGCGACATGCGCTGCACGCCCTCCATGCGGAGCGAGGCCCCGTCGCCGGCGAGCACGATGTGCTCCTCCGTCGTGTACGCGGTCACCCCCATCGCGACGACGCGCGCCGTGTGGACGAAGAGCCGGCCCTCGCCCTCGAGCGTGGTCGAGAAGCGCATGGGCGACACCTTGGCCGACGCCCGGACGAGCGCGCGCGTGCCGAACGGGTGCGTCGCGAGCGAGGCCTCGTCGGTCACCGCGAACGTGAACGTGCCCGACCACGCCCCGACGAGCGACGCGTAGTAACGCTCCGAAGGCCCAAGCGCCATGGGCCGAGCGTAGGGCCAGCCGGCGCGGCGAAGTAGGGCTCGGTCCCTTTTCGCGCGGTCAGGCCTTGCGCACGAACTGGGACTTGAGCTGCATCGCGCCGAAGCCGTCGATCTTGCAGTCGATGTCGTGGTCGCCCTCGACGAGGCGGATCTTCTTCACCTTGGTGCCCACCTTGAGCGGCGCCGAGGCGCCCTTCACCTTGAGCTCCTTGATCAGGATCACGCTGTCGCCGTCCTGGAGCTCGTTGCCGTTCGCGTCACGCACGACGCGCGCCGCCTCGGGGGCCTCCGCCGCCGCCGCGATGGGCCACTCGTGGGCGCACTCGGGGCAGACGAAGCGCTCGCCGTCCTCGTAGGTGTAGGCCGACTTGCACTTCGGGCACGCGGGGAGCTCGCTCATGGGCGCGTGCTACCACGCCGGGGCCGAGGGGCGCCGTGACATCTCCGTCGGGTCGACTCATACATTAGGAACGCTACACATAGCGGCAACGAGCCTTCACTTACCCTTCTTCGATTCGGGACGCATCCTCTCTCTCGTGGCGCGACGGACGCGCCGCCAACACCGAAGAGGTCTCCCATGTTCTCCACGAAAAAGGCCGTCGTCTCCGCGCTCCTCCTCGTCTCCGCCCTCGGCGCCTCCGGCTGCGCGGTGGACGCCTCGACCCCGGCCGAGGGCGCGCTCGGCTCGTCGAGCGAGGCCCTCTCGAGCGAGGCGCTCTCGACGGACGTCGGCACCGTCCTCAACGGGTTCAACACCCGCTCGGGCAACTTCACGACGACCTCGTGCGTCGACGCGAAGACGGCGCTCATCCCAGGCACCGAGACGGCGACGCTCAGCTTCCGCAAGGCCGAGTCGCTCGACACCGTGGTCTCCGAGCTCGGGCTCGACACGGACGCCTCCGTGAAGCTCGGCATCTGGGGCGGGGACGGCAAGGCGAGCTTCGCCCGGAAGGCGCTCGGCACGAAGCGCGGCGTCTCGTACTTGTACAAGGTCGCGTACGACCTCGACTCGAAGGTCATCCAAGACAACGCCCCTCGCCTCGCCGACGTCGCGCGCGGGCTCGTCGGGAACCCCGCGCGCTTCATGCAGGTGTGCGGCGACAAGTTCGTCCGTGCCGAGAACCACGGGGCGCGACTCTACGTGAACCTGCGCTTCGAGTTCGACAGCGAGGACACGAAGACGAGCTTCGACGCCAAGATCGGCGCGCACTCGAGCTGGCTCGACTTCTCGCAGTCCCTCCACGCGCTCCAGAACCAGTACAAGGGCAAGGTCACCATCGCGATGGACGCGTTCCAGGAGGGTGGCGACACGAGCGGGCTCACCGCGCTCATCAGCGGCGAGCACGCGGCGAAGTGCAGCATGGACGACCTCGCCTCGTGCGACGCCCTCATGAAGGACGCCATCACCTACGCGAGCGGGGACTTCCGCACCTCGTCGAAGCAGAAGCCCGCCGTGACGAGCTACGAGACCCGCCCCTACTTCGAGCTGCCCGAGCCGCAAGTGCCCGCGATCGACGATCTCCCGGGCACGGTCGACGACGCCCGCGGCCGCATCGCCGCCCTCTTCCACGAGCGCGTCGCGCTGAAAGCGCGCTCGATCGAGGCGGATGGCTCCGCAGCCGTCGACCGCACCGCCAAGGCCAAGGCCGACGCGATGCTCGAGGACGACTACGCGAAGATCTCCGCGGCGAACGACGCTTGCTACGACGCGCTCAAGTACGTGCCGCTCGCCTCCGACCCGAAGGTCGCGGCCTGCGTCACCGGCGCGTCGGGCCTCGCCGCCAAGGTCCACCCGGTGGCCGACCTCGAGGCGGCGCTCGACGCGGCCCTCCCGCGGGCCTTCGCCAGCAAGTCGCTCCAAAGGACCTCGGGGGCGAACGTGTGCCTCGACGACTTCTGGGGCAAACAGGAGAACGGGGCGGCCGTGGGCTCCTTCGCCTGCAACTTCGGCGGCACGCAGAAGTGGAGCCTCGACGCGGCGGGGCACCTCCGCATCGACGCGGGCGCCCAGAAATGCGCGGTCGTGCGCAGCGACAACGCGGTCGTCATGGGGGACTGCGACGGCGCCATCAAGACCTCGTGGGTCTTCGACGCCTCGGGTCACCTCAAGAGCGACAAGGGCCTCTGCCTCGTGCTCCCCGGGACGACCGGTGACTTCGCGGGCTCGAGCGTGACCGCGTGCTCGGACGACCCGAACCAAAAGATGCAGCTCATCTGACGCGGATCGAGGCACGGGGAGGCGGCGCGGAGATCGGAGAAATCCGGCCTCCGCGTTCGCCTTTGGTGTTCTTCGTCATGGCCTCGCGGCGACGGCCCAGAACGCGCGGACGAGGGCGTCCCCGTCGATGCCGAGGCCCACGACGACGAGGCGGCTCTCGCGGCGCGCCTCTCCCCACGGCTCCCCGAAGGTGATCTCGACGAGGTCGGCCACGCCTTGCACGATCATGCGGGCGTCCACGCCGGCGACGGCCACGATGCCCTTCGTCCGCAAAATCCGGGGTCCGAGCGCCCCGAGCTCCCGCTCCATGAAGTCCGCGAAGGCCTCGCCGTCCACCTCGCCCTCGAGCACGAGGGACACAGCCGTGTACGCCGCGTGCGTCGCCATGGGGGTGATCCGCGGGCCCGCGCGCCGGACCGCGTCGTGTGCGTGGGCGACGAGGGACTCGAGCGTCCCGAGGCCCGGCTCGCGAATCGACCCACGGGCCGACGTCACCACGGCGTCGGTGGTCGTCCACGCTCCGACTCGTGCGGCGGCTTCAGCGAGCGCGGCCTCGTCGCACACGTCGGCCCGCGCGAGCACCACCACGTCCGCACACGCGATCTGCTCGATGGCCAGGTCATGCGACGCGAGCTCGGCGATCCGCGTGGCGTCGACCACGGTGATGACGCCGTCGAGCCGGAGCTCCCCGGATGGGCCCCCTCCCGCGAGGGCCCGTAAGACGCCCGAAGGTGACGCGGCCCCCGACGTCTCGATGACGACGCGCGACGGTGCGGGCCGCTGCGCGGCGATGGCCTCGAGGGCGCGCACGAGCTCGGCCTGCGAGCGGCAGCACACGCACCCGCCGGTGATCTCGACGAGGGTGCGCACACGCTCGGCGAGGAGCTCCCCGTCGATGCCCACGTCGCCGAGCTCGTTCACCACGACGGCCACGTCGCCTCGCGGGTAGTCGGCGAGCCACGCGTTCACGAGCGTGGTCTTGCCGGCGCCGAGGAAGCCGGTGACGACGGTGACGGGGAGCATGGCCGCGAGCATGCCGTGGGAGGGCGGGCCGCGTCGAGCCTCTACGGCGATGCGAGCCCTCACCACGGGACGGGGAAGGAGCGCGACCCTCTCGCCGTATGGTGCACCGATGACATCCGACCAGGTCACGCCCAAGCAGGCCATCCACGCTTCTCTCACCTCCTGGATCGAGGCGCACCACGTGCCCGGTGGGTACGGAGGGCGCGCTTCACTCCCCGATCCGACGACCTTCGAGGGGGGCCCGTGGGGCTACCTGAAGGCGTGCCTCGTCGAAGGAGAGGTGTACTTCCGGTTCCTTCAGCATCCTTCGTTCGCGCACGAGTGGCTGCGGGCGATCGCCGATCTGGCCCAGGGCCGCGTCTTCGCCATGCTCCCTCCGGGCGCCGTGCTCGCCGACGCGTCCGCCGAGCCCGTTCCGAAGGAGCAAGACGAAGCCGCGCGCGAGGCCATTCGCGCGGGAGCCGTGGTGGGCCACCGGACCGACGAGGCGGGGGAGCCGGAGTACCTCGTGCTCTCCCCTCCTACGGCGGAGGCCGCCGTTTACCTGTTCGGCTCTAAGGGCCATCGCAAGGCAGCGGCGTCGGTCGCGGCGTTCGTGACCGGCGAGGTGGACCGGATCCGTTCGGGAATGCCCGAAGCTCACTACTTCGGGACGGAGCCGAACGGCGCGCCCGTGGGGTACGCGTTCGGCGCGCCGCCGGGGCTTACGGCAGCCGAGTGGCCCCGGCATCGTGAGGGAGGCTTCCCGCTCGCGCACGGGCTGACGATCGAGCTCCCCGAGGCCTACCGCGTGCGCAAGAACGCCGACGGTGTGCCGTTCGTCGCGATCTCGTTCTTCCATCCCGGTGACGCCGAGGCCGTGGGATTCGAAAGCCCCGAGGGCGTGGCCGAGCTCTTCGAGAACGACGGAGAGGGACCGACGGACGACCCGCTGCTCGCCGCCGTGGCCGCGCACGCGAAGGCCCTCGCGGCCCCACCGAGCGCGGACCGCTACGTCCACACCTTCCTGGATCCGCTCGGCCACACCCACGCGTTCGTCTTCCACACCGAGGCGAGCTACCGCGCACCGCGTGCGACGTTCCCGGAGGTGTGCGGCGACCACGATCTCGGCGAGCTCTACGGAGCCTTGAACGAGCCTGAGGCGGCGCTCTACCGGGGCGCCAATCCCCCCCACACCGCCGTGGTGCAGCTCGGACGGCCGCTCCACCCCATGCAGGGAGACGAGGCCGTACGCGCGATGGGATACTTCGTGCTCGAGCTCGCGTGCGACGCGGGCGGCGCGAACTTCGCTGACGGAAGCGCCCAGTACGACCTCGAGAGCGGCGCGTTCGACTGGGCCTGCTGACCCCGCACTGCCCGCCACGTGCGCGAGCTGCGCGGGTGGCGGGGTGCGAGCGCGACCTACCTTGGAGGTCCCATTGGCGGCATGGGCCTTCGAGAGGGCCCGTGCGGCGCGCCAAGGCCGCGGCTTCGGTGTAGGTTGCCGCCGTGGCACGACGCGATCCGCACTCTTACGCCGACGACTCCCAACCTCTCACGACGTCCTTCGAGTGGACGGCCCGCGTGGACTTCGAGGCGCGTGTGCTCACGTGCTCCGTGACGCTCACGTTCCGAGAGCCTTCGCGCGGCGGGCCGCTCGACTTGGACACGCGGGGCCTCACCATCGACGCGGTGACCGACGAGAGCGGCGCCCCCCTGCCCCACACGCTCCACGCGGCCGATCCGATCCTCGGGCAGCGCCTCGAGATCACGCTGCCGAAGGGCGCGAGCGCGGTGCGCATCGTGTACCGGACGTCGCCCGAGGCGTCGGCGCTCCAGTGGCTCGCGCCCGCGCAGACGCTCGGAAAGGTGCACCCGTACCTCTTCTCGCAGTGCCAGGCGATCCACGCGCGCAGCGTGCTCCCCTGCCAGGACACGCCGTGGGTGAGGCAGACCTACACGGCGACGCTCGACGTCCCCGCGGAGCTGCGCGGCGTGATGGCGGCCGCGTCACGGGGGCGCGAGGTGCAAGGCAGCGGCCCGGGCGCGCGGGCCCTCGAGCGCTTCGAGATGCCGCAGCCGATTCCCCCTTATCTGTTCGCGCTCGCCGTGGGCGACGTGGTCTCGCGCGACGTGTCGGACCGGTGCCGCGTGTGGGCCGAGCCCGCGCAGATCGAGGCGGCGGCGTGGGAGTTCTCGGTGGTGGAGGAGCAGCTCCGCGCGGCCGAGCAGCTCTTCGGGCCGTACGATTGGGAGCGCTGCGACCTGCTCGTGATGCCGCCCTCGTTCCCCTACGGCGGCATGGAGAACCCGAGGCTCACGTTCCTCACGCCCTCGCTGCTCGCCGGCGACAGGAGCCTCGTCAGCGTGCTCGCCCACGAGCTCGCCCACTCGTGGACGGGCAACTTGGTGACGAACACGAACGCCGAGCATTTCTGGCTCAACGAGGGGTTCACGGTGTTCGCGGAGCGGCGCATCGTGGAGGCGCTCGAGGGCGACGAGCTCGGAGCGCTGCACGCGGCGCTCGGGTACGAGCGGCTCAAGCAGGCCTTCGAGCAGCACGCGAGCCACCCGGAGCTCACGCGTCTTCGCACGCACCTCGAGGGCATCGATCCGGACGAGGCGTTCAGCGCCGTCCCCTACGAGAAGGGGTATCTGTTCTTGAAGTCGCTCGAGGCGGCGGCAGGCAAAGAGCGGTTCGACGCGCTCCTCACCGCGTGGCTCGGCGCGCACCGCTTCGGCGCGGCGACCACGGACGACTTCGTCGCGCTCGTGGAGGACAAGGCCCCCGGGCTCCTCGCCGAGGTCGACGCCAAGGCCTGGATCGACGGCCCTGGCCTCCCCCCGCGCCACTACGAGCCGCAGTCGAAGCGCCTCACCGCCGTGCGCACGCTCGCGCAGGCCGGCGCCGTGCCCGGGGCCGAAGAGGCCAGAACGTGGACTCCCGCCGAGTGGCAGCTTTACCTCGAGGCGATGCCCAAGCCCTCGAGCGAGGAGGTGTGCCGCGCCCTCGACACGACGTACGGCCTCACCGCCTCGAAGAACCTCGAGATCGCCGTCTCGTGGCTCGTGCTCGCGTGTGAGTCGGGGTATTCGCCGGTGCTCCCGCGAGTGAAAGAGGTGCTCGGGAGCATCGGCCGAATGAAGTATTTGAAGCCGCTCTACCGGGCGCTCGCGCGGCGCGATGAGACGCGTGCGTTGGCGAAGGAGCTCTTTGCCGAGTACCGGGGCACGTACCACCCGATTGCCCAGCAGGTCGTGGGGGGCATGCTGGGGTAGGTTTGGGGGTGTGCGGGCTCGCGCGTGACGCCCATGGCGTGTGGCACGCGCTCGAGGTCGCGCGGCAGTCGCAGCGCGACACCGGGCCCCTCGTGGTAAGCGGGCTGGCTGCCCTCGGAGGCCCTATGGGCGACTCGCACGGAGCGACGAACACGCGACGTTAAGGGTGGCGTAGAACGTGCGTCACGGCTAGATGGGGGGAGATGCGCATCGCGTACGGTTCCGTCGTTCTTGCAGTGGTCGCCATGTCGGGGGCGTGCAACACGCCCGAGCTGATGTCGGGGCCGACCGAGCCGAGTCCGACATCGAGCTACCAACCGCCGCCGCCGCCAGCCCCGACGATCATGGAGCTCGTGGCCGAATCGCCGCTGCTCGCGCCGTCGCAGACGAGCACCCTCCGGTGGGTCGTGAGCCCACCGAATGCCCGCATCGCGCTCGATCCTCCCGGGGAGCCGATCTCGCCGCTCAAGACGACGACCCTCGTGAGCCCCGCCCAGACCACGACCTACACATTGACGGCGTCGAACGAATCCGGCACGGCGTCGAAGTCGGTCAGGGTGGAGGTGCTGCCCGGAGTGGCGACGAACCTCATGGTTCGCTCGATGGTCTGCGATGCCATTCACGGGACGATCCTTGCGACGACGGACGAGAAAGACCCCACTCTCCCCAATAGGCTCGCCTTCGTGAACGCGACCACGGGCGCGATCGAGCGCTCGGTCGAAGTGGGGCAGAAGCCGGGGGTCGTCGCCCTCTCGGACGACGCGACGACAGCGTGGGTGGGCATCGACAAGGAGCGGGGCTTCCGAAAGGTCGATACTGCGACCTTGGCGCGCGGGCCGCTGCACACCTTCCCGCAGCTGCCGCCGAACAACGGCGGCGTGTACGCCGCGAGCATCGTCGTGCTCGCGGGCAGCACCACCTCGGTCGCGATCGCCCGCGACCGGGATCTCGCCGTCCAGTTCCTTCCCGAAGGGGTAGCCGTCTACGACGACGGCGTACCTCGCCCCGTCATGCAAGAGCGCGGGCCCGAGAGGCCGACCTATCTCGCGCGGTCTGCCGCCGCGAACGAGCTCTACGGAATCGGTCCGTATGGCAGGAGCCAAGATCTCTACGTCATGTCGATCGCGGCGGACGGCGTTCGCGAGCTCGAGAAGAAGCCGGACATCGTGGATAGGGGCGCGCGAACGATCGAGCTCGCGGACGGGCGTCTCTACCTCTCGACCGGGAACGTGCTCTCCACCGCGGGCGCGCGGCTAGGTACGTTGCTGCCCGGCGGCGGTGCGGGCGTGGTCGGGTCGGTGGCACCTCATCCACCGAGCCAGACGGTCTTCGCCACGGGGGGCGGGCAGGTCATTGCCTTCGATCTCGAGGCGTTCACCCCACGCGCTTCGTATCGTCCCTCCGGCGGGCAGTTCGGAGGCATCGTTCGGTGCGGCCCGAGCGTGGTGACGGGCGTGGGCGGCAAGGCGTTGCTCTCCATTCCTGTTTCGCATTTCGACAAGCGTTAGTGCGCCCGCGGGCACTTCCCTCTGGCGAGCGACTGGCGCTCGCTCCGTCCTACGCTCTCCGAGGATCCATGAACCGAGTCACGTCTTCCTTCGTACCGCTCCCGCTCTCTCGTCTGGTCGGAATTTGTGGGGTGGCGATCGCGATCGGGTGCGGAGGGGGCGAGGCCTGTCCCATCGGCCAGGAGCCTGCACGGCCGCAGGACCCGGGGCCGCCCGGGCCCACGTTGGGCGAGGTGACGACGGAGACGCCGTTCGTCTTGGCGGGCACCGAGGTCGAGATCACGTGGACGACGGACGCCGACACGACGGTGACCGTATCGCCTCAACCGGCCCGCATGGAGGAGGCGACCTCCAGGCAGCTGCCCCGCGCGGTGGTGGTCCCCACGGAGACGACCACGTACACCGTGACCGCCACGAGGAATGGCAAGAGCACGAGCAAGTCGGTCGTGGTGACGGTGCTGCCGGGCATCGCGACGGACATCGTGGTCAATCATGTGGTGTGCGACGCGGCGCGCGGCAAGCTCGTCGCTTCGGTGCCGAGCGCCGATCCGACGCTCGGAAATCGGCTCGTGGTGGTCGACCCGATCACCGGAGCGGTCGACCGTTCGATTCCTA
Organism: Myxococcales bacterium; assembly: GCA_016712525.1. Classification (NCBI taxonomy): domain Bacteria; kingdom Pseudomonadati; phylum Myxococcota; class Myxococcia; order Myxococcales; species Myxococcales bacterium. The sequence goes on from JADJQX010000007.1 coordinate 2,570,192, forward strand.
TCGGCAGCGAGCCAGGCGAAATGGCGCTCTCGGACGATGGGACCACCTTGTGGGTGGCCATCGACGGCGCGAGCTCCTTTCGGAAGGTGGACTTGCGGAACGACACCGCCGGCCCTTTGGTTCCGCTGCCCACAGATTCAGCCGGTGTCTACTATGTGGAGCAGATGCTCGCTCTCGAGGGGTCGACGAGCGCGGTCGCGATCACCTATGCCATCAAGAACCGGTCGCCGGCCCGCGCGGGGACGGCCGTGTTCGACGACGGGGTCGCGCGGCCGAAGGCGCTCCGTGATCGCGGGGGGAGCCTGCTCGCGCGAGGGAGCACCGCGAGCGAGCTCATCGGGCGCACCACCGTCCCCGGGAGTGGGTACGGCCTCGCCCGCTTCGTCGTCGACGCGACGGGCATCGTGATGGGGCCGGCGCCGACGAAAGGCACGGGGTCCAACGACACGGTGCGCTTCGTGCGAGCGGGGAACCGGCTCCTCTTCGCGGACGGACAGGCCTACGACGCGACCACCTTCGCCCAGCTCGGCACGTATGTGCTCCAGTACGGGAAGGCGATAGCGGCAGACCCTTCGAATGGCACGGTCTATCGAAGCTCGGAAACGGGCGCGATTCGTTCGTTCGACGCGGAGACCCTCGCCGCGAAGGGGAACTGGGCCATCTCGAAGGTCGACTTCACCAAAATCGTAGCGTGCGGGGAGGGCGTCGCGGTGGTGGGAACGCGGCGACGCCTGATGGAGCAGACGTACTTGCCGAGGCTCACCTTGGTGCCGAAGGCGGGCATTCGGTAGCGCCTGGCCCGTCGCACGTCACGGATGCGAGAGGCTCCTGTCGATCGCCGGCAGGTAGATGCTCCGTGGGTAGCGCGCTCGGAAGCGCTGCGCGCGAGCACGTGCTTCGTCCGTTCGCCCCGCGGCGGCGAGCGCTTGGACCGCGACGGCCTCCCGGTCCTCGACCAGGCGGCCATGTGGGAACTGAGCCGCGTGGGACGCGACCGCCGCGAGCGCGTCCTCCGCTCGACCTCGCGCGAGCGCCGCGCGCGCCGTGTCGAGCAAGATCTGCTCCTTGGAGAGGTCCCCCACCGCCGTGGGGATCATGGTCGCGCTGGGCGTGGCGGAGGGTGGGACCTGCGCCGTGGGGACGGCCGAGACGACCGCCGAGGGGGCGCTCGTGACGACCGGGGCAGCCGACTCCGTGGCGGTCGGCGCACTCGAGAGCGCAATCGCCGACGGCGCAGGCGGTGGGGCGCTGCGCGGCGCCGATGCTCGCCCGACGGCCACCCCCGCCGCGAACGCGCCAAGGGCTCCCACGACCATGGCTGCCTTGAGCCGAGCGAGGGCCGTGGCGCCCGAGCCGACCGCGGCCCCGACCTTCGCTCCCCCACCCTGCGCCGCGCCCTGCGCGAGCGTCGCGAGGAGGACGGACTTCTCGACCCTCGCCAGCACCTCACCACGCGCCACGGGCTCGGGCGTGTGGGCCACACGCTCGTCGGCAAAGAGGCGTGAGAGCTCGTCATCGAGCGGCTCGAGGTCGTTCATCGCGGGTCCTCCTCGTCCGTGTCGGCCGAGCCCTCGGGGCCCGACTCGGCGGGTTTCGGCTCTCCCGTGCGCTCTTCGGCCTCGAGCTCGCGGAGCCGCTTCTTGAACCCGACACGCGCGAGGCGCACGCGCGAGTAGACCGTGTTGAGCGGGACGTCGAGCTCCCGCGCGATCTCGGGAGCCGGGATACCCTCGAGGTCGTGCATCACGAGGGCGACACGTTTGTCGAAGTCGAGCGCGTCGAGCCCACGGGCGACCAGGACCCTCGCGGTGAGCTTCTCGGCGAGGCGGGGGCTCGGGAGCGGCGCGTCCTCCGAGAGCACGTCCCCCTTGTGCCACCCTAACCTACGGTAGTTCGCCGCGAAGCGCGTCGCGAACGCGAAGAGCCACGGGCGAACCGGCCGCGAGCGCTCGTAGGTCGGGAGGGCAGCGTTCACCGTCACGAAGAGCTCCTGGGCGACGTCGTGCACGTCGGCGTCGCGCACGCCAAGGCGGCGCAGCGAGCGGCAGACGAAGTCGAACTCGGCCTCGAAGAGCGCCCGAAACTCTGCCCAATGTGACCAAGCCTCGACTCCCACACCCGGGCCTTGTCGTGCTTGGGCGGTTTCTGTCACGGCCGCAGCTCGATCCCGAGGACGAGGGCCGCGTAGAGGGGATCCGCCGTCCACACGGGCTCGCCCTCGATCGAGAACGTGGTCCTCACGAGGGGTAGGCCGCCCTCGAGCCCGCCGCGCAGGTGCACGCGCTCCCCCACGGGAACGCGGACGACGGCGCGCGCGAGAACGGCGGCAGCGAACGCGCTCGTCAACGTCGGGCGCACGACGTCGAGCGACGTGACCTGGAGCGCGCCGAGCCTCAGGCCTACGCAGCCCTCGAACCACCCTATCTCCCCACATGGCACGAGCCCGCCTCCATAGGCGACCCCGGTGAGGCGATCGCGGGCGGTCACGGCCGCAGACGAGGGAGTCGATTCGAGGCGCCCCTCGAGGTGGAGCGCGAAGGCGCCATAACGCAGACCCACGCCGACGAGCGCGCCGAGCGCAGGCCCCGGCACGACACCGACCGACCCGAGCCCGTGCGCGGTCAGCGCGAGCCGGAGCGGTGGCCCCGATCGAGCGGGCGCGGGCGCGGGCGCGGGAGGCGACGCGGGCGCAGCGACGGATGGCGCGGCGGGAGGCTCTTTGGGCGGGGGGGCCGCGGCGGGGGGAGGTGTCGGCGGCGGCGCGGGAGAGACCGGACGAGGGCCCATCGGGTCGATCGCCGTCGCGACCGCCGCGGCTACGGCATCGGCGAGGGAGTCGCAGGCGCCCTTCGGCTGCTCGAGCGATCGTACTCCGGGCACGTTCGAGCCTTCGGCGACCTCGACGCGCGCCACGACCCGCGCGCCCCGAGCCTCGAACTGCACGCGCACCGCGGTCGCGGCTTGCGGGACGAAGGGATCGCGCCCCAGGCGAGTGGTCACTCGAGCGCGAAACGAGGCTTCGTCCGGGCAGGAGAGCCCCGAGCCGACAGCGTACACGAGGGACGCCACCGGAGGCTCGTCGGCGCGCGCCTCCCCCATCGGCGCGAAGACGCCGAGCACACCGACGAGCCACGCCCACCGAGAGAGGACACGCGTTCCGGCCGCTGCCACGGGCCCGTCGGTTAGCACGGAAACCAGGCTTTGCACCACGTCGCGATCCGTGGCATCGCGACGCGGCGGTCTCCCGAAAAAAAATGCCGCTGCCCGTGACAGAACGGCCGCGAGGGCAACAAGGCCCCGGTATGCACATGATTTCCCGCACATTCTCCCTCATCGCCGTGGCTTGCCTCTTCTCCACCGGGGTCGCCGCGTGCGCGAACGACGAGGACCTTGGTCAGCGCCCCGGCAACGACGGTGGGCCGACGCCGAGCGGAGACAGCTCGACCACAGGCGCCTCGGACGGCGGGCCCACTACCCCGACCGCACCGGACGGCCCCGTCGCCGAAGGCGGCACGAGCCCCGTTCCCGGGGCCAAGCGGGTCTTCGTCACGAGCCTGACCTATACGGGCAACCTCGCGGGGGAGGGCAAAGCGGCCACGGGCCTGCAGGGCGCGGACAACCTCTGCGCCTCGCACGCGGCAGCCGCCAACCTCGGGGGCACCTGGGTCGCTTGGCTCTCGAGCTCGACCGAGAACGCCATCGACCGCGTCCCCGACGTCGGGCCCTGGTACTTCGTCGATCGCACGACGAAGGTGTTCGAGAGCAAATTCTACATCAAAGAGGGCCCCCGCGTTCCGCTCGCGAGGGACGAGCGAGGTAAGACGGTAGCCTCGAGCTACGTGTGGACGGGGACGGACAACCGCGGGCAATACGACGTGCGGCCGAGGTACTACGCGCAAGGGGCGTCATTCCCGATCAGCGGATGCACCGACTGGACGTCCGCGGGCTCGGGCTCCGTGGGTGGCGTGCACGCACGCGCTGCCTACGGGCTCGCCTCGCAGACCCTCGCCTGGACCGAGGCCGGGACGGGCTACGACGACTCGTCCGCGGATTGCTCTCAGCAGCTCCGGTTGTACTGCTTCGAGAAGTGACACGCGTGCGCGCCCTCCCGCATGGTGAGCACAGCCCCCCGCATCGAGCCCTCGAGCTGCGGGCACACGCCTGGACGAGACGACGAGCCCAGGTATGCCGACGAGGCACGCCGCCGACAAAGGACTTGCTTGTCGGGCACCACGCGGCAACGGTTCCGTCGAAGGGGGTCGCTTCTCCCTCCTGAAAGGCTTCCCGGTCTCCCAAGAAAAAGTGATCCCCGCGTGACGGATGCGGGGGAACGGTAACAAGGCCACGACAATGCCTACGATCTCCAGCCGTTTTTGCTCTCTTCGGTCTGGTTTGCTCCTTCTCCTCCCTCGCCGCGTGCGCCAGCGAAGAAGACCTCGGTCGGCGAGGCGACGCCGACGGAGGCGCCAACGGAGGCGACACCGCGACGGTCGCCGCGGGTGGCACGTCGACCGCCAGGTCCACCTGCGTGGGAACGCCCCTCTCCTGCGAGGAGACCCCGGAGAAATCCGACTGCACGAAGCGAGGCTGCGACTACGTTCCGCCGGCTTGCACGGGCACCGCGAAATCCTGCAGCACGTTCACCCAAACGACGTGCGACCGCGTGCCGGGCTGCCGCTGGACGCTGTCCTTCGGAAACTACGTATGCGCCGGACAGGCCGTGGCCTGCGACGAACGGGTGCTCACCGGCAACTGCGACGCTGTCCTCGGAAAGAGCGGCTGCGTGACCACCGGAGGCTGCACGGGCACGCCGCGACCGTGCTCCGACTCGACGGGGTACGACTTCTGCGCCCCGGGCTGCTCGTACGGGCGGTAGCAGCCCGTCGATTTCCTCGCCTGGCCCAACAGGTCGTGGGGGGCATGCTGGGGTAGTTTGGGGGCGCGCTGGCGCGTCGAGCGAGCTAGCGGACGGAACGGTCCACCGAGGACGACTCTGTCATGCGAGCCTAGTTGCGGATGGGTCGATCGTGGTTGCGTTTGCGTCGATCGCTAGCCTTTTTCGAGGAGGTTCCCTCATGCAAGCCGCAGCGCACACGATGGAAGACCTGATCCGTCGGATGACCCCGGTCGCCGCCCCGCCTGAGCAGCAGGCTCAGGTGGTCGCGCTGTCCAGGGCGCTCGGGGGGATGGTCCACCCGCCGAAGCGCCGCGCGCCCAAGTGCAAGCTCGTCGGCCCTAAGGGGGAGACCATAGCCCTTCCCGAGTCGGTTTTTTATGTGCTCGCGCGCGTGGCCGAGGTGCTCGCGCGGGGCGACTCGGTCACCGTCGTGCCTGTCGGCCGCGAGGTAACTACGCAGCAGGCCGCCGATCTGCTCAACGTGTCACGGCAGTACCTCGTGCGACTCCTCGACGAGGGGCGGATCGCCTTTCGCAAGACCGGCAAACATCGGCGGCTGCGGATCGAAGACGTGCTCGCGTTCAAGAACAACCGCGACAAGGATCGCCGCGCAGGTCTTCGCGAGCTTTCGCAGATGACGCAAGAGCTCGGCGGCTACGACTCCGAGCTGAAGTAGGGGGGGCCCCCCGTAACGTTCGATGAGCTCCTCGAGCGGTTATCACGCGTCGTGCCCGATCTGGTCGCCGCCGTGCGGCTACACGACCAGCCCGTCGGTACGCGATAGCGGGAACGCAGGGGCGTCCGTCGAGTCGACCCGTCGCCTGCGCGTTTCGTGAGGATGTGCGGCGCGTTCTCACCCTCGACGAGCTACCCCACCCCGACCCGACTGAGGTCTTCGCGGACGAAGGTCTCGAGGTCCGGGGCGAGGGGCTCGACGCCTCCGCGTACGCTGGCGCACGCGACGCTGCCGTCTTTGCCGAGGACGGCCACGGTGTCCGAGCCACGTACGCCCAGCAGGGTGCCTTTGCGGATGACGGCTCGCGCATCCGAGGTGTAGCCGCTCAGGTTCTCGAACGTGGCGCCGTTGTCGTAGCCGAGGTAGGCGCAGAGCCATGCGGCGCCGGTCTCCGAGAGGCGCTCGCGAGGGAGGAGCGGGCCCACGGCCGCTGCGGCGCTCTTGAAGTAGACGAATGGACCAAAGCCTCCAGGGTGAAGCGCGGCGAGGCGACGGGTGGCCTCGGCCGAGTCGCCTCCGAGGCGCTCGACGCAGCCGAGCAGCGCGGCGTCCACGGTGGGCTTGAACGTCGGTGGGGTCGGGATGGTCTCGACCGGCGCGAGGGGGACGCGGAGGCCAGAGACCGGGACTCCGCGAGCCGCCAGCGTGGCTGCGAGAGACCTCACGCGATCCCGCGCGCGTCGGCGTGCGTCGGTGACGTGGGGCCCGTCCTTGTCTCCGAGCGCGGCCTCCCAACTGTCGTGGGCGTCGAGCGTGGCTTCGGCCACGTCGCGGCTCGTGAAGCCGGCCGCGAAACGAAGCTTCTGGTTCTGGCCGCCGGGGAGGAGGTTCGAGCCGACGTGCACGTCGTCGGTGACCTCCACCGCGAGCGCCTGATCGAGCGGTGTCCCCGCCGACACGAGCGCCGCCACGGCGTCCGAAGCGCCGCGCGTGAGCGCCACGGTGAGCGCGCCGGCCACCACGCCGTTCGGCCCCTCGAAGCTCAGTCCGTCGGCTCCGGCCGCGCGCAAGGCAGGCGCGAGCAGCTCGAGGTAGCGGCGCGCGTCGGCGCGGACGTCCCCCTCGGAGGTCGCGCTCCGCTCGGTGGCTCTCCCCCAGGCGAGGAGAATTCCGTTGCCCGTGCCGCCACCGGCCTCGACGAGCACGCGCAGCGCCGGATAGCGCAGGAACGCGGCCTCCGAGAGCGCGTCGTCCGAGACGCCGCTCCCATGAGCGACGAAGGAGCGCAGCACGTCGGCGGCCGTGGTCGATGCCGCGCCCTCCGGCCCATCCCACGCATAGGGGATCTTCTCCTGCGTCGAGCAGGGCAGAGAGCGCACGAAATTCTCGAGTGGCAACGAGTACGAGCCTTTGGCGCGTTTGGTCGCGGGGTATCCTGCCTCGAGGAGACGAATCAACGTGGCGTGTTTCGCCTGCATCCACTCGGCGATGCGCGCACGCAACGCGAGCTGACGCGCCTGCTGCTTCGCGAGCTCCGCCGGGTCGTCCCCGAAGAGCTTTTCGACCTGGGCTTCGTCGCAAACTTGGCTGTCCGGCAGGGAGAGGGTCGCCACTTGGTCGAGGATGGCCTCCGGTGCCGCCACGCCGGCGGCGCGTGGGTCCGCGAGCGCGGCGTCGAGCGCGGCCGCGTATCCCTCGGCCGAGAGCTCCTCGATGCGATCGACCTGGAGCCACCCGAGCGCCGCGGCCCAGGCGTCGCACCCCGCCTGATAGTCCGCGCTCCCCTTCGCGGGAGCCTTGGGCGGCTTCGGCGCCGCGGCGACCTTCGCCGGTTTCGCGGCCTTCGCGGGCTTCGGCGCGGGCTCGGGAGCGCGCGCAGGCTCGGCGACGGAGGGAGCTGTCGGCGCAGTTGGCGCAGGCGGCGCAGGCGAACCCGAAGGCTCGGACGGCGCAGTCGACGCAGACGGCACAGTCGGCGCAGACGACCCCGATGACGCCGTCGGCGCGACCACCGACTTCTCGACGTAGCCCTTCCCCACCTTCTCGCGAACCAGCGACGCGGCGAGCGTGTGGGCAGCATCCTCGGACTCGAGGGCCTTCACCGTGGTCTTCCCCGCGGCGCCGAGGCGCCCGTAGCGCGTGTGCACCTCCGCGCCGGCCACCCCCACCTCCCAGAACTTGGCCGACGTTCCCTCGACGAGCTCGAACCTGCGCATCTTCTTCTCCCGATGGCGCCCCGCGGCGGGTGCGACAGCGGATGTTACGCGAACGCACCCCCTGAGATTCCCTGAGGAACGCGTGGTGGCGTGGCGGTCGCGGAGGGCTCGAGCGAGCCTGCCGGCGGACGTGGGTTGCGTGCTGCGATCCCACACGAGCGCCCGCGCTCGGTGCGGGTGGAGGACGCTCAGGTCTCGAGCGGGTCGCGGCGGGAGGCTTGTTTTCCCAGCTCTTCGGCGAGGCCGAGGAGGATGCCCTCGGGCCCGCGGATGTAATCCGCCCGAGCCGGACGATGCCACGTCGCTCTTCCCGGCTCATCCGATCGATCATCCCCATCGCGAGTTCCTCTGGTGTCTGGTGTCTGGCGATTCCAGAACCCGGAGCGAGCTCGCATACTTCCATCTGCCTTTTCGTGGTGATCGAGGCTCCAGTTCGCCGATTTAGCTGTAAACCTGCGAAAGTCGGAGCGTGGCTCGGTCGCTCCGAAACGACCGCAGGCAGTAGTAGTGGCGAAATGATGACGCCGCCACGGCAGCATGTCGGTAACTACGGATAACTGGAGCCCGGCAGATACCAGTCTATTGCCTGCGCTATTGATTGCCTGTCGATCGACAGGAACGGAGACTCGCTTCGACCCGGCTCATGGGCGAAGTTATTCGCGACCCGTTCGATCAGTCGATGGCAAAAATCACCGAGGGAATCTCGTGAGGCGATGTTCAGAGGCAACGTTTGCGTAAGCGCAAGCCCGTCACCAGTGTACTGCGCAACATCGCTTCGAACTGGTTTCAGTGGCGTCGCCCGAAAGGCGGCCAGCATTGGAACGTGCTTGTGCGGATTGTGAAGCGAAAACTCAACCATGCACGGCTCGCGCACCTCGAGTTTCGAAGCGTAGCGTGCTGCAACAGCCGTGAACATGATTACGTCAAGACCAAGAATACCGAAGTCCACCGCGGGCTGGTCGTGGTCCGAGGACGTGTGACGTTCGTACGAGACGCGCCCCGTCGGGGCGAGGGAGAGGTGCTCCTCACCGATCTCATTCTGCGCCGACGTGTACGAATGTAGCCAGTGGGTCGTGGCGGCATTTACCGTCGAGGTCCCAAAGAAGAGCGGCCGCGGCCACCTTGCCGTTCGACCATAGTTGTGCAGGTCTTCAGTCGCACGCGAATCGCAAAGTACCCTAAGGAGCTCGCTCGGTGGTACCCCGTCGACAGTAAGGTTCAGCGTTAGACGCCATGCAGTGGGTACGACTATCCCCCCGGACCTAGACTTCAGCGCTCCGTTCGTAGGTGTGAAGTCTTTCGGGAGTTCGCGGTTGGTGGGAGTTATTCGTGGTTGTTGCGGACGGCTCATCGGCGCCGCCGAGGCTGCAGCAATCAGCGCTGCAACTGCAGCTTCAGTCTCCCGGTGGTCGTAGGGTTTGTGAGGTATCTTGGCCGAAACTGACTGGCGATGGCCGTCGAGGAACCTGACGTCAAGCTCCACGTTGAGCCCATCCGCGCTCACCACCGTCGCGCTTGTCACGTGTCCTAAGGTCGGAGGCTCAGCGCCGGGACCGAAGAGCGACGTCATTCGAGCGATGTCCATCTCGACGAGCTTTCCGATCCCGTCCTGATATGAGGTCATGCGAACCCACTCAGGGACCAGCGTCCCGTGAGCTGGCGCGACGTGCCCATAGGCGGTTCCTAGTGCCATTTGAACAATCTGAGCCTGGAGCGCCTGCCCGCTTATCTCGCGAAGATTGCCATCGATGTCGACGTGGTCTATGAACGGTTGAGGTGGAGCGTGAGGCAGAATCGCAATAATTACTTCGATGTGGTTGTCGATTCGCTCCAGTTTCACTAGGCGTTCGGCTGCGCGTGCCTCGGGCGGATGACTGGTTATGACGAAGCGGTCGTGAGGCTCTGTGCAAGCCTCAAACATTGAAGTTATTGAGTGTTCGCCTCCACAAAGGAAGGCTTCGATGCGCAACGTCCAGCTCCCAGATTCGACTGCGATGCGGTCGCCGAGCGCTATCGCTCGGCGACCGAATACAAGTAAGTTATTTTGCGGTTGTGCGGCCGGCTCGATGCGAGACCGCGCTCGCGCGTGAAGTGCTCCGTCGCCGGTCGGGCGTTGCGGCAACTCGAGGGCTAATGTTCCGTCGGCCGCTTGCTCGTAGATGTCACTTCCCGATCCCCAAAACCGGCCCTCTCTCGCCCACTTGGAAAAGTGTACTCTAACCTGTCTTCGACCGGTGTCGATTTCGATAGCCTGAAATGAGTTGGGCCAGTTTTTCCCGAGGTCGCCCTCCACTAGGCAGCCCGACGCCACGACCACCAAGGTGTGGGCACCCTCTGTTGTGCTGAGCGCGATCGGGGTATGCTGATGGCCATGGAGTAGTAGGTCGACGCCGTCATCCGACAGTAGTCGGCGAGCCTCATGATGGTCTGCCAAATGGTCAAGAGGATGGTGCACTAGCCCGAGACGAAAGCCTCCGAGCGCGCTCGTTCCATTCCTGATGTGGCCCGTGATCTGCTCGCTCGATAGGAAGATGTTTCCTTGATCATCGTCTGCTCCGCAGAGCCATGAAGATTCGAGGCCGATGATGTGAAATTCGGGCGCTCCCGCTACGAGCTGGCCCGGTCGAAAAGTATGCCGATACCCAAGTGGCTTGTTGCCGGATGGGCGTAGACTGTCCTGCCGAAACTCGGTGTGCCATCGCCAGAAGTCTTCGGTTCGCTCCAGTAGCTGTCCGCGCCAATCCTTTGCCATTCCGTGGACGTTCTTGCCCCATCGCATCCACTCCCCGACGGCGACGGTGCCGGCCGATCTGGCTGCGTTTAGCACCTTCGCTCTGACCTTTGGATTGACCGTTCGGCGGATGTCATGGTTCCCAGGGATGGCAAAGAATCGGTCCCTCGGTACATTTAGTTCGTTTAGGATTGCTTCGATTCGCCCAGTCGCTGCAGCGTACTCGGCCGGGTGTCCCCAGTCAGCAAGATCGCCGGTGAACAAAACCAGATCGAATCGGCCCAATGCGGCGACGTTCCTTAGCGCCTTTGTAAAGCGCGACCCGAGGACGTAGCCGCGATGCTCCGCATCTCGTTCGAGGGTGGCCTTCCGACTCGGGGGCATACCCTCAAATGCTGCGCGTTCGTGAAGATCCGAGATGTGAAGGATTCTAACTGTTGTCACTGGTACGCTCATTCTTAATGACGACCTCGTTGAAGGCGGTGCTTCCGCTGAAACGTAGGTGCGGACGCTCTCGGAGCTCCTACATTTCTAATGTTCCAGGGATCGGCCAGTACAGCCTCCTCACCTCACGGAGGGGCGCTTCCACGGGACCGCCCTCTGGCCCTTCAGCGGTCAGCAGGTCCGGAACGACGGCATGAACCGCGCTGCGTTCGATCGCGCGCCGAAAGACGTCGGCCTCGGCGGGTGAGCCTCGTCCCGTACGGAGCAGCTCCTCACCGAGTCGCGCGATGGCAAGCTTCCCGCCGTTGCGGCGCGCGAGGCCGAGCACCTCGGCTGCCTCGGCGTAGTAGGAGTGGAACCGGGGCTTCAGGGCGACTTTCCGCCCCGCCTTCTCCGTCGAGAGCCCTTCCTCGCAAGCCGCGTGGAGAAACTCCCGCAGCTTGGCGAGCGAGCTCGCGTAGGGGACGGGGCAGGGCTCACGCACGAGCGCCTCGTTTGGCTGCACCTCTCTTGCCGGCTCGCTCCGGAACCCTGGCGTCGGTTTTCGTCGCCCCGTGCCGCGCGAGCATCACGTCTGCGGGTTCGTCGTTCGGGTCTTGGGGGACGAGCTCGCCGCGGAAAGCTTTGGCCAGCGTGGCTCGTTCGAGCGTGCTCGCCCGCACGCCAGCCTCTCGGGTCCCGCCCCCAATCTCCACCACCCGAGCGAGCCCGCGTCGGAGCCGAGCGCAAACCTCTGCCATCTCCCCTGGCGACGCCAGAGGCACCGGCATGTCAAGCAGCTGGCCAATATTGAGCGTCTTGCGAGCGACCTCACGCGACTCCAAATTGAGGCGATGCCACATGAAGGAGCCAGTGAACCAGTACATCCCCCAGGTGGAAGACAGCGGCGCATCGAAGACGAGGCGCGCGATCGCGCGAGCGACGTTCGCTCCGCGAAGGGAAGCTGGAGCGATAGCAGTGCGGCCGATCGTCCCGACGACGGAAATCAGAAGCTCGCCACCTTCCAACTGCGACCGTTCGTACTCCAAGGCAACTTCAGCCGGAATTCGACGTAGGCCCGCTATCGCAATGTTCTCACCGTCGCCCTCCAGGTCGCAGACGCGGACGAGCGGCACGCCGTCAGACGAGTCGTCGCCCGGTTGGACGACGCCGTAGCAGGGGGGTCGTACAGCTGAAGTCACCTCATCCACACTCGCCCAACACCACCCCTTCGGCAGCTCCGGCAGCCCCGTCGCATCCACCGGCTCGGGCTCCTTGTACTTCGCCTTCCATTTGTCGTCCGTGGGGGGCTTGCCTTTCGCCTTCATCTTGGCGAGCTCGGCCTCCTCCCACTTCTTCTTTCGTTCGGCGCGGATGCGCTTGAGCAGCTCGGTCGCGGGCTCCACGTCCTTGTTCTTCGCGCGCCAGTCCTTCGTGAGGTCGCCCCGGAAGGTGGCGGCGAGGATCGATTGGCGGAGCTTCTCGAGCAACGGCGGCACGGCATCGAGCGCCTCACGCGCCCGACGGCTCCGAGCCTGAAGGGCTTCGAGCTTGGCGACGATGCGACGCTGTTCGTTGAGGGGAGCAACCGGAACTCGAGTTCTCAGAACCTCGGTCCGGCCAAGCTCCACTTGGTTAGTGGATCCGGTATGCATCGCTTCAATGCGACTCTGAACGAGAGGAGAACGAATCCACGCGTGGAGGTATTCGGGCGGCCCAACCTTTCCACGGACGACGGTAACATGAGAATCCGCGACCACACGCTCATAGCCATCTATTGGACGATAGATCGCAGCGCGCCCGATCGTCCCGGTCCCCGTCGAGTTCCAGAGGATGTCGCCGTCACGAAGGCTCCGCTCGGGGCCCCAGGATTCCCACTGTGAGGGATCAACAAACTTTACGTACTGAGCCTGGACGCCGTGCCAGCGAACGCACTTCTGATTTACTACCGGAAGCTCACTTCGCTCGGCATACTTTGGCGACTTTCCGCGCTGCACATAAGCACTCAGATCCTCAATCGAGGCCCAACACCAACCTTGCGGAAGAGCGTACTCGACGAGCTCGCTCACGACCCGAGCTCCTCTTGCAAGGCCTGCATCTCCTCGAGCGCCGTCTGGAGCTGCGCCACGATCTCCGCCGCGATCTCTTCGGGCTCCGGCAGGTCGGCGTGGTCGGTCACGCTGTCGTCCTTGAGCCATGAGATGTCGAGGTTGTCGCCGCGTTTCGCGATCTCCTCGCGGGTGAACTTGCGGAACCGCCCCGTCTCTCCCTGGTCCTTTCGCTTGCTCTTTCCATACGGGTCGTCGCCGTACACCTTCTCGAATTCGGCGAAGTGCGCGCGGGTAAAGGGAGTGCGCTTGCCGAAGCTCGGCATGTTGGTGCGCATGTCGAAGAACCAGACGGCCTTGGTGTTGCCCTTGTCCTTCTCCCCTCGCGTGAAGAAGAGCACGTTCGTCTTCACGCCCTGCGCGTAGAAGATGCCGGTCGGCAGGCGCAAGATGGTGTGAAGGTCGCACTTGTCCATGAGGTCGGCGCGGACCTTCTGCCCCACACCTTCCTCGAAGAGCACGTTGTCCGGGAGCACCACCGCCGCACGGCCGCCAGGTTTGAGGCCACGGTAGATGTGCTGGAGAAAGACGAGCTGCTTGTTGCTCGTCGGGTACGTGATGTCGCTCCGCGTGGGGCCGCCCCCGCCCTTCTTGGTGCCAAAGGGCGGGTTCGACAGGATCACGTCGACCTTGGGGAGGCCCTCGCCCGTGGGGCCGAGCGTGTCCCCGAGGACGATGTCGCCCTCGATGTCGTGGAGCATCGCGTTCATGAGGCAGAGGCGCTGAACGTCGGGCACGAGCTCGACGCCCGAGAAGGCCTCGCGGCGCTGGAAGTTCTGCTGCGCGGTCTTGAGGTCGTGGTAGTCGTCCGTCTTCGAGCGCACGTAGCGGTCGGCCGCGGTGAGGAAGCCGCCCGTGCCCACCGCCGGATCTTGCACACGCTCGCCCGGGGCGGGCTTGATGAGCGCCACGATCGCGTCGATGAGCGGTCGCGGTGTGAAGTACTGGCCCGCGCCGCTCTTGGTCTCCTCGGCGTTCTTCTCGAGGAGGCCCTCGTACAGGTCTCCCAGGCCCTCGTGTTTGGCGCTGTACCAATCGAGGGAGTCGATGTCGCTCACGACCTGCTTCAGGTGGCGCGGCTGGCGGAACGACGTCGACGCGTTCGCGAAGATGGGCTGCACGCGCCCCGAGCCCTTGCCGCCCAGGTCGATGAGGAGCTGCTTGTAGAACGTGAGCAGCTCGACGCCATCCTTCTTGGTGAGCTCGTCCCACCGGTACCCCTTCGGGATCTGTCCCTCGGTCTCGGTCTCCTTCGCCATCTTGAGGAAGAGCAGGTACGTCAGCTCGGTCACGTACTCGAGGTACGTGATGCCATCGTCCCGAAGGACGTGGCAAAGGTTCCAGAGCTTTTGGACGATGTCTTGGGTCGTGGGCATTAGCGCTTCTTCGTCTTCTTTCCTGAGGCTTCGGCGAGCTCTTCCTCGATGGCCTTGATGGATCGACCATTGATGTCTTTCCAGGCCTCGCGGCCGTTGTAGGCACCACCCGCAAGCACAGCCGCGGCCGCCGATGGGCTGCTGAAGAGCACATCGCGAACGAAACGGAAGGTCTTGTCGTTCACCTTCTGAACCGACTTGTCCTCGAAGAGCGCCTGCCTCTGCTGGAGGTAGCCGCCCTTCAGGTGGTGGCGCGTCTCGAGGTCGCCGACCGATCCCGTGAAGACGACGAACTCGTCGTCCGCCCAGGCGCCCTCCGCGTCGATCGATCGCTTCGCGGGCCGAAAGTAGAAGCGGCCCGCGGCACCGTTCGAGGCGGCGCTCGAGGCCGCCGCTGGAACCGGCTGCAAGAAAGGAAATCCAAGGGCGCCGAGCAACGTGCCAATGGGCCCAAGGAACTCCTCCATCGTGTCGCGGTCAGCTCGCGGAAGAGCGGGGCGCTGCGGCGAGTTCCCGTTCTCAACACGCGAACGGGCAGCCTCCGTGGCCTGCTCGATGATCCGTGCCTCGAGGTACTTCACGTGTGCCTTCGTCAGGTTCTCGTCCTTGCTTGTGAAGAACACCACACGCGTCCAAAAGTCCTTATTTTTCAGGTGGTTCTGCAGGCGAGTGAAGACGTTCTCCGCCTCGCCGACGTGGATCACGCTGCCAGATTCGTCGTCGCCGACCAACACGTACACGCCTGGCCGCTGCGCCTCTCCGACCACGACGCAAGCTCATTGAAGCGGCTCCGCGGGCAGACGATGGCCTGGCCGCTCCAGTTCATAAGCTCGGCGTGGCGGATGCCTCCGGGCGTCCCGTCGGCGAGGTAGATTCGAATGGTTTTCCCGATCGCCACCTTCAGCCCACGTCCTTCCAAACCTCATCGGCGAGCTCCCCGAGCAGCGTCTCGAGCTTTCCGTCGAACACCTTGTTGAGGCGCGTGAAGCCCCCGTCGGCCTTGAACTGGCCGGCGTCGAGGGAGGCGCGGTCGACCACGGTCTCGAGCTTGACCTGCTTGGCGATGCGGTCGAGCCACTTCGACTGCGGGTCGGTGAGCTTGTGCGCCCTCCGCAGCCGCTGCACCGCGCGGTCCACGCGCTCGGCGTGGGGCACGAGGGGCGAGCCGAGGGCGAGCTGGCGGATGTACCCGACGATGGTGGCCGCGATGTCCTCGTTTTTCTGGTCCCGCCAGGCCGTCTGCACGGATTTTTTCGCTGAAACCCTCTTGGTCGAGGGCGAGCTTGAGCTGCCGAAGGTCCTCGCGGGTGAGGTCTTTCGGGCGCTGCGTGACGACGAGCAGCGCGGGCATGCGGTTTATGTTGTTCGATACGAACGCGCGAAACGCCTCGAGGTAGTCGCCGGGCGGGCGGCTCCCGTGTTTGCCGTACCCTCGCGTCACCTCGTGCAGCTCGTCAGGCTTCTCGGAGACGACCATCTTGTACGGTCCGCCGGTGGTGCGATCGAGGAACGGCGCGAGCGACGGATGCGCCCTCAGGTAGTCGGCCGCGTCGGCCACGCTGCCGCCCTTCAGGAGCTGGGCCAGGTCTTTGACGGTCATGCCCGCCGCCGTCTCGAAGTGCTCGGCGACCTCGCCCTTGAAGACGCGCTTCTTGCGGTGGAGCTTCGCGAGCAGCTCGTCCAGCGAGGCGCGGCGGTGCTCGTCTTCGGTGGCCTCGAGCACCTCTTTCACGAGCTGCTCGAAGCTCACGAGCGGGTTCACCACGACCGGCTTCATGTCGGTCACGTTCTTCAGTGCCGAATAGAGGTCCACGGCGTCGAAGATGCGGAAGCGCTCTTTGCCAATCTCGGGGCAGAGCCGCGTCGCGCGGCCGATCATCTGCTCGTAAAGGATGCGGCTCCGTACCCTGCGGAGGAAGACGAGGTTCGCGATCTTGGGGATGTCGATCCCGGTCGTGAGCAAATCGACCGTGACGACGATGTTTGGCTGGCGCTCGTTGCGGAAGCGCCGAATGGCCTCGAGCGGGCGGTCCGCCGCGCCGGTGATCTTCTGCACGGCGTCGTTGTCGACGGTGCCATACTTCGCTGCGAGGGCCTCTTTCAAGAGGAGGACGACCATGTCCGCGTGCTCGTCGGTCGCCGCGAAAATGAGAGTTTTCTCGTCTTGTTCCGGGTCGATGTGGTTCGCGAGCTCGCGCAGCACGGCGCGGTTGAAGTGCTCGGTGATGACGCGCTTGTTGAACGTGTCGACGTCGAACTGGACCTCGTCCGCGAGCTCCTCTTTCTTGAGGGTCTGCGTCGTCCGGTCGAGGACGAGCACCTCCTCGCGCGCGTCGTAGTGGATGCCGTCGCGCGCGAGCTTGGTCACGATGCGAATGGGCGGCTCGTGGTCCACGAGGAAGCCATCGACCACCGCTTCGCGGTACGAGTACGAGAACACCGGCGCGCCGAAGATCTTTCGGTGTGGAGCGCGGGCGTCGCCGTGAGGCCTACCTTGACGGCATCGAAGTAGTCCAGCACGCGCCGGTACTTGGAGACGTAGTCGTCATAGCCACGGAAGCTGAGTTCGGTGTCGGACAGCTCACGGTCTAGCAGGTAGCCGCGGTGGCACTCGTCCACGACGATGCAGTCGTACTGATCGACGGGGGGCACGTCTCCCTCGCCGTCGTCGAACGGACCGAGCACGCGCTTCACCATCGCCTGAATGGTGGCGATCTGGAGCTTGGTCTGGCGATCGGGCTTGAGGTCGGCGAGCTCCTTCACGTCGAAGATGTCGGTGAAGGTTTGGAGGTTCTCGAGCCGAAGGTCTTTCAGGGCGTCGGCCGTTTGTTTGCCGAGCGCGTTGCGGTCCACCAAGAAGAGCACGCGGCGAAAGCGCTTGGTCTTGAGGAGGCGGTAGCAGAGGCCGATGCACGTGCGCGTCTTGCCGGTGCCGGTGGCCATGGCGACGAGCAGCTCGCGTTTGCCTTCTTCGAGCCCCTTCTCGACGGCGAGGATGGCGCCTCGCTGGTACTCGCGGTCGATGTAGGGCATCGGCTCGACCTTGAGGCGCTCGTGCGCGGCGTCCACGTCTTGCCGGAGGAGGTCGAGGAGGCCCGCGGGCGTGTACCACCCCTCGAGCGGCACGGCGTGGTTCTGCGGCCGGCGCGCGTCGAGGAACCAGATGCCGCTCTTCGTGCGGAGCTGGCGCAAGAACGGGCGCCCGTTGGTGGCGAACAGGAACGGGACCTTCTGCGCGGCGCCGTTCGTGTCGAGCCAGGGGCTCCCCTCTGGCAGAACCTCGTCGGCGTGCACCTGGTATCCGAGCGAGTACCGCTTGGCCTGCGGGAGCACGCCCATCACGTCTTTGTGCCGGCGCTTCGCCTCGACGACCCCGACGACCTGGAGCCCGGCGAAGAGCACGTAGTCGGCCCACCCCTGCTTGCCGTCGGTGAGGGTCGGCCACTCGGCGATGGCCATGTTCTTCCCTTTGGAGGGGCGCACGCCGTGCTCGAACGTGAGCCGCTGGGAATCGACCTCCCACCCGGCCTCGCGGAGCTGACGGTCGATGATTCTCCGGGTGGCGGCCTCGTCGAGGGCAATGTCCTCACTGGCCTTCTTGGCCTTGTCGATGGCGCTCGAGAGCGCCTGGGCCGGCATCGCCTGCGCGGCGGCTTGGAGGGCCGAGAGCTCGGCGAGGAGCGCGCGGTTCTGCGCCTCGAGCGCCGCGCTCTTCATGGCTTCGGCCTGGGCCGAGGCCTTGTGCGCCTCGATCTGTTCGTTCGCCAGCTCTTCCCAAATCTCGGCGTCGGCCTGGGCCTTCGCCGCGCGTTCCTGGGCGGTGAGCTTCTCGAGGGACTCGGCCTCGGCGGCCTTCCGCGCCTCCTCGATCGCGCGCTGCGCCGCCTCGAGCTCTTGGCGCCGCGCCTCGACGTCGTCCCGAAGCCGCGCGAGCTCCTCGTGCAGCTCGGTCCCGGCCTTCTTGGGCTCGGCAGGGGGAACGAAGGGCCCGGGCTCGAACTTCCGGTCGTTGCCGAAGCTCCGCTGGAACCACACCGCGAGCTCCCGCGCCATGCGGAGCTGGTGCAGCGCCTCGCGGTGGTCGCCCTCCCCTTCGTGCACCGCCGCGTTCCCGACGCGCCGAAGGTCGTGGAAGAGCGACCGCTGCGTCGCGCCGATCACGTTCCGGTCGAAGAGGCGGTCGATGAGCTGCTGCTGCTTCTCTTCCGGCCCGATGAAGAGGCCCACCTTCGCCGCCGCCCGCTTCGCGAGCACTTCCCCGAACTGCCGCAGCTTGAAGAGCGTGACCGAAGGGTCCCCCGCGAAGTGCTCCTCGGCCTGCGTCGCGAGCGCGACGAGCCGCGCATCGTGATGCGCGAGGTAGGCGAAGTTGGGCGAGGGCGTGTTCACGGGGTGGGGGGGTTGCCCGGGAGACTCGGCTCAGCCTCGCGGGGCGTGGGCTAGGGGAACACGGAGAGCGTACACGCGTTCGGGCGGCGGGGGATCGGGGAAAGGGGGCAAAAACGGCCCTTGGCGCCCGCGGCATCGACGTCGGAGCTGCCGCCGTACGAGGACGTCCGGGACGCCTCTAGACTCGCCGGTGACGAGCGCCTGGCGCGCCGTGCCATCGGTACGATGGCACGTGGGGCGGGGGGCGAACGCCCCGCTCCGAACGCGCGCGGAAACCGCTACTGGAGGGGCTCCACTTTCCTGAAGGGCATAGCAACCCAACCCACCCGATATGCTGGCCCGCTCCCCCCACCCGAAAGGAACCTACCGCGCAACAAGAACATTCTGCGCAAGCGCATTACTTCAGACACTTGATGCGAGGCACCGCGCCAGACTCCATGCAGACATTCATGAACGACGACAACAGCCACAAGAGCTGGACGTTCTCGGGGCTAGACGCCGCGCCCTTCGCTAGCTTGTCCAGCTCGGCAACAAAGGCAGACTTGGACAAGAAGCTGACGACCAGCCAGACTTCCCGCCTTGTCTGTGGATCCGAATTTGCTTTCACAAAGGCAGACTTGGCCTTTTCAGGACTCCCCGCAGCCTGGCCGACGATCCGTTTTTTCTTACCCCACGACTTAAATTTGCGCACCAGGTCGTCTTCAGATGCAAATAGACGACCGAGATTCTTTTGCGCTTGAGAAACGACAATATGGAACTGCGACGCACCAAGCGCCGGCTCACCATACTTGCAGTGAATAAATCTTATCGTAGGCGGACTACGGTTCGACACCGAGATATAGTCGGCCCATTCGTCACCCAGATCGTCACATATCAAAGCATCGTCGCTCGACAGCATAAGCTCTGTCACACCAAAGAGGGTGTCGGAGCCAGGCACGGAGCGCGAACTTCCGTCCGGCTTTTCCGAAGTAGCCCTCGTCAGGTCCCAGTCGGTTTCCAGCATACCAGCAACGAGCCTAGCGTCGGCGAGAAGCCTGTTGTCTCGGTAGAGTTTTCCGTCGAGATAGCAGTACGATGGATCTGAAAACGTCACGGTAAACAGCTTGTTGCTCGTGAGCCAGGCACCTATCGAGGTCGACTCTTCCAACTCATCGACAATCACAATACCATCCAACGACGAGCAGATTAGCGAGTACGAGTCCTTATTCTGACGGAGCACTCCGACACGTCCGACCGAGTTACCTACAACATTGACTGTGACTGTTGTCCCATCCCGATGTCGCGTCACCTCTTGCGTCACGGCCAACGTCTCAGCCCAACCCTCAATCGCCCCTCGAAGTTCTTCTGGCGTAGGCGATTTACCTGTGTGGCTCGTCGACACGAGAGATAGCTCACCATGCTCTTCCCTCTCGAGCAGAGCATGAACATCCACAAGCACCCCGGTCGCCACGATGCCGGGAGGCTTGAGGGATAGCCTTGTTGCGTTCGCGAAGCGATCAATAAAGTCAATCCTTCGCGACTTGGCAGGCTTCATATCAGACAGGACCCTACTTGCCCAATCAGCGAGTTGCTTGATATCGAGCCTTGTTTGATGCTGACGAATTCGAGCAACACTTGGCGTCACCGAGTATGTTTTTCCAGTTTCCGAGAACCGAAGTGCACGAGGTATAGAACGGTGCGCGGTGAACGACGGCATCGTGCTCTCAAGATCTACGGCCTCAATGGTTCGCGCTCGGATACTCGAGCTTGCAATATTCATCGAACGCAGATCAGCTTTATCGTACGTGGTCTTGCTGCTCGTGAACAGTCGCAGGGTGATCTCTTGGGACGCTTCTGCTATGCTGTTCTTCGGGAGGATCTTGAAGGGGTCTCCCAGGTTGCTGGAGAGAACGCACAGACCGGCGCCCCTTTCAAAGATAAGGACATACCCGGATCGCTTTTCCAGCACGCCAGAGTTGGAAAGGAAGGCGGGCTCCCGCTCAATTAGGAACATAACGAACGAAGCCTGAATGCTTGTGTCCTCGACTGGAACTTTTTTCCTTATCGTTGAGGCACCTTGTTGCTCGTACCCTGGGCGCGCGGCTAGGGCTTCAAAGCAGCGCTGGAGCTCTTCGCGAGAAGGCCGCTTCGTCCATTCAAATATCCTTGCAGTGCTGTGCGTTTTGATGTGTTTGAAGCAATTCATGAGTCTCTACCGGACGATTTGGCACAGATGTCGTTGACTAGATCGTTATGCAGGAGCCTATTGGAGTCCCACATCCCCCACCCGTATCTCTACCAACGCCCCTCCATTCCACCGCGCCACAACCGGCACTGGCGCCTCGAACCACCGCGCCGTCACGGCCCCCGCCGGCGTAGCCGCCTTCACCTTCACGTCTCGGCCCACCGCCTGCGAGAGCAACCGGTCCGGCGTCCACGTGGTCCCCACCATCGCGCGGTGCTTCGGCTTCGCTCCCACGGCGTAGATCCCCTTGCATCGCTTCGCCGCGTCGAAGACGAAGTACACGCTCATCCCGTCGAGGGGGGCGCTCGAGAACGCCCCGCCCTCGGGCAGCTTCACGCTCAGCAGGCTCTCGATGGCTGCCACGTCGCTCCCGATGAGCGGTGTCTTGGCCCTCTCGGCGGCGGCCTTCACCATCGTCTCGGTCGCGACGGTCTTGAGCTCGGCGTCTACGCTTGGCACCGTAAGGGCCGCGCCCGCGGCGTTCGCCATGCGCTCGAGCCGCTCCACCTTGGGGTCGGTCGCCTCCCCGCGACTGCCTTCGCGTTCAGGAACGCGAGGAGCTCGCCACGTACGGCGGCTACACGCGCCTCCCGCGGGGCGCTCGGGGCCCTTCGTTGCGCGGCGGTCGCGGCGACGAGCTGGCAGCCCGGGTCTTTGCACCCGTCGGCCACGATCTCGTGAGCCTTGGCGCCAAGCTCGGCGAGCTCCGCGTCGTTGGGGCTCGGATCGCCGAAGAGGCGCTCGATCTCGGCGAGGGCCTTCCTTCCAGCCTTGGCATCGAGCTGGGTGCGCACCGCGCCGAGGCGCTCCCTCCTCGCCAAGTCGCGAGCCTTCGCGGCGAGGTCACCACCACGTTTGGCGACGGCGTCGAGCCGTTCGAGCCGCTCGTCCGGTTTGGCGGCGTTCTGCGCTTCCGCGAAGAGGACCGCATCCTCGGCCTTCGCAAGGTCGGGCGACCCGGGCTTCGTCTCCTTCAGCGCGTCGACGACGGCGCGCGCTTGTGTCGCGTCGCCCCGCGCGAGCGCGCGCTCGACCTCCCCGAGGGATGGCCGTGAGAGGGCCGCGCCGATACCCGTGGCCAAGAGCAGGAAGGCGGCCGCGGCAGCCGATGCGAGCTCGAGGCTTTCGACCCTTCCCCTCTTGAAGCCCGGCCGCCATGCGCGCAGGAGCCCGCCCAGCGCCGGAGCGGCCGCGGCCATGGTCGCGATGATGAGCAGCCCGAACCAGGCAGACGAGCCCGCGAAGTAGGCGGACTTGCCGCGAAGCGCGCTCGACAAGGAGTACCCGAGGGTGCCCACCACCAGAGTACCCGCCGCCCATAGGTACTGCCTCCGCCGCATGGGCGCGATGGCCTTCGGTTCGGCGGCGCCGCGAAGATCGTTCCCCGAGAGCACCACGGTGCCGGACGTCCCCGCCATCTCGTAGGTCACGTCCCGCCGGACGACGGACATCTTGACGTACTGCTGGTAGCCAATGCGCTCGAGCCTCGGCTCGACGCGTGCCGCTCCCACGAGCGCCGCAGGAACGTCGCGGTAGCCTCCGGAAGCGAGCGGGCCCTTGTGCTCTTGCATCGCGACGACGTGAAACGCCTTGAGGTCGTCGCGGCTCACGGCGCGCGCCTCCTTGAGCTGCCCGTGCGCGAGGAGCACCGGGCTGTCGGGCTCGATCCGCACGTCCCATCGCTCGGTCTCGTAGTACGCGTACCACGCGAGCTGGAAGCCTCCGCCCGTGCACACGTCGCACTGAATGGTTCCGCCGCCGCCACACCCGTGGCACGAGAGCGACCCCGTCGCGCGGCATATCTTGCAGTTGATGTAGCGGGTATTGCCGTTCTTGTAGTGCTTCACCTCCTTGCCCGATCCGCCGCAGCCGCCGCACGCGCGCCTGCCGCTTCCCGAGCAGCCCCTGCACGGGCCCCGCCCCGCCCCTCCACAGTACGAGCAGGTCGTGACGTGCTCCGTCTCGGCCCGAACGGCCGCCGGCGAGAGCTCGAAGGGGTCGAGCGAATTTACCGACTGCTTCGGCAGAGTCGTCCCCGCTCTCGGCGAAGGGGCGCGCTCCTCACGGAAGTCGCGGCGATAGACCTGCGTCACGAGCCGCTCGAGCACCTCGTCGCGGACATCGATCTTGCTGACGAGCCGATCCATCGCCCTCGGCGCACCGAAGATGGTCGCGCCCCACCGGCGCATCGCGTCGTGCACACTCGGCCCGGCCGCCGGCTCCGAGGGTGACGCATCCGCTCCACAAAAGGGGCATGGCCCCGTGCTCGTCTCGCGCGAGCCGCCGCAATGCCCGCAAGTCGTAGCCTTCACGTTTCTTCCCTCGGTCCTTGGCTGTCGATGTTCACCACTCCACCGTCACGACGCCCGTCTGCCCCTCGGAGACGTTGATCGTGGTGTTGTGGTCGCCCACGAAGCGGTTCTCGATGCGCACCTCGTGCAGGCCCGGGGGCAGCGACAGCGTGCCCGTGGCGTCGGTGCCCACCACCTTGCCGTTGAGCGTGATCTTGCCGCCAGGGAAGGCCACGATCGACACGCTCGCCGGCTTGGGAGGAGGCGGCGGAGCTGGGGCCGGCGTCGGGGGAACGTAGTCGCTCCCACCTCCGCCGTTGTCGTAGCCGGAGCCACCGCCACCCCCCGCGTGGTTTCCCGAATAGTGGCTGCGGTGCGACGAGTGCGACCGGTGCGACGAGTGCGAGCGGTGCGCGAGCAGCATGCCCGTCGAGTGAGTGTTGGGGAGCGCGAGGGTGAGCGGCTCGTGCGGGTTCTCCTCGTCCTCGGGTCGCCGCGCGATCTGCGCCGCCGCGTTGGGCACCAGCATCCCCGACGCCCCGGCCCCCGTCAGCACACCGAGGACAGCGACCCCGAGCGGGAATACAAAGCGGCGTTCTTTCATGTGGGTTGCTCCAGGGTCTCTAGGGTGGGTCGAATCGGCGAGGCAGGTGTCGGGCTCGCGGAAGTGCGCGCGCCAAAGGGTCGAATGTGCGCGCTCTTGCGCAACGTCGACGACGTGAAGAATCCCGCGCACGAGCCTCGCTCGGTGCAGCCCTCACACTCGTCGGTGTAGGCGTTCTTCCAGTCGGAGATGCTCTGCCGCGCGAAGCGATGCAGGCCCTCCGGCAGCAGGCAAAGCGGCGTGTTGTAGACGGACACCGCCATGCCCGCGCGGTCGAGGATCTCCACCGCCGCGGCGAGCTGCTCCTGGTACTCCACGGGATCGATCCAAAGCTCCGCGAGATTGGACCGCGCAAAGCCCATGAGCTCGAGCCCCATGAGCGCGACATGGTCGACGAAGAGCAGGTTTCGGACGATGAAGGTGGCGAGCTCCGGCAGCCTCGCGAACGTCTGCGCGTGCATCACCGTGCGAATCTCCACCCGTACCCCGGCAGCCTTCAGCGCGAGGATGCCCCGAAGGGTCTCCGAGTAGGCCCCGCGCGCTTGCACCACGTAGTCGTGCTCTTCGGGGAGGTCCGAGTAGAGGGGTATGCCGACCATGAGGTCGTGGTGGCCAGCCGCTGCGAGCGCCCGCGCCAACGCGGGGTCGGCGAAGCGACGGCCGTTCGACAACACGTGGAGCGCCGTGCGCGGCAGGCAGCGCTCGATGTGCGACACGAGCTGCGGGAGCCGCTCTCCAAGCAGCCCCGGCTCGCCCCCGGTGATCCCGAGCTCGGCGGTGTCAGGGTCCACGAGGTGCACCCAGCGAAACGCCTCGTCCACCAAGTACGAGTCGTCCTGTGGCTTCGGCGGCTGGGAGCACATGAGGCAGTAGTTGTCGCAGCGCTCCGTCACCAAGATCGAGTTGGTCGGAGACGAACGGCGATAGAGCACGTTCACCGAGCGCCGCGCCGGGTCGACGCGGACCACGTCCCCGGTGCGTACGTGATGGAGCTCTTCCCCGAGCATGTACGCATTGCGCATCGCGATCGCGGTCGCGTCGCCGTCCGTGCGAAAGTAGGCACGGAACCCTGCCGCAAGGGCGGTGTCGCCTCGCACGAGCAACACGTGCGCACCGCGCGCTTCGGGGGCGAGGTCGGGGTCGTCGGTGAGTCGGGCGTGAAACACCCCGTCGTCGGTGGGGCCGAGCGCGCGAAGATGCCGGCCATACAGCGGGAGCGGCTTCATACCCACCCCAGGAGCACTCTGCGAGCGCGCGGATCGTCCTCGAGCAACCGCAAGAGATGGCCGAGGACGTGGGTCTGCTTGGTGCAGAAGCTGCTGAGCGCCTTGTGGCCCACGTGGTCGGCCTGGGTGGCCCGGTGGTAGACCGGATCGGCGCCGCAGTAGGGCAGGTACGGGCAGTCGGTGCACATCGGGCTGCTCTCGAGGACCGTGTCATCGAGGGGGCCGACAAGGGCCTCGCTCGTCATCATGGCTTCGTACGAGTCGACCCCGAGCTGACCGAGCCGAAATGACGTGTCGCCCATCTCGGCGAGCATGCGCCCTTCGTCGGACGCGTACACCGCGCCGTCGTAGTTGTAGACGATGGCGCCGATGCCGATTCCCGCCGGCGATTGCAGGTCGACGTACCCGGTACCCGAAGCGCCGAAGATCTTGTGGAGCAAGATGCTCGTGTACTCCTCACGAAACGGCACCCCGCTCGCCGCAACGTCGATCGCCCGCGCGAGGCCCCGCTCGTAGAAGCGGAGCCAGTCCTCGATACCCAGCTTCCGCAGAAGCTTCGTCTTCACCGCGAACCCGAACGGGCTCAAGCTTCGCAAGAAGATGCCCTGGAAGCCGAGGCGCACGTACTCGTCCACGATGTCCTCGACGCGGTCGAGGCTGTCCGGGGTCGTGGTCATGAGCGCGCTCACGCCATGAGGGCCGAGCGCCTGGCGCACGCGGGTGATGCCGCGGAGGGCAGCGTCGTAGCTCGATCCACCGCGCATCGGGCGGCGCGCGTCGTGAAGGTCCTTGGGCCCGTCGAGCGACGTCGAAAAGGCGATCCCGTGCTCCTTGGCGAAGGCCAGGTGCTCGTCCTCGAGCTTGGAGAGGTTCGTCGCGACGACGAAGGCGAGGTCCTTTCGGTAGGCGACGTTCATCTCCTCGGCGCGCAGCACCACGTGTTTGAGCGTCTCGAACGCGAGCAGCGGCTCCCCGCCCTGGAACTCGATCTTGATCGCGCGCGACGGGCTACGAAACACGGCGTCGAGCGCCGCGTCGGCGTGCTCGAGGGTCATGTCGAACGCGCCCTTGTCTTCCGTCTGCCGGGAGACTTGGCAGTAGTGGCACGAGTGGTCGCACCGCAGCGTGAGCACGAAGATGTGGAGCCCCGTGAACTGCGCGATGCGTTCGGCGCGCGAACGCACCTTGAGCGCGAGCAGATCGAGCGCACACTCGCTGGCATCGTCGAAGAGAAAGTGCTTGGCCTTGAGCGCGCGGTACGTGTTCGACGTCGTCGGAAGGCGTCTTTCTGCGAAGGCCGCGAGCTCCGTACGGCCCATCACGACGTACTCGCCTACGTCGTTCGTCACCACGTAGCGCTCGGAGTCGAGCCGCCCGAACCTGAATGGCAGGAGACGATACTCTCGAGCCGGCTCGAACGCCGAGCGAGCAAGGAACCGCGCAGGAGCAGCCGTCACGACGACTTCACCAGGCCGGTTCGAGAGAACGCGTGAGCGAGGACGAGCATCCTGAGCGGTTCGGTCTGCGCTCGCACGGCCTCGCGGAGCTCCTGGTCGAGCAGCTCCTCGAGGAACCGCCGACCGACCGACCGCGCCGCCTCCTCGCCTTTCGGCTCGGCGAACATGAAGGTCAAGGTGAGCTTCTCCGGCCCCCGCTCGGCGATGTGGATGGTGGCGAGCGCGGCGAGCTTGTAGGCCGCTTTTTGCACGGCGGCGACGCGGTACACCGCCGTGTCGACGTCGCATCGGAGGAGGCCCTCTTCGAACGAGAAGGGATCGCGATCCACCAGAGTCACCTCACCCTCCTCGCCGGAGCGACCACCCCGATGCCGAAACGCGCATGCGTGGCACGAGCCTCACGCCCGGTGCTGACGCCCCCCGCCCCATCGGAGGCTGGCCCTTCCAGGCTCGGCATCCCGCTGAACCCACGGCCTCCCGTGAGATGCGCGCCTGCCGCGTGACGTTGAGCGTGCTCCCCCATGCAGCACCACCATACCGAAAGATCGAAACGCTGCAGCAACGATCGTACGGCTCATCTGCGTACCATATTGACTTACATGGTCGTCCTGCGTGCGTGCGTGAGCGCCATGGGGCACCCCTGTCGCGGGCGGCCTACAACCTCGTTCGGTCGCCGAATTTTCAAACGATCTCCGGGCTGTCGTCGCCCCCCCTTGGGCTGCGCGGCGTGCGTCAAGACGCTCTGCGTCGCGCCGACGTGACGTCCTCCGAGCCGTGGCAGGTGCCCCAGTCGCGCTTCGACACGCCGATCGGCGGCCCGACCACGGCGGGCTTCAGGACGCCGACGAGCTCGGGTTTCGTCCGGTCCGCCCGCGAGCCCGCGCTCAAGATCGTACGGAAGCCCACGACACCCAACAGCTCGATCCTGGAAAGCCGCAGCTCGCTCCTGGCAACCTGCAGCTCCGTCCTGGCAGCCCGCAGCTCCGTCCTGGCAGCCCGCAGCTCCGTCCTGGCAGCCCGCAGCTCCGTCCTGGCAACCCACAGCTCGCTCCTGGCAACCCACAGCTCGCTCCTGGCAACCCGCAGCTCCGTCCTGGCAACCCACAGCTCGCTCCTGGCAACCCGCAGCTCGCTCCTGGCAACCCGCAGCGCTCTCCTGGCAACCCGCAGCGCTCTCCTGGCAACCCGCAGCTCCCTCCTGGCAACCCGCAGCTCCCTCCTGGCAACCCGCAGCTCGCGGCCAAGCCCACGGCTTCCTTAGCCTTTTCGACATTCGTGCGCGCGACGAAGATTTTCCGCAACGACACGGGGGAGGGAGCCGACGTCGTGGGTGTCGGGGCGCAGGTCGCGCTTCGACGAACCCTAGAGGTGAATCATGGCCCGTCGTTCGGTTTCGTCTTCTGCGTCTGCGTCGTCCTCCACGTCCAAAAAGGGCAAGCCCACGTCCGCCACGAAGATGGTGGCTGCGAAGGCCCAGCTCACGAAGGCCTCGGAGGTCAGCGAGCAGAAGCTCCCCCACACCGTGCTCCTCATGTCCGACGAACAGGACCGTCGCTCCCGCGACCTCGTCGGCCAGATCTCCGCGCGCTTCGATGCTCGCCTGGCGGATGCCATGGAAGCCGAGATCGAGTCGTACCGTGGCGGTCCGCCCGACCTCTCGATGTCGGTCGAGACGTACCTCCACGAAGCCCGCGCGCTCGCGTGCTTGGCCGAGTGGCACGCCAACCCGCGCGGAAAGGTGTCGGTCGGGCTCGCGCCCCACGCGCCCCGCCTCGGGGGGACATCGCCGCCCAGATCCTCTACCTCTGCAAGCTCGGGAAAGAGGGCGAGATCCTGGTCGAACAAGGGCGGACGCCCGTCGACGACGTCGTGATCAAGCGGGGCCTCACCGTGTTTCGGCGGCTCCGGAGCGCGCTCGACGTCGTGGTCGACGATGGCGTCCAAGACAAGAAGGACGTCGCCATCGCCGCCCTAAAGCGCCAGCACGAGAGCAGCCCGCGTACCCTCGCGACCCTCGCGAGCGGCCTCGAAGCCTACGCGGCCATGTGCACCACCCTCGCCGCCGACCTCGCGACGCTCCACGGCTTCGAGATGAGCATGGTCGACGAAGCGAAGTCGATCGCAGGCATCCTCGTGAGCCGCGCAGGCACCACGCCGACCGTCAGCAGCGCACCGCTCGTCGCGCGGCGCGACGCCATCCTCGGGCTCATCCGCGCCCGCGTGCAGAAGCTCCGCCTCGTCATGCGCTTCGCCTTCGCCGAGTACCCGAGCCTCCTCAAGGCCACCGCGAGCACCCACGACCGCGAGCGCCGACGCGCCTCGAGGGCGAAGCTCGCGAAGCCCACGGAGGACGAGAGCGAACCCAAGCCGAAGCCTGGCCCGTCGAAGCCCGCCCCCGTCGACGACACGAGCGACGACAGCGACCGCATCCCCGACGACCTCATCGACGACGACGAGTGACGCGAGCGCACACGCCGCGCGTCCACCCCGCGAGCCCCGCGAGCCACGCGCCCGCGGGGCTCTTGTGTTTCAGCCCTGACCGGTCCGTCGTGTGCGCGTGTGCCACGACCTGCCACGGCACGAAGAATCATGAGGGATCTCGCGATCCGTGGCGTGGCATTGGGAGTGCTTTACTGGAGAGATGCGCCTCTCTCCACTCCTCGTCTCTCTCGTCGTCGCTGGGGCCATCGCAACAGGCTTCGGCTGCTCGAGCACCTCGGTCTCGGACACGGCGGACGCGTCCAGCCCTCGGGGGACGTTTGGGTGCTGCCCCGACGTGAAACCAACGTGCATCCTGCTCGCCAGGAACGGCCCCAAGGAGTCTGCCGACGACAGGTGCACCTACGGGAACGACGGCGCCGTCTTCGAGCCCAACCAAGACGGCTGGACCCGCACCACCGACGCCTACGGGTGCGGCATCTGGGTGCCCCCGAAGAACGGCAAGATGATGGCGTGCGGCGTCCCGTCCCCGCGGGACCCCGAAGACGCGGGTCCCGACGCGAGCCAGACCGACGCGAGCCCCGACGCCGGCGACGCGAGCACGGACTGACACGAGGACCGCGTCGCGGGCTCGCGCGAGGCTCTCGCTTCGACCACGGCACGTCCCCTCACCTCCGCGGCCGTGCGGTTCGCTTGGCCTGCTATCGTGCGCGCGCATGACGTTCTCCGTTCGACGCGCGACCCTCGAAGACGCCGAGACGCTCTCGGCCCTCGGCGAGACGACCTTCCGCGAGACGTTCGGGCACCTCTACCCGCAGGCCGATCTCGAGGCCTTCTTGCCCGAAGCGTACGGCCTCGCGCGGACGCGGCGCGACCTCACCGATCCGAAGAAGGCCGCGTTCCTCGGCGTGGAAGACGGGCGGGCCGTGGGGTTTGCGCTCGTCGGCCCGTGTGAGCTGCCGCACCCCGAGGTCGCGCCGGGCGAGGGCGAATTGAAGCGCCTCTACTTGCTCGCGTCGCACCAGGGCGGCGGGCGTGGGTCGAAGCTGCTCGACGCGGCGCTCGGGTGGCTCGAGGGGAACGCGAAGGGGCGCGTGTGGCTCGGGGTGTGGTCCGAGAACCATGGGGCGAAGCGGCTCTATGGGCGGCGGGGGTTCGTCGAGGTGGGGGCTTATGAGTTTCCCGTGGGGGCGACGCGGGACCATGAGCTGATTTTGCGGCGGGGGTGATGCGGGGGGACGTCAGGTCTCGGGCGACCGCGGGGGGGTAGATCCGACCGACGTGGGTAGGTCCGACCGAGGCGGCAGATCCGACCGACGTTGGCGCTAAGTGCACGAAACCTGGCGGGGCAGATCCGACCGATGGGCGCGGGCAGATCCGACCGACGTTGGCGCTAAGTGCGCGAAACCTGGCGGGGCAGATCCGACCGACGTTGGCGCTAAGTGCGCGAAACCTGGCGGGGCAGATCCGACCGACGTTGGCGCTAAGTGCGCGAAACCTGGCGGGTAGATCCGACCGACGTTGGCGCCAAGTGCGCGAAACCACTCCGGCGACCCCGTGCCTAACCCGAAGCAGATCCGACCGACGTGGACTCCGCCTAGGCGCATACTCGTGCCCGAGGAGGAGCGATGGCCGAGCCGAAGCCGGACAGCTACGAGACGGAGTACATGGGCGGGGGCGAGGCGCTCTTGCGCGACCGGCGCGGCATGCCGAAGTGGATGCACGCGCTCTTCCTCTTGCCGATGGTGCTCCAGCTCGCGGTCGCGGCCACGCTCTTCGCGATGGGCAACGCGGTGGGCTTCGTGAACCTGGCGGTCGTGCCGCTGCTCGCGCTCATGTGGGCGCTCTTTCTCTACCTTCGCGTGACGGTCACGAAGGAGGCGCTCCACATCCAGTACGGCCTCTTCGGGCCGAGGATTCCGCTCGCTTCGATCGAAAAGGTCGAGGTTGGCACGTACGACTGGGTCGCGCACGGCGGGTTCGGCATTCGGCGCAGCCGCAAGGGCGGCGTGGCCTACAGCACGCCGGGAGGCAATGGAAAATGTGTAACCATCACGTATCGCGACACGAAGGGCAACGAGGCGAAGGTCACCGTCACGACCGACGCGGCTGAGGAGCTCGCGACGCTGCTCCGGCATCGAGGCGCGCGGCCCGCGGAGGTCGGCGACGCCCACGTGCGGGTCGCCGACGACACGGGTGCGCGGGAACGCGAGGCGGCGTTGATGGCCGAAGCCGAGGCGGAGGCCGACGCGATGTTGGCGGCCGAAGCGGTGGAGAAAGGAAGCGGAAGATCCGACCGACGTTGACGCCAAGTCCGCGAAAGCATTGCGGCGGCGGAAGATCGGGCAGGGCGGAAGATCCGACCGACGTTGACGCCAAGTCCGCGAAAGCACTTGCGGCCGCGGAAGATCGGGCAGGGCGGAAGATCCGACCGACGTTGACGCCAAGTCCGCGAAAACACCCAGAGCAGATCCGACCGACGTTGACGCCAAGTCCGCGAAAACACTCACGGGAGGACCCGACCAACGTAGACATCAAGTGCCCGCGCGACCCTAGCGCCTACACGTCGTCGGCCGTCTCACGCGCGCCGGCGCGGATGGCCAGCTCCACGTCCCGCATGGCCTCGCTGAACAAGACGGGCGGAGCGTCCCAAATTCTCGCACCTCCGGGGCCATCGAGCTCGAGCCCCTCCAGAAAAAAGGACCCATCCTCCAGGGAGAAATCGGCCCCGTCGTCGTGCGCCCGGCCGCCAAGGAAGCGAACGTCGACGCCGGTGTGCCTCACCGCGGCGCTCCACCCACCGGGAAACGCCTTCGTCGTCTCGTACGCGGTGTCGTCCGAGTCCTCTTCGGTCACCCACCCACGTCGCCCTAGAGATTTGAGCGTCGGCGAGACCCGCAGAGCCGGCGAGTCGAGCGCGACGCCCTCGTCCGTGCGGCGGCAGTCGTCCACGAGGAACACCTCGCGATCGAGCTGCGGAAACGGCGGGGCGCCGAAGCGTCCGAGCAGCTCTCGGAGCTCGGCGTACCCGCCGGGCGTCGTGCGTCCCCGGAGGTGGATCGGGTGAACGATCCGCGCGCTGGCGTCCGATCCCAAGCTCCACGTGGCCCCGAAGGCCTCCCGCGGGCCTCCGGTGGGGTGGAGGTGAAAGAGCGTGGAGGAGGCCTCGTCGAGAAAGAGCAGGGGGCGCGCCAGGACGCGGACGACGGGGTGGCGCTCGAACGTCGCCGCGAACGCCTCGCGACCCCAGGTGCGGCCTTCGCACATGGCGCGCTCGAGCCAGCGAGCGGCGCGGTCGACCGTACGGCGGCAGGCGCTGATCTGCGCGAGCTCGGCCGCCTCGAAGGCGCTCTTCTTCCGAGGGACGTAGTCGACGCGGCCGGCGCCCGAGAGCGTGACGACCTTCTTCTCGGAGAGCCGCCAGCGTCCGTCCGCGTCGAAGGGGAAGCTCGGGAGCCCCGCATCGACGCGCCGCTGCACCTCGGCCGACCCGAGTCTCGCCCGGGTCCCTTCGAGGAGCGCCGACGCTGCGCGGCGCACCGCGTCGCTTCGCGCCTCGAGGGCGAAGAAATCGAGCCAGTAGAGCGCGCCCGGGGAGGCGTGTCGATCGAGGACGTCGAGCGTCCAGGTCGCTCTCGCGAAGCCGTTGTTGGTCACGCGCTGCTCGAGGTCCTCGACGCCCGTGAGCACCTGCTGCTCACTTCCGAGGATGGCCCGCTGGTACACGAGCCACTTGTCGTCGGCCCGGGAGCCGCGTGCGAGCGCGAGGTCCGTCAGAATCCGGGACAGCTCGTGACAGTCTTCGTCGACGAGGTGCGCTCGGAGCCCGCGACTCTCGGGGTCGGTGAACTCGTGCTGCTCGAGCGCGAGGCGAGAGAGCAGCCAGCGGATCGCCTTCCGAGACAGCTCGCCCTCGTGCTTGACGCGGACCCGTGGGTAGGGGAGCTCCTCGAGGAAGCGAGGCAGCTTCGCCGCGGGCTGAGCCTCGATCGACGCGAGGAGCGCGGCCGAGGCCGAGATCGTCGATGGATCTGCCGCTGTGGAGCCTCCGCGGGTCGTGCTCGCTCTCGCCGCCACCGAGCTTCCGCACGCGAGCAGCGCCTTGTGGATCTCCGTCTTGATCGGGTTCGACCTCTCCTTCTCGAGGGCGCCGCGGAGCGGGGGGAGCGCGTCGGGGTGCGCCAGACCCGCGAGGAACGCGATGATGCTCCGGCGAACCTCCGGGCTGGTTGACGCGAGGTGCGCCGCGACCCCTGCGATGACCGGCGGCCCGAGACCTCGCAGACCGGCGAGCGCGGCATCGCGAACGCCGCGAGCGGGATCACCCGCACACCGAAGCAGCTCCGCCTCGGCTCGCTGCGGGGCGTGGTCGGCGAGCCAGCGCACGACGAACACGCGAGTCGGCGAGTCGAGCCCGACGGCGGCCGCACACATCGGCCTCGCGAGGCTGGCGCCGAACCTCGCAAGCCCGCGCTGGTAGGTGAGCACCTTGCTCAGGTCGCGGAGGCGAACGAAGCCATGCACCGCAGCGGCGGCGGCCCCAGGGTCGGGGACGCAAGCGTCAAGAATCGCGAGCCAAGCCTCGAGCGGCGCCCGGTCCACGCTCGTGGAGGCGGCGACCACGTCCCACCAGGAGAGCGCCACCGCCGCGAGCCCTGGACCGAGGCGCGCGTGCGTGCGCCAAGACGCCCCGTGAGTCCGCCGGAGGTCCTCCACGATCGATGCGCGCTCGACCGGGTCCACACGGTCGAGGAGCGCCTTGACCTCGGGCTCGGTGAAAGCAGTCCACACGGGCGGCGAAAAGTACCCGCGCGCGCGCAGGAACACAATCCATGCGGGGCGGATCCGACCGCGGGGCACGGGGCAGATCCGGGCAGATCCCGGCGTCGTAGAGCAGATTGTGCAACGTCTGCGAGAACTGACCCCCGAACGGCAGTAAAACTGACCCCCTCCTAGCACGTGAAGATCCGACTGAAGATCCGACCGACGTTGGCGCCAAGTACGCGAAATGCACGTGAAGATCCGACCGACGTTGGCGCCAAGTACGCGAAATCACTCGTGGGCCTGGCCAGGGCCACCCCGAGAAGTGGCCCGGCCACCCAAATGAGGGACAACTATTCAATAATTTCAAACACTTAGAGTTGGCCCACATCGTGAATTAGACAGGGCATGTCCAACCCTCGTCGCATCGTCCCCGGCACCACCTATCTCGTCACGCGCAGAACCACGCGCCGCTACTTCCTCTTGAACCCGGACAAGCGCCGCATGCTGCTCGCCTTCTACTGGTACGCCACGGCCGTGCTCGCCGCAGAGTTTGGCATCGAGATCCATGCGGTGCAGATGCTCTCGAACCACCTTCACGAGGTGCTGACCGACACGCGCGGTGAGCTGCCAAAATTCCTTTCGCAGAGAAATCGCCTGCTCGCGAACGCCATCAAGGTGCTGCGTGGGTGGCCCGAGGAGGTCTTTTCGCGCGAGGGTGCGAGCGTGGTGGCGCTCTATGGCGAGGATGCGGTGCTGCAGAAGATCGGCTACACGCTCGCGAACGTGGTCGAAGCGGGCCTCGTCTCGAGCCCCGAGGATTGGCCGGGTGTGACGCTCGCGGCGACCGACATCGGCACGCGCACGTTCCGTGTGGCGCGGCCCGAGGTGTACTTCGACGCGGAGAACACGCGTTGGCCTGCCATGGCCGAGATCGCGATCACGGTGCCGCGCTCGCTCGAGGCGAGCTCCGGTCACGAAGGGGCGCGGGAGCGCATCGTCTCCGCGGTGAACTCGGCGGTCGAGAAGGCGCGCATCGTGGCGCGGAAGGCGGGCAAGTTCGTGCGCTCGCTCGAGTGGATTTTCTCTGTGCCGCATACGACGCGTGCGTCGTCGTTCGAGAAGGAAGGGGCGCGGAACCCGAGCTTCGCGGCGGGCGGGAACGTCGAGATGGCCGTGCGCGCGATGAAGGAGCGGGCGGCGTTCTTGGGGGCGTACCGGGAGGCGTTCGCGAAGTTGAGGAACGCGGTGCGGGATGTGCTGTTTCCAGCGGGGACGTGGCGCCTCTTCCGCGAGCTCGGCGTCAACGTGGTTTCAACCACTTAGCGCCAACGTCGGTCGGATCTCCCCCTCCAACGTCGGTCGGATCTTCCCCCTGCTCCCGAGCTCGGCGTCAACGTGGTTTCAACCACTTAGCGCCAACGTCGGTCGGATCTTCCTCCGTCGGTCGGATCTTCCCCCGACGTCGGTCGGATCTTCCCGCGCCCGACGCCACGACGTCGGTCGGATCTTCCCCCCACGACGCCGCTCCCACGTCGGACGGCTCTTCTCCCCCACGCCACGCCACAAAAAGAAAAAAACCCCGGTTCATCACCGGGGTTCACTCAGTTGCGCGGGTAGGATTTGAACCTACGACCTTCGGGTTATGAGCCCGACGAGCTACCAGGCTGCTCCACCGCGCGTCAGCTGGGGCGCACCATACTCCCGGCACCCAGGATGTCAACACTTACCGACACGTACGCCCCACGTGGCCGTGCGCCTCCGCTTTTCCTCGCGCGTTCCCTCTGCCACGATCCCCACGTGAGCCCCGCACCCACCCAAGCGCCGCCTCACGCCCCGCGCCGTCGCACCGCGCTCTCCCTCCCCGCGTTCGCCGCGAGCCTCGTCGCGCTGCTCGCCCTCTCGCCGCGCGCCCACGCAGCCACGCCTTCCTTCCCCGGCGCCCACGGCTTCGGCGCCGTCACCCCCGGCGGCCGCGGCGGCGACGTGGTCCACGTCACGACGCTCGCGCCCAGGGGGCCTGGCTCCCTCCAAGAGGCCCTCGATCGCGACACGCCCCGCGTCGTCGTGTTCGACGTGTCGGGCATCATCGAAGGCGACATCGAGGTCACCCACGGACGCGTCACCATCGCCGGCCAGACGGCCCCCGGCGCGGGCATCACCATCCGCGGCAGGCTCATGGGCGCCTACGACGCGCGCGTCACCGACATCGTCATCCGCCATCTCCGCGTGCGCCCCCCACCGCTCCTCACCGTCACCGAGAAGGGCAACCTCCACGACGCCGTCCAGTTCTCCCGCAACTCGCGCGTCATGCTCGACCACGTGAGCGCCTCCTGGGCCTCCGACGAGACGTGCGACTTCTACGAGGCCAAAGACCTCACCCTGCAAGACTCGACCGTCGAAGAGTCGAGCCTCACCGGCCACCCCGAAGGCGCCCACGCCTACGGCATCATCGTCGGCCCCGAGGCTGCGCGCGTGTCCATCCTGCGCACGCTCGTCGCCCACCACATGCGACGCGCGCCTGCGTTCGCCACCGGCCCCGTCGAGTTTCGAAACAACGTCGTCTACGACCTGCGCGACGGCTTCCTCCACGACAACCCCGCCGAGGGCACCTTCTACGTCGTCGGCAACGTGTGGAAGCGCGGCCGCAGCGCGGCTCTCCGGCCCTTCGTGCTCGAGGACGAAGATCCGTCGAGCGGAGATCCGACGTACGTGGTCCGCCAAAACCGCGTCGACGACCCTGGCCGCTTCGTCGGCACGGTCGACGATCCCTTCGCCCAGCGGAGCCTCCACCCGAGCTTCGCCGAGCTCCCCTCCGGAGTGGCCACCGCCCCCGACGGGCCCGTCCCCGGAATGGTGCATGCTGCACCCATGCGCTCCCCCGAAGAGGCCTACGCCGAGGTCCTCCGCCAGTCGGGCGCCTTCCCGCGCGACACCATCACGCGGCGCACGATCGAAGAGACACGCACCCGCTGCGGGCACTGGGGCGCCAAGGTCCCGCCCGATCTGCTCGAGGGCCTCACCGCGAGCGCCCCCCCACTCGACACCGATCGCGACGGCATGCCCGACGCCTGGGAGACCGCGCGAGGCCTCTCACCGACCGACCCGAGCGACGCGAAGCGCCCCCTCGAAGGCGAGTACACCGCCATCGAGGTCTACGTGAACGAGCTCGCCGACCGCCTCGCCGCCGAAGCGCCCGCCCCGCGCCCCGATCAAGAAGGCCCCTGCCCCGACGTCGCGCCGAGCTTCGCCGACCTCGACCCCGGCGCACGCAAAGCCGCCCCCGTCGGGTGCTCCTGCGACACCACCACGTCCACCTCGACCACGCCCGAAGGAGGCCTCGCCTTCGCCGCCATCGGGGTGTCCCTCGGCCTCGTCGCCGCACGCCGCACCCTCCAAAAGCGCTCGAGCTCCCTCGCGCCCGACGATTCCTGACGACGACGAAAGGTGATGCGTCCCCACGCGTGCACGCTTCGAGAACGAAAGGATCGTGCAAAGGTGAAAGCCACCTCGCACCCGAACTAAGCGACACCACGCCCCCGCACGATGGACCAGCATTTGCTGAGGGGAGTCCGTCGTTCGCCCGGGAGCCGTACCATGTCTCGACGCAAGCCCACCAAGTCCCCCTCCGGCGTTGCCCGCAAGGCATCGCGCAAGGTCGTGGAACCCTTGGACATCCCCGCCGAGAACGCGCCCGTGACGCTCCGCTCCCCCGCCTTCGACGAGGCCCTCGAGGACGTCGAGGACACCCTGCGTGCGATCGAAGAGGGCTCACGTCGAGGACCGGTTCGGACCTCGCTGGCGCCCCCGCGTCGCATCGTCGGCTGACCTCACGCGCCACCCCGAGCGCGCGCCACCGAGCGCGCGCGTCATGGCGTCCCCTCCCCGGCGCCCCCCGCGTACCTCAGCCGAACTGCGCCGCCGAGAGCTTCACGCCGAGCAGCGTGTCGGCATAAGGCACCGTGCCCACGTCGCCGCCTGCGGCGCCGGCCACGACCATGAGCGGGAGCAGGTGCTCCTCGCGCGGATGCACCTCGCGGGCCGATGGCGCGCTCGCCCATGCCGTGAGCCTCGCGTCGCGCTCTTCCGCGGGGAGGCGCACCGTCTCTTGGAGCCAGGTGTCGAACGCCTCGGAGGCCGCGCGCGCCTGCGGTCGGCCGAAGCCGCGCATGTTGTGGTAGCTCATGCCACTGCCGACGACGAACACCCCTTCGTCGCGGAGCGGGGCGAGGGCGCGGCCGATGGCGAGGTGCACCTTCGGATCCAGGCCACGCACGAGCGAGAGCTGCACGATGGGCACGTCGGCCTCGGGGTACGTGAGCTTCAACGGCACGAACGTCCCGTGGTCGTAGCCGCGGTCCTTGTCCTCGGCGCTCGTGATGCCCGCGTCGGCGAGCCGCGCGCGCACGAGCGAAGCTACCTCCGGGCTCCCCGGCGCGGGCCACGTGAGCTCGTACGAGGCCTTGGGGAACCCGTAGTAGTCGAAGAGCAGCGGCGGCGAAGGAGCGCTCATCACCGTGGGCACGCTCGCCTCCCAGTGCGCCGAAACCACGAGCACGGCTCTCGGCGCCACGGGCGGGAGCGCCCTCAGCCCCTCGAGGTACGACGCGAGCCGCGCGTAAGAGTCAGGCTCGCCGAAGCCCACGTCGACGAAGGGCCACGGGCCACCGCCGTGCGGAACGTACACGGCCGGCATGCGAGAGAGAGCGGCTTGGGACATGCGACGACCATAACGCCGCGGCGCGCGCGACGCCTCGCCCCCGAGGGAAACGCACTGTTCTCGCCCACGTCCCCGCGCGATGGGGCATGAGATACGCTCGGTGACGTGGGCGCTCGAGGAACGGCATTCAAGGTTCGTGTCGTCGTGCTCACCATGGCCCTCGTGCTCGTCGTGCTCTACGCCGTGGGCGACGTGCGGCGGCGCGAAGGGCGCACCCGCTGGGACCGCACGCTCGACGTCGCGGTGATCGTGGTCTCGAAAACTCCCGTCGATCCTGCGCTCTTCACGGGCCTCCGCGCGCGCATCCCCGCGCTCGAGGCGCGCCTCACCGAAGAAGGACGCACCTACCGAAAGGGGATGGGCGCTCCGTTCGCCTTCCACCTCTACGGCCCCATCGTCACGGCCACGCTCCCCCCGAAGGCCACGGGCGACGGGCTCGCGGATCTCGCCAAGCAGACCCTCGCGATGCGCGCCTACACCCGCGAGATCGACGCCGCCGCCGCGATCGACGCCGACACCTACGACAGCCGCATCTACCTCACGGTCACCCCTCGCGCCGCGAAGGAGCGCGCGTGGGTCGAGGGCGAGAGCGAGCAGGGCGGCAAGCTCGGTCAGGTCACCGTCGAGCTCGACGACACCATGCTCGACGTCGCGTGGATGGTCGTGACCCACGAGGCGTTCCACACGCTCGGCGCCACCGACAAAATCGACGCGAGCGGCCGCACCCTCGTGCCGCAGGGGCTCGCCGATCCGGCGCAAATTCCTCTCTATCCGCAGCGCCGGGCCGACGTGATGGCCCGCGGAAGGCTCGTCGCGCCCGGCCACGAAGAGCTCGTCGACTCCCTGGCCGAGCTCGGCGTCGGCCCCGACACGGCCCGCGAGATCCGCTGGGTCGAGTAGCGCAACGTTTGCAGGCGCGCACACGAGCCTGCCGCGCCACGCGCGCACGAGCCCACCGCGCCACGCGCGCACGAGCCCCGCCGTCGATTCCGCCTCGAAGGCCCTCTCCGCGTGCGCTACCGTGACGGCGTGACCACGTACCGCATCGACCCGAGCGCGACCCACGTCCACGTCTTCACGTACGCCGAGGGCCTCTTCGCGCGCCTCGCCCACGATCTCCGCCTCACGGTCGCCCCGAGCGAGCTCACGGCCACCCGCGACACCTCAGGCAAGGCCACGCTGAAGGGAAAAATCGCCCTCTCGGCCCTCACGGTCGACGGGGTCATGAAGGGCGACACCCTCAAGACCGACGTGCTGTCCGACAAGGATCGCCTCGAGATCCTCGAGCGCATGCGGAGCGACGTCTTCGGTGGCGCCTCGCCCGAGTCTGCCGTGACTCTCGAAGGCACGCTCGAAGGTACGTCCCTCCGCCTCACCGTCGCTTCGCCCAGCGGTCGCACGACGTCCGCTACGGCCAAGGTCGTCGGCACCTCCAACGACAACGGCGAGACGGTGCGCGGCGAGGTCGACCTCCACCTGAAAGAGATCGCCGGCCACGACGTGAAGGGCCCGCTCGGCGCCTTCCGCATCGGAGACCGCATCCGCGTCACGTTCGACGCGCACTTCGTCGCCGAGCCGTGAACGAGAGACCCCGCTTCTGGCTCACGGTCCTGGGAGCCCACACCCACCTCCACGCCACGGCCTGCAGCGCCTGCCCGCACCACGTGTTCGGGTGCTGCTCGCATCCGCCCCCGTACGACTGGGCCGACGTCGCCCGCGTCCTCTCCTTGGGCGGGCGCGCTCACCTCGAAGGGGCCCTCGCGCGCGGCGAACTCACGCTCACCCGCGGCGGCCTCCGCTTCGCCACCCCGAAGCGCCGCGGGCCGCGCGGCAAGCGAGTGCAAGGGTGCGTCTTCCTTGGCGAAACCGGGTGCACGCTCGACCCTCGCGAGAAGCCCGCGGTCTGCAACTACTACGTCTGCGAGACGGCCCTCGGCGGACCCCCTGAGCGAAACCCGCACGGCGACCGCCCCTTCTTCGCGTATGCCGTGGTGCGCGAGCTATGGACGCGCTGGACGCACGAGGTGAGCCGCGTCGTCGACGAGGCCTACAGGGACACCTGTCCCGCGTTCGACGAGGCCCTCGTCACGCTGCTCGTCGAGACCTACGAGCGCCTCGAGCGCGAAGCGGGGCTCGAGGGGGCGCGGCCCGAACCGCTGCCCGGCCCCACCGTCCGCTGACCGGGCACGTGACTCTAGCCAGCGGCGCGTCGAGACCCGATTTCCAATCCTTTCGGACGTTTGCGGCCAACGTCGGTCGGATCTTCCGACGTCGGTCGGATCTTCCCCGCGCCCCCGCCGTTGCGGGCCAACGTCGGTCGGATCTTCGCCGCCCCGAGCCGTCTCGCCCGTGCCCGTGCCCGTGCCCGTGCCCGTGCCCGGCTTCTGCCCCCACACGCCCCCCCGGCCCCGACGCCCGCAACTCAAACCTGAGGCGACGCGAGCCCCAACTCTGAATCCTTTCGCACCGTTGCGGCCAACGTCGGTCGGATCTTCCCCCGTTGCGGCCAACGTCGGTCGGATCTTCGCCGCCCCGAGCCGTCTCGCCCGTGCCCGTGCCCGTGCCCGTGCCCGTGCCCGGCTTCTGCCCCCACACGCCCCCCGGCCCCGACGCCCGCAACTCAAACCTGAGGCGACGCGAGCCCCAACTCTGAATCCTTTCGAACCGTTGCGGCCAACGTCGGTCGGATCTTCCCGTGCCCGCCCGCGGGATCTT
The DNA here is from genome assembly GCA_016712525.1 of Myxococcales bacterium. Taxonomy (NCBI): domain Bacteria; kingdom Pseudomonadati; phylum Myxococcota; class Myxococcia; order Myxococcales; species Myxococcales bacterium. The sequence goes on from JADJQX010000007.1 coordinate 2,611,445, forward strand.
CCCGCCCGTGCCCGTGCCCGTGCCCGGCTTCTGCCCCCCCCGCCCCCCCTCACGCCCCAATCTGCGCCCCCACCCGCGCCCCCTCGAGGATCGCCCGCCGCGCATCCAGCTCCCCAGCAATCCGCGCCCCCCCGATGACGTGCACCTTCTTCCCCGAGGCCTCGAGCGACGGCACCACGTCGACGACCGACTCCTGCCCCGCGCACACGATCACATGGTCCACGTCGAGCGACCGCTGCACACCCCCGACCCGCAGCGAGAGCCCACGGTCGTCGACGCCGAGGTACTCGACGTCCGCCATCATGTGCACGCCGTGCGCCTTCAACGCGATCCGGTGCGCCCAGCCCGTGGTCTTCCCCGGGCCCGAGCCCATCTTCTTCTCGCCCTTCGAGCGCTTCAAGAGCCACACCTCGCGCGACGGGGGCGCGGCCTCCGGCGGCACGAGTCCCCCCGGCGCCGACGACGAGAGGTCGATGCCCCACGTGCGAGCGTACGACTCGCGGCTCGTGTGCCGCTCTTCGAGCAAGAACGCGCATACGTCGACACCGATGCCCCCCGCGCCCACCACGGCCACCTTCTTCCCCACCGTCACGCGGCCCGACAGCAGATCGGGGTACGAGACCACCTTCGGGTGCGACGCGCCCGGGATCGTGAGCGCACGCGGCTTGACGCCAGTCGCCACGACGATCTCGTCGAACGCCGCGAGGTCCGATGCCGTAGCGCGCACCCCGAGCTTCACCGTGACGCCCGTGCGAACGACCTCGTTCTCGAAGTAGCGAATGGTCTCGCCGAGCTCTTCTTTTCCGGGCACGTTCGCGGCGAGCACGAACTGCCCGCCGAGCCGCGCCCCGGCCTCGAACAGGGTGACGTCGTGCCCGCGGCCCGCGAGCACGGTCGACGCGGAGAGCCCCGCCATGCCGCCCCCCACGACCGCCACCTTCTTGCGGCGGCGCGCGGCGAGGTACACGAGCTCGGTCTCGTAGCCGGCGCGCGGGTTCACGAGGCACGTCGCGCGCTTCGCCTGGAACGTGAGGTCGAGGCAGCCCTGGTTGCACGCGATGCACGTGTTGATGGACTTCGCGTCGCCCGCCGCGGCCTTGTTGACGAAGTCCGGATCGGCGAGGAGCGGCCGCGCCATCGACACGAGATCCGCGTCGCCGCTCGCGACGATGTCCTCGGCGTCCTCCGGGGTGTTGATGCGGTTCGAGGCGATCACGGGAACGCGCAGCTCGCCCTTGAGCTTTCGCGTGAGGCCACGGAACGCCGCGCGCGGCACCTGCATCGCGATCGTGGGGACGCGCGCCTCGTGCCACCCGATGCCGGTGTTGAACACGTCGACCCCCGCGCCCTCGAGCGCGCGGGCGATCGTCACGATCTCCTCCCACGTGTTCCCCCCGGGCACGAGATCGAGCAGCGACATGCGGTAGATGATCAAGAAATCTTTCCCCACCTCGTCGCGCACGGCGCGCACGATGGCCTCGGGGAAGCGCAGGCGGTTCTCGACCGGGCCGCCGTACTCGTCCTTTCGGGCGTTCACGCGAGCGCACGTGAACTGGTTCAAGAGGTACCCCTCCGAGCCCATGATCTCGACCCCGTCGTACCCCGCGAGCTTCGCCAGGTAGGCGCTCTTCGCGTAGTCGCGCACCGTGCTCTCGATGTTCCGCTTCGACATGGCCCGCGGCGTAAACGGCGAGATGGGCGACTTCTTGGCCGACGACGACACCACGAACGGGTGGTAGCCGTACCGCCCGGAGTGCAGCATCTGCATGGCGATCTTGCCGCCGTGCGCGTGCACCGCCGAGGTCACCTTCCTGTGGAAGAACACGTCCGCGTAGCGGTTCAACGTGCCGCCGAAGGGCAAGAGCCACCCCTCGTGGTTCATCGAGATGCCGCCGGTGATCATGAGGGCGACCCCGCCCTTGGCGCGCTCGGCGAAATACGCCGCGAGCTTGTCGTAGTTGTAGAACCGGTCCTCGAGGCCCGTGTGCATCGAGCCCATGACCACGCGGTTCTTGAGCGTGAGCGGGCCGAGATCCTTGGGAGACAGGAGCGTGGGGTACGTCGTCATCGAGCGGCTTCCTTCCGAACTTAACGGCGTTAAGATAGGACACCCAAGGCCCCGCATGCAAGCCGCCCGCCCCGCCTACCACCACGGAGATCTCCGCCGCACGCTCGTCCGCGAGGGGCTCCGGCTCGTCGAGCGGCACGGCATCGGCAAGCTCACCCTCGCGAGCCTCGCCTCCCACTGCGGCGTATCGACCCCGGCCCTGTACCATCACTTCCGCGACAAGGACGCCCTCATGACCGAGCTCGGCCTCGCGGCCCTCGCCCGCTTCGAGGCGGCGATCGCGGGGGCGCTCGGCAGCGAGGGCACGGGCATCGACCTCGACGCCTTCGCGCGGGCGTACGTCACGTTCGCCATGGCCCACCCCGAGCTCTACGACCTCACCTTCGGGAGGGCCACGTGGCAAAGGCCCACGCGCGGCCCCCTGCACACCCGCGCCAAGGGCTCGTTCAAGGCGTTCGTCGCGCGCCTCCGGAGCGAGCAAGAGCACGGTCGCCTCGCCCCCGGGGAGGACCCGCTGCGCCTCGCGCAGGTCGCCTGGGCCACGCTCCACGGCCTCGCGCGCATGCACGGCGACGGCCTCGCGTTCTCTCGGCGCGCCGTGCTCGACATCGCCGCCCACGCCTCACGCCTGCTCTCGCGCGCCCTCCGCGGGGGACCGGAGCCTACGCGCTCGGAGCCTACGCGCTCGGACCCTCCGCGTGCCGAGGACTCGGCCGAGCCCGGCGCTCCCCCGCGACGAGCCCCTCGACGAACCGCGCGGCCTCCGCGCGGCACCGAGCCTCTGCCTCATGAAACGCCGCGGGCGAAAACCGCCCGTGCGCGCGCAACTCCTCCGAAGACGCCGGCGCCTCCGGCACGACGCCGGTGAGGGCAGCGCGGAGCTCCGCGACGAGGCCGGGCTCACGCTCCACGAGATACGTCACGAGGTCCCGCGCGAAGGCCGCGTGTCGCCCCTCGTCGTCGGCGAGCCGCGCGAGGTGCCGCGCGAGCACCGGGTCCTCCGTGTCCCGCGCGACCGCCGCGAGCGCCGCCGCGCACGCCCCTTCGCCCACCACCCCTTCGAGCAGCGCCTCCCGGGCGAGCCGCGCGACCGACGGGACCTCCGAAGGCTCACGCGCCGCGCGCGCGTACGGCGCGGGCGCGAGCGTGCGACCGGCGTAGAACGACGCGATCGCGTACGCGATACGTGCATGATGCACCTCGTCGATCGCCGCCCTTTGGCACGCGACGAGGAGCTCGGGCGGCGCGCCGAGGCACAACAGATCCTCGGCCAAGAGCGCAAACGTCGCGACCGACGCGTGCTCGGTGCGGGCGTCGAGCAGCCACCCCTCGGCGAGCCTCTCTCGCACCTCGGGACACGCCGGCAGCGTGAGCCCCGTGACGACGTCGTCGGCCACGGACCACGCGCTCGGCTCGGCGCCTCCGGCCGCGCCCTCGTCCACGTCGGGCAGCACGGGCACTCCCTTGCGCCGGAGCGGGCGGCCATGGGGCCCGCCGCCACCCGCAACGAAGAGACCGAGCAGGCTCACGACCCCGATGGTGATGGGCGAGAGCAAACCCGCGACGAGGCCGAGGATCCCGAAGAGCTTCCCCTTCGTGTCCCCCGGCGTGTGGGTCACGAACGACGCGACCGCGAGCCCGATGGCCGTGAGCATGCCGACGGCACCGAGCGCGCAGAGGACGCCGACCACGTCCACGGCGTCACGCCCCGAGGTCGCGAGCACTCCGAACACGACGAGCAACGGGACCCCCAGCGCGGTGCCCACACCCGCGACGAGCGCGGCGATGGCGACCCGCGACGTGCGCGGGCCCGTTGGGCTCATGGGGGCCTGTGGCGGGTGGGGCATCATGATCACGAGCGTGCACGGCCTTTTGCCCTCCGCGAAGACGAAAAGCGCTTTACCCCGCACGAACGCGCGCTACACACGTCGGCCCCGCCGAAGCTTAGGCGCCCTCCCATGCCCCACGACGAGCCCATCGCCCCCTGCCCTCCGAAGACCCGCAGCGACCTCGAGTGGGACCGCGTCCTCTCGGCGATCGCCGCGCGTTGCCGTGGCCCACTCGGCCGTACCATGGCGACATCTCTCGAGTTTTCCGAGACGAGGGGCGACGCCCTGCGCCGCCTGGGCGAGGCCTCCGAGGCCGCGCGGCTCACGCGTGACGGCGAACCCCTCCCCGTGACCGAGCTCGCCGACGTCCGCGACGCAGTGCTCCGCACGAGGGCCGGCGGCGTTCTCTCGGCCGAAGAGCTCAGGCACGTGGGGCGCGCGCTCGAGGCCGCTCGCGTCCTCCGTCGCTTCCTCTCCACGCGCCGCGCGAGCGCCCCGCACCTCCACCTCGCCCTCACGACCGACGCGACGCTCGACACCCTCGCCGACGAGCTCCGCGGCGCGTTCGACCCCGACGGCACGCTCGCCGACCACGCGAGCCCGCGCCTCCGCGAGCTCCGCTCCGAGTTCCGCGCGGCCCGCGCGCGCATGCTCTCGAGGCTCGAGGAGCTCATGCGTCGGTACGACGGCATCCTCCAAGACGCGTTCGTCACCGAGCGCGAAGGCCGTTGGGTCTTGCCCGTCCGGTCCGACGCGCACGAGCGCTTCCCCGGCATCGTCCACGGGACGAGCGCGAGCGGCGCCACGCTGTTCGTCGAGCCCCGCGCGGTCATCCCCATGGGCAACCGCCTCAAGGTGCTCGAGGCCGAGGTGGCCCGCGAGGAGCTCGTGGTGCTCGCGCGCCTCTCGTCGCTCCTCCAAGACGCGCTCGCGAGCGTCATGGCCGCGGTCGACGCCCTCGCCCACGCCGACTACCTCCGCGCCGTCGGGGAGCTCGCCCACGACCTCCGTCTGCACTTTCCCGTCGTGTCCGAGGTGGCCGAGATCTCGCTCGAGCGCGCGCGCCACCCGCTCCTCGTCCTCGACGGGGTCGACGTGGTCCCGAGCGACGCGGCCGTGCGCGCGCGCCACGCCGTCGTGATCTCGGGGCCCAACGCCGGCGGAAAGACCGTCGTCCTGAAGACCTTGGGGCTCTCGGCGCTCATGGTGCGCGCAGGACTCCCCGTGCCCGCCGGCGAGGGAAGCCGCGTCGGCCTCTTCGACGTGGTCCTGACCGACATCGGCGACGATCAGAGCCTCCACAAGAACCTCTCCACCTTCAGCGCGCACGTGAAGAACCTGGCCGAGGTGCTCGACGCCACGCACGAGGGAGCGCTCGTCCTGCTCGACGAGGTCGCCACCGGGACCGACCCGCGCGAAGGTGAGGCCCTCGCCGCCGGTGTGCTCGACTCGCTCACCGCGCGCGGAGGCGCCGTCGTCGCGACGACCCACTACGAAGGCCTGAAGGCCTTGGCGCTCGCTGACGCGCGCTTCTCGAACGCCAGCGTCGGGTTCGACTACACCACCATGACCCCCACGTTTCAGCTCGCGCTCGGCGTGCCCGGGCGCTCGAGCGCCCTCGCGGTGGCCCGCAGGTTCGGCATCCCCGGCACCGTGATCGAGCGCGCCGAGACGTTCCTCTCGCGCGAGGATCGCACCTTCGAAGAGACCGTCCAGAAGCTCGACGACGAGCGCCGCGCCCTCGCCATCTCGCGCGCCGAGGCCGAGCGCAAGGCCCTCGAGCTCGACGAACGTCGGCGCGAGCTCGACGAGCGCATCGAGCAGGCAAAAGCCAAAGAGATGCGCGACCTTACACGCGAGGCCGAGGCCCTCCGGAAGGGCATCGAGCGCGCCCGCGAGGCCCTCCGCGACGCCCAAGGCACGCTCCGCCAGAAGCGCATCGAGCCCCACGAGCTCCGCGCCGCCGAGCGCACGATCGACAAGGTCGGGCGCGAGCTCGCCCTCGGAGGTTCGCTCGAGCCCCTCGTGAACAAGAAGGCCGCCGAGCCGCCGCGCTCCCCCATCGCGAGCGAGTCCCTCAAGAAGGGCGCGAAGGTGTACGTCGCGCGTCTCCGCGCCGAGGCCGAAGTGCTCGACGTCTCTCCCGACGGCGTCACCGTGGCCGCGGGCATCTTGAAGGCCAAGGTCCCGGTAGAGGAGCTCTTCGCCCCCGAGGTCATCGAGGCGCCTCGCACGGCGAAGGGCGCCAAGGGGTCGGCCTTCGGAGAGGCGTTCGCCATCCAGACCCGCGACAACACCTGCGATCTCCGCGGTCTCCGCGCCGACGACGCCGTCGCCATGGCCACGCAGTTCTTGGACCGCTCCTTGAACGACGGCCTCCGCGTCTGTTTCCTCGTGCATGGGCACGGCACGGGCGCCGTACGCGAGGCCGTGCGCGCCGAGCTCAAAGAGAGCCCCTACGTCGCGAGCTTCCGCCCCGGCACGCAGTCCGAAGGGGGCGACGGCGCCACCGTGGTGCACCTCGCGTGACGCGAAGGGCCGCTTGACACGGCCCGGGCGCGTCTGAGACGTTGAAAGTCATGCGCCTATTTCCGCCTCTTCGGCCCGAGCTCGTCGCCATGGTCCTCGTCGCCCTCGCGGGCCCTGCCTCGGCCGAGCCCGCGCCCGCCAAACCCGGCGCGGCCGCACCGGCCCAAGCGACGGCCGCGCGCAAAACCCAAGGCCTCACCTTCGCGGTCGACGGCGACGCCCTCTTCCTGACCGACGCACGCGCCCAGAAGACCTACCGCCTGCACCCGCTCGCCGCGGCCGTGTACGCCCTCGCGGACGGGCAGAAGCCCCTGGCGGCGATCCGCGCCGAGGCCGAGCAGAGCTCCGGGATCCCCGTCGACGACGACACGCTCTACGCCGTGCTCGACGCCCTCGCCGACGCCGACCTCCTCGTCGCGCGCGTGACCCCTCCGGGCTCCGGTGATCTCGGCTCGTTCGTCGCGATCGACGGCACGCCAGGCCCCGCGCTCGTCGCGCTCGCCCCCGCGAAGGCCGGCACCCTCGGCCTCGCCGAGGCCCGCGTCTCCGAAGAGAAAGAGAAGAGCCTGAAGCGCCCCGGTCGCAAGCTCGAGGCCGAAAAGAAGCGCGCGAACAGCGCCCTCATGAAGTCCCAGGAAGAGCGCGTGAAAGCGCGCGAGCTCGCGACCCGCGAGCGCATCGGCGAGTCGCAGAACAAAGAGGAGTCCAGGAAAGCGGCCCACCCCATCGACGCCGCCCTCGAGAAGCGCGCCGGGGACGCGCGGCTCCGCGCCGAGCAGCTCGCGAAGTCCGAGTCGCAGCTCCGCATGCGCTCCGAGGCGGAGGCGAAGCACTTCGACGAGGCCCGCATGCGCTCCGAGCAGGACGAGAAGGCCAAGAAGGTCACCCCACGCGACGACGCGCGCAACAAAGAGTCCGCGATGAAGACGCAGCGCTGAGCCGAGCGCCGCGGTGACCGGCACACGCCTCGCGGCGAGCCCCTTGCTCGAGCGCATCGACGGCTTCGTCACGGAAGACGAGGCCTCGTCGCTTTTCACCCTCCTCGAGGGGCTCCCGCTCCGCCACGACGAGACCGGCCACGTGGCCGAGGTCGACGCGCTTCCCGAGCTCCGAGACCTCGAGGCCCGTGTCGCCCGCGCCGTCGGCATCACGCCGCGCGTGAGGTCGGTGCGCTACCGTAGGTACGAGGTCGGCGAGGGCCACCCGCTCCACGCCGACGACTACACGATCGACGGAGCCCGGCTCGTCGCGACCGCGATGCTCGTCCTCCGCGCCCCCGACGAAGGCGGCGCCACCGAGCTCCCGTTCGCGCTCCCCTACCCGGTCGCCGTCACGCCGCGCGCGTGCTCCCTCGTGACCTGGCGAAACGTGACCCCCGAAGGCACGACGCTCGCGGCCTCCTCGCATCGCGGGGTGCCCGTCCGCCAAGGGACGAAGAGCGTCCTGCTCTTCTTCGTGTACGCCACGCTCGAGGACCTCCGCGCCGCCGACGTTGCCCGCAACACCCCGGAACCACATCACTTTCCGCCTCCCGAGGCCGGCTCGCTCCTCGCGTGTGTCGTCGACCGGGGCCTCCCCGACGAGACCTCGTCGCTCCTCCGTGACGCCTGCGACGTGAGGGGCATCGTCTTCCGTCCCATCGACGCAACGACCTTCGACTACGGCGAGGCGAGCCTGCTCCCCCACGGCGCGATGCTCTTTCGCCCCGCGGCCTCGAGGGCGGCGCAGCACGTCGAGGACCACCTCGCGCTAAGCGCTCTTCGGGCTCGTGGATCTTCTCGTGCGCGGCCAGGGCACGATCCCGTGGCTCTCGGCGTACGTTCCCGGCGCGATGCACCACCGCGTGATCGTCGTCGGGGACCGCGCCGTGTGCAGCTACGAGAACCCCGTGCGCGAGAGCGACTTCCGCTCGAGCCCCTCCAGCGATCCGGCCGACTACACGACCGACGTCCCCGACGGCCTCGCGCGTGTCGCCCTCGCGGCCGCCCGCGCCGAACGCGTCTTCTTCGCCGGCGTCGACGTGCTCGTCCACCCGACAGGCCGGCTCTACGTCCTCGAGGTGAATTTCCCCTGCTATTTCCCCCACGCCACGCTCGTCGCCGGAATCGACGTCGCCGGCCCCATGGTCGACTTCCTCGTGACACGCGCCAAGGAGCTCGCGTCGGAGACCGCAGCTACTCCCGCGGGACCTTGATCTTCCCCGAGATCACGTCGGCCCGGAGCGCCTCGACCTTCGCCACCACGTCGGCCGGGAGCCCCGCGGCGTGCGGCCCCTCGTGCACCCAATCGACGCCGCCTTCGGCGAGGCCGAAGGTGCGCATGCCGGTCACGAGCTTCTTGTCGCGTGCTTCCCGCACCACGTCGAACACGGCCACGTCGGCGCGCTTCACCATGCTCGTCACGACGACCCCGGGCATCTCGTCGTGCTGGTCCGCGTCGACACCGATCGCGAGCACCTTCGCCTCCCGCGCGGCCTCGAACACGCCGTGCCCGCTCGCTCCGGACGCGTGGTAGACGACGTCGGCGCCCGCGGCGATCTGGGTGGACGCGAGCACCTTGGCCTTCGCCGGGTCGTGGTAGGCCTCGGGGGTCGGCCCGACGTACCCGGCGTGCACCACGCACGAGGGGCACGTCGCCTTGGCGCCGGTCGCGAAGCCCACCTCGAACTTCTTGATGAGCGGCCCGATCATGCCGCCCGCGAAGGCCACGTGGTGCGTCTTCGAGAGGAGGCCCGCCGCTGCCCCGACGAGGAACGAGCCCTCCTCCTCCTTGAACGACAAAGCCGCGACGTTCTTCGGGATTTCGCCGCGCGGAGCGTAGTCGACGCACGCGAACGACACGCTCGGGTAGTCCCGCGCGACGGTGTCGACGTCGCTCGAGAAGATGAACCCTACACCGATCACGAGGTCGACCCCGCGCGACGCGAACAGCCGGAGCGCGCTCTCACGATCCTCGGCGCCCGAGGGCTCGAGGAAGGCGACCTCGGCCTCGAGCTCGCGCTCGGCGCGCGTGAGGCCCTCGTAGGCGGCGTCGTTGAAGCTTTTGTCGCCGCGGCCACCGACGTCGAACACGAGGCCGACGCGCACCTTGGGAGCGGCCCCCGAAGGCCTCGCCGAGACCGTCTTTCGGCCCGGGATCACGGTGACGACGAGCGCCGCGAGGAGCGCCCCGACGAGCCACGCCGCGCGCCGCCGCTCGAAGGTCACGAGCCGCCGAGGGGCGAGACGAACGCGAGCGTGACACGCGCCCGCGCGGCCTGCAGAAAGTCGAGGGCTACGAGGCGGAGGCGCTCTTGCACGAGCCACCGCGCCATCTCGGGCCGCACGTCCTCGAAGCGGAACGAGCGCAGCGGGTGCAGCGACGTGCGGAACGCGCTGCGGAGCTCCTCCTCGCTCGGCCGCAAAATGGGCTGGATCGCGCGGTCGACGTAGTACGCCGCGCGCACCCTTCGCATGAGCGAGCCCCGGAGCTCTCCGTCGTCGAACGACTCTTCGTCCATGATGGCCGCGAGCCGGCTCGGCCCCCCGACGCGCAGCTCGAGCTCGGCCCGGGCCTCGTCGGCGAGGCGCGGCAGCTCCGGTGGCTCGACGCCACGCCGCACCTGGAGCTGCGCGAGCATGTCCTCGGCGACGATCCGATCGAGGGCCGCGCGCACGAAGCGCGTAGGGTAGTCCCCCTTCACCGCCTCGACGCCCTCCGCGCGGGACTCGACCCGAGCTAAGAACGCGAGCTCACGCTCGGTGACGAACCTCGGGCGGGCCGCGCCGCCCGTCTCCGGGGCGAAATACCGGACGACCACCCGATCGACCGTCCTCGGCGCGGCGCTCGCGGTCGCGGGCAGGACGAAGCCTCCCGCGAGCGCGAACGTGACCCCGAGCGCCGCCCCGAGGCGCTTCATCCCTCGCCCGACGACACCGGATCCGTCCCCGTCGGGGCCGACCTCGGGAGCTGCGTCCCGCTCTCGCGCTCGTGCGCTTGGTGCTCGTGGTGATGGGCGAACCCGCGGGCCGCCCGGCGCGCCTTCAAGAACTCGGAGAACGCGGCGAGCGTCTCGAGCTCGCGCGGGCCGAGCACCTCGATGACGTCGCGCACCTGCTGGCGGAGCGCCTCGGCGTTCCGCGCGCGTCGGCCGCTCTGCGACCGCGGCGCCTCGTCGGAGCTCGCGGGCTCGGTCTGCGCCTCGCTCTCGGGGGCCTCGGGGGCGTCGGCCCACTGGGGCCTCGGCACGGCCTTGATGGCGTGCGCCGTGAGCCACGCCTCCATGAAGGTGCGCAGGCGCTCGCTCCGGAACGTGAACCACCGCTCGCGGTCGGCCGAGAACGACATGAGCACGTCTTTGAAGCGGCGAAACGCGCCCTTCCCGTCGATCGCATGGGTCAGCTTCCCGCGGAGGTCGAGGTCGTCCACCATGGGGATGAAGCGCTCCATCCAGCGGTACTGCTCGCGCGACGACACCGGGTCGATGCGGAGGTAGTTCGTGTCGGAGCTGATGCGCACGTGCATCTGAGGGTCGGCGACGCCGTCGACGACACGCAGGACCTCGCCGGTCGCGAGGTGGAGATAGCTGTGGACCTCGGGCGCGTTGTTCTCGAACGCGTCCTCGAGGGCTTCCCAGTCGACGGGAACGTCACGCAGGTTGGCTTCGCTTCCTGCGGGATCTTCGGTGGTCATGAGTCGGTTCTCCTTCGAAGGCTAAGAGACCGCGCACGGGAGCTTGGCGCGGGACGGACACGAGGGCCACGACGGGGCTGGCGACGAGGCCTCGAAAGCGAAGAGCGAAGCGGCGGAGCCGCGCGAGAAGAAGAGGTCCCGAACCGGCAAATGGCGGGCACGGGCTCCTCGAAGGGTCTCACGCCGCGGGCGAAGAACCAAGCCCCTAGCCCACCTCCCCTTCACTCTCTGCTCTCGCTCTTTCGCGCCCTTCGGCGAGCCGGCGTGGCGCCCCCGACCACGGGGCGGCGTCCGGGCGGCGCATGGCGCACACCTTCGTCGTCTCGAGCGCTCGCCGAGGATCCCTTCGTGTCCCGGCCGGCGCCGCGTGTGTCCCGGGAGGGACGTCACGAGATGTGCGAGCGGCTCCTACGTACGGCGTCGTCCCACCCGGCGAGGCGCTCGGCGCGCTCCTCGGCGCTCATTTTCGGCTCGAAACGCTTCCCGAGCTTCAGCATCCTCCGAACGCTCGTGCGGTCGACGAGACCGGCGCCGAGGCCCGCGAGCATCGCCGCGCCGCGCCCGGTCGACTCGACCTCGGTCGGCCGCTCGACGACCACGCTGGAGACGTCGGACTGGAACTGCATGAGCAGATCGTTCTGCGACGCGCCCCCGTCGACCCTAAGCCGCGCGAGCGGGCGGCCCGCGTCTTTCACCATCGCCGAGAGGAGGTCGGCCACCGAGAACGCGATGCCCTCGAGCGTGGCCCGCGCGAGGTGCGCCTTCGTGGTGCCGCGCGTGATGCCCGAGATCGTGCCGCGCGCGCCCTGATCCCAGTGCGGCGCGCCGAGCCCCGCGAGGGCGGGCACGAAGTACACGCCGCCCGTCCCGTCGACCTGGGCGGCGAGCGGCTCGATGTCCTTGGCCGTCGCGACGAGCCCGAGCCCGTCGCGGAGCCACTGCACGGCCGCGCCGGCGATGAACGAGCTGCCCTCGAGGGCGTACGTGGTCTCGTTGCCGATGCGGAAGCCCACGGTCGTGACGAGGCCGTTCTTGCTCATCACGGGCTCGCTGCCCACGTTCACGAGCGCGAACGCGCCGGTCCCGTAGGTGCATTTCGCGTCGCCCAGCTCGAAGCACGCCTGCCCGAAGAGCGCGGCCTGCTGGTCCCCCGCGATGCCCGCGATCGGCACGCCGTCCGGAAGGAACGAGATGCCTCGCGTCGTGCCCACGATCTCGGCGCTCCCCACGATCTTCGGCAAGACCTCGGGCGGTACACGGAAGAGCTCGCACGCCCACGCGTCCCACGCGAGCGACCGGAGGTTCATGAGCAGCGTGCGCGACGCGTTGGTCGCGTCCGTCACGTGCACGAGCCCGCTCGTGAGGCGCCACACGAGGAACGAGTCGACCGTGCCGAAGGCGAGCTCCCCCTTCTCGGCGCGCGCGCGCGCACCCTCCACGTGGTCGAGGATCCACGCGACCTTCGTGCCCGAGAAATACGCGTCGAGCACGAGCCCCGAGACCTCACGGACGCGGGCTTCGTGGCCGGCGCTCCGCAGCGCGTCGCACGTGTCGGCCGTGCGGCGGCACTGCCACACGATCGCGTTCGCGATGGGCTCGTGCGTCGCGCGGTCCCACACGAGGGTGGTCTCGCGTTGGTTCGTGATGCCGATCGCCGCGATGGCGCTGCCGTCGATCTTGGCCGACGCGAACGCCCCCCGCACGGCCGCCTCGACGGACGCCCAGATCTCCTTGGGATCGTGCTCGACCCAACCCGGCTTCGGGAAGTGCTGCGGGAAGTCGACCGTCGCGCGGCCCACGGTCTGGCCTTCGGTGTCGACGACGAGCGCCGTCGTGCCAGTGGTTCCCTGATCGATCGCGAGGAGGAGCTTCGACATGAGCCGAGCTATACGGGCCCTCGAGGAAGACCGGAAGAGGGTTTCCGTGTCGGCCCGGAAGAGCGCCGGGGCCCTCTCCTAAGCGTTCGGAACCACTCGATTTCTAGCGCATCGAGCGCGGGCGCGAGAACACCGACGAGAGCACGAACGACAGGCCCGCGAGCGCCGCCACGCCGTACGCCACCTTCGCGTGGGCCGCGTCCCCCCGCCCCTCGTAGGCCATGGCCGCGAAGACCGCCGCGATCCCGATCGTCGTGTAGATGAGCTGCCGGCCGACGGCGTAGATCGCGCGCGTCCCGGCCTCGACCCCGCGCACGCGCATCTCCATCTCGCCGCGCGTCGCCCGCGTGAGGAACTTGCGGAGGTCGTCGGGCAGGGTCACGGCCCCGAGCGCCATCTCGCGCACCGTCTCGAGCGCGATCTGCGAGTAGTCGCGGTTCCCGAGCACGAACTCGTGCAAGTACGGCTTGATGATCGCCATCGGGTTGAGCTCGGGATCGATCTGCGAGCACGACCCGTACACGAGCAAGATCGTGCGCTCGAGCAGCACCCAATCCTTCGGGATGGTGAAGGCGCCCGACAGCTCCTTCAGGCCCACGTTCATCTTGCGCAGGTCGAGCAGGTTCTCGAGCCCACGCTGCGGATCGATCTTGATGTCCTTCAGGTTCAGGCTCTCGAGCTTCACCTCTTCCTGGAAGCGCCGGTGAAAGTACTCGATGATCTTCTCGCTCATGGCCTCGTCGCTCGTCCGCGACAAAAAGCCCATCTTGCGCATGGCCTTCACGAGCCGGTCCGTGTCGCGCCGAATGACGCCCTCGAGGAACTCCGGGATGCCCTCGCGCATCGCCTGAGAGAGCTCCGCCGTCGCCCCGAAATCGAGCAGGACGAGGTTGCCGTCGCCGTCGACCATCAAGTTCCCGGGGTGCGGATCGGCGTGGTAGACGCCATCCACGAAGATCATCTGGCAGTACGCGCGCACGAGCCGGTTCGCCAGGTCCTTGCGATCGATGCCCATGGCGTCGATCCGCGCCACGTCGCCCACCTTCACGCCCTCGACGAACGTGCTCGTGAGCACCCGGCGAGTCGACAGCTCGCGCACCGGCACGGGGAACCGCACGCGCGGATCTTTCTCGAAGTTCTTGGCAATGCGCTCGACGCTGTCGGCCTCGCGCACGAAGTCGAGCTCTTGGCCGAGGAGCTCTTTGATCTGGTGGTAGTACCCGTCGAGCCCCTGGATGGGCACGAACCACTGCACGATGCCCAAGATGCGGCGGATCGTGCGGAGGTCGAGCTTGACGATGCGATCGATGTCGTGGTGCTGGACCTTCACCGCGACGAGGCGGCCGTCCTTCGTGCGCGCCTTGTGCACCTGCCCGAGGCTCGCCGAGGCGATGGGCTCCTCGTCGAACTCGGCGTAGAGCTCCGACACCTTCTTGCCGAGATCCTGCTCGATCCTGCGCGCGATCTCGGCGTAGGGCCGAGGGGGCACCTGATCTTGGAGGCCCTCGAGCTCCGAGCGAAACTCCTCCGGCAAGAAATTCGCGAGGATCGAGAGGAGCTGCCCGACCTTGATGAACACGCCTTGCAGCACGAGGATCGTGCCCTCGACGCGCTTCGCGTTCCTCCGGTGCACGTCGGCGAGGTGCTGATCTTTGTAGGCCTTGCCCCAGAGCCGCCCCTTGAACGAGAGCCACAGGTAGCTCGCGATCACGCGGAAGGTCGTCGAGTACGCGCGCACGAAGCGGTAGCGCGACGCGCTCACGGGTCTGTACCCGGGCTTCGCCGAGAGCGACGTGGGGCGCGTGCTCGGGAGGGCGCGGGCCGCGGCGAGCCTCCGCACCGAGGCGGGCACGGGCGACACCTCGGCCGAAGCTCCGGCGGCGCCCTCGGCGGCGCGTGCACCGTCGACGACCGACGCGACGTCGGCCCCGCGCGATGCGTCGCGCTCCGCGCCGGTGCGTGGGGTGGGGATCTGCGCCATAGGCTCCCCTAGGGTATCGCCCTCGCCCGCGCATTCAAAGAACGCGGCCGAAAAACGTGTGTCCTCATGCGTCGTGGCTCAACGGTCGCGCGCCGGGGCGCCCATCGCGAGCTTCGCGAGCGCGTCGTGCACCTCGGGCCGCGCGCGCCGAATGGCCGTATTTTCCCGGGTGGGGCTCACGCGGTTCGTCAGCAGCGCGACCCCGACCTGCGTGTCCGGGTCGACCCAGAAGCTCGTGCCGGTGAACCCGAGGTGCCCGTACGTCGACGGGCCGAGCACCGTGCCCGCGCTCGAGCCCTCGGGGCTCTTTCCGTCGAACCCGGCGAGCAACGACCCGCTCTTCCGCGGGAAAAACAGCCACGGCGCCTCGTCCCGGAGCCGGAGGGTGTGCCGCGCGAACGTGAGCACCGCGGAGACCGTGCCGAACATGCCGGCGTGCCCCGAGCCCCCGTCGCCGCTCACGGCCCACGCGTTCTCGTCGTGCACCGCGCCGCGCACCTCGCCGCCCCGGAACGGGACCACCTCGGTCGGCACCACCCGCGCGTCGAAGTCGGTCACCTCGCGGAGGCGCCTCGCCGTCCCGAGAGATCCCTCGAGGCCGAGCGGCGCGACGACGAACCGCTCGATCGCCTCTCCCGCGTCACGCGCGCCGGTCGCCCGAGCCAGCGCCGCGCCGGCGAGCAGATATCCCACATCGCTGTACACCGGGGGGTGCTCCTCCACGGGCGAGGCCCCCGCCGGACGCGAGCACGCCGCGGTCCGGAGGGCGTCCCCGAGCTCGACCGCGCGCCCTTCGAGGAGCGGATGAAAGAGCGAGATGTGCGCCGGCACCCCCGCCCGATGCGCGAGGAAGAGCTCGAGCGGCACCTCGGCCGAAGGGGTGTCGTGGAGCTCGGGGAGGTACGAGACCAGCGGCGCCCGGCGATCGAGGCCGGCCTTCACGAACGCCACGGCCGTCATGGGCTTCGTGAGGCTCGCGAGGTCGAAGATCGCCTCGTCGTGCCCGCCCACGCGGGCAGGCCCCGTGACGCCGAAGTAGCCGACGGCCGCGTGTGGAGCTATCCCCCGCGCGACCACGTCGCGGGCCAGGGCCCCCGCCTCGGGGCAGGGCAGCGTGTTGGGCCTCGCACGTTGCATGCGGATATTCAACCACACGCGCTCGCCCGGCCGAAAATCCTGGAGAAAGGGCGCAAGCCTTTTGACCGCGCGTCGTACGTGCCGATAAGCTTCACCGCATGGCGGAGTTCGTCTGGGAAGCGCGCGGCAGAGCCGGCGATTTGCGACGTGGCACGATGGAGGCCGACGACGAGAACGTCGTCAATCAGCGCCTCCGTGCTCAACAGCTCACGCCCACGAAGGTCAAAAAGAAGAGCGCCTCGCTGAACATCCAGTTCGGCTCGGGCGTCAGCACGAAAGACCTCGTCACCTTCACGCGCCTCTTCGCGACCATGATCGACGCCGGCCTGCCCATCGTGCAGTGCCTCGACATCCTTCAAGGCCAGACCGACAATAAGCGCTTCGCGGTGGTCCTCTCGGACGTGAAGGCCTCGGTCGAGCAGGGCATGACCTTCAGCGACTCGCTGCGCCGGCACCCCAAGGTCTTCGATCAGCTCTACACGAACCTCGTCCAAGCCGGAGAGGTCGGCGGCATCCTCGACACCATCTTGAACCGCCTCGCGCAGTACAACGAGAAGGCGGTCAAGCTGCAGCGCCAGGTCACCGGCGCCCTCGTCTACCCGTCGGTCGTCTTGGTGATCTTCATCGGCCTGCTCGTCGGCCTCCTCGGCTTCGTCATCCCGCAGTTCAAGGGCATCTTCAAAGACCTCGGCTCGGACGACGAGCTCCCCTGGCTCACCCAGAAGGTCGTGTGGGCCTCCGAGGCCTTCACGCAGCACGCGCTCCTCATCTTCCTCGGCATCGGCGGGCTCATCTTCGGGTGGACGGTGGCCTACAGCCGAACGCCCTTCAAACGCGCGGCCCACCGCGTGTTCCTCCGCCTGCCCGTCATCGGCGGCGTCCTCAAGAAGATCGCCGTGGCGCGCTTCACGCGCACGCTCGGCACGCTGCTCACGTCGGGTGTCCCCATCCTCGACGCCATGGACATCGTCGCCAAGACGGCCGGCAACCTCGTCATCCAAGACGCCATCCAGTACTCGCGGCAGAAGGTGAGCGAGGGCAAGAACATCGCCGGGCCGCTCGCCGAGGCGAAGGTCTTCCCGCCCATGGTCGTCCAGATGGTCGGCGTCGGCGAACAGACCGGCGCGCTCGACCAAATGCTGACCAAAATCGCGGACTTCTACGAAGACGAGGTCGACGTGGCGGTCGCGGCCCTCACGAGCCTCATCGAGCCGGTCATGATGGTCGGCATCGGCGGCACGGTCGGCGTCGTGCTCGTCGCCATGTACCTCCCGATCTTCAGCATCGCCGGCAAGATCAAGACGACGTGACGTGAAGCTCGGCGCGCCGGTTCGTGCGGAGGACCGCGGGCTCTGGGCGCGCGTCGCTTGGACGACGGGCTTACGTCTCGCGTTCCTCCTCGTCCTCCTCTTCGTCACCTCGGCGTTCTATCTGCAGGGCGAGCTCGCGCGGTACCCCCAGAGCGAGCGGGTCATGTTCGTCACGCTCGGCTCGGGCCTCGTGCTCGCGCTCGTGTACGCGCTCGTCCTCCGCGCCGGAAAGAACGTCGCGCGCCTCGCGTACGCGCAGATCGTCCTCGATCAGCTCACGTGGACGGCCATCGTCTACGTGTCGGGCGGCGCGGGCAGCGGGGCCACCTCGTTCTACGGGCTCACGTGCCTCGTCGCGGCCGTCGTCATCGGCCTCCGGGGCTCGGCGCTCGCCGCGCTGGTCGGCATCGTCTTCTACTTCGTGCTCTGCCTCGCGCTCGGGACGAAGGCGCTCTTGCCCCCACCCGATCAACTGCGCGCCTACGCCACCTCGCTCGAGGCGGTCGCCTACCCGATGCTCACGAACGCGCTCGGCATCGGCCTCGTGGGCGCGCTCGCGGGCTACCTCGCCGAGCGCCTGAAGCGCACGGGTGGCCAGCTCGAGGCCGCCGCCGCGCGCGCCGAAGCCGCCGAGAGGCTCGCGGTGCTCGGTCGCATCGCGGCGGGCCTCGCCCACGAGATCCGGAACCCGCTCGGGTCGATCTCGGGCTCGGTCGAGATGCTCCGCGAGTCTCCCGCGCTCGGCGACGAGGACCGTCAGCTCTGCACCATCATCCACCGCGAGGCGCTCCGCCTGAACGACCTCGTCACCGACATGATGGACCTCTCGAAACCTCGCGAGCCCCGCCCCGAGCGCGTCGACCTCGCCCGCCTCGCGCAAGACGTTCGCGCCCTCGCCTCCCACTCCGAACGAAGTGCCGCCGGCGACGTGACCGTCCTCTACGACGGACCCGAGACGGGCGCGTTCGCGGAGTGTGATCCCGCCCAGATGAAGCAGGTCTTGTGGAACCTCGTGCGCAACGGGGTGCAAGTCACGCGCGCGGGCTCCAAGGTCACGGTCCGGGTCCGCCCGGGCGCAGGAGAGACCCTCGTCGAGGTCGAAGACGGGGGCCCGGGCATCGCAGCCCAGGACCGAGCGAGAATTTTCGACGCCTTCTATACGACAAGGGCGTCAGGGGCCGGCCTCGGTCTCGCCGTGGTGAAGCGCATCGTGGACGACCACGCCACCCTCGGAGCCACCATCGAGGTCACGTCCCCCGAGGGCCACGGCGCGGTCTTCTCGCTCCGCCTGAAAAACCCCGATCCACCCCTGTAAACGTCGAATATTCCTAAGTTTATTCGTTTCGTTCTCCAGGTCGTGGTGAATCGAAGCCGCGCTGCGCCGTCTATCCGAGGGCCTCCACCGAGTCGTCCGCGACCGCTCGAGGCCCCTTTCGTTTCACCTCTTGGTCCGTCTTTTGCTAGCTGCTTCGCCCGTGGTCGGCCCAACCGCCGTGCCACCTCCAAGGAGTCCGTCATGAAGCTTGGTTTGCTCCCGGTCGCTCGCCGCCTCTTCGCCGCGTCGGCCTTCGCTCTCACCATCGGCCTCGCGCTCCCCGCGGCGGCCCAGGCCAACGCGCAGGCGTTCGTCGAGCAAGAGCACGGGCGCCTCTCGAACCTCATGAAACAACCCGCGGCCGCGAGCCGAGAGGCCTCCATCTCCCAAGAGCTCGATCGCATGGTCGACTACGACGAGCTCGCCCGCCGCACCTTCGGCAAGCCCTGCCCGGCCGCGATCTCGCAGTGCCAGAACCACTGGGACGGCCTCACCGACGAGCAAAAGCGCGAGGTCACGGGCCTCCTCAAGAAGCTCGTCGAGCGCAACTACAAGAAGACCCTCACGAAGACCGTCGACTACGACATCTCGTACAAGGGCTCGAAGGCCCTCGCCAACGGCGACACCAAGATCCGCACCGAGGCCAAGAGCCGCGTGAACCCCCGTGAAGCTCCGGTCACGGTCGACTACGTCGTCATCGGCCAGCCCGGCACCTTCAAGGTGGCCGACATGGTGACCGAGGGCTCGAGCATGACGAAGAACTACTACGAGCAGTTCCACAAGATGCTCACCACCCCGGGGCAGGGCTACGCGCACGTGGTGAAGCGCCTGAACGACCGCATCGCGGGCCGTTGAACGCGCTTCGCTCCCATCGAGGCCTCGCCGAACCCCGGCGGGGCCTCGTTTCGTTTCGAAGGGCGCGCACCCCGGCTCGCCGACGTCAGTACTGGCAGAGGTACCCGCGAGGTTTGTCGTCGTGCGCCGCGCGGAGGAGGCGCGTGTCGTAGCGGCCGCCGCGCAAGTCGAGGAACGCGCGGACGGGGCTCTTCGGGGCACCGTCGCGATCGGGCTCCCGGTCGCCCCAGAGCACCAGCGTCTCGGGTTTGCCATCCTCCCAGGTGAAGGGGCCGTCTTGGGCTCGTCGCGCGAGGCCCACCCACACGCCCTGCTCGGGCGCGTACCGAGCGAGCTCCCGCGAGAGCTCCTCGCGCTCCTCGGGGCTCTCGAGCGTGACCAAGCGGCCCCCCAGCGCGACGCACCCCTCTTGCGCGCCGCTCGCCGACGTGAGCTGCGCGACGTAGAGGTACCGCTTCTCGGTGAACGGAAGGCGAACGCAGATGCCGCCCGTGCAGGGCTCGGAGCGCTGGCCCGGGGGCTCGCGCTCGCACACGACGTCGTACGCCTTCGGCGCCTTCGTGCACGAGACGCGGCGCCACGGCTCACGCAGGCCCGGCGTCGCCACGAGGCAGCCTTGACCGGCCTGACCTGCGACATCGGGGAACGTGCCCGAGGCCTCCGCCCGCGCGAAGCACCCCGGGCAGGGCCCCGTGTCGGGAGGCTCGGGAAATCCAGGCTCGTCGCGCCCCTCCGGGGTGTACACGCCGGTGAAGTCTTTCGTGAGCCCGACCCAGTACTCGCCCGCCGGAGCCGCAGCCTCGACCGACCGGATCTCGTCGTCGCCCGAGAAGGTGACCACGTGCGCCGAGGCCGCGCGGCACGCCTCGGCGGCCTCTTGGTAGCTCGCCGCCTTCGCCGCGACGAAGTAGCAGTGCCGCGTCGCGACCGAGGTCCCGCCTGCACACTCGACGACACACGCGCGGCTGCACCCGACGGCCCCGCCCTCGCCCGGATCGCACTGCTCGCCCCCCGAAGCCGCGAGCGCCACGAACCCGTCGCCGCACCGCAAACCTGTGCTTTCCGGAGGAAATTCGCGCAGTTCGGGCAAGCAGCCCGAGGCCCCGAGCCCGGCCGCCACGAGCGCCACGACGAAGCGACGGAGGTCCCTCACACGCACCACCCCTCGAGGCTACACCACCCGGGCCCTTCGGGCGACGCACGGCGGACCTCCTCGCACGCGGGTTTTGCTACGCTTCCGTCGATGCCCGACGGGCCGCCCCACGAGCCGAGCGCGCACGCGCCTCCCACCGAGCCGAAGCGAGCCGAGCTCCGCGAAGTGCTCGAGCTCGGGCGTGGGGGTATGGGCGTCGTGTCGCTCGTGCTGGACGGCGAGGGCAAGAGCTTCGCGCGGAAGCGGCTCCTCCCCGAGTACGCGAAGGACGCCGAGAAGCGCGAGCTCTTCTTGCGCGAGGGCCGCGTCGCCACGCGCCTCACCCACCCGAACGTGGTGCGCACCCTCGAAGCCGGCGAGGACGACGACGGCCCCTACCTGGTCATGGATTTCGTCGACGGCCTCCCGCTCGACAAGCTGCTCGTGCTCGCCCGCGAGAAGGGCGCGAAGCTCCCGCGCACGCTCGCCGCCAAAATCGTCGCGGCCCTCGCGCGCGGCCTCCACGAGGCCCACGAGCTCCGGGACGAGTCGGGCGCGCCCCAAAACCTCGTCCACCGCGATATTTCCCCGCACAACGTCCTCGTGTCCACCTCCGGCAGGGTCGTCCTGCTCGACTTCGGCGTGGCCAAGATCGACGCCGGTCGCGGCCTCACCAAGACGGGCGAGGTCCGCGGCAAGACGGCCTACATGTCCCCCGAGCAGGGCCTCGGAGATCCGCTCGATCGGCGCTCCGATCTCTTCTCGCTCGGCGCGATCCTCTACGAATGCGTGGAAGGTACACGCATGTGGGGCGACGGGACGGAGCTCGAGGTCTTGCGCAAGCTCGCCCTCGAGTCCCCCCCGCCGATCTCCGGGGACGACGCGCTCGCGCCCCTCTGCGCGCGGCTCGTCGCGCGGGAGCCCGGAGACCGCCCCGAGACCGCCGAAGAGGTCGCGCGCGCGCTCGAGGCGTACGTCCAAGGCGCCGGAGGCCCCACCGACGACGACCTCGCGGCGTGGGTCCTCGAGGTGGGGAGCGAGGCGATCCGTGCCCGCCGCGCCCACCTCGACGAGGCGATCGAGCCCGTCCGAAAGAGCCTCCCCTCCGCGCTCCCAGCCGAGCCCACCGCGACGACGACCACGTCGCCGAGGTCCTCTCGGTCGACCTCCCCGAGCGACGACGCATCGTTCTCGTTCGACAGCGTCGGCTCCCCCAAAAAGCCAAACAAAAACGGACCATTCGCCCTGTTCGCCGTGGTCACCGTCGGGCTCGTCGGCGCGGGCTTCGTGCTCGCGCGGGGCCCTCGCGATCCGGCCCACGACGGGGCCCCCGCGACCCTGGCCGAGGCCGCACCGTCCACGCGGGGCGCCCCCACCGAAGCGCCCTCCGCGAGGTCCACGGCCCCGGTGCCCACGGCGAGCGTGGTCCCGTCCGCGGTCGCCGCGCCCGCGCCCACACGCGTCCCCGCGCACCCGAGCGTGCCGTCGAAGCCCGCCCCCGCCCCGAGCCAAGGCCCCTCGGCGGCGGTCCCCGCGAGCGCGTCGGCCCGGCCGAAGCCGTCGGCCAGCGTCCCGCTCGACGTCGACCCGACGCCCTTCTGAGGCCCGGCCGATTTTCGGGTACGCTCGGCCTCGTTCGTGATGCATCGCTCCTCGCACCCCTCGGCCCGACGCTTCGCCGTGCTCGTCGCGGCGGCCGTCGCAGGGCTCCCGCTCACGGCCGGAGACGCGCGCGCCGACGAGCCCCCGAGCGAGCCCGCGAAGAGCCCAGGAGACGATCCCCTCGAGGCCTCGCGCGCGCAGTTCCGCCGCGGCATGGACGCGTACACGGCGGGCGACTACGCCGGGGCGATCGTGGTCTGGCAGGCGATCTACGACACGCTCGGCCCCGAGCGCGGCTACCGCTTGGCGTTCAACCTCGGGCGCGCGTTCGACGCGTTCGGGGACGCGTCGCGGGCGACCGAGTTCTACGACGTGTACCTCGGCTCGGTCCGCGCCCGGCGCGCTCGAGGAGAGGCGCTCCCCGACCTCGTCGAGCGGCAAGCCCACGACGCCGAAGCGCGGCTCGAGGAGCTGTCGCGATCGCGCGGGAGGGTGCGCGTCCCTCCGACGAAGGCCCCGGTCCTCGTGCGCGTCGACCGCGGGACCGAGCGCCCCGCAGGGTTCTCCGTGCTGCTCTCCCCCGGCCCGCACACGCTCACGTTTCGCACCGGGCCGAGCTCGGTCGAGCGCACGATCGACGTGGTCGCCGGCGAAGAGCGCGTGGTCGAGCCCCCCCCACCCGAGGAGCCCCCGAAACGACGCGACCCGCTCCCCGTCTTCGAGACCCGCACCGTGAGGCCGTTCTCGCCCGTGTGGATCTTCGTCGGTGCGGGCGCCACGGCGGTCTCCGTGCTCGTCCCCGCCATCCAGTACGGCTCGGCCCTGTCGATCGCGAGCACCCACGACGCGAGCGACGACCCCCTCGAGCGCGAGCGCCTCGCCTCGGAGTATTCTGGAGCAAAAACGGCAGCTTACACGACTCTTTCGATCCCCATCGTGCTCGGCGTGGCCACGATCGCGCTCGGCACGGCGTTCGTGGTCGGGTCACGGAGCGAGACCGTCCGTGTGGGTCGCGCCGGCGCAGGCTTCGTGTTCTGAGATCCGAGACAGGCGTTCGTACGCGCGCGTGTCACACTCGAGGCTGCGGGAGCGACTCCCGGAGAGCCATGCCCACGTCCCAAAGCTCCTCGGTCCTCGCGCGTCGTTCGGTCCTCTTCGGGGTCATCGCAGGCCTCGTTGCGCTCGCCTCCTCGGACGGCACCGCCCGCGCCGACGCGGCCACCTACGCGCTCGACGAGCTCTCTCGCGAGGTGCCGACCCGCGGGAAATTCCGCTGCCCCGACATCCCCCTCACGCTCTACGGTGGCTCGCTCGTGCCCTTCCAGGGGCAGGTCCAGGTGCACCCGGCGTTCGTCGCCAAGCTGAAAGAGCTCGAGGCCTTGGTGCGTGCCGTGGCGATCGAGGTCTACGGGCGCGCCCCCGCGAGCCTCCAGCACCTCGGGGCGTACAACTGCCGCAGGATCCCCGGGTACCCGAACCTCGTGAGCGAGCACGGGCTCGGCAACGGCATCGACGTCGCGGCCTTCACGTTCGCGCCGCTCCCGAAGGGCCAGAAGCTCCCCGACGGGCTCCCGCGCGAGCTCGCGCAGGGCTTCGGCGTCTCGGTGATGGCCCACTTCGACGCGAAGGGCGCGGCGGGCACCGTGCACAAGCGGTTCCTCCACAGGCTCGCGCTCCGGCTTCGCCCGCTCTTTCGCGTGGTGCTCGGCCCGGGCTACGTCGGCCACCAAGACCACTTCCACCTCGACATGGCGCCTTACACACTCTTCGACGTGAGCGCGTCGGCCGAGGCCGCCAAGTAGAGCGAGATCCACGGCACGCGAAGGGCGCAACGCGTCTCACTCGGCGGCGAGGGCGCGCACCTCCGCGGCGAACGCTCGCCCTCGAGAGGGATCCATGGCGAAGTCGGGCGCACGCGCACGAAACACGTCGATCGCGGGAGGCGCCTCGCACACGAGGATCTCGAGCACGAGCGCGCCGCGCACGACGAGCGCGAAGGGCGCCTCGGGGCAGGTCGCCTTCACGAACGGGCCTCGCACGAGCGACGCATAGAACGTCGCGCGCGCCCTCTCGAGCTTCTCGGGAGGGAGCATCCGCCGCACCAGGATGGGGTGCCCGTGGAGCCTGTCCGTCGTCTTCTCGTCGCGCCCGAGCACGAGCAGCTCCACGGCAGCGGGCGCGTCGAGGGTCTCGGAGATCTGCGCGTCGTACGCGAGCACGAGGGCACGGCCCTCGGCGACCTGGGCCGCGAGAGGGCCCGCGGGCGCGGCGGCGGGCTCCTTCGAGGGCGGCGGCGCGGCAGGAGGCGGCGCGGCACACCCCATGGAGCTCGCGGCGACCGCGGCGACGAAGAAGAGCCAAGGCACACGAGACATACGTGCATCGTACACGCGGGCCCGACGCGGGGTGCATAAAGCGCTCACGACGCGCTTCGAGGCACGGCTCCCATCACGAGCGAGACGAGCAGCTCGATGCGGGCCTCGTCGGCCACGGGGTCACGGTCGAGGACGAACCCGTGCAGCGCCTCGCCGTCGAACACGGCGAGCAAGGTGCCCACGAGCAGGGGAAACTGCGCTCCCATGACCTCGGCGAGGCCGGGGAAGAGCCCCGCCGAGAGCGCGACGATCGCCGCGTGGTACGAGGCCCGCCGCGGACCGACCACCTCGCGCAGCCGAGGATCGACCCGCGAGGCGACGACGAGCTCGTAGAGCGCTTGGTTCTCGTGGCCGCGACAGACCTCCCGCACGAGGCGGAGGGCGCGGCGGAGGAGCTCGTCGAGGGGGGCGCCGTCGCGGCTACGCTCACGGAACGAGGCCTCGTAGCCCGCGAGGAGGCGCGCCCCCACGTCCTCGGCGACCGCGACCATGAGGGCCTCGCGCGTCGGGAAGTGACGAAAGAGCGCCCCCTGCGACACCCCCGCGCGCTCGCACACCCGCGCCGTGGTCGCCCCCGCGTAACCCGAGAGGACGAGCTCGTCACGGGCCGCGTCGAGGAGCCTCCGGGTCATCGTCTCGCGGCGCTCGCCTTGCGTCCGGCGGGTCGCCTTCTCGGGCTCTTTCTCTTTTCGTTTCGGCAACTTACGAACCGCATCGAGTGTGCTCATGCCGCCCTCTCGGCGGCCTCGGGCTTCGGCCCTTCGCCCACGTCGACCGAGCGACCCGCTTCGACGGTGCGCGCTGCCGTGCGAGCCGGGAGGAACCTGCCGAAGCCCGTGCGCCGCCCGAGGTCGGGGTGGAACCGCGCGCCCTCCGCCTCGTCGTGCTCGAAGGCCACGCGCCCCGCGACGAGCACGCACTCGACCGCGCCGTCGCTGCGGTTCACCATGCGACGGAGGTCGCCGAAGCCCTCCATGGTGGCCTCGTGGTAGACGTCGAGGCGCTCGTCGAGCGCGGCCGGATCGATCACCACGACGTCGGCGCGCGAGCCCTCGCGGAGGTGGCCCGCGTCGATGCCGAGGAAGTCCGCGATCTCTCCGGTCAGGCGGTGAACGGCGCGTTCGATGGACATCACGGTCCGGCCCTCGAGCGACGCGCGCCGCACGAGCCGGAGCAGGTGGAGCGGGAACGCGTAGAAGGCCATGTTGCGGATGTGCGCGCCCGCGTCGCTGAAGCCGACGAGCGCCGCAGGCTCCGACACCATGCGCTCGACCTCGCGCGCCCTGTGGTTCGCGATGGTGGTGTTCCACCGGAGCTTTTTCCCGTGCTCGACGACGAGATCCAAGAAGGCGTCGACCGGGTGGAGCTTCCTCAGCTCGGCGACCTCGCCGAACGTCTTGCCGACCACGGTCTCGTCGGGGCAGGCCACGATGCGCGCGTCGTGAAAGTCCCTGTGCCAGACCCGGGGAGAGAACTTCTTTTCGTAGTCTTTTCGGAAGGTTCGGCGGTACTCACGGTCCCTCATGAGGGTGTTCCGCGAGGCCTCGTCGGCGAGGTGGAGCGCGGCCTCTCCGGCGCCGAACTCCTCGAAGACCACGAGGTCGATCCCGTCGGCGTAGACCTCGAACGGCATGGGCAGCGTCTGCCAGCGCAGGTCGGCGCCGAAGAAGCGGTTCAAGAGCTCGGCGGCCTTCGCGATGACCCGGTGGAGCCCGGGGCTCGACTTCGCGTCGGCCAACGTGATGAGCGTCGTCTTGAGCGGCTTGCGGAAGAAGAGGCCCGCGCTCTCGAGCATGAAGAGCAGCGAGTTCACCTTGGTGACGAGGCTCGGCGCCGACTGGAGCACGGCCCCACGCTCGCGGAGCACACGGTGGAGCCTGCGGTACTCGCCCCACGTCGCGTAGGTCGAGGGCAGCTTCGCCGAGCGGTAGCGATCGCCGTCGAGCTTGTCCCACGGGTTCGTCATGGTCGAGAGCCCGACGAACCCGCAGTCGATGGCCTCGCGGAGCCACGTCTCCATCTCACGGAGCTCACCCTCCGAGGGGCGCACGGTCTCGTCGACGGCGCGCCCGAGCCCGAGCACACGCGCGCGGAGATCGGAGTGACCGAGGAACGTCGCGAGGTTCGGCCCGAGCGGGTGCGAGCCGAGGAAGCTCACGAGCTCCTTCGGCGTCGACCAGGTCTTCGTCTCGCGGAGGAGCGGCAGCACGTGCTCGCGCGGCACCGACTCGACGCGCGTGAAGAGATCGGAGCAGTCCTCCGGCTCGGAGAGCACGGCGCCGATCGAGCACGACCCGATCGTGACCGTGGTCACGCCGTGCCGCACCGACTCGGAGAGGCTCGGCGCGCGCAGCACCTCGGCGTCGTAGTGGGTGTGCACGTCGACGAACCCCGGCATGACCCACTTGCCCTTCGCGTCGACGACGCGCGTCGTGGGACCGACCTCGAGCGCCTCGGTCGTGAGCTTCACGACCTTCCCGTCACGAATGCCCACGTTGAGGATGCGCGGCGGGACCTTGCCGGTGCCGTCGAACGTGAGCCCGTCCCGAATCACGATGTCGCAGAGCATGCCAAGGCTTTGACATAGAGAGCGAGCACTCGCAATCTTTTATTTCGTCCGGCGCCGTCCCCGCACCATGGGCCAAAAAGCCTAACGAATTCCGTACTTTCGCAGATAGGCGCGCACGTGGTGGCGTTCCATGCCGGCCCGCCGGGCCATCTCGCTGACGTTGCCTTTGGTGCTCTCGGAGAGCGACTGGAAGTACCCGCGCTCGAACGCGGCCACGGCGGCGCGCTTCGACTCGGTGAAGCCCACGTCGTCGCCACCCTCGGCCCCCGAAGGTCCGACGAACGCCCGCGCCGCATCGCCTCCGCCCGGTCGCGCGAGGGTGAGCACGTCGTCGATCGCCTCGGGGCTGTCGGCCAGCGTCGCCGCGACCTCGGCCACGTTGACGAGCTCGCGCACGTTGCCGGGCCAGTCGTGGTGGGCGAGGTTCTTCTCGATCCACGCGACCACGGCGTCGGCCCGCTCGGGGAGGCCCTGGCGCGCGCACACGGCAGCCACGATCTCGGGGATGTCGGCCGTGCGCTCGCGGAGAGAGGGCATCTCCACGCGCACCTGCGCGATGCGGAAGAAGAGGTCGGAGCGGAAGCGCCCCGCGTTCATCTCGGCCCCGAGATCACGGCGCGTGGCCGCGAGCAAGCGCACGTCGATCGGCTCGAAGCTCGACGCGCCCACCCGCTTCACCTGCCGCTCGGCGAGCGCCCGGAGGAGCTTCGGCTGCAGCTCGATCGGCAGCTCCCCGAGCTCGTCGAGGAAGAGGGTCCCCGAGCTCGCCTCGGCGAGCGCCCCCTTGCGACGCTCGTTCGCGCCCGTGAACGCGCCCTTCTCGTGGCCGAAGAGCAAGCTCTCCGCGAGCGTGGGTGGGATCGAGCCGCAGTCGACCACCACGAAAGGCCCATTTTTCCGGGGTGAGGCGTCGTGGACCGACTTGGCGACCACCTCTTTGCCCGTGCCGGTCTCGCCGAGGATGAGCACGCTGAGCGGCGTGGGCGCGACCTTCTCGAGCACGCCGTAGAGCCTGCGCATCTTGGCCGACGAGCCCACGAGGCCGCCGAAGCTCGCCGAGAAGCCGATGTCGACCCGCTTCTTTCCTGTGGGCTCCACGACGAACGTGGTCTGGCCGACGGTGATCTCCGTCCGCTCGCCGAGCAGCACCTCGCGCACGCGCACCTTCCCGACGAAGGTGCCGTTGGTCGAGCCGAGGTCCTTCAGCACGATGCCCTCGGTCGAGGCGCGGAGCTCGCAGTGGAGCGCGCTCACCTCGGGATCGTCGAAGCGGACGTGAGCCCCTTCGTCGCGACCGACCACCACCGGGTCCACGTCGACGAGCACCCGCTCACCGCCCTGGCGAACCACGACGCCCCCGCGCACGAACCAGTTGAGGACACGCGTCCGAGTCTCCACCATCCCTCCTTCGTACCAGCCCCACGGCACGACCGTCACGGCCGGAAGCGCGCCGCGGACGAATCGGCCACCCTTCCCCGGACGCCGTTTCGTCCTCCGGACACCCCGACGTCCACCGCGATTTTCCTACCCCCGAGGCGCATGCAGCCTCGGAAGGAGGTGCTACGAATGGCGTATGGCCCGCGCGCGACCGACGCCGTTCGCACAGCTCTTCGCGGAGCGCGCTCGCGCGCTCGGATGGTTGGGGGTCACGGTTCTCGCGACCGTCGCCGCCTGCGCCCCCAAAGCCGACGACGACACGACCACCGTCGTCGCACGCGACGGCACCGACCTCGTGAGCCACGAGGGCGACACCGAGGCCCTCGCGGCGGCCCTCGTCGGCTCGGCCGGCGGCCAGCTCTCCCTCGCCACCGCGCTCGAGAGCGGAGTGACCCCGAGCGACCTCGGTGACGGGGCAAAAATACTATTCTTTCCGGTCGGTTGCGTAAAACCCAGCCACGACGCGGCGGCGCGCAAGGTCACCTACGTCTTCTCCGGCTGCACGGGCCCGTTCGGGCTCCGCAGGCTCACGGGAACGGTGGTGATCGGCTACACACGTCCGGCAACCGGGCAGGGCATTTCCCTCACGCTGACCGCGCGCGATCTCGAGGTCGGCCGCGCCACGTTGAGCCTCACGGCGCGCGCCACGGTCTCGGTCGAGGGCACGACCCGCACCTCCACGTGGGAGGCGGAGCTCGAGGGCAAGAGCGCGCGCGACCGCGCCTTCTCACGCTCGGTCCAGCGCACCATCACGTCGACCGCCGGCGAGGCGTGCATCACCACCACGGGCCGCTCCACCGGAAAGGTCGAAGGCGAGGCCCTCACGGTCACCCTCGACAAGCTCACCCGTTGCCGCGGCGCCTGCCCCGAGGCCGGAGGCCGGATCACCGTCGAAGGGGCGAGCGGCACGGTGGACATCGCGTTCGACGGGACGAGCGAGGCCAAGGTCACGCGCGATGGGGTCACGAAGTCGGTCACCCTCGCCTGCGCACGTTAGCAGCCCGTTGATTTTCTCCCACCCCCCGTCGGGGACTTCCAAGGGTCGTCGGCCGCTCCCCCTTCGGGGACTTCCAAGGGTCGTCGCCGCCGCATCCCGACCGCCTTCGTTGCGATCCTGCGGTGCGTCCCCCGTCGGGGACTTCCAAGGGTCGTCCTCACCTACAAAAGTAGGCTCCGGGCGCTCCTCGGATCGCGCCTCGGCGGGTCGGGCGGACGTCGAACGGCCTCGGTCCCCCGTCGGGGACTTCCAAGGGTCGTCCGAAGATCAACGGGCTGCTGACCGCTCGGCGGGTCAGAGCACCTTGGAACCGGGCGGCGGGGGCGGCACGGTCTTGGGCCCCTCGTCCGCGGCGGGCACGTAGGCGAGGCCACACACCATCCCGTCGGGCTCTTCTTGGATCCACACGACCCGAGCCGAGCGCTCGCGAGGCTCGTCGCCCAGGGTGACGTCGTACACGTCCCCGAGCGCGACAGGATCCTCCGTGATGAGGCGAACCCCGCCGCGGCTCACGTTGAGGGCCCACCCCTCGACCACGGCGCCGCCCTTGCGCAGAACCACCCGCTCGGACACCTCGCGCCGCGCCCCCTCTCGTCGCATCGCGTGGACGCCCGTGATGGGCACACCGGCCGGAGGTGTCAGGTGGCTACGTTTGGTCAAAGCTTCGCGAGGATAGCAAGGCCCAGCAGAGAGCACCAAGAATCACCTTTTCGGCCGCGCGCCGAGGAAGAAGCCTTGACGCAAAGCGCACATCCGCCTTTGATGTCGCATGTTCTCGTGAAACGTGCAGGGCCGATGCGGTCGGCCGCACGGCGTAGCTCGGCAGGCGTTTCGTGACCCCCCAACAGCTCAAGAAAGCTCTCATCCAAGCCGGTCTCGAGGTCTACCGCACCCTCGGCGACGAGATCGTGCTCGCCGACCGCCCGCGGGAGAACCTCATCCTGGACTCGGGGGTCCGCGTCCGAACGCCGCTGAACGGCACGTTCCGGCTACGCCTCGCGCTGCGGGCCGAGCAGTCCGCGTTCCACGGCGAAGGGCCCGACACCCTCTTCGATCGCGCGCGCTCGCTCGCCGGTCCCGCCGCCGCCCACGGCTTCTCGGAGCTCGGCACCCAGGTCATCCCCATGAAGGACCCGGTCGACCCCGAGAAGACCCTCGATACGCTGTACGAGGTCGTCTACACGCTCGACGTGAAGACCCTCGAAGAGGCCTGCGACGAGGCCCGCTTCGCCCTCGGGCTCGAGAAGAGCGCCGGCCACGGCCGCTGAAGGCAGATCCGAGCGTGCCCGCGGCCTGCCCCACGGCCTCGGGTAGGACGCAGAGCCCATCCGCGTCCCCTGGTCCGTGAACGGCCGGGGTGGCCGCTTCCATCCCCGAAGAAAGCTCCGCGCTCGAATTCGGCGTGGGGCCGTGGTATGGCCGGCGTCCCCATGTTGGACCTCTTCCGAAAGCGCGGGCTCACGTCGGTCGTCTACGGCGCCATCATCGTCGCCACGATCCTCGTCTTCATCATCGGCTTCCGCCCGAACGCCGGACAGAAGCTCGGCTCGATCAAAGAAGAGTGCGTCGCCGACGTCCACGGGAGCTGCATCGACCCGCGCACCCAACGCGCGGCCTACCGCTTGCTCATTCCGCGCGGCCAAGGCGGCGAGCTGCTCACGGCCCGCGCCGAGGGCATGGGGCTCGGGAAGATCTCGGTCGACGGCCTCATCGAGCGCGAGCTCCTCGCCCAAGAGGCCACCCGCCTCGGCATCACCGTCAGCGACGACGAGGTGACCGACTCGATCTTCGCCGGGTTCATCCTCGTCAGCGTCCCGTCGGACAACCCCCAGCTCGCGTACACGCTCGGCGTCCGCGACGGGCGCATCAACCCGATGCTCTACGGCGCTTTCCGCGACCCGAAGACGAAGACGTTCGACTCGAAGGTGTACGAGCGCACCGTGCGCGGCATGACCGGGCGCTCCCCCGCCGAGTTCCGCGAGTGGCAACACCGCGAGCTCCTCGCGGCCCGCATGAGGGACGTCGTGCGCGCCCCGGTGCGCATTTCCGAGTCCGAGGTGTGGGACCGCTACGTCGACGAGAAGTCGACCGCCGCGCTCAACTACATCCCGGTGCGTGCATCCTACATGGAGAAGTACGCCGTCACGGCCACGGACGCCCAGGTGGAAGAGTGGGCGAAGGACGCGACGAACGCGGCCACGGTCGAAGGCAACACGATCCGGCACGTGCTCGTCAAAATCGACAAGTCCGCGAAAGACGAGGACAAAGCGGCCGCCAAAGCCAAGCTCGAGGCCGCCATCGACCGCATCAAGAAGGGCGCACCCTTCGCCGACGTGGCCAAAGAGGTCTCGAACGACACGGGCTCGGCCATGCGCGGCGGCGACGTCGGCACCAAGACCGACGGGTTCGTCGAGCCCTTCAAGAAGGCCGCCGACGCCTTGAAGCCAGGGGAGATGAGCGGCGCCGTCGAGACGCAGTTCGGCTTCCACGTCATCCGCAAGGACGACGACGGCAAAGAGAAGCGCAAGAAGGCCTACCTGAAGGCCAAGTCGCTCGAGGCCGCCAAAGACCTCGCCTCCAAGATCCTCGCCGAGATCAAGGCCGGCAAGAGCCCCGACGACGTGACCAAGGCCGCCATCGCCCCGCTCGTGAAGGCGCCGCCCCCGGCCCCCGCGCCCGCTCCCCAGGCCTCGAAAGACGCCGGCGCGGACGCCGCATCGGGCGATGCCGGTGCGCCTCCCCCGAAGGTCTACGTGGCCGACACCGACCAGGAGCGCCCGCAGCCCCTCACGGGCAGCGCCGTGAACCGCCAGGCTCCCCCGATCCCCGGCATCCCCGAGGACGCCGACACCAAGGTCCGCCTCTTCGCCTTCGAGTCGAAGCCCGGCGCCATCATGGACGAGCCGCTCCGCGTCGACGACGGCTTCATGATCGTGCTCATCCGCGAGCAGAAGCCCGCCACCCAGGCCGACTTCGAGAAGGACCGCGACGGCTACGCGTCGATGCTCCTCGCCGCCAAACAGGCCGAGGCCCTCGCGCTCTACGTGCAGCGCCTCCGCGAGGCCTCGAAGGCCAACATCAAGACGAACCTCGACCTCGCCACGGGCCAGAAGCGCAAGGGCGACGCCGGCGCGCCCAGTCCGATGGACGACGACGACGGCATGTGAGCCCTTGAAGCGCCTCCCTCCCATTCCCTACGAGACCTTCGTCCTCCCGAACGGGCTGCGCACCGTCGTCGTGCCGCAGCCCACGCTCCACCGCGCGCACGTCGGGGTGTACGTCCGTGTCGGCTCGCGCTTCGAAACGCCGGAGACGAACGGGCTCTCGCACTTCCTCGAGCACATGCTCTACCGCGGCACCTCGCGCCTCCGGAGCGCGAACGCGGTGAACCACGCGTTCGAGTCTCTCGGCGGGTACCTCTACGCCGCCACCCACTCCGACTTCGGCGTCTTCTCGGTCACGCTCCCCGAAGAGAGCCTCGAGGCCGCGAGCGCCCTCTTCGCCGAGGTCCTCACCGACCCGGGCTTCTTCGACATCGACATCGAGAAGGGCATCGTCGCCGAAGAGATCCTCGAGGACCTCGACGACGAGGGCCGCCAGGTCGACGCCGACAACCTGTGCCGCGAGCTCCTCTTCCCGAACCACCCCCTCGGGTACACCATCACGGGCGACGAGCCCCGCGTCCGCTCGTTCGACGAGCGTATGCTCCGCGCGCATCACACACGTCACTACACCGCCGAGAACTGCGTGTTGGTGCTCTCGGGCAAGGTCACGGCCGAGGCCGCGCGCAAGCTCGCCGAGGCGCATTTCACCGGGATCCCGCGCGGCCCGCGCATCGTCGCCGAGCCCTTCACGGGCACGCAGAAGAAGCCGCGCATCAAGCTCGTCGAGAACGTGACGAGCCAGACGGAGCTCCGGCTCTCGCTCCGCGCCTTCTCCGAGGCGAGCCCCGAGCGGCCGACGATCGACATGCTCATGCGCATCCTCGACGACGGCATGTCCACGCGCGTCTACCACCGCATCTGCGACTCCCAAGGCCTCTGCTACGACGTAGGCGCGGCGTTCGACGGCTACGAAGATCAGGGCGTCATCGATTTCTCCGCCGGCACGCAGCACTCCCGCACGACCAAGGTCGCCCGCGAGATGCTCGATCTCGTGCGCGAGCTCGCCGCCTCCGGCCCCACCGAGGCCGAGCTCGACAAGGCCCGAAAGCGCAACGCGTGGGACATCGAGGCCATGCTCGACTCCCCCGAGGATCTCGGCAGCTTCTATGGCGGCGGGTATTTGTTCGAGCGCTTCGAGACGGTCGAAGAGCGCCTCGAGAAGAACGCGGCCGTCACCCGCGAGGCCATCCGTGACCTCGTCGCCGAGCTCGCGAAGCCGGCGCGCCTCAACGTGCTCGCCGTAGGCATGCTCGAGGACGGCGAAGGAAAGAAGCTCTCCGAGCTCGTCAAGTCGTACCGCTGACGCGTCGCCGGGGTCGGCGCGCCCTCACGGTCACGCCGGCGCGAAGAACTCGACGAGCAGCCTCGCGAGCGCCGCGGGCTCGGTCCAGTGGAGCATGTGCCCCGCGTTCGGCAGGCTCTCCTTACTCACGTCGGCGAACGACGCCACACGCTCGGCCTCGTCGGGAGGTTGGTACCCCGAGGGCCCGCCGTCGACCACCAGCACCGGGCACGCCACGCGCTTCGCGAATTCCTTGTAGGTTGCAACGAAGAACGGCGAGGGCGACAAGGTGCGATGGAGCGGGTCGAAGAGCCACTCGTACGTGCCGTCGGGCTGGACCCCGAGGAGGTCGTCGAGGCGCTGCCGGAGCACCTCGACGGGCACTTGGCCGTGGTTCTGGGCAAGCCTCCGGAGCGCGTCCTCCGGGGAGCGCACGGGCTTCTTCTCTTTGGTCGC
The DNA here is from genome assembly GCA_016712525.1 of Myxococcales bacterium. Taxonomy (NCBI): domain Bacteria; kingdom Pseudomonadati; phylum Myxococcota; class Myxococcia; order Myxococcales; species Myxococcales bacterium. Next base: position 2,646,031 of record JADJQX010000007.1, read on the forward strand.
GAGGGCGCGAACATCCTCGATCCACTTGCGCATCCGAATGGGCGCGACGCCAGGCGGGTTGTCGATGGGGCCCGTGCCCTCGAGCAGGGCGAGCCGCGTGACACGCTCGGGGAAGGCCCCGGCGTACATGGTCGCCACGGTGCCGCCCATGGAGTGCCCCACGAGGAAAAACGGCTCGTTCGGCACGAGCACGTCGACGATCTCGGCGAGGTCGTGCACGTAGTCGGGGAAGTGGTAGTACGCGCCGGCGGGCACGCGCGGGCCCTCGCCGAAGCCGCGTTGGTGCGGGGCGAGCACCCGGAGCCCCGCGTGGAGGAGCGCCGGCACCACGTCCGCGAAGGTGCCCGGCGCATCCATGTAGCCGTGCAGCAGCACGACCGTGGCGCGTGCGGGGGAGTGCGCGGGCTCCCACACGATCACCGGATGGTCTTGCCCATTTGCGCGCACGTGTTGCGTCTCTCTCGCCATGAGGCCGTGACGTTAGCGCGTTCCCGGCCTCGATTTCCCGAGGTATTCGCCACGCTTGGGCATTTCTCGCGCGCCACGTTCGGGCTACCGTGAAGACCCCATGGCCCACACGGTTACGCTCATCCCGGGGGACGGCATCGGTCCCGAAGTGTCGGACGCCACGCGCGTCGTGCTCGAAGCCACCGGCGTGAAGATCGACTGGGAGGTCCACAACGCGGGCGCCGCCGTCGCCGAGGTGCGGGGCACCACCCTTCCCCCCGAGGTGATCGAGTCCGTGAAGCGCAACAAGGTGGGTCTCAAGGGGCCCATCGGCACGCCCATCGGCAAGGGCTTCCGCTCGGTCAACGTCACGCTCCGCCAAGAGCTCGACCTCTACGCGAACGTGCGCCCCATCCGCAGCCTCCCGGGCCTCGAGCCTCGCTTCGAGGGCACCGACATCGTCATCGTCCGAGAGAACACGGAGGACCTCTACGCGGGCCTCGAGCTCATGATCATGCCGGGCGTCGCCCAGAGCATCAAGCTCATCACCGAGCGGAGCTGCACGCGCATCTGCGAGTACGCCTTCGACTACGCGACGCGCATGAACCGCAAGCGCGTCACCGTGGTGCACAAGGCCAACATCATGAAGCTCTCCGACGGGCTCCTCCTCGAGAGCTTCCGAAAGGTCGCCACCCGCTACCCGCAGCTCGAGCCCGCCGAGGTCATCGTCGACGCGTGCGCCATGAACATGGTGCGCAACGCGAACAAGCTCGACGTGATCGTCACCGAGAACCTCTACGGCGACATCTTGAGCGATCTCGGCGCGGGCCTCGTGGGCGGGCTCGGCATCGTCCCCGGCAGCAATATCGGCAAAGATTACGCGGTGTTCGAAGCCGTGCACGGCACCGCCCCCGACATCGCCGGCAAGGGCATGGCGAACCCGACGGCCCTCGTCCAGTCGGCGATCATGATGCTCTTCCACATGGGGAGATGAACGCCGGCGAGAAGCTCGAGAAGGCCTTGGTCGACCACTTCCGCGAGCCGAGCTTGCGCACCCCGGACCTCGGTGGCACGGCGACCACGATGCAGTTCGCCGACGCCCTCGCGAACCGCGTCGCCACGGCCTGACCGGCACGACGCGCCCCGACTCGAGCGCCCTCGAGGTGCGCCCTTCTCACGGCCGCTCGTGCGTGTTCTTGCTACGCTCTCGTCATGGTCGGTCGCGCGCGTCCCGGGCTCGTGGTCATGCTCTCGTTCGTCGCGGCGTGTGCGTCGTCGAGCGAGCCACCGCCTCTCCCGGCCTCGCCCACGGGCCCTTCACCTTCCCCCACGTCGTCGCCCTCGGCCCCGAGCGTGGACGCGAGCGCCCTCCCCTCGAGCGACGCCGGCACCGACGCCGCGCGCCCTCCCCCGCCTACGCCGAGCGGGTGCATCACGGACGTGTCCGCCAAGGACCACGTCTTCACGTGCGAGGGCCTCCGGGTCGACGCCACGGTCCCTGACGCGTGCCTCGCCCCGGGCTGCGGGCTCATCCTGCAAATCCACGGCGACACGGGCACCGGCAAGCTCATCGACCAGAACACGAACCTTCACGCGCTCGGAAAACAGAAGGGTTACGTGGTGATATCGCCCACGGGCCCCGCGTTCGGGGGCGGGCAGCCCGGCTCCACGTGGACCCGCGCGGAGGACGCGAAGCTCGTCGCGATCACGCGGCTCTTCGCCCAGGTCTTCCGCGTCGACGACAAACGCATCCACGCGACGGGCTTCTCGCGCGGAGGCTTCGTCACCTGGAGGCTCGTGTGCGACGCGCCGGACCTCTTCGCGTCGTTCGCGCCCGCGGCGGCAGGCAACGGCAACGGCGAGACCACCTGTTTTTCGCAAGGCCGCTCCCCGTCGCGCAAGGCCGACGTGCTCTTCCTCGTGGGCCGCACCGACGTGCCCGTCCCCTTTTCGACCATGACCTCGATCCGAGACGCGCTCGTCACCGACTACGGCCTGCCCGCGCCGAAGACCGTCTCATCGAATGCACAATACACCCATCGCCGCTGGACCAAGCCGAGCGGGCCGACCCTCGAGGTCTTCGAGCACGCCTACGAGACCGAGCCCACGGGCCCCTTCGGGAGCTCGCGCGGGCACTGCTTCCCGGGCAGCACCATGCCGCCGTTTTCGCCGCAGTACGCCGTGCCTTGCAAGGGACCGAACGCCTTCACATGGGGCGAAGAGGTCATGAAATTCTTCGAGGCCCACCCGAAGCGGTGAGACCGTGAGGCTCCCCGGACGCGCGCTCGCCGCCCTCGCGCTCGCGCACCTCGCCGCGTGCGCGACCACCTGCGGAGACGGGACGACGAAGGAGAAACGTGCACAGCTCACGCACCTCGACGAGGGGCGCGCCGTCGTGCTCGAGAACGGCGCGGGCACGGACGCGAGCTCGACCCCCGCCCCGCTCGTCGTGGCGCTCCACGGGCGCGGCGACACCCCCGAGAGCTTCTCCGACACGTTCCACGCCTACCCCACGCGCGCGACGTTCGTCTTCCTTCGAGGCCCACGGTCGTATGGCGAGGGCGCCTCGTGGTTCGAGATCCACCCGAAGATGACCGAGGCCGAGCTCGCGCGCGAGGTGTCGGACGCACGAGAGGCCGTCCACGCGCGCATCGCGGCCATCGCGCGGGGCAGGCGGTACGCCGTCGTCGGGTTCTCCCAGGGAGGCTTCCTCGCGTTCGCGCTCGCGGCGCGCTACCCGAGCGAGATCGCGTGCGCGCTCCCCATCGCCGGCACGCTGCCCGAGCCGCTCCATCCACGGCCGGGCGCGAAGCTCCCCGACGTCTTTGCGTTCCACGGCGAACGCGACACCAAGGTCCCCCTCGAGGGCGCTCGCGCGACCGTCGCCGCCTTCACCGCAGCAGGCGGGCGGGCCGAGCTCGTCACCTACCCGACCCTCGGCCACACGACCGACGCCGAGGAGCGCCGGGCCCTCGGGGCGAAGCTCGACTCCTGCCTCGAAGGCCTCGCGAAACCCGCCGAGAGCGCGCTACCCTCTCCGCCATGAAGCGCCTCTTGCTCGCCGCCTCGCTCGTCCTCTCGGTCTCCACGGGCTGCCGAACGCAGGCCCCCGGAGAGGGCGACGAGGCCCCCGTGAAGAAGGCGCCTCGCCCCGAGTCGCGCACGCTGACCGTCGAGGGGACCGAGATCTTCGAGACCTTCACGAACGACGCCCCGGACGACGCCCCCATCGTGGTCGCCATTCACGGCCGCGGCGACACCCCGGCGGCATTCAGTGCACTCTACAAGCGTTACGGCGGAAAGGTGCGCGTGCTCTCGCCACGCGCGTACGACCCGTTCGGCGACGGCTTCTCGTGGTTCTCCCTCCGCGAAGGTCTCACGGACGCCGAATTCGGCGACAACGTCCGCGCCGCGATGACGAAGCTCCACGCCTCGGTGGCGAAGGTCGTCGCCGGGAAAAAGTACGTAGTTACGGGCTTTTCCCAGGGTGCGATCCTCTCCTACGCCTTCGCCGCGCAGTACCCGAACGAGCTCCGGTGCGCCCTCCCGGTCGCAGGCTCGCTCCCCGGCCCCCTCCTTCCGAAGCCCAAAGAGAAGGCCGCCAAGACCCGCGCCTTCCACGGAGAAGCCGACGACGTCATCGCCTCGAAGTGGGGCAAGGCCACGGTCGACACCTTCGCCCGCGAAGGCGGCGACGCGACCCTCAAGACGTACCCGGGCCTCGGCCATAGGTTCAACCCCGAGCTCATGACCGACTACTTCGCCGCCCTCGACGAGTGCGTGGGGAAGTAAGGGCTCTTACCGGGTCCGCGTAGGCCCGGTGCTCTCCCGGGAGGGGTGCCGTGTGCCGCACGCCTCGCGCGCCGCGTTTCGAAACGCGCGTCGGCCCGCGCCGCGAGGGCCGGGCCGACGTTCATGTTCGGTCGATGGACCTACTTCTTCTTCGCCGGAGCCGGAGCGGCGGGCTTCGTCGTGGCGCCGCCGACGGCCTCGCACGCCGGCTTGTGCTCCTCGTCCTTGCAGAGCTTGTCGAGGATCTGCTTGCCGCGGGCCGCGTCCTTCTTCACGCCGTCGCCCTTCATGAGCGCGATGCCGGCGCGGGTCATGGCGTCGTCGTCCTTCGACTTGAGGAGGAGCTCGACGGCCTTGGCCTTGTCGGCCGGGCCGCCCTTGCCGTCCCAGTAGGAGCGACCGAGGAAGTGGCAGGCGTCGCCGCTACCGGACTTGTCGCACCGCTCGGTGAGCAGCGCGCGCCCCTTCGCATCGTTGTCCTCGGCGAGCACGCGGCCGAGCACCACGCACGCGCGCGGGCCCTTGGCCGAGGTCGACTTGCACACCTTCTCGAGGTAGCCGCGACCACGCACCTTCGCGTTGGGGATATCGGTGTTGGGGCGCTCCGGCTTGTCGTCGTCGTCGTACAAGCCGAGGAGGTGCAGGCCGAGATCGTCGCAGGCCGTCATGTCGCCTTGGGCGCAGAAGGCCGACAGGAGCTTGTCTCCGTTGGCGGGCAGCTTCGGGATGCCGTTCGAGCCCTCGAAGAGGTACTCGGCCATCTCGCGGCACGCCCAGCTCCGGCCGAGGCGGCAGGAGCGGCCGAGCAGCGCGAAGCCCGCCACGGGGTCCTTCTTCACGCCCTCCGCGCCCGTGATGAGCCGGTCGCCCTTCGTGTAGCAGGCCTCCGAGTTGCCGCCGTCGCACGCCTTGGTGTACGCCGCGTCGGCCGCCGCAGGGTCGGCCGGGAAGGTGCCCGTCTTCGTGGCGCGCGCGTCACCGTACTGGTTGCACGCCTCCATGACGTTCGCGTCGCACGCCTTCTTCCAAAGCTCGACGGCGCGGGTCTCGTCCTTGACGTTCTGCGCGTTCGACACGTCCTTGCCGTAGTTCGCGAAGGCGAGCGTCGCGAGGTTGTGGCAGCTCCCCATGTGGCCGGCGGTGCACTGCGCCTCGCAATCGGCGACGTCCTTCGGGGCGCAGAGGTGCGCGACCGCAGCGCCCTCGACCTTCTTCGCGCACTTGCCGCCCACGAGCCCGTACCCCTCGGGGCACGGGTCGTCGATCACGAGCGCGTCCCCCTTGTCGGGCTTCGTCTCGGGCTTCGCGGGCGCGCCCTTCGCGGGGTGCTTCGGGTCGGGCGCCTTGTCGTCACCCTTCTTGGTCGCGACCTTCTCGGTCACGGGCACGAGCTCGAACCGGATGGCCGAACGGCACTCGCCCGGGGGCTGCTCTGCGCCCGGCTTCGACTCTTCGCAAGCCTTCGGATTTCCGTCCTTTTTCGCGTTTTGTTTGACGCTCCCGGACGAGCCCGAGCCGCTCGAGCCGAACACGTCGGCCGCGGCCGCGACCCGCCCTTTGGTCGACGTCTGCACGGCGAACGCGCCGACCGAGGCCGCACGCACGTAGTGGGTCACCTCGCCGCACTGGCTCCCCTCGAGGGCGCCCTTGCTCACGAGCGCGGGCGTCGTGCGCTTGCCGACGAGCACGTACGCGACGTCGAGCGCGGCCGCGCGGTTCGCTTCCACGGTGCCCTTGGCGACGGGCGAGAACGCGAGGTTCGCCTTGATCTCGTCTTGACTGTCGAGGTGGATGACCTCTTCTTTTCGGCTCACGCCCGCGAACTTGTAGTCGCCCGCGAGGCGGCAATCCTTGACGAGGCGCACGGCCTTGCAATCGTAGTGGACGAGCGCCACGCCGCTGTCCATCGCGGCCTCGAAGTCGACGCGGGACGACGCCGAGAGATCGACCACGAGCGGCTCGGCGTACGAGCCGGGGCGGCACGAGAGGGGCGTATCCGCGGTGTCGGACTGGATGGCGTTCGCGGCCGACGGCGTCTGGGGCCGCACGGCCTCGCCGACGGCGCCGGGCCCGCATGCCGTGGAGGCCAACGCGAGGAGTGGAACGGACAGAGCGAAGGAGGACGTACGGAGGACACTTTTCATGAGTGTCGCCGAAGGTACCGGGCGAAAAGCGCCAGCTTCCAGCCTATTCGTCGCCGCGCCGTCGGGTTCGTCGCGCATTGGGCGCGAGGGTCCCACCTCGGCCTACAGCCCCGTCAGTAGCGCTCTTTCGGCTCGATGGGCGAGAGCACCTCGACCTTCGGCAGCACCTCTTTGATGAAGCGGTCACGCACGGCTTTGGCGCGCGCGTCCTCGCCTCGCGACGGGGCGGCCATGCCGACGATGAGGCACGTGGTCTTGCCCCAGACCGGGTAGGCCGCGTACGCCCCGGCGTAGCTGTCGCGCGCGAGGATCGTGGCCGTCTTGGCGAAGACCGACTCGATCTCGACGATGCGCGGCGCCTCCGTGTCGTTCGCCGACGGGCGCCACGCCACGGCTTCGGGCGGGCTGCGCTCGAGCTCGACCTCGAACGTCTCGAGCCAGGGCGCGGCCCACGCCTCGAACGACTTCGTGCACGCGCCGGGCACGGTGTTGTCCTCGACGTGCGTCGTGAACGCGCCGACCACGGCGTGGTGTTGTTTGCCGTAGCGGAACCCGACGAGGCTCGGCACCCCCCAGAACTTCACGCGCACCCACGTCTTCGCGTCGGGCAGGGGCACACGCAACGACGACTGACGATCTTTCCACGGGGCGGTCACGTCGCTCGTCTTGAGCTGCTCGAGGGCCGCGGCGTGCTCGCTGCCGCCCGTGCCCCCTTTCGCTGCGCCCCCGTCGTCACGCGGAGGTGCGGCGGCGACGATCTGCGACTTCGGCGCCGGCGGCGGTCCACTGCAACCCGAGAGCGCGAGGGCCACGCCGCCGATCGCAACGCATGCGAGAGTGTCGTAGTTGCGTACGCGATCGCGCATCCTTTGCGTGAGACCCGGGGCGTTCGCTTTCATTGGCTTCAAGAAGCATGCATCCATGTCGCGTGCCTGTCATGCGGGGCGGCGTTGGCACCGAAAAAAGGTGCCGCGAGGCCCGTCGAAGGCGCGCGCGGGCGATGCACACCGGCCCGACATGCGGTATTCCGGAAGCCTCCCATGAGCGCACCTTCCGACACCCCGCCCACCAAGAACGCCCACCTCCTCGCATGGGTCAAAGAAATGGCCCAGCTCACGAAGCCCGACCACATCGTGTGGTGCGACGGCTCGGAGGAAGAGAAGGTGCGGTTCACCGAGCACGCCGTGAAAGCCGGCATCCTCGAGCCGCTGAACCACGAGAAGCTCCCCGGCTGCTACCTGCACCGCTCGAACCCGAACGACGTCGCACGTGTCGAGCACCTCACGTTCATCTGCACGCCCACCAAAGAAGAGGCCGGCCCCACCAACAACTGGATGGCGCCCGCCGAGGGCTACGAGAAGCTCGGCAAGCTCTTCGACGGCTCGATGAAGGGCCGCACGATGTACGTCATCCCGTACGTCATGGGCCCGATCGGCTCGCCCATGAGCAAGGTCGGCGTCGAGCTCACCGACAGCGTGTATGTTGCACTCAACATGCGCATCATGACGCGCATGGGCACGCAGGCGCTCACCATGCTGGGCGACTCGAACGACTTCAACCGCGGCCTCCACTGCACGCTCGACGTGAACCCCGAGCGCCGCTTCATCTGCCACTTCCCGCAGGACAACACGATCTGGAGCGTCGGCTCCGGGTACGGCGGCAACGTCCTCCTCGGCAAGAAGTGCCTCGCCCTCCGCATCGGCAGCTACCTCGGTCGCAAAGAGGGCTGGCTCGCGGAGCACATGCTCATCCTCGGCGTCGAGAGCCCCGAGGGCGAGATGACGTACGTCGCCGCCGCCTTCCCGAGCGCCTGCGGCAAGACGAACTTCGCCATGATGATCCCGCCCAAGCGCTTCAAGGGCTGGAAAATCTGGACGGTGGGCGACGACATCGCGTGGATGCGCGTCGGCGAGGACGGTCGCCTCTACGCCGTGAACCCCGAGGCCGGATACTTCGGCGTCGCGCCCGGCACGAGCCACGAGTCGAACCCGAACGCGCTCAAGTCGGTCTCGCGTGACACCATCTTCACGAACGTCGCGAAGACCCCCGACGGCGACGTCTGGTGGGAGGGCAAAGACGGCCCGATCCCGCCCGATCTCATCGACTGGAAGGGCAACCCGTGGACGTCCAAGTCCACCGAGAAGGCCGCGCACCCGAACTCGCGCTTCACCGCCCCGGCCACGAACAACCCCGCCCTGTCGAAGTTCTACGACGATCCCGCCGGCGTGCCGATCTCGGCCATCATCTTCGGCGGCCGCCGCGCCACCACCGTGCCGCTCGTCATGCAAGCCTTCAACTGGCTGAACGGCGTCTTCTTCGGCGCGACCATGGGCTCCGAGACGACGGCCGCGGCCACGGGCAAGGTCGGCGTCGTTCGCCGCGACCCGTTCGCGATGCTGCCCTTCTGCGGCTACAACATGGGCGAGTACTTCCAGCACTGGCTCTCGATGCAGTCGAGCATCACGAACCCGCCGAAGATCTTCATGGTCAACTGGTTCCGGAAGAGCAAAGACGGCAAGTTCCTCTGGCCGGGCTTCGGCGAGAACATGCGCGTCCTCAAGTGGATCGTCGACCGCGCGCGCCTCCGTGTCGGCGGCCAAGAGACCCTCTTCGGCTGGGTGCCCAAGGCGGGGGATCTCGATCTCTCGGGCCTCCACATCCCGAGCGAGCAGGTCGACGAGGCGACGAACATCGACCTCGCCGAGTGGAAGAGCGAGCTCACCTCGCTCGACGAGTTCTTCGGCACCATCGGCGACACGATGCCGAAGGCCCTGAAGCTCCACCGCGATCTCCTCCTCGCGCGCATCGAGGCGGTCGAGGCCGCCGGACGCTCGTGACACCCACGCGCGCACTTGGGGGAGGTCGCCTCGTCGCGGCCTCTCTCGGCGTCGCGCTCGCGCTCGCGGCCTGCGGCGGGGAGCCCCCTCCCCCCGCGGCCCCGAAGCCTCCCCCTCTCTCTCTCGTCGGCGCGCCCCTCCCGGACGCCGAGGCCTGCACCCAGCGGCGCGAGCACGAGAAGGCCTGCGCCGGCATCTCCAAGGAGAACGAGCCCATCCTCGACAAGGTGTGCTTGGGAGAGCGCGCCTGCCTCGAGGAGGTCTGGACGAAAGAGGCCGTCGACAAGTACATGCTCTGCCGCACGCGGGCCATGTGCGGCGCCGACTGCAAGCTCGAGGTCGCGAGGACGGTCGCCCCGAGCCGAGCCATCCAAGACGCGCGAGGCATGTGCGTCACCGCGTGCGCCGGCCAAGACGGCGAGACCCTCTGCGACTCGGTGCTCCGCCGCTTCACGCCGTGGAAGCTCGGCGAGCAGGCCGTCGTGGCCGCCTGCTTCGCTGGCACGAAAGACTGCTTCGGCGCGCTCGCGTGCGCCAAAAACGGCGGGGATCGTCCGATGGCGCAGATCGGCTCGTGCCTCGCGGCCCACGTCGTCGACGCCTGCACCACGGCCGGCACGGTGAGCTCGGCGCCCATGTGCGCCGAGGTCTCGGCCCTACTAAAACGCGAAAAACAGCAGTAGTTACGAGCTTTTACGTTCGCCACGAGCGGGAACGGGCGCTCCTTTGGCGAGGCCCGGGCCCGCGGCGAACGGAGGGGAGCTCGCGGCCCGCAGCTTCGACAGCGCCGCGCGCGCGTCGCGAACCGTCACGAGGCACGCGCTCTCGCGTGGTCCCCCCGCCTGCCCCTCTTCGGCGCGGTACGCCCGCACGAGCGCGATGGCCCGGCGCACCACGGCGAGGAGCCGCACCCTCTCCGCGTCGGCCGCGTCGCGCTCGAGAGACGAAGGGGGGGCATCGGCGTCGGCGAGAGACATCACGTCACAGCGTGCGCGAAATCGGGCCGCGCGACCAACTTCTCGCCGCGCCTACCCGAGCGCGCGGTCGATCGTGTTCTGCAGCTCGATGAGGTCGACCAGGTTCTCGACGTAGTCGAGCTCGGTCGTGTCGATCCGCACGACGGGAGAGAGCGTGTAGCTCTCGAACCACTCTTCGTAGAGCTTGTGGAGCCGCCGCAGGTACGCATCGGGGATCTCGGCCTCCATGGCGCGGCCTCGTGTGGCGATGCGCCGCTTGGTCGCCTTGAGAGAGCACGTGAGCGCCACGAGCAGATCGGGGGGACGGAGCGAGTCCCGGAGGCTCTCGTAGAGCGTGCGGTATACACCGAAGTCTCGATCATCCAGGATCTTCTGCCGGTGGAGGTTCTTCGCGAAGATCTCGGCGTCCTCGTAGATGGTGCGATCGATCACCACCGGACCGTGGGACGCGGCGCGATCGAGCTCTTGGTGGAGCTTCGTTTTGTGGGCCAAAAAGAAGAGCTGGCTCCGCAAGGCGTACGCCTTCATGTCGGCGTAGAAGTCGGCGAGGTAGGGGTTCTCGTCGTTCGGCTCGTAGAACGGACGGAACCCGTAGCGCTTCACGAGCCACGCCGTGAGCGACGTCTTTCCCGCGCCGATCGTCCCGGCCACGGCCACGTACTTTCGGCGAGGGCTCACCTTCGCCCCCGGCGCACGCACCTCGAGATCGTCGCAGCCATCCCGTGAGAATACGGGTAGCCTCGGCCCATGGTCGACAGCCAATCGGCGTGGCTCGTGAAGAGCGAGCCCTCGGTCTACGCGTGGGAGAAGCTCGTCGCCGACGGGCGCACGTTCTGGGACGGCGTTCGAAATTTCGAGGCGAGAAACAACCTCCGCGCCATGAAGAAGGGCGACCTTCTTCTCTATTATCACTCGAACGAAGGCAAAGAGATCGTCGGCCTCGCGCGGGTCGCCAAAGAAGCCTACCCCGACCCGACGACGGACGAAGACTGGAGCGTGGTCGACGTCGAGCCGGTGAAGAAGCTCGTGGCCCCGGTGACGCTCGCCACGCTGAAGGCGCACCCTGTCCTGAAAGACATGGCCGTCGTTCGCCGCTCGCGCATCAGCGTGACGAAGGTCACGGCCGAAGAGCTCCGCCTCGTGCTCGAGCTCGCGCGCACGCCTCTCCCGGCCAAGAAGCGCTGAGCCTGCCTCGCGGGCTTCGGCTCGGCGCCAAAAACACCAATCTTACCCGAGGTTTGCACAAGTTTACCGAGGCGCGGCACGGCGCTCGCGCGAAGGCATCGTAGCTTCGTAGAGCGCGCCAACCAGGCGACACGCCCGAGCCACCAAAGAGACGCCCCTCCATGTCCTTCGGCCGAATCGCCGTCTTCCTCTTCGTCATGACCGCGGTGCTCGGCGGCGGGCACTATTACCTCTACGTGCGCCTCGTCCGCGACACGGCGCTCTCCGTGCGGTGGGCCCGCGCGGGCAAGGCGTGGCTCGGAGGGATGCCCGTGCTGCTCGTCCTCGGGCTCGCGTTCGCGCGCGGCCCGCGGGCCTTCGTCGCGCCGCTGTCGTGGTTCGTCTACGTGTGGCTCGGCCTCTTCTTCTTCCTGGTCCTCTCCGTGCTCGCGACGGACGTGCTCCGCCTCGGCGTCCACCTCGCCGGCCACGCGGCGCCGTCTCTCCGCGACCCTTCGCGGCGACAGTTCGTGTCCCGTGTGCTCGGAGGCGCCGCGGCGTTCGCGGGAGTGGGGCTGTCGTCGAGCGGCCTCGCGAGCGTGCTCTCGGGCCACACGATCGAGCGTGTGCGGGTGCGCCTCTCCGGGCTCGGTCGCCCGGGGTACCGCATCGTGCAGCTCACCGACGTGCACGTCGGGCCCACGATCGATCGCGCGTTCGTCCGAAGGGTCGTGGACCAGGTGAACGCCCTCTCGCCGGACGCCGTGGTCATCACCGGAGATCTCGTCGACGGCAGCGTCGAGGAGCTCCGGGATCACGTGGCGCCCCTCGCCGATCTCCGCGCCAAAGACGGCGTCTTCTTCGTCACGGGCAACCACGAGTACTACTCCGGCGCCGACGCGTGGATTGCCCACCTCGGCACGCTCGGCGTACGCGTGCTCCGGAACGAGCACGTGGTCCTCGGAGGCGAAGGGGGCTTCGTGCTCGCCGGGGTCGACGACTTCGGCGCCCGCGCGTTCGGGAACGGGCACGGCCAAGACGTGCCGAAGGCCATCGCGGGGCACGATCCGAGCCTCCCTTTGGTGCTGCTCGCCCACCAGCCACGCACGGCCCTCGAGGCGGCTCGGCACGGCGTCTCGCTCGTGCTCTCCGGCCACACCCACGGCGGGCAGATGGTCCCCTGGAACCAGGCCGTCAAGCTGCAGCAACCCTTCGTCGCCGGGCTCTACCAGCACGAAAACACCCAGGTGTACGTGAGCCGCGGCACCGGCTACTGGGGCCCCCCGATGCGGGTCGGCGCCCCGGCCGAAATCACCCACATCGAGCTTTTGGCCTAAGCCACCCTCGAGGGGCGCTCGCCCACCTCGCCCACCCCCGCCCACTCTTCGGTCGGAAGTGCGCGACGCGATTGCCCTTTTGCCACGGGGCATTGTTTGTGACAATCGCCCGCCCATGGCCGACGATCCCCTCGACCTGGTCGGCGACGTGCTCGGCGACCACTTCTGCGTCGACTCCGTCGCCGGAGAGGGCGGGCTCAGCGTCGTCTACCGGGGCCACCACGTCCAGGTGGGCTCGCCCGTCGCCATCAAGTGCCTCGCGCTCCCACAGACGCTCGACACGGACTTTTCGCGCCCGATCGTGGAGAGCTTCCTCGAGGGGAGCCGGCTCCACTACGAGCTCGGCCGCGGCAGCCTCACGATCGCCCAGACGCTCGCCAGCGGCAGCACGCTCGCGCCGCGCACCGGGGCCACCGTGCCGTACATGGTCCGGGAGTGGTTCGAGGGCGAGTCCCTCGCGCGCATGCTCGCGGGCCGTCGCGCGGAGCTCGCCGCCGGGAAGACCCTCCCACGGCGCTCTCTCGCCGACGCGATCCGGCTGCTCGAGCACGTCGCCGAGGGCCTCGCGTACGCCCACGGTCGCGCCGTCGTTCATCACGCGCTCCGGCCGAGCAACGTGTTCTTGGCCGTGTCCGAGGGGGTCACCCGCTCGAAGATCCTCGATTTTGGCGTCGGGCGCGCGGTCGACCAAGCGAGCGAGACCCTCGCCCCGCGCGCGCGTGTCCTCGAGCCGGCGTACGCGGCGCCCGAGCAGCTCGTGCGCACCCTCGGTGACCCCGGCCCCCAGGCCGACGTGTACACGCTCGCGCTCCTCGTCCTCGAGGTGCTCGCCGACCGCCCCGTGGTCGACGAGCCCGACGTGCCGAAGGCCATGCTGAAGGTCCTCGATCCGGCGGCACGCCCCACCGCGAAGGCGATGGGGCTCGACCTCCCCGAGGACGTCGCGCGCGTGCTCGAACGTGCGCTCTCGCTCGAGCCGGCACGTCGCCCGAGCGACGCGGGGTCCTTTTGGGCGGCCCTCGTCGAGGCCGCGGCACGCGAGGGCACGCTCGTCCTTCGCCCCGCGCTCGAGAACCCCAAGCGGGCCCGAGGTCGGCTCGTCACGCAGAAGCTCCGCGCGCTCGGTCGGAAGTCCCGCGCCGACGTCCCGGCCGTCAGAGCCGAGGCCGAGCGGCTCGTGGTCCCCGAGGGGTTCTCGCTCCCGCCACCGCCCCAGCCGAGTGTCACGGGAGGCGTCTTCGGGGACTCGACCGACGACCTCGACCTCGACTGGGACGCCGTGATCACCGCCCCCGAGAAGGCCGAGCCACCGAAGAGCCCCGCGACAAAACCGGTCGCCGCGGCCCCCCCGCGCCCGGCCGTCACCACCGCCGAAGCGCCACGGGCGCCGCGCTCGCCGAGCCCCACCGAGGTGGCGCCCGAGGCCGCGCTCGCCGACCTCGCCGATGACGCGAGCCACGCGACGTCGCTGCTGCCCCCCCCGTTCTTCTCGGCCGACGCGGAGACCGAGGAGCCCGCTCCCCCAGCCGCCCCCGCACAGACGAACCCCGCGCCCGCACCCGCACCACCCGAGGCCGCCCGAGCACCCGAGACGGCCCCGAGCCCCGCGGCGGAGGCTCGGGTAGCGAAGGCCCCACCCGTGGCGCAGACCCGGGACGGGTCGACCCCCGAGGCGCCTCGGGTCGAGACCGACGACGCGTCGACGACGCGGGTGTCACGAGGCGATCTCGACGCCGAGCTGCGCGCCGCGCCGAAGCCCGCGAAGAGCCCGTCGCGCCCCGAGGAGGCCGCGGTGGCCGCGCCCGCCGCCCCGAAGCCTCCCCCCTTGCCACCGCGGCCAGCGGAGCGGCCCCTCGAGCGTGAAGGTCTCGTCCTTCGACGGAGCTCGGCGCCACCGCCGTTTGCCCGACGGAGCTCCTCCCGGCCGCCGGCGTCGCTACGCCGCGCCCCTGTCAAACCGCAGGCCGAGGCCTCGCCGGCCAAGCGGAACGAGCTCCCGACGGTCCCGGCCCCGTCACCGCTCGAGGCCCTGGAACGTTCGTCGAGCGCCCCCAAGATCCCCGCCGCTCGGCTGCCCTCGTTCGACGGCCTGCCCGCTCAGACCCTCCCCGAAGCCGCTCAAGCCCTCCCCGGCTCCGGCAAAGCGGCCCCGCCGTCCGGTCACGACGCGGGGGCGTCCGGTCAAGCCGAGGCCGAGCCCGCGCGACCCGCCGGGAGTCCCGCTCTTCCCGCCGTCGCCACCGGTCGCGCGCGGGCCGCGGAAGAGCCGATCCTCCCGAAGAGCCCGCACGACGACGAGACGGCCAAGGTGGCCGCCAACGCCCGCGAGAAGGCCGCGGCCCTCTCCCTCGCCAACGACGACGCGCGCGCGCTCGCCGAAGAGATCCGTCGCCAAGCCGAAGCGAGCGCCCGCGACGGCGCGGGAGACACGAGCGCAAGCGCCGCGGCCCCGTCGAAACCCTCGGACGACAGCACCTCGGCGCTCTCCAGCTCCGAGCGCCCCAAGGCGAAGCGCTCGGGTCTCTTCGGGCCGATGGCCCTCGGGGCGTTCGCGAGCGCGGCCGTAGGGCTCCTCGTGGTCGCGTTCATCCTCGGGGTCGGTCGAAAGGGCCCGAGCCCGACCGACCCGAAGCCCCACCCGGCGACCCCAGGTCGCACCGAGCCGAGCGCCGCACCCGAGCCCGCCCTGACCCTCCAGCCCATGCCGAGCGCCGCCGCGCCCGAGCCCACCACGTCGAGCTCCGCCGGCGCGCCCGCCCAGGCTCACTTCAAACCTCGCGCCGCCAAGGCCGCCATCGACCGCGTCGCCAAAGAGGTCGCCTCGTGCCGCGGCGAAAAGAAGGGCTTGTGGGGAACGGGCGGCGCCACGCTCAAGTTCGGTCACGACGGCAAGGTGAGCGAGGTGACGCTCGGCCCGCCGTACCGGAACACGCCCGAGGGCGCGTGTGTGATCGAGGTGCTCCGGCAGGCCGACATGGGCGCCTTCGAGGGGCCATCCGTGGCCGTCTCGTACGAGTTCTTCGTTCCGTTCGTGGTACCTCGGCCGTAGCCCGCGGCGATCGCGTAAGCCCTCGGGGCGGCGTACGATGACGGCGTGAGCATTCCCTCTCGCTACGTGAACCTCGAGGCCGCGCGGGCGCGGTTCGGTGAACGCGCCGATCGCCTCGCGCCGTTCTTGCTCCGCGGCGATCCCCTCGCCGACGCGGTCGTCGCCGACGCGCTCACGATGCCCCGCGGGGCTGGTTTTTCCCTGTTCACGCGCGCGGCACGCGACGGCGTCGCGAGCATCCCAGAGGCGCCCGCGTCGTTCCGTGCGTTCTTCGGCGAGACCGAGCGTGTTCCCGCGTGGGTCGATCCGGTTCGGCTCGAACGAGGCCGCCGGCTCTTTTTGCGCTACGGGCCGCTCGCCGGCGCCGTGCTCGGCGGGCGCTCCCTCGTGCTCGGGTACATGTCGCCGGCCGGCAACAAACCGCTCGTCCTGTCGGGGCGGCTCGAGGCGCAGGCGCCACGTCGGCTCGCCGAGACCGGCCGGTTCGTCCAGGCGATCTCCGAGCCGCGCGGCCTCGACGTCGGCGCCGATGGGTACCAAATCACGCTCAAGGTCCGGTACATGCACGCGCAGGTGCGAGCCATGATCGAGCGCTCCGGCACGTGGGACGAGGCCTCGTGGGGGCGCCCCATCAACCAGCACGACATGGCCGGCACGACGCTGCTCTTCTCGATCGCCGTCCTCGATGGCCTGCGTACCCTCGGCGCCACGATCCCTCGCGCCGAGGCGGACGACTACCTCCACCTCTGGCGGGTCATCGGGAGGCTCATGGGCGTCGACGAGGAGATCTTGCCGACGTGCGAGTCCGACGCGTTCGCGCTCGCCGAGCTCATCGCCGAGACCCAAGAGCCCCCCGACGACGACGCGCGCGCGCTCACGAGGGCCCTGCTCCGAGTGCCCCTCGAGGTCGCCGCATCCCCCGCGGAGCGCCGCCTCGCCCCCCTCCGCGTCGCGTTCGGCACCGCGCTCACGAGGCTCCTCCTCGGAGACCCGCTCGCCGACGACCTCGGCCTCGAGCGCCGCGCCGTGCGGCACGTCTTCCCGATCCTCCGTGGCCTCACCCGCGTGCGCGACACCGTGCTCGCCCACCTCCCCGAAGCGCGTGCCCACGCCGAGGCCGCGGGCGCGCGCTACTGGGACAAGGTCGTCGAGCGGAGCCTCGAGGGAAGCCCCGCGAAATTCGAGCCCCCGAGCGGGCTCGGCCGCGTCGCCGTGCACGCCTAGAAGAATCGACCGCCCCACGTCACGAACGCCGCACCTCGCGCGACGGGAGGGGGTGAAGAGCTGTCCAAGAGTCGAAATTCCGGCGACGCGTGGCGAAGCCGACCGCCCCTTTCCCGTGGTGCCCACGCTCCTCTTGGCCGTCGTGGCCCTCGCCCTGGGCTGCTCGGCCCCGCGCGATCCGACCCCCAAGAGCACACCTCCGCCTGCCCCGCTCGCCGCGCCGAAGCTCGCCCCGTCGAGCCCAGAGCCCGAAGCCGCCGTCGCGCCGGCCGAGGTCACGACGAAAGGACCTCCACCCTCGACTACACCCAACTACGATCTCGCACACGACCTCGGGGTCCGCGATGCGGACGCCCACACGAGGCTCGGCAAGGGCATCGAGACGGCGACGGTGGGCGGGGTGTTCCTCCTCGTCGGGGCGAGGGGCTTCACCGGAGGGGCGTTCGCGCAGAGCCGGGACCTCGTCACGCGCGCGCTCGCCGCGTTCACGAACGGGCGGTTCGCGAAGACACCCCGCGAGGCCATCACCGTGTACCTCTTCGGGGACGCGGCCTCGTACGGCGCGTTCTGCAAAGCGGCGATCCACGAGCCGTGCATCTCGCCGTACGGTTTCTACTGGCCGAGCGAGCGGTGGATGGTGATGAACGCGGGCCTCGGCCTCGGGACGCTCACCCACGAGCTCGTGCACCCCTTGGTCGAGGCCGATTTCCCACGCGCGCCGACCTGGCTGAACGAGGGGATCGCGTCCGTCTTCGAGGCCCCCGCGTTCACGAAGCCCGGCGAGATCCACGGCGTGAAGAACTGGCGCCTCCCGAGGCTCAAACAAGCCCTCGCGTCCGGCGAGCGCCCGAAGGCCTTGCCCCACACCCTCTTCGGCATGAGCGACGAGACCTTCCGCGACGACGACGAGTCCCTCCACTACGCGCTCGCGCGGTACGTGTGCCAGTGGCTCGACGAGCGCGGCAAGCTCTGGGACTTTTACCACGCCTTCCGAGACGAACGCGACGCCGACCCGTCCGGCGAGAAGGCGTTCACGCGTGTCGTCGGCATGACCCCCGTCGAGGCCGACCGTGCGTTCCTCGGCTGGCTCTCGCGCCTGTGACGGAGGTTCGCGCCACGATTCCGGCTTGTGTTCCGCGGGTGGTGCACTAGATCCCGGCGCGCATGCCCTTCGCCGCTCGCCCCGCCCGCCTCGCTTGCCTCGCGCCGCTCACGGCTCTTTTCTTCGTCGCGCTCGGCGCGTGCGGAGACACCGAGACCGTCGCCGACCCGGCCGACGCGGGCCCGCTCGTGGTCGCGTGCGACGCGCAGAGCTGCGAGTGCCCCGCCGGTCGAACGTGCACCATGACCTGCAAGGCGGGCGAGGCCTGCTACGCGAAATGCCTCGACGGCTCCACGTGCGACGTCGACTGCGGCGGCGCGACCGACTGCGCGGCCCGCTGCTTCGACAACGCGAAGGGCACCATTCGGCGCAAGGACGGGGCGTCTCCGGTCGTCACGAGCGCACCCTCGGGCGACTGCAAGGTGTGCCTCGGCGAGTGCGTCAAGAAGTAGGTCGAACGTCCCCCATAGGCTCGACCGACAGCACACGCGACGCGAGCGTCTCGCGGCTCTCGAGCCCGAGCGGCACCGGCACGTCGGCGCGGAAGAGGCACGAGACCCCTCGCGTCGGCACGTAGGTGCGCCCCGGGTCCCCCACGAGCACCCGCACCCCGGAGGCCGCAAGCTCCCGGAACCATGGCAAAAAACGGGCAGCCGCGGCCGCGTCGTAGAACACGTCGCCGGCGAGCACGACGTCGAACCGATCGGCGAGCCCGTGGCCGGTGACGTCCTCTGCGCGCGCCTCGACGCTCACCCCCGAAGCCTCCGCGTTGAGCTCCGTCGCGGCGATCGCCAAGGGATCGATGTCGACCGCGACCACCTCTCGTGCGCCGGCCCTCGCCGCGGCGATCGCCACGAGCCCCGAGCCCGACGCGAAGTCGAGCACGCGGAGATCTCGCACCTCGGCGGGCGTGTCGAGCAGGTACCTCGCGAGCACCTGACCGCCCGCCCACGGGAACGCCCAGAACGGCGGATCGATCCCTCGCGACGCGAGCCACGCCTCGGTCGCGTGCCAGAGCGGCGTCACCTCGCTCGCCACGCGCACCGAGATCTCGGGGACGAGGGGCACCGGCCTCGACGCCGTGTGCTCGCGCACGAACGCGAGGCGCTCGGCGTGGGTGCGGGCGCGCCGCTCGAGCGGCTCGTCTTCGGGGGGCATGCCCCAGTGTCGCAAAACCACCCGCCGTTCGGAAAGGCACCTCGGCGCCTCGGGGTCGTGCCATCCTTCCAGGGTGACCCAGGGCATCGAAGGCAGGCTCCTCGGCGGCGCGTACCGCGTCGGGCGATTGCTCGGCCGCGGGGCGATGGGCGCCGTCTACGAGGCCACCCACGAGCGCCTCGGGCGGCCCGTCGCCATCAAGCTCCTCTTGCGGCAGGGCGCGGCCCTCTCCCCGGACGACGTGCGGCGCTTCGAACGGGAGGCCCGCGCGGCCGCCGCTCTCGGTCACCCCAACATCGTACAAGTCACGGATTTCCAATGGCTTTCTGGCGAGCCACCGATGCTCGTCATGGAGCGGCTGCCGGGCGAGTCCCTCGGGCAGAAGCTCGGGCGCGAGGGCGCGATCCCGGTCGAGCTCGGGTGCCTCCTCATGACCCAGGTGCTCGACGCGCTCGCCACGGCCCACCGCGCGGGCATCGTCCACCGCGACGTGAAGCCCGACAACGTGTGCCTCGTGCCGATGGGGCCGGGGCTCTTCCTCGCCAAGGTGGTCGACTTCGGGGTCGCGAAGCTCACGGGAGAGGCGCCGATCACCGTGCGCGGCACCATGGTCGGCACGCCGGCATACATGGCGCCCGAGCAGGCCCTCGCGGGCACGATCGACGGCCGCACCGACGTGTACGCCGCCGGGGCCACGCTCTACCACGTGCTCTCCGGCAGGCTCCCCATCGACGAGAACGCCCCGTTCGAACAGGCCCTCGAGCAGATCGTCCGCGTGCCGCCGCCGCCGCTGACGAGCGTCGTGAGAGGCATCGATCCGCGCCTCTCTGCGATCGTCGAGCGCGCGATGGCCAAGGATCCCTCGCACAGGTTCCAAACCGCCGACGCCCTCCGCGAGGCGCTCTTGGTCTTCGTGCAGAAGGCCCCGTCGTCCGCGGCGCTCCTGCCGATGTCGCACCTCGCGCAGTCGGTCACACCAGGCACGCCGGCCCTCGGGCCGAGCCCCTCGCCGTTCGGCCCCACCGTCGCGGCCGCGCCGCCCACCCACCCGTCGCCCCCCGCGCTCCCTCCGTTCGGGCCACCTCACGCGGCCGCGAGCGTGGGGCCTGTCTACGGCGCACCGACCACGTCTCCGGCGCCGGCCTACGGCCCTCCGCCCACGGCCGCGCCGCCCTACGGACCACCCCCTACGGCCCAGGCTCCCGCTCAAGGGCAGACCGGTTTTCCCGCGGCCCAAACGCCGCACGCGCCGGCGCGGAGCTCGGTCGGGCTCGTCGTCCTGGGCCTGGGCCTCGGACTGCTCGCCGTCGCGGGGATCGGCGTAGGGGTCGGCTACGCGGTGTGGCACGGCGAGGAGCCGCCGCCCACGGCCGCCACAAATCCAAACAAAGACGCGGGGTTGGCAACGTCCGCCTCGAGCACGGAGCCCGACGACGAGCCCGCTCTCGTGGCGAGCGCGTCCGGCAGCGCCAAGGCCCCTGCGGCGCCGTCGAGCAAGCGCAAAGACGCGGGAGCCCTCGACGCGAGCGTGTCTCCGACGCCATCCTCCTCGCCGTCCTCACCCGCTTCCTTCGACGCGAGCGTACCGACGTCACCCCGCGTAACACGCGTGATGACCCGTTCGGGTGCCGACATGACCCCGTACGGCATGGCCGGAGGTGAGGCGCTCGCGGCGTTCGACGCGGCCGTCCCGTCGTTCCGCGCATGCGCCCCGCTCGCGTGCCTGCGCATCGACAAGGTCGTGCGCGACGAGCCCTGGCTCTCGCTCGACGCGCGCTACGAGGTCACGACCTCCGGATCGCTCCGCCACGTGGGCTTCTCTCCGGGGCTCCCACTCGGACCGAGCTGCCCCGCCTACGAGGCCTGCATCGCGGCGCGCACCTCGTCCCTGAAGATGCCGAAGCCCTCGAAGAACGGCGTCTTTTCGGTGGGGCTCATGGTCGTCGAGCGCCCCGTGAAGTAGCGCGTTTCCCGAGGTGGCACCGCCGCGGAGAGGCCCACAGGCCCGCCCCGGTGGAAAAAAGGACCGTTTTCTGGCAAAGGCTCTCGGCCCGCTTCATGGTGGGCCCGCCGTGACCATGCCGTACCGCCCTGCCTCCGCCCTCGCCCTCCTCGCTGCTGCGCTCGTCGCCGGAGTCGGCGCCGCGGGCTGCAAGAAAGACGCATCCGGAGCCGACGGGGGAGCCGACGACGCCGAGGTGAGCGTGGCGGCGCTGAGCTCGGCCACCACGCCGAGCAAACCGAACCCCGCATGCAAGGGCGCGTGCGTCGCCGCGCTCGACATGGAGACCAAGATCTTCGAGAAGCCGAGCACCGCCTCGACGAAGGTCGGCTACCTGCGCATGGGAGCCATCGTACCGCGCGTCGGAGATCCGACGGCCAACGGCGAGTGCCCCGCGCCCGGTGGGTGGGTGAAGGTCGAGCCCAAGGGATTCGTGTGCGTGGGCAAATCGGCCACGCTGGACCTCGAGGCCCCGCTCGTGCGCGCCGCGAGCGTGCGCCCCGACGTGTCGAAGCCCCTCCCCTACGCGTACGGCTTCGTGCGCGCCGTCGCGCCCCAGTACCTTCGGATCCCCACGAAGGACATGCAGCTCAAGAGCGAGATGAGCCTCAAAGAGCACCTCGCCACGTGGGAAAAGAAGGGCGACAAGATGAACGCCGTGGTGCTCGGCGCGAACGACGTCGAGGCCTTCGGGTACAAGCCCCAGAAGCTCTCCACCGAGATGAGCGCCGGCGAGCTGTTCGGCGGAAAGTCCGACGCCGACCCGCCCCCCTTCTGGCTCGACGGCACGAAGCGCCTCATCCCGAACGTCTCCGGCTTCACCGTCCCCGACGGCGCCATCTTCGCGAACCGCGTGATCCGCCACTCGGGCCTCGCCTTCGTCGGCTATTTCAAGACCGACAAGGAGCACCTGAACCGCCCGTTCGCGGTCACGGTCGACCTCCGCCTCATCCCGACGACCAAGGTCAAACCCGACACGGCCTCGCGCTTCCACGGCGTCGAGCTCGAGAAGTGGGGCTTCCCCATGGCCTTCCTCAAACACGACGAAGGCAACAAAAAGGCCCGCACCCCAGTCAAGCTCACCGGCCAGCTCCGGGGCAAAGACGAGTGGCAAGAGCGCGAGCTCGAGGGCGGAACCTGGATGAAATCCAAGGACTTGCACGTGGCGCGTGCGCCCGGCGAGCTGCCCCCCGTCGCCGCCAAAGGCGAGAAGTGGATCGACGTCTCGATCGAGAACCAGGTCCTCGTGCTGTGGGAGGGCAAAAAGCCCGTGTACGCCACGCTCGTCTCGACCGGACAAGACGGCGCCGGCGATCCGAAGACCACGAAGAGCACGATTCAGGGCACGTTCCGCATCAAGAACAAACACGTCACGGCGACGATGGACTCGAACGGCAAGCCCGAGGGCGCCCCGGCGAGCGGCCCGCCCAAGGACAAGGACGGCAAGCAGCTCCGCCGCGGCTCGGGCACGTTCGAGCTCCGCGACGTGCCGTGGGTCCAGTACTTCGAGGGCGCCTACGCGCTCCACACGGCCTACTGGCACGACGTGTTCGGCACGCCGCGCAGCCACGGGTGCGTGAACATCGCGCCGGTCGACGCGCGCCGCATCTTCATGTGGACCGACCCCCAGGTGCCCGAGGGCTGGCACGGCGTGATCTCGGCCGACAACAAAGGCACGACCGTCAACGTGCGCTACTGAGGCGGCTCCGGGTGCCGCGCGGACAGGTGGGCTTTCGCCTCTCGCGCGATCCTGCGATGCTCGCGGGATGACCGACATCGTCGCGTGCGAGCGTGTGCATCCCCTCCCCGACGGCGAGCTCCGCCTACTCGGCGCCCACGACTGCGTGACCGGCGCGATGACCCGCATCGAGCTCGGAAAATCGGCTGTCTTGGTCGACTGCGGCGTGCCTCAAGGCCGCGACGCGCACGATTTCGTCTTCCCCGAAGCGGCCCGCGACACCGCCGCGGTCGTCCTCACGCACGGCCACAACGATCACGTCGGCAGCCTGCCCGCGCTGCTCGAGGGCGGCTACCAAGGCCCCATCTTCGGCACCGCGGCCACGCTCGCCGTCACCCGGCTCTCGCTCGAGGACGCCCTCGAGATGCAGCGCGCGTCCACCGCCGAGATACGTGCATTCCTCACGCGCTTCGACGCGCTCTCGCGCCCCTTCCCGTACGACGTGCTCCGCGAGGCGCTCCCGGGCATCTCGCTCGCCTTCCGCGAGGCCGGCCACATCTTGGGCTCCGCGAGCGTCGAGGTGCGGAGCGCGCGCTCCTCGGCCCTCGTCTCGGGGGACCTCGGCCGCCCCGGCGCGCCCATCTTGCGCGATCCGAACACCACGTGGGACATGAGCCGCCCCTTCGACGTCGTGGTCGTCGAGACCACGTACGGGAGCCGCGAGCACGCCCACGGACACGACGACGTGCTCGGCGATTTCGAGGCCATTTTGCTCGACGCCGTGGCGAAGAAGAGCCGCGTGCTCGTCCCGAGCTTCGCGATCGGCCGAACCCAGACGCTGCTTTACTACCTGAACGAGCTCGTCGAGTCGGGCCGGGTGCCCGCGTTCCCCGTGGCGCTCGACACCCCCATGGGCCTCGCCGTGACCGACACCTACAAGCGCTTCTCGCGCCTCTTCGACAAGGAGAGCGTCGAGAAGATGGCCCATGGGGACGACGACGTCCTCGACTGGAAGACCCTCTTCCCGATCAAACACGGGCGAGACTCGCGGAAGCTCGCCGACCTCCCGGGCCCCCTGCTCGTCATCGCCGGGAGCGGCATGTGCACAGGCGGCCGCATCGTTCGCCACCTCGTCGACGGCCTCCCCGACCCGTCGACCACCGTGCTCTTCGTCGGTCACCAAGCCGAGGGCACCCCAGGACGCCGCATCCAAGACGCGGCCAAGAGCGGGCGCGGGGTCCGCCTCGACGGCGAAGAGGTGAAGGTCCGCGCGCGCATCGCGACGCTGAAGGGCCTCTCCGCGCACGCCGACCGCAAAGAGCTGCTCGGCTGGCTATCGCACCTTCCCACACCTCGGAGGCTCGCGCTCCACCACGGCGATCGCGAGGCCCAAGAGGCCTTCGCCACCTACCTGGGCGAGCAGAAGTTCGGTCAACGACCGGGCTGAGGCGTCACTCTTTGGCGGGGCGCACGAGCTTCGCCACGGTGAGCACGTTCCACGCGGCGAAAATCGAGAAGAGCACCACGAGCACGACGGCCCAGCGGGCGTTGTCGGGGCGCTCCCCCTCGGCGAGCAAAAACGCGCCTTCCGGCACCACTTGGCCCGTCGCCGAGGCGATCGAGCCCGCGAGACCGCGGTGCTTCGGACCGACGGCGGAGAACTTCACGAGGCGCCCGGAGAACTCCTGGGGAGGGACGAAACGGCCCGACTCGGCCCCCGGGGGCACGTGCATCTCGACCCACACGTTCGGGTGCCCGACGACCGGCGCGAGGCGGTAGCTCCCCGAGTCGAAAGGGCGTTCGTAGCGAATGGCCCCGCCGCCGCCGAGCATGGCCTTGGCGTGCACGAGCTCGTTGCCCTCGACCCCGCGGAAATCGACGGCCCCGAGGTCGCCGAGCTCGCGGGGGATGGCGGAGGCGAAGGCATAGGCCACGTCTTTTCGGAGGGAGGCCACCATGGCGAGGGAGGCCAGGGCCGTCACGACGAGGAGGAGCACGGTCGCCCAGAGGCCCTGCTTCGGCGGATCCGGGAGGGCGAGCAGCTCCGGATCGAGCTCGTCCTCGGAGGGGCGAGACACGGGGCCTCCCGAGATCGGAGGGTGCGAGGGGGTGTGAGACGCGCTGTGCACGGTGGGCTCGGGACGCTTGGGCCTAACGATGGGAGAGAAGGTACACCGTACCGACAACGCCTGCACGGGGAGGTTCCCGAGGTTCCCGGAAAGACTTTGCGAAGAGTCGAAGACCTTGCGTATGCTGCCGGGGATGGCCTCGAACAAGCTCGTCACCTGTCCGTCCTGCGGCTTCGACAAGAACCCCGAAGGGTCCCAGCGCTGCGGGTCCTGCGGCGCCAAGATCGAGTCGCTCGAGGGCTCGGCCCGCTCCAAGGAGGACGAGGCCGATCGCCGATACCAACAAGACGGGCTCTCGGTGCAGTGGACGCTGATCGCCCTGGCCGTGCAGGCGCTCCTCACGGGCGCCGTGGTCTTCGGCCTGCCCTGGCTCATCCGCGCCATCGACTTCGAGGGCGGCAACGGCATGATCGTGTGCATCCCGGTGTGGTTCGTCGGGGGGCTGCTGGTCGGCATGATCTCCCCGGGGCGCACCTTCATCGAGCCCATGATCGCCGCATTTTTGGTAGCGATTCCGTCCACTTACCTCCTTCATGCGAGCCAGACGGTGCGCACCCTCCCGGCCTTCCTCTATGTGATCCTGGGGGGAATCGGCGTGCTCTTCACGCTCATCGGCTCGTACCTCGGCGAGCGCTGGCAGCTCGTCACCCCCAAGAAGGCCTGAGCTCCTTCCGAGCCTTCTTCCGTCGGCGCCCGCTTCCTTCCGGGGAGCGGGCGTCGCGCATTTCGTGAGGGCCCCGAGCGTCCATTGACAGGGGGTGGGGTGGGTGGTAACTCCGCGCGTCCCTAGCGTCCCCTCGCGAGGCGTAGAGGCCAAGCCTCCCGCCCGGACCTTCGAGAGAAACGGAAGAATTTGCCATGAACACCCCCATCATCGCGGACCTCGAGTCGTCGCAGCTTCGGGAGTCGGTCGATTTTCGCGTCGGCGACACCGTTCGCGTTCACTACAAAATCGTCGAAGGCG
The DNA here is from genome assembly GCA_016712525.1 of Myxococcales bacterium. Lineage (NCBI taxonomy): Bacteria > Pseudomonadati > Myxococcota > Myxococcia > Myxococcales > Myxococcales bacterium. The sequence goes on from JADJQX010000007.1 coordinate 2,672,035, forward strand.
ACAAGGACCGCATCCAGGTCTTCCAGGGCGTCGTCCTCAAGCGGCACCGCGCGGGCGCCCGCAGCACCTTCACCGTCCGTAAGGTGAGCTTCGGTGTCGGCGTCGAGCGCGTCTTCCTCTCGCACTCGCCCCGCATCGACAAGATCGAGGTCGTCTCGCGTGGCGTGGTTCGCCGCGCGCGCCTCTTCTACCTCCGCGAGCTGCAGGGCAAGGCCGCCCGCGTCCGCGACCAGAAAGACGCCTGAGCCCGACACCTCGCGAAGGGACGAAGGCGCGGCTGGCCCACGAGGCTGCCGCGCCTCGGCTTTTTTGTTCGAAAAGGAACGGCCCGATCCCGCTCGGCTCGCAACGCCCGTCCGTTCGGTGGCATCGTCAGGGCTGTGAGCCTCCGCATCGGTCAACTCGCCCCGGAATTCGACGTCGTCGCTAGCAACGGCCAGAACGTTCGCCTCGCCGACTACCGCGGAAAGAAGAACGTCGTCCTGTTCTTCTACCCGGCCGACTTCACCTTGGTCTGCACGCGTGAGGCGTGTGGCTTCCGTGAGCTCTACCCCGAGCTCGTCTCCCGCGACACCGAGGTCATCGGCATCTCGACCGACTCGAACGAGTCCCACGAGAGGTTCGCCCGGGAAAACCGCATCCCCTTTCCGCTCGTGGCGGACGAGGACCGTGCCCTCGCCGACGCGTACGACGCGAGGAGCGTGCTGCTCTCCCTCTTCGGGCGCGTCCGAAGGCTGACCTACGTCATCTCCAAACACGGCGAAATCGCTGGCATTTTCGAGGGCGAGCTGAACGCCTCGGCCCACGTCGACGGGGTGCGCGCGGTCGTCGCCAGGCTCGAGCCCGAGGCGCGCGAGGCGGCCCCCGAGGCTGACGCGGCCGCGGTCACCTCGGCCGGGGCCCACCCGAACGGGTGACGTGCATCACGGCATAGATCCTCGTACCATCGAAGATGGCGCTCTCTCGCGCCACCCGGAGGATCGATGAACCGTACTCGCGTGCTCGGCTTCACCCTGCTCGCTTCGCTCGTCGCCGTGCCCGTCGCGTGCTCCAGCACGCCCGACCCGGAAGGCACGGTGGACGCCGCGGTGCCGACGTCCACGACCCCAACGACGACGGTCCCCACGAGCACGCCCGACGCCGCTCCGGACGGCCCCAAGGCCGACTGCGAGAAGCCCGACGACTGCTCGTCGAAGATCTGTCTGCCAACGGGCAAGTGTGCGGTCGCCTCCAACACCGACGGCGTCCAAAACAACGACGAGACCGACGTCGACTGCGGCGGCATCACGAAGAAGGCCTGTGAGGACGGCAAGAAGTGCCTCACGCGCCTCGATTGCACGAGCAGCGTCTGCAAAGACATGGGCGACGGTCAGGGCCTCCGGTGCCAAGCGCCCAAGGGCGACGACCTCACCAAGAACGGCGACGAGAGCGACATCGACTGCGGCGGCGCGATCGCCCCGAAGTGCGCGACGGGCCTCAAGTGCGTGCAGAAGACCGACTGCGTGAGCGGCGTGTGCGACGCGGGCACGTGCAAGGCCCCGGCGATCGACGGCGTGAAGAACGGCACCGAGACCGACGTCGACTGCGGCGGGCCCACGGCGCCCGCGTGCGCCGACACCAAGATGTGCAACGTCGGCGACGACTGCACGAGCCGCGTGTGCACGGGGGGAACGTGCCGCGCGCCCACCCCGACCGACGCCGTGAAGAACGGCACCGAGACCGACGTCGACTGCGGCGGCGCGGGCAACCCGAAGTGCGCGGCCGCGAAGAGCTGCAAGGTCGCGAACGACTGCGCATCGGACGGTTGCTCGTACAACTTCAAGTGCGCCCCGCGGCGGAGCTGCGTGGCGCGGTTCGGCGGCGACACCTGCGGTCGCGGTGAGGTGGGCCAGGTCGGCGCCACCCACGAGAGCTGCTGCGCGACGGCGCCCGTGCCGGGCATGGCCGACACGCACCTCGGCAAGTACGGCGTCACGGCGGGCCGCATGCGCGCGTTCCTCACGTCGATCGGCGGCAACGTGCGCGGGTTCATCCAGGGCGAGCGCGCCGCGGGCCGAATCCCCCCGGGCGCGGCCATGAACGCCGCGTGGGACCCGTACCTGCCCACGAGCTTCGACGGCAACACCAACGCCGCCGAGCTCGCCGAGGGCTCGCAGAACGACGCGACGCCCATCCCCGGCGTGTATACGAGCGTGTGGCGTCACCTCGGCGGCTTCATCTTCCGCAACAACACGCAGAGCCAGACGGGCTGCTACGTGAGCGCGCCCGGTACGCACACCTACTGGATGACACCGCAGGTGCAGTCCTCCTACATGGGCGACATTCCCCACGTGGTGAGCCAGGACGTGGACGACACGAAGGGGCTCAACTGCGTGAACTACCTCATGGCGCAGTCGTTCTGCATCTGGGACGGCGGCCGCCTCCAGACCCGTGCGGAGTACGACGCCGCGTGGGGCGCGAGCACTTACCCGTGGGGCGCGAGCCCGGTGCCGAAGGGCCAAGGCAGCGCGACCTTCGCCGGCAACCGCTTCCCCACCGCGACCGACGAGAGCCTCCGCGCCGCCGGCAGCCCCTTCGCTCCCGCGGCGAACCAGAGCATCGAGTACGCGAACTTCCTCTACTCGTACGAGTACCCGAACCTCGTCGGCACCGACTACGCCGTGTTCATCGGGGCGCCCGGGCGGCTCCGCGGCAGGAGCGCGAACGGCCACTCGCTGAACGACGGGCTCATGGAGATCACGGGCACGATCTCGAACCCGGCGGCCGCGACGCCGTTCGCGTCGTCGATGACGTGGGCGAAAAATGGCTCGTTCGAGGGCCACGGCATCGGGACCACCCACTCGTCGCACCTCCTCAACAAGTACGGCAAGCTCGGCCTCCGCTGCGTCTACCCGACGCCCTGACGACCTCGAAGCCGTGACGGGCGAGAGCCCTCTACGCGCCCTACGGATTTCGTCCGTGGGGCGCGTCGTCGTTCGGGGTACGCTCGCCGCGTGACTCCGGGGAAAGCCACCCTCGCCGCCCTGTGCCTCACGAGCGTGCTCGCGGCCGCGACCGAGGCGCACGCCGGCGAAGAGACTCAAGACCCTGGGCTCCGCCGCGTCACCACCACGAAGACGTTCCGCTGGGGAGGTGACGTCCAAGGGGGCGAGCCGTTCGTGCACGAGAACGCGAAGGGCGAGCGCGTGGGGTTCGAGGTCGAGGTGGCCGACGGCATCGCCAAGAGGCTCGGCGCGAAGGCCGTGTTCGTGCAGAACGACTGGTCCGCCCTGGTGCCGGCGCTCGACCGTGGCACGTTCGACGTGATCCTGAACGGCTTCGAGATGACGGCCTCGCGCGTACCACGTGTACTTTACACACGACCGTACAAGACCTACGCCTCGCGCCTCATGACCCGCGCGAACGCCCCGCTCGCGCCCACCCGCGACGCGATGAAAGGGAAGCGTATCGGCTCCCTCGCGGGCACGCGCTCGTTCGAGATCGTGCGCGAAGCGGGCGCCGTGCCGGTGCCGTACGAAGGGTGCCTCGAGCCCTACATCGACCTCGAGAACGGGCGCATCGACGGGGTGCTGCTCGACGACCTCATCGCCGTCCGCTACTCGGCCGGAAAGAAGTCGCTCGTCGTCTCCGGAGACGTGGAGCCCGGGTTCTACGCGGTCGCGACGCGGCGCTCGGAGCCGGGCCTGCGCGATGCCGTCGACGCCGCGCTCGGCGACATGATCACGAAGGGGGAGCTCCGGGACATCCTCGCTCGCGCCAAGCTGCTCGAGCCACGCGACGAGAAGCTCATGACGTGGGACGCACCCGCGCAAGCCGCGGCGCTCGGCCAGCCACCTCCCGCGAGCGCTACGAGCCTCGACGGGGGCGCCGACGCCGGAGCCCTGCCACCGCCCGCGCCCGAGAGCACCACGCCCGCGCCCGAGGGCCCCGAGCCCGTGTTCGACCTCCCGCGCCTCGTCTTGCTGCTCCGGGCCGCGCTCGTCACGCTCACGCTCTCCCTCGCGGGCATGGCCCTCGCCGCGCCGCTCGGGCTCGCGCTCGCGTGCCTTCGCACCTACGGCGGTCGGCCCGTGTCGGCGATGGCGACGACGTACGTCGAGGTGATGCGAGGTACGCCGCTGCTCCTTCAGCTCTACTTGCTCTACTTCGGCCTCGCCCCCTGGGTGAAGCTCCCGGCGCCGTTCGCAGCCGTGCTGGCGCTCGGGCTCAACTACGCGGCGTACGAGGCCGAGGCGTACCGCGCGGGCATCCAGGCCGTCCCCGAGGGGCACACCGAGGCCGGGCTCGCCCTCGGGCTCTCGCGCTTCCGCGTCGTACGGAGCGTCGTCGTGCCGCAGGCGGTGCGGCTCGCGCTCCCCAACGTCACGAGCGATTTCGTCTCGCTCCTCAAGGACAGCTCGCTCGTGAGCGTGATCACCGTCGTCGAGCTGACAAAGCAGATGTCCATCACCGCAGTCGACGTGAGATCGTGGAGCGGACCGGGCCTCGCGTGCGCGCTCCTGTACCTCTCCATGAGCTACCCCCTCGCGCGCCTCGCGCGTCGGTTCGAGGCGCGCGCCTCGCGGAAATCGCGCCCGGAGGCCAAGCCATGATCGTCACGCGAGGGCTCTCGGTCGACACCGAGGCCGCCGAAGGAGAGCGTCCGCAGAGGCTCGACGACGTGACCTTCACGGTGGAGCGAGGCTCGTTCGTGGCGCTCGTGGGCGAGTCGGGCTCGGGCAAGTCGACGCTGCTCCGCGTGCTGTCGGGGTTCTTGCCGTTCTCGCGCGGCGAGGTGCGTGTCGCGGGTATGACGCTCGCGCCTGGCACGTGCGACGAAGCGCTGAAGCTGCAGCTCCGGAGGAAGGCCGTGCTCGTCCTTCAAGAGCCGAACCTCTTCCCTCACCTTCGCGTCGTCGAGAACGTGACGCTCGCGCTCCGCCACGTGCGCGGGCTCGGCGACGGAGCCGCGCGCGAGAGGGCGATGGCGATGCTCGAGCGCCTCGGGGTCGCCGAGAAGGCCAGCGTGTACCCGGGAGAGCTCTCGGGGGGGCAAGCCCAACGTGTCGCGCTCGCGCGGGCGCTGGTGCTCGAGCCCGCGGTGCTCCTCCTCGACGAGCCGACGAGCGCCCTCGATCCGAAGCGAAAAGTGGAGCTCGGGAAGCTCTTCGGAGAGCTCGCCGCCGGGGGCACCACGGTCCTCGCCGTGACCCACGACCAGGGCCTCGCGGATGCCGCTTCGGCACGATTCACCATGCACGACGGGCGCCTGACGGAAACCGGGTGATAGCTTCGTATCATGCGGGTCTTTCACGTCTTTTTTCCCTTCGCGCTCGGCGCCGCGCTTCCGTTCGTGGCGTGCGGGTCGACCCCCGAGCCTCCCACGGCAGATGCGGCGAGCTCCGCCGACGGCGCCATCCCCGAGGCGAGCACGGCGGACGGCGCGAGCCCCGACGCCACCCCCGTCGACGGCTCACGCCCCGACGCCGCGGACGCCGCTCCTGCACCGGGGCCCGTCTCGGGCACGCTCGAAGCGAAGGCCGTGGCAGGGCTCCCGACCCAGGCAAAGCTCGGCACCTTCGTCCCGAAGGAGGGCTCGGCGGAGCTTCGCCCGCGACCGAGCGGCGGCTCGGTGCTCACCGTGCGCCTCACCGAAGACCGCGCCATCGCCGCGTTTCGCACGATCGAGATCACGCTGTACGACGACACACAGACCCTCGACGCCACCGAGCGATTCCAAGCCGAGGCGAGCACACAGACCGCGCTCCCCCCGCGACGCGCTCGGGTCGAGACGTACCCCGCGACAGGCACGGCGCATCGCGCAGGCGGGGACGGCGCGGTCCTCGTCGAGGCGATCTCGGCCACCCAGGTCACGCTGCGCCTCCAGACCGTCGGCCAGTTCGGCCAGGGGCCAGGCCAAGACGTGTTCACCCTCGAGGGCACGGTCACGGTGCCCCTCGCCAAGCTCCCCGACGCGACCGGCGGCGCGGCCAGCCTGGCCGTGAGCAACCCCGAGAACGAGCCCATCACGGGCGAGGCGCCGAACTTCGTGCAGGCCTCGCTCGCGACGAGCCAGCTCTCCCTGAAGGACGCAAGCTACCCGTTCACGAACGACCGTCGCTCCGCGCTCTTCACCGACACGACGAGCGGCACGGCGCGGACCCTCCGCGTCGCGTTCCCGTCCGGGCACCTCCCGCGCGAAGGGGAGACCGTGTCGCTCTCCCGATTCGATCGGGTGAACGTGGTGTACTTCGAGGGGACCGGGATCTCGGGGGCTGCGGGCGAGAAGGTGTGGGAGGCGGACATGGGCAGCGCCGTCGTCGAGACGCGGACGCGCACCCAGCTCGTGCTCCGGCTGGCGGACGCGCGCATGCAGTCCGAGTCCCCCGACGCGAAGGGGATCTTTCGCCTCGCGGGCACCCTCACGATCCCGATCGCCGGCGAGTAGCCAAAAGGCTGCCTTTTCGAGCCGTTCGGCCTCGTTGACCGAGACGCGCGAGACGCCCCAGGAGCGCTTGACTCGGGGGCGGGGGTTTGCCATGGTGCGCGCCCCGCGAGGTGGCTCGCGGCGTGGGGCTCGTCCCCCTGGTCCAGCGTACCCTGTGGACCGGTTCAGCCTAGGGAAACCTCGGCGAAACGCCAAACGGCCGGCATCTCCTCGGGGGTTTCCCTTCTCGGGGTACGCAAGGAGAATCGATTATGAATCAGCAGCCCGGCATCATCGGCGAAAAGATTGGTTTCACTCAGTATTTCGCCGCCGACGGCAACGTCAAGCGCGTGTGCGTCGTCAAGGCTGGCCCCGTCGTGGTGGTCGCCAAGCGCACCCCCGAGAAGGACGGCTACACGGCCCTCGTCCTCGGCATGAACGACGCCAAGGAGAAGCACGTCACGAAGCCCGAGCTCGGCGTCTTCAAGAAGGCGAACGTCACCCCGAAGCGCGTCGTGCGCGAGCTCCGCTGCGAGCCCGACTTCGCCGCCAAGTTCGAGGTCGGCGCCACGATCAAGCTCGACGAGGTCTTCAAGGAAGGCCAGTTCATCGACGCGCAGGGCAAGACCCGCGGCCGCGGCTACACCGGCGTCATGCGCCGCTGGAACTTCGCGGGCGGCGTGCAGACGCACGGCACGCACGAGTACCGCCGTCACGGTGGCTCGATCGGTACGAACATGACCCCGGGCCGCACGCTCCCGAACCTCAAAATGAGCGGGCAGTACGGCGACGAGACGGTCAGCATCCTCAACCTCAAGATCGCGCGCGTCGACGCCGAGAAGAACCTCCTCCTCATCGAGGGTGGTATCCCCGGCGCGAAGTCGGGCATCGTCGTCATCCGCCACGCGGTCAAGAAGCGCCTCAAGGGCAACTCCTGATCGACGGCTGAGCTTCGGCTCGAAGGCGCCTCGCGGACCTCGCGAGGCGCTTTGCTTTTGTGCTGCGATTCTCGGGCGTTATGGCGCGATGGCGGGGTGTCGCCAGGGCCCTCGTGGCGCTTTTGTTTCGCATTGCGTTATTCGCAGCATTGACTTTGACGCACTTGCTGCCCACATGAAGGCAATGCGTCATTTTGTTGGATGGGTCGCCCCGCTCTCCCTCGTCGGGCTCTCTCTCGTCCCCCGTCTGGCTCGTGCGGAAGAGCCGCCGCCGGCCACCGCCCCGGCCGTCGTGAATGTCCCCGCCGTGGAGGCGACGCCGCCCGAGACGAAGACCCCGCAAGCGCCCCCCTCGCCGCGCGCTTCGACCCCCGAGCCGAACGAAAGCGAGAGCCCCTCGGGGCCCGCCCGCATGCGCTGGGACGACGACCGAGCGGCGCCCGCCGGCTACCACCTCGAGGGCGGCGTGCGGAGCGGCCTCGTGATCGGCGGCGCCGTCACCTTCGGCTCGCTCTACCTGCTCACGGCGCTCACCGCGGCCGCGCTCGACGACACGAACCGAGAGCGCAACGCCGGAGCTCTGTACGTGCCCGTGGCGGGGCCCTTCCTTCACTTGAAGGATGCGTCGAGCGACACGGCCAAGCTCGTCCTCGTGGTCGACGGCCTCGCGCAGGCGGCCGGTGCCGCGATGCTCGTCGTGGGCCTCACGGCCCCGCGCACGTTCGCCGTACGGAACGACGCAGCGAAGATCGCGATCACTCCGGTCCTCGGGCCGGGACGGGCGGGTCTCGTGGGCACGTTCTGAAGCCTGCTACACGACGCTCAGTCTTCGGTCGACCAGCCGCGCGCGCGCATCCACGACTGCTCGGACACCCCACGGAGGGGGCGGTCCTCGTCCCACACGACCGCGATCTCGATCGTCTCGGACGAGGTGTCGGGCTTCGGGGCGGGGCGGATCGAACGCGACTGGACGTGGAAGAGGCTCTTGATGGTCACGGCGCACCTCTCGGGTTGTGCCCACGGGGATTGCAACCCGGAGGCCAACGAAATAAGCCGTGATTTTCGCGAAAAAAGGCGCGACAAGGAGAGTCGGTGGATCCGACCGGATCCCCACCGCGGGACCACACGATCGGCCCGCGCGTCGCACCGAACGCCGAACCGCGCGAACCGAGCCGTCGTCCCATGAAGCGGAAAAACCCTTACAAAGGCGCCGACCGCTTCACCGTCGAAGCCAAAAAGGCCGGATACCCGGCCCGGAGCGTCTTCAAGCTCGAGGAGATCGACCAGCGCACGCGGCTCCTTCGCCCGGGTCAGAGCGTGCTCGAGCTCGGCGCGTCTCCGGGGAGCTGGGCGCTCTACGCGGCGGGGAAGGTCGGCGCGAAGGGCCACCTGCTCGCCATGGACCTGAAGCCCCTCGAGACGACGCTCCCTCCGCAGGCGGAGTTTTTCATCGGCGACGCCCTCTCGCTCGAAACCGAGGCGCTGTCGAAGTTTTTCCCGTACGACGTCGTCTTATCGGACATGGCGCCGAACACGACGGGGAACCGGCTCGGAGACCAGACGCGGAGCTTCGAGCTTTTCATGCGGGCCCTCGGCGTGGCCGAGGCGCTCTTGAAGCCTGGGGGGGCGTTCGTGGGAAAGATCTTCATGGGCGAGGACTTCTCCCTCGCGAAGGCCGCGGTAAAGCGCATCTTCGAGGTGGAGCGCACGATCCGCCCCGAGGGCACCCGCACGAACAGCTACGAGGTGTTCGTGATCGGCGAGAGAAAACGCGCAGCCAAGGCTCCGGGCGCCGAGGGGGCGTCGCCATGATGGCCGGTGTGGGGGAGCACGACACGCCGCTCGTCATGGGCGGCCGTTTCGTCGTCGAGCGCGAGGTGGGGCGCGGCGGCGTGGGCATCGTGTTTCGCGCGCTCGACCGCATCACGGCGCAGACCGTGGCGCTCAAGGTGATCGCGATCTCCGGCGTCGACGCGGGCGAAGAGGCGCGGTTCGCGCGTGAAGGCCGGGTGCTCGCGGGGCTGTCGGCCCCGGGCATCGTCAAGGTGGTCGCGTTCGGCCAGCTCGACGAGGGCCAACCCTACGTGGCCATGGAGTGGCTCGAGGGCGAGGACATCGCCCAGCGGCAGAAGCGCAAGCCGCTCACCGTGGCCGAGTCGATCGAGGTCGCCGCCCAAGTGGCCGACGCGCTCACGGCAGCGCACGAGGCCGGCATCGTCCACCGCGACGTGAAGCCCTCGAACGTGTTCTTGGTGGGGAGCGCCGAGGGCACCTCGGGCCCGTTCGTGACCAAGCTCGTCGACTTCGGCGTCGCGAGCGCCGAGGACGCGCGCCTCACGAAGACAGGGGCCATCGTCGGCACCCCGGCGTACATGGCGCCCGAGCAGGCCCGGGGAGAGTCCGAGGTCGACTCGCGCTCCGACATATACAGCCTCGGGGCCACGCTCTTCGAGATGCTCACGGGGAGGCCACCGCACGTCGGGCCGACCCCGATCGCCGTGCTCGCCAAGCTCGTCACTACCCCGGCGCCGCGCCTCCGCGAGCTCTTCCCCGACGCGCCCCTCTCGCTCGACGAGCTGCTCGGGCGCATGCTGTCGACCTTCCCCGACGAGCGTCCCGACACCGCCCGTGAGGTGGCCGAAGAGCTCCGCCGCATTCGTCACGAGCTCGACGAGCCCGAGGCCCCGAGCGCCCACCTGCTCGCGACCGAGCCGCCGATGAGCGTGGGGAGCATCGTGCTCTCGACGTCCCGAGGCCTCGGGGGGCAGCGCCTCGTCACGAGCATCCTCGCGACCTTCGTCCCGAAAGGGCCGGCGAGGCATCGCCTACTCTCCCACCTCCGCGCACGAGGTGCGGAGGCCACCGAGCTCGGCGGGGACGCGATCGTCGCGCACTTCGGCGTGCACAAAACGCTCGGGGACGAGGCGGCGCGCGCGCTCGACCTCGGCATGCGCCTCGCGAAGACGAACGCGGCCGTCGGGATCGCGACGGGGCGCTCGCGCATCGATCGCACGAAGCCGACGGGAGAGGTCGTGGACCGGGCCGCTGCGCTCGCGAGAGACGCACGAAGGGGCCAGGTGCTGGCCGACACGACGACGAGCGAGCTCGCCCGCGGCCGGTACGAGTTTCAGCTCCGCGCCGACGGGACCGCGGTCGTGGGCGGCGCCGTCATCGCGCGGCGCGAGCTCGTGGGAGGCGCGCCGTTCGTGGGCCGCGAAGCGGAGCTCGCCCAGATCCTGTCGGCCTACGAGCGCAGCGCCGAGGACAAAACGCCCATCTTCATCTCGGTCACGGGCTTGCCCGGCATCGGCAAGACCCGCCTCCGCCGCGAGGCGCTCGCAGGGATCGGCTCGCACCCCACGTCGCCCAAGCTCGCGCTCGTCCGGTGCGAGTCGTTCTCGAAGGGGCAGGCGCTCAGCGTCATGGGAGACGTCGCGAGGGCGCTCGCGCACTTGCCCAAAGGGGCGAGCAGCGAGGAGCTCACCGAGGCGCTCTCCGAGCTGACCCACGGGCGCGGAGGTCCGATCGACGACCGCAACCGAGAGCTCCTCGGGCGCCTCCTCACGAACGAGGTCATGCCCACGTCGGTCGACTTTCGCGGCGCGCGCGACGCCCTCTGGCTCGCGCTCACCGAGGCGACGCTCGGGGCCACCGCGAAGGGCCCGCTGCTCCTCGCCCTCGAGGACGCCCAGTGGGCCGACGCCGAGAGCCTCTCGTGGCTCGATCACGTCATGGGGCGCGCCGCGAAGCACCCGCTCTGCGTGCTCGTCACGGCGCGGCCCTCGTTCCTGCGTGAGAACGGCAAGAGGTTCTCGTCGCGCGATCACGTGCGCATCGAGCTCCGCCCCTTGGCGAAGCGCACGGTGCGCGCGATCGCCAAGGCCATGCTCGGAGAGCGCGCCTCGGGCGAGGCCGGCGAGGCAGCCCTCGAGGCGATCGCGGCGCAGGCCGCGGGGTCTCCGCTGTTCGCCGAGGAGCTCTCGCGGCTCGCCGCCCAAGGGCGCGACGCGACGGGCGCGCTCACGATCGAGGCCGCCATCCAGGTGCACCTCGACGCGCTCGACGAAGAGCTCCGCGACGCGATCGCGAAGCTGTCGGTGTTCGGTCTCCAGGGGTGGGACGCGGGCCTCGAGAGCCTCGGCGTGCGTGGTGCTCCGGAGGCGCTCCGTGCGCTCGGGGCCGCCGAGCTGCTCGTGGAGCAGGCCACGTCGCGCTTTCGAGACACCCGCGAGTGGGCGTTCAAACACGCGCTCACGCGCGAGGTGGCCTACGCCTCCCTCGGGGACGACGAGCTCCGCGAGCTCCACGCGAAGGCCGGGTTCTGGCTCGCGAGCCTCGGCGAGGACGACGCCACCGTCGCGCGGCACCTCGAGCTCGGTGGGCGCCCGAAGGACGCCGCGACCTACCTCGAGAGGGCCGCGAGGCGCGCGCTCGCCGCGAGCGCCCACGCCGACGCCGCGTCGTACGCCGAGAAGGCCCTCGCGTTCGCCGAGGACAAGCCCACGCAGTTCGCGCGCGCCTTCCTGCTCGACGAGGCCCACGTTCGCCTCGACCCTCGCGCGGCCGATCGCGAGACCGCCGTGTCGGCCATGGAAGACTCCATCTACGACGCCGCGAGCGGCGTGCGCGCGCGGGGTGCGAGGCTCCGCTACGAGGACGCGAAGGGCGGCGGACCCGACACCCTCGAGGGGCTCGACGAGGTCCGTAAGTCTGCGAGAGAATTGGGACTTTTCGACGAAGAAGCCAAGAGCGCGGCGGTGCTCGCGGCGCGCTCGGCGTTCGCGGGTCAGCTCACGCGCGCCGCCGACGTGGCCGAAGAGCTGCTCGAGATCGCCGCCCGGCAGAGAATCCCGGGCGCCGCGGTCGACGCCTGGCAAACGCTCGCCGTCGTTCGGCAAGCCCGGGGCGAAGTGGGGGCCGCGCTCGAGGCGCGGAGGAGCGCGGCGGAGGCGGCGTGCCAGGCCGGCCTCAAGACCCAAGAGGCGATGCTGACCATCAACGTGGGCTTCGCGCTCACGACGGTCGGCGCGAAGGCCGAGGCCAGGCTCGCCATCGACGCGGGCATCGCGCTCGGTCAGGCTGTCGGGAGCGCCGGGGTCATCCGTCACGGGCAGATGATCCTGCTCTGCTGGGCGGCGACCTTCGGGACCCCTCGGCCGAAGGAGCACCGCGCCGACGACACGCAAGACGACGGGAGCCCTCGCCCGAACGACGACACGATCGCCCTCCTCGCCGAACCGCGCGGCCTCGCCGACGGCGCCGCGGCGGGGGGATGGGTCCCCCACGATCGCGCGACGCTCGGAGTGCTTTACTATCGCGGCGTCGAGCTCCTCCGCAGCAACGACACGGCCGACGTCGAGCGCGCGCGCACCCTGCTCAAGACCGCGGCTGGCGCCTACCGCTCGACGAAGATGCTCGACCTCGTGCCCGTGGCCCTCGGCGTGTGGGCCGAGGCCGAGCGCCGACTCGGGGAACCCGAACGCGCCCAAGAGCTCGCCCTCGAGGCCGTGACCCTCCTCGAGGACGGCTCCCCGTCGCTCCTCAACGAGGCCCCGATCTTCCTCGCCCTGCACGACGCGTACGTCGACATGGGCCGCCTCCGCGACGCCCGGTTCGCGATCGAGCGCGCCATGCCGCGGCTCGTCTTGAGGGTCGATGGTCTACGCGGCACGCCGTACGCGAGGGAGTTCCTCGTGAACGTGGCGCAGAACGCCGGCCTCGTGGCGGCGGCCGAGGCCTACGGGCTCGTGCCAGGATCGCTCAAGCGTGTCATCGACGGCGCCGAGCCGGCGGGCGCCACGGGCGCCTGAGGTCGGGTCTCCTGCGGACCGAGAGCCGCAGGAAACCCGAGCTCATTCCGACACTTCCAAGGGCGTTCACTTCTTCGCGGCGGCCTCTTTGGCGGCCTTCATGCGGGCCTTGAGCTTCGCGGCGTAGCCGTCCTTGTTCTCTTGTTTCACGCGCGAGATCGCGAGCGCGTCGGCAGGCACCGATTTCGTCACGGTGGTGCCGGTGGCCACGTACGCCCCCTCCCCGATCGTCACGGGCGCCACGAGCTGCGAGTCGCTCCCGATGAACGCGCCCGCCCCGATGGTGGTCGTGTGCTTCTGGTAGCCGTCGTAGTTGCAGAAGATGGTGCCCGCGCCGATGTTCGCGCCGGCGCCGATCACGCCGTCGCCGAGGTACGCGAGGTGGTTCGCCTTCGCGCCCTTGTCCATGGTGGTCTTCTTGGTCTCGACGAAGTTGCCGACGTGGGCGTCCTCGCCGATCGTGCTCTCCGGGCGCAGGTGCGAAAACGGCCCGATTTGCGCCTTTTTTCCGATGGTCGACTGGGTCGCCACCGTGTACGGCTTGAGGTGCGCCCCCTCTTCGACGACGACGTCGGTGAGCACCGAGCCCACGTCGACGAACGCGCCCGGCCCCACCTGCGTCTTGCCGCGCAGCACCGCGTAGGCCTCGATGGTGGCGTCTTTGCCGATGGTCACGGTGGAGTCGATGCGCGCCCCCGCCCGCACGGTCACCCCGTCGAGGCGGTGCTTGCGGACGATGCGCGCCTGCATCTGCTCTTCGAGGGCCGCGAGCTGGGCGCGGTCGTTCGCGCCTTCCATGACGTCGGCGCGCGAGGGCACACCGAGCACACGGCGCCCGCGGTTCGCCGCGAAGGCGACGATGTCGGTGAGGTAGTACTCCTTCTGCGCGTTGTTCGGCGTGAGGCTCTCGAGCGCTTCTTGGAGGAAGGCGAGGCTCGACGCGTAGATGCCAGGGTTTATCTCGCGGACGGCGCGCTCCTCGTCGGTCTTCAGGTCTTTCTGCTCGCGGATCTCGACGATGTGCCCGAGCGCGTCGCGGAGCACGCGGCCGTAGCCCTGCGGGTTCTCGATGGAACAGGTGGCGAGCGCGAGCCCGGCGACCGGATCGTCGTCGAGCGCCGTCGCGACCGCGCGCACGTCGTCGCCCGAGAGGAGCGGGACGTCTCCGTAGTAGACGAGCACGCGCTCGGTGTCGGCCGGGATGGCCCCGATGCCCGCGCGCGCGGCGTCGCCCGTCCCCTTCTGCTCGGATTGGAGGGCCGTGCGCACGCGATCGCCGAACTCCTTCTTCAGCGCGGCCTCGACGAGCTCACGCCCGTGCCCCACGACCACGACCACGTCGTGACACCCCGCGTCGAACGCGGCTTGCACCGGATACGCGACGAGCGGGCGGCCGCACACCGGGTGGAGCACCTTGGGGAGGGCGCTCTTCATGCGGGTTCCCTGCCCGGCGGCGAGGATGAGGGCGGTGGTCTTGGCCGTGAGTGACGACATGGGCTCTCCGTGGATGAGGGGGCACGCGAGGGTACCTCAGCCCGTCGCCGCTTGGACATGCTCGGCTGATGCCGCACTGCATAAACGACATGACACGGCGCATGCACCCTCGCTCCGGCGCGCCGCATCGACCACACTGAAGCCCTGGCTTTTCGGCCGATGCGTGGCCCGAAGTACGGAGGAGTGGCATGCGGTTTCAGGTGAAAGCGGGCTCGGCGAAGACGTCGGAGGCGACGAGCTCTCCTCGCCAACTCGGGCTTCGGGCCGTGCGCGCCCTCGGGCTGGGCGCGATCGTGCTCGGCGCGAGCGTGACGGCGGCGTGCAACGAGTTCGACACGGAGCGCACACCCCCGCCGCGTGGCTCGCTCGGCACCGAGATGTACGGGATTCTGTGCGATCGTGTGGCCGCGCAGGCCCTCCGCGAGGATCTCACGGGCGCGAGCTTCCGCGACGTGTGTCACAAAAACGCGGGAAAATTCGCGAACGAGGTCGACCAGACCAAGCTCCCTGCGCTCGACCCGAACGGCAAGGACGTCGACGGCAAGCCCGTCCCCCTCGAGAAACAGAAGGCCGCGCGCGAGTACGCCGTCGCGCGGATCCAGGCCTTCGTGCGCCGCCGCGACGACCTCATCGAGGCGCTCGACGTCGCCTTCCCGAACTCCACGATCCCCGTCAAAGACCTAGCGAACCCCGATCCGACCAAGTCGTGTGGGGCTCCGGCGAAGAGTGGCGAAGGCAAGCTCCACGACGAGCTCGCGCGCATGCTCGGCCAAATGGGCGAGCTTTATTTGGACGGCACGCTCCCACAGTCGACGCAGTCGCTCGCGAAAGTCGTGAACGCCTTCCGTGACTCGGACGAGGCGCAGGCGGCGTGGGCGCGGCTCTCGGCTCGCAAAGGCTACCGCCCGAACGAGGTCGCGCTCGGCGCGATGCGCCCCATGGCCGCGTACCCGAGGCTCCGCGATCTCGCGAACACCTCGCTCAACGTGCTCTCGGCGGACTCGCAACCCTACGACGCGCCGCTCCCCGGCGTCGGTCGGGTGCCCGTGCCCGGCAAGGCCAACGCGCAGTTCAACCGGCTCCTCGAGGTCGCGCAGAAGGAGCTCCGTCACATGACCGCCGATCCGGTGTCGGCGCCGCTCGTCGGCGTCGCGGATCCGCAGACGGGGCGCGTCGTGCTCTCTCGCCCACGCGACTCGCTCGAGATCATGGAGACCGTGATGCTCACGAGCGATCCCCTGCTCGGCTCGGGCCCCCCGCGGTACATCGTGCGGCGCGACAGGTTCGGCAACGCGGCCCTCGCCGGCGCGGCCGGGGCGCCCTTCGTCGACGCCGACAAGGACGGCCTCCCGGACACCGACGAGCTCGGGCAGTTCAAGACCACGAACGGCGCGGTCGCGCCCTCGCCCTTCTATTTCCCGGGCGCGGAGATCTCGACGCCTCGCGATCCGTTCGGCCGAGCCGTCATCGGGGACAAGCTCCTCTACGCGTACGTCGACACGAGCCACACGCTCGCAGCCCAGATGCTCGTCGACACGAAGCCGCTCTTGAACCCGGACGTGTCGCAGAACCACGAGACGCTCATGGACGCCTTGGCAGGCGCGTACGTCGCGATCGGCAAGCGCGACGGGAGCCCGGCGAGCAAACGCGACTACCCCTCGGGCGCCGTGCAGTACGATCGCGTCCACGCCGACACGTCTCCGCTGCTCGACCTCGCGTACGCGCTGCTCGTGGCGGCGGGTGACAAGAACGCCGACGAGGTGCTCCAGCTCGTTCGTTCGCTCTTCATCGACAAGACGGGCGAGGTCGCGCGTGTGGCCGGCGCCATGCTCGCGGCCAAAGAGACCTCGAACGACCCGCAGTACGATTCGGCGAAAATCCCTGAAAATTCGGTCTTTTGGGACGAGCTGCTCGACGTCGCCGCCAAGATCGCGAAAGAGCCTGGCCTCCTCGAAGATCTCATGACGGCGATGGCCAACGAGAAGACCGCGCAGCTCGGCACGGCGATGGCGAGCTTCGCCAAGTACAAAGATCGCATCACGTACGACCGCAACAACCTGAACGGCGCGGCCTACAACGACACGGCCCGCGCCGTGACCGACATGAAGACGCCGGTCGACCGCGGGCAGAAGCTCACGGGCGACAACCGCAGCGCGATGTACAAGTTCCTCGCCGCCGTGTCCGACGCGCGCGGCGTCACGATGTGCAACAAAGAGGGCGCCAAGGCCCACGCCCGGGCCTTCGGCGTGGCGCTCGACTTGCCCCTCACGGGCACCTTCAAGGAGTGCGAGTCCTTGAAGGTCGACAACATGGCCGAGTTCTACGTCGGCTCGATCGCGGGCTTGCCGTGCCAAGACGGAAAGACCTGCCCCGGCAAGATCCATCTGCGCGACAGCCTCATGCGGAATGGCGTGCTCACGCTGGGCGCGGCCGACGTCAGCACCATCGAAGACTCGTCGGGCCTCGTCGGGTTCTGGACGCCGGGCTCCTCGAAGGAGCTGCGGCCGAAGCCCTCGTGGCTGAACCGCCTCGTCTTCTTCGATTTCACCGATACTAA
This sequence comes from Myxococcales bacterium, assembly GCA_016712525.1. Lineage (NCBI taxonomy): Bacteria > Pseudomonadati > Myxococcota > Myxococcia > Myxococcales > Myxococcales bacterium. The sequence goes on from JADJQX010000007.1 coordinate 2,689,240, forward strand.
GAACTCGCGGACGAACGCCTTCATCAAGGATCTCAACGGCGTGCACATCGGCAGCGCCACCTGCCCCGAGCGCGTGATCTCCGACCCGTGCCGCGGGAACTCGAGCTGCGGAAACGCGATCGACGCGGCCGTGGCGCCCGACGGCATGGTGCGCGGTCTCCGCAACTGCCAAGAGGGCCAGTGGTTCGATCAGCGGAACCGGGACGCGCTCTTCACGCTCGAGCAGTTCGGGTTCTACGACGCGATGCAGCCCACCGTGGCCGCGTTCGTGGGCCACGGCCGCACCGATCTCTTCGTCGAGATGTCGGCCGTGATCGCCAAGCACTACCCGAACGCCGACGCGACGGCCGACGAGTGCAAGCTCACGCCCACGTCGAACTGCGTGCGGAGCAACCTGGTCTCGTACGAGCCGCTGCTCGGCAACGTGTTCACGGGTGACGTCTTCCCGGCCCTCGTGGCGCTCTCGAAGGAGCTCACCACGATGGTCGTGAAGAAGTGCACGGCGGTGAACCCGCAGACGAAACAGTGCACGAAGAGCGAGAACGCGACCGGCACCCAGGTGCTCGCCGAGGCCACACGCTCGATGCTCTCGCCCGAGCTCGCCAAGGCCCAGGGCCTCAAGGACAGGCGCGGAAACGCCGAGGGTCTGCGCAACGACGGCACGAAAAACCCACAAGTTACGCCAGCTTACCTCATCGCAAACGCCCTCTCGGCCATCGACAAGACGTTCGTCACGTTCGCCGAGCAGCACCCCGACGACAAGGATCGCCTCGTCCGTTGGCGTCGCGCCAGGTCGCAGCTCGCCGACCAATTCGTCGGCGTGACGGGCAAGGGCACGGCGTCGAAGTTCACGAACCCGACCATGGTGAAGATGACCCCGGTCATCTCCGACCTCCTCCGGTCGCAGCTCCACGCGCGGTGCCCGAGCTCGTTCTCGCCGCCCTACGAGCCCTGCAAGTGGATCCGCGAGGAGCTCCCGAAGAAGATGGCCGACGCGGTGAACGGGCCCACGTTCGCGACGGGGCTCGACCTCGCCGACGCCGTTCGGAAGGACGAGGCCGGCCGCGTCGAGCTCGAGAAGCTCGTGCTCTACCTGCTCGACGAGGCCTCCAAAAACGACGCCCTCCAGGCCATGCTCGCCTCGGCGACCGACGCCATGCAGGTCATGAAGGACGAGCGCAACATCGTGCCGTTCATGCACGTCATGAGCGAGGCCATGGCGCCCTCCAAGAAAGACGCGACCGGCAAGGTCGTCGAGAAGGGCCTCGTCGACGCCCAGGCGGCCCTCTTGGCCAAGATGGCCGGGCGCGCGTTCGACGGCTCCGGGAACGAGATTTGCGCCCGCGAGATCGATCCGAACCAGGTCATCACGCAGGTGCTCGGCAACATGGTGACGCCGATCCCGAACGGCCCCCAAAAGGGCAAGACCCCGCTCGAGGTGGTGCTCGACACCGTCGCCGAGGTGAACCGCGTCGACCCGGCGCGGCCCATGGAGGAGCGCCTCTCGAACTCCGACTACCGCAACGTGTCGGACAACGTGTCGGACTTCTTGCTCAACAAGGAGCGCGGCCTCGAGCAGTTCTACGAAGTCGTTCGGAACGGCCTGAAATGACGTTTTTCGCTCCCTTAAGCGCGTCCGAGCGTCGATAGTAGAGGCCTCTCATGAAGCGTCTTTCCAACCTCGGGCGCCGGGCGCTCGCGGCTTCGCTCCTCGCGAGCCTCGCCGGAGCCAGCCTGCCCCGCGAGGCCTCGGCCGCGGGCCTCTACTTCTCGGATCGTGGCGTGCGCGCCGTCGGGCGCGGCGGGGCCTTCGTCGCGGGCGCCGACGATCTCGGCGCCGTCTGGTACAACCCCGCCGGCCTCGCCGACGCGGGCTCGAGCATCCTCGTCGACGGCACGTGGCTGAACTTCTCTTCGGAGTTCAAGCGGCAGACGCAGGTCGTCGACGCGAGCGGCACGGTGCGGAGGTACGACTACCCGACCGTCAAAGGGTCGACTCCGTTCCTCCCGATCCCGACGATCGCGGGCTCGTACGCCTTCGGCGACAAGAAGCAGTACACGCTCGCCGGCGCCATCCTCGCGCCCTACGTGCCCATCGCCACCTACCCGGCGACGGTCGACGGTCAGCCCGCGCCCTCGCGGTACTCGCTGCTCTCCATGGACGGCTCGGCCCTCGTGCAGCTCGGCGGGTACTTCGCGTGGAAGCCGGTCGAGCAGTTTCGCGTCGGCGTGGGCATCGACATGCTCGTAGGCAAGTTCGCGTCGACCGTCGTGTTCAACGCGAACCCCGCCGACCGCGTGATCGGCGCGCCGGAGGACCCCGCCTACGACGCCGCAGCCCAGATGAGCGTGGGCCCGATCTTCGCCCCGAGCGGCGGCATCGGCGCGGTGTGGGAGCCCGAGGAGCACTTTCGCATCGGCGTGGCCGGGCACCTCCCCTTCTGGATCTCGTCGCCCGCGACTTTGAAGGTGCGCTTGCCGACGGCCGCGCCCTTCGATCGTGCGCGGCAAGAGGGCGACTCGGCGAACGTGAGCTTCCGGCTCCCGGGCACGATCCGCGCGGGCGTCGAGTTTCGTCAGAAGATGGCGAACGAGAAGCTCCTTCGGGTGGAGGTCGCGTACATCCGCGAGTTCTGGTCCCTCCACGACTCGATCGACGTCACGCCGGACGCGATGAAGCTCGTCGACGTGACGGGCTTCCCCTCGCCGTTCGGGGTCGCGCCGATCTCGCTGCCGCGCAATTTCCAGGACTCGAACTCCCTCCGCGTGGGCGGGGAGCTCACGTTCAAGGGCCTCTTCGACTACAAAATGGCGCTCCGCGGCGGCGGCTCGTACGAGTCGTCGGCGGTGCCGCGCGAGTGGGTGAGCCCGCTCACCGTCGACACGAACAAGGTCCAGATCGGCGGCGGCATCGGCCTCTTCGTCGGCAAAAATTGGCGCTTCGACAGCGCGTTTTCGTACATCTTCGCGCCCGAGATCGCGGTCGATCCCGCCGAGGCCAAGGTGCCGCGCGTGAACCCCGTGAAGGGCAACCCCGTCGCGACCGAGTCGATCAACGGCGGCACGTACACGGTGCGCGCCCTCACGCTGGGCGTCGGGCTGAACTACAAATTCGAGTGAGCCGAGCGTCAGAACGACACGGGGCGTCAGCCATATTTCGCTGTCCTTTCGGTCACATCGGCCAAGTTTGACGCGGTACGTTATCCGAGCTAAGCTGGGTTTCTTCGTTGGGAGGAGCCATGCTCGAACTCGCGCTCGCGGCCACCCTCGTCGTCCCCTTCCTCGTGCTGGTCGTGCTCGCCGTCCGCCTCGCGTGGGGGCTCTCGGCGCCGCCGCCCGAGATCGGCGAGGAGCACGCGCCCCTCCGGCTGGACCAAGAGAACGACGAGGAGCGCACGAGCGGCCCGAGGCTCCGCGCCGCACCGAAGCTCCCCCTCCCGCGCCCCGAGGACGACGACGACGAGAGCCTCGAGGCCTTCGTCAACCGGGTGCTCACGGCCCGCGCGCCGCTCGAGCGGGTCCATCGCCCCGAGCGCGTCGTGTTCCTCCACGGGTTCGCGGGCTTCTCGGAGCTCGGGGTCGGCCGCGTTCGCTCGGCGTACTTCAGGGGCGTGGCCGCGAGGCTGCGCGCGCTCGGGATCGAGGCCGTGTTCGTGAAGGTGTCGCCGTTCGCGGGGATCGCCACCCGCGCGCGCGAGGTGCGGGACGCCGTGCGCGCGCTGGGCCCTGGACGTGTGCACCTGGTCGCGCACAGCATGGGCGGGCTCGACGCGCGCTTCGCCCTGACGCACCTCGGGCTCGCGGCCTACGCCGAGTCCCTCGTGACGGTGGCGACCCCCCACGGGGGCACGCCGATCGCCGACCTCGGAGCGAAGCTCCTCGCGCCACGTGCGTTCGTCGAGCGCAATTTCGCCTCGATCCTCGATCTGACGACCGCGGCCATGGACGCCTTCGAGCGTGACACCCCGGACGCCGAGGGCGTGCGGTACGCGTCCGTCGTGGCCTCCCCGTCGGGCGGAGCGCTCGGGGTAGGCCCGTGGCTCTTGCCGACGTACGCGTTCTTGAAGCGCATCGCCGGTGACAACGACGGCGTGGTCCCCGTGTCGTCCCAAGCGCGCGGCGAGGTGCTCGGCCACATCGACGCCGACCACTGGGGCTCGGTCGGCTGGGGCCGGTTCGATGCGCCCTCGTTCTACGAAGGGCTCATTTTGCACCTCATGGGCAGAGCTCGGCTCTCGTCGACGGGACTCCTTCATCGCCTACCCGAAGCCTCGACGGCCTGGTAGGGTCCGCGCCGAAGAGGCCCGATTTTGCAGCGACGAACGCTCACGATGTCCGCGATCCCCGAGGTGCTCTCCCGGCTCGCACGCGATCCGGGGGTCGAAGCTCGCACACGGGACACCGTGGCCTCGATCCTCGCCGAGGTTCGAGCGGGTGGCCCCGAGGGAGGCCTCGAGCGCGCCCTCGCGATCGGCGCGCGCCTCGACGGGGTCACGCTCGACGCGGCGTCCGCCCGGGTCCCGCCGAGCGCGATGCGAGCCGCGGCCGATACGCTCGCGCATACGTCGTCGGAGCTCGTCTCCGCCCTCGGCCAGATGATCGAGCACGTGCGCACCTTCGCGCTGGCGCAGCGCGCGGCCCTCTCCGACGTTCGAGTGCCGCTTCCTGGCGGGGGCGAGGTCGGCGAGCGGTGGCTGCCGCTCCGGCGCGTGGGCGTGTACGTCCCCGGAGGGCGAGCGTTCTACCCGTCGACGCTCGTGATGACCGTGATCCCCGCGATGTGCGCGGGTGTGCGCAGGATCGTCGCGGTCACGCCGCCACGCGCTTCGGGGCTCGATCCCGTGCTGCTCGCCACCGCGCACCTCGTCGGCCTCGACGAGCTCTACATGGTCGGTGGCGCGCAGGGCATAGCGTTCCTCGCGCACGGCGAGCCCGAGGTCGATCTCGTGGCTGGCCCTGGCAACCGCTTCGTGGCCGAGGCCAAACGCCAGCTCGTGGGCACCGCGGGCATCGACTCGCTCGCCGGCCCGACCGAGATCCTCGTGCTCGCCGACGGCTCGGCGGATCCGGCGCGCGTAGCCGAAGATCTGCTCGCGCAGGCCGAGCACGATCCCGACGCGGCGGCCGTGCTCGCGTCCACGAGCGACACGCTGCTCGACGCGGTGGCGCAAGAGCTCGCCGCGCGCGTCGCCACGTCGCCGCGGAAGGAGATCGTGGAGGCGAGCCTTTCGTCGTACGGGTTCCTGCTCCACGGGGACAAAGAGGCCCTCGTGGCGTTCGCCCAAGCCTTCGCGCCCGAGCACCTCGAGCTCGTCGTCCACGATCCGGACGACTGGAGAGACGCGCTCACGACCGCGTCGGCGCTCTTCGTCGGCAGCGCGAGCGCCGAGGCCTTCGGCGACTACGGCGCCGGCCCGAACCACGTGCTCCCGACGAACCGCACGGCGCGGTACTCGAGCCCGCTCGGCGTCGCCACCTACATGAAGAGGCAGAGCGTGCTCGCGCTCTCGAACGCCGACGCCCGCGCCATGGGCCCTTGGGTCGGGGCGCTCGCCGACGCGGAGAATCTCGTGCATCATGCACGGAGTGCGAGGCTCCGTGGCTGATCCGCGAGCCTTCCTGCGCCCCGATCTCCGCGGAGAGCGGGCCACGTACACGCGCCCCCACGAGCCGCCCGGCCTCGCGCGCCTCCACATGAACGAGGCCGCCCGGGACTTCCCTCCCGCGGCGCGCGCGGCGTTCCTCGAGCGCCTCGCACACGCTCCCCTGTCGACCTACCCCGAGACGGAAGGCGATGTGACGAGGCGCCTCGAAGAGCGCATGGGCGCACCCGAGGGCGCCGTGCTGCTCGGGCCGTCGAGCGGCGCGCTGCTCGATCTCGTGGCGCTCGCGGGGCTCTCGGTCGGGGATCGCGTGGCCATCCCGGACCCGGGATTTTCCCTCTATCCGGCCCTCGTTCGGCGCCACGGCGGGGTGTGCGAGAAGGTCGACGTGGGCTTCGGGCTCCCACTCGAAGGCTTCGCGCGAGCCGCCGCGGCGGGGGTGCGCCAGGTGTGGCTCACCCTGCCGAACAACCCCACGGGGGCGTCGTGCGAGCTCTCGCGCGTGGTCTCGCTCCTCGACGAAATCGCGCGCCTCCCGGAGCCTCCGCTCGTCGTGCTCGACGAGGCGTACGCCGAGTTCTCTTCACGCACGGCGAGGCTCTTGCCCGAGCGCTACGAGAACGTCGTGCTCCTCCGCACGTTTTCGAAGGCCCTCGCGTCGGCCGGCCTCAGGCTCGGGGCGCTCGTGGGCCCGAAGGACCTCGTCGCCGAGCTCGCGCGTCTGAAGCTGCCCTATTCGCTCTCCACCCCGCAGCTCATCGCGCTCGACGTCGCCCTCGATCACGCCGCGGCCTTCGACGTCGCGGTGCGGGAGACGGTCGAACGCCGCACGCGCTTCGTCGACGCCCTCGAGCGCGCCGGCGTGCCCGTGTCTCCGACCACGGCCAATTTCGTGCATACTGCACGTGACGTAGCCGACACCCTCGCCGCCCACGGACTGCTCGCGCGCAGGCTCGGGGGAGCGCTCGGGACGCGCATCTCGATCGGCACCGAGGCCGAGTGCGAGGCCGCCGTACGGGCCCTCGGAGGCAGACTCGCCGAGCCTGCGCCCATCACCACGGCTCCCCTCCTCGTGCTCGACATCGACGGCGTGATGATCGACGCCGAAGCGAGCTTCCGTGAGGCCGTGCGGCTCGCCCTCTCCGAGATGCGCCCGGGGCTCGCGTGGGACGACCGGTATTTCCGCGCCATGAAGCGGCTCGGCGGAATGAACAACGATTTTCGCCTCTGCGCCGGTGTGGCCGCGCTCGGCGACCGTGGCAGGCTCGGCGAGCTCCTCGAGGGCCGCGTGACGTGGGACGAGGGGCTCGAGGCCGCGCTCTCGGAGCTCTTCGCCGAGTCGGCCGCGCGGGTCGCGCGCCACTACGAGCACACCCGCGCGTGCGAGGTGCCGCTCGTGACGCACGCCGAGCTCGAGGCGCTCGGTGTCCCCTTCGCCATCCTCACGGGTCGGGATCCACGCGAGCTCCGGGACGCCATGGGGACCCTCGGCTTTACGTGCGAAGCCGTGTGCGCCCACGCTCCGCACGTCGAGAAACCGAGGCCCGGAGGGCTCCTCCAGCTCGCCGACGCGTTCCGCGCGACCCACGTCGTGTTCGTGGGCGACACCCGCGACGATCGCGCAGCCCTCGTGGCCGCGGCGAAGCTCCGCCCCGAGACCCACTTTCGTTTCGCCGCCGTCGGCCCCGATCGAGACTCGTTCGCTCGCCACGAGGACGGGGATCGCGTCGCGGAGACCCTCCGCGCGCTCCTCGCCCAAGGCCCGCTCTTCACCGAAGCCCCACGGAGCCCCGCATGAGAACCGCCACCGTTTCGCGCACCACGAAGGAGACTCGCATCGAGCTCGGGCTCCACCTGGACGGAAGAGAGCACGGCGAAAAGTCGAGCATTTCTACGGGCTTGCCCTTCTTCGATCACATGCTCGACCAGCTCTCGCGGCACGGCGGCCTCGGGCTCGACGTGTCGGCCTCGGGCGATCTGCCGGTCGACAGCCACCACCTCGTCGAGGACGTGGGGCTCGCGCTCGGCGACGCGCTCGCGATGGCGCTCGGCGAGCGTGCCGGGATCGCGCGCTGGGGCGAGGCGCACGTGCCCATGGACGAGACCTTGGCGCGCGTGGTCATCGATCTCTCGGGGCGGCCCTACTGCGTGTTCTCGGCCGACCTCCCGAGCGTCATCATGGGCAACGGCTTCCAGACCGAGATGGTCCGCGAGTTCTTCCACGCGCTCTCCGTGCGAGGAAAAATGAACCTCCACGCGCACGTGCTCTACGGCGAGAACACGCACCACAAAATCGAGGCGCTCTTCAAGGCGCTCGCGCGCGCGCTCCGCATGGCCACGCGCGTGTCGGGCTCGGCGGTCCCGAGCACCAAAGGGACCCTCACCGGATGAGCGTCGTGGTGCTCGACTACGGCGCGGGCAACCTCGCGTCGCTCGCGGGGGCTCTCCGACGCGAGGGGCTCACGCACGTCGTCGCCGAGGACGCGACCGCGGCCCGAAGCGCGCGAGGCCCCGTCGTCCTCCCGGGGGTCGGGCACTTTCGTGCGGCGAAAGAAGCGCTCGTCGCGCGTGGGCTCTGGGCCTTCCTCGAAGACACGCTCCGCGCCGGTCGGCCCCTCGTCGGCATCTGCCTCGGCCTCCAGCTCCTCGCCGAGGGGAGCGAAGAGGCTCCGGGCGAGGCCGGCCTGGGAGCCCTCGCCGGCGTGGCCGCGCGCCTGCCCGCGAGCGTCAAGGTGCCGCACATGGGCTGGAGCGAGGTCACACGGGCCAACGCTCCGACCTACGTGCCCGCGGCGCCCCGCTACCTCTACTTCGTCCACTCGTACGCGCTCCCGCGAGGCCCCGAGACCGCGCTCGTCTCGACCCACGGGGGAGACTTCGCGGCGGCGGCGGCCCGAGGGAACGTGTTCGGTGTGCAGGCTCATCCCGAGCGCTCGGGGCGGGCAGGCCAGCGTTTTCTCGGCGACCTTCTCCGCAACCTCGGGAGCATGACGTGAAGCTCGTACCTTCGATGGACCTCCGGCGCGGCAAGGTCGTGCGCCTCAAGAAGGGGGTCGACGGCTCCGAAGAGACGTACGACCTCGACGCCGACGCGTGGGTCGAGCGCCTCGTCGCCGCCGGCGCGACCCTCGTGCACCTCGTCGATCTCGACGGGGCCTTCGGCGAGGCGCGCCAACCGAGCCTGCTCGCGTACCCGCGGCGCTACCCGCACGTGCGCTTCCAGCTCGGCGGAGGGCTGCGCGACGAGCGGGCTGTCAAGGATGCGATATCTCACGGTTTTTCGGCGGTCGTTGGCACCCTCGCCGTCACCTCTCCCGCGGCGCTTCGGGGCATCGCGCCGAGCGACGTGGTGCTCGCGCTCGATGTCCGCGCGGAAGAAGGCGGCGCGTTCGCCCTCGTCGTGCGCGGGTGGACGGAGACCACGAAGCGCCCCTCCGCCGAGGTGTGCGCGGAGCTCCGCGGCATGGGGCTCGACGCTGCGCTCGTGACGGACGTCGACCGCGACGGGCTCATGACGGGGCCCGGCCTCGACGCCGTCACCTGGGTCGGCTCGTTCGGGTTCAAGGTGCAAGCCTCGGGCGGGATCCGGAGCCTCGACGACGTGGCCACGGTCGCTCGTGTACCCGCGGCCTACGCGGCCATCTCGGGCAAGGCCGTGCTCGACGGGGCCATCGACCTCGACGACCCGCGCACGCGCCGCGCGCTCCGAGGTGAGGCGTGGTAGCCGCGCGTGTCGTCGCCTGCCTCGACGTGAAGGACGGTCGCGTCGTGAAGGGCGTGAAGTTCGTCGACCTGCGTGATCAGGGCGACCCCGTGGCGCTCGCACGCCGCTACGACGAGGAGGGCATCGACGAGCTCGTGTTCCTCGACATTTCGGCCACCAACGAGGGGCGAAAGGCGCGCGCGGCGTGGGTCTCCGCCGTGGCCGACGAGCTGTCGATCCCGTTCACCGTCGGAGGCGGAGTCTCCTCCCCCGACGACGTCCGCACCCTCCTGCGTGCCGGCGCCGACAAGGTGGCCATCAACAGCGCGGCGGTGAAACGACCGGCCTTGCTGCGCGAGTGCGCCGACCTCTTCGGGGCCCAATGCGTGGTGCTCGCGCTCGACGCGAAGCTCGACGGAGACGGCGTGCACCGGGTGTACGTCGACGCCGGAAAGACGGCAACGACGCTCGTGGCCGAGGCCTGGGCCGCCGAGGCTTGCGCGCTCGGGGCCGGCGAGATCCTCGTCACGTCGATGGACCGCGATGGCACGAAGGAAGGGTTCGACGTGAGCCTGCTCGAGAAGCTCCGCGACCTACCCGTGCCGGTCGTCGCTTCGGGTGGGGCCGGCACCATGGCCCACTTCGACGACGCGCTCCGCGCCGGGGCGAGCGCGGTGCTCGCGGCGTCCCTCTTCCACGAGAAGGCCATCGAGGTCGCCGCGCTGAAGCGCTTCTTGGCCGACCGCGGCCACTCCATGAGGCTCCTATGAAAGCTCCGGAAACCACTCCAAAATTCGGCGAAGACGGCCTCGTCCCGTGCATCGTCCAGTCGACCTCGGGCGAGGTGCGCATGCTCGCGTACATGAACGCCGAGGCCTACGAGCGCACGCTCTCGACCGGGCGGGTCACCTTCTTCAGCCGAAGCCGGGGGCGCTCTGGGTGAAGGGCGAGACGAGCGGGCACACGCTCACGGCCGAGGACGTCCGGCTCGATTGCGACGGCGACGCGGTCCTCGTGCGAGCGACGTGCGTAGGGCCCACCTGCCATCGTGAGACCCCGAGCTGCTTCTCGGTCGAGGGGGAGCCCGAAGGGTCGCTCGTTCCCGCGCGGGGCCTCGCGTTCTTGGGAGAGCTCGAGGGCACGCTCCGCGAACGTCACGCGGCGCGGAGGGCCGACGGGAGCTACACGGAGCGGCTCTTTTTCCAGGGGATCGACCGCATCGCCAAGAAGGTCGTCGAGGAGGCCGGCGAGGTCGTCATCGCGGCCAAAAACGTGGCGCAGAGCCCGGGCGAGGCCGAGCGCGCCGAGCTCTTCGGGGAGGCGGCCGATCTGCTCGTCCACCTCGACATGCTCCTCGTCGCGAGCGGCGCGAGCCTCGAGGACGCCGTGCGCGTGCTCCGCGAGCGCCACGCCCAGAAGACGCGAGAGCGTGGCTGAGTCATGCCCACACACAGGCCGCTCTTTCCCGACCTCCTCTTCGAGCCCGCGAGGCGCCTCCGTGTGTGGGAGGCCCGGCTCATGGCCCTCTTCGCCGACGCCGGGTACGCGGAGCTCCGCCCTTCGCTCGTCTCGCGCAAGCTGACGACCGGCACGCACGCGACGCTCGGCCGCGAGAAGCTCGTGCTCGATGGCGAGGGAGGCGTCTCGGCGCTCCGGAGCGATTTCACCTTGGCGCTCGCCGATCTCCTCGTGGTCCGCTACGCCGATCCGCCGCGGCGCGTCTCGTACGCCGGCCCCGTGTTCCGCGAGCCCGAGGGGGCGTGGGAGCCCACCGAGCGCTTCGAGGTCGGCTGCGAGCACACGCAACCCCACGACGACGGCGAGGACGCAGACCGTGCATTATGCACGCTCTTGGCCCGCGTGCCCGAGGCGCTCGGGCTCTCGGGTGGCACCATGAAGCTCGGTCACGCCGACCTGGTTCGGCGCCCGCTCGCCGACGAAGGGGTCTCGGGCGCGAGGCGCGACGCCTACGTGCGCGCCCTGTCCGTACGCGCGCTCCATGCGGTCCCCGCGGCGATCGAAGGCCTCGGAGACGGTCCCGAGGCGAGGCTCCTCGCGCACGCGCGTGCGCTCCTCGACGACGCGCCGGAGGCGAGCCCGTATGCGTCGCTCGTGCGCGACGACCTCGAGGCGATCGAGCGCGCCGCCTCGGTGTTTCGCGAGGCCCTCCCCGCCACGGTGCCCGTCCGCCGCGACTACGCCGACGTCACGGGCATCGACTTCTATACGGGGCCCACGTTCGCGCTCTGGGCGCCGTTCGCGACGGCCGAGCTCGCGGCCGGCGGCCGGTACGACGCGCTCTACCCGCAGCTCGGAAAGCCCTGGCGCGCCGCCGGGTTCTGCGTGCGGCTCTCTCGTGTCCTCGACCTCCACGAAGCTCACCCCGAGCTCTTCACGCGAGGTGACGCATGACCTCCGTTCCCCTCCACGGCGAACGTCGTTTCGTCTTCGCGCTCCCGAAGGGCAGGCTCGGCGAGACGCTCGACAAACGCCTCGCGGGCACCGGGCTCGGGCCGATCCCGTCGAAGGAGAACCCGCGCGCGCTCACGTTTCCTACCGGCGATCCTCGCGTGCTCGCCGTGTGGCTGAAGGGGCGCGATCTCATCCGCTACGTGTCGCGCGGCGCGGCGACCTTCGGGGTCGTCGGGTCCGACGCCCTTGGAGAGTGCGACGACGACGTCCTCGAGCTCGCGGACTTGGGCTTCGGGCGCTGCACGCTCTGCCTCGCGGGGCCGAAGGGGATGAGGCTCGACGAGCTCCTCGCGACGCCCCACCTCCGCCTCGCCACCAAGTTCTCAAGGGCGTGCGCCGCGTGGCTCGACCGCATGGGCATCACAGCGGAGCTCGTCCCGATCGAGTCGAGCGTCGAGATCGCGCCTCGGCTCGGGCTCGCGCACGCCATCGTCGACCTCGTGCAATCGGGGGACACGCTGCGTGACAACGATCTCGAGGTGCTCGCGACCATCGGGGACGTGAGCGCGCGGCTCGTCATGAACCGAGGCGCCTACCTGACCGACCGCGAGGCCCTCCGCGCCATCGCGGCGCGCATCGTCGAGGCGTGTCGCACGTCGTCGCAAACGGCGCACCCAAAGCCGTGAAACCACGCCCTTTTTTCGCGCGTTTTTGACGCTCTGCGGCGCGACACGGAGAAACATTCCCGAAACCTTCGGCCCTCTATGCACAAGCGGCGGCGAGGGCGTGCGCGGGCGTGAGCGCGCTCGCACGGGCCGAGCCGGCCGTGTAGCCTCCGAGGCCACGCTCCCCGACGCCGAGGTCCGCCGATGAAGAAGATCGAAGCCATCATCAAGCCCTTCAAGCTCGACGAAGTGAAAGACGCCCTCTCCGAGGTCGGCGTGCAGGGCATGACCGTGACCGAGGTGAAGGGCTTCGGGCGCACCGGTGGCAAGAAAGAGGTCTACCGCGGCTCGGCGTACGTCGTCGATTTCGTCCCCAAGGTGAAGGTCGAGATCGTCGTCCCCGAAGAGCTCGTGACCGACGTGCTCGACGCTATCGAGAAGAGCGCCAAGACCGGGCGCATCGGCGACGGGAAGATCTTCGTCACCAACGTCGAAGAGGCCGTGCGCATCCGCACCGGAGAGCGCGGCAAAGACGCCATCTAGTGTCACTGCCGCCAAGGCGGCCCCACCCAAGTTCGTTTCGACCGTCACACGCCGAGGAGAAGAGAGAGAATGAAACCGAAGGACGTAATCGAGCTCGCGAAGGCCAACGACGTCAAATTCATCGACGTCAAGTTCGTCGACTTCCCGGGCCAGTGGCAGCACACGACGCTCCCGGCCTACCGCCTCGACGAGGCCATGTTCGAGGACGGGATCGCCTTCGACGGCTCGTCGATCCGCGGCTGGCAGCCCATCAACGCCTCGGACATGGTCATGATCCCCGACGCGTCGACGGCGAAGATCGATCCGTTCTACGAGAACAAGACGCTCTCGCTCGTCGCGAGCGTGTTCGATCCGATCACGAAGCAGCCCTACTCGCGCGACCCGCGCCACATCGCCAAGAAGGCCGAGGCGTACCTCGTCCAGACGGGCATCGCCGACACCTCGTACATGGGCCCCGAGGCGGAGTTCTTCCTCTTCGACGACGTGCGCTTCGACCACTCGAAGCCGAACGAGGGCTACTACTTCCTCGACAGCAAAGAGGGCGCGTGGAACTCGGGCACGAAAGAGGGCCCGAACCTCGGCTACAAGACCCGCTACAAGGAAGGGTACTTCCCCGTCCCGCCGACCGACACCCTCGCCGGCATCCGCCAGGAGATGATGCTCATGCTCCAGGCGACGGGCATCACCGTCGAGGTGGGGCACCACGAGGTGGCGACGGGCGGTCAGTGCGAGATCGGCTTCAAGTTCGACAAGCTCCTCCCCTGCGCCGATAACCTCCTCTGGTTCAAGTACGTCATCAAGAACATCGCCCGCAAGAACGGCAAGGCCTGCACGTTCATGCCGAAGCCTCTCTTCGGAGACAACGGCTCGGGCATGCACGTCCACCAGTCCCTCTGGAAGGACGGAAAGCCCCTCTTCGGCGGCGACGGCTACGCGGGCCTCTCGCAGATGGCGCTCTGGTACATCGGCGGCATCATCAAGCACGCCGGCACGCTCGCTGCGTTCACGAACCCGACGACGAACAGCTACCGCCGGCTCGTCCCGGGCTTCGAGGCGCCCGTGAACCTCGCGTACTCGAGCCGCAACCGCTCGGCGTCCGTGCGTATCCCCATCACGGGCCCGTCGCCGAAGACCCGCCGCATCGAGGTGCGTTTCCCCGACCCGACGGCGAACCCCTACCTCGCCTTCGCCGCCATGATGATGGCCGGCCTCGACGGCATCCAGAACAAGATCGATCCGGGTGATCCGCTCGACAAGGACATCTACGCCCTCTCCCCCGAGGAGCTGAAGACCGTCCCGCAGATGCCGGGCAGCCTCGAGGAGGCCTTGAACAACCTCGAGCGCGATCACGAGTTCCTCCTCCGCGGCGACGTCTTCACGAAGGACGCCATCGAGGAGTGGCTCGATCTCAAGCGCACGAAGGAGCTGAACCCGATCCGCATGCGCCCGACGCCGCACGAGTTCTACCTCTACTTCGACACCTGAAGCCCGCGCGCCGAGCGCGTCTCCGGAGGCCCTCTCGTCACGAACGAGGGGGCCTCTTTTTCGTGCCCGGAGCCCACCTTTCACGGCGCTTACATGGCGCCGTACCCGTTCCGGAAACGGCGAAAACCAGAGTAAGATTGCGCCTCTACCGTCCTGCCTGCCACCCCCGCGAGGAGAGCCCCATGAAAGTCCGCGCCGCCGTTGCCTACGAAGTGAAGAAGCCGCTCGTCGTCGAAGAGGTCGATCTCGAGGGCCCCAAGCACGGTGAGGTGCTCGTCGAGCTCAAGGCCACGGGGATCTGCCACACGGACGAGTTCACCTTGTCGGGCGCCGATCCCGAGGGGCAGTTCCCGGTCATCTTCGGGCACGAGGGCGCGGGCGTCGTCGTCGAGGTCGGCCCGGGCGTCACGAGCCTCGCCGTGGGCGATCACGTGATCCCGCTCTACACACCCGAGTGCCGCGGCTGCAAATCGTGCCTCTCGCGGAAGACGAACCTTTGCACGGCGATCCGCGCCACGCAGGGCAAGGGCGTGATGCCCGACGGGACGAGCCGCTTCTCGGTGAAGGGCAAGCCCATCTTCCACTACATGGGCTGCTCCACGTTCTCGAACTACACCGTGCTGCCCGAGATCGCGCTCGCGAAGATCCGGAAGGACGCGCCCTTCGAGAAGGTCTGTTACATCGGCTGCGGCGTCACCACGGGCATCGGCGCCGTCATCCATACGGCCAAGGTCGAGCCCGGCGCGAACGCGGTCGTCTTCGGGCTCGGCGGCATCGGGCTCAACGTCATCCAGGGCCTTCGCCTCGTCGGGGCGGACAAGATCATCGGCGTCGACATCAACCCCGCGCGTGAGGCGCTCGGCCGCAAATTCGGCATGACCCACTTCGTGAACCCGAAGGAGGTGAAGGGCGATGTGGTCGCGCACCTCGTCGAGCTCACGGGTGGCGGCGCCGACTACTCGTTCGAGTGCGTGGGCAACGTCGATCTCATGCGCCAGGCGCTCGAGTGCTGCCACCGCGGCTGGGGCGAGTCGATCATCATCGGCGTGGCCGGGGCGGGCCAAGAGATCAAGACCCGGCCGTTCCAGCTCGTCACCGGTCGCGTGTGGAAGGGCTCGGCCTTCGGCGGCGCACGTGGCCGCACCGACGTTCCCAAGATCGTCGACTGGTACATGGAGGGCAAGATCGACATCGACTCCCTCGTTACGCACACTCTCCCACTCGACCGCATCAACGAGGGCTTCGACCTCATGAAGCGCGGCGAGTCCATTCGCACGGTGGTGACCTACTGATGTCGGCGGTGAAGACGCTCGGCGAGCACCGCGCGTTCGGGGGCACCCAGGGCTACTACGAGCACGTCTCCGAGGCGTGCTCGGGGCCCATGAAATTCGCGGTCTTCGTGCCCGAGCGCAAAGGTTCGGCGAGCGTGCCGGTGCTCTACTACCTCGCCGGCCTCACCTGCACCGAGGAGACGTTCACCACGAAAGGCGGAGCGCAGCGCGTGGCCTCGGAGCTCGGGATCGCGCTCGTGATGCCCGACACGAGCCCGCGCGCAGTGCGCTACCCCGGGGACGACGCGTCGTGGGACTTCGGCCTCGGCGCGGGCTTCTACGTGGACGCGACCGAGAGCCCGTGGTCGTCCGGGTACCGCATGTTCTCGTACGTCACCGAGGAGCTCCCGGCGCTCGTCGAGTCCCACTTCGGGCTCGATGGCGCACGCCGCGGCATTTTCGGGCACTCGATGGGCGGACACGGCGCGCTCGTGTGCGCGCTGCGCCGCCCCGACCTTTACCGGACGGTGTCGGCGTTCGCGCCGATCGGCTCGCCGAGCCGCGTCCCGTGGGGAGAGAAGGCCTTCTCGTCGTACCTCGGTCAGGACCGCGCCGCGTGGCAGGCGTACGACGCGACGGCGCTGGTCGAAGCGGGGAAGCGCCAGTCGCACATCCTCGTCGACCAGGGGCTCGCCGACAAATTCCTCGAGCGGGAGCTCCGCCCGGAGATCTTCGAGGCGGCGTGCAAGGCCCACGGGCAAGAGCTCACCGTGCGAAGGCACGCGGGGTACGACCACGGGTACTTCTTCGTGTCGACCTTCGCGGAGGACCACGTCCGGCACCACGCCCGCGGCCTCTTGGCCTGAGCCTCGCGGTCACGCTCCGTTCGCCCCTCCCTCGAGGGTCGAGCGGAGCCTCTGCGTGAGCATGCGAATCACGCCTTCGGCGATCTCTACCTGCTCGTGCAGGATCTCGTAGAACTCCTCGCTCCCGATGCAGAGAGCCGACGTCTCCTCTTCGGCCGTGGCCGACGCGCTCCGCGGCGAGGCGTCGAGGATCGCCATCTCTCCGACGGCCTCCCCCGGTCCGAGCTCGGCGACCCGCTCGCCCTTCCGCGAGACGGAGACCTTTCCCGACACGATGACGTAGAGGCGATCTCCGATCTCTCCTTCGTTCACGATCTTCTGCCCCTTGGCGAAGCTCTCGATGGTCGCCACGCGCGCGAGCGGCGCGAGGTCCTCGCTCTCGACATGACCGAAGAGCGACGTGCTCTTCAGGAAGAAGATCTTCTCGAGCGTCGTGTTCATGCAGTCCTCCGGGCGATCGTCGGGTGTGGCGCGTAGGGCCTCGCGGGCATGCGCGACGACGGTGGGATCCGGGTCGTCGAGGAGCGGCGAGACGAGCTCACGAACGCGCGAAAAGTCAGCAAAAACAACGGCATGGATCGCCGCCTCGCGCACGAGGGGAGACGGGTGCGAAAGGGCCTCGTCCGCGACCTCGGCCACGATCGGGCTCTTCGCGAGCGTGAGCGCGTCGAGCGCGACGGCGACCACGAACGGGTTCGGGTGGCGACACTCTTCGCGGAGGAGCGCGTCGGGCTTCGGCACCTCGGGGACGAGCAGGCTCGCCTTGGCGATCCTCGCCGGGAGGGGAGCGTCGTCGAAGAACGGCATGACGAGCGCGCGTGCGCTCGGCTCGAGCAGGGAGTCGAGGGTCTCGAGCGCGTTGGCGCGACGCCGCGGATCGCCGAGCCTGTCGCGGACGAGGCGGAGCGCTGCCGTGTCGTACCGGAGCGCGAGCATGAGCACGATGCGGCGCTCGGCGCGGCGCGCGCGATGAGCGAGGCTCTCCACGAGCAGGGGCGCCGTGTAGGTGCTGCGGGCCGTCTCCCACGCGAGCAGGGTGCGGAGCTCGGACGCGGCCTCGTGCTCGACGGCTTTGCGCACGAACGAGAGCGGCTCGGGGCGCCTCCCGGTGGCCTCACGCAGCTTCACGAGGGCAGCGAGGATCCGGAGGCGCACGTGGCTGTCGTCGCTCGTGAGGTGCGAGAGGAGGCCGTCGTACGTCGATGGGCTCGCGATCGAGCGCAGGAGCCTCGGGACGTAGAGCTTCGTGTCGCGAGGCACACCGGCGTCGGAGAGGCGAGCGAGGAGCGCAGGCACCGAAGGCTCCCCCACGGCGACGAGCGCCTGGCCTGCGCGCACCCGCACCGTGCGGTCGTCGAGCAGCCCCAAGAGCTTCGGCACGAGACGAAGGTCTCCCACGCCCGCGCTGGCCTTGAGCGCCGCGCGACGAACGCCGTCGTCGGAGTCGTCGAGGAGGCGACGTAGGGGGATGTACGCGTCCTTTCCGATTTCTCCGAGGAGCGCCGCGGCCTCGACCCGCGCGTCGGGCGTGCCTTCGAGCAGCGAGCCCAGGCGGGCCGCTCCGACGAGGCTGCCCTCGACCCCACACGACCGCATGAGCCCCGCGCACGCCGCGACGCGGACGTCGTCGTCGGGATCGTCGAGGAGGGCACGAAGCGGTTCTACGGCCTCGTCCCCGCGCGTACGAGACAGCCTCCTCACGCACGCCGCGCGCACCTCGGCGCTCGAGTCGTGGAGCCGTGCCTCGAGCGCGGCTCCCGGCACCGGCGCGTCGGCCGGCAGAGCTCGGAGCGCCGCGGCGCGGACGCGCGGATCCGCGTGCTCGAGCAGCTTGGAGACCACCTCCGGGTGCGCCGCGCGTGGATCGCCGCCGAGGTGCTCGAGCGCGAGGAGCACGAGGCGGGCGTCGGGGCTCTCGAGCATTCCGGCGAGCGCCGCGCGACCGGCCGAGTCGAGGTACGGCTCTTCCTCGATCGCCATGGGACCGAGCGCGCTCAGGGTGTGGGCGAGCGTTCGTTGATAGAGCCTGCGCACGACGGGCACGAGGCCGAGCCAGACGACGACGAGCGCGGAAGTGACGATGGAGAGCTCTCGAACGGCGAGCCGCGACGAGAGCCCGACGAGCAAGAGCCCACCGGCACCGTACGCGAGCGGCTTGACGGCGACGTCGAGGAGGGCGCGGGTGCGCGCCTTGACGCGCGCCGGGAACGGGACGTAGAGGGCCTGAAGGCTCGTCTCGTGGATCGTGTACTGAAGCCCGTTGTCGGCGAACTTCATGACGGTCGCCACCGGGAGGGCCGGCACGCCGACGAGCGTCGCGCTCGCCGCGCCGAACACCACGGGCATGAGCGCCATCCCGTACCCGACCCCGAAGCGCCCCAAAATGCGAGGGGTCAAGAAGACCTGGAAGAGGAACGATACGATGCCCGTGGCGGCGTAGAAGAGGGAGAAGAACTGCGCGAGCGCGTCCTCACGGTAGGTCGCGCGAGCGATCGCCTTGAACTGGTAGTCGCCGACCGTGAGCGTCATGAACGTGAGGAGCACGAGAGCTGCGAGCGCACGAACGTAGGGGCTCCCGAAGACCTTCGGCGCGGGCCCCCTCGTCGCCGAAGGGGCCGAGACGCGAGGCTCCTGCCGGAGGGCCCTCGCGAGGCCTGCCACGGCGATCATCATCGCCACGAGCACGAAGAGGAGCTGCGGGGTCCCGAGCCGCCGCACGATGGCCCCCGTCGACGTCCCCACGACGACGACGCCGAGCACGCGCGCCGAGCCGATGATCGGAAAGAGCCGTTTGGCCGCGCGGGCGTCGTGCAGATCGTTCGCCAGCGTCCAGAACTGGACGATGAGGAGGTTCGCCACCACCTCGGACCACACGTAGAACACCGGATAGATCCACGCGATACCGAGGCGCACGAGCCCCCACGTGAGGAGATAGGTCGCCCCGCCGAGCGCCACGGTCCCCGCCGTCCCGACGTGCCGCGGCAGCTTGTCGGCGAAGCGCCCGTAGGCGACGGCGACGATCGCGGAAACGACACCGTAGAGCACGAACATCCACGGGAGCGCCGAGAGCGAATAGCGGCTCAGAAAGAGCGTGTCGCGCACGGTACGGCCCAGGATGAACACGGCCGACGCGAGGAACAGGTAGAGGAAGAGCAGCGCGCTTCGGCGGCGCTCCCCCACCTTCATCCCTAGGGCGCGCGCCAACCCCTCGGCGACCTCGGACGTTCGGCTGGAGGCAACCTCGGGCATGAGGTGCGAAGAACGCACAGGTCACGCCAACCGCATTTTGCCCGAGGATTGTCCCTCCTGGGCGCAAGGGTGTCGCCCCGGCGAACGGATTGCGGGGCCGCTCCGTGCGGGGCTCTCGCGCGCCACACGACGGACGGCCCCGCGCTCGATCTCACGGGATGCGGACGAGGCTGACCTTCTTGCCGCTCGTGCCCTCGTCGAGCTCGAGGCGATCACCCGCCTCGGTGATACGGGTAAAGTACATGTTCGTCCCACCTCCGTCGGACAGGTTGATCTGGTAGCTGCCGGGGCCGTTCATGCTCGTAGCGTCGATGATGGTCACGCGCCGCTCGTAGTCCCAGCTCGGCTTGCGCTCGAGCCCGCTCGCGCCCTGCACGAGGAAGTAGGCCATCCGCTGCGCGACCTCGATGCCCTTCGTGTCGGCGGGCGACGAGATGCCCCCGGTGCACACCTGCCAACGCCCCGCGATGCGGGCCTCGACGTCGGCGATGGAGGTGTACGCGTGGAGCGGCCCCATCGGCGTCGCGCACGTCGACGCGACCCTGCGTGTCACGCGCACGTAGCGACCGCGGTTGCCCGAGGTCCCCTCGTTGAGCTCGAGGAAACGCCCATCCTTCGACGTGCGCGACGCGTACATGTTCGTGCCGCCGTTCGCGGTCAAGTTGATCTGGAAGTGCCCGGGACCATTCATCATCTGGGTGTCGAGGATCTCGACGCTCCGCTCGTAGTCGCCGCCCGCCCCCTTCTGGAGCTGGGAGCCCGTGACGGACGGGCCGGCCGCTGCGCGCCCCTGGACGAGGAAGTGCGCCCGCCCCTTCGCGAACGCGATGCCCTTCGTGTCGGCGGGGCTGTTCACGCGGCCCGAGCAGAGCGCCCACACGCCCTCGACCTTCGCCTCGACGTCGGCGATCGACGTGTACGTGTTCGACTCGCCGCTCGGCTCGGCGCAGTCGGGCATTTCCCACGGGCCGTCGTCGATGGTGGGGTTCGTGCCTCCGGGCCCCGGTACGCCGGGGTTGGGCCCGGGACCTGCGTCGTCTCCGGTCACCGGCTTCTCGATCTCGCCGATGGGGACGACCTGCCCCGAGCACCCGATGGAGCCGACGGCGAGACCGAGACCGAGCACACACGCAAAGGAAAGAAAGCGGATCTGCATGACGTTCACCTCTGCTCGTACAATCGCGGAGCTCGACGAAACGATCACGGAATCGACCCGGTCCCTTCGTTTTTTCGATCTCCCAGGAGAGCCTTCCGTGCACGCGGAGGGAGCGGCGCTCCGGGGTGCGCGACGGTGAAATGGCGCGCGGCCGCGCGTGCCTCGGCCTCTCGACCTTGGGCGGCGAGGGCCTCGATGCGGAGAGCGTCGCGCTCGACGGCGAGGATCCCCGAGGGGAAGCGAGACGCGTGAACCTCGAGCCGGGAGAGGGCGCGCGCGACGTCCCCCTGCGGAGCTCGGCGCGCGCGGCGTCGACGAGCTCCATCTCGTCGCCGAGGGACGAGCGAGGAGGAGGCGCAGCGGGGCGCGTGTCGTTCGCGGGTGCGACCGTGGCCTCGGCCGGAACGTCCTTCACGGACGTGGAGCGCCTCGGCGGGGCGCCCGCGCCGTTCGCGTGCGTGGGCGCAGCGACGTTCGACGGGGGAGGCCGAGGAGCATCGACGCTCGGGGGCTCTACGGGGGGGGCAGGCGTCGCGGCGAGCGCGTGCGCCTTCGCGAGGATCTGGCGCACGGCCCCGCCCGCGACGGCGAAGGTCGCGCGGCCACCGTCGAGCGTCGCCATGGGGGATTCTCGCGAGCCTTCGTCGCGCGAGCGATCGACGACGAGCGCCGAAGCGGAGGCCACCACGGCGATCGCGACGAGCGGCTTCAGCGCGAGGAGGCGCGCCCCCGCGAAGAGCCCGGTGAACGTCGCGCCAAGGCCAACCTTGGCCCCGACCTTCGTAGCCGCGACCTTGGTCGCGACGACCTTCGTGACCGCGGCACCTCCGGCGAGGGACGCCGCAACGAGCACCCGCGCGCGGAGATCGCCGCGAGGCCTCTCGGACCGCGCCGCCGCGAGCAAGTCGAGGTCGTCCCTCTCGTAGTCGCCCGAGCTCATGCGGGCCTCCCTTCGCGACGCAGGCGCGCCGTAGCCTTCTTGAACTCTTCCCGCGCGCGGCGCAGGCGTGAGGCGACCGTGCCGCTCGGGACGCCGATCATGACCGCGATCTCGGCCATCGTGAGCTCCTCGATCTCGTGGAGGACGAAGACCTCGCGCACGTCGTCCTCCAGGGACGCGAGCGCGCAGTCGAGCATCCTCCGCGCACGTTCGGCGTCGAGCCTCGCGTCGGGCAGCTCCGTCGTGGCGACCTCGGGCTCCCGATCGAGCGCCGTGAGCCTGCCGCTCCGTGTGCGCTCGCGCCGGACGAGGTGGATGGCGGTGGAGAGGAGGTACGCGCGCTCCTTCCCGATCTCGATCACGTCGACACGCGAGGCGGCGATGCAGAACGCCTCTTGGGCGACGTCGTCCGCGGCGCCCTCCGAGAAGCCCATCCGGCGGACGTAGCGCCACACGAGCTCGAGCACGCCGGCCAGCACCTCGAGGCGCTCCGAGCGCGGGACCTCTCGCGCCATGGGCACGGGGCCCGGCAGAGAACGTTCGATCGGGCTCTCGGTGGCGGGGGTCACGGGGGCGCTCCCGAGGAAGATCGTCGGCGTGAGCGTTTTGATCATGGAATCGTCACTCCGAGGGCGAGAGACACGGCGAACCCCACGGCGGGCGGGCGGTAGGTCGTGCCTCCACCGACGATGACGAAGTCGTCACGGAGGCCCACGACGAGGCCCTCGACGCCCCCCGAGGCGAAGAATCGACGCGAAAAATCATAATGAGATCGGACACCTAGAGCGCCGACGAGCGAAGGACGGGAGCGTCGCTCCACCCGCGTCGCGCCGACACCCGAGGCGCCGAGCGCGCCGACCTCGAGCGCGAGGAAGGGCGACACGCTCCACCCACCGGCACGCACGCTCACGGGCGCGGCAGCGACGCGCCCGGCCAGGTAGGAGAACTCGCCCGAGGCGCCACCCCCCACGATCGTCTTGGGGACGCCCACGACGAACGAAGTCTCGACCCACGGGACCACGTTCGAGGGCCGTACGAGCCCCATCGTGAGGGAGAACGTCGCCTGGCCTTCGACGAGCGAGCGAGCTCCGGCTCCGACCGCTGCCGTGAGGGCGGCCGAAGGGGCCTCGGGGTGCGCGACCGGCGAAGGACGCGCCGGGACGCGCTTCGGTGCGCTCGAAACGACAGGCGCGACTGGGGCGGGAGGCGCGGGCTCCGGCTCGCCCCCATGCCCTACGGCGACGAGGACCGCGACGGCGCGCCGCGCTTCTTCGCACGAGTCGGCCCGCAAGGTGCGCGAGGGGATCGCGCGGTCTTCGTCGGTCCCCTCGACCCGGACTTCGATCGTGTCTCCCTCCGAGACGACGACGGCGCGGTACGACACACGGGGGGGCGCGCCTGCCCCCGTGGGAACGAGGGTGACGCCTCGGGCCGTCGCCTCGGCCGTGACGCCCTCGACCGTGAGGCACGGCGCTCCGACCACCTCGAGGCCGACCGGCTCACCGGCAGACGCGACGCGTGCCACTCCGAGCCACATGGCGACGACCGCGACTTGCGACGCCACCTTCGGCGACGACAGGA
Organism: Myxococcales bacterium; assembly: GCA_016712525.1. NCBI lineage: Bacteria > Pseudomonadati > Myxococcota > Myxococcia > Myxococcales > Myxococcales bacterium. Next base: position 2,712,714 of record JADJQX010000007.1, read on the forward strand.
GAGCTCGCAGCGAGGGAAGAACCAGGGCCACGCCTCGCCCTAAGCACGGACCGTTCCGTCACGAGGTCCGGGGGAGGGCGTGAACGAGCTTTGACACCGGAGCGCCATCGCGCGGGAAACAGCCACTTTGGCGGCGGCACACCCCTTGCTGATGGGTCATCAAGTGATTCAACCAGTGAACCATAAGCCGCCGATGGAGATTCCCATGACCCGTTCTGTTTTCGTGCTCGTCGCCCTTGGCCTCACCGGATGTTGGATCGGTGGAGGGGGGAGCTACGACCGCTACGATGGCTACGACGGCTACGATCCGTCGCGCTCCACGGGCACCCCGACGACGGGGACGTCCACCCCTCCGAGAGACACCTGCGTCGACCCGAACGGCTTCGGGGGCCACGGCTGCTACCGCTGCAAGCCCACGACGATGGCCCAGCTCCTCGCCGCGTGCACCGACGCGAAGTACGAGACCTTCGACAACGAGGCGAGGATCCCCGGGTACACCGAGGGAGATCCCCTCCCCGAGATCGCGGACCAGGGCCCCGAGCTCCCGGCGTTCGACCCCGGGCCCAGCGAGACCCCGGACACGACCGTGCTGCCCACGTGCTCGCTTACCTCTCTCCGCACGCCGGTCCTCGTCTATGGGGCGACCGGCTTCCCGATGGAGCCCTTGGCGAAGGCCATGGGCACGGCGGCGACGATCGTGTTCCGCGAGGCTGGCTCGTGCGAGGGCGTGGCGAGCGTCGTGCTGAAGAAGCGCGTCGACGGTCCCGTGACCGTGTACTCCCCGAACGGCGACAAGTCGCGCTGCGTGCTCTCCGAGCCCCAGCCGGCCGACCTCGCCCTCTCGGCGCTCTTCGCGAGCTCGTGCGGCGGGCAGGCCGACCTCGCGGGCACCGTCACCCTCCCGACCGACATCGACGATCTCATCGGGCCCGTGAGCCCGGTCATGTTCGCGACCCCGGCCACCTCCAAGGAGCGCGCCATCAGCGCCGATGCCGCGTACCGCGTGTTCGGTATGGCGAGCTCCGGCGTCACGCCGTGGAACGACGAGAGCTCGGTGTTCCGCCGACGCGCGAGCTCGGGCAACCAGCAGACCGTGGCGCGGACGCTCGGTCTCCCCGCGGACAAGCTGCGCGGGCGCGACTCGAACGGGTCGTCGGCGATGCTGCCTGCGCTGCTCTCGACGAAGGATCCTTCGAAGACCATCGGAATCAGCTCGTCGGAGATCGTGGACACGAACCCCGACGCGCTGAAGGCCCTCGCCTACCGACACCTCGCGCAGCCCGTCGCGTTCTACCCGGACTCGGTTCGAGGCTCGCTCGACCGGCGAAACGTGCGCGATGGCCACTACGTGATGTGGAACGCCCTCCACGTCCTCGTGCGCACGCAGGGTGGCGAGCCCATCGCCGCCCCGAACGACGTGCGAGATCCGTCAGGCACCGCGAAGGCCGAGCTCGACGCGGCCGTGAAGCGCCTCGCGTACGTGATGGTGAGCCGTCAAGAGGCCCCCGTGCGCGGCGTCGACCTCTTCGGCGCGATGAAGCGCGTCGGCAACGTGCCCGCGTGCGCGATGAAGGTGCGGCGCTCGAGCGACGGCGCGAACATCACGCCCCACACCCCCGAGCTGTCGTGCGGGTGCGCGTTCGAGGCCGCCGCGCCGACCACGACCCGCTCGGAGTGCACGCCGTGCCGCGACTCGAGCCAGTGCACGGGCGCCAAGTCGACGTGCAGCTTCGGCTACTGCGAGTGACGTGAGGCCATAGGGCTGAGCTCGACGCGGAGATTCGCGGCCCCGCGCTCGTGACCTTGCTACCTTTGCGGGCGTGCGAAGCCACCCTCGTCGAGGTCTCCACGGCATGCTCCTCGGCGCGACCTTCGTGGCCTGCGGTCAGGCGGGCCACGGGACGGTCGCGCCGCCGCGCCCTTCCGCGAGCGATCACGACGCCCCCTCGGCCCGCGTGATCGTGCTGCCCACGACGCACCTCTTCGACGACGGCTCTACGAACAAAGCCTGGGTCTCCGCGTTCGAAGCGCACCCGAGCGGCGCACGTGTGTACATGGGGGTGGAGGTGAGCGGCGCGAGGCGCGCGCGGGCGCTCGGAGTGCTCACGCGGAAGGGCAACGAGCTCTCACCGACTCCGCACTACGTCGCCCTCTCCGACGTCGAGCTCTCGCCGGACGCCTCCGTGGTCGTGACCGACCTGCGGGCCACGGATCGTCGGCTCTACGTGCTCTGGAACGATCGGGCGGAGGGCCGCCTCACGACGTTCGACCTCGCCGCCGACGGCGCGGTGCTCGAGGGCTCGAGGCGCGTCGTGCCCCTTGGCGCCCCGTCGAGCGGCCGCCTCGCCCTGACGCCGAGGGTGCTCTACGCGACGACGGCGGTCACTCCGACGGTGCTCGCGTTCCCCCTCGACGAGAGCGGTCACCCGGGCCCGTCCCCGGCATCCCTCGAGACGGGGTCCGGCAACGCCCTCGCGGTCCACGCCGCAGACGGCAAGCTCTTCGTCGGGGCAGGCGGCGCGACGCTCGTCACGCTCGAGCTCGACGGGACGAAGGTCGCCTCCACGACGGTCACGAAGCACCGCCCCGCCTGCGCCGAGAACGTCCCCCTCCCCGCGGCCGAGTGCGCAGCGCAGCCCCTCGCGTTCGTCGGGCACGGCGCGTCCCTCTTTCGCACGTATCCCGGGCCGCTCGGGGCGCGCGGGCGGGTCCCCCTCGAGCGGCTCGGCGGCGCCGCACCCTCCACGGCGACGTATGGGCTCGCGCTCGACCCGGGCGACGCGATCCTGTGGACGGCCGAGCCACGCACGGCGAGGACACGCGACGGCAAAGACGTGGTCGTAGGTACGACGATCGTCGCCCGTGACGCGGTCACCCTCGCGACGAAGGACGTGCCCGGAGCGCGCGTCTCCACGGTGCCGAGCGGCCACGTCGTGGGCGCCATGGCCGTGGCGCGAGACACGAAGACGCTCTTCGCGCTCGCCGAGTTGCCGATCGACGGCGAGGACTCCCGCGTCGGTGGCGAGGTGCCCGAGAGCGTCGTCGCGCGCTTCACGCTCACGGAGCTCGTCGGGCGAGACGCTCTCCCCGCCCTTCCTTTCGACGCCACCCTCGCCGACCTCGGCCCGAGCCCTGCGAAGCCCCTCTCCGTCCGCTTCGAGGCGATCGGCAAGACGACACCTTGGATCTCGCTCGACGGCTTCCTCACGGGCGTCGGCGCGAAGAGCACCCACGCGCTCGCCCTCCACCTCGCAGGCGGTCCGGAGCCTTCGGGCGACAACACCCTCGTCGCGAAGTCGCTCACCGACGCGCCGAGGTTCTCCGCGCGGCTCGAGCTCGCGACACGCGACGCGAGCGGCCGGATCACCCCCGCAAAGACCGAGCAAGACGGCCCCATCTACGGAAGATCACTTACGTTTTTCGCCCCCGGAGCGAACGTTCGAAGCTTCGATCGCGAAGCCTTCAAGACGTTGACCTCGCTCTCTTCCGAGTGGGCGAACGACGCCGAGGCCGTGAAGGTGAGGCGAGCGCCCCGCGCCATCCACCTCGGCTGCTACGCGCTGCTCGCGCACGGGGCCACCGCGTTCGTCGAGAACGTCGCGCGCGCGACCTCGGCCCTCGGGTGCAACGAGATCACGAGCGACTACGCCCAGCTCCTCCCACGGCCTTGGGTCGACGAGCGCTTCCGCGCGTACGGCATGCCCTTCGTCGGAGCCAAATCGATAAGCCGCTTCGACGCATCGGAGACGTTCTCGGCCAAAGGTCCCGCCCTCGACACGAGCTTCGCGCGGTCGCTCGTCGCGTCGGAGGAGCCCGGCTCCCTCTTCCATCGCCAAGGCGCCAAGGCGACGCAGCTCCGCACCGTGCTGCTCGACGACGAGCCGAGCTGGCCTCTCGGCCCGCGCGCCGCGGTGTACGAGGCCGTCGCGCGCGACGCGACCGCCAAGGCGAGGCTCCGGACGTGGGTCGCGCGCGCGAACGAGGCTCGGGAGGAGACCGGGTTCGCGGTCGGCGCCGAGGCGAGGCTCGCGACGGCCCAAGATCCACGCGGCACCGTCGACGCAAAACGCCGGTACCTCGCGACGGTCCGCTACCTGAGCGAGACGGTGGCGAGCCGCGCGCTCGACACGAACGACACCCTCGCGGCCACGGTCGCGGCCCTACCCGAGTGCAAGGCCGACGGCGCGTGCGACTACGTCGCGGGTATCAACTGGAACAACGGGACCGCGCACCGCACGAGCATGCTCGCGTACGAGTCGTACGGGACCGTCGGAAGCTACGATTGGTTCGCGACGATGCGCGCGCAGGCCGAGCGACCGGGGAGAGCGCTCGGGACGGCCTCGCCGCGGCCCTTCGTCCCTTGGATCGACACCAAATACACCGACACCATGGCGCGCCTCGCGACCTTCCGCGCCGACGTGGCGCGCTCGGCCGCCGAGCTCCCTCACGTCCTTCCGGGGAAGCCCCCGTCGCCCTTCACACGCTTCGGCGTGTACGTCACCGTGGGCGTCGGAGTGCCGATGCGCGACGGCCTCGCGTACAAGGTGCTCGCCGCCGTGTCACGCGGCGCTCGGCACGTGGAGTACTGGGCGTTCGGGCCGAGCTGGCTCCTCCCCGACGACGGCTTCTCCGAGGCACGTGCATTCTACAAGGAAGTCGCGCGCGCCAGCGAGAAGGTCGCGTTCGCCGACACGCTGCTCGCCACGGGCACCCGCCCCCGAGGCCGCGTGGCGATCCAGGCCGAAGGCGTGTCGAGCCTATGGTCGAAGGGAGAGGCGGCGCACCTCTACGAGCCTGCGTTTTTGCACGGCGCCCTCACCGACGCCGGATATGCCGTCGAGATGGTCGACGACGAGAGCCTGGCGCGCGGGGTCGCCAAGGCGGCGTTCGACGTCGTGTTCCTCACGCAGGCGCACACGACCACCCGCGCGAGGCGCGCCATCGCCGACTGGGTCACGCGCGACGGGGGAACGCTCGTGGCCCTGCCCGGCGCCGGCTCGCGGGACGAGGTCGACAGGCCCGTGACCGACCTCGATGCGATCCTCGGCGTGACGAAGCGCGCGGACGGTCAAGGCCGCTTGCCCCCGGTGGTCCCCGGAACCACGGGCTACACCCTCGCGGGCTCGCTCATGGCCGCGCCCTCTCGCTCGATCCCCGAGGAGGCGGTTTTTCAGCCTCCGTGCGAGCGCGCGGGCTGCCGCTTGGGCGAGCTCGTCGTGAACGACGCCGAGGTCGTCGCGCGCCTCGGCACCTCGGCGGGCATCACGCGCAAAGCGCACCCTTCGGGCGGCGTAGCCTACGCGTACGCCTTTTTCCCCGGGCTCCAGCACTGGCTCGCCCTCGAGGGGCGCAGCGTCGCCGCCTTGCCCGAGGTAACCTCGCCCGCCCCCCGCGTGTGGGCGAGCCTCCCCGCGCAGGACGCCGAGCGACGCAAGCCGAGCGACGCGTTTCGCCACGCACGAACGAGCGTGCCCGGGGTCGAGGCCGCCGTCGTTCGCTCGGCCAAGGGCGTCGCGATCGTGCTCTTCAACTGGACGGGCCGCCCGCTCCCGCAGGGCTCCATCGACGTCACCCTGTTCGGGCGCGACACCTTCGCGCTCGGCTTCCACGGTGACCTCATCCCCCTCACGCCGCGGCGCACGGCCGAGGGCACCACCGTGACCGTGCCGCTCGAGACGGTCGACGTCGTGCGCCTCTGCCACGGGACCCAGGACCCCGAGTGCCGCTGAGCGCTTCGCGCCCGCCTCGGATAACCATCGAAAATCAAAGACAAAAGAAGAGAGCGGCCCACCCGGAGGAGGAGCCGCTCGCCTCACGAGCCAGGGAGCTCAGGCCGACGCGTGCGCCGAGCCTTTGCCCTTCTTGGCGGAGCCGTTCGTCTTCGGCTTGGGGGCCTTCGGGAGGAGGTCGTCGGCCATCTTGGCGGCGCGCGCGGTGCTCTCCCAGGGGAACTCCTTGCGGCCGAAGTGACCGTAGCCGGCCGTCGGGAGGTAGATCGGGCGGAGGAGCTTGAGCTCGTCGATGAGCGCCTTCGGGCGCATGTCGAACTTCTCGAGGATGTACTTCTCGAGCTTCTCGTCCTCGACCTTGCCGGTGCCGAACGTGTTCACGTGGACGCCGACGGGCTTCGCGACACCGATCGCGTACGCGATCTGGACCTCGCACTTGTCGGCGAGGCCCGCCGCGACGACGTTCTTCGCGACGTAGCGCGCGTAGTAGCAGGCCGAGCGGTCGACCTTCGACGGGTCTTTGCCCGAGAAGGCGCCGCCGCCGTGGCGACCCATGCCGCCGTACGTGTCGACGATGATCTTACGGCCCGTGAGGCCGCAGTCGCCCATGGGGCCGCCGACGACGAAGCGACCCGTGGGGTTCACGTGGTACTTGGTCTTGTTGTCGAGGAGCTTCGCCGGGAGCGTCTTCTTGATGACGAGCTCCATGACGGCCTCTTTGAGGGCCTTGTGCTTGACGCTCTCCGAGTGCTGCGTCGAGACGACGACCGCGTCGATGCGGACCGGCTTGCCGTTCTCGTACTCGAGCGTGACCTGGGTCTTGCCGTCGGGGCGGAGGAAGTCGACCTTCTTCGACTTGCGGACCTGGGTGAGCGTGCGGGCGAGCTGGTGCGCGTACGCGATCGGCGCGGGCATGAGCTCGGGCGTCTCGTTGACGGCGAAGCCGAACATGAGGCCCTGGTCGCCGGCGCCCTGCTCCTTGTGCATGCCCTCGCCCTCGCTGACACCCTGCGAGATGTCGGGGCTCTGCTGCTCGACGGCCGTCAGGATCGCGCAGGTGTGCGCGTCGAAGCCCATCTCCGAGCTCACGTAGCCGATGTCGGCGACGGTCTTGCGGACGAGCGTCGGGTAGTCGATGCGCGCCGTCGTCGTGATCTCACCGGCGAGGACCACCATGCCCGTCTTGGCGAGCGTCTCGCACGCGACGCGAGCCTTCGGGTCTTGCGTGAGGATCGCGTCGAGGACGGCGTCCGAGACGTGATCGCAAAGCTTGTCCGGGTGCCCCTCGGTGACCGACTCGGAGGTGAACTGATAACGTGTCATGGGTTCTCCTGGCTCGGCTCGTTCCGCCCAGCGCGGGGAGCCTTGTTGGCGCGCTTCGTTGCGCCCCATTCGTCAAGGCCACCGAGATAGCGCCGAAAGCGCACCGCGCAAAGGCGAAAAAGGCACCGAGATCGACGATGACCGAGCCGACACCCGCGGCCTCGGCCTCGCTCTCCCCCTCGCGGAGCGGGAGCGCCGTCGCGCGGCGAGGCTCGGATTCGAGCGAGCGCCGGTCCAAGCTCCCTCACGACGGCGGCCCCCCTACACGCCGGCGGGCCGCAGCGTCGCCGGAGAGGGAGCCCTCACCTCACGAATAAACCTCAACAGATACGAGATGTTAAGGCACGAGGCGCGCCACACCCGGGGCACGCACCGTGCGCTCGCCGAGGACGACCTCGTCGCCCGGGCGCGCGGCGATCGCGATGGTGGCCGGAGGCTGGAACGTGAGCGGCGCGAGCGGCCCGCCGGACCTGTCGTAGAACCGGGCAGCGACGCGGGCGAGCCGCTCGTCGCCGAGGGTCTCCCAGACGCGGCGCCAGGTGCACGACTCGCGGAGCGCCGTGACGAAGGCCTCGGCGGTGGCGAACGTGAGCGAGTGACGGATCACCGTGTGGCGCACCATCGACAGCTCGCTCTCCGAGAACATCTTCGCCATCGACTCGCGGCTCGCGAGAACACGGTGGCTGTGGGTGGCGACCTCGGGCTCGAGCTCGAGGAGCAGCTCGCGCATTTGCTCGAACGGGTCGTCGATCTCGGCCGGCCCCCACGCGACCACGCCGACCTTGCCGCCCTTCTTGAGGCCCCGCGCCCACGACCGCAAGGTGAGCTCACGCTCGACGACTTGCCAAAGGCCGAACGCACACACGATGACGTCGTAGGGCCCGTCGGGCACGGCGGCCGCGTCGGCTTGGGCGCACGTCACACGATCCGAGAACCCCGCCTTTTCGACCTGTTCGCGGCAGATCTCGACCATGCGCGCGCTCGCGTCCGTCGCCAACACGCGGCCCTCTCGTCCGACCGCGCGGGCCACGGCGAGCACCTCGTTCCCACCGGGGCCCGAGCTCGTGACGAGCACCCGCGCGCCCTCCGGGATCGAGAGCTCGCGCACCAGATCGAGGTGGTACGGGAGAAATCGAGGGATCCAGGTTTCGAGGTAGCCGTCCGCCGCGCGGTCCCAAGGTGTGCCCATGTCGAGGCGCCGAGCCTAGCAGGCCCTCGAAAGCCGACACCCCAGGTTTTCGTGGAGCCACGCCTCACGCCTCGAGAGGCCATGGGCGCGCGCGCGGATCGTCGGACCTCGTCGTCGGGCCGAAACACTCGGCATGACGGACACTTGCAGGCTACCCGACGGCGACACGAAGCACGACCAAGAGCACCGCGAGGCCCACGCCCACGCCGAGGTAGATGCCGATCGCGGTGGCGTTGGACTTGCCCGTGGACCCGTTGAAGCCGAAGCCGCACGCGTTGCACACGTGGTGGTTCAAGAGCTTGGGACCGAGCAGCCCCCCCCACCACGTGAAGCCCGGCTTGTGCACGTTGGGGCTCTGGCACTGGGGGCACGAAGGGAGACCGTACGGGTTCGGGTACGGGTTCCCCATCGGGGCTTGCGGCGGCGTGTACGGGTTGTGCTGGTGCGACATGGGACCTCCCCTCGAGCAGACGTGGCGGCAAACGAGGCAGCGTCAGTGATGACCGATCGCGCCGGCAAAATACGCCGCGCCGACCGCCGCCGCGATGACGACCGTCACGACGACGCCGATCGCGGCCCCGCCGACTCCACCCTTTTTCGCGGGCGGTTGGGGTGTAGGTGCGGAGCCCGGCGCCGACACGGGCGCGACCTGCGCCGCCATGAGCTGCGCTGGAGGGGGCATGGAGACCGGGCGTGGCCCCTGCTGTCCCATGACCTGGGGCACACCGCGGTTCGACGCGTGCGGCGCGATCTTGGGCTGCGACGGGGCCTCGGGGATGTCGGCGTCCTCGAGGGCCGAGAGGTTGCCGTCGGCGAGGTTCGGCAGAGAGTCGGCGATGGACACGCTCGGCGTACGCGGGATGTCGCCTCCGAGGTTCAGCTCGTTCGCCCAGTTCGTCGGGTCGACGAACGAGCCCCCGTGGATGGGCTGCGCGCCGGGCTGATTTTGAGCCTGCACCGCGGGGTCCTCGTCCTCGCGGAGCGAGGTGAACTCGAAGAGGGCCTCTTCGATGAGCTTGTCGATCTTGGAGCCTTGGGGCGCGCGGATCCGCTCGCGCTCGCGATCGCGGATGGCGAGCGTCACGATCTCGGCGATGTCGAACGTGCCGACCGCCGCGCCGTTCGCGAAGAGAAAGCGCGTGAGATCCTGCCCGAGCTCGCGGGCCGACTGGTAGCGCGCGTGAAGGTCCTTCGCGAGCGCGCGGTTGACGATGCGCTCGAGCTCGCGAGGCACCCGCGGGTTGATCTGCGAGACGCTCGGGATGACCGCGTCTTGGACGCGCTTCACGGTCTGGTAGTCGGTCTCGCCGAGGAAGAGGCGCTGCTGCGTGAGCAGCTCCCACAAGATGATGCCGACGGCGAAGATGTCGGTGCGAAGATCGACCTCTTGGCCCATGGCGGCCTCGGGGGAGAGGTACGAGAACTTGCCCTTGATGATGCCCGGCTCGGATTTTTCGAGCTGAGAGCTCGCCTTCGCGAGGCCGAAGTCCACGATCTTGATCTCGCCGTACTTCGTGACGAGCACGTTCGGCGGGGACATGTCGCGGTGCACGATGTGGAGCGGCTGCCCCGCGTCGTCCTTCATTTCGTGCGCGTACGAGAGACCCTTGCAGATCTCGAGCGCGATGAAGGCCGCGGCGTGCACCGGGAACTCGCGCCCCTGCTTGCGCATCGACTCGGCGATGGCCTTGAGGTTCGCCCCGTCGACGAACTCCATCACGATGAAGTAGGCCCCGTCGCCCGCGCCGATGTCGAACACCTGCACGCAGTTCGAGTGCGAGAGCTGCGCCGAGAGGCGCGCCTCGTCGAGGAACATCGAGATGAACTTCTTCTTCTTGCCGAGCTCCGGGAGGACGCGCTTGATCGCGACCTGCTTCTTGAAGCCCTGGAGCCCCTCGCTCTCCGCCCGGAACACCTCGGCCATGCCGCCCGCTTCGAGCTTCTGGAGGACGCGGTAGCGCTGCTGAGATTCCGACATTCTGGCTCCGGGTAAGGGGGAGAAAATCTCCCGCGTGGCCGATCGCGGCACACACACCCCGACTCGCCGGTCCCACCCGGCACACGAGAGTGCGGTGAGCTCCGAGACGAGAACGACGTTCTCGACCTCGGCTTCGGCGCGCACCTTTTCGGGGCGCTGTCAGGGTGCCACCAGCGGCCGAGCGAGGTCAAGGGTGGGCTACCCTGGACGAAGCGGGCCCCTGACGCGGGTTTTGCGGTTTTTCGGCCGGCGCACCGGCAAAAAGACGCTAGGCTCGAGCTTGCCGGGAGGGCGCAGCCATGAAAAGGCGAGTCATCGGGAAGAAGCTGCTCGTGGCCTCGATCGGAGTCGCGACCATCAGCTACGTGGCTTGCTCCACGAGCACGACGACCACCGACGCGGGCGCCGACGCCGCGGCCGACGGCCCCGTCACCTCGGGGAACCTCATGCCGCCGCCCCCGGTCGACGCCTCCGAGGACGTGAAGCCCGACGTCCCCCCGACCTCCGGAAATCTCATGCCTCCTCCGCCCATCGACGCGGGAGACGACGGCGCGAGCGACGCTGGCACCGATTGACCTCACGGTCCTCGCCCGCGCAGCGGCTCACCTCGCCCGACAGGTCCGAAGCGCACGTTCCCCCACATCGTCGCCGTATCGGCGGGCGCGCATGAAAGGGCGACGACGCGGCCCCGAACGCCGCTAGCATCGGGGAATGAAGCGCACTGTGAAGAGCCGAAAGCTCCTGGTCGCGTCGGTGGGGGTCGCCACGGTCCTCTACGCGTGCGAGAAAAAAGACCCGTACCCGCCGGGCAACCTCATGGCGCCCGTGCCGACGCTCGACGCCGCGCCCGCGCCCTCCGAGACGGCGCCGCCGACCTCGGGGAACCTCATGCCCCCGCCCGAGCCCTCGATCGCCGACCATCCGCCGGGCAACCTCATGCCTCCACCTCCGCCCGAGCCGAGCGACGCGGGGGCGAAGAAGAAGGACGCGGGCGCGACGCGCGACCCCGGCAAACACGACGGTGGCGCCGCCCCGAAGGCCACCGCGCCGCCTCACCCGCCAGGCAACCTGATGCCCCCGCCCGGGCGGCTCTGAGGGCTGCGATGAGCGGCGTACTCTTCGAGCTCGAGCTCTTCGGGGGCGGCGTCGAGAAGCGCTACCGGCGCATGCGCCCCGAGGTCGAGGCCATGCCCTGGGGCACGATCGACACACGCGGGATCTCCGAGGAGGACCTCGTCGCGGCGAGGCGCGCGTGGACGGGCGCGGCCTTCCAGGAGCACAGGACCGGCATCGCCTGCGCGGCGACCCTCCGCGCGCTCATCGAGTGCCGCGCGCCACTCGATCTCATCGCCCTCGGCTCACGCTTCCCTCTCGACGAAATGGTGCACGTCGAGCTTTGCGCGCGCATGGCGATGGAGCTCGGCGGAGGAACCGAGATCCAACACGACCCCGACCTCATGGTGCTCGACGCGAAGGAGGGCACGCCGCCTCTGCTCCGGGCTGCCGAGCTCGTCGTGCGGTTCTTCTGCGTGGGCGAGGCGCTCTCGATCCCGCTCCTCCGCGGGACCTGGCACGCGGCGAAACACCCGCTCCCGAAGGCCGTGCTCGGGCGCATCGTGAAGGACGAGGCGGCGCACGGGACGTTCGGCTTCGCGTTCCTCGATTGGGCGGCGCCCATGCTCGGCGAGGACGACCTCGCTCACCTCGCGCGCCACGCGAGGCTCGCCGTCGACGCCATCCACGACCAGTGGAAGGACATCGAGAAGCGACCTCGCCGCACCGAGACCGCGGGCGACGCGCTCGCCTGGATGGAGTCCGGTGCGTACTTGCAGCTTGCACGCAAATCGATGGAGACGAAGGTGCTCGCCCCGCTCCGCGAGCGTGGGATCGATCCCATGGCGGCGCGGGCCTGAATCGGCCCTCCCATCCTCTCCGAGGAACCGCGGATGCCTCGAGGCGCGAGAGCGTCGAAACCCGAACGATCTCGAGCCTCCTCACGAAGGACCTCTGTAGCGCGATGTACGATAGCCGGGGATGGAGTGGGGGTGGAAACGAGTCCCACGGGAAAACGTCACCTCACGTGCCTTTTTCACGTGCGATGCTTCGACCATGAGACACGGCCTCGCTCGCGCCCTCCTCGGTCCGTCGTCGTTCGTGCTCGCGTGCGCCCTCACCGTCGCGCCGGAGCGCGCCCACGCCGAAGACGCGCCACCCGCGCCGAAGACCCTCAAGCTGCCCGTCTGCGGCGCGACCGAGGCGCTCGGGGTACGCCCCGACGGGACGTACGCCTGCCGCACGCTGCCCACGATCCCGAGCCCGCTCCCGGCCGACTGTTCGCTCGGGCCCGGCGACGACGACGGCGCCTTGACGTGCGTGCCTCGAGGCACGGGCCAGACCGACCCGTACTACCTCGTCCGCAAAGACGCGATCGTGCGTTGGCTCGACGCGGGCGGCGCCGCGCGCACGATCGCCGAGCTCCCGAAGCCGCAGCGGACCTTCGAGTGCGGGGCGTTCACCAAGGTCTCCCCCGACGTTTTCCGCTGCGAGACGGCGCCCTCGAAAGAAGGCGTTCCGGCCCTGCCCACGCCCAAATGTGGCCCAGGCCAGACCGTGACGTTCAACGCGCAACGCGAGCTCCGGTGCATGGATCTCCCCTCCGGGCGCGTCGCGCTCCCGTGCTCCGACTTCGCCTCGGGGCAGACGAGCCACGACGGCGTCACCATCGAGTGCGGCCCACGCAACGCCGGCGCGGTCGACGAGGGCCTGCTCGCGCGCACGCTCGACTACGTGTACCGGGTCGTCGAGGGCAAACCACCTCGCGAGCTGGCACGGCCCCTCAAGGCGTCGCTCCGCACGGGGCGCATCCCGATGTGCGGCGACGCCCAGACCCTCGTATGGCGCGACGGGGCGCTCACGTGCGCCACGCAGGGCGCGGCCGCCATCACGCGCACCGACGCGACGATCCTGAAGGGGATCCTCGAGCGCGTCATCGCGAGGCTCCAGCGAAGCGCCCCGGTCGTCGATCCGTTCTTGCCCCCCGCGAAGCTCGGCGACAGCCCGGCGGTGCTCTTCCTCGAGAAGCGCTGAAAGCACCCCTCAAAAAAGGAAGCCTATCCGGAGGAGATCCACCGTGGGCACGGTGGCGTACCCGAACGTCTTCGCCACGTCCTCGGCGGCCGACCGCACCTCCGTGGGTGTGCCGTCCGGGAGCGAGTCGACGTACGACTTCTTGATGGGGACCTGCACGCCCGCGTCGAGCCCGACGGTGAGCCCCGAGCGGAGCGTCCACAAGAAGCCGACGCGAGGGTTCACGAAGTAGGTCTCGGCCGTCGCCGTCTCCGTGAGCGTGCCCAAGATGGGCAGCTCCGCGGTGGCCCGCGCGTGCATGCGTTGGTAGCCGGCGCGGAGGCCGATGAAGAACGCCCCTTGGAACGGGAAGACACGGAGGTCTCCAGCCACGCCCCAGAACGAGCCCTCGAGCGGCCCGACCTTGAGGCTCGGCATGAACCCGACCTCCGCGCCGAGGCCGAGCGTGCGCTCGATCTTCACGAGGGCCTCGAGGGAGAACGGGCGCGGGAAGCCGAGGCCGAGGAGCGCCCCCACCCGCACGTGATCCTGGTCCTCCCACTCCTCCTCGTGCGCCCCTTCTTCGGTCGTCGTGCGCGGCGGAGGCACCACGGTGACCCCACCTCCGGGCGGTGGCCCCTCGGGCTCGACGTGCGCCGACGCGCGGTGCGTGAACGACATCCCCAAAACGACCAGGACCGAGACCAACGACACGACCTTGGAGAGACGAGCCTTCATCACGTGCACCTCGCTTCGTATGGGGCGAGCGCGCGCGATTTCGATCACACAAACACTGAGATTTATTGAACAATTCTCTCGAATGCGCACGCACCACCGCGCACCCAAGGGGGCGAGTTCACGGTGAGGAGAGCTCGGACGGAGAGAACGTCACGAGCTCGCGAACGACGCGGGACTTGGTGCTCCCGGGCTCGACCGAGCGCAGGACCACGAAGAGCCTCAGGGCGCGTGTCCCGGGGGGTATGCCGGTCGTGACGAGCTCGCCGCGGGCGAACGCCAGCTTGGCCTCGCGGGTCGACTCACGGCCGAAGAGCCCCGCGATCTGCCACGTCGTGCCCCACTCCGATTGGGAGCGCGGTGCGCGAGGGAGCCAGCTCCTTTCGCCGGTGTCGCGCTCGATCTCGACCGCGACGTCGGGCATCTCCGGACCGACGCGGGCGGCGAACGTGGGGTAGCAGGCGAACGGGTAGCTCTGGGTCTCGCCACGGACGCCTTGAACGAGCGCCATCACGAAGAGCCACCCGCCCACGACGAGGCCCGGGAGGGTGCGGCGCGACACCGCCCTTCGGCGCCCGAGGGCCCGCGCCCGAGGAAAAACGAGGCACCCATAGCAGGCCCACAGGCTCGTGAACGTGATGAAGAAGAAGACGCGCGTGGCCTGGTGGAAAAGGAGCCCTACGAGGGCGAGCGGCCTTCGCGCGCGAGGTACGGCGCCGAGCACGAAGAACGAGAGCTCGAAGGCGACCACGAGCCCCGCGCCCGCTTCCACGAGCCCGGGCACGCGGTCGACGCGGAGCGCCGGGGCAACGCCCCACTCGGCCCACTTCCACCACATCTGGTTCCGGACGTTGTCGCTCGTGACCCAGGCGAGGCCCGAGGTGGCGAGCTTCCAGAAGCCCGGGAAGAAGTACACGACCCCGAGGAGCGCGCGGGCCGACGCGAGCGCGATCTCGGCCGGAGCCGACGGCCGCTTCGGCCCCGCGAGGGCCCGGAACGAGAGCCCGCGCGCGAAGGCGCGATCGACCGACAGCGCCTCGCCGGAGGGCGCGACCGCGAGCACCGCGAGCATCCACACGAGGTGCATGTCGTGGACGACCTCCCCGGTGAGCTGCGCGACGCCGAACAGCACGAGGGCCGCGAGCGTGAGCACGGAGAGCGAGAGGCGCGTGTAGAGGCCGACCAAGGCGAGCCCTCCGCTCGCATAGAAAAGGACCCGGAGAGCGTCGACCGCGCTCGGCGAAAGAGGCACGTGTGCGAGCTCCGAGAGCCACCCCGGGTAGAACCGAAGCGCCGAGGGCGCACGGGCGATCGCGCACGCCATTTCGGGCTCGGGCGACGCGAGCGTCACCCCGACGACGCAGATCCGAAAGAGCGCGAGGTGGAGGGGGCGCGCCGAGACCTTCATGCGCGTCCGTGCTCGCCGTGTCGCGTCCGCCGTGGGGTCACGAGCAAAACCTCCGGAGCCGATCCTACCCGCCTCGGACGCGTGCAGACGACCAAAGTCCGAGCGCATGCGGCGGAGCCACGAGGAGGCCGACGACGCTCGTGACGCACGCGCGTGAAAGTCGGGGTATGGTCGCGCGCATGCGTCGCCTCACGAGCCTCCTCGCGATCGTGTCCTTGGCCCCTGCAGCGCTTGCTCTCGGCGCGTGCGGAGGGCACGAGCGCATCGTCGTCTCTCCGGAGCCCCCCCGCGATCTCGAGAGCCGCGCCGAGGCCGAAGCACGCTCGAGCGCCAAAGAGGGCGAGCGCGTGGGCGACACGCTCCGAGGTGTGGCCCACCGCGACGACGCCTCGACGGACTGGCGCATCCAGCTCGACGAAGGGCAGTGTTACTGGTTCGGCTACGCGGGCGACGCGGGGGTCCAGAGGTTCTCGATGTACATCTGGGATCCGAAGGACAAGCGCCTCGACAGCGCGCGCGGAAAACCGCCGCAGGGCATCTTCACCCACTGCGCCGAGACGAGCGGCATCTATCGCCTCCAGGGCAAGGTCTCCGAAGGTGCCGGGCACTACGCCGTGGTCGTCTACAAGACCAAGGGGGTCGAGAAGAAGCCCGAGCCCGAGAAGAAGCCCGAGCCCACGAGCGATCTCGCGGCGACCATCGAGAAGAAGGCAGCGCAGGCCGCCGCGGGGGCCAAGCGCTCCGGCGATTTCGTCGAGGGCACGGCCGAGACGACCGAGCTCTACACCGCGATGGAAGCGGGCAAGTGCTACTGGATCATCGCCGCGGGGGAGCCCGGCAAGGTGAAGAAGCTCTTTCTTTATCTGTGGGACCCGAAGTCGAAGCGGGTCACCGAGAACAAGAGCGACTCCGAGACCACCATGGTCGGCCACTGCGCCAAGGAGAGCGGCATGTACAAATACCAGCTCAAGGTCGACAGCGGCTCGGGCCCCTACAAGGCCGCGATCTACGTGAAATAAAGGCTCGTGCGCGGGGCGACCGTTCGATCCCGCACGGATTGCGTGACCGAAGCGTCACACGATCGACACGAAGGCGGCGAGCGCGCGCCACGCGGAGTGCGCATACGTAAGGTCTATGAGCATCGAGACCCACACCCGCTCGGCCGCTCGGTCCTCCGAGTTCTCGCTCTCCCTCCGCGCCCGCGACGCCAAGACGTCCGCGGCGATCGCCTTCGCGGCAGCGCTGCCGGCGGCCTTCCTCGCGTTTCAGTGGCACGCGCTCGCCGTCCTCCCCGTCGTGGCCGTGCTCTTCGGCGCGCGCTCGGTCCGCAGGCTCGTCGTCATCGCGGCGGAGCACACGCGCGTGACGCACGACCACGACGACCACGCCACCTCGCACTGACCTCGCGGGCCTCTACGCTCGCCCGATGACCGACCTTTGTCCTCGGTCACGCTGATTTAGTTCGCGCGGAAGACCTCGACCGCTCGCCCGTGCCCGTCGAAGGCGCAGTGCCCCGCGCCCGCCACGACCTTGGTGTCGACCGGGAACCCGAGGCCCGCGAAGTGGGGCGCGGCCTTCTCGATGTCGGCCTTCAAGAAGTCCTGGTCGCCGTAGGTGAAGAACATCGTGGTGCCCGCGCGTCTCTCGGGGCTCGTCGTGTCCCAGGCGAACGCCTTCGTGGGCCGCTCCCCACCGCAGTTGAGCGCGTAGACGCCGGGGTACGCGTCGCCGTACTTGCGTACGAACTGCGACGTGAGGAAGATCGAGCCGCCCGAGGAGCCATAATAGTAGGCGTTCCCGAGCGTGACGTCGTAGGCCGCGCGGACGGCGTCGAGCACCGCCTTGAGCACGTCGGCGTTGAGGCCGTCGGTGTCGGGGACCTCGGGCGCCGTATCGGAGCAGTCGGTCTGGGTAGGGACCTGCCACCACCGGCAGCCGTTGGGGGCCTTGACCGAGAGCACGAGGGCGTGACGCTCGTCGGCGAACGGGAGGAGCGCGCGCATGGCGCTGCCGCTGTTGTGGGCCGCGGCGCCGTCGCCGTGGAGGTACGCGACCACACGGAAGGGGCCCGCGCCCGCGGTGGGCTCGGCGAGCTTGACCTCGGCGCCCGCGATCGTGAGCGTGCAGAACGCCCGCCCCCGGAGAGCTCGCCGCGGCTCGCGCACACGACCCCACCCGAGCCCTTCGTGCTCCCGACAGGGCCTCGGGCGTCGAGGGCCGCACCGTCGAGCGAGGTCTCCTCGCCCGTGCCGGCGTCGAGAGGGGGATCGACCGGGGGAGATCCCGCGTCGCCCGGGGTCGCGGACGAGCCGGAGCACGCGGACGACGACAGCGCGCCCCCCACGAGCGAGACGAAGACTCCGAGCGACAAGGACCTGAAGGAAGACGCGGGGTTCCGCATGACCCGCACTCTATCACGCGACAGCGCGGAACTTCGGCCGCGCGCGATGGTCCGTGCCCTACCTGCGAGGAGCGACGATGCCCGAGCCTGCCGTTTCGCCGACGTTCGTCACCAAAGCCCCTCGAGAAGCGCTCGCGCTGGCCCTGTCCGTGGCCTTCGGCACGCTCGCTTCGGTGCTCGCCCACGTCACGCGGATGGCCCGCGTCGATCCGGCCCAAGTGGCGTTCACCGTGGTGCTCGCGGCCGCCTCTGCGTTTCCCCTCACGTACGCCGCGAGCCGCATCCACGACGCGTCTCGCCTGCGAAGCTCGCTCGTCGGGCCCTTCGCCCTGACGGTCGCCATGGGGGCGTCGCTCGGCACGGTGAGCCAGGCGTTCCTCGCGCTCCACCTCGATCCCTGGGAGAAGCTCTGGGTCTTCGATGTCCCGCTCGGCTCGGACCGTGGCGCGTGGCTGGTCTTCGGTGCGCTCGCGGGCGCGGTGGGCGCGGTGTTCGGGTTCGCGCTCTTGGCCGTCGGGCTCCGAACCGTGCAGCGCTCGGCGGCCGTGCTCGACGCGGAGGAGCGGCTCGGGATCCCGGCGCTCGGCGCGGCGAGCGTGGCGAGCGCCCTCTGGATGGCCATGCTCGACCCCGAGGAGCTCGTCCCTGCCGCTGCGATCGCGGGTCTCGGGCTCGGCTCACTCACGGTGCTCGCCCTCAGGGACCGCGCGCGGCGAGGCTTCGTGACCCGCGTGTTCGAAGGGCGAGAGCCCGGTGTCGAGCTGTCGTGCCTCGCGACCCCGGAGGAGCGAGCGGCCCTGCCTCCGATCGCCGACATCGGGTTCGGCGACCGGGTCGTGGTCGAGAAGGTCGAGCGCGCGAGCTACCGCACCGCCGCTCGAGGGCGCGCCGTCGTGCTCGTCGCCGAGACTCTCGAGGAGACCCTCGTCCCCCTCGCCGCTCGCGAGAGGCTCTTTGCACGGGCCGCCGTCGCGACGTTCGCGCTCGTGGGCCTACGGCTCGTCACCCTCGCGTTCGTTCTTCGATGACCGGGAAACGGTGCGTTCACCCGCGCCGAACAGTCGAAACCGGGAACGGGGCGAGGACATGGCACGTCGAGCGACCTCGCGAGCGGGCGGTCCGAAGTCGATTTCTCGAGGAAAATCAGGACCTTCGAAAAATAGTCGTGGGGCGCCGGTAACCGACGCGGCGCTTCCTGCGTAGCGGCAGGCCATGCCGAGCCTCGCCACCCGCACGTACCGGTCGATTCCGACACCACGGCCGTGGGCACGCCCTTGCGCCGATGACCGAAGTGATGCGAGCGTGTCGCGGCCCGAGGCCGTCTCCCTCCTCGGGGCGAGGACCATGACCACTGCTCCCCCCGAAGCCCTCGCGGTCGTCGAGACCGCGCTCCGCATGCTCGACCTGGTGCCGGCCGAGGTGCTCGTGTCGAAGCCCGACGCGCTGCCCTCGTGGTCCATGAAACGCGGGAGCGCAAAGGTGGTGGTCGGGCTCGTCGCGCGTGAGGCGCTCGGGACCGAAGGGGTGCACCTGCGTGTCGTCGCGCCGATCGTCGTGTTCGCCGAGGACACGCGCGAGGCGCTCTTCTTACGGCTGCTCCAGCTCAACGCGGCGGGCCTCTCGTGGTGCGCGTTCGGCATCCTCGGCGACAGCGTCGTGGTCGTGGCCGAGCGGCCCACCGAGAACCTCGAGCCCGAAGAGGTCGTGCAGACCATCCGCCAAGTCGCGGCCGTGGCCGACACCTTCGACGATCGGCTCGTGGCCGAGTTCGGCGGGAAGCGCTCGTGCGACTTCTGACACATTTTCCTTCGTCAAAACGAAGACTTACGGCACACGGACTGGCCCTCGTGTGCGGCGTCGGGTCGACGCTCGCCGTGCGCCCGGCGCTCGCGGTGGAGCCCGAGGTCACGAGCGACACGGCCGCGCAGTTCTACGAGGTGACGAGCCCCGACGGGACGCGTGTGCTCACGCGCCGCAGGTTCACGAGCACCCTCGGCGTCGGCGCCCTCGACCTCCTCTCGAAGGACAAGGTGCGCGAGCAGAACCCGCTCGCTCCGGATCTCGTGTTCCGCGCGCGCGTCCGCTTCGACTCGGACTACGGCGCCCTCGCCGCGGAAGAGGATCCCTCCCTCGCGAGCTCGGTCGTCCCTGGATTTTCCCGCGGGCGGCTCGATCTCATGTACGCGTACGTCGAGGGGCGGCGCTTCGCGAACGGCGTCCTCGGGTTCAAGCTCGGGCGTCAATACGTGACCGACGTGCTCGGCTGGTGGTCGTTCGACGGCGCCACGGTGCGCGCGACGACGCCCTTTTTCATGGCCGTCGAGGCGTACGGAGGCCTCGAGCAACGCGGCGGCATGCCGCTGTCGACGCCGCGCTTCGAACGCGACGGTGTGCTCCGCGGGAGCCGCATCGGCTACGACCCGACGACCTGGGCGGCGTACCAACCGAGCTCGCTCGCGCCCGCGTTCGGCGCGGCCCTCGAGTCCCAAGGCGTGTCGTTCCTCCACTCGCGCCTCACGTACCGCCGCGTCTACAACACGGGCGAGAGCAACGTCTCCATGTTCCAGCCCGGCCTCCGGAGCTCCGCCCTCTACGACGGCACGCGGGTCTCGTCGGAGCGCATCGGGTATGCGTTCGACGGGAGCCTGCCGAGCGTGGGTGGGCTGCGAGGCGGCCTCGCGTACGATCTCTACGTCGCGAAGTTCAGCCAGCTTTACCTCTCGACGGACGTCTACGCGACGCAGAAGCTCACGCTCAGCGCCGACTTCGACCACTTCCGCCCCACGTTCGACGCCGACAGCATCTGGAACCTGTTCGTGACGGGCCCGACGAACGATCTCGGCGCGCGCTTCGCGTACCAAGCGTCCGATTCGTTCGGCGTCTCGGGCGGGGGCCACGTGCGCATGTTCGAGAACGCGACCGGCCCCGAAGAAGATACGCGCGGGAAGAGCCCCCTCGCCGACGCGAACCAGTACGCGGCCAGCCCGCTCTACTTGAACGGCGGCGGCAACGTCGCGGCCAAGTACCGGTACACGCGCGGCAACGTCACCGTGCGCGGCGCGGCCGACGGCGGCGGCACCGGGGGTCGCGCGGGCGGCGACGTCTACGCCGATCACACCTTCCAGAAGCGCTACCTCGTGTCCGCCAGGGTCGGCGCGTGGGCCTGGAAAGACTCGCTCCGGCCCGACCGCAGCGCCACGAGCCTCGGCTACGTGCTCGGTGCAGGATACATCTTTTCGCCGCGCTCCCAGGCGCTCGTCGAATTCGAGCACGACATGAACCGCATCGTCGGCAACCGCTTCCGCCTCATGCTCTGGCTCAGCCTCGCGGTGAACAAATGAGCCGCGCAAACGCCCCGTTCCTGTCGCTCACCCTGTTGCTCGTCGTCGGCGTTTTGTCGGCGCTGTCGCTCGCGTTCGCCGATACGAGCGCCCCCTCTGCGGCCGACGCCGGAGCACCCCTGGCGGCTGCCGCAGCTCCCGCGTCGAGCCCTCCCCAAGGCGAGCTCGGCTCGGGGCGCGCGCCGCTCCCGGGCGGGGCAAAAGTGCCTGGAAAATGGCTCCCCGATGGCGCTTTCGACCCCGACACGGGGCCGAGCCAAGCCATCTACCCGCCGCAGTCGCTGACGCTCCGGTTCAACCACAAGCTCCACCAGACGAAGGTGGGGATGAAGTGCCAGAGCTGCCACAAGGCCGCCCTCACGAGCCAATCCGCTCAAGACCACCTCGTCCCGACGGGCCAGACCTGCGACGACTGCCACGGCACGAGCCATGACGACCTCGCGGCCGTGAAGCCGGGCGACGACGCCTCGGGCCAGTGCGCGTTCTGCCACGTGGGGTACCAGCCGAAGGACGGAAACCGCGTCGCGAAGCTCGTCTTGCCGCGCGCGAACATGATCTTCAACCACAAGAAACACGCCGACCGGAACATCAACTGCCGGCAGTGCCACGGCGAGGTGCAGGAGCTCGAGCTCGCGACACGCGATCAGCTCCCGCGTATGCGCGGCTGTTTCGGATGCCATCAGTATCCGGATTCGGCGGCGCGTGGGCTCGCCAAGGGGAGCTGCGAGACGTGCCACATCTCGGGGGCGGGCGCCGGCGGCACCAAGATGAAGGTCGCGTTCGCGTCGGGAACGCTCGTCCCTCCGCGGTGGATGCACAACGCCGCGCACGGGCCGGACTTCATCCAGCGCCACAAAATGGTGGCCGCGAACGACTCTCAGTTCTGCGCGAACTGCCACAAAGAAGACTTCTGCACCTCGTGCCACGACGGCCAGGTGCGGCCGCGCAGCATCCACCCGAACGACTACATTTCCATGCACCCGGTCGAGGCGCGCCTCGCCATGCAGAAGTGCCAGAGCTGCCACCGCGAGCAGAGCTTCTGCCTCCAGTGCCACCAGCGCCTCGGCATCACCATGAGCGGCCCGAGCGACGCGCGGAACGCCGGCCGCTTCCACCCGCCGAAGACCATCTGGAGCGACCCCCCGCGGAACCCCGGTCATCACGCACAAGAGGCGCGGCGCAACCTGAACGCGTGCGTCTCGTGCCACGTCGAGCGCGACTGCGTCGTGTGCCACGGCGCGACCGGCGTGGGCGGCGGGTTCAACCCGCACCCAGGAGGCTTCACGGCCTCGTGCGCCACGCAGATGTCGCGAAACCCCCGCCCGTGTTTCGTCTGCCACTCCCCCGGCGACGCCAGCCTGAGCCAGTGCAAATGAAGCGCCCTCCTCACGACGAGCCCATGGCCTCGGCCACGAACGCCCCCGACGCGGAGGGCAGCGGCGGCTATTTGTTGCAAGAAGCGCGGGGGGGGCGATATAGCCTTCCCCCCCGGGACTGTCCCGAGGGACAGAAGGAGGCCCCCCGTGAAAGAGCTCGTCCGGTATCTCTTGGAGAATCTCTACCTGGATTTCCAGGGGGAGATCTCGCTCGACCAAGTCCGGCAGTTCTTGAGGGGCGACGACAGCAAGGAGGCGAAGGCGCTCCTTCAGAAGCTCATCGAGGACAAGGGCGTGGACGACCTCTTGATCGCGCTGGCCGACGTGCTGAAGGAGCACCTCCGCACGGGCATCAACGAGCAGGTCATGAAGCAGGAGCTCCAGAACTACAGCGACAGCTGAGGCCGAAGGGCCTTCGCGCGCTCGGTGCGGCCACCCTCGTGGCCGTGCTCGCAGGGGCCGCGCTGGGAGCCGCGTGCGACGCCGGAACGTTCCGCGTCGACCCGGCGACCCAGCAAGCGGCCCCGCTCCGTTTGTTGGGCGCGAACGTCGGTACGAACGTGAAGCTCCCTGCGAACGGGGTGATCCAGCTCGCGTTCGACCGCTACCTCTTGCCGGGCACCGAGACGCGGCAATCCGCGGTCCTCACGCCGGTAGGCGGCGGGAGCGTGACGCCGGCGATCGTCACCTACGATCCGGTCACGCGCGTCGTGACCCTCGCGAGCCCGAACGGCGAGGGGTCACCGTGGCTCGCGAAAGACCAGTCGTACAAGCTCACGCTGCCCGTTCCGACCGAAGAAAACCCGGGGTTCGGCCTGCGCGCGATCGACGGCGCGCCCCTTGCGGAGCCGGTCACGATCCAGTTCGTGGTCGGAGATCCGAGCCCGAAGAGCTTGGCGCCGCCCCGGGTGTCGTTCTGCGACGACGTCGCCCCGCTCCTCGAGAAGAAGTGCGGAGGAAACACCTGCCACGGGGGCTCGGCGAGCGCCGCGGCCGGCCTCGTCCTCACGACGGGCGTGGGGCTCGGCGCGACGGCGTTCCGCGTGGCCCAAGGCGCCAACACGGGCGGCGCCGCGCAGGCGGGCTCGGGCGCCTCCCCGAACGATCCGCGGCGGCCGTTCGGCATCGACATGCCCATCATCAGCCCGAAAAACCCCGGGCAGAGCTGGCTCCTCTACAAGGTACTCCTCGCACCTCTCCCTACCGTGGACGTGCCGCCGACCCCGTTCGTCTGCGAAGCCACCACGCGCCCGCCTCTCGCGGGCTTCACGCTGCCCGCGAACGCGACCCCGGCCCCCTCGGACAGCGAGCTCGCTGTCCTGCGCGACCACGTCCTCGGGGTCGAGATGCCCTTCCCGGCCCCCGGGTTCGTCCCCCCGAACGACGCCAATCGCCCGCTCACGTTCGACGAACGAGAGACCTTGAGCCTCTGGATCGCCCAAGGGGCGAGCGTCTTCAGCTGTGGGGCATGCTCCCCGAAGGTCGACGGCGACGGCGGGGTCGACGCGGCCTCGGACGCCCAAGCGCCCGACGCGAGCCCCGACGCCCAGCCGTCCGACGCGGGCGCCGACTGAGCGTGAGCGGCTGCCGCGAGCGCCTTGGCTAGGAAAAAGGCGACGACTCCTCGCGGCCCCTGAGCCCCCCCGATTTCGCACGCCATTTCGCGCGGGAAGCCCCCTTTCGCGCAGGTCGTGCGCGACGGGTGCACGGGGCTCGGCATCGGTGGTAAGAATCCCTCCCGAACCCTTCCAGGAGCAAGAAAGACATGTCCCTCGTTCAGAAGCCCGCGCCCGACTTCAAGGCCATGGCCGTCCTCGCCGACGGTACCGAGAAAGCCATCTCGCTCTCGGACTACAAGGGCAAGTACGTGGTGCTCTTCTTCTACCCGCTCGACTTCACCTTCGTCTGCCCGACCGAGATCCTCGCGTTCTCGAACCACATCG
Source organism: Myxococcales bacterium (assembly GCA_016712525.1). Classification (NCBI taxonomy): domain Bacteria; kingdom Pseudomonadati; phylum Myxococcota; class Myxococcia; order Myxococcales; species Myxococcales bacterium. The sequence goes on from JADJQX010000007.1 coordinate 2,737,203, forward strand.
AAGAGTTCAAGAAGCGCAACGTCGAGGTGCTCGGCGTGTCGGTCGACTCGGAGCACACGCACCGCGCGTGGCGCAACACCAAGGTCGAGGACGGCGGCATCGGCCCCATCAAGTACCCGCTCGTCGCGGACCTCAACAAGGACATCGCCCGTAACTTCGGCGTGCTCCTCGACGGCGGCGTCGCCCTCCGCGGCACGTTCCTCATCGACAAGAACGGCACCGTCCGCCAAGAGACGGTGAACGACCTCCCGCTCGGCCGCTCGGTCGAAGAGACCCTCCGCCTCGTCGACGCGCTCCAGTTCACCGAGGAGCACGGCGAGGTCTGCCCGGCTGGCTGGCAGAAGGGCAAAGCCTCGATGAAGGCCGACGCGGCCGGCGTCGCGGCGTACCTGAAGGAGAACGCCGCGAAGCTCTGAGAGCGCGCGTCGTGGATCGCAGAAGAGGGTGTGGCCCAGCAAGCCTTGGGCCCGCCCTCTTCGGCGTTTCGAGGGGAAAAAGCCGGCGATTTGTGCGGCCGCGCGGACCGTGGTCTACTTCGGTGCATGAAGTCGAGCCGTCTCGTCGGTCTCCTCGGGCTCTCCGCCATCGTCCTCTCGTCGTCGACGGCGTTCGCCCTCGCCGACACGTTCGCGGCCGAGGCCGCCAAGAAGGGTGACACGAAGCCTAAAGGCTCGGGCGAGACCGTGAAGCTCGACGACACCGCCGCCAAAGAGAAGCGCGCGGCCGCGGGCTACGCCTACAGCGACAAGGGTCCGAAGCGCGCGTCGGCAGGGCCGCGGGTCGTCCGCACGGGGCCGCACGCGTCGTTCCCTTCGTTCCGTGAGACCGAGGGCGGTGGCTCGCGCATCGTCGTGCACCTCTCGGCGAGCGTTCCCGTCGAGGAGCGCAAGGCCGCGGGGAGCGTCACGTACATCTTGAAGGGCGCGCACGTGTCGCGCTGGAACGACACCAACTCGCTCGTGACGGTGCACTTCAACACGCCGGTCGTCCAGGCGCGCCTCGTGCCGCACGGGGCCGATCTCCACCTCGTCATCGCGCTCCGGGGCGGCTCCGCGCCGACGTTCAAGGTCGAGGCGGCTCCTCAGGGCACGGCCGGGGCGACCCTCGCCGTCGATTTCCCCAAGGGCGACTACGTCCCCACCGAGCGCGCGACCGACACGAAGGCCTTGCCCAAGGCCACGACGGCGCCGGGAGCCTCGCCCGCTCCCACGCCGGCACCTGCCCCCGCGCCGGCACCTGCCCCCGCCAAAGCCGAGCCCGCGACCACCCCACCCGCCGGCGACAAAAAAGCCGGCTACTGAGCCGACCTCGCTCGAACGCCCACGTCGGGATGCGCCGCCTCGGAGATCCGGGGCGGCTTTTTCGTGGGGCGACGGCGCGTGTGGGAAATTCTATGTGAAGGTCGCCTGGTGGATCGTCGATCCGGCCCCATGCCGCCGAGGCACCAGGGACTTCTATAAGTGCGTAAATACTGAAGATTCCAGGTTTTCCACAATCGTCCGGGAAAAGGGGAAATCGCGTGCATAGCGCATGGATGGCCCGGCTCGTGCAATACCCCGAAGCAACACCAACCCCGTTCTTCGGAGGTCCACCATGAGCCCTGTTATCGACCGTCACGCGCTCTCCGCCCACGTCCTCGTCACCCTCGCCCGCGCGGCGAGCAAAGGGCGCACCCTCACGGTGGACGACGTCTCGCAGGAGCTCGAGGTGCGGCGCGCCGACGTACGCTCGGTGATCTCGCAGCTCCACGCCGAGGGCCACGTCGACGCGCTGAGGCTCCGCCCGACGCTCTCGGGCCTCGCCCTCGCGCGGGTGTTCGCCAAGTCGAAGGTGAAGGCCGTGCGGGCCGAGGAGCCCGCGGTGAAGCAGGCTCCGCGCGCCGCCTGAGGCGCTACCTCACCCAGGCGTTCCGGGTGAAGTTGCCCCGACCGGTGCCCCAGAGAATGCAGTTCTCCTGCGCGCTGTCGACGCCGTAGACCTGCACCTCGGCGGCGCCGTCGGGGTCCTTGAGGGAGACGAGGATCTCGGGTTTGCCGTCTCCGTCGACGTCGGCGATCGTGGGCACCGCCATCGAGCCGCGGCCGGGGAGCTTCACCTCGTGGAGCTTCTGCCCCGTCGCCGAGAGCACCACGAGCGAGAGGCTCTTTCCGGCCGCTCCGTACGTCGCGAAGACGACCTCGGGAGAGCCGTCTCCGGAGAGATCGGCGAGCGCGACCCCTGCCGTGAACGTGGCGCGGTCGGTGGTGAAGGGCGTCGCCCAGAGCTCCTTTTTTCCGGCCGTGACAGCGTGGATCTTGCCGTCGAAGCCGGCGAAGACGATCTCCTTGCCCTTCTCGCCCGGGTTGATGTCTCCAATGGCGACTTGGTTCGTCTCGGCGACCAGGTTGCCCCCGATGTCGACGAGGCCGCCGAGGTACTCAGGCACGTGGAACGGGGTCTCCCAGCCCGGCGCGCGTGACGCGTTCGCGTGGACCACCCAGAGGCCCACGCCGAGCTCGCGGCGGCTCTGCGCGGCATTCTGGACGCTGCCGAGCATGACGATGTCGAGCGTGCCGTCCTCGTCGACGTCCGCGATGGCCGGCGCGGTGTTGGTGAAGTGGGCCTGGAGCGCCGTGGCTTCGTTGTCGGCGTAGCCGGCGTGGGCCTCGGCGAGGTCGTGGAGGTAGCGGACCCCGGGGCTCTTCTTTTTGTCCTCGAAGGCGGGATCGCAGTCGAACGCCTCGCCAGTACCCTTGTGGAAGCTCGCGTACGCGTTGTCCATGGGGACGACCACGTCTTGTTTTCCGTCGCCGTCGAGGTCGGCGATCGCGAGGTTCTGATCGAAGGCGCCCGCGAGGTAGCAGGGGCTCGGTGCGTTGCGGCCCGTGCATCCGCTCGCGCCCGCGGCGTTCGGGGGGAACCCCGTGACGGGCTTGCCGTCCCCTTTCCACGCGGCCACGACGTCGGCCGGGGAGCCGCGGCCCGTCGACGCGACGATGTCGGCCTTGCCGTCGCCGTCGAGGTCCCCTGCCGCGAGCGCGCGCATCTCGTCCGTGAAGGAGACCGGAAAGCCTTGCACCGGCGCGCCTGCGGCGTCGAACACGAAGACCTTGTCACGCGCGGCGACCGCGATCTCGAGCTTCGTGTCGCCCGCGAGGTTCGCGATCACCGCGCTCGACCAGATGCGGCCTCCGCCGGCGCGCGCGGTCCATTTCTGGGTGCCGTCGGCCGCGTAGACGACGACGTCGGAGTTGCGCGTGACGACGATCTCCTTTTTTCCGTCGCCGTCGAGGTCGACCACGGCGGGAGAGCCGAGCCAACCGCTCTCTCCGTCGGCCGAGAGCGAGAGCTTCACTTGGGGGACGGCGACCGTCGCGCTGCCCCCCGTGCCTGGCCGGCACGACGCCTTGGGCGGCTCGGTGCCCCCTCCTCCGCCTCCATCGTCTCCGCCCCCGCCACCCCCGCCGCCACCTCCGCCGCCGCCCCCCTCGCCGCCTGCGCCTCCGTCGGTCGCAGCGTCCGGGTCCCCACCACAGCCCGGCGCGACCAGCGCCACGGACGCGAGCGTCGAGAACAACACGGCGGGAATCAAGGTCGTACGAAGGGCTCGGATCGCCATGAGCCAAGCCTACATGCGGACCGCGGCGACGTCCCGTCGGGAGGGCGCGATGCGCATGTAGTCGAAGGTACGCGCGCTCTCGGGGACGGAAAAAGGACGGCATCCCAAGCGGTGGCGTGAAAGATTCGTGTGCCCCGCGCGAGAGCCCGGGCAGCCGAGGAGACGCCATGCACTTTTCGTCGATGCCCATCGCCCCGGGTGGGGAGGGACTCTCGGGGCACACGGGCGCGTTTCAACGCGATCGTCTGGGGACGCTGCGCCTGCTCACGGCGTCGGCGGCTCGCATCGAGCGCCTGCGCGCCGCCGTGCCCGTGGTGCGTGTGTGCGTCGCGAACGATCCGGAGGTGGTCGCCGAGGTGCTCGTCGACAAGGCCAAGTCGTTCGCGAAGTCGGACATGCTGCGGTTCTCCTTGTGGAACCTCGCCGGCGAGGGCCTCTTCACGTCCAACGGCGATCTCTGGAAGCGCCAGCGGAAGCTCATGGCGCCGCTCTTCACGCCGAAGGCGCTCTCGGCCTACGCCGACGCGATGGTCGAGTGCGCCGAGCGCACGTGCGCGACGTGGCGGGACGGCGACACGATCTCGCTCGCCCACGAGACGACGCGCCTCACGATGGGGGTCGCCGGGCGCACGCTCTTCGACGTGGACACGTTCGACGAGTCGGACGCGCTCTCGGAGGCGCTCACGGTGGCGCTCGATTGGACCGGCACGGTCATCGGCCGACCGAGCGCGATCCTGCACGTGCTCGCGAAGCGCGCGATGGAAGAGGCCGGGGAGCGCGTACCGCCGGCGCTGCGCCCGCTCACGTCGGCCGCGGCAAAGGCGTTTCAAGGGCCCGTAGCCCTGGTCAGCAAAGACGATCGCGCGTTCGGGCGCGCCATTCGCACCCTCGACGAGTACGTTCAGCGCATGATCGAGGATCGCCGGAGCGCCCGCGAAAAACCGAAGGACCTCCTCACGCGGCTGCTCGAGACGCGCGACGACGAGACCGGCGAGGCGATGAGCGATCGCCAGATCCGCGACGAGGTGCTCACGCTCTTCGTGGCCGGCCACGAGACCACCGCGACGGGCCTCGCCTGGACGTTGTACCTCGCGTCGAAGAACCCCGAGGTCCTCGAGGCGATGCGCCGCGAAGCCGACGCGGTGGGCCTTCGGCCGACGATGGACGATCTCCCTCGCCTCGACATGTGCCTGCGCGCGTTCAAGGAGGCGCTCCGCCTCTATCCGCCGGTGTACATGTTCGGCCGCGACTCGACGGAAGAGGTCACCGTGGGCGGGTACGAGCTCCCGAAGCGAACGAACGTGCTCGTCTCGCCGTGGGCCATCCACCACTCGCCGCACGTCTGGCCCGACCCGGAGCGCTTCGATCCCGACAGGTTCTTGCCCGCCAACGAGGCGGCGCGCTCCCGCCACGCGTACCTGCCGTTCGGCGCGGGCCCACGGGTCTGTTTGGGCAATCATTTCGCATACATGGAGGCACAGCTCGCGCTCGCGGTGCTGCTGCGGAGGTTCGACTTCGAGCGCCTCGCGGACGACGAGCCCGAGCCCTCGGCGACGCTCCGCCCGAAGCACGGCGTGCGCATGCGTGTGCGCGCGCGCCGTTGAGCTATGCCTTCGAGGCAAGCAACGGTCGACCGTGCAGCCCACGCTCCTACCTCGTCGGGCGCGTCGGAGACGTGCACGTGAACGACGGCTCCCTTAGGATCCTGTCTTCATGAAGCCGGGGACCTTGCTCGCCGATCGGTACCGGATCGAGGGCCCGCTCGGGTCCGGGGGGATGGGACAGGTGTGGGTCGCCGTGCACGAGGGCCTCGGGCAGCGCGTGGCCCTGAAGCTCCTGAAGAGCACCGAGGGTCCCGGCGCGGTCGAGAGGTTCCGGCGCGAGGCGCAGATCTTGGCGCGGCTCCGCGGCGAGCACGTGGCGCGCGCCACCGATTTCGGCTCGCTCCCGAGCGGCGAGCTCTACCTCGTGCTCGAGCACCTCGTCGGGCAAGACCTGGCGCGCGTGCTCCGCGGAGGGCCTCTCCCGGTGCCGGTCGGCGTCGGATACGCGCTTCAGGTCTGCGAGGCGCTCTCCGAGGCGCACGCCGCGGGCCTCGTCCACCGCGACATCAAGCCGCCGAACCTCTTTTTGACCACGCGACCCGACGGCACCTCCATCGTCAAGGTGCTCGACTTCGGGATCGCGCGGGAGGTGCGCGGTCCGAGCGCGGCGCGCGAAGAGATCACGACGACCGGGATGGTGGTGGCGACCGTGAGCTACGCCTCCCCGGAGCAGCTCGTCTCGAGCAAACATGTCACCGCCGCGACCGACCAGTTCTCCCTCGCGGCGACGCTCTACGAGATGATCACGGGAGCTCGCGCCTTCCCCGGCGAGACGCACGTAGCCATGGCGGCCGTGCTCTCGGGCCACGCGCCGAACCTCCGCGAGAGGGTCCCCGAGGCTCCGGAGGGGCTCGCCGAGGTCGTCGCGCGCGCGCTCGCGAAGAGACCCGAGGACAGGTTCCCGAGCATCGCGGCCTTCGCGAGGGCCTTGGCCCCGTTCGCTCCCGCCGAGCTCCAGGTCCACGCGGAGCGTGCGTCACGCGCGTTGAACGAGGCGAGCGAGCGACCGAGCCTCTCCGCGCGCGCGTCTCCCCCGCCCTCGTCCGAAGCCCTCGGCTCATCCTTGCAGAATGCACCTACGCTCGAGGCGCACGAGCCCTCTCTCGGTGAGGGCTCGTCGCGTCCCGGGTTCGGAGGCGCGAGCGCGCCTCCACGGCCTCCCCTCGAACGGAGCGAGGCTGCGCCGATGCCGTCGACCCCGGCCGCGTTCGCAGAAGCTCCGAACGCGAGCCCAGCGTCCCCGGGCCCGTCGCGCGTCGTGTACGTAGCGGGGGCTCTGCTCACGGGGCTCGTCGTGCTGCTCGCCGCGCGCAAGGCCCTCACGCGCGCTGCACCGACCGAGGCCGCCGAGGCCGTCGTCCCGCCTCCGCCACCTCCCGCACCGGCCACCACCAAAGCTCCTCCCGAAATGGACCCGATCGTGCCCGAGCCGTCCGTGCCCGTGTACGTCGCGGCCTTCGACGCGGCGCCTCCGGCCCCGAGCCCGAGCCTTCGCCCGGCCTGGTGCTCGGGCCCGAACGCGAAGCGCGACGCGAGGTACAAGTCGACCTGCATGGTCTTGATCTCGCCCCTCGAGGCAGCCATCAGGGACGCCAACTGGCCGATGGCCAAATCGCTCTTGCTGCCCCGCATGTCGAGCTTGGGCTGCGGCGACCTGCAGACTCTCAAGACCGCGTGCCGCGAGACGGGAGACCCATGCGCCAAGGCCGCGGGCCAACTTCGACTGGACAAGGGCTGCGTGCACTGAGCATCGTCACGCAAAGAGCGCGGGAAGCACGGTGCCGCTCGGGCCGCGCACGACGTGCTCGAAGGCGCGCTCGTTGTCCGGTGGGTCGAGGTTCACGAGCCACGTCTCGGCGCCCATGTCGCGCGCGCGGAGGACGAGCTCCGACGCCGGAGAGACGCGCCCCGACGTGCCCACGGCCAAGAAGACGAAGCGCGTGCCAGCCGACGCGTGCACGAACGCCTCGATGCGCGCGAGATCGCGAGGGTCGAGCCGCTCGCCGAACCAGACGATGTGGGGGCGGAGGAGCGCCGTCTCCCCACGCGCGGCGCAGCGGGCGCACCCGGGGAGCGAGCCGGGCTCGTACACGGTGTCGTCGTCGAAGGGCGGGCGATCGCAGCGCGAGCACCGCGTCTTCCAGAGGGTGCCGTGCATCTCGACGACACGTCGACTTCCGGCGCGGCTGTGGAGGCCGTCGACGTTCTGGGTCGCGAGGAGGAACCTGTCCCCGAGGCGCTCCTCGAGCGCGGCGAGCGCGACGTGCCCCGGGTTCGGGCTGACGGCGCGCGCGGCCTCACGGCGTTCGGAGTAGAAGCGCCACACGAGCGCGGGATCTTCGACGAAGCCGCGGGGCGAGGCGACCTTCTCGATCGGGTGGTTTTCCCACAGGCCGTCGGCGCCGCGGAACGTGGGGATGCCGCTCTCGGCCGAGATGCCAGCGCCGGTGAGCACGAGCACGCGGGTGCGGTCGTCGAGGACGATCGTCTTCATGTGCTCTTAGATAAAGTACACATAACCCTTGTCAAGGCGACGCTGACTTTTATTGCCCGGGCTTCGACGCCTCGACCACCACCGGCAGGGAGACGGTCTGCCCTCCGAACGCGGCGACGAACGTCTCCGGGGTCTCGTCGCTCGTCCGAAGGTTGAAGATGGGCGCCGTCGTGGGCTCCGGGAAGGTCGAGAGGAGCGGCTCGCTCTTCGTGGCGAGGTAGCGCGCCCCCGTGTAGTACGCCTGGCCTCGTGCGTCGCGCGCGACGAGGGCGAACGCGGGGTACGACGAGCGCTCGAGCACGATGGGCCCCTTCTGGAGCTCGCCCGCGGCGCGACGGCCCGCGTAGCGATAGACCTCGAGCGACACGTGCGCAGCCTCGGGGTTCGTGACGACGACGGGGAGCGCCGCGCGGAGCGGCCCGAGCGTGATCCCGACCTCGCCCGTGCCAGGCGCCTTCGCTTCGAACCTGCGAGACACGGCGCTCGTCGACTCGCTCGGGACGACCGCCATCGCCCCGGTGGCCGCGTACACCTCGGCGTCGAGATCGTGGGCGAGCTTCTCTCCGGACTGCGAGCGGACCTCGGCGCCGACGTTGACGAGGAGGCCGGGCGTGAGGCCGAGCGTGCCCTCGGCGTCGTGGGGGCGAACGTCGGGCACGACGACCAGCGACGCGGGCGTCTTGGCGGTGAGGGTGAACGAGTCGGTGAGCTGCGTGCTCCCATCGCGCCCCTTGATGCGGAGCGTGAGCGAGCCTTCGCGGCGCGCGACGATGCCAAGGCCCGACGACGAAGGCACGATCTCGCAGGCCCCGTCGTCGCAGGTGGCCTCGTCGATCACGAGCGCGTTCGGATCGACGTCGACACATCCCTTGATGCAGATGTGAACGCCCTGGTTCGGGCGGGTGACCCTCACGGGCGCCGGCACCCCGACGGCGAGGGGCTCGTCGGGCGGAGAGAACTCGAGGAGGCCGCTCGCGCCGTTGCCGGCGGTGTCTTTCACGGCGCACCCCGCGACGGCGGAGAGAGAGAGAGCGACGAACGAACAGAGGCGAAGAGAAGCGCGCATGGCGGCGCTTTTAGCAACGACCGTTCCAGAAACCAGCCGCATCTATCCCACGGATTTCATTCACATTTGACCGACGCCGTAGCCGGCGGTTCACGCAGGATCCGTCAGAAGCCCTTCTTGGTGTAGGCGCCCTTGATGCCCTTCGCGGCGAGGAGCTTCGCGCGCGCGTCGGCGGCCTTCGCGTCGGTGAAGCGACCGCCGAGCACGACCTCGAAGCAGCACGCGAGCCCGACGAAGGCGCGGCTGTCGGTGCGCTCGGCGTCCGAGATCCCGGCCTTCGTGAGCTTCTCGAAGAGGGCCCCGGCGCCCTCGTCGGCGCGCGCAGGGTCGTCCATCGGGAAGGCGCCCGCGACCACGAGGAACGGCCTGTCGTCGCGGACACGAGGGACGTCCTTCTTGGCGACCTCGCCCGCGAGCAAGACCTTCTCACGCGCGCCCTCGAAGTCGGGGGCGCCCATCGACGAGCCAACCACGGTGGGGGTGCTCGTGAGCCGGAGCTCCGGGATAGTGACCTCGGGGCCGTCTCCGCCGCCCGTGCGGGCCTTCCGCGTGCGACCGGTGAAGCGCCCGGTCACGTCGGCGGTGGCCCAGTCGGCGAGGGTCACCGGCTCTCCGCCGTCGTCGTGGAGATCGATCCAGGTCGCCCCGCCCTCTTGCGCGACCGTCTGGATGCAGGGGGGCGGGCACGTGCACGAAGGTCCGCAGTGCCACACGCGGAGGCCCGCGATCTCGACCGCGCCGGCGGCGGCTCGCGCGACGCGGTTCTCGACGAACGACTTCTTGGGGTCTTCGGCGGGCACGTCTCTCGCGGAGCCCTCGACCTTGCCGCGGACCTCGGGCTTGGCGACGGAGGGTGCGCCCATGGGATCGGCCTTCGGCGCGCTCGCGCTCGCGCCCGGCGACGAAGACGTCACCGGCGGGGCGGCGTCCTCGTGCTTCGTGTCGGCCTTCGGGCGGCACCCCGACGCGAGCGAGCCGAGCGCGAGCACGACGACGAGCCAAGCTCGCGCGAGGCTCATTCGGCCACGACCACCCGGTTTCGGCCCGCGCGTTTGGCGGCGTAGAGGGCCTTGTCGGCGCGCTCGTAGAGGCGCTCGGCCGAGTCTTGGGTGGTGCCGTCGAGGCTCGCGCAGCCGAGGCTCACCGTGGCGCCGAAGGTCTCGTCTTTGATGAGGAACGACGCGGCCTCGACCGCGATGCGCACCTTCTCGGCGACGACCTTGGCGCCGAGCAGATCGACCTCGGGGAGCAAGATGCCGAACTCTTCGCCGCCGACGCGGCCGAAGATGTCGTGCTCGCGGATGCGTGGGCGCACGAGGCCCGCGAGCTGACGGAGCACCGAGTCTCCGGCGACGTGCCCGTAGGTGTCGTTGATCTTCTTGAAGTGGTCGATGTCGAAGAGGAGGAGCGACAGCGGGCGTTTGTACCTTTGGGCGCGAGCGGCCTCGCGAGGGAGGGCCTCCGTGAAGGCGCGCTTGTTGTGCGCCTGCGTGAGCGCGTCGGTCATCATGAGGCGGTAGATCTCTTCGTGGTACCGGGCCTCGACGTCGTCGCCCGTCATGTACTTGAGGATGCTGCGGCCGATCTTGATCTGGACGCCGTTCTCGAGGGCGCTCTCTTTCACGGACACGTCGTTCACGAAGGTGCCGTTCGTGGAGCCGAGGTCCTCGATGTGGTGACGACCGTCGCGCTTGAAGATACGCGAGTGTTTGCGGCTCACGCTCTCTTGCGCGATGCAGAGCTCGGCGGGCTCGACGCGCCCGATGACGATCGGGTCGTCGTGCAGCTCCACGCGCCGGCCCATGTCGGGCCCGTAGAGAATGACCAAGAACGCGCTGCCCGCGGGCAGCTCGGGGAGCGAGGTTCGGCCCGCCCGCGAGAACGGGGTCTTCAACGTGGACAGCTTGTCACGCACCTCGAAAGAGTACGGGGAACCTCGGTCGCGCGAAACGAAAACCCGCGAATGCGAGCCCGGATTAGGCCGTCAGGAGAAAACCCTCGCCCTCGACGAGCCCCTCGTTCACGAGGCGCTCACGCACCATGTCACGCGCCGAGCGCGACACTTGGAGAGCCTCACCCAGGGCGCGCTGCTCGGACGCGAGCGCCCGCGATCCCCGCGCGCGAAGGCGCACGAGCACGAGCGCCCCCGAAGGCCGCTCCGCGGGCCCAACGATCGGCACTTTTTCGAGCAAGTTCCCTACTTTACGAGGGTCTACGTCGACGAACGCGCGGGGCACGAGCCCCTCTCCGCGGAGGGCCTTGGCGAGCCCTTTGCCGGCGTCTCCCGCGCCCCACACGACGAACCCTCCGGGCCGCGCGCGGAGGAGCGGCGCGAGGTGGTGCGCTCGGGCCGCGACGAGGGCGCGCTCGTCGCATCGTGCGTCGTTCGTCGTGACGCGGCGCGGGTGGTCGTGCCATGCGAAGAGCACCCGAGGCACCTTGGCGAGCCCGTACCCTGCCGCGGCGAGGCGCAGGAAGAGATCGTAGTCCTCGGGCCACGGGGCCTCGCGATAGCCCCCGACGCCCTCGAGCGCGCTCCTCCTGAGCACCGTCGCCGGGTGGCACAGCGGCGACTCGACGAACCTGGCGAGGGCGTGCGACGCCGGATCGACGAGGGCGTTCTGCCACGCGACGTATGCCGAAAACCCTGGAGAAGGCTCGTCCGAGACCAGCTCGACCTGCGACGCCGCGGCCCCGAGCGAAGGGTCTCGCGCGAGGAGCTCGGCGCACGCGGCGATGCGCCCGGGGGACGAGACGTCGTCGGCGTCCATACGTGCGACCAGCTCTCCCTTGGACTCGCGCATCCCGAGGGCGAGCGCGCCGGCGACACCGAGGCCCGGCGTGCGGACGAGCCGAACCCGAGGGTCTCCGAGCGCGAGCACACGCGCCGACGTCGCATCGGTCGAGCCGTCGTCGACGACCACGACCTCGTCCACGCACGCCTCGGCGAGGACCGACGACAGCGCGCGGACCACGGTGGACGAAGCGTCACGCGCGGGGAGCACGCACGAGATCATCGCTGGCTCAGCGCGCCATGACCTCGGCGAACCGGAGCGCAGCGCGCACCGCGTCCTCCGAGAGGCCGGAGCGAACGGCGAGCTCGGCGACCGTGGGCTTACGACCGAGCTCCTTCGCGAGGGCGCGCGCGGCCGGGAGCACGAGCGCGAGATCGTCCTTCGGGGAGCGCACGTCGTGGGCGTCGACGACGGTGCGCCCCTCGGCCTCGAGCGCCGAGACCAAGACCTCGACCTCGTCGGCCGAGACCGCCACCGTGCCGATCGCCTCGGCCACACGATCGAGCGACAAAAGGCGAGCGCCCGGCTCTCGGGTCTCCTCGAGCAAAGCGTGGAGGACGAGCGTGAGGGCCGGGCGCATGAGAGGCTCCGATCGAGACCCATGCACGATGCACGGGCCTCGAGGTGGGGCTCAGATCGTGACTTCCTTGAGCTGGATGCGCGCCCTGTCGGCGACGCCGAGCCCGAGCTCCCCGGCCGTCTTGATGTAGACGGGGGCGCGTTTGTCGTCGGTGAGGGTCTTGAGACCGAGCTCGGCGCGGTACTTCTCGACGACCTCCCAGCCGATCATGTCGAGGGCGACCGGGTCGGTCGAGGCGTACACGGCCTCGTGCGGCTTCACGTGCTGCGGCATCTTCCAGAGCGGACCGCCGTTCGCCATGACCTTGTAGCCGTCGAGGATCGAGAGGCGCACGCGGGACTTGATGACGTCCTGGGCGTACATGAGCGCGATCTGCGGGCTCGCGTTGTGCACGTGGAAATCGTGCGGGTTGATGCTGCACCCGTGGGTCATGTTCTTGAGGGCGCCGGTGAACCCGCAGATGCTGTGGTCCTTCACGAGGGCGAAGTTGAACGCCGCCGTGGCCTCGGTGAGCGGACGCACGAACTTGGTGCGCGTGCCGGTGCCCGGGATGAGGCGCTCGGGCATGTTGACCATGGCCGGGTTCTCTTTGTCGCCGTCGGGGCCTTTGATTTTGCCGTTCTGGTGGATGGCGACCTGCACGCCCGCGGGCAGGCTCTGCGGCGTGATGCGCGTGCCGGCGAGGAAGCCCGAGTACTGCTCGAGCACCGTGATTTGGTTCGCGGGCACGCCGGCCGCGATGAGCGCCTCGATGAACGGGAGCACGAGCTCCTTGTTGGTGCCCATGTTCTCGCGCGCGATGCCGTTCACCTTGACGAGGACCTTGTCCTTCGGGTGAACGAACTCTTTCACGGAGGCGACGAGGTCGGGCTTGCCCGTGAGCTCGGTCATGACCCGCGTGAGCATGGCCTTCGCGTCCTCGGGCTTCGGGTAGAGCTGGTTCGCCTGGAGGCTGTCCTTCTTGACGACCTTCACGACCTTGCCCGGCGCCTGGAACGGACGGAACCCGTCGGGGGGGACGGCGGCGAGGCTCGGGGCCTCGTTCGCGCCTCCGGCGGCCTCGGCGCTCTTCTCGAGGAGGAGCGGGATCGCCATGGCGCCAGCCGCGGCGAGGAACGTGCGACGCGTGGCCGCGCCGGCCTCCGGCGTGAGGGACTCTTCGATACGGGCGGTCTCGGAAGGCTCGTCGATGCGCATGGGGGCCTCGTGCGGGCGCGCGGCGCGTGGGGGCCGCGGCGGGTTTCCCCCATCTCTACGCCGTTTTCCGCGACGGACCAAGCCCACGCGCGCCGGCCGTCACCCCACGCGCCCCCCCACGCGCGGGGACGAGCCCGACCGCGCGCGCCCCACGCGACTGGCCCAGGCCAGGCCGAAATGTGGCCCGGCCACCCAAAACGGGGCGCAACTCCAATGATTTCAACGATCTAACGTTGGCATCCCGTTCGCAATAAGGGCGCTCGTGCCCCGCGGCAAAGAGCCTCGGGGCTCGGAGGTCATCATGGATCAGCAGCGCAAGATGAAGGTCGTCTACACCATCGTGGATCGCGGTCAGAAGTCGTACTGGGTGCGCGTCGGCGTGGGGTTCGAGAACGCCGACGGCTCGCTCAACCTGAAGCTCGACGCCGTGCCCACGAACGGCACGCTCCAGGTGCGCGACTGGGAGCCCCGCGAAGAGAGGGACTTCGGGGGGCGCGACCGCGAGGGGCGGGAGGGGCGCGATCGCGACGGCCGCACGAACGGCGCCGGTGACGCGGCGGCGAGGTTCGCGTGATCGGACGCCCTCAAGCGACCGACGTGGCGAAGCGGCGCCCGGTCCGCAAGGCGCTCTCGGCCCTCGTGAGCCAGGCGCGCGCCTCGCCCTGGGCAAAACCTGCGGCGAAGGCGGCACTCGCGGTGCTCGCGCTCGTCGTGCTCTCGGTCATCGGGGGCTCGGCGATCGGAGGCGCGCGGGCGAGCACGGGGCCCTCGGGGGTGGCCCTCGCCGACGCGGGCGCGACGCCTCCGCCCGTCGTGACCCTCGCCGAGACGGTGATCGAGGCGCAGGCTCCCCCGCCCCCTGCGCCCACGACGCCGCCCGGACAAGCCGCGGGAGCTCCGGCCCCCGCGAACGGAGCGGCGGGAAAAGCCACTCCGGAGAACCCCGTGTCTCTCAACACGGCCACCTTCGAGGACCTGCGAAGGCTCCCCGGAGTGGGCCCGAAGAAGGCCGAGGCCATCTTGGCGATACGAGCCAAGATAGGAAAGTTCAGGAGGCCGGAGGACCTCATGAGGGTCAAAGGAATAGGCCGAGGGACGTTCAAGAAGCTGCGCCCCTTGGTCACGGTCACGGACGGGCAGTGACGGTCTCGGGATAACCACGTTCGGGGAGGAGGAGCCTCCGGCGATCGCCCTTGGGGTTGGTCGTCGCGAGGCTCCTCTTCGACGTCGTCGGGTCGACATGGGCTACTGGCAGACGAGCTTGTACGCCGATTGCAGGATGGTGTTCCCGGATTCCACGCGCCCGACGAACCAGAAGTAGCCACCTTTCACGGGAATGAGCTTCGATCTCGACGGCCTTCCCCGCTCCGTGATGCTCACGACGTCCCCGAGAGGCTCCAGGCGGGGCCCGAGCCGCTGAAGATGCGCGACGAACTTGGTACCGTCGGTCGTGTCGTGACGGACGACGGCGTCGACTCCGTGCCCCCATAGGAACTGGAGGAGATTGCGACGGTTCTCGTCTGGGGTAGCCTCCCCAAGCTTGCGACCGACGGGATCCCCGTCCAGGTGCCCCCAGTACTCGCTGGGAGCCGCATTTGCGCCCGGGTCGCTGCACGGTAGACGACGGATGCTGCGGAGCGTGATGAAGGCGCTGCCGGTGCGGACGACCTGCCCGAAGGAGCACGGCGAGACTGTGTTCTCGATCATCGGAACGACCGATTGCCGCACGACCGTACCGTCCGCCGCGACGACGACGTCATTCGTTCCATCGAAGACGTGGGTCGCGCCGCCTTCCTCCCACTGCGTTTCGGGGATCGCGGATAGGTCCGTTTTCTGCCAAGCGCTCGCCCCGAAGGCACGCCTCCACACGGAGGAGCCAGCCTCGTCCGCCACCCGCGTCCACGCGAAGGACGTCGTTTCGTCTCCCGTCGTCGCTCCCCGCGAGACCACTCGGCCGTCGACGGTTTCGTCGTAGGCCATGGTCCAGGATTCGCCTTTGGCGAAGTCGTACGAGAAGTACCTCCCCGCGACCGCATCCGTGTTCCCAACTCGCCCCGCAAGGCCAACGCCGGTCATGCTTCCATTTCGAACGTGAGGGGCTCCGCCCGTGACCCCGGGGCGCGGAAGATCTAAGGGGGCGATGGGGTAGCTGGCGAGCAGCTCGAGGCGGGGACCGAGCCTCGCGGCGACGACGTCATACTCCATCACGACTGCGCCGAACGTCCCGTCCGCAAATGAGAGCAGCCCCGACTCGGGCCGCTCCCGAATCAGCGGCCACGTGGACGTGTCGATGGCCGTGCCGTCGACGCGGACCTGGCCCGGGCAGCCCAGCGCGTCAGGGGCCACGACCACGGCGGGGCCGAGCGGTCCGCGCGCGTCACCCCCAGCGTCCTTCGGCCGCGAGCTATCGATGCCACCGTCAGAGCCAGCTCCGACGGGGGGCGCGCCGGCGTCGGGGGCGATAGCCTCTCCCGAGCTGCATGCGACGATAGAAGCGATGCAGGCAAAGATCGAAGTTCCCACCAGAGCGACACGACGCTGAAGTCCCATGGTTCCTCCGCACGGGAATGATTAAGCCACCATCCTCCTTCGGAACGCATCGCACGTCGAGGGTAAAGTCATCCGGCGGAATTCGTCCGACCGCGGCCCCGCCGTTGGATGCGATGACCCGACGTGCGGAGAACGCGTCTTGCGGAGTGACGCTCGCCGCGACGGGCGCTCTCGCTCGGTCGCGGCGCGGCGCTGCCTCATGAGGCTCCACGTCGCGGCCACCCGCGCGACATGGCGCGGCGTGGTCGCCGACGTGAACAGAAAGTCGTCATCGAGGCACTACGAGTCGGAGGATGGACGCAGATGCCACGGGGCACGACGAACGTCCCGCGCGCAACCTGCCCGGAGTGGCCAACCTCGGCGCCGTCGAGATGTGGGCGTCCGGTACCGGGAGCGTGCGACGACTGCGTCAGGCGGCCGAGCGGGAAGACAGCCTCGTCGCACCCTCCAACGAAACTACGAGCGCTCGCACAGCTCCGCGAGCGCTCGTACCTCGTGCGGCGACCTCTCGCCGCTCACCCCTCGGGGGGCGGCTTGGGCTCACCCTCGCCCTCCTCCTCGGCGGGGAGGCCCGGGCGACGCGACGAGGGGCGGACCTTGTCGGCGATGTCGTCGCGGCCTCCGAAGCGCGCGAGGGCCTCGACCGCGGCGGCGGTCCGCTGGAAGGTGCGGTCGTTCTCGGCGAGGGCCTTCGTCTTCGTGGCGAGCGTGGCCTCGCCCTCGCGCTGCTCACGCGCCACCGCCGCGAGCGCCGGGTCGAGCGCTCGGAGCTGCTTCCGGAGATCTTTGGCGAACACCTTGGTGTCGACATGGAGGCCCTCGCGCTTCGGCGCGCCCAGCTTCGCGCCCTCGAGCCCCTCGAGGACCTTCTTGCCATACGAGAGGAGCGCCTGCCCGTCGTAGGGCGCCGCGCCCGAGAGCCCGACGGCCTGGAGGGCCGAGGCGGGATACGCCGCGACGAGCGCCGACCGCAGGTCGACGAGCACCTCGCGGACCGCGGCGATGGCGGCTTCACGCTCGTCGCGTGGCGCGGCGTCGTCGGCCATCTCGCGCTCGTGCGCCTGGTCGGCGGCCTCGAGCTCCTCGGACACGGCCGTGACGAGCGCGCCCATCGCCACGAAGAGGCCCGTCAGATCGCCGAGCTTCTTCGGTTTCGAGGCGCCACGCGCGAGCGCCTTCTCGATCGCTTCTGCGAGCGCGCTCGCGTTCGTCTCGAGGGTCTGCGCGAGCCCCCGCGAAGCCTTGGCGCGATCGGAGACCTGCTTCGAATACCCCTTCTTGGCCATGATACCTCCCCAAACGTGACACGCGCCCTCGCGTGCCGAACGGGGGAGACGCTACGCGACCGCAGATACCCTGCCAAGGGGGGCTTCATGGCAGTCGAGACGGCACGCCAAGGGCAAGTCGCGCGTGGCCCTCACGCTCTCGCACGTGCCGCGTGCGATCGTGTCGGTCGCGCGAGGTGTCAAACAGCCCGCGGATGGCCCTCTCGGCACGGGAGACCGCGTCCACCCGGCTGGAACCCGGCTTTTTCTCGGAACCTCGCGTTCCAGGTGGCCTCGGACGCGACTTTTTCTCGAGACCTCGCGTTCCAGGTGGCCCGGAACGCGACTTTTTCTCGAGACCTCGCTTTCCAGGTGGCCCGGAACGCGACTTTTTCTCGAAACCTCGTGTTCCAGGTGGCCTCGGACGCGGCGTTTTCTCGGAACCTCGTGTTCCAGGTGGCCTCGGACGCGACGTTTTCTCGAAACCTCGTGTTCCAGGTGGCCAGTACCCCGCCTACCGCCGGTCCGGGGCGACCTTCGTCCGAACGCCTCGTCGATCAAGGGCGCGGGCAGGTCGCAGCGCCCGTGCGGGTGAGCGTGGCCGTGACGGAGGATTGGCCGTTCGTCGACTCGAGCAGCTCGAGGGTGCCATCGAGCCGGAGGCGGAGCGACACGGGCACGTTGTTCCCGTTCGCGGCCACGAGGTCGTAGTCGACGTTGTCGCGGCGGAGCGAGGTCCCGTCGTCGCTGCCCCAATCGGCGATGCCGTCGTAGGTGGACGGGGTCGCGTCGCGCGTGACGGTCGCGCGGAGCGGCAAGATGACACCGTCGAAGGGGCAGCCGCCACAGCCGACGCCCCCCGCGGAGCCGTCGCTGATGCGCTCGCCGCGGCCCCCCGACTGGATCACGTACGAGTCTTGGCAGTCGTTCACGGCGGGAGACGCGCGGCCCGCCTCGCACACCTCGACGACGACCTTGCCGTCGGCGCTCGCGAACCGCCCCGTCGCGCGAGAGACCTCCGTGTCCTGCTCGCTCGCGGCGTACACGGCCGTGCGCTCGGGCTGCGAGGTGCAGTGAAAAAGGAAGAACGTGACGGCGAGGGCAGGGAGGGCGCGGGCAAGCGAAGGGAGGCTCATGGCGACAGGGATTGCAGGGGCCATGCCGGAAGAGGCGTGCCCGACACGACGAGCCCTGTGCGGGTTTTCGGCCCGCTTCCGCGACCACCGTCAAGGCCCGTTCGCCCCCCCGCGACGCACGTGTCAGGGACCTCGACACGGCGTTAGGCGCGGGGCGCACGTGAGCCCCCTCGCCGCGCGACACGATGGTATGAGCCGCTCGTGGCGCTCCTTCTCCCGTGGCTCCGCGCGTTCGCGCTCACCCAGCTCGTCGAGGGGCCGATCTACGCGAGGACGGCCAAAATCTCGTGGTGGAAGGCGCTCGTGCCCTCGGCCGTCACCCACCCGTTCGTGTGGTTCGTGTTCCCGTTGCTGCAAGAGCACGGCGTCTCGTACCTGGGGATGGCCGCCGCCGCCGAGGCGTTCGCCGTGCTGGTCGAGGCCGCGCTCGTGGCCCGCGCGTTCGGCGTGCCGGGGCGCCGGGCCTTCTGGATCTCCGTGCTCGCGAACGCGTCGAGCGTCGCCGTGGGCCTCGTCCTCCGCGAATTTGGCCTCGTTTGACGCACCGCGGGCCCTTTGCCTCCGGCGAAGGCCCTGGTAGCTTCGGCCGCGTGAGCCGCATCGCCGTCATCGGGGCCGGAGCCTGGGGAACCGCCATCGCCGCGCACGCCGCGCGCAAGAAGCACGACGTGGTGCTCTGGGCCTTCGAGCCCGACGTCGCGAGGGACGTGACCGAGCGCCACGAGAACACGGTCTACCTCCCCAAGATCGAGCTCCCGAAGAGCCTCTCGGCCACGAACGACATGGCGCACGCCCTCGAGGGGACCGACCTCGTCGTGCTCGTCCCACCGTCGTCCCACTTGCGCAAGATCGCCGCGATCGCGAAGGGGCACCTCCCGTCGACCGCGCGTGTGCTCGTCGCGACCAAGGGCTTCGAGGAAGGCACCCTCGAGCTCATGAGCCAGGTCATCGAGGACACGATCCCGGGCCTCGGCTGGGGCCGCCTCGCGTTCCTCTCGGGGCCGAACTTCGCCAAAGAGGTGGCCTCGGGCCTGCCCACGGACTCGGTCGTCGCGTCGCGCGACGCCGGGTGCGCCGAGGCCATTCAGGACATGCTCCACTCGCCAGCGCTGCGCATCTACACGTCGCTCGATCCGGTCGGTGTTCAGGTCGGGGGCGCCGTGAAGAACGTGCTCGCGGTGGCCACCGGCACGTGCGACGGGCTCGGCCTCGGGCTCAACGCGCGCGCGGCCCTCATGACGCGCGGCCTCTCCGAGATGGCCCGCCTCGGCGTCGCGATGGGCGCCGATCCCCTCACGTTCATGGGCATGGCCGGCATGGGCGACCTCGTCTTGACCTGCACGGGCGACCTCTCGCGCAATCGAACGCTGGGCCTCAAGGTGGCCGAGGGCGTCGATCCCGCGGCGTACGTGGCGTCGCAGCGGAGCGTGGCCGAGGGGTACCTCACGTCGTCGGCCGCCTACGAGCTCGGCAAGAAGCTCGGCGTCGAGATGCCCATCACCGAGCAGGTCTTCCACGTGCTCCACCGCGGGCGCCCGCTCGCCGAGGCGCTGAAGGCGCTGCTCGTGCGCACGTCGAAATCGGAGCTCTACGGCATCACGCCGGGCGCGATGTGACTCCGGGGCGCGTCGCTCCGAAGGCGCGGGTCGGGCTCGTGTCCACGGCCGCGCTCGCCGCCGCGACCTTCCTCGCGTGCCGCGTTGGGCCGAGCACCCACGACGCGCCCGACGCCGGCGCGAGCGCGACTCTCGCTCACGAGGGGCCGAGCGCGGCAGGGACCGACGGCGCTCCGAGCCCGTCCGAGCCCCACCACAGAGAGAAGGCGACGAGCTCGGGCGAGTCGTTCACGGCCGACTGGTTCACCTTCCGGCTCGCGAGCGTCGGGCTGCGGATCGTCGACGTGGGCGCGAGCCGAGAGCTCGGGAGGGCCCTCGAGACGGACGACGATCTGCTCGCCGTGAACGCGGGCTTCTTCGACGATCACGACGCGCCCCTCGGGCTCTCGCGCTCGCGCGGGGCGACCCTCTCCGCGTTCGCGCCCAAGCTCTCGGGCGGCGTGCTCGAGGTCGACGGCGACACGGGCGCCCTCTTCGAGACCGAGACGTACGACAAAAAGCGCACCCCGGCGTTCGCCGTCCAGTGCCGCCCGAGGCTCGTGGTCTCGGGGCACGCGAACGTGCGCAGCGACGACAAAAAACGGGCGGAGCGCACGACCCTCTGCCTGCGTGACGGAGGCAAAGTGCTCAGCGTCGTCGTGCTCGAGAACGAGGAGCGCGGGCCCTCGCTGTTCGCCACGGGGCACTATCTCGAGGCACGTGGCTGCCACGACGCCCTCTCGCTCGACGGAGGCCCCTCGACGGGCGTCGTCTACCGCAGCGCGGGCGGGCCCGTCGAGCTGCCGCTGCGAGGGCCCATCCGTCAGGCGATCGTGATACGCCGACGGTAGCCATGAGCTCCCCGAGGCACGACCGCACGACCCTGGCCGCCATCGTCCTCCTGTCCGCGTGCGGACCCGAGCCCAAAGCCCCCGAGGGCGCACCGAGGGCAAAAGCGAGCGCCACGGCGAAGCCCGCCGCACCCGCGACGCGAAGCCAAAACCGCCTCGCGCCGCACGCGTACGGGCGCACGGGCGACCTCGTCGTGGGGACGGAAGGTGCGCTCTACACCTTCGCGGCGAGCGCCGACGAGCCCGGGAAAAAGCCCCTCCGCGGCGCGCTCGTCGACGCCGACACGGGCCCGGGGGACAGCGAGGATCCGCTCCTCTGGTTTCGCCCTGCCGTGCGAGACGCCGCGGGCACCACCGTGGCCATCGTGGGAGCTCCCGAGCCGTACGCGTGCGAGGGGGGCGTGACAGGCCTTCGGCTCGAGGGGGACGCGGGGCCCGCGCACCTCGTCACGACCGTGTGCCCGGAGCGCGACGGGGCCCTCCGTGGGGTGACCGTGGCCTCGGGCCTCCCCGCCGGGGCCGAGCTCGCCGACGATCTCGGTCCGGGGCCTTCGCCCGTGATCTTGGACGCCGCCCCCGCCGCCTGGGAAGGGACGCACGCCGTGCGCGCGCTCGCCGTCGAGGGCCCTACGTCGACGCTGGTCATCGTGCCCACGGGGAGCGCCAAGGCCACACGCAAGCTCGTTCACATCGCCAAAGAGACGTTCCCCTCCCCCGTCACGCTCACGTACCCGGGCACGCGCGCCGAGAGGCTCGTGAGGATCACCGCCGCGCGCCCCGCCCTCGCCCTCGCGGCGACGGGTGTCCCCACCGTGACGGGCACGTTCGGCCTCCGGGGTCGCGCGGGGAGCGTGACCTTCCTCGACGCCGCGGGCGACGTGGTCACGCGCCTCCCGATCCCTCCCGAGGGGCTCGCGACGACCCTCCCCCGCGACTTCGCCAAGACCGCCGCCGTCGCCGACGCGAGGGGTGTCGTGTGCGCCACCTTCGCGCTCACGGCCCCCGAGCTCGCGGCCGCGTCGTGCCCGAGCTCGGCGCGCATCGGGTTCACCGTGCACACCGACGGCCACGTGCCCGCGCCGTTCCACGCCATCGTGCGGGGCGAAGGCGACACCCCGGATCCCGAGCTCGTCGATCTCGTCCCGAGCGACGACGGCACGCGGCGGAGCGTATCGGCGAAGAACAGCGTCTACTCCCTCGACGGGCGCGCCGACGTCGAGGTGCGCCCCGGCAAGTACCACGTGCTCGTGACACGAGGCCCGGGCTCGACCCTCGACGAGCGCCACGTGGAGCTCGGGCCGGGGGGCTCGATCGACGTGGCGTCCGAGCTCCGGAGCGTGCTCCCGGAGGGCGCGTTCTCGGCCGATTTTCACCTACACGCGGCCCCGAGCCCCGACTCGACCGTGTCCCTCGAGGAGCGCCTCGCGACGCTCGCGGCGGAGGGCCTCTCGTTCGCCGTCGCGACCGACCACAACCGCATTACGGACTACGGCCCTGCGAAGGCCCGCCTCGCGAAGGTGCCGAGCGCGCTCTTCCCGGCGCTCGCCATAGGGGACGAGATCACGTCCGGCGGCAGCCCGCTCTTCGGGCACTTCAACGCCTTCCCTCTGCCCACACCAGCCGCCGGAGTGGCCCCCGAGGCGGCGACGATTCCCTATTTCGGAGTCGCCCCACGCGAGCTCTTCGCCGGGGCACGCCGGGCCGGAGCGGCGATCGTGCAGGTGAACCACCCGCGCATGCCCCCGAAGATTGGCTATTTCGACCAGACCGGCTTCGACGCGGCGACGGGCAAGGCCGGCGCGGACTTCGCCGAGGACTTCGACGCGGTCGAGGCCCACAACGGCATCTGGCTCGAGTCGCCGGAGAGGGTCCGTGAGGGGTACATGGATCTCGTCGGCCTCGCGCGGCGGGGGAAGCTCGTGGCCGCCACGGGCAACAGCGACTCGCACAAGCTCTTCTTGGAGGAGCCCGGGTACCCGCGCACGTACGTCACGCTCCCCCGCGGCGAGGCCCCGCTCGAGGCCCGTGTGGTCTCGGCGCTCCGTGCGAGGAGCACCGTGGTGAGCTCGGGCCCGTACCTCGAGGCGAGCGTCGACGGGCAGCTCCCGGGGAGCGTGGTCAAGGCCACGAAGGGGCGCGTGACGGTGAGCCTCCGCGTCTTCGCGCCCGCGTGGGTCCCCGTCGAGTCGATCGAGATCTTGGTCGACGGGAAGGCGGTGCGGACGTTCGCCGTGCAGGGCAAGCCGAAGAACGGCGAGCGCTTCGCGACCAAGGTGACGCTCGCGCTCGAACACGACGCGACCGTCGGCGTGTGGGTCGACGCGAAGACCCCTCTCCCGCGCGTCTTGCACGAAAAGGACGCTCGCGCCATCGCGTTCACGACGCCGTTCTTCGTCGACGCGGACGGAGACGGGCGCTTCACGGCAAAGTAGGCCGCGCGGCACGCTTCGGGCTCGTGACACGGCGACGTCACACGTTCGCCCGCTTGCGCACGCCCGCTCGCGACCAAACACTTACGAAGGTGGAATGGAGCCGTCACCGTGCGGCTTGACCCTTCGGCCTATGAGAAAACGTCTGCTCGCCGTCCTCGTGTTCGGAGCGCTCCTCGTGCCGCCCTCGGCGGGTCGAGCGATAGCCTTTGCCAAGACGGGCGAGACCGAATCGGCCTTCTCGGCGGGAGCGCCACGCGGCAGGTCGGACGGGCCGGCGGAGTACCCGGTCGTCGTCATCGCCATCGACGGCGTGCGCCCCCGCGAGATCTTCCAAGGGGAGGACCCGGCCTTCGTTCACCGGAGGCCCCTCAAGGGCGCGAAGGAGCTCACCCCGAACCTCCACGCGCTCGGCGAGAACGCGCGGCTCTTCGGGAGCGACGAGCGGGTCACGAGCTCGGGGCCCAACTACGTTTCCCTACCTGGGTACACGGAGATGTTCACGGGAGCCCGCGCGGCCCACTGCACCACCAACGAGTGCGGTCGAACCCCCGTCCCCACGGTCGTCGACGCGCTCGCCGAGCAAGGCAAGCGCGCTACGGTCGTGACGTCCTGGGAGCGGATCTGCCTCGCGGCCGCCATGAACGAGGCCACGCTCGACGCGACGTGCGGCCGGAGCCACGGCCACCTCGACACCGAGGGGGACGGCACGCTCGACACGCTGCTCGCCGCCGCGCGCGAGGGTGGGGCCGGCCCAGGCCACGCAGACTACCGCCCCGACGCCTCCACCGCCGAGATCGCCCTGCGGGTCCTCGAGACGAAGCGCCCCGACTTTCTCTTCGTGGGCCTCGGCGACACGGACGAGTACGCGCACGCCTCGAGCTACGACGGCTACCTCGGGGCCTTGGTGAAGGCGGATGCCTTCGTCGGCGACGTGCGGGCGCGCCTCGCCTACCTCGGAGAGCGCGGCCAGAAGACCACCATCATCGTGGTGACCGACCACGGCCGAGCTCAGAACTTCCGGGACCACGGCGGCGCGTTCCCCGAGTCGCGCTTCGGGTTCATGATGGTCGACGGGCCGCTCGTCGGGCGCTCGAACGGCACCGGCAGCAACCTGACCCTCGGGGACGTCGGCCGTGGAGCCGGCGCCCTGCTCGGCGTGGCGCACGAGCCCTCCGCGTTCGGTCGCTGGATCACGGATCGGCGCTGACGCGGGCGGGGAGCGCGATCCCGTCGCGGCGATCTCGGGATCTCACGCGGATGTCACACACGGGCCGGAGTGTGCCGATCCCGTGAGGATCGGGTGCTCGGCACTTCACACGTTCGTCGCCGACAGTTCGATCGTACGAGGGCAGCGCGTCACGAGGCCTCGCCAAAAGGGTACCTGCCGAAAGCGGCACTCCCCTTCAGGAAAGGTATTCGTCATGAAGTCCCGTAAGGCCGTTTGCGCGTCCACCCTCGCCCTCGTCGTCCCCTTCCTCTCGGCGTTCGTCGCCTGCTCGGACGACGGCACCTTGCCCGTCAACGCCAAGAACGACGGGAGCGTACCGACCGCGCCGACCTCCACCGAGCCGCTCCCGGACGGAGCGATGCCGGTCACCCCCACGACCATCGAGACCCTCTCGGGCGAGATCAAGGCGGCCCTTACGCTCTCTCCCTCCAAGGAGTACCTCCTCCGCGGGCTCGTCACGGTGAAGTCCGGCACGACCCTCACCATCGAGAAGGGCACCGTCATCAAGGGAGAGTCCCAGAGCAAGGCCATCCTCCTCGTGGAGCCCGGCGCGAAGATCATGGCCGAGGGCACGGAGGACGAGCCGATCGTCTTCACGAGCCAGGCTGCGCCGGCGGACCGCCGCCCGGGTGACTGGGGCGGGCTCGTCATCCTCGGCAACGCGCCGGTGAACAACCCCGGCGGGAAGGGCAACGTCGAAGGTATCGTGACGACCGCCGCCGGGACGCAGTACGGTGGGACCGACCCGGAGGACTCGAGCGGCGTGCTCCGCTTCGTCCGCATCGAGTACGCGGGTGTCATCCTCTCGCAGGACAACGAGGTGAACGGTGTCACGTTCGCGGGCGTCGGCCGCGGCACCAAGGTCGACCACATCCAGGTCCGCCAGGCCCTCGACGATTGCTTCGAGTTCTTCGGCGGGACCGTCGACGCCAAGTACCTGGCGTGCCAAGGCAACGAGGACGACGGCTTCGACTGGGACAACGGCTACTCCGGTCGTCTCCAGTTCATCGTGCTCCAGCAGTCGCCGCAGCACGTGGGTGAGGACAACGGCTTCGAGGCCGACAACGACGCGCAGGGCTCCGGGAACTCGCCGCTCTCGAACCCGACGATCATGAACGCCTCGCTCTTCGGCAAGAACGCCGACGTCGACAACATCCAGTACGGCATGCTCCTCCGCCGCAACACGCGCGTGACCTTGAAGAACCTCCTCGTCTCGGGCTTCGAGGCCGCGATCGACATTCGTGACACGTCGACGGCCCAGGCCGTCACCCAGAACGCGCTGACCCTCACGAACAGCCTCTTCTGGAACGCCAAGAACGCGGGCGTCCTCGAGAACCTTGCCTATCCGGAGACAGGCACGGCCGCCCCGAACAAGGACAACGACGGGGCGTTCAACGAGATCGACTGGATCAAGACGCCGGCGAACAAGAACCTCTGGAACGTCGATCCGGAGACGAGCGGCGCGTTCGACACCGAGAAGCCCGTCTTCGGTCCGAAGAAGTCCATCGTCGAGAACGCGGCTACTCCCCCGAACGACGGGTTCTTCGACACGAGCGCCGCCTACGTCGGCGCGTTCAAGGACGCGAACGACAACTGGGCGACCCGCGGCAACTGGGCGGTCTGGTCGGCGAAGTGAAGTAAGCTCACCGAAGGACGACCCGAGGGGCGCACGAGCTCGTGTGCCCCTCGCGTCATTTGGCGACTGAAAACGTTCAGGCCATGCTTTTTCGGCGCGACCAAGTGACCCCTCCCCGGGAACGGCAACCGCGGCGAACCGGAGACGCCGCGCGGCGAAAGGGAATCGTCCAAGAACCAGAGCCCTCGGACCGATTCATCCCCTGTCGTCACGGGAGGGTCGCGCCACCCCAAAGCGAAAGGGCGGCTCCTTTTCGGGAGCTCGCCCTCTGCGCCGGCGCCACCTCGCGGCCGCCGGACTTCGATTCCTGGATC
This sequence comes from Myxococcales bacterium, assembly GCA_016712525.1. Taxonomy (NCBI): domain Bacteria; kingdom Pseudomonadati; phylum Myxococcota; class Myxococcia; order Myxococcales; species Myxococcales bacterium. Next base: position 2,763,544 of record JADJQX010000007.1, read on the forward strand.
AGGCTTCAGTACCGATACGACGCCGTCAACCAGACGTTCGTCCCGGTCAGGTACCGGTTCGTGAGGAACACGCCCGACTCGCCCTGGCTGAACCGCACGGGGGCATTGAAGAGATTCTCGACCGAGAGCTTGAGGTCGACGTGCTCCCCGAGCCCCTGACCGACGCTCAGGTCGACGAGGTGACGAGGCTGCTCGTACACGTCGGGGAGGCCGTTCTGACCGACCTGCGAGATACGTGCCCCATACACATTGTAGAGCAACCTGGCTCGGGTCTTCGTCTTCGCGTGCTCCCAGTCGAGGGCGAGGTTCACGACGAAGGGCGACTGGCCGGCGAGCGGCCTCGACTGCGACGTCTGGATACCGGCAGCGAGCGGATCGAGCTCGACACGCGAGTGGACGAGCGTGAGATTCCCCAGCAGAGACAGCTCGTCGAGCGTCCGGTGGACGAAGCTCAGGGACTTGCGAGCCTCGAGCTCGACTCCGGCGTTCACCGCGCCCTTCGCGTTGGCGTAGGAGAGCACGCCGCGGCTCGTCGGGAGGATGATGGGCTCGATGGGGGAGTCGAAGCTCTTGTAGAAGAACGACGCCGAGAGGACCTGCGCCTCGCCCGGGAAAAACTCGGCGCGGGCGTCGAGGTTCACGATTCGTGCGCGGTCGAGCTCCGGGTTGCCGAGGATCTCGCGCGCGCCGAAGAAGTCGCTGAAAATGAACGGCGCGAGCTCGCGGAGCTGAGGCCTCGAGACCGTGCGCGAGACCGCGAACCGGAGGTTCGTGCGCTCGGACGTCTTGAAGGTGACGTTCGCGGACGGGAGGAGATCCGTGCGTTCGAGCGACGACGTGACACGTTCGGTCGCGGTGGCCGCGAACGGGTCGAACGAGTCGATCGACTGGAGGGACTTCTCGACGCGTTCGCCGAGCACGACGCGCACGCGCTCGTGGGGGCTCACGTCCGCCATGAAGTAGCCACCCACGACATCGTACTTGGCGGCGTAGACGTCCGTCGGACGAGTCCACTCTTCGAGCTCGAGCGCGGGTCCGACGTTGTCGGGCGTGAAGAGCTCCCCGGGCGGGCGGCGAAACACCTCGGGCCCCGCCGCCCGTGCGCGGATGTAGCGAAACCTGCGCGCGTCGAAGCTCCGACCGCGAAGCGTCCCCGTTCCACCGAGCTCGACCTTGATGGGGAGCGTGCCCTCGTGGATAGGCTGTTTGTAGGAGAGGCCAATCGTCCGGGTCGTCTCGCCTTGGGTGGCGAAGAAGTGCTGGCCGCTCTGCGTGCCCTCGCGAAACGAGAAGCCTTGCTCGGGGTCGGCCACGTACACCGACTCGCGGAGGTCGGGGTCGCTCGAGGTGGCGCGCCCGTAGCCGAGGCTCCAGCCGAGCTCCCCGTTCGCGAGCGCGCGCACCTTGTGGTCGCCGCGGAGCTGTCCGTACATGAGCTGACGCGCGACGAACCGTTGCCGCTCGTCGCGCACCTCGGCCTGCTGTTCGTCGTTGTAGCCCGTGATGCGGCGCGCCTCGATCTCGGCATTGCGCGACAAAAGGCCGATGAACCCGACGGTGTGGTCCGGAGATGGCTTCCACTCGAGGCTGCCATATCCGGCCAATGTGACGGTGTCGGTGCCGGTGTCTACACGGTAGTCGTTGAAGCGAACGAGCTCTCCGGGGCGCTGCGGGTCTATGCCGTACGTGCGGAGGATCTCGTCCTTTCGGCGCTGGAATCGGCGCGTGTATCCGAGCGACGCGACGTACCCGAGCGACTGTTTCCCAAGCTTGAGCGTATCTCCGACGAGCAGGCTCCCCGTCCCGCTCGGGAGCGACATGGCGTCCGTCAGGGCGATCGGGGTGGCGAGCGCCTTCCCGTACTGGGTGAGGTTCGGGTCGACGGTTCCGTCGGGACGGAGGCGGGTGATGCGCTCTTGCGGGAGCTCCGCGGGGAGCTTTCGCGTCCCGTCGTCGACGCCGAGCCAATCGAGGCTGCCCCCGACGTACGACGGGCGCCGCACGAACGTGGTCTCGCTGTTCAAACCGAGGCCGAGCGTCGCGAGGAACGTGAACTTGTCGGGGGCCTTCCGAGTGCGAATGTCGAGCGTCCCGCCGGCGAACTGGCCTGGCAGATCGGGAGTGTAGGTCTTCTTGATCGACAGATCCGAGATGACGAGCGACGGGAACATGTCGAGCGGGACGGCCGTGCGATCGGGCTCGGTGGACGGCACGGGGAGCCCGTCGACGAGCGAGCTCGTGTAGCGGTCTCCGAGACCGCGCACGACGATGTACCGCCCCTCGACCACGCTCGCGCCGACCACGCGGCGCACGGCGTCCGCCGCGGACCTGTCGGGAGATTTGGCGATATCCTGTGCACCGACGGCGTCTGTCGCCCCGGCCGCGTTCCGGCGGAGCGCCACCTGCCCGGCGGCGGTGTTGCGATCCGGCTCGTACTCGACCGCCGAGAGCTCCTCCATCGCCGATTCATCGGGCTCGAGAGCGACGTCGACGCTCGACACACGGCCGGGCACGACGCGTACGTTCTTCACCCGGGCCGGTTTGTGGAGGTCGGCCACGACACGCAGCGTGTGGACCCCTGGAGGGAGCGCGAGGGAGAAGCGCCCCTCGTCGTCGGCAATGGCCACGAGCTTCAAGCTAGGCACGGTGATCTCGGCGCCGGCGAGGGGGGCCTTGTCCTCGCGGCTCGAGATCCGACCTGTAAGAGTGGGAGCTTCGGCGCCGCTCGGGGCTCGCTTCGCTTCGCCCTCCTTCTCTCCTCCGCGCTCTTCGGCGAAGGCCTCCCTGGCGCCGAGGAGCCCCGACACGAGAGGGACGAGGATGGGCGTGAGGAGGAGCAACCCGAGTCGCCTCCTCGGTGAACCGGGTCGCGTCGTGAGATCCACGTTCGTTCGCTTTCGTGAGTGTCAGTCGACCGCTTTCGCGGTGAGGATCGAGACGGTCTTCGCGCCATGGGCGCGCGCGGTGTCCATCGCGTGGACGGCAGCCCCGAAGGGAGCCGCGTCGTCCGCGTCGAAATAGACGGTTTTGTCGGACTTGGCGGCGAGCGCCGCGGCGACGCGAGGCCCCAACGCAGGCGGGGGGACGACCTCGCGGTTGAGACGAAGCGTCCCGTCGGCGTCCACGGTGAGGACGATGGGCACATCGGCCTGGGACGGCGCGGACTTCTCGTCCGCCTGCTTCGGGAGCGCCAGGGAGAACTTCTTCGAGAGGAGGGGCGCGACGACCATGAACACGATCAAGAGGACGAGGACGACGTCCACGAGAGGGGTCACGTTCATGGCAGGGGTGGCCCCTTTGGGCTTCGACCCACCTCCGGAATCGAGCGCGACTCCCATCAGGAGCTCCCTTTCTTGCCAGGCTCCTGCTTCTCGACGAGCAGCGCGCACCCAGGAAATCCGACCTTTTGCACCCGCGCGAAGAGGCTGCGCACCTTTCCGTACAGGGCGGTAGAGTCACCCTTCAAGACGACCTTCCGCTCGGGCGCGGCGGCGTGAACCTCGGCGAGCTTCTGCTCGAGTGCCTCGGGGCTCACGGGCTCCTTCTCGACGTACAAGGTCCCCGAGGCCGACAGGGTCACGGTGACGGGGTCGACCGAGGCCGTCTTTTGAGCGTCGTCGGGTTGGGTGACGCTCGGGAGCTCCACACGCTCGCCGTGCTCGAGCTGAGGCGCGATGACCATGAAGACGATGAGGAGCACGAGCACGACGTCGACCAGCGGGGTGACGTTGATCTCCGGCGATACCGTGGCACCGGCACGAGGCCGAGTGATCGGCACTCGCGACTTCGGCTTCCCGGCGCTCACTCGGCCGCCTCGAGCGAAGCCTCGCCCTGCCGGTTCTCGAGGTCGTCGATGAGCTCGCCGGTCGCGCGAGCCAGAGTCCCCTCGAGCGACGTGATCTTGGCGTTGAGCTGGTTGAAGAGGAGCACGGACGGAATGGCGACGAGGAGCCCCAGCGCCGTCTCGACGAGCGCCTCGGCGATACCTGCCGAGACCGCGCCGAGGCCGCCGGAGCCTGTGGCGGCGATGCCTTGGAAGGCCGAGATGATGCCGACGACGGTGCCGAGGAGACCCACGAACGGCGCGACCGAGCCGATGCTCGCGAGCACCGAGAGCCCCCGACGGAGCTCGCCGCTCACGGCCTCTTTCTGGCGCTCCGATTCGCGGCGCACGAGCTCGACCGCGTCGACGTTGCCCTTCTTCTCGGAGAGCTTCTTCAGCGTGGGCCCGATGAGCCTCGCGAAGGGCGAGCCGTCGTTCCCGGTCGCGAGCCCAACGAGCTCCAGGAACTTGCCGTTCTCGAGCGCAGGGCCGGCGGCCCGCATGAAGGACTTCGTGGCGGCGTTCCCCCGCGCGAGGGATATCCAACGTTCGACCGCGATCGCGATCGTGGTGGCGGCCATGAGGAGCAGCATGGCCGCGATGAGCTTGCTGAGCGGGCCCATCGTCGACCAGATGTGAATGGGATTCAGATTCATCTCGAAGCTCCGTATGTCTCGGGTTGTCGCCGACCGAGGTGGCCCACTTCAGGCCCTCGGGCGGAATGGCAATTTCGCATATCGCGTCACGCGCACGGGGCGACCGTCGAGGGTCGCCGGAGCAAAGCGCCACGCCCTGACGGCGCGGACCACCTCGGCGTCGAGCATCGGGTGCCCTCGGACGACCGTCACGTCCGTCACGGTGCCGTCCTCGGTCACCACGTACTTCACGGTCACGACGGCTTGGACGCCAGCCTTGCGCGCCTCTTCGGGAAATGTCGGCATTTCCTGTCGAAGGGCCCTCGGTGGCAGGATCGCTTCGGTCACGAACGCCATCGGAGCCGGAGGCGGCGCTGCGGTCGCCGTCACGGTAGGCTTGGGCGCGGAGGCGACTCCTCCGCCCGTTCCGGTCCCCCCGACCACGCCGTCCGGGCTCCCACCCGGCACCCCGGGCAGCTCCGCCACGGGGGCGTCGGGGTTCCCCTCCTTCGGGGCCGTCGTAGGCACCTCTTTCGGTGCGAGGGACTCGGGGCGACCGAGAGGAGGCGGAGCCAGCGACTTCGCCTTCGCCGGAGCGGGCTTCGGCGGCTCCACCTTGGCGACCGCGGGCCTCGCCGGCTCGGGCGCCTTGGGAGTGAAGACGACCGGAGTCGCCTCCTCGGCGACCTTCTTCTTGATCTCTTGACCGAATACCACGCCGAGGACGACGAGGCCGATCAGGACGGTAGCGCCGCAGGCATAGCCCACGAGCAGGCGACGCGCGGAGAAGTCGTGGCTTTCGTCGAAGGCTGCGAGGGACACGCCGCCCAAGTACCGAGCCGCCGTGACGTGGAGGTGAGGAGATGGAGCCCTTCTGGCGATCGGTCGGTGACAGAACGGTGCGTGCACGCGTGTGTCACCGTGTCGTCGTGCATGGCACCGCGCCGTCACGATGCGGCGACGTGTCGCCGACGCGCGCGCGGTCGCGCTCCCGCCCCGAGGACACGACACACGACGCATGCCGAGCTCGCGCCACGATCGCCGACGCGCTCACGAGCCGCGAAGTGGCTACGCCGTGGACGGACCGCCCTGACTCACCCGAGGCCTCGCCGAAGGCCGATGTCCGAGAGGCGCGCGAGGCGGCACCGAGCTTCCCGCAGCGCGTGCCACTGGCGGGACGACACCGGGAGCCGAGCCAGCGAAGACGAAACGATGATGTCACACGGGTGACACATGAAGAGCGTTTCATGCGCCCGCAAGGCGGCCGGCAGCGGGACTTTCTCCCGTCCCGTTCCTCCCTGCCCGAGGATTCATGCCGAACGTTCTCGTCACGGGGGCGCAGTGGGGCGACGAAGGGAAGGGCAAAGTCGTCGACCACCTCGCGGCGCGCGCGACCTTCTCCGTGCGCTTCGGGGGCGGCGCCAACGCGGGTCATACGCTCGTCGTCGGTGGCAAGAAGATCGTCCTCCACCTGGTGCCCGCCGGGATCTTGCACCCGGGGTGCAAGGGCGTCGTCGGCAACGGCTGCGTGGTCGATCCGCTCGGCTTCGCCAAGGAGATCGACGCCCTTCGAGGCGCTGGAGTGGACGTCTCGGCCGAGCGGCTCTCCATGTCGGAGCTGTGCCACGTCGTCACGACGTACCAGAAGATCTCGGATGGGATCACCGGCAAGGCCATCGGCACGACCGGGCGCGGCATCGGCCCGGCCTATGCCGACAAGGCGCGACGCACCGGGGTGCGCCTCGGGGACGTGCTCTCGGGCGCTCACCTTCCTGGCCTCGAAGCTCAGCGCGCGTTCTACGCGAGGCTCCACGAAGGCGAAGCGGAGCTCCCGCCGGCGAAGCTCGTCGCCGAGGAGCTCTCCGAGGTGGTCTCACGGCTCGCTCCCCACATCGGCGACGTCGCCGAGGAGATCGCCGCGGCCATCGCGCGCGACGAAAAGATTCTGTTCGAGGGTGCGCAGGGTGCCCTCCTCGACATCGACCACGGGACATACCCGTTCGTGACGTCGTCGACCACGACGGCGGGCGGCGCGTCGAGCGGGACGGGCGTGTACGTGGAGCTTCATCGACGGGTCGCCGTGTGCAAGGCGTACACGACCCGCGTCGGCAATGGCCCGTTCCCCACGGAGCTCTCCGACGAGACCGGCGAGCGCATCCGGACGGTGGGCGGTGAGTTCGGCGCCACCACGGGCCGCCCACGCCGCTGCGGGTGGCTCGATCTGCCGCTCCTCCGCAAGGCCTCGCGGCTCAACGGCACGACCGACCTCGCCATCACCAAGCTCGACGTGCTCGCCGGCTTCGAGCGGCTCCGGGTGTGCACCGAGTACCGCGCGGGAACCCCCGTCTACAAGGACTTCGACGGTTTCGAAAGCGTCGAAGGGGTGACCTCGAAGGACACGCTGCCGAGAGAGGCGCGCTCCTATCTCGACTTCATCGAGCGCGAGAGCGGGAGCCCGATCGCGCTCCTGTCTCTCGGGGCCGACCGAGACCGAACGTTGATCTTCAAGGAGATCCTCCCGTCATGAGCCAGCGCCTGGGCGACCTCGATCGAAAGGACGTCGCCTCGGCAAAGGCGGCGGAGTGGGCCTCGAAGACCCATCGTTTCCGTGAGGGGAGAGAGGGAGCCTGCGACCCTGAGCTCCGCGCTCACTACGCGCAAGCGTCCCTCGTCGACGGCGCGCGGATCGCGACGACCACGGACGGCATCGGCACCAAGGTCGAGGTGGCCGAGCGCACGCGCGTCTACGACACCATCGCCTTCGATCTCGTGGCCATGGTCACCGACGACCTCGCGGCAGCGGGAGCGACCTCCCTCGTGCTCACGAACGTGCTCGACGTCGACCGGATCGATCCCGACGTCGTCGACGCGCTGATGCGGGGCCTCTACGCGGCGTGCGAACGTGCTCGCATCGCCGTGAGCGGGGGGGAAATCGCCGAGCTCGGGGGGCGTGTGTGCGGCTACGGCGACGGCATGCACTTCAACTGGTGCGCGACGGCGATCGGGCACTATCCGCCCGGCCGCTCGCCGCTGACGGGCGCGGCGCTATACCCTGGCGCAGCGATCGTCGCGCTCGCGAGCCCGGGGTTTCGCTCGAACGGGTTCTCGCTCCTGCGGCGCATCCTCGAGGGCGCGCACGGGCCATCGTGGCACGAGGTCGACGCGCTCGGCACGACGTGGGGGGCGCGGGCGCTCGAGCCCTCGGTCATCTACGCCCCGCTCGTCTCCGACCTGCTCGACGCGGGCGTGCAGCTCTTGGGCGCGGCGCACGTCACGGGCGGCGGAATCCCGAACAAACTCGGGAGGATACTTCGTCGAACGACCTACGGCGCGCGCCTCGACGACCTCTTCGACCCGCCCGAGTCCGCCGTCTTGGCGCAGCGTCTGGGGGCCGCGTCGGACGCCGAGGTCTACCGGGCGTGGAACATGGGCCAAGGCTTCTTGCTCGTGTGCGACGAGCGCGCGGTGCCCGAGGTGCTCGCGGCGGCGCGGGCCCACGGCCACGAGGCGAAGGTCGCGGGCCACGTCGACGACACTCGAACCATTCGCGTTCGGTCCCGAGGGATCGAGCGCGCGGAGCTGACCTTCCCGTTGGAGACCACGACATGACGCACGAGCCCCCCAAGGTGGTGACCATCGCCCCGAAGAAGGGGGCCACCGACCCACGTTCCCGTGACGTACGAGCCGCCGTGGAGCACCACGTCGGGCGCGCGGTGGGGGCGAGGTCCATCCGGCTCCTGGCGATGTCACGCGACATCCCCGACGACGTCCTCTTGGCGTTCGCGAGCCGGACCGTGGCGGATCCGATCGTCGACGAGGTCACGGTGGCACGAGCCGTAGGTGCGTCGGGCGAGGGCACGTACGTTCACCTCGCGAAGCTCCCCGGGACCACCGACGACGAGGCTCGAAGCGCGGAGGCGATGCTCGCGCTCACCCTCGCGGAGCCCGTGCCCACCTGGACGTTCTTCACGGAGGAGCTCGTCGTACTGGACGAGCCGCTGCCGGACGCGACCCTGGCAGAGCTCGCTCGGGACGTCCTCGGGAACCCGAACGTGCACACGCTCTCGTGGGGAAAGCTCCCCTTTTCGCCTCGCCGGCCCGCCGAGACGAGCCTTCACGCGGAGGCGCGGGTCGAGAGCGTCGCGCTCCCGGCCGACGACGCGGGGCTCGCCGAGCTCTCGACGTCCCGCGCGCTCGGACTGTCCCTCGCGGAGATGCACGCCATTCGCGATCACTTCGCGAGCGAAGAGGTTCGCCGCGATCGCGCCGCGCACGGCCTCCCGACCGAGCCGACCGACTGCGAGCTCGAGATCTTCGCCCAGACGTGGTCGGAGCACTGCAAACACAAGGAGCTCGCGGCCGACGTCACGGTCGACGACCACGAGCTCGGCGAGCTGCGGACCGTCCGATCGATCTTCAAGACCTGCGTCGTCGGCCCGACGCGCGAGGTCCTCGCGAAGCTCGACGCTCGGGGCCAAAGCTTCGTGGTGACCGTGTTCGACGACAACGCGGGCATCGTTCGCGTCGACCCCGAGACGAACCTCACGCTCAAGGTCGAGACGCACAACTCGCCCTCCGCCCTCGATCCGTACGGGGGAGCGATCACCGGGATCCTCGGGTGCAATCGCGACGCTGTCGGCACCGGGCGCGGCGGCGGGCGCCTCTTCTTCAACACGGACGTCCTCTGCTTCGGCCCCCCGAGCTATACGGAGCCCCTGCTCCCCGGGCAATTGCATCCTGCACGCATCTTCGAGGGCGTCCACGCCGGCGTGCGAGACGGGGGGAACAAGTCGGGCGTGCCCACGGTCAACGGCGCGCTCGTCTTCGACGATCGCTTCTCGGGGAAGCCGCTCGTCTTCTGCGGCTCTTCGGCGCTCGTGCCCGCGTTCGCGAACGGCGCGCCGGCCCACACGAAAGACGTAACCCCGGGGTGTCGCATCGTCACCGTGGGAGGGCGCGTCGGCATGGACGGCATCCATGGAGCGACGTTCTCGTCCCACGAGCTCAAGTCGGGGCAGAGCCGCGGGGTGGTCCAAGTCGGGAGCCCGTTCACGCAGAAGCTCGTGGTCGACCTCCTCGAAGAGGCGGCGGCGCTCGGGCTCGTGGCCGGCGTGAACGACAGCGGCGCGGGCGGCCTCTCGTCGTCGGCCGGGGAGCTCGCACGCATCACGGGAGGCGCCATCATCGACACGAGCCGGGTGCCGCTCAAGTATCCGGGCCTCGTACCGTGGCAAATCTTCCTCTCGGAGTCCCAAGAACGAATGACGCTCGCCATTCGCCCCTCGGACCTCGACGCCTTCATGGCGCTCGCGGCGCGGCGCGGGGTGGAGGCGGCGGACATCGGAGAGTTCACGAGCTCCGGCAAGCTCGAGGTCGTCCACGGCCGAACGAACGTGGCGCGGCTCGACCTCACGTTCTTGCACGACGGCGTGCCGAAGCTCTCCCTCGAGGCCACGGTCGCCCCACCTCGACGCACATCGTCCCTTCCCTACGAAGGAGATCTCGGGGCGCTCCTCTTGCGCGCGCTCGCCCACCCGAACGTCGCGAGCCGCGAGGCCGTCGTGCGTGCCTACGATCACGAGGTCAAGGGCAAGACCGTACTCAAGCCCTACATGGGGAAGCGAGGCAAGGCGCCGCAGGACGCGGGGTGCATGCTCGTCCGCCACGGCGCACACGATGGGATCGCCGTCTCGAGCGGCATCGTCCCGCGGTACGGAGACCTCGACGCCTACGCGATGGCGCAGAGCGCGTTCGACGAGGCCGTTCGTGCCCTCGTCTCGATCGGGGCGCGCCTCCCACAGGACGCCTCCGGCCCCTTCGAGGCCTTCGCCGGGTGCGACAACTTCTGCGTGCCGGACTCGGTGTTCCACCCCGAGAGGAACCCGGACGGTCGAGAGAAGCTAGGCAAGCTCGTGCGGATCGCCGAGGGGCTCGCCGACATGGTGCGCGCCTTCGAGATCCCGATGATCTCCGGCAAAGACAGCATGAAGAACGACTTCCGCTCGGGCGGGCGGAAGATCTCCGTCCCACCGACGCTGCTCGTCACCATGGTCGCGAAGATCCGCGACGTGAGGCGGCTCGTGACGTCCGAGTGGAAAGCCGAGGGCGACGTCGTCTACCTGCTCGGCGAGACCTACGACGAGCTCGGTCGGTCGATCGTCGCCGAGCTCGGCGGTGACCTCGGTGGAACGGCGCCACGCGTCCGCATCCCCGAGACCCTCGCGCTCTACGGGCAGATGGCGCGCGCCCACGACGCGGGGCTCCTCGCCTCGTCGCACGATCTCTCCGACGGAGGCCTGGCCGTCGCGCTCGCCGAGTCGTGCATCGGCTCGGGCCTCGGCGCCGAGCTGCATCTCCCGGACACGGGCCTCGACGCGTACGCCGCGCTGTTCTCGGAGTCGAACGCGAGATTCGTGGTCTCGGTGCGCCCGAGCGACGCCGATGCCGTCGAGGCCCTCTTCGGAGATCGCGCCACCCGCCTCGGCCATGTCCGGGGGGAGCGCCTCCTCGTCTCTGCGAAGAGCGGAACGCTCGTCGACCTCCCCGTCTCGTCCCTCGCGGACGCCTACGAAACGAGGCTCTCGTGATCGCCTACGTCGTCACCGGCTACGGTCTCAACTGCGAAGAGGAGACCGCGCACGCCTACCGAGCGGTAGGCATGGAGGCCCGGATCGTCCATGCTCAAGACCTCTTCGCGGGCGACGTCTCGCTCACGGGAGCCTCGGTCGTCCACCTCTCGGGAGGGTTCTCGTTCGGCGACGATCTCGGCTCGGGCAAGGTCTTCGCGAACCGCGTGCGCCTCGAGAGGCGACCTTCGGGGAGCACGCTCCTCGACGAGCTCGCGGCGTTCGTGACCGACGGAGGGTTCCTCGTCGGGATCTGCAACGGCTTCCAAATACTCGTAAAGTCAGGGATTTTGCCTAACGTCGGGCAGGCCCACGACCTCGAGGTGACCCTCACCCACAACGACTCGGGTCACTTCGAAGATCGCTGGGTTCGCTGCCGCGGGCTCGCCTCGCCCTCACCGGCCTTCGCGGACGGAGACCTCCTTGACCTCCCGGTGCGCCACGCCGAAGGGAAGCTCGTCACGCGGGACGCGAGGGTGCGCGAAGCGATCCTGGAGAAGCGCCTCGTCGCGCTCGCCTACGTGGACGCCGAGCTCCGGCCCGCCCACGCCTATCCCGAGAACCCCAACGGCTCCGAGCTCGCGTGCGCCGGGCTCACCGACCCGACGGGCCGCGTGCTCGGCATGATGCCGCACCCGGAGGCGTTCCTCCTGCCTCACCTCCACCCCGGCTGGGCCGAGAGGGCCCGGGCGGGCGCTCTCCCCGAACGAGGGGACGGGCTTTCGATCTTCGAGAACATCGCGCGAGCGGCCGATCCGCAGCGCCGCAAGAAGGAGACCTCGCTGTCATGAACGTCCACGTTCGTCGTGCCCTCCTGTCCGTGTGGGACAAAACCGGAATCGTCGAGCTTGCCCGATGCCTCGCGAGGCACGGGACCGCTCTCTACTCGACCGGGAAGACGGCATCGCTCCTCCGCGAGGCGGGCCTCTCGGTCGCCGACGTGACCGAGCTCACGGGGAAACCCGAGGCGTTCGGCGGGCGCATGAAGACGCTCTCGTACGAGATCTCGTCGGGGATCCTGTTCGACCGCGACCGCGACGGCGCCGAGGCCGAGAAGCTCGGCACGATCGCGATCGACATGGTCGTCGCCAATCTCTATCCGTTCGCCGAGTACCGTGACAAGGGGCTGCCCCTCCCCGAGCTCGTCGAGTACGTCGACATCGGCGGGCCCACGATGATCCGCGCCGCCGCGAAGAACTACCGCCACGTGGCCTCCGTGGTCTCGCCTTCCGCCTACGCGGCGCTCGTCGCCGAGCTCGACGCGACCGGCGGAGCTCTCTCGCTCGATACGCGGACCAAGCTCATGAGGGCGGCGTTCCGCGCGACCGCCGAGTACGACACCCAGATCGCCGAGCACCTCGACAAGCTCGCTGGCGAGCCCTCCCGGACGCTCGTGTTCGAGCGCGGCGAGACGCCTCCGCTACGGCGAAAACCCCCACCAAAAGGCCGCGGTCCTCGTGCGGCGGGGGCGTGGAAAATCCCCCACCGAGCTCCTCCTCTCCGGCAAGGAGCTCTCGTACAATAACCTCCTCGACGTCGAGGCTGCGCTCGCCGCGGTGCGCGGCCACGGAGAGAACGCTTGCGCCATCGTGAAGCACGGCAACCCGTGCGGGGTCGCGGTCGCCTCGAGCCGTGGCAGAGCCTTGGAGCTCGCGTGGTCGAGCGATCCGGTCTCGGCCTTCGGCTCGGTCATCGCGTTCGGCGGCAAGGTGTCGCGAGCCGACGTCGTGTCGCTCGGCCTCGACGATCCCGACAAGTCGAAGCGAAAGTTCGTCGAGGTCGTGGTCGCGCCCGAGTTCGACGCGGACGCCGTCACCTACCTCGCCACGAACAAGAACCTCCGCGTCTTGCCGCTCCGACCCGAGGACGTCACGGGCGCCGAGGATCTGCGGCTCTGCCTCGGGCACCTGCTCGTGCAAGACCCGGACGAGCAGCTCTTCACGAAGCTCGAGGTCGCGACGAAATCGCCGTTCTCTCCGGATCGAGAGCTCGCCGAGCTCGGGACACGGGTCGTGAGATCGATCAAGTCGAACGCCATCGCGATCGTCACACGCCTGCCCGGAGGCGAGGCGATGCTCCTCGGCATGGGAGCCGGCCAACCGAACCGCGTGGCCTCCGCGCGCATCGCGGTCGAACGAGCGCACGCGACGCTGCGCGACCACGGCCTCACGGGGGACGAGCTGAACGCGGCCTGCGCGAAGGCTTACGCGGTGTCCGACGCCTTCCTCCCCTTCGCCGACACGCTGGAGGTCTTGGCGGACGGTGGGTTCCGCGTGCTGCTCGAGCCCGGAGGCTCCATCCTAGACGCCGAAGTCGTCGCTGTTGGCGAGGCCCGCGGCGTCACGGTGATCATGACCGAGACTCGCCACTTCAGGCACTGAGGTACCGTGATTCCCCTGGATAAAACCAAGAGCCCGCAGCTCGACAAGGTCCACGCCGGCAAGGTCCGCGACAGTTTCCGACTGTCCCCGAGCGAGCGCCTCGTCGTCGTCACCGATCGCATCAGCGCCTTCGACCTGAAGCTCAAGACGCCCATTCCCGGGAAGGGTGAGGTGCTCAATCGGCTCTCGGCGTTCTGGTTCGACAAGACCCGCGACATCGTCGAAAACCACCTCGTCGAGGTCCTCACCGAGAACGCGCAGGTCGTCCGCGAGGCGGCGCCGATCCGCGTCGAGCTCGTCGTCCGGGGGTACATGGCAGGCTCCATGACCCGCGCGTACGCGCAGGGCCGGCGCGAGATCTCGGGAGTGCACTTGCCCGAGGGGCTCCGCCCGAACGAGAAGCTCCCGCGCCCGATCGTGACCCCCACCACGAAAGAGGAGTCGGATCGGGAGATCACCCCCGAAGGGCTCGTCCGCGAGGGCCTCGTCGACCGCGATCTCTACGCCCGCATGGCCGAGACGGCGCTCGAGCTCTTCGCTCGGGGTACCGAAGTGCTCGCCGAGAGGGGCCTCATTCTCTGCGACACCAAATACGAAATGGGCCTCGTCGACGGGCGCCTCGTCCTCATCGACGAGATCCACACGCCCGACTCGTCGCGCATCTGGGACGCCGAGAGCCACGCGCGGTCTCCCAAGGACGCCGAGCCCCTCGACAAAGAGTACGTGCGCGCCTACATGCTCGAAGAGCGCGAAAGAACAGGGCATTTCCCCCTTTTCTTGCCTCCGCGGGTCATCGACGAGACCCGTGCACGTTACACGGATCTCTTCCACCGCGTCACCGGGCTCTCGCTCTCCCGAGCCCCCGACCCCGCCGCGCGGCTCGTGGAGGCGCTCGTCGCACGAGGGACGATCCGCCCCGGGTTCGTGCTCGTCGTAGCCTCGCGAGCTGCCGACGCGGGCGCCGCTCGTGCCATCGCCTCTCGGCTCGAGCAGCACGGCGCCCGTGCGTATCCGCACATCGTCTCGCCCTACGAGCCGAGGCTCCACTCTCTATGTGCAACCTACACGGGATGCATCGAGCCTGGCGCGGCCATCGCCATCGGGGAGTCGCACGAGGGGCTCTTCGACGCCCTCCACGAGAACCTCGATCTCCCTGTTTTTCTCGCGAGCCCGTTCGACGATCGCTCCACCGAGCGGGCGGCCGTCTCGGCGCTCCGTGCACTCGGGTCCTCGCCCATTCGTCAGCGGCTCGAGCTCGACGCCCAAACCGCGCGTGACGCCCTCTCGCGCGCCTTCTCGGAGAACTCATGAACGACCTTCGTGCCATGGCCATCTCCCCGCTCGACGGGCGCTACGGCGCGCGGCTCGAGCGCCTCGCGAGCTACTTCTCGGAGCACGCGCTCATGAAGGCGCGGCTCCGCGTCGAGGTCGAGCACGCCATCGCCCTGTCCGACACGGGCCTCTTCGGCGCGCTCGACGAGGGGGAGACCGCGCGCCTCCGCGACGCGCACGCCACCTTCGACGCCGCAGCCTACGCGGAGCTCAAGGGCATCGAGGCCGAGGTTCGCCACGACGTGAAGGCGTGCGAGCTCTACTTGAAGCGAAAGGCGGCGCTCCGAAAGCCGAACCGCATCCACTTCGGCCTCACGTCGGAGGACGTGAACAACCTCGCCTACGGGACGCTGTTCGACGCCTTCCTCGCCGAGGTCGAGCTCCCCCTCCTCCGCGACGTGGCGATGGCGCTCGTCCCCCTCGTGCGCACGCACGCGGACACCCCCTTCCCCGCCGCAACGCACGGGCAGCCGGCCTCGCCCACGACCGCCGGGAAGGAGCTCGCCGTCTTCCTGGGGCGCTTGCTTCGGTCGTACGACGCGCTCTCCCGCGTTCGCATCTACGGAAAGCTCAATGGGGCGACCGGGAACCGCTCGGCGGTCGTGGCCGCTCACCCGACGTACGACTGGGAGGCGTACGAGAAGCGGCTCGTGGAGCGCCTGGGGCTCGTCCCCAACGTGGCCACGACCCAGGTCGAGGATCACGACGCGTGGGCCCGCTGGCTCTCCGAGGTGCGCGTCGCGAACAACGTGGTGCTCGACCTCTGCACCGACATGTGGCTCTACGTCTCACGTGGGCTCTTCGTGCAGAAGGCGAAGGCCGGCGAGGTGGGATCGTCGACGATGCCCCACAAGGTGAACCCCATCCACTTCGAGAACGCCGAGGGGAACCTTCAGCTCTCGAACGCCCAGCTCGCGTTCCTCGCCGACAAGCTCCAGAAGTCGCGCATGCAGCGCGATCTGTCCGACAGCACCGTGAGCCGAAATGTCGGGGCGGCGCTCGCGCACCACGTGCTCGCGTACGAGGAGGTGCAGGTCGGGCTCTCCCGCGTCGCCCTGTCGGAGGAGGCGTGCCGAAAGGCGCTCGAGGCCACGCCCGAGCTCCTCGCCGAGCCGATCCAGACGATCCTGCGGCTCCACGTCGACGACGACCCGTACAAGCGGCTCCTCGAGCTCACCCGTGGGCGCGCGATCGGGCCCGCCGAGATGAAGGCCTTCGTCGACGGCCTCGACGTCGAGCACGGAGTGAAGGAGCAGCTCCGCGCGCTCGAGGTCACGTCGTACCTCGGTGACGCGGGGAAAATCGCCCGAAAGGTGCTCGCGATGGCGGAGGAGGCCTTCGGCTCATGAAGGTCGCCGTGCTCGGAAAAGGGGGGCGCGAGCATGCGCTCCAGGCGAGGCTCGCGGCCGACATCGGCGAAGCGTCGGTCCTCGTCGTGCCCGGAAACCCAGGCATCCCCGGGTCGACGGGAGAGGTCGAGAGAGACGCGCTCGTGGGGTTCCTGCGCGAGCGTGGCGTGGAGCTCGCGGTCATCGGTCCGGAGGCGCTCCTCTCCGAAGGGGTCGCCGACCTCCTGCGCGAGGCCGGGATCCCGGTCGTGGGGCCGGGTCGAGAGGCCGCGCGCCTCGAGAGCGAGAAGACCTACGCCAAGGCCTTCTTCGAGCGGCACGGGGTGCCCACGGCGCGCGCCGTGGTGCTCGCGAGCGAAGAGGACGATTCCCGCCTCGACGCCTTTCCGGAGGGCGCCGTCGTGAAGCTCGATGGCCTCGCCGAGGGCAAGGGGGTCATCGTCTGCGGCGACCCACGCGAGACGCGCGACGCCGTCGCCGAGCTGCGGGAGCGCTACGGCAAAGACAAGAAGCTCCTCGTCGAGGAGCGCCTCGAAGGCCCCGAGCTCACGGTGATGCTGCTCGTGTCGGACGGGTGCGCCAAGGTGCTCCCGGACTCGCGGGATCACAAGCGCCTCTCGGACGGAGACCTCGGTCCCAACACGGGGGGAATGGGCGCGTTCTCCCCGGTCCTCCCCAAGGACGACCCGCTCCACGCCGAGATCGCCGAGACGATCGTGGACCCCATCGTGCGCGGCCTCGTCGCCGACGGCATCGCGTACCGCGGATTTCTCTACGTGGGCCTCATGCTCACGCCGCGGGGGCCGAAGGTCCTCGAGCTGAACGCGCGCTTCGGCGATCCCGAGGCCGAGGTGGTGCTCCCGCTCGTCGGTGGGAGCTTCGTCGCGCTCTGCAGGGCGTGCGCCGAGGGGTCGCTCGAACGCGAGACGCTCACCGTTCACGACGCGCACACGCTGGCCGTGGTGCTCGCGAGGCAAGGATATCCGCGCGCGCCGGAGGGGGCGCCGGTGGCCGTCTCGGCGAGCCTCGAGGCCCGTCCCACGTCGCACGTGTGCGTCGCCAACGCGCGGCGCGAGGGAGACACGCTGTCTCTCCCGTCGGGGCGCGCGCTCGTCGTCGTCGGCCGGGGAGCGAGCCCCGACGAGGCACGACGCGCGGCGTACGCGCGGGTCGCCGAGCACGGAGCTCCAGGCCTCGTGTACCGGCGAGACATCGGGGGTCGACCGTGAAACGCATCGCCGTGCTCGCTTCGGGGCGAGGGTCGAACCTCCGCGCCATTCACGCCGCGACGAGGTCCGGCGCGCTCGAGGGTGTCGCCGAGATCGTCGTCGTCGGGAGCGACAAACCTTCGGCGCAGGCGCTCGTCTTCGCGGGAGAGAACGGGATCCCGACCATCGCGCTCGCTCGCGAGGGCCGCTCACGCGAGGCCTGGGACGAGGAGCTCCTCCGCCGCCTCGAGCCGCACGCCCCGGACGTGGTGGTGCTCGCGGGGTTCATGCGGGTCTTGTCGGGCACGTTCGTGGCTGCCTACCGCGGGCGCATCGTCAACATCCACCCCGCCGACACACGCGCGCACCAGGGGCTCGGAGGTTACGCGTTCGCGTTCGAGCGCCACCTCGACGAGACGACGATCACCGTGCACCTCGTCGACGAGGGCCTCGACACCGGCGCCATCCTCGCCCAACGCGCCGTCGATCTTCGCGGGGTGACCTCCCTGCACGACGTCGAAGAGCGTGGCCTCGCCGTCGAGCACGCGCTCTATCCCGAGGCGCTCCGCGCTTTTCTTAACGGCCTGAGCACGCGGTCATGATCCGCGATCTGTGCCGCCGATTTTTCGTCTCACGGCCCGAAACGGCCGTGTTCGCTGTTCGAGAGTCGTGACCGTCGATTTGGAAGTGAGAGACCACCATGTGCGGAATTGTCGGCATTTTCGGTAAATCGGGCGTCGCCGAGAGCCTCGTCTACGCGCTCACCGCCGTGCAGCATCGTGGCCAGGACGCCGCCGGCGTCGTCACGTTCGACCGAAAGTTCCACCTCCACAAGGGGCGTGGTCTCGTCGCCGAAGTGTTCCGCGATGCCCGTGACATCGAAGGGCTCCGCGGCTCGATGGGGCTCGGTCACACACGCTACGCCACCCAAGGCAGCACCGAGCTGCTCGACGCCCAACCCTTCACCATGGCCTACCCCTTCGGGCTCGCCATGGTGCACAACGGGAACGTCACGAACTTCGAGGCGCTCCGCAAGGAGCTCCAGCGCGATCGTCATCGTGTCATCGAGACCACGAACGACCTCGAGCTGCTCCTCTATACCCTCGCGCAGGAGCTCGAGGTCGTCGGCTACAAAGACCTCACGCCCGAAGGTGTATTCACCGCCGTACGGGCGCTCCGGAGCAAGGTCGACGGGGCCTACTCGACCATCACGATCCTCGCGCAAAAGGGCATGCTGGCGTTCCGGGACGTCCACGGCATCCGTCCGCTCCTGTACGGTCGCCGTGTCACCCCCGAGGGCGTCGAGCATGCGTTCGCGTCCGAGTCGACCGTGTTCGACTACCTCGGCTTCGAGAGGGTGCGCGACCTCGAGCCCGGCGAGACCCTCTACGTCGACGCCGAGGGCACGGTGCACACGAGCGTCGATACGAAGGGGCGCGGCGCCTTCTGCAGCTTCGAGCACATCTACTTCGCCCGTGAGGACTCGGTCTTCGACGGGCACCTCGTCGCGGGAGAGCGCGTGCGCATGGGGCGCCTCCTCGCCAAGGCCGTACGGGACGCCGGGCTCCACCCCGATGTCGTCATCGACGTGCCCTCGTCGGCCTACTTCGCGGCCTCCGCCATGTCCGAGGAGCTGGGCGTGCCCTACCGCCGCGGCCTCACGAAGAACAGCCACGTGGGCCGGAGCTTCATCGTCCCTTCGCAGATCGACAGGGAGCGTCTGGTTCGCCAAAAGCTCAATCCTATCGGGGACGTACTCGTGGGAAAGAAGGTCGCCATCGTGGACGACTCCATCGTCCGCGGCACCACCTCGAAGCACATCGTGAAGGTGATCCGGGAGAGCGGCGCCAAAGAGGTCTACATGGTCTCGGCCGCGCCCCCGTTGAAGCACCCCTGCGTGTACGGCATCGACATCGCACGCCGGGCAGAGCTCATCGCGGCGACACACGACCTCGACGCGGTGCGGGCGGCGATCGGCGCCGACGCGGTCGTCTATCCGGACATCAGCGAGTTCCGGAAGCTCTTCGCCGGGCGCCCGCACTGCTTCGCCTGCTTCGACGGCGACTACCCGACGGCCGTGAGCGAAGAGGAGCGTCGCTCGATCGAGCGGGAGAAGGTGGCGTCACGACGGTAACTTGCGTCACGCACCGACACTCGAAGAGGGAGCGTCGGTGCGCGGCGGTCGTCATTCGTCGTCGGGCGCGGGCGAAGCGAGGACACGCTCGAGAGTGCCGAGGGCATCCCGTGCGTTCCTCACGGCCGTGAACGCGTCGGCGAGGCCGTCGGTCACTTGGACCTTCTCGGCCCTCGGGAGCCGCTCGCCCCCGGAGAGGATGGTTTTCAGCTGTGCGGTCGCGGCGTCGAGCGTGAGGCGTGCGGCCTCCACACGCTCGGCGAGCTCGTTGGCGTCGCTCATCGGAACGCCCTCACGTCTTCCAGAGCACGACGTACGTCGGCCCAGTCGACGCGGGGGAGCCCACGCGCTTCGTGAGAGCCCTCCCACTCGGCGCCGACCGCCTCGAGCACGGCGAGCCGCGTCGAACCGACGGCGGTGATCGGCGCGGCTTCGAGCCGACCTCGGTGGCCGTCGCTCGCCGAAGCACGGTAACCCGAAGGCTCCGTGTCGGCGGTCGGGCCGATGCGGAGACTCAGCCAGAGTGGCCCGCACGTGAGGTCGTAGATGGTGTCGCGCCGATCACGAAACTGGTTCGCGATCGAGAGACGCTCGGGATCTAGGCCTGAAGGTCGAGCCATACACGCCTCGCTTTGCGGTACGCGGTGGTCGCCGCGCTGCGGGACTCGTCGATGGAGAGAGCCGTCATGCCGAGTCGCGTGAGCTCTGCACGGAAGAAGGGCGCGATGCGCGCGCGCGCCTCCCCGAGGGTGCCCGGCCAACCGCCGAGCGCGGGGCGCCCCTCTCGGACGAAGGTCGCGTGGACGTGACGCGCCCAGAGAGCGCCTACCGTCTGCGCGCCGTCGTCGAGGACCGTGGTCCTCATGGGGGACGCCTCCACGATCGAGGGGAGATTCAACGGCGGAAACGGCCGCCGCCGCCACCACCGCCACCCGCGGGACGATCCTCGGCTTCGTTCACGCGGAGGGCGCGGCCGTCGAGGAGCGCGCCGTTCATTTGCGCGATCGCCGAGGTGGCCTCGTCGGAGGTGCTCATCGTGACGAACGCGAAGCCACGCGACCGGCCGGTCTCGCGGTCGGTCATGACGCGAACGTCCGTGACGGTGCCGGACTGCGAGAACGCGTCGCGGAGCGAGTCTTGGGTCGCGTCGTAGGAGAGGTTGCCGATGTAGAGACGATTGCCCATGATGAATTGCCTAATTTCTGCGGCTTGTTCGAGCCCGGCCCCACGCCGTGGGGAGCCGAGTGGTGGTGCGCGACCGGACGCGCACCCACGCAACAACGAATCTCGCAGAAAAAGGCGCATTCCCAAGGTTTGGGCTTGGCGACCGTCGATGCGGCAACGTTCTTGTGAGTGAGGGAGGTGGTATCACCATCTCGCGATTGCGCAAGCCATGGTTTGGCCACCGTCGAGACGCGCCCCTATTTGAGCGGGTCGCGTGAGTCGCCCGAAGCTCGAGGTGGCGGCGCGCCGTACGCTCCGACAGGGCTCGGCGGGTGCATGGGCGCGGCGGCATCGGCCCGGCTCCCCGCGTCGGGAGCGGGGTTCGGTGGCGCGCCGTAGGGCATCACGATGCCCTTGGTCGAGTCCTGTGGCGGCTCGACCTTCGAGCAACCGCTCACCCCGGCGACCGCAACGATCGAGACCGCACCGAGGAAAATTTGAGCCCGGGTCGCGCCCTCGGCCATCGTGCGTGGAGCGACCGCCGGTCCGACGGGTCCGTGTCCGCAGAACGGGCAGAGAGGGTCGGTCGAGCGAACGTGCCGGGCGCAGGCCGCGCAGAGGGAGAGTGCCACCCGGGCGAGCGTAGCGCGCCCGCGCCGGGTCGAGTAGCTCTAGCTACGACTCCTCAGGGCCCGGTCTTCGCTCCGCCATCGGCCTCGACGGCCTGACCGTTCGGGGCGTCGACATCGTGAGCGTCGGCCGGGCGCTGCGGAGGCTGCGGGCCGCCGTAACACGCGACCATCGCCGCCGAGAACGCCGTGACCCCACCGAACGCGAGCACGGCGCGACCGATCCGACCGAAGGAATCGGCGGCCGCCGTCGCGCCTTCCGCCACCATCGTGGTGCCGCAGTAGGGGCAGCTCTCCGAGCGCACGTGACGCTCGCAACCCGCGCAGACCCGGAGGCTCATCGGCCACCGTCCGGCGGAGGGGCGCCGTAGGGAGGGACCGCCCCCGCATCGGGTGGAGGCGGAGGTGCACCGTACGCAGCCACAGGGCCACCGTCGGGGCCCGGGGTCGCGTCGGGGACGGCGGCATCCACCGGGACCGGCGCGCCGTAGACGGGAGCAGCCGTCGCCGTGGGGCTCGTGCCCGCGTCTTGCCCGGTAGTCTCGCCTCCGCACGCGACGGCGGCCGTGACCAACGTGGCGGCTCCGAAGACCATCGCCGCTCGCGTCGCACGCGAGTGCGGGACGGGCAGCGCGGCGGTCTCCGTCGTGCCGCAGAACGGGCACGTGGCTTCTCGAACGTGGCGGCTACACGCCGCGCAGAGGCGAAGGCTCATGCGTTCTATGATGCGGGCCTCCCATGGGCCACGTCGAGGCGAAACGAACGCCGTCAGAATCCCGAGCGAAACAAGCTACTTACGAAACGTGAAGTAGGCCGCTCCCACCAAACAGACGGCCGCCGCAGCGTGGTTCCACGAGAGCTTCTCTTTCATCCACAGCGTGGCGAACACACCGAAGACCGCGAGCGAGATCACCTCCTGGGTGACCTTCAGCTCGACGAGCGAGAGCCTGCCGTACCCGAGGCGATTGGCTGGCACGGCGAAGCAGTACTCGAAGAACGCGATGCCCCAGCTCGTGACGACGGCGACCCACAGCGGCGACGCCGCCTGGTGCCGGAGGTGGCGATACCAAGCGAAGGTCATGAACACGTTCGAGACCACGAGGAGGAGGACCGTAGGCACGCGCGGTCTCTACACCGCGGCGCCAAGAGCCGCAAAGCCCCTCCGCGAGCTCACACGACGCCGTGGAACACACGCTCGAACGGGGCATAACGTGCCCGGAGCTCGTCGGTGACGGCGGCGGGCAGAGGGCCCCTTGCGACGAGCTCGGCGGCGCGGACGATGGCGTCGGCGCGGGTCGTCCCCACGAGCGTGCAATGCACCTCCGGGAGGAACGACGCGAAGCGCAGGAAGAGCTCGTCGTCCGCGAAGGTCATGGGGGCGGAGCCGAAGAGGGCATCGTAGCGACGTACATACTCGGCGATGTCGTCACGCCCGTCGGGGTTGCCCCGCCACGGGGCATTCGCCAGGGCCCGCTTCGCAATGACACCGAGACCGGCCCCTCGCACGGCGTCGAGGCCGCTCCGGTCGAGGCAGCTCACCGAGCACTCCACGACGTCGAACGCCCCCGAGCGGACGGCAGCGACGAGCCCCGCGCCATCGCCCGAGTATCCGAACGCCCTTATTTTTCCAGCCTGTTTGGCGTCCATGAGGGCGCGAAGGAGGCCCTCGTCGGCGAGCCGGTCCTCCGAGCACGAGTGGAGCAGCGCCACGTCGAGGACGTCGACGCCCAACGTGGCGAGCGCCTGGTCGACGCCGAGGGAGAGGCACGCGGGGGTCCAGTCGGGCACCCCGGCTACACCGTAACCGAGCTTGGTCACGACGATCACCCCGGCACGCGACGAGGACGAGCCCCGGAGGAACCGCCCGATGCGTGCCTCCGAGAGCCCGTAGCTCGGGGCCGTGTCGAAGAGGGTGAGCCCCTGCTCGAGAGCTACCCTCAAGAGCCGTTCGGCGTCCTCGTCCGAGAGACGCGCGTCGCCCAAGGGGCCGCAGCCGAGCCCCACGAGAGGCACGGAGATCCCGGTCCTGCCGAGCGCACGTGGGCTCATCGCGAGAGCACCACCACACCGTACGCGCCGAGCGCGATGGGCAACGTGAAGGGCTTTTGGTCGTAGGGCTGCGCGAGCGCCGTGATGGGAGCGACGCTCGCGTCGGCGAAGTCCGAGCCGTACGCCGCGCGGTCGCTCGTGAGGCGAACACGGTAGACCCCGCCGTCACGCACGCCGAAGTCGTACCGTGCGTAGGCGCGGTTCCTGAGGTTCACGGCGACGAGCACGTCCTCCCCGGAGGCGCCGTGGCGCCGGTAGACGAGCACCTTGGCCGCGTCGTTGCGGTGCAGGATCTCGACCCCCGCCTCGGCGAGCCCACCGGCCTTCCCGGCCGTATTTTTTCGGAGCGCCACGAGATCCTTGTAGAACGCACGCACCTTTTCGCCCTCCGGAGAGCGCGGAGCGAGCGTCACGGGCGGGTCGGTGAACGTACCGAGCGCCAGGCCCTCCTGACCTTGGAACAGCATCGGAACCCCGGGCGCCGTGAAGAGGAGCGCCGCCCCGAGCATCGAGCGGCGACGCGCGGCGAAGCTCTCGGGATTGTCCGGATCGACGCGGTTCGGGAAGCGCCGGCCCCCGTTGCCGACCGTGTCGTGCGTCTCCGTGAAGAGCACACGCGCGAAGCCGTCGCCGTCGTAGCCGCCCCGCAAGATGCTCTCGAGCAGGCCGAGGTCCCGCCCGTCGTCCGACGCGGGCTCGAGCACCTTCATCACGTCGTAGCCGAAGCCGTCCCACTGGGCGTCGAACCCGAAGCCCCCTCGCGAGACGGGGCGTGTGAGCTCGGCGAACCCCTTGAGGTCCTCGGCGGTCGTGGTGGCGCCTTTCTGCCGCGCGACCTCGTTCTGGGCCACGAGCAGCTCTTTCCCGCCGGGGGTCGTGCCTTGGCCGTCGATGCCGCGCACGTTCGACGTCGAGTCCCAGCGGAACCCGTCCCCGTGAAATTCGTCGATGAACGCGCGGGTCGCGTCGACGAACATGGCCCGCACCGCAGGCTCGTCGAACTTCGGTCGAGGCCCCCACGGGGTGCTCGCGTACGCGCCCGGGCCGAAATAGTAGACCCCGGCGGAGCCACCCGGGCACACGCCGTCGAAGCAGCGGAGCGGGGCCTCGCGCCACCCGTCGTGGTGGTTCACGACCGCGTCGAGCCACACCGCCATCCCCTTCGCGTGCGCGGCATCGACGAGCGCGCGGAGCTCGTCGGCCGTGCCGTACGAGCTCTTGGGCGCGAAGTGGAGGTGCGGGTTGTATCCCCACCCGTTCGGGTTCCCACCGAACTCGAACACGGGCATGAGCTCGAGCACGTTCACGCCGAGGTCGGCGAGATCGTCGAGGCGAGCCTTGGTCGAGGCGAACGTTCCATGGCCCTTCGCAGGGTCCCGCGAGAAGCTCCCGACGTGCATCTCGTAGACGATCTGCGTGCTCTTCGGTGGCCGCACGAAGGCGCCATCGGTCCACGAAAACGCGAATGGATCCGTAACGATACAGCTCACGCGGTCGGCGCCCCGCTGGCGGCAGTACGGGTCGAGGCGCGTGAGCTCTCCGGCGGGCGTCGCGAGCACGAAGCGGTAGCTCTGGCCGATCTTCGCGCCGGAGACCTCGCCGGCGAAGAGGCCGTCGTTCTCCTTCGCGAGTGCGACGCGCCCCATGTCCCCGTCCACGAACGCGAGTGTGGCCGCGGGGGCCCACACGCGGAAGAGCACGCCCTTGTCGGTGACGTGGGCGCCTGGCCCCGCCGTGGACCTCGGGGGCCTCGCGTCGGGAGCGCCGGCGTCCTTCGGCGGCTCGGACGTGACGACGCTGGTCGCCGAGGGACGTGGGTCGGGAGACTCGGAGGACCCTTGCGACTGCGCGACCGCCCCACACGCGACCGCCCACGCGGCGACGACGAAGACAGGCACGACGGGAGCCGACGAGAGCGCCCGGCGGGACGAGCGTCGGGGGCGTTCCGGAGCGTTCATGGGCCGAACCCTACGCGAGCCTTCGCCGGAGCGCTTTCGGGAGGCCGTCAAAAACTATCGCGGTTCCAGCGCCCCCCCTCGGTGGGTCGGCCACCGCGGAGCGTCGCCCTCGTGTAGCCTTCGGGCGTGGCCGAGCGCGAACCCGGGGTCTCGACGTCGAAGCTCGTGGGCTTCGGGGCGCTCTATTTCGCCCAGGGCATCCCGCTCGGGATCGCGGCCGAGTATCTGCCCGTCGCGCTCCGCCAGAGCCACGCGTCGTACAGCCTCATCGCGGCGGTGAGCTGGCTCCAGCTCCCGTGGGCGCTGAAGGTGCTCTGGGCGCGCGCGGGAGATCTCCCTTCGGTGCGTGCGAAGGCGCGGAGGCTCGTCCTCCTCTTGCAGCTCGGGCTCGCGGCCATCGTCGCGACCTACGCCGCAGCTCCGCTCGCCAGCTCGCGGGCCCTGTGGTTCACGCTCACCGCGCTCGCGGCCCTCTTCGCCGCGACCCAAGACGTGCTCGTCGACGGGCTCGCGGTGCGCTCCCTCGGAAAAGAGGAGCGCGGTCTCGGAAACGTCGCGCAGGTAGGCGCCTACCGGCTGGGCATGGTCTTCGGCGGGGCTGGGCTGCTCGTGCTCGGCGCGAAGCTCGGCGAACGATGGGCGATCGTGGCGCTCGCGGCCTCCATCGCCGTCGGGAGCGCGGGGGTCGTCCTTATCGGGGAGCCACGCATCGGTCCCGACGCGACGCCGGCCGACACCGAAGCGAAGGGGGCCCGCAGGAGGAGCCTCGCGGACGAGATACGGCTCACCGGTCGCACGCTCGCCTCCATGCTCCACCGTGACGTGCGCGCCGTGCTGGCCGTGGCGTTCTTCTACAAGCTCGGACTCCACACGGCGTCGACGCTCTTGAAGCCCGTGCTCGTCGACGGCGGTTGGTCGAAGGAGCGCATCGGGACGCTCGCCGTGACGGTGGGCACGCTCGCGGGCGTCGCGGGCTCGATGGCCGGTGGGCTGCTCCACAAAAAGGCTGGCGATCGCGGCGGCCTTACGATCGCGGCCGTCCTCCAAGCGCTCGCGTGCGCGCCGCTCTTCTTCGTCCCGGGGAGCACCGACGAGACGGCCCGGGTCACGGTCGCCCTCGCGGTCGAGCACGCCGCGAGCGGCCTCGGCACCACCGTGCTCTTCGCGGCGCTCATGGGCGCGACGAACCCGAGGCATGCCTCCCTCCAGTACACGGTGCTCTCCACGGCCAACGCGCTCTCCCTCGCGGTGGCGGGCGCGCTCGGCGCAGCCATCGCCGACGTGTCGAGCCCCCGTTGGTCGTTCGCGCTCGGCGCGGCGCTCTCGCTCGGCTCGCTCGCGCTCGTCCCGGCCTTCACCGGCGCCGCGCGCGCGCTCCACGAGGGGCGAGAGCTTCCACCCTGACGTTCGGACGATGGCCTCCCAGCCCAACCTCGACGCCAAAGCAACCCAAGCATAACCCATGGAAATAAAAGTCGATTCGGCTACCGCGACCGCCCTCGAGGTCCCCCTCCGCGAGCCGTTCACCATCGCGACGGCGCGCATGGAGACGACCCGAGCCGCCCTCTTCCGCATTCGCGCGGGCGAGACGTTGGGGATCGGAGAGGCCGCGTGCCTCTACCCCGTGACCGAAGAGGACATGCCCGACGTGCTCGCGCTCGCGGCCCGTTCGTTCCGAGCGCTCGAGGGGCGCACCGTCGCACGCATCGCGGACTGCCGGGATCTCGCGTACGAGGTCTCCGAGCGCTCCAAGGTCACGGCATCGGCGCTCGAGTGTGCCCTCCTCGACGCCCTCGCGCGCTCACGCGGAGCCTCGATCGCCGACCTCTTCGGGGTCCGCTCTTTCGCCTCCCGCATCGAGAGCGACATCACGATCCCGATCGCCGAGGCCACGGAGATGCTCCGCGTGGGCGAGGTGTGGCACGCCCAAGGGTTTCGCGCGTTCAAGGCCAAGGTCGGACGCGACGTCGATCGCGAGACGCGTGCACTCTGCACGATGCACGAACGTCTGCCGGGCCTCCGTTTTCGGCTCGACGCGAACGCCGGGTTCTCGGCCGAGGACGCGCTCGCGATGCTCCGTGGCCTCCGTCGGCACGGCGCGATCGTCGAGTGCTTCGAGCAGCCTTGCGCTCGCGAGGACGTGGACGGCATGGCGAAGGTCGTGCGCGACGGCGCGGTCGACGTCGTGGCCGACGAGTCTCTCCGTGGGCCCGACGATCTCGCGGAGCTCGTCCGGGCGCGCGCGGCCACGTCGGTGAACCTGAAGATCGTGAAGCTCGGGGGCTTCGCGGCGTCGCTCGAGCTCGGCACGGAGGCGATCCGGCGCGGCCTCGGCGTCATGGTGGGCGGCATGGTGGAGACCCGCCTCGGCATGACGTGCGCGACGATGCTCGCCGCGTGCCTCCCCAAGCTCACCTACGCCGACCTCGACACGGCCTGGCTCCTCGCGTCCGACCCGTTCGTCGGAGGGTTCGCCTCGGACGGGCCCATCATCACGCCGCTCGTGGGCCTCGGCTTCGGCGTGACGACCGCATAGGGCCGCTAAGTCGCGCGCAACGAAGGCCCATTTCGAGTACCGTTTCGGCCCTCATGCTCCCCTCGGTGTCTCGCTCCTACTCCGCCTCGGCCCTCGCGCTCGGCCTCCTCGCAAGCTCGCTCGCCCTCCCCGTCCCCGCGTTCGCCCAGAGCGCGCCTCCCCCCGCTCCCGGCGACACGGCCGCTCCGAGCGCGCCCGAAGATCCGGCCCCCCCGGCAACGCCCGCACCCCCGAGCAGCCCTCCGCCGATCGCGCCCCCCGACGAGCCCGCCCCCGCGCCCATCGTCGCCCCTCCCCCTCCGGCCGAGGAGGAGGAGCCCGAGCCGAGGATGAGCGAAGGGCGCGCGATCGTGGTCGCGTGGAACACGGGGTTCCAGTGGGGCCTCGCGCCGGGTGTCGTCTTCGCGTCCGGCCGGGCGGGCTTCTCTCTGGGAGTGCGCCTCGGCTACGGCATCGACACGGGCACGGTCATCGTCGTGCCGGGTGTGCGGCTCTCGGCCACGTTCCTCGACCCGAACATTTACCAGGGCATGCCCGTGGGCAAGCTGGTGCTCCCCATCGACCGGTTCGCGCCGTTCGTCGAAGGCGGCGCCGGGCTCGGCCACATCGCCGGGAGCGGCTCCCCTTCTGCCACTGGCGCAGCGCTTTATGTCGGCGGCGGATTCATGATCCACTTCACGCGATCGTTTGCGCTCGGCGCTGAGGCGAGCTACCAGACCATCACGGGCACGGGGTTCAAGGGCTTCGGGGTCGGCCCGATCATCGCGTTCGCGTTCTGATCTCCCTCGGCGAGAGGAGCACGCGGAACGCGACGGGTCGACAAGCGCCCCTCTCGTGTGTCACGCTCCGCGCATGAGCTCACGCACCCGGGGGGGCGTGCTCGCCGTGGTGCTCTCCGCGCTCGGTGCGTGCTCCACCCCCGCCACCGATTCGAACGATGGCGGCTCGACGGTCGACGCCACCCCGGCCACGTCGGTCACCGGGACCGCCGTCCCCCTCCCCGACGCGTCCGTGACGCCTCCGGCCGACGCCACGCCACCTTCCGACGCGACCTCCCCGGACGCGAGCGACGGAGGCCCCGACGACGGGGGCCTCGTGACCGACGCGGCGAGCGACGCGGGCGGCCCCGTCCCCGTGCGGCCCGGTGTCGACGGGATCCTCCGAGGGACCGTGACGAGCGTGACCTACGAGCACCGCTGGAACGGCGCGCTGCGCGCCGGGAACGCGAATTGCCCCGCGAACGCCTCCATCGTCGACGGAGGCGGCGTCATGTGCTGCGTGTGGTCACGGGCCTTCGTCGCGACGCAGGCGGTGAACATCCCCATCACCTTCGACCTCACGACCCGCACGGGCACGCTCGCCGGCTCGCCGATCGGGACGTACTCGGGCCCCACCCCTCCCGACGCGAACGGCACGGTCGAGTACCTCATCAACCCGTCCTCGAGCCACCGCACGAAGGCGTGGGACGCGTCGAACGCCATGGGAGAGCTCTTGGGCGAGAGCGCCGCGCTCGTCGCCGAGTCCCGCGCGTTCCCGGCGTTGAACCTCGTCTACGAGGTCGTCATGTCGCTGTCGGCGGCGCGCGTCTCGTGGAACGCCACGACCTCGGCGTTCCGCATCTACGAGACGCACCCGCTCGTGTCCCTCCCGACCGGGCGCTGCGGGAACCAGAGCTCCGCGGGGCGCCTGGCCTACGATCTCCGTAGCCCCTGAGCCGCGGCTCCGGAGCGAGCCTCCCTCGGCGACCCGCACCCCACTCCGACCAGGGCCCCGCGCCCTCGGGACGCGGAACGTGGCGCCGCGAGACGTGACAACTCGACTGTCCATTGACTTACGCGTCGCGACAACATGCGATTTGTCTTGAGATACGAGTGTTCATCTGGGAGGCTGACTCTATCGGGTTCCTCAGGGGGTGCGACGAAATCGAGCTTCGGCCCATGGGCCAAAGAGCGGCGCGCGGGTCTACCCCCTCCCCCCGCGCACCCGGAAGGCTTCGGTCGTCGTCCCCTCCCTTTCTACCGGCGACCGAGGCCTTCCACCTTTTGTCGGTCCGCATCTTCCACCGTGAGGCGAAGATTGCGGGCTCACCCGAAGAAAGCGCGCGACCCAAACGTCCGGCGCCCGCCCCGTCTACTGTGGCAACGTGCGGCTCTCCACCTTCGCCTCGCTCTTCGCGCTCGCGGCCGTCGTCGCCACCCCCGGATGCGCGGCCACCCCACCACCTCCCGCTCCCCCCCGCGAGCTCCCCCCGGTGTCCGACGCGGGAACGACGGACGCGCTCCCCGAGGCTTCGCCCACGAGCGTCGGGCCGAGCGCCGAGGAGCGCGCGTACCAAGCCGAGCTCGAGCTCCGCGACCGGCTCGCCGATCGACGCATCACGTTCGCGGAGAAGGGCCAGCCACCCCCCAAACACCCGTTTCGCGTGCCGGCCAAGGGCCCCTTCCCGAAGCGCGAGGCCGTCGCACGCGCGGAGCTACTTACCTTCCGGCGGAGCACCGTCCCGGGCTGCTCGAACAAGCCCGTCACGCCGAACGGCGCGTATTGCCCCGACGTGGTCGCCCCGGTCGCCGCGGCGACGGTGGAGGAGCTCGAGGCGCTCGTGCCCATCGCGCAGGGCAAGCTCGGAGATCGCGTCTACGTCGGGCCGAACGGACAGAAGCGCGTCTCTCGGGCCATCGTGCGGTGCGGTGGCTTCGATCCTCACCACGCCGTCCTCTTCTACGACCGTGACGGTCGCGTGCTCGGCACGATCGTCGTCTGTTTCACCTGCCACGAGTGGCTCGTCACGCCGGGGAACGACGAGACCGGCGGCGACACGCCATCGGTCATGAGCGTCGCCGAGCGGCAGAAGCTCCAGGACATCTTCGAGGCGCACGAGCTGGGCGCGCGCCTCTTCGGGGACGACGACTACGCCGACCGCGTGCACGCCTACGAACGACGAATCTACGGCACGCGTCTCCTGCCCACCGCGGCGGGGCTCGAACGACGGAGGCTGCGGCTCCTCCCGGGCAGCGGCGTCCCGAAGGACCGCCCCATGCGCGACCTCGGGAAGGACGACCGAACGAAGCTCTGCGAGTTCTTCGGGACCGAGGTCCGCCCGCGCCACGGCGGCGCAGGCTACGAGTGCTTGAACGGCGCGAGGTTCTCGGTCGACGCGGATCCGGCGACGTGCGCGAAGGCGCCTTGGACGTGCGCGGCGACCGTCGGAGAGATCGAGACATGCCTCAGCGTGTTCCACGAGCCGAACGACCTGTGCGGCGAGACGAAGCCCGAGTGCAAAGCCGTGCTCCGCTGCCTGCCCGGCCTCCGCGTCTTCGAGCCGTGAGCTGCCGCGAGCGCCCTGGAGAGGTGGATAGGGAAGGGGCGGCGCGGAGGGGCCTTGACGCGGGGGCTCCCACGACCTACTGGTTCAACCACTCAATGACTCCACCAAAACAATCGCATGTCTCGTGGCGGGCCCTCGGCACGGTCGCCATGGCCCTGGCCGGCGCGCTCGGCGCGTGCGGCGGGCCGGAAGAGTGCGAGCCGAGCACCTTCGGCGTCCAGTGCCGGGGCCCGGCGACGGCCACCTGCTCGCCGAGGCCAGAGCGCTACGGCGGCGGCGCGGTCGTCGACACCCAGGGTTGCCACGAGACGATGGCGTGCAGCGAGACCTACGGCGCCCGGGCCGCGGTGTGCATGCCGGCCACGTCTTCCGTGTGCCGACGCGACCCCCTGCGCGCCCTCGCGAAGGACGCGCCCGTCGCGGTCTCGCGCGATGGAAAACACGTCGCGGTCGCCTCCGGCAAGGCCATCGAGGTCTTCGCCTACCCGAGCGGCCCGGCGGTCCGCCTCGACGTGACCGACGCGCCGACCGCGATGCTGTTCGCCGACATGAACGGGGACGGAGAGCCCGACCTCGTGCTCGGCGCGGAGAGCGGCACCTGGGTCTCGCTCCGAAAGGGTCCCGAGCTTTTGCCCCCCACCCTCGTCGCAAACGAGAGCACACTTCACGCCGCTGGCGACTTGGACGGCGACGGCCTCGACGACGTCGTGGTCAGCCGCGCCTACGATCTCAAGGTGGTCTTCGGGGGGCCCGAGCGCCGCACGTTGCCGCTCGACGTGAGGACCCTCGGGCCCGTCGTCGCCGTGGGCGACGTCAGCGGCGACGGGAAGCCGGAGCTCGTGGTGGTAGGCGTGGGCGAACGGCTCGGCATGAAGCTCTCCGTGCTCTCGTTCGCGAGCGATCGGAGCGCGCGCTCGTGGGCCGTTCCCATCGGCGAAACGGCGAGCTCGGGGAGCATCAACGGGGTCACCATCTACGGCTCCCCGAGCGCGCTCGCGCTGTCGGACATGGACGGCGACGGCGTCGCCGACGCGGTCGTGGGCAGCTTGGGTAAGAACCTCGCGGTCTTCCGCGGCGGCGAGGCGGGCTTCGGGCGGGGGCCCGAGGGCCTCACGTTGGCCGAGCCCTCCGCGCTCGCGGCCCTCGCGGGCGGCGGCGTCGTCGCATCCCTCGCGCGCACGCCCGTCGTCGCCGTAATCCCACGCCTCGACGCGCAGGTGCTCTACCGATCCGCGCCGTCCCTCGAAGAGGCCGCGAGGCCCATCCCGGCGCCACGAGGCGCGCCTCCCCTCTTCCGCACGGCGACGGCCCTCGTGGGCGACTGCACGGCGCCATGATCTCCGCGCGAGCGGCTGCCGCGCGCGCCTTGGGGAGGAGGCGGGACGACGCGTCGTCGTCGGGCCGCCGATCCGATCCGAGGCCGAAAAAACCAAACGGGCCGAGCACCGAAGCACTCGACCCGCTTGTTTTACTGCATTCTTGTAGGCGCGATTGGGGTTGAACCAACGACCCCTACCGTGTCAAGGTAGTGCTCTACCACTGAGCTACGCGCCTGGAAGAGGCCCCGAGAAGTACGCCTCTTCGGCCCTTTCGTCAAGAGCGAAAAACACGAGCCGGTCGGTTCACGTAAGCACGCGATAGAAGGCCCCTTTTGTGCCTCGATCGCGGCACTTTCGGGGCGCTCGGCTCCGTGCTTTGTTGCCTCGCGATGGAATCGCTCTACCTCGACGCCGACGCGGCCGACGCCGTCGCGAACCGCCCCGACGGCATCTCGGAGGACCTCGCCCTCCGCACGTACACGGCGAAGCTGCTCGGCCAGAACCCGAGCCTCGTGCTGCACGGCGGCGGCAACACGTCGGTCAAGTCGACCGCGCGCACGCTGCTCGGGGAGACGGTGGACGTCCTCCACGTGAAGGGCTCGGGGTGGGACCTCGCCACGATCGCTCCCGCGGGTCACCCGGCGTGCCGCATGGATGCCCTGCTCGCGCTCGCGAAGCTCCCCGAGCTCTCCGACGAGGCCATGGTGAACGGCCTGCGCCTCTCTCTCCTCGACGCCGAGGCTCCGACCCCGAGCGTCGAGACGTTGCTCCACGCCGTCCTGCCCGCAAAGTTCATCGATCACACCCACGCGGACGCCGTGCTCGTGCTCGTCGATCAGCCCGACGCCGAGGCCGTGGCTCGCGCCTGCTTCCCGAAGGGCCTCGTGTGGGTGCCGTACGTGATGCCGGGCTTCTCCCTCGCGCACGCGTGCCGGCGCGCGTGGGACGAGACCCTCGCGCGCGACGAAGAGCCGTCCGTGATGCTCCTCGAGAACCACGGCATCTTCACCTTCGGAGCGACGGCCAAAGAGAGCTACGAGCGCATGATCGCGTGCGTCTCGCGCGCCGAGGCGTTCGCGGCCGATCGCTCGAGCACCCAGAGCTTCGTCCCCGCGCTCCGAGCGACCGCCGACGTCGTGACAAGCACGCTCCCTGCTTTGCGCGGCGCCCTCGCCCGCGCCGGAGGCCTTCCCGAAGAGACCGGCCCCGTGCTCGCCCTGCGTACGTCCGAGACGGTGCTGGCGTTCCTCGAGCGCGACGACCTCGAGGGCCTCGTCGCGCGGGGATCGGCCACCCCCGATCACGTGATCCGAACCAAGCCGTGGCCCTTGGTGACGAAGCTCGACGGCACTGCCGCGAGCGACCTCGACGCGGCCGTCTCCGGCTTCCGCGCCCGCTACGAGGGCTACGTGACGGCGATGTGCGAGCGAAAGCAGCGCGCCGTGGTTCGGCTCGACCCGAGCCCGAAGGTGGTGCTCGCCCCGGGCATCGGCCTCGTCACCGTGGGGGCGACCTCGGCCGACGCGAACGCCGCGGCCGACGTGTACGAGCACACGGTCGACGTCATGCTCGCGGCCGAGGAGCTCGGGACCTACCGCCCCGTCGCGGAAGAGCACCTGTTCGACGTCGAGTATTGGTCGCTCGAGCAGAAGAAGCTCGGCAAACCCGCGCCGCCGAAGGCCTTGAGCGGAAAGATCGCGCTCGTCACGGGCGCAGCCTCGGGCATCGGTCGCGCGACGGCCGCGAGGTTCCTCGCCGAGGGCGCGCACGTCGTCGTGGCGGATCGGGACGAGGCGCGCCTCGAGGCCACCTTCGCCGAGCTCAGACGCTTGCATGGCACACGTGTCGTCGCCAAACGCGCCGATCTCGCCTCCGACGACGAGACCCGAGACGCCGTGCGCGCGGCGGTGCTCGCGTTCGGTGGCCTCGACGTCGTCGTCAGCAACGCGGGAACCGCCCCCGAGGGCACGCTCGACACCGAAGAGGGAGAGGCCGCCCTCGAGCGCTCCCTCGGAGAGAACCTCCTCTCTCACACGCGGGTCGCCAAACACGCGACGGCCGTGCTCCGCGCCCAAGGCACGGGCGGCGCCCTCCTCTTCAACGCGAGCAAGAGCGCGTTCGCGCCGGGGCCCGGCTTCGGTCCGTACGCCGTGGCGAAGGCCGCGCTCGTCGCCCTCATGCGGCAGCTCGCCATCGACCTCGGGCCGCTCGGCGTGCGCGCCAACGCCGTCAACGCCGATCGCATCCGGACCGCGCTCTTCGATGGCGGGGTGCTCGAGTCGCGGGCCAAGGCGCGAGGGCTCACCCCCGACCAATACTTCCGCGCGAACCTGCTCGGACGCGAGGTCACGGCCGACGACGTCGCGCGGGCCTTCGTCTATCTCGCGCACGCCCGCACGACCACGGGCAGCGTGCTCACGGTCGACGGCGGCAACCCCGCGGCCTTCCCGCGTTGACGACGACACCATCGCTCGCGGTGGGGCGCGCGCCGAAAAACGATCACCGCGATCGGGCGATTTTTGGCGCGTTTTTGCCACATTTTCGCTGAATACCCGCGCCTCGCCGGCCCACACACCGAGGGAGAGGTGCACAGATGACTTTCCCCGATCAACGGACGAGCAGTGGATACGTCGACCTCGACGCCGCGATGGCCCGCGTTCGCGCGCGCGTCGACGAAGAGGCACGCGACGTGCGCGAGCGGACACGACGGATCTCCGAGGCGCCCCATGACGACGACGCCTCCCCGCCCCGATCCGCGGCGCGCGCGCGAGACGGCCGGCGCCTCGCCTCGATGACCACCGCCCTCGCCGCGCTCGCGCTCGTCTCGCTCGGAGCGCACGCGTACGCGTTCTCCAAGGTGAGCTCTCACGACCGCGCGCTCGACGCCGTGCTCACCGAACGGCGCGCCGGCACCGAGGCCAAGGCGCCAAAATCGCCCATAGATTCAAGCAGTTCCAAGCCGTCCTCGCGAGGGACCTCCGCCGAGCCGGCGGTCACGGCCGAGGCGCTTCCCGAGCCGGTCCGCCCCCCGTCGGCGCGCGCGCACGACCTCGTGCCGGCCCCGCCGCGCGAGCCTCCACGCGCTCGGACCTCGGCCGTCGCGATGGCCCCGCCTGCTCTCGCACCAGCGACGGCCACGGCGACCCCGACCGCGGCGCTCCCTCGGTCGGCCCCCGAGCCCTCGGGCCCCGCCGATCTCGGCGCCGCGATGCGCGCGGCCGCGGCCCCCTCGGAGGGGGAGAAGCCGATCCCTATGCCGACCACGAACCTTGCCCGAGAGACCGAGCCGAAGCAGCTCCGCCCGGCCCCCGGCGCCATCGTCGCCGCCGTTCGCGCGGTGCAAGACGCGGCGCGAGCGTGCCTCACCGAGGGGGACGTACCTCGCGTGCACACGATCCACTTCGGCCCCGACGGGCGTGTCGTGCGCGTCGAGCCTGGACTGCGTGACGAGAGGACGGCGTGCATCGATCGTGCGCTCGCGAGGGCCCATGTCGATGCGTTCTCGGAAGAGGGCTACCGCGCGCGGATCACCGTGCGCCCGTGAGCGCGTGAGCCACCGCGTGGTACTGTCGGGCCATGAGCGAGCCCACCGTCCGTACCGAGCGCCGCGGCCACGTCCTCGTCATCGAGCTGTGCCGCGAGAAGAAGCGCAACGCGTTCACCGTCGGCATGCTGCGTGATCTCGCGCTCGCCTACACCGAGCTCGAACGCGACCACGAGGCGTGGGTCGGTGTGCTCACGGCCCGGGGTGACCACTTCACGGGAGGGCTCGATCTCGCCGAGGTCGGTCCGCACGTCGCGTCGGGGGCCTCCCTCTTCGACGGCCAAGACCTCGTCGACCCGCTCGACCTCGAGGGCCCGCGCCGCAAAAAACCGGTTGTTTGTGCCGTCTCGGGCATCTGCTTCACCATCGGCATCGAGCTCTTGCTCGCGTGCGACGTGACCATCGCGGCCGAAGGAACCCGCTTCGCGCAGATGGAGGTTCGGCGCGGCATCATGCCGTTCGGCGGCGCAACGCTCCGCTTCGCCGAGGTCGCGGGGTGGAGCCGCGCCATGAAGTGGCTGCTCACGGGAGACGAGTTCGGCGCAGACGAGGCGCTCGCGATGGGCCTCGTCGCCGAGGTCGTCCCTCACGGGGAGCACGTCGCGCGGGCTATCACGATCGCGGAGCGGATCGCGTCGCGCGCCCCCCTCGCCGTCCGCGCGACGCGCGAAAACGCCCGTATTTGCCGCGAAAAAGGCCTCGAGACCGCGAAGGCTGCCCTCATGGGCACGGCTCGCCCGCTCTTCGCCTCGGAGGACGCCCAAGAGGGCGTCGTGTCGTTCCTCGAGCGCCGCGAGGCCGTGTTCAAGGGCCGTTGAGCACACACGCGCTCCTCCGCGCCCTCGTCGCGCTCGTCGTCGCGACCGTCGTGATGCTCTCCTCGCGGCGCGCACACGCGCACACGGTGGGGCTCTCGAACGGCGAGGTCCGCCTCGAAGGTGCAGTGCTCTCCGTATCGATCGGGCTCGCGCAGGGAGACGCGCTCCGCCTCGCGCCCACCCTCGACACCTCGAAGGACGGACGCCTCACGTCGGACGAGCTCGGTCGAGCGCACGACGTGCTCGCGGCCGCGGTCCTGGACGGGCTCGCGACGCATGACGGCGCCGCGTGCGCGTACGACCGCGTCGAGGCCACCCTCGTGGAGGCGGACGGCGTGCTCGTCCGAGGGAAAATCACCTGCCCTTCGGGCCCCCCGACACACCTTCATCCCCCTTTCCTCACGCGCCTCGGCGGGCATCGGCACCTCGCGCGGATCGTCGTGGGGGGCGCGACACGCGACGTGCTCCTCACGCCCGAGAGCCCGACGGCCACCCTCGGCGCCGCGTCGCACGAGGGAGAGCCGCGCGCGACCTCGTTCGGCACGTTCGTGCACCTCGGGGTCTTTCACATCCTCACGGGAGCGGACCACCTCGTGTTCCTCGCGGGCCTCCTCCTCGTGCGGGGGCGCCTCCGTGACTACGTCGCCCTCGTCACGGCCTTCACCGTGGCCCACTCCGTCACGCTCGCCCTCGCGGCGCTCCACGTCGTCTCGCTCTCCCCGCGCGTGGTGGAGCCGGCGATCGCGCTCTCCATCGTGTACGTCGGCGTCGAGAGCCTCGTCGTCGAGACGGCCCCGAAGCGCCCCGTGCTCACCTTCCTCTTCGGGCTCGTGCACGGCTTCGGCTTCGCGGGAGGCCTCGAGGAGCTCTCGCTCGACCGAGCACGCATCCCCCAAGCGCTCGTCGGCTTCAACCTCGGCGTCGAGGTGGGGCAGCTCTTCGCCCTCTCGGCGCTGCTCCCGCTCGTCCTCTTCGTGACGAAGCGCCACACCCGCGAGCCCGTACGCAAGGCCCTCGCCGCGGCCGTCACGCTCGCCGGAGCCGCCTGGCTCGTCGCTCGCCTCGCGAGCTAAAATACGTTACGAATCAAGCACTTTTGGCGAGCGGATCAGAAGCGCAGCGTGAGCTCGATGCGCGCGCCGGAGAACGCCGGGAAGAGCCGGCAGATGCCCGACACGCACCGCAGACCGCCGCGCTGCTGCCCGACGAAGAGGCGCAGGTTGTTCTGCATGGTGAAGCGCCAGAGGATGCTCCCATTGTTGTAGATCGCAGGGAACCCGTCTTGGGTCGTGTACTCGAAGCCGTGCGTGATGACCCACTGCGGCGCCACCTTCAGCGCCGTGTAGTTCTCGCCCTGCACCCACTTGCGCTCGGAGAAGACCAGGTTGCCCGAGGCGTCCTGCACCTCGACCTGGTTCTCGTTCTCTTGGTAGCGGAGCCTGTGGCGGCCGGCGATCTCGAACGAGTACGGCCCCGAGATGTACTTCGTGAGCGTGTACTGGACGGCGCGCTCTTTGTAGAAGACCTCGCCGTCGGGGCGGACGTCGTTGCGGATGTTCGTGTTCGCGAAGAAAAACGAGCGGTTCTGGTCGAACCGCATCTCGACGCCCGTGAGCAAATCGGTGACGTGGTTCGTCGTGTCCTCGGCGGTCTGGACGCGGCCGTACTTGTCGCACGTGCCGCCGGGCAGCTCGCTCTTGGTCACCGAGTACCCGAAGGCGCCGTAGAGGAGCACGTTCGGCGAGAGCCGCGCGTCGATGCGATCCCGCGCGCCGTTCACGCACGCGTTGTAGAAGCCGAACATCGTGTCGCTGATGATGGGCTCGATCGTCGGCGGCGCCGAGTAGGCGAGGTTCGCGAAGGCCGAGGCCTTGGTGACGTTGATCGAGCCGGCCACGTTGTAGAAGTTGCGGTAGCTCTTCACCTCGAGGGTGTTCGTGAGCCCGCCTTTGTTCGTCGTGAGGGCGGCGTAGAGCGCGTTGCCCGAGAGCGCCGCCTCCCGGCCCGTCTCCCCCTCGCGCTTCTGGATCGCGGCCTCGACGTAGAGGCTCCCCGTCTCGAAAAGGGAAGGGATCTCGAGCGATTGGCTCGCGTTTAAGATCGACGGCGAGGCGAGCGTCGGCGAGAGGTTCTTCGGGAGCGACGCGAGAAACTCGGACACGTCCCGCTCGTCGCACGAGCCGAAGGGGCGATCGAGCGCCCCGCCGACCACGTTGCCGCGCTCGTCGTAGCGGTAGGGGGAGCACTTCGAGAAGTAGGCCACGTTCGTCGACAAGACGACCGGCAGGCCGCGGCCGAGCAAGATTTGGCCCGCGACGACGCGGTCGGAGCCGAAGAGCGGCGTCTGCGCTTGCCCCTCGACGGGCTTCGGCAGGAAGAGCGCGCGCCCCGTGGGCTCGTCGACACGCGACGGGTTCAAGAACCCCGCGAGCACGGTGACCTGCGCCGGATCCTTCTGCAGCGTGACCTTGCCGCCGAACGCCGTCGTGTCGATGCCGAGCTCGTCGACCTTTCGGAGCGAGAGCACGAGGCCTCGCCCGAGCTGCGCGTAACCGTCGCCGGCGGTGACCTCGACGCCCTTGGTTTTGTAGATCGCGTAGAGCTTCGCGGGGTAGATCGAGTCGCGGTAGCGGCTCGCGCCGTCGACCAAGGTGATCTGCCGGTCTTGCGGCAGCATCTCGCGGTCTTCGGGGCGCAGCCCGTAGAGGGCCGAGTCGATGCGCGCGCCGACCGTGATTTTGTCCCAGTTGAGGACGAGGTTCAGCCGGTTCAACCAGGCGAAATAACCCTGGTTTCGAAAGTCGTCGCCTTCGCGCGCGTTGAAGCGCTGCGACACGATCGACGTCTCGGTGACGTCGACCTTCGCGGGTTTGCCGCCGAGGTCGGGCAGATCGACGGCGCGGGCGGGGCGCGCGGCGAGCACCACGGCGAGACCCGCGACGAGCGGGCCTATCACACGATGGACCTTGAGCATGGACGGGCCAGTTTCGGGGCGCCCCCGCGGGGCGAGCGGCCGGCATCATGGCACGGCCGAGCCCACGCGCGTGCCTTACTTCGCCAGAAGCTTGTCGACCTCGACGGCGAGGGACTCTTCGTCGCCGGGGTTGTAGCCCTCGCGCACCTGGGCCACGTTCCCATCCTTGTCGATGAGGACCGTGAGCGGCCCG
Organism: Myxococcales bacterium; assembly: GCA_016712525.1. Classification (NCBI taxonomy): domain Bacteria; kingdom Pseudomonadati; phylum Myxococcota; class Myxococcia; order Myxococcales; species Myxococcales bacterium. Next base: position 2,803,541 of record JADJQX010000007.1, read on the forward strand.
CTCTTCTTCGGGTTGTAGACGGCGCAGATCGCCGAGTCTTCGTCGAGGAGGACGGGGAAATTCAGGTTATTTCGGAGGGCGAAGGGCTTCACCTGCGCCACCGTCTCGGGGCCGTCCATGGCCACGGCGAGGATCTGGAGGCCCTTGTCCTTCTTGTCGTCCTGCATCTTCCGGAGGTGCGGGAACTCGGCGAGGCAGGGCTCGCAGTACGTCGACCAGAAGTTCAGGAGGATGGTCTTCTTGCCGAGGTAGTCGGCGAGGTGGACCGTCCTCCCGTCGACGTCGCGGCTCGTGAAGTCTTGCGCGTGCGAGCCCGCCTTGAGCCCCGCGGCCGTGGTCTGGGCTCCGCCGGTCTGCGCGGGTGTGCACGCCGCCACCGAGAACGAGACGACCGAGAGCGAAACGAAGGCCGCCGCCACACGAGAGAAAGTTGAGCGATTTTGCATAGTTGGAACCGTCCGAGGGAGAAAAGGCCGCGGGCCGCGTGCATCGTGTCGCGCGCGGCCCGGCGTGTGTACCGTGTGTCGTGGGTGTCGGCTCGGAGCAGGCCTCTCGGGCCCTCCCGGCTCACTTGGCGGGGGCGTAGCCGTCGAGGAACTTGAGCCAGCCGTCGACCTCGGTGCGGACACCCTCGGCCGTGCCGGGACCGCCGGTGCTGGCGTGGAGGATCTCCATGGTGCGGGCGTCGAGCTGGGCGTTCCAGGGGACGGCCGCCGCGTCGAAGAACACGCCGAACTGGGCGTTGTTCGGGTCGAGCACGTGCGAGAAGTCCGACGGGTACGCCGAGAGCCACTTGTCGAGGTCGCCCTGGGTCGACGGGGAGCCGCGCTTGGCCGTCTCCACGAGGACCGCGAGCCACGCGACCTTCTTCTCTTTGAGCTCGCCGGCGATGCTCGCCGCGGCCTTCGCCTCTTGGTTGCAGGGGCCGCACCAGACCGCCGCGGCCTGGATGTGGATGAGGCGGAAGTTCTTGGTCTGCGGGTCGAAGTAGTCGGCGAGGGAGACTTGCTGGAGGCCCTGCGACTTGTCGCCCTTGGGGTAGCCGTAGAACTTGAAGTTCTTCATGACGTCGCCCGGGGTGCCCTGGCGCGGCGGCTCATGGGTCGCGGGCTTCGTGCCGATGCGGGTCGTCGGGTAGGGGACGCCGTCGGGGTTCGTCTCCTTGCCGGTGGGGGTACCTACGCCGTTACCCTCGAGCCCTTTGTCCTGCTCGGTTCCCGGCGTCGCCGAGGAGCACGCGCCGAGGGCGAGCGCGAGGCTCAGAGTGGAGACGACTGAAGCAAACACGCCGACGTTCTTCATGAGATACCTCGTGGGGCACAATCTGGCTCGTGCGGCGAGGCCGCGACGGGTGAACCCTACCTCTGACCACCCAATCGTCAAGACGAATTGGGCACCCGGGGAGGCCCCGCGAGGCCATTTTGGAGAGCCAAAGCTCGGCCTTCGGAGGACGTCCCAGGTCCTCTACGCACGAAGCCCCCGGTCGTATCGCTGCGGACGGCGTTTTTTCTCGGAGGGCCCCTCCGTGCGCACCCGCGGCCGGCGTGCCACCTTTCCGTACGACGCGGCCGACCTTTTTCGCTATGGTCCGCGCACTCTTCTTTACCCGAGGCCGCCATGACAGAGCTCGTTCGTTCCGCCCGTACTCAAGCCCCCACCGCGAAAGGCCGCGCGCGACTCGTGGTCGCGCTCGCCGCAGCGAGCCTCGCGTCGGTGCTCGTGCTCGTCGCCGAGGGCTGCTCGAGCACCCCCGCCGAGACCACGGGGTGCGACTCGTCCAAGTGCGCGGCGGGAAACACCTGCATCGACGTGGGCGGCGAGGTGAAGTGCCGCAAGACGTGCACCTCCAACGTCGACGCCACCAAGGCGTGCCCCTTCGGGTACACCTGCACCGCGCGCGCGAACCAAGAGGCCGTGTGCACGGGAGACCAGTGCTACTGCGCCGAGAACGCGGCCTCCGCGAAGGTGCAGAAGGCCGACAAGGGCCAGTGGGGCGCGACCTGCAAGACCACGGGCGGCATCGCCGCGAACCCCGACTGCGACGCGGCCCAGGCCTTCCAGTGTTATGCCAAGAACCCGGCCGACGCGAACGCCTACTGCACGCGCGCCTGCACCCAGGACGCCGACTGCGCGGGCGGCTTCTTCTGCGGCGAGGTGAACGACTCGCCGAGCGCCGAGGCGGCGAAGCGCACGGGCACGGGCACCATCAAGATCTGCCAGAAGCGCGACTACTGCAGCCCCTGCAAGTCCGCGGTCGACTGCGCGGCCGGCCAGATCTGCGCGGGCGCGGGCTCCGCGGGCGCGTTCTGCACGTCGGCATGCACGAGCGACACGACCTGCACGGTGGACTCGTTCTGCTCGGACTACGCGGGCGGCAAGTACTGCTTCCCCAACGCGGGCACGTGCGTGGGCGACGGCAAGCTCTGCTCGCCGTGCCGGTCCGACTCGGACTGCAAGGCGGGCGGCGGCATCTGCGCCTCGTCGTCGTACACGACCGAGCGCTTCTGCACGCAACCCTCGGCTTCCAAGTGCGCCTCGAGTGACTGCCCCGCCGCGCCCGAAGGTGTGGCAGGTGTCGGCTGCGCCAAGGAGGCCTTCGACGACGTGCCCGGCGGCTCGTGCGTCGGCCTCTTCAAGCTCAAAAAGAGCGACATCCCCGGCTGCTACACGCGCGCCCGCAAGTAGCCCGCCGTCCGCCTCCCTCGCGCCCCGCCCCGAGAGCACGGCTCGGCGCGGGGCGTCGTGTTTTCGGCCCGTGGCACACGAAGCGAACGGGCCGTTTCCCCCTTGCGCGGCGAAATCCCGTGTACCTTCGCTGGCATGGATCGCACGTACGACCTCGTTCTCTTCGGCGCCACCGGGTACACGGGAAAGCTCGTGGCGGAGTACCTGGCGAAACACGCGCGGGGGCTCGTGTGGGCGGTCGCGGGCCGCAACGCCGACAAGCTCCGTGAGGTCGTCGCGTCGCTCGGCGACAAGGGCAAGTCGGTCGGTCTCTTCGTGGTCGACTCTTCGGACGAAGCCGGCCTCGACGCGCTCGCTCAGAAGACCCGCGTCGTCGTCACCACGGTGGGCCCGTACGCCCTCCTCGGCCGCCCGCTCGCCCGCGTGTGCGCCCGTAGGGGCACGCACTACGCCGATCTCACGGGCGAGGTGCCGTTCATTCGCGCGAGCATCGACGACAACCACGAGGCCGCGAAGGCGTCGGGGGCGCGCATCGTGCACTCGTGCGGCTTCGACTCGATCCCGTCCGATCTCGGCGTGCTCATCCTCGCCGAGGCCGCCAAGGCGCGTGGGGAGACGCTCGGAAAGACGCGCCTCGTCGTGCTCCGCGCGAAGGGGGGCTTCTCCGGAGGCACGGCGGCGAGCCTGCTCAACGTGCTCGCCGAGGCCGAGAAGGATCGCGCGCTGCGAAAGCTCCTCGCCGACCCGTACTCCCTCACCCCCGATGCCGCCTCGGAGCTCGCGGTCGATCGCAAGGACGCTTTCAAGGTCGCCTTCGACGAGGACGCGAAGGGCTACACCGCCCCCTTCATCATGGCCGCGATCAACACCCGCGTCGTGCGCCGCTCGAACGCGCTCGCGAAGCACGCCTACGGCAAGCAGTTCTCGTACGACGAGGCCATGAGCTTCTCGAAGGGGCCGAAGGGGCTCGCCATGGCGAGCGCGGTCACCGCGGCGATCGCGACCACGATGGTGCTCGGCGCGAACGCACGCACGCGCACGTTGCTCGAGAAGCTCTTCCCCACGCCGGGCGAGGGCCCCACCAAGGCAGAACGAGACGCCGGCTTCTTCCGCATCGGGCTCTACACGACGACCTCGAGCGGCCGGAAGCTCGAGGCGCGCGTCGAAGGCACGAGCGACCCCGGCTACGGCGAGACGGCGAAGATGCTCTCGGAGTCGGCCCTCGCGCTCGTCGAAGGGGCCTTCGCGAGCCCCGAAGGCGGCGTGCTCACCCCGGCGTACGCGCTCGGGATGCCCCTCGTGGAGAGGCTAAGGCGCGCCGGAATGACGTTCGACGTGCTCTGACGAAGCTCTGACCGCGGCTCGCTCGGCAGAGCTCAAGGGTTCCAGATCTTGAGCATCGCGAACACCAAGACGCCGGTGACCGACACGTAGAGCCAGAGCGGCGCCGTCGCCTTCGACACCTTTTTGTGCGCGGGAAAGCGCCCCGAGAGCGAGAAGAAGAAGCTCGAGAAGACGAGCGGCAACGTCACGGCCGAGAGCACGATGTGCGTGATGAGCACGAAGAAGTAAATGGGCCTTACGATCCCCTGGCCGACGAACTTCGTGTCGCCGTGGACCCCGTGGTAGACGAGGTACGACACGAGGAAAAGCGCCGAGGCGCCCATCGCGCCGAGCATGTACCGCGAGTGGAGGGCGAGATCGCGGCGCTTGATGGCGGCGAGGCCGAGCCCGATGAGCACCGCGCTCGTGGCGTTCAGCGTGGCGTTCACGGCCGGCAGCACCGAGACCCACGCCGGCGCGGAGGTGGGCTTACCGTGGCCGTAGATGACCGTGACGAGCAGGATCAGCGCGCCGACGCTCGCGGCGAGAATGACGGCCACGGCCCGCTTCGGAGAGACCTCTTTGAGGGCGGAGAGCTCGATGGGCTTCGGGGCGGCTGCGTCGGACATCGACGCGTCTTTTAGCGCCACTTCACCCGCGGTCGAGCCCCTTCCGCGCGAGCTCGAGCACGAATCTCGACGCGGTCAGGCCTTCGGCTCCCCCTCGGGAGGAGCGGGGGCATCCGGCGCGACGGGGGCATCCGGCTCGGACGAAGCCGCGGGAGAGACGGGATCCGACGGCGCTTCCGAAGCGACGGGCTCCACGGGAGCATCCGGCTCGGACGAAGCGGCGAGAGCCTTCGGCTCGGACGAAGCGGAAGGAGAGGCGACCTCGGAGCTCGGAGGCGCGCTGGCCGGGGTGGGCTCGGCCGAGACCTCGGCGCGCACGTCGGCTGGCGGGTCCTCGGGAGGGGGAGGTCGGTCCGACGCGCGGGCGTTCTTGACGGGGCGCTCGGGCGCTTTTTCGCGGCGTGGGCCCGAGGCCATGAGGTCCGACCAGAGCGCCCGCCGGTCTTGCGAGGCCCGCACGAGGAGGAGGCCCGACACGAGCGCGAAGAGGCTCGCGAGGGGCACGTCGAAGCGCCCTTGGGTCGCGAGCGCGAGCCCGAGACCACACGCGACGAGCGCCACTTGCCCACGCTGCACGCACGCGACGAGCCCCAAAAAGAGCGCCGTCGGAAAGAGGAAGGTCGCGACGGGCGTGAGGCCGAACGGCTCCGGGCTCGGCACCGCGTGGGCGAGCGCGCCCGAGAGCACGTGCCCCAGCGCGCCGGCGAACGCGGGCTTTTTGGCGCCCACGTACGTCACGAAGAACCCGAGGGCGAGCGCGGCGTTGCCGAGCAAGCGCCCTTGCGACCGGCCTCGTGTCGCGAAATACGCGATGGCGACGAGCTGCGAGCCACCGGCGACGACCACCGCGACCGTGGCGAAGGCGCGCCCGAAGGCGAACCCGAGGGGGTTGTCGAGGGAGAGCTGCGCGACGATCCACGACACGGCACGAAAGAAGGCGGAGAGCCCCACGAGCGCGAGCACCCCGGCAGGCGCGCGTGTGTGGGGGGCGCGCACGGCCACGACCGCGGCGATCACGGCGAACACCGCGACGATCAGGCCGAGCGCGGCCTGAGGCACCGCCAGGAGGCGCGTCGCCACGGCGGGCGCGGCGAGCCCCACGATGATCACGGAGAGGCCGAGCAGCACGAAACGCGCGGCGCCGATCTCGGCGCGCAGAATGAGGTCGTAGCCGCCGTAGCTCGTCAGCGAGAGCAAGCCGAAGAACGCGAGGTAGCTCGACACGGCCGCCGCGCGTTCCCCCCACATCACCGCCTTGTCACCCACATTGCCCAGCAACCCCGGCAAGACGAGCGTCCCCAGGAACGCGGCGAGCAAGGCCACGGCCGTGACGACCCGCACGAAGGTGTCGGACGGAAAGGCGGCCGCCGGTGCGCCGGTGAGCGGCTCGGGCGCTCTTTCGGAGCCATGAGCAGGTGCGTCGGTGGGTGTCACGGGCTCTTGGGACACTACCGGCTTTTCGGACGGTGGCGAACGGGAGAACGACACGAAGCGAGCGAACGGAACAGCGAAGGCTAAGGAGCGCCGTGGCGTGTGTCGGTCGGGTTGCCCGGGGCGCGCTCACGCTCCTCGGGGGTGCTCGGAGGCTTGCCCGCAGGCGGCTCGACGGGCGGCGCGGCAGGGGGCAAGTTCAAGAGGAACGGCCGTGCGTTCATGGTGGTGCACGCGAAGACCTCGTCCCTGTGGAACTCCCAGTGGAGGTACACGTTGCCGTCGGTCGAGACGATGGCGCTCGGCGCGGGGCCGAACGGCGAGGCGCGCTTCACCGAGTCGAGCGCGGCCACGTCGAACGCGGTGACACCGCTCGCTTTCACGACGCCCATCTTCACGATTTGCCCGTCCTTCGGGCCCACGACGATCTCGAGGTGCGTGACGAGGCGCGGGTTCGAGAGCGGATGCGAGCTCGGGAGGCCATCGAGCGAGCCGAGGAAGCTCTCGGCGAAGATCGGGTGGATGCGGTTGTGGATCGTGTTGAGGTACGTGGCGAAGGGCACCCGCGCGGTGTTGAGCGCGGTCTGGTTCCCCGGCTTCACCGTGGTCACGTAGTTCTCGATCGCGCTGCGCCACTTCTCGAAGTTCGAGGCCTGGTACGAGCCGCGGTGCTCGCTCTTCCGGCGCTCTCCGTCGGCCACGCGCTCTTTGCGGAGCTGGTCGGCGCCCACGGCGGCCACGACGGTCCCCTGGTTCATGTTCAGGTTGATGGCCCCCGGCGGAGCTTTGGCGCCGAGGCCGAGGGCGAGGCCCTTCATCCCGGAAGACGAGGGCTTGTTCGACGAGCCCATTCCGCCTTGATTTCCGGCTCCCGAGCCACCGGGGCGCGTGGGATCGAACGTCCACCCTTTTTCGCCCTGGGCGACCTCGGGCGTGGGCGACGAGGCGCCGCCGGGCGCGTCGGGGCTCGGTTTTTGTGCGGCAGACGGGCTCTGAAGAGGCTTGCCGTCCCCGCCGGGCGCACCCGACGCGGCCTGAGGCTTCGGCTCGAGCGCGGCCACCTTGGGCGCGGGCTTCGGCGCGGGCTGCACGTCGAACTCGGTGCCCTTGTCGCCGGGCGCCTTGTTCTTCTCGCCGGGGGTGTCCTCGCTGTCGGCGATCTTGGTCTTTTGGCTGTCGCCTTCGCGGTCTTTGGGGCCCGCGTGGTTGCCGCCCGGCGTGGGGTTCTTGTCGTCTTGGTCGTGCGACGTCTGCGTGGCGACGGTCTCTTTGTCGACCTTGTTGGCGTCGTCGCCGATGAACTTCGCGTTCGGGTTGTCTTCCTGGTCGGGCTTCACGTGCTGCTTCACCGCGATGCGCTTGTCGGGCTGCATGGGCGGTGGCGGCGTGGGAGGCGGAGTGGCGGTGGGAGGCAGCACCACGACCTTCTTGGGCTCTTCCTTCTTCTCTTCGGGAGCCTTCGGATCGGGCGTTTTTTCCTTCGGATCGTCCTTCTTCGGCTCGGGGGCCTTGGGCAAGACGGGGGCCGGAGCGTTGGGCTCGTTCGGCGCGATCTCGTTCTCGGCCATGGCGCCGAGCTCGAAGATTTTGTCGGCCTCCCGCGCCCTCCCGCGCGCCTGGTGGGCCATCTTCGAGAAGAAGGTCGAGTCGTCGTGGGCCTTCGCGACCTCGTTGCCTCCCTGGCCGAGCACGTAGTGCGCGCACACGGCCGCACAGACCCAAAGGATGAGCGGCGTCGCGGCGGTGTCACGGGCGGCCATGCGGAGATCCTCGGGTCGGAAGGGGAGGCCCTTCGCACACGGACCCATTTCCGTGCCCGTGCATTGTAACACCCCCCACCCTCCCCGGAAAGGAGAGCAAAATCCGCAAGACTATCGGGGCTCCACGCACGCGGTGCACCCGCGGCACGTGCGCGCGCGGTTCCTTGCACCTCGGCCGTTCCCACGTAAGCTGACCCGCATGGCTTTGAGGCTTTGCGCCGCGTGCGCCCGACACATCCGAACGACCGAGAGCGCCTGCCCCTTCTGCGGGGCGGAAGGAACGAACCCCGTCGCTTCGCCCCTCTCGCGCGCCACACGCGCGGCGATGGTGTTCGGAGGCGCCGTCATGGTGAGCTCGGCGGTCGCCTGCTCGAGCGAGAGCCCGGCCCCAGCGCCGATGTATGGCGCCCCCACGCCCACGACCACGACCGACCCCACGGCGGTGCCGCTCTACGGCGCCCCGGCCCCGGACGCGGGCACCGACGCGGGCACCGACGCCACGGTGGCCCCGCTCTACGGCGCCCCGGCCGACGCGGGCCGCGACGGCTCTTCGGAAGATGCGGGCCGCGACGGCTCGCCCGCGCCCCTCTACGGACTGCCGCCGCCGAACTGATCGGTCGCGTCGCAAGGCACGAGCGACCGCGCGACGGCACGTCCGCATGGTGCGACGCAGGCCACCCCTTACGACGCGGTACGCCACGACGATTGTCGTTCTCGGGAGGCCATGTCGGCGCGTAAGGTGGCGCCATCATGACCGAAGCCCTCCGCCGCACCCCCATCTACGACGCCCACGTTCGACTGGGCGGACGGATCGTTCCGTTCGCCGGGTGGGAGATGCCTGTACAATACAAGGGGATCGTCGACGAGCACGTGGCGGTGCGCACCGCGGCGGGCCTCTTCGACGTGTGCCACATGGGCGAGCTCGAGATGTCGGGCCAGTACGCCGCCCAGGTCGTCAACTACCTCGTCACGAACGACGTGTCGCGCCTCGGCGTGGGCATGGCCCTCTACACGGCGTGTTGCAACGAGGCGGGCACCATCCTCGACGACCTCATCGTGTACCGCGCGGGCGACGAGAAGTTCCTCATCGTGTGCAACGCCTCGAACCGCGACAAAATCGTGGGCGTCTTCTCCAAGGCCGCGAAGGATCACTGCACCTTCAAGGACCTCTCCGACGAGACCGCGCTCATCGCGCTCCAGGGCCCCAAGGCCTTCGACGTGCTCGCGCGCTGCGGCAAGGACGCCGAGGCCCTGAAGGAGCTCAAGACCTTCCACTTCCGCGACGCGGTCGTCGCCAACGTGAAGTGCACCGTCGCGCGCACGGGCTACACCGGCGAGGACGGGGTCGAGATCTTCTGCGCGTGGAACGACGCGCTCACGCTCTGGAACCACCTCGTCGAGCTCGGCGAGCCCGTGGGCCTTCGTCCGTGTGGGCTCGGCGCGCGCGACACGCTCCGCCTCGAGGCGCGCCTCTCGCTCTACGGCAACGACATCGACGAGACGACGAACCCCATCGAGGCGGGCCTCGGCTGGGTCGTCAAGATGGACAAGGGCGACTTCGTCGGCCGCGCGGCGATCGAGGCCATCAAGGCGAAGGAGCTCCCTCGCAAGCTCGTGGGCTTCGAGATGACCGGCCGAGGCATCGCGCGGCACGGCTATCCGCTGCGCGACGCGAGCGGCGCCGAGATCGGCGTGTGCACGAGCGGCAGCCCGGGGCCGACCGTGGGCAAGAACATCGGCCTCGGATACGTGCCCACGAGCCTCTCCGCGGTGGGCTCCACGTTCTTCGTCGACTGCCGCGGCAAGAACGTCGAAGCGGTGGTCGTGAAGACACCCTTCTACAAGCGTAAGTAACCGAAACTACAGACTTTTTCGGGGCCCTATGGCCCGCGCGACCTTCGAGGAGACCAAACACGATGAGCGATTCGTTTCCGGGCGATCTCAAGTACACGAAAGACCACGAGTGGGCGCGCACCACGGCGGCCGGCATGCAGGTCGGCATCACGTCGTTCGCCGTCGAGCAGCTCGGCGACATCACGCTCGTCAGCCTCGACGTGAAGGTGGGCGACACGCTCGAGGCGGGCAAGGCGTTTGGCACGATCGAGAGCGTCAAGACGCTGAGCGATCTCTACGCGCCGGTCGCGGGCAAGATCGTGGCGATCAACGGCGCCCTCAACGACAAGCCCGAGCTCGTCAACGAAGACTGCTACGGCAAGGCCTGGATGATCGAGATCGCCCCGAGCGATCCGAACGCCGCCGCCGGCCTCCTCGACGCCGCCGCCTACAAGGCCCACGTCGACGCCAGTGGCTGAGAGCCTCCGCTGCCCGCGCTGCGAATCGCGGGTGAACGACGCCTCCGTCGGGCCGTACCGGATGTCCGGACGGCCCGATGGCGTTCGTGGTGATCCCTTACCGCTCTCGCCTCGGGTCCACGCCGCCTCGGGGGCGACGGTCCATGCGTGCGGGGGCTGTGGGGGCCACTTCGTGACGTACGAGACCATGCTCGCCCTCGAGAAGGCACGCACCGAGAAGCTCTCCGGGAGCGCCATGGCACGGCAAGCCTTCGAGCGCCCCTCCGCTCCCGTTCGCTGCGCGCGCTGCGGGGGCGAGACGACGCGCCGCAAGTGGGGAGTGTTCGGGATCGTCTTCGTCGACGTGTGCGACGACTACGATTGCCGCGGCGTTTGGCTCGACGAGGGCGAGCTCGAGCAGCTCTCCGGCTCGCGCTGATCGGGCGGCGACGCGAGCACCACGACGGCGGCCCCGACGACCATCCCGACGCCGAGCACCCCGGTGCCCGCGAGCGCTTGCCCGAGCACGAGCACCCCGAGCACGACGGCGCACACGGGCTCGAGCAAGGCCAGCGTCGCGGCGTGCGTGGCCGGGACACGCCTTAGGCCCCACGTGAACGCGAGCCCCGCGAGGGCACCCGGGCCGAGCCCCGCGAGCACGAGCTTCACGACCGGCGTGAGCGGGACGTGCGCGAACGCGCCGCGAGGCACGAGCAGCGCGAGGCACGGGAGCGCGACGAGCCCGTGGTAGACCATGAGCTCTGTGGCCGAGAATTTCCCGGCGAGCCGCTTCGAGACGACCACGTTCGACGCGTAGAAGACGGCGCTCCCGGCGCCGAAGAGGGCGCCCGTGACGTCGCCCGGGCGAAGCGCGTCTTTCCATGGAGCGAGGACGACGAGGAGGCCCGCGAGCGCCACGAGCACCGCGGCGAACGTACGAAGGCGCGGCGCCTCCCCTAACAAGAACGGCGACACGAGCGCGACGAAGAGCGGCGCGAGCGAGTGGGTGAGCACCGCGATCGCCACGATCGTGCGCGCGTAGGCCCCGAAGAAGAGCGCCACGTTCGCCGCGTCGGCCACGCCGAGCCACACGACGAAGAGCCAGTCACGCGTCGTGCGATGGGCACGCGCCCTGTCGCGCACGAGGAGCGGGAGCGGCGCGAACGTGACCGTCGCCATGATGACGAGCGTCCCGAGCTCGCGCGGGATCGGGGGCTCGCCGGGCCCGTACACCACCGAGAAGATCCAAGGCCACGTGCCCCACGAGGCCGCCGCAGCGACGATCAGAGCGTACCCGACGAGGGCACGCAACCTCGCGGATCCACTTCGAATTTCGGTCACGTACTAGGCCCCGAGCTCGCGTTTCAGCTGAGCGAGCAGGACGAGGGCGTCCATGGGCGTGAGGGCGTTCGGGTCGGTCGCGCGCAGGCGGTCCACGACGGCGCGCACCTCCTTGGGCATGCCCTCGGGCTCCTTGCCGAAGAGGCCGAGCTGCGGAGCCTCGGCCCGCGCGCGGCCCTTCTTTCGTGGGCCCGGATCTTGGGCACGCACGGGCTCGGGGGACTCTCCGCGCGACTCGAGCCCCTCGAGGATCGCGCGCGCACGCGAGAGCACGAGCTCGGGCAGTCCCGCGAGCTTGGCGCACGCGACCCCGTAGCTCCGAGACGCCGCCCCCGGGCCGACCTTGTGAAAGAAGACGATGTCGCCCTCGTGCTCGCGCGCCGAGACCGAGTAGTTCGCGCAGCCTCCCTGGCTCTCTCCGAGCGCCGTGAGCTCGTGGTAGTGCGTGGCGAAGAGGGCGCGGCACCGCGAGACATCGGCCAGGTGCTCGGCCACGGCCCACGCGATCGAGAGGCCGTCGTACGTGCTCGTGCCGCGGCCGATCTCGTCGAGCACGACGAGCGAGCGGCGCGTGGCCCGGTAGAGCACGTTCGCGGTCTCTTTCATCTCGACCATGAAGGTGCTCTCGCCCTTCGACAGGTTGTCGCTCGCGCCGACGCGCGTGAGCACACGATCGACGACGCCGACGTGGGCCTCCCGCGCGGGCACGAAGCTCCCCATCTGCGCGAGCACCACCGCGAGCGCGACCTGGCGCATGAACGTCGATTTTCCGGCCATGTTGGGCCCGCTCACGAGCCAGAGCCGGGCGCGCCCCTCGCCTTCCGCGCCGTCGGTCGCGTCGAGCCGGCAGTCGTTGGGGACGAACGTGCCCGCGGCCGTGACACGCTCCACCACGGGGTGACGCGCGTCGACCAGCGAGAGGAGGAGGCTCTCGTCGACCACGGGCCGCACGTAGTCGTGTGTGTGCGCCACCTCGGCCAAGGCCTGGGCGACGTCGAGCGCGGCGATGGTCCGCGCCCGCTCACGAAGCACCTCGACGTGCGACGCGAGCGACCGGACGAGCTCCACGTAGAGCTCGGTCTCGCGTGACGCGAGCCTATCCTCGGCGTGCGCCACCTTGTCCGACAGCGCGTCGAGCTCGTCGTTCGTGTAGCGCTCGCCGGTGGCCACCGTTTGTTTGCGGCGCCACGACGCGGGCGCGCGCGCGACGTGGGTCTTCGTGAGCTCGATGTACCAGCCGAAGACCCTCGTGAACTTGAGCTTCAGGCTGCCGATCTGGGTCTCCTCGCGGAGCTTCGCCTCGAGCCCCACGAGCAGCTCTTGCCCGCCCCGCGCGAGCTTTCGGGCCTCGTCGAGCTCGGCGTCGTAGCCGTCGCGGAGCACGTCCCCGTCGCCTGCTTTGGCGCCGGGCGTCTCCGCGAGGGCGCGAGTGAGCAGCTCCAAGGCCTCTTCGCATGGCGCGACCGAGAGCGCCTCGGGCACCTTCGCGCCGAGCGCCCCGAGGGCACGCGCGCTCTTCTCGATCTCGAGGGCGATGCCCGGCAGCTCGGCCAAGGTCGACCGGAGGCGCACGAGGTCGCGCGGGAGGACGCGGCCCGTGAGGAGCTTCACCGCGAGCCTCTCGAGGTCGGCCACGCGCCCGAGACGTGCCCGCAAGTCCGCGCGAAGACCCGGGTTTTCGACGAAGAAGGCGACCTCGTCGAGGCGCGCGCGGATGGTCTCGGTCACGGTCGACGGGGCGAGCAGACGGGCGCGGAGGAGGCGGGCCCCCATCGACGTGCGCGTCTCGTCGAGCTGCGCGAGGAGCGCCCCCGAGGTGCCTCCGTCGTTCGTCCGCACGAGCTCGAGGTGCTCTTGGGTGCTCGCGTCGAGCACGAGCGTTCCTCCGGTGGCCTTCGACACGAGGTGCGACACCGGGAGCTTCTTGCCGGGCTCGCACGACTCGGCGTAGGCGAGAACGCGCGCCGCCGCCGTACGCGCGACGAGGCTCGGCTCCGAGCGCTCGGCCTCTTCGGCGCCGAGGAGGCGCGTCAGCACCGCGTCGCGCTCGACCGGGGACATGGCCGAAGGGACACGCCGCTGCGCGAGCTTGGGGCGCGCGAGGGCGAGCTCGGACGCGACCCCTTCGCACCCGGGACCGACGAGCAGCTCCCGCGGATCTTGGCGCAAGAGCTCCGACAGCGCCGCGCGTGCGTCGGGGAGCTCGCACGAAGAGAGCTCCCCGGTGGAGCCGTCGTACGCCGCGAGCCCATAGACCGCCCCCGAGCTCTCGAGCGCCGCCACGTAGGCGTTTTGCCCTGGAGTGAGCCCCGCGTCGTCGAAGACGAGGGCCGGCGTGAGCACCCGCACCACCTCGCGCGGGACGATGCCCTTCACCGTCTGCGGGTCCGCCATCTGCTCGCAGAGCGCCACCCTGTGCCCCATGTCGGTGAGGCGCTGGACGTAGCTCGCCGCCGCGTGGTGCGGCACACCACACATGGGCACCGAGTCCTCGGCGTTTTTGTTGCGGCTCGTCAGCGTGAGATCGAGCGCCTTCGCGGCGACGACCGCGTCCTCGTAGAAGAGCTCGTAGAAGTCCCCCAGGCGAAAGAAGAGGAGCGCGTCGGGGTGCCCGCGCTTCGCCGTGAGGTACTGCCGCATGAGCGGAGTCTCGGAGGCGTCTCTCTCTTTCGCCATGGTCGTGTCGCCGCGACGGCTCTTCGCCGTCAGAAGAAGTTCGTTCGCCCGAGCGAGACGGTGCGAAGGTCGAAGAGCACGAGCCCCTGCGCCGCACCGTCGACGATGGCCATCTGCCCGAGCGGGCCGATGTAGCGCATGCTGCGCGGGCTCACCGCCGTCGTCGTGGACGAGAGGCTCCGCGTGAGCGGCACGAAACGGCCGCGCGTCGCGTACTTGAAGGTCGTCCCGAAGACCGGATCGGCGCGCCCCACGCCCGAGAAAATCGAAAACGAAAACATGGGGTTACGCATCGCCAACGCCGAGTTTCGGTCAGGGGCGGTGCCGTCCGTTCCGGTGGGCCGCGGGATGGTGATGGCGCGCGCGTTGAGGAGCTGCACGCGCGACTCGCACGACTGCACGCAGCGATCGTCCTTGGCGCGCACCACGTGGTGGAGAAACTGCACCGGGGACTGATCGCGCGACTCGCCCTTCGTCATCCACTGCATGCCCGTGCGCACGCGGAAGCGCGCTTGGTTGTGGAAGCAGCACTTGGCGAGCGCGAGGCTCTTTTGGTTCGTCGCCTCGGCGCGCACGGCCACGCGCGGCGTGAGGGCGTCCTTCGCGTAGAACCGCGAGACGCGCAGCTTGCCGTCGTACGCCTCGAGGATCGGGAAGTGGCGGTTCGGGTTCGGGAGCGGCTCCGGGTTCACCTCGGGCGGCGGCTCGAAGTCGCCGTCGAACGTCTGGTTGCAGACCGCGAAGCGCTGCGTGGCCGACGCCTTGGCGAGATCGCCCGTCCAGCAGGCCTGGTCCTCGAGCCAGTACGGATCGGTCGGCGGGAGGAGGTCGTCGACGATCTCGACGTAGTCGACCACCCGCTGCGACAGGTTCGGGGGGACCGGGAGGCCACGTCCGCCGAGCTCGGCGGAGAAGGCGTCGACACGCGCGCGGCCCTGGTCGAGGTCCTCGACGCCGTGCGAGCAGAAGTGCGCCCCCTCGGCCGTGAGCGTGAGCGACTGGAAGTCGTCCTCGGTCGCCAGGGTAGCGAGGGCGCCGTCGAGCGTCGGGATCGAGCCCTCGAACTGCGTGACCCACCCTTGGTCGACGACGACCGTGGGATCTTCCTTCGAGAAGCCCACGAACCCGAGCGGTTTCTGTTTGTCGTTGCGGACCTTGTCGAGCTCGTCGAGGGACGCGAGCGCCACTCCCGGGGCCACGATCTTGGGGTTCTCGCGCCCCTCGGCGCCGTTCAGCGCGAGCGACGTGTCGCCGCGCGACGTGAGGCGCATCTGCTGGATGTAGGGCGCACGCTCACCCGACTTCACGTCGGCGAGGTAGTACTCGGAGCGTGCCCTGTGCGGCGCGCTCACGGGGAAAAACACCTCGCCCGTGACCCCTTCCGCGAGAGGCGCGTGGTACGGGTCGAGGTCGCCGGTGGCGGGCTGCGGCGGAGTCGTGGCGCTCGGCTGCGAGGTGAGGTCGCGCGGGCGGCGGCACGGGGCGTCCCAGTCGTCGACGTCGAGCGTGACCACGCGACCGTTCGTGAGCGTGGCGATCGCGAAGACGCCGCGGAGGCGCGCGGGGCCGAGCAGATCGAGGCGCAGCGCGGGGTCCTCGGACAAGAGCAGCCCCGCACCCGGCGACTGGGCGGCCTTCGGGTTCGGGTTGCATAGCGCACCCGACACGAGCGGACGACCGCCGATGGGGGCCTCGTGGCGCGCGAACTGGACCGAGACGACCGGCGCGTCGAGCTCGATGCGATCGAGCGGCTCGAACGGGTTCGATTGCGCGTTGGGGCGCGTCAGCGGATAGCGCGACGTCGTGCCCTCGCGGGACACGTCGAACACCATGATCGAGCCTTGTTTCTCGTCGACGGCGTAGAGATACCGCCGGTAGTCGCGCGTCTCGGGGCTGAGAGCGAGGCTCTTCACCGTGACGAGGCGAGACGGATCCTGCAGGCTCGTGGCGACGAGCGACGGGAGCTCGACCGGTGCCTTCGGGTCGGACACGTCGACCACGTGGATCACGGGCAGCTTCGCGTCGGCCACGTAGAGGCGCGTGCCGTCTTTGACGAAGCGGGTCGCGCGGCCCTTCTCTTCCTTCAAGGACTCGGCGAACGAGAGCTTCACCGACGCGGGCGTGCCGTCCGGCTTGGTCGCCGCGTCGAAGCACGCCTTGGCGAACGGGAGGCGCTCCTTCGAGGACTCGCCCGCGGGGAGCGGCCCAGGGTCGGGGAGCTTCGCGGCCTCGGCGCGGTACTTCACGCCGTCGTCCCACTCGGGGCCGCGCGGGGCTTCGGCGGGCACGGCGTCCCCCCCCGAGAGCTCGATGACACCGAGCACGGGGCACGACCCGAGCGACCCTCGGCCGACGAGAGGTCCGGCGTACCCGTCCTTCGGGGCGTCGAAGAACGCCCTCGCGTCCATCGTGACAATTTTTGAAGGATTTCCAGCAGTTCCGGGCAAGAGCACGGCGACCGTGGCCTCGGAGAGCGCCTTCTTCGAGCCGGCGATGCCGTCGTCCCGGAGGACCGCGACCGACGTGGGCGCGCTCGGCAGCGAGCACGACGGCCACGACGCGAGCGTGGTCTTCTCGGCCGGGAACAGCCAATCGCCGAGCATCTTGCGGGTCTCGATCGCGTAGAGCGCGGCTTTGTTCGGCTCGGCCGACGTGACGAACGCGAGCTCGCCGTCGGGGGTGGCCGCGATGTCGCGCGGGAGGCTGCCCACGGTGAGGAAGTTGATGCTCGGCGAGACGCGATCGTGGTCGACCACGTAGCCGCCGGTGAGATCGGCCACGGCCACCTCGCCGCGCGAGGTCTGCGTGACGAGGGCGTAGAGGTGGTAGGCCCGGAGCTCGCCGGCGCCGGTGGTGATCGCGTCCTCGGCCGAGAGCGCCGTGCACTCCGAGAGCGGCGCGGGCTGGGGCGGGACGTACGACCCTTCGTCGCGGTCGCGCACCTTCATGCACACGACGTCGAGCTGCTCGGGGCGCTCGAACGTGCGCACGGGGTTGTTCGGCGGGGTCTGCGAACAGCTCGCCGAGAGCCCGGAGAGGCCCGCAGCGCCGAGCGCGAGCAGGAGGGCCGCGCCCCGGCGGAGGAGAGTCCGACGTTCGTTCACTTGACGCCCTTCGGCAGCGTGGGCTCACCCACGGTGAAGACGACCTTCTCGAAGGTGTCTTTGTTGGAGACGGAGTTGTCGAGGTCGACGACCTGGATGGCCGACTTCGTGAAGCTCGCGACGTAGGCGAACCGGTACTTTCTCACGGGGGTGTCGCCGAGCGCCGGCACCGAGACGTTCTCGGTGGGAACGCTGTCACCGACGGCGACCTTCGCGAGATCGAACGGGTCGAACGCCATCGCGAAGGGCCCGGCCTCGACGCGGATGGTGTTCTCGAGCTCGCGCGTCTCGGGATCGATGACGAAGATCGACGACGCGTCGAAGCAGACGACGAACACGCGGAGCACGTACTTTCCGTTGGCGTCGACGATGGGCGCCAAAAACACCTTCGACGGGCCCTGCGTGAGCGGGATCGAGTCGTAGAAGGTGAGCTTCTCGGGGTCGAACGCGTCGATCGTGTCGTTGCCGACGTCGCTCCCGAGCTCGCCCACGAGGAGCGCGGCCGGAGAGCGGTTCGCCACGAAGACTCGGAGCGGCTTCCGCGCGCAGGCGACGAGGTCCTTCGCCACGTCGGCGGCGGGGCGGCCGTCGCGCTTCACGCGGGCTTTGCACGCGACGCGGGTGCTCGGATCGAGCACGATGCCGCGCGAGTCGGTGCCGCCCGCGGCGATGGTGAGCGGATATGCGCGCTCGCGCGACAAAAAGGGCCGGCGCAGGGTGGAGGCGACCCCGTCGGTCTGATCGGGATACTCACGAAGGAGCCCGATCTCGGCGACGAGGCGGCTCGTGCCCAAGAACGCGGGCTTCGGGATCTTCCCCGCGGCGAAGGCCTCGCCGTCATACGGCACCGACACGATCGACGTGCCACCCGTACGTACGCCCTCGGCCACGAACTGCACGGCGGGGCGGTCGCAGGGCGGAGCGCCGTTTTCGCACGTGTAGGGGAGGCCCGTGGTCACGAGCGTCGCCTTCGTGTCGTTCTGGTGGGTCACCACCATGGACGAGCCGTCTTGGCCTTGTGCGAGCCCGAACGGCTCGCCCGGGAGCGTGAGCTTTCGTGTGTTCTGCGGCTCGTTGTCGGGGTTCGGCCCGGTGAGGTGGATGGCGTCGCAGCGGGCGTCGACGCGGGTGCCGCAATCGAGCTTCGTGGGGTCGCCGGCGCCGAGGTCGCTGTCGACGTCGACCCAGAGCACCGCCGCCGAGCCACGGAGCGGCGCGAAGAGCCTGTCTTTGGCGCGAGGCCCGAGGCGCGCCTGGCCAGCGGGAGGGTCCAGCGTGGCGCGATTTCGGCTGATTTGCAGGTCGGTGCCGAAGGCGCCGATGACGGCCGCGTCGCGCACGTAGGCCGAGGCGACCACGGGAGGCGCGCACGACTCGCCGAGCGGGCGGGCCGTCCCGTCCTTGCGGACCCCGGGCAGCGAGAGCTCGGCGCACGAGAGGGTATCGGCTCCCTCGGGGCGCTCTTCGGGGCGGGCGAGCGGGAGCGCGGAGTGGTAGGGGCGCGCGATCGCGAGCAGCGCATCGCGCCGGATGGCGGTGAGGTCGAGCGACTGGATCGTGCCGCCGTTGTATTGCAGGTCGAAGTCGGAGTTCAGGGCGTAGAGCGTCTTGCCGCCGTGCGACACGGCGAGGCCGACCGGAAAATAGAGGCGGTCGAGGGGCGGCGAGGACCCCTGCCCGGTGGCGTAACAGTGGGTCAGCGAGGGCGCGAGGGCGGCGAGGGCGACCCCCACGGCAGCGCCAAAACGCCAACCCTTTCGGGCACTTGGCGCTACTTTTTTGCCGGAGCCATAAGGAAGACGGGCCATCTCGCGGCGGAGCCTAGTCAGGCCGGCCGATGGAGTCGAGCACCCTCTATGCAGGCGTCCGCCGCGCGGGGGCACCCCGAACCTTGCCGAGGCAGCATCCCTGGCCGCTGCTACTCTCCGGAGCATGCGTCACGTCATGGCACTCGCCGCGCTCGTGGGTCTCGGTGTCGTCGCCGCGTGCGGCTCGGACAGCCCCGCCGAACCGCCGCCCGACGGTGGCCCAGGCCCCGACGCGACCACCACCGTACCGCCCGGTCCCGGCCCCGACGGAGGCTCAGGCGACGCCGGCCCATCGGGCCCTCGTGTCGAGGTCAAGGGAGGTGAGCTCGTCATCGACGGGCGCCCCACGGTGCTCTACGGAGGCGATGTCCCGTACTTCCGCGTGCGCGACAAGGGCTACGACGCGGCCAAGACGCACGCCATGTGGGCCGACACGTTCGCCAAGATGAAGCAGGCGAACATGAACACGGTCGGCTCGTATTTCCCCTGGGACTACCACGAGACCGCGGCCGGCACGTGGGACTTCGCCGGCGCGCGCGACGCGAAGAAGTTCCTCGAGCTCGCCTGCCAAGCCGGAATGAAGGTCGTGGCGAAGCCCGGGCCGCTCATCACGGCCGAGTGGCCCAAGGGCTTCGGGACGTTCGGCGCCGTGCCCGCGTGGTGGAAGGCCGCGCACCCCGGGAGCCTCGTCAAGAAGGCGAACGGCGACACCTTCAACTTCAGCCCGACCGGCGACGCGACGCAGACCCAGCCGACGTTCCTCGATCGCGACTACCTCGCCGCCGTGGGGGCCTGGTACGACAAGGTGCTCCCCATCCTCACACCCTTCATCGCCTCACGGTGCGTCGTCGCGGTGCAGATCGACAACGAGACGAACCAGTACTGGGCGAACCGCTACGGCGACGTGGACTACTCGGCCCCGTCCCTCCAGCACTACCGCGCGTTCCTCGAGCGAAAGTACGGCGGCAGCATCGCCCGGCTCAACACGCTCTACGGCACGACGTACGCGGCGTTCGCGAACGTGACTCCCCCGAGCGACGTCCCCAAGGCCGAGAAGGACAACGTGGCCGCGCGCGACTGGTACGAGGCAGGCCAGGCCTATTCACTCGAGTACCTGAAGACGCTCCGCCAAATGATCGAGGCGCGCGGCATCCGCGAGCCCGACGTGATGTTCTTCACGAACGACTCGCCCTTCGGCCTCCCGCTCCGCAACGTGCTCGTGCACGACGCCGCGATCAAAAACCAGGTGGGCCTCTGCGGCACCGACCTCTACCCGAAGCAATTTCCCACGAACGGCGAGATCGTCGATCAGCCCTTCCAGGTCGACTACTTCACGAAGCTCTACGGCGAAGGGGGCAAGCTCTACACGCGGGACGCCCAGCGTTACACGTTCGGCGCCGAGCTCCAGGGCGGGTTTTATTCGTTCCCGCTCGGCATCAAGCCCGAGGTCTCGCCCGAGGCGACCGACCAGCTCCTCGCCAAGTCGTTCGGTCACGGCATGAAGGGCGGCAGCTTCTACGTGCTGCGCGGCGGCTACAACCTCGACGACTCGTCGTACGACTTCCAGGGCGCCATCGGCATCGACGGGGCCCTCCGCCCGCGGTTCGACGTGATGAAGCGCTGGGGCACGTTCACCCACGATTTCGAGGCCGATTTCTCGTCCAGCGAAGAGATCGAGGACGCCGTGACCGTGCTGAACGACGGCGCCTATGCGGTACCGCAGGCGGGCACGAGGGACGACATGCAGGCCCTCTACGCGGCCGAGTACCCCGGCGTCTTCGGGTGGCTCGTCACCTCGGGCTTCGACCCGAAGGTGGGGGAGCTCTCGCGCGCCGACTCGGCCCTCGCCGGGCAAAAGGCCGCCGTCGTCATCATCCCGGACATGATCGACGACGCCGCGGCCGACAAGCTCGTGGCCTTCCACGCGCAGGGCGGCGCGCTCGTCGCCATGCTGACGCCCGGGCTACGAAACTTGCAGGGTGCACGCTCTCCGTCGGTGCAGAAGCTCGCCGCGCTCTTCGATGCGCAAGAGACGGGCGACTACTCCTGGCTCGGGGTGGGGCTCCGCTCGGGCGACACGAACGTGAAGCTCGCGGGGGCCGAGGGCACGACCAAGACCTTCTGGCATCAGAGTTATTTCACGCCCGCCGCGGGCGCCACGCCCCTCGTGGTGGAGCGCACGGCTCCGCTCGGCAACGACGGCCGCACCGTGGCCTTCTCGCGCACGGGCTCGGGCGCGCCGCGTGTGCTCTTCGGGGCCCACTTCGGCAGCGTCTTCAACCACGACTCGTACTACCGCGCGGACGACGCGGATCTCACGCGCAAACGCGCCCTCATGCGGCACGTCATGCAGCTCGCCGGAGTGACCCCGGCCCTGCGGGCGACGGGCCTCCGCGAAGAGGCCTGGGCGCGCCTCTCGCGGGACAAAAAGCGGCTCTTCGTGTTCGTCGTCTCGGGGCACGACGCCGGGACGACCCGGGTGGAGCTCCTCGACGGGGGGAGGCTCGGCCTCGCGCCGTCGGCCCGCTACACCGTGAAGAACGGCCTGACTGGCGTGGTCTTCCCCTCGAAGACCGGGGCGGAGCTCCTCTCGGGGGGCATCGAGGTGCCTCTCGCGAAACACGGGACGGCCGCGCTCGTGATCGAGCGGGCGCCCTGACCCGATCGGACCTTCGAAAGACGAGCGGCCGACCCCTCGAGCGTAAGGGATCGGCCGCGATGCCATCGGGGTGGGAGCGTTCACATCTCGAGGATGACGACTCCGCGGTTGGATTCTTCTTCGGCCACGCCCTCGCTGCTGCGGGGAATACGGGGGCGTGGGATAGGGAGCTCGAGGACCGGCTGCTCGTGCCGTGCTCGCTCTTGTTCTTCGCGTTTCCGGATTTGCTCGATGATGAAGGGAGGGAGCATGGGGTCCTCCAAGCGCGGGGGGGACGACCGACACCGCGAACCTAAGGCTACCTTTTCAGGCTAGCAATGGGCAACACCTGGTCAAGCACCCGAGACGGGCCCCAAAAAACGGCGTTTCCGGGTGTACTCCCTTGATAACGTTCGGCTCCCACGTGTCTTCCCCCCTGCCCCCAAGCTCGACGGTCCCCGTCGGCGCGGCGTTTCGCGCTGCGCGGGCGCTCGTGGGTGCGCTCGTGCTCGTCGTGCTCGCGCTCGTGCCCTCGTCCGCGCGCGCCGGGAGCCCGTTCGACCTTCGCGGCGTCGACTGGGAGGGGTGCTCCGAGCTCGTGCGCCTGGCCCGCGCCGAGGTAGGGCAGAGCCACGTGGTGGTGGCCGACACCCTCGACCTCGCCGCGATCACGCCGGTCGACGCGGTCGTCATGCTGCACCCCGAGAAGGTGGTCGACGCCGCCGAGCTCGCCAAGTTCATGCACGCGGGCGGGAGGGTGCTCCTCCTCGACGATTTCGGCAAAGGTGACGGGCTCTTACGTCACTTCGGCATGGAGCGGGTCCCCCTCCCCGACCGGCCCGCCGAGATGCTCCGAAAGAACCCTCGCCTCGCGCTCGCCGAGCCCGCGAGCGCGCATCCCGTCGTGGCCGACGTGCAGCGGGTGGTGACGAACCACGCGACCGGCATCAAGCACCCCGATCTCTCACCGGTGCTCAAGGTCCGCTCGGCCGACCCGAACGGCGCGGACGTGCCCGTGGGCGTCGCCGGCGCGGTGGGCAAGGGGCGGCTCCTCATCCTCTCGGATCCGTCGATGGTCATGAACGCGATGCTCCGGTTCGCCGGCAACAAGGCGCTCGCGAAGGGCCTCGTGCACTACGCGCTCGACGACGACACGTGGGGCGCACGAAACGGCAAGATTTACCTCGTCGCGGGCGGGTTCTCGTCGCGCGGAAAGTTCGGCGGAGGCGACTCGGAGGTCGACCAAGCGCTGAAGGCCCTGCGCGAGCTCGTCGACGGGATCCGCACGCAGGGCATGCCACCGGCCATGCTCTTCACGCTCGCCATCGGGGCGGGCCTGTCGGTCGTCGTGTGGGTCGCCACCCGCGCGGCGAAGGTGCACAAGCCGCAGATGCCTCGCTTCACGCGGAAGCTCGGGCCGGTCGGCCACGGCGGCGTCGCAGGTCACGCGGCGGTCGTGGCTTCGCCCCAGGCGTCGCGTGTGCTCGCCATGCTGGAGCTCAAACACGCCCTCGAAGAGGATCTCTGCGCGGCCCTCGGCCTCGACGCCCTGCCCCCGCAGTCCGAGCTCGTGGCCATCGTGACCCAGAGGCGCCTCCTCGACGCCTCGGGTCTCGCCGCCCTGCGCGCGCTGCTCCTCAAGATGGCCACCGTCGAGACGACCGTGCTCTCGCTGAAAGGCGGCCTCTCGCCCGCGTACAAGGATCGTGAGCTCACCGAGGCATCGGCCGTGGTGAAGCGCATCGTGCAAGAAGTGGAGCGCAACGTGTCGGAACAAAAGGCGGGCGCATGAGCACCCAAGTGTCGTCGTCGGAAATCTCGGCCGCCAAGGAGCGCATCGAGGAGCTTCGCCGCGAGATCCTACGCATCTACGTGGGCTCGAGCCGGGCCCCCGACATGATGCTCGTCGCGATCATGGCGCGCGGGCATGTGCTGCTCGAGGGCGTGCCGGGCGTCGCCAAGACGACGCTCGTGAAGGCGTTCGCGTCGGCGCTCGGGTGCTCGTCTCGGCGCATCCAGTTCACCCCCGACCTGCTCCCGGCCGACATCACCGGCACGTACGTGCTCTCCCCGAAGGACGGAACGTTCTCCCTCCGCGCGGGCCCGATCTTCGCCAACGTCGTCTTGGCCGACGAGATCAACCGCGCGCCCGCGAAGACGCAATCGGCGCTGCTCGAGGCCATGCAGGAGCGGCAGGTCACGATCGAAGGCGACAGGTTCGAGCTGCCGGCGCCCTTCCTCGTGCTCGCCACGCAGAACCCCATCGACCTCGAGGGCACCTACCCGCTCCCCGAGGCGCAGGTCGACCGCTTCCTCGTCCGCGTGCCGATAGGTTACCCCACGGCGCGCGAAGAGGCGCACATGTTGAAGCTCCACGGCATCGACGCGCCGACCGTGCGGCCGCTCCTCACGGCCGAGGACGTGCTCCGTCTGCAGCACCTCGCGGCGCGCATCCACGTGGACGACGACCTCCTCGAGTACTGCGTGGCGCTCTCGCACTTCACGCGGGCGCACCCGAAGGTCACGCTCGGCACGAGCCCCCGCGCGACGCTCGCCCTCGTTCAGGCCTCGAAGGCCAAGGCGCTCCTCGAGGGGCGCGCGTTCGTCGTCCCGGAGGACGTCCGCGCCGTGGCGACGAGCGTGCTCGCGCACAGGCTCGTGCTCTCGGCCGAGCTCGAGGGAGACTCGCGAGCACGCGAGCAGATCATCGAAGAGTCGCTCTCCAAGGTGGGCTACCGCCGAGGAGCGCGGCCGGCCTGAGAGGCCCGACCGAAGGCTCTCGATTCATCGCACACCATGCAACTCCACCCCACACGACCCGCATTTCACGTGGCGCTCGCCGGCGCGGCCATGGTCGTCGTGGGCATCGTCGGCCGCGAGGCCGCGGTGTGCGCGTTCGGGGGCGCCATGGTGCTCGCCGTCGCGCTCGGGCGGGTGCTCGCACACGCGACGGTGGCGCGGATCCGGTCGTCGGGGTTCGAGATGGTGTGGACCACGGCGCGGCGTGTCTCGCGTGTGGCGCGCGGGGGTGAGCTCGTGCTCGAGGCGGAGCTGCGAAACCGCGGCAGCGACGACGCGCGCGCCGTGAGCCTCCGCCCGATCGTGTCGAGCATGCTCTCGGCGGAGATGGATCCCCAAGCGATCGAGCTCCCCGCCGGCTCGCGCGTGCGCCTCGACGTGCGCATCAAGGCGAACCGCATCGGGCGCTGGGGCGTGCACGGCGTGGCCCTCGAGGTGCGCGGCACGCCCGGCGGAGGCGAAGGGCTCTACGAGGTGCCGCTCCTCTTCGCGAACCCCCACGGCGTCGAGGTGCTGCCCCCGCGCCTGCTCGCGGCGATCGAGTCGCCTCGCGGCGGCCGCTCACGGAGCCTGTCGGTGCGCGGGCGCGCCGGGAACGCGCGCGGCGAGAGCGACGAGCTCCGCGAGCTCCGCGACCACGTGCCCGGAGATCCGTTCAAGCGCATCGCGTGGAAGGCGAGCGCGAAGAGGCGGAAGCTCGTCGTGCGCGAGATGGAGCGCGAGGAGCGCGACGTCGTGTGGCTCGTGGTGGACGCCTCGGTCGAGCTCTGGGCCGGCGCGCCTGGCGTGGCGCCCCTCGACGCGACCGGCGACATCGTCGGCGCCCTGGCGACGCGCTACCTCACGCGCGGCGACCTCGTAGGCATGGCCGTCGTGGCCTCGCGCGTCCGCTCGTGGGTCCCGGCCGAGGAGGGCGCAGCTCAGCTCGGGCGCATCGCCGCGGCCCTCGCGAGCGCCGCGAACATGACCGACTCCGACCGCAGCGAGCTCGACGAACAAGAGGTCGCGACCCGCGTGGCGGAGCACGCGCGCCCCCTCGACGCAGGAGGCCTCGCCGACGTCGCGCGGGGCAACCTCGACGCGCTCGCGGCCAAGGCCGACGCCCTGCGTTCGCGGGCACCCTTCGTCCCGAGGCCTCCGTTCGCCAAGACGTCGCGCGAGCAGCGCCTCCGCCACTACTGCGCCGCGTTCGGGATCGAGCTGCCGCCCAAGCTCGAGGGCGAACGTGACGCGACCGACCGCGAGCTCGGTCGTGCCCTCGAGCGGCTCCTGACCGAGCGGCCCGTGCCGAGCGTGGTGCACGTCTTCGCCCAAGCCCCGATCCCGGACGGCGCGACCGAGCGCGCGCTCGTGAAGCTCAAGAAACACCGCGTCGACGTGCAGTTCCACCTGCCCGACTTCGACGCGAGCCTCGCCGACGTCGCCGCGTCGGCTACGGAGCGTGAGGTCGGCCGCATGGTCGCCGAGGCCGTTTCGACCCGCGTCCGCGCCGGAAAACGCCGCGCCGAGAAGCGCCTGCGTACCCTCGGAATTCGTCTACGGCCGGTCAAGGTGCGCTCGAAGCCGAGCGAAGAGCCCGAGCCCATCGTCAAAGAAAAGGCCCGCTCATGACCGCGCAAGACCCACGAAATATTCTTAAACATCATGGCCTTAGCCCCAAGAAGAGCTTCGGCCAGAACTTCCTCGCCAACGCGGGCGTCGTGGCCAAGATCGCCGAGGCGTGTGTGCCCGAGGGCGAGCTCGGCGGGGCCAGCGTGCTCGAGATCGGCGCGGGGACCGGCGCGCTCACGGCCGCGCTGCTCGCGAAGGCCGGCCGTGTCGTCGCGATCGAGCGGGATCGCGACCTCGTGCCGGTGCTGAACGGGCTCTTCGCCGCCGAGGCCGAGCGTGGGACGTTCCGGCTCGTCGAGGCCTCGGCCGCCCACACCGACCTCTCCTCGCTGCTCGCAGAGCTCCCCGAGCCTCGTGTGCTCTGCGGGAACTTGCCCTACCAAATCACCGGGCAGCTCATCGAGCTCGCCGTCGGGCTCGCGCCGAGCCTCGCGCGAGCGGTGTTCATGGTCCAAGACGAGGTCGCGGACCGGCTCGTCGCGTCGCCGGGCACGAAGGACTACGGGGCGCTCACCGTGTTCACGCAGGCGCGGTTCGACGTGGTCCGCCTCTTCCGCGTGGCGCCCGGGTCGTTCCATCCCCCTCCCAAGGTGACGAGCGCGGTCGTCGCGCTCACCCCGACGCCGGTGCCACGCGCCATCGAAGACCAGACCTTGCGCAGCGTCGTGAAGCTCGCGTTCGCCATGCGCCGAAAGACCCTCCGCAACGCCTGGGCCGCCCTCGGAGACGTGGTCGACGGGTGCGCGGCCGAGTGCGGTATCGATCTCGGACGGCGTGGGGAGACCCTCTCGGTCGAGGACTTCGCGCGCTTCGCCCGAGCCGTCGATCGTGCACGCGCGGAGAGACGCGCCGCCCCGCCCTGAGGTGGGGCACCACGAAATAAGTCAGTAGGCTCGGGGAGTTATCTCAACCGACCCGACGTACTCCCGTCACTCGGGCACGGGTCCGCCGAGCTGCTTGAGCGCCCGGATCGCGTCGGCGCGATCGGGCGACGACGAGGGCGCGAGCTCCAAGAAGCGCTTGTAGCTCTCGATCGCCTCGGCCTTCTTTCCGGTCTTGCGCTGCGCTTCGGCCGCCGCGAAGGCCGCTTGGTAGAGCCAGCCCGGCCGAGGCGCTTGGAGGCCACCCTCGGTGAGCGCGAACGTGAGGTGCCCGACGGCCTCGGCGCTCTTCCCCTTTTCGAGGAGGAGCGAGCCGTAGCGGTAGCGCCAGTACGCGTTCTTGGGGATGGCGGTGGTCGCGATGGCCCACTCGGCGAGGGCCGCGGCGTCGTTGTTTCCGTGCTGAAGGATCTCGGCGAGCGTGGCGTGGGCCTCGATGCGGTTCGGCTTGAGCTCGAGCGCCTTGCGGAGGTCCTTCTCGGCGTCCTTCACGGCGGCCTGCTTGAAGTTCACGATGCCGCGCTGCCAGTACGCGTCGGCCAAGGTCGAGTCGAGCTCGAGGGCCCGATCGATCTCTTTCCTGGCGAGGCCCACGTCGGGCTGCGTGGCCTCGTTCGCCGCCCAGGCCACGTAGAGGTGGTACTCGGCCCGGTTCGGATCGAGCTCGGCGGCGCGGCGGAGTCGCGGCATGGCGGCGGTCGTCTGGAGGCCACCTTGACGCAGGTACGCGCGACCGAGGAAGTGGTTCGCCTCGGCGCTGTTCGGGCGCTGTTCGAACACCTTGGTGAGCATCTTCACGCCCTCTTCGGTCTGCCCGATGACGACGTAAGCTGCGCCCACGCGCAGCATGAGATCGAGATCCGTGGGCGCCTTGGCGAGCGCACCTTGGAACTGGTCGAGGGCTTTTTGTACGTCGCCCGACTCTTCGAAGAGCATGCCGCGCTCGAGGGCGAGGCCGGGGTACTCCTTGTCGACCGCCGCGACCTTCTCGAGCGAGGCGCTCGCGAGGTCCATCTTGCGCATCTTCCGGTAGGCCTGGCCGAGGCGGAAGTGCGTCGCGATGTCGTTCTCGTTCTTGGCGAGGGCCTTCTGGTAGTGGCCGATCGCGTCGTCGAACTTGCCCTGCGCCGCGAGCACGTCGCCGAAGGCACGCTGGAGCGCGGGGGTGTCGACGAGCTTGCTCTTCGCGAGCTCGAGCTTCTGGAGCGCTTCGGTCGTTCGCCCCTGCGCTGCGAGGAGCTTGGCGAGGGCCGCGTACGGCTCGACCGCGTTCGGGAGGGCCGGATCCGCGAGCGCGATCGCGACGTTGTACTCGCTCTCGGCCACGGACTTGTTTCCGAGCGCGTCCTCGGCCTTGCCGAGCCAGAGGGCGACGGCCATCTCGCTCTTGAAGGTGCTCCGCGCGGCCGTGAGCTGGGTCTTCGCGTCTTGGAGGCGCTCGAGGGCGATCTTGGTCTTGGCGGCGCCGCACACGGCGTCGACGTCGTCCGGGCTCTTTTGGACGGCCTCCTCGAAGCGGGAGATCGCCTCGGTGTAGCGACCGTCGGCGTAGAGGAGCTCGCCCTCGCCGATGAGGGCCGAGGTGTTGCGGGCGTCGAGCTTGCGCGCCTCTTCGAAGGCGGTGCGAGCGTCGCTCGCGCGGTTGGCCGTGAGCATGACCCACCCGCGAAGGGAGTACGCTTGGGAGAGCTCACCCGGCGACGCGTTCGGCTTGGCCACGCCGTCGACGATGACCGCCAGATCCTTCAGCGACGCGGCCTCGTCGCGGTGGAGAGACCACGCGAGCCGCGCGCGCGCGAGCAAGGCGCCGACGTGCTCGGGCGAGCCCTTGAGCGTCGCCTCGACCTCGGCCTCGGCCTTCGCCCTGTCCTTCTTGAGGAGGTAGGCGCGCGCGAGCCCGAAGTGCGCGCGAGGCGAGGCCCCCTGCCCTGCCGCCGAGAACGCGGAGATCGCCGCGTCGGCGTTCTTGGCCGCGAGCTCGAGCTCGCCCCGAACGAAGCGGATGTCGTCTTGCACGGGGTCGTTCGGGTCTTTTTTGGCGGCCGCGTCGAGGAGCGCCCGGGCCTCGTCGTACTTGCCGGCCACGGCCTCGCGGGCGCCCTGGGCCGCCGAGAGGTAGGGCACGTCGGTCTTCGCGGGGATGGTGCCGAGGAGGTACGACGCCTTCGCGGCGTGCTCGGTGACGATGCCGAACCGAAGCTCGACGGCGTACTCGGTGAGGGCCGCGTAGGCCGCGAGCTGCCGCGCACGGGGGTTCTTCGCTTGGGTCGCGACGAGGTCGGACGCGACCTTTCGCGCGTCGCCGTAGACGTCCTTCGCGAGCGACGTGCGGGCCTGCGTGGCAGCCTGCTGCGTGGTCTTCTTGTATTCGCTCGAGTGGAGCGCGTCGCTGATGGCCAGGTAGCCGAACGCGCCGTAGGGAGTGGCCTGGAGGGCGGCTCCCCCGATCACGAACAAAGCCAATAGTCCTGCGATGATACGAGGGGCCCTCGAGCCCCCGCTCCCTTGCGCCGAGCGCGTGGGTCGAGCGCGTGGTGGAGGCACGCTCGGGTTCGCCGGATCGGCCCCGAAGCCGCCGCTGACGGCGGGACGTGGACCGCTCGCTCCGGGGAGGAGCGCGTCGGACGACATGTCTCCTCCGCCGCCACCCCCGCCGAGGTCGACCTCGCCGAAGCCGACTCCGCCGGCCGAGCCTTGAGAGCCGCCGCCGATGTCGAGATCCCCGAAGCCGCTCCCGAGCGACTGCTGGGCGACGGGCAGGTCGATGTCTCCGAAGCCGCCCATGGGCATGGGGAGGTTCGACTGGGACGGCAGGAGACCCTGCCCTTGCGCCATCGAAGGGAGGTAGTTGCCCTGAGAGGCGGAGGGCAGGTTCGCTTGCCCCGGGAGGAGGCCCTGTTGATCGGCCGTCGCCGGCAGGTAGCCCCCTGGACCGGTCGCCATCGGCAGTCCCGCGCCTCCGGGCATCGGCAGTCCCGCGCCGCCGGGCATCGGCAGCCCCGCACCGCCAGGCATCGGCAGCCCCGCACCGCCGGGCATCGGCAGGCCTGCGCCGCCGGGCATCGGCAGCCCCGCGCCCCCGAGGCCCGGAAGATCACTCATGAGGCTCGGCAGGTCGAGCTCGCCGAAGCCAAAATCTCCGCCACCTCCGCCTCCGCCGCCATGCACCGCCGGGAGGCCCGCTCCGCCTCCCGCGACCGACGGGAGACCCGCTCCGCCTCCGGCGACCGACGGAAGACCCGCTCCACCTCCGCCCACCGACGGGAGACCTGCGCCGCCGCCATGGACCGCGGGGAGGCCGATGTCGCCGAAGCCCCCGACGTCACCGAACCCGCCCGCGTGGGGCGCGGGAGCGGCGGCGGGCGGCGGTGCGGCTTTCGGCATCGGCAGACCGGCAGCGGGCCCGAGCGCGGCCGGCAGCCCCACCACGTCGCCGATGTCGCCGAACGCCGGGGGCGCGGAGGGAGCAGGCGGAGGGGGCGCGGGCGCGACGGGCGCGGCCTTGGGGAACGAGGGGGCGGGCCGCGCGACGGGCGCCGGGAGGCCGACACCCGTAGGCTCACGGACCTCGCCGAACTGCGGCTTCGGCGCCGCCGGGAACGGTGCGGGCGCCGCCGCGGGCTTCGCCATGGGGAAGTCGATCTCGCCGAACCCGCCGACGTCACCGAAGCCCGGGAGAGCGGGGAGATCGTCCTCGACCGAGCCGAACCCGTCGAACGAGGGGACCGGGGGAGCCGACGGGGCGGCCGCGGCCGCTGCCGGGGCCGGAGGCGGCGCGGCCACGGGCTTCGCGATGGGCGCGGGGCGCTTCGCCGGCGCACCTTTGGCGGGAGCCGGGAGGCCCGCGTCGGACGCGAGCGCGGGCAGATCGATGCCATCGAGGGCGCCGGTGAACGACGGGATCCGCTGCGGACCCGCGGGAGCCGCAGGCGCAGCGGGAGGGGGCGCGGCGGCCGCGGGCTCGTTCGGGTTTTGCACGACGAACGAGTGCCCGCACTTCGGACAACGCATTTTGAGCCCGCCCTTGGGGACTCGGCGCTCGTCGATCTGGTAGGGCGCCTTGCAGGACTCGCACTCGACTTTGAGCATGGCTCCTCGTGGCCGTCGAACGATCGCGCGCGGCCGGGTTCTACGACCGTACCACAGTGCGAAGGCACCTCGCAGTTTGCGACGAGGGCCATGAGCCGTCCCCCGCCGAGCCCGCCGAGCCCACCGAGCCCACCGAGCCGGGACGGACCGGGCCGGGGACGGACGGGGCCTTTTGCACCTCGCGCCCGCGCCGGCTGGAATCAGCGCTCGCGCATCGCGCGCCCTCGTCATAGCATTCCGTTGATTTTCTCCCGTCCCCCGTCGGGGACTTCCAAGGGGCGTCGGCCGCTCCCCCGTCGGGGACTTCCAAGGGGCGTCGGCGCCGCATCCCGACCACCTTCGTTCCGATCCTGCGGTGCGTCCCCCGTCGGGGACTTCCAAGGGTCGTGCTCACCTACAAAACGACCCTTGGGAGTCCCTGACGAGGGAGTAGGTTCCGCGCGCGCCTCGGCGTTCGGGCGCGGACGTCGAACGGCCTCGGTCCGAAAAGCCAACAGGCTGCTAGTGTCGCGCGCGTGGAGGTCTCTCCCGCACCCACTCCTACATGGGAAGAGCGCCGTGCGGCCTACGCGTGGATGGCCGCGAGCGCCGTGCTCTTCGCCACGATGAACTTCTTCGCGCGGCTCGTGGGTGAAGGAGGCGCGGTGCCGTGGGCGCACGTCGGTGCGACCCGCGCCTTCACGGGGGCGCTCATCGCGTTCGCCGTGGCGAGAGCGAGGGGCGCGCGCCTCACGACCCGCGACAAAACGGGCATGTGGTGGCGGAGCGCGCTCGGCACGGCGTCGATGGTGTGCACGTTCTACGCGCTCTCGCGGCGCGGGCTCCCGCTCGGGGACACGACGACCCTCTTGAACCTCACGCCCGTGTTTCTGGCGTTCTTGACGCCCCACCTCCTCGGCGAGCGCACCGGGGGCCGGGTGTTCGTCGCGCTCGTCGTGTCGCTCGGGGGCGCAATCTTGCTCCTCCGGCCTTCCTTCCTCTTCGGTGGGCACGGTCACACGCCCGACGCGTGGCTCACGGGAGGGGTCGCGACGCTCGCCGCGATCTTCGCCGCGTTCGCGATGATCATGCTCCGGAAGCTCGGCAAGACGGAGTCTCCGGAGGCCGTGGCCGTGCACTTTTCTCTCTTCGCGGCCGCGACGATGACCCTCCTCTCCTTGCCGACGCTCGCCCTCCCTCGCCCGCGCGATGCGCTCTACATGGTGCTCGCGGGCGTGGCGGCGGGCGTGGCGCAGATCTGCATGACACGCGCGTACGCCCTCGAGCGCGCGGCGCGTGTGGCCGCGGTGGGCTACCTCGCGGTCGCCGTGAGCGCGGGGCTCGGGGCCGCCTGGCTCCACGAGATCCCTCGCCCGACGGCCTTTTTGGGCATGGCGCTCGTCATCGCGGGAGGCCTCGTCGTCGCGCTGAACAAACGCGCGTGATCGTCGTTCGCGGCGGGCCCGCCAGCGTCGGGTAGACTGCCCGCGTGATCCCCACCGACATTCCCTACGACGCGGCCCTCGCGCTCCGGCGCGAAGCCTTGACGACACTCGCCGTGCACGCAGGCGAAGAGATCGATCCTCACACCCACGCGCTCGACGTCCCCATCGTGATGTCGTCCGCGTTCGGGTTCGCGTCGGCCGACGAAGCCGCGGGCGCCTTTCGCGGCGAGAACGACGCCTACATCTACGGGCGGTGGCAGAACCCCACGGTGAAGGCGCTCGAAGCCAAGGTCGCCGCGCTCGAAGGCGCCGAGGACGCGTGTGTCACAGCGAGCGGCATGGCCGCGATCGCAGGCGCCGTGATGAGCCTCGCCGGGCAGGGGGACCATGTGATCGCGCCTCGCTCGATGTACGCCGAGGCGGCCCGACTGCTCCGCGAGCGCCTCCCCAGGTTCGGGGTCCGCACGACGTTCGTCGACTCGAGCACGAGCGCGTACGCCGAGGCGCTCCGCGAGGGCGCCGCCGTGGTCTACGTCGAGACCCCGCAGAACCCTACGCTGGGCCTCCTCGACGTGCGCGAGATCGCGACGCTTGCCCATGAAAAAGGGGCAACGGTGGTGGTCGACGGCACCTTCGCCACCCCGTTCTGCCAGAGCGCGCTCGACCTCGGCGCCGACCTCGTCGTGCACAGCATGACCAAGGCGATGTCGGGCCACGGGGACGTGATCGCCGGCGCGTTCTCCGGCAAGGGAGAGCTCGTGTCGCGGGCGCGCGATCTCGTCGTGAAGGGCATGGGAGGCGTCGTTTCGCCGCTCACGGCGTGGCTCGTGCTTCGAGGGCTCCGCACGTTCGCGCTTCGCCAAGAGCAGGCGTGCCGTACGGCCGCCACGCTCGCCCGGGTCCTCGAGGGCTCGCCGCTCGTCTCACGTGTGCACCACCCGTCCCTCCCGTCGCACCCGGGGCACGCGCTCGCGAGGCGGCAAATGCACGCCTTCGGCTCGCTGCTCTCCTTCGAGCTCTCGGGCGGCGACGCCGTGAGGCGCGGGGCCCGGTTCCTCGAGTCGGTCCGCCTCGCGACCCATGCGGTGAGCCTCGGCGACACCCGCACCCTCGTGGTCCACCCGGCCTCCACCACGCACTCGACCATGCCGGCCGACGTGCGCGAGCGCGCCGGCATCGGCGACGGCCTCGTCCGCGTCTCGGTCGGGCTCGAGGGCCACGAGGCGTTGAGCGCCGATCTCCTCGGCGCCCTCTCCCGCGCGAGCTGAGCGCGAGCAGCTCCCCTCGGTCCGGCGCTTTTTTCTTGGGTGTCGCGCGGTCGCACCCTGGCCGACGATTCACCCATTCGACTTAAATCGGCGGAAGACCCGACCCAAGTTCGCCTCGGTTGCCGAAAAGCGTGGTAACCCGAGGACATGGACCGCCTCGTGGTGGTTGGCGCCCGCCAACACAACTTGAAGGACGTGTCGCTCTCCGTGCCACGAGGGAAGCTCGTCGTGTTCACGGGCCCGAGCGGATCGGGCAAGTCGTCGCTCGCGTTCGACACCATCTACGCCGAGGGGCAGCGCCGGTACGTCGAGTCCCTCTCGGCGTACGCGCGGCAGTTCCTCGAGCAGCTCGGCAAGCCCGCCGTCGAGCGCATCGACGGCCTGTCCCCGGCGATCGCGATCGAGCAGCGTCCGCTGTCCAAGTCTCCTCGGTCGACCGTCGGCACCGTGACCGAGATCGCCGACTACCTCCGCCTCCTCTATTCGCGCGTGGGCGTCCCGCACTGCCCGAGCTGCGGCAAGCGCATCGAGGCCCAGACCGTCCAACAGATCGTCGACCGGGTCGAGGCCATGGGCGAGGGCTCGCGCCTGTCGATCCTGGCGCCCGTGTGCCGCGCACGAAAGGGCGAGCTCAAGCTCGAGCTCGAGCGCCTGCGCCGCGAGGGCTTCGTGCGCGCCCGGATCGACGGCCAGGTGGTCGACCTCGGCGACGAGATCGAGCTCGATCGGCAAAAACCCCACGACCTCGACGTGGTGGTCGATCGCATCGTCTTGAAAGAGGGCGTCCGCGGCCGCCTCACCGACAGCGTCGAGCTCGCCCTCGAGCTCGGCGAGGGTCGCCTGCTCGTGCTGCCCGAGGGCAAAGAGCCGTTCTGGCTCTCGGAGCGCTTCGCGTGCATCGACTGCGGCGTGTCGCTCCCGCCGATCGAGCCGCGCATGTTCTCGTTCAACGGGCCGCACGGCGCGTGCCCCGCGTGCGACGGCCTCGGCGCGCGCACCGTGGTCGACCCGGAGCGCGTCGTGGGAGATCCGCAGCGCACCCTCCGCGAGGGCGTCGTGCTCGCGTGGGGAAGGCGCGGGAGCGTCGCCCTGGCCACCGAATGCAAGGCCGCCAAGGACGCCCTGGGCGTCGACCCGGACGTGCCCTGGAGCAAGCTGCCCGACGAGCACAAGAAGCTGATTCTCTTCGGGAATACGCCCAGCGAAGAGTCCCCCGAGAAGCGCGGCAAGAAGCGCGCGGCGCACGTCTACGAGGGCATCGTCCCGCGGCTCGAGGCGCGCCTCGGAGACACCTCGCCGACCCCCGACGCCGAGGACGACGGCGACACGACCGACGAGGGCGGCATCGCCGACGACGAGCTCGGGCGCTTCGCGGTGGTCCGCACGTGCAGCGCGTGCAAAGGCCGGAGGCTCCGCCCCGAGGCGCTCGCCGTGAAGCTCGGCGGGATGGACATCTCGGAGCTCGGGCGCATGCCGCTCTCCAAGCTCACGAAGCTCGTCGAGACCCTCGGTCAGGACGCGGAGGGTATGAGCCCGCGCGAGCGCACGATCGCCGAGCCGCTCCTTCGCGCCGTCGCCGGTCGTATCGGGTTCTTGATCGACGTCGGCCTCGACTACCTCTCGCTCGACCGCAGCGCGCAGACGCTCTCGAGCGGCGAGGGTCAGCGCATTCGCCTCGCGACGCAGATCGGCGCCGCGCTCGTGGGCGTGCTCTACGTGCTCGACGAGCCCTCCGTGGGCCTCCACGCCCGCGACAACGCGCGCCTCATCGAGGCGCAGCAGAGGCTCCGCGATCTCGGCAACACGGTGCTCGTGGTCGAGCACGATCGCGAGGCCATCCTCGCGGCCGACCACGTGGTCGACCTCGGCCCCGGCGCGGGTGTGCACGGCGGCACCATCGTGGCCCAAGGCAGCCCCGAGGAGCTCATGGAGAGCCCCACCTCGGTCACCGGCCCGTGGCTCAAGGGCACGAAATCGCTACCGATTCCGAAGAAGCGTATCAAGCCCAAGGCCGATCGCATCACGGTGCAGGGCGCCCGCGCGCACAACCTGAAGAACGTCGACGTCGACGTGCCGCTGGGCCTCTTCACGTGCTTCACGGGCGTCTCCGGGTCGGGCAAGTCGAGCCTCGTCGTCGACACGCTGTTGCCCGCCGCGCGCTCCGCCAAGTACGGCGCGCAGGCCCCGGTCGGCGAGTGCGACGCGGTGCGAGGCCTCGACAAAGTCGACAAGGTGGTGAGCATCGACCAGGCGCCCATCGGCCGCACGCCGCGCTCGAACCCGGCGACGTACACGGGCATGTTCTCGCTGCTGCGCGAGCTCTACGCGGGCCTGCCCGAGGCGCGGAGCCGCGGCTACAAGGCGGGGCGCTTCTCGTTCAACGTGAAGGGCGGGCGCTGCGAGGCCTGCCAAGGGGACGGCGTGCTCCGCGTGGAGATGCACTTCCTCCCGGACATCTTCGTCGCCTGTGACGCGTGCGGCGGCCGGCGCTACAACCGCGAGACGCTCGAGGTGAAATACCGCGGGCTCAGCATCGCGGACGCGCTCGATCTCACGGTGGAGCAAGCCCTCACGACGTTCGACGTGGTGCCGAAGGTGCGCGACCGGCTCGAGGCGCTCATGCGCGTGGGCCTCGGGTACGTCACGCTCGGCCAGCCCGCGACGACGCTCTCGGGAGGCGAGGCCCAGCGCGTGAAGCTCGCGCGCGAGCTCGCCCGGAAGGCCACGGGGCAGACGCTCTACGTGCTCGACGAGCCCACGACGGGCCTCCACTTCGACGACATCGAGATCCTGCTCGTAGCGCTCCAGGGCCTCCGCGACCAAGGCAACACGGTGGTCGTCATCGAGCACAACTTGGACGTCGTGGCGTGCGCCGACTGGGTGGTCGACATCGGCCCGAACGGCGGCGACGGCGGCGGCGAGATCGTCGTCGCGGGCACCCCGGAAGACGTGGCCGCCCACCCGACGTCCCACACGGGGCGCTACCTCGCCGAGGTGCTCGGCCGCAGCGTGGCGCGGAGCGCTCACAGCCATAGGGCCACCGCGACCGACGATGTTCGCCCCGAGCCTGCGAAGAAGGCGAAGCCCGCGCCGAAGAAGACGAAGAAGCGCTGACGTCCTTTCGCGGACTTGGCGCGAACGTCGGTGGGTCTCCTGACCTGGTTTCGCGGACTTAGCGCAGGGGTCGGTGGTCGCGGCGTAGGTACCTCCAGGGGTACCTCAGGGTACCTCCAGGGGTACCTCAGGGTACCTCCAGGGGTACCCGAGGGTACCTCCAGGGGTACCCGAGGGTACCCCCCGAGGCATCTCCGGGCACCCACCTAGGCATCTCCGGGTACTGCTCGGGGTACCCCAGGCTACGTCGCCGAGCACCTCGGGGTGGCGCTCGGCCCGTTGCACACGGCGACGGCGGCGCGCACGAGCACGATACGCATCGAGCCGGACACCCCAAGCAGGGAGCTTCGCCACAGCTCGGTCGTGTGCATGCCGCGCCCGTGTGTCAGCGATGGACAGCGCCCGCACATCCCAAGACGCCGCACGCTCACCGAAAGGCCACGCATGGCACACGACCCGCGCATGGATCCTGTCCACCGTGCCGTTTTGGCAGAAATCCGGTGACACCTACCCACCGGAGGATGTCCTGTGGCACGACTGCACGCGATCTACACCGGACGCTCAAAAATTCCTTGCCCGTGCGCCGGGCGAGATGTCAGATCACCGGCACGCCAGCGCGCGCCGAGGCTTTGGGATCTCGGGCGGCGTGGCAGGTCGCGGAGCACGGGCGCTCCACGGCCGAGGGAGATGCGTCGTAGGTCGTGCCGTCGAGCCGCGTGAGGCTCGGGCGGCGCCGTTTTGTCGTCAGGATCGTTGGTTCGTCGGCGCCCCTCGCTCGGAGGAGGCGCGCGGGGAACGTGCGCCCTTCGTTCGGAGAACGCGATGTCGAAGCTCGTCAAAGCTCTTTTGGGTGCGGTGGTGCTCGTGGCGTGTGCCTCGGGCGGCTTGGACCAAGGCACGCCCGTGGAGGTCGCGAGCGTGGAGCTCGCCGTGGTCGCGCCGACCGCGTTGCCTTCGGGCATGGGCAACCGCCTCACCAAGACGTGCTCGGCGTCGTTTCCCGCGGGCGTCGAGCGCATGCTCTTCGGCGCGTCGGGTGCACCGCAGGCCCTCAAAGATCCGAAGCGCGTCGTCCCGGCGGGCAGCGGCGCACCCCCGCGTGTGGTCGGAACCGCCATCCCCGTCCCGACGAAACCGGAGCACCAGGGCCGCGTCGCCACGATC
Source organism: Myxococcales bacterium (assembly GCA_016712525.1). Classification (NCBI taxonomy): domain Bacteria; kingdom Pseudomonadati; phylum Myxococcota; class Myxococcia; order Myxococcales; species Myxococcales bacterium. The sequence goes on from JADJQX010000007.1 coordinate 2,841,577, forward strand.
GAGGTCGGCGCGCGCGCGAACGGTTCGAGCACGCTCACCTCGCCCGACGGAGCCATGCAGATCGGCGTCGCGCTTCGAGGCGCGAAGTCCGTCGCGGCGCAGGCGTCGGACGGGCTCGTGGTGTACCCGGGCGGGCACGACGCGGGCGACGTGGTGGTGCGCCCCCGCGAAGACGGCGCCGAAGACTGGCTGCTCCTCACCCGTCCTCCGCCGGGCGGCAGCATCGCGTACGACGTCACGCTCACGAAGGGCGTGGCCGCCGTGCGGAAGGTAGAGAACACGGTGGAGCTGCTCGACGCGGGGGGCGTGCCGCGGCTTCGCATGGCGCCTCCCTCCCTCGTCGACGACGACTGCCAGACGGTCCCGGTCGACGTGACCGTCACCGGGTGCACCGTCGAATCGAGCGCCGAGCCTCCGCGTGGGAAGCCGCATCCCGCACCCGCGGCCCCGTCGTGCCGGGTCGCGCTCTCGTGGCGTTCGGCCGGCGTGAAATACCCCGCCGCGCTCGACCCGGTGTGGTCCTCGACCACGAGCATGAGCGTGCCGCGCGCGTGGCACACGGCCACCAAGCTGCCGGGCGGCGACAACATTCTTGTCGCCGGGGGGCTCAGCTCCCCGGGGTACGTGGTGCAGTCGTCGGCCGAGGTGTACGACGCGACCTCCGGGGTGTGGGTGGCGACCGGAAGCATGGCCACGGCGCGCTACACGCACGGGGCGAGCGCGTTCTCGGATGGCGCCGTCATCGTCGCGGGCGGGCTCGACGGGGTCGGCGCGCCAACGGGCTCCGTCGAGATTTACGCGGGCGGCACCTGGACGACGAAGGCCCCGCTCGCGGCGCCGGTCGCGGGCAACACGGTCGACGTGTTCGCGGGCGACTGGGTGTACATCGGCGGCGGGTACGTCTCGGCGTTCGGAACGCTCTACTCGACGGCCGTGACGGCGGCGTACTACCGGCCGGGCAATTTTTACGCGAGCACGCCGGCCTTCGCGTCGACACGCGGCTGGCATTCGTCGGTCGTCGGGAGCGACGGCATCTACTTCTTCGGCGGCGAGCAGTACACGGGAGGGGCCACCACGTACCTCTCGAACGTCGATCGCTACGTGTGGGGCTCGAACGTGCTCGCGAGCCACGCGGCCATGCCCGTGGCGCGCTCCAAGGCAGCCGCGGCCGCGTTCTCGGCCGGCGCCTCGGTGCTGGTCGCGGGCGGAGAGAACGGCAGCGGGGCCGTCGACAAAGTGTCCACCGCGCCCGTGCCGGGTACCTCCTCGTGGACGGCGCGTCCGGTCATGCCCTCGGGGCGCGTGTGGGGCAAGGTCGCCGTACGGTCGACGGGGCCCATCGTGACGGGAGGCTACGCGGGCAGCACCGTGCTCGGCTCGGTCACGCTCTACGAGCGCCCCGAGGTCGCCTTCGCGGGCCCCGCCATGGGCACCGCGCGGTACGCACACACGGCCACGGCGCTCTCGGACGATCGGGTGATCGTCGCGGGTGGCGTGACGAGCACGGGGTACAGCACGACGTCGGTCGAGGTGCTCACCCCCGACACGTGCACGACGCCCGCCGAGTGCGACGACGGCAACCCCTGCACCGACGACGCGTGCGTGGCGAACCGCTGCACGAACGTCGCGAAGCCGCCGGCAGCGGTCTGCAACGACGACGGCAACGCGTGCAACGGGGTGAGCACGTGTGGGGTGAACGGAGTGTGCTCGCAGACGACCAACCCGGTCAACGAACCATGCGGTACGTGCGATCCGGCGACGGGTGCGGTGGCGACGAAGCCCTCGGGATCGATCTGCGCTAGCCCGGCGGGTTCGTGCCAAGTCTCTGCCCGCTGCAACGGCGCCGGGGTCACTGCGGCATCGTGCATCGGACTCCCCGCTCCGGATGGCACGGCCTGCGGCGGCGACCTATGTGGCTCCGGGCCGAACGGGCCGAGGGTGTGCCGCGGGGGGGAATGCAAGGTTGCCACGGCAGGTCTCGCCTCTCTTCAATCGAGCGATCCCTGCACGACCACGACGTGCGATTCGGCCCGTGGCCTCGTTACCACACGAACGCCCGGCTGCGGGGTCGAGAACCCCGCTCCGCCCGCTCCCACGGGCCTCCCGACGACGTTCGCCGAGACGACCGAGTTTCTCACGCAGCAAGGCGGACAGACCGGGGTCGTGCTCGACCCGCAGCGTCGCGCCGTGCTCCGCGGCTACGTGCGTGCGCTCGACACGGGCGGCGTGGCGACCAGCACGCCGGTGACCGTGGCGGTCAAGGGGCATGCGGGCTGGGGCTCGACGGCCTCGCTCGCGGCCGATGGGGCGTGGGCCCTCGCCGTGGAGGGCGGCGGAGATCTGGTGGTCACGTTCTCGGCGCCCGGCTACATCACGGCGGAGCGCCAGGTGCGCACGAAGTGGAACCGCTACACCGTGCTCGATGACGTGGCCCTCGTGGCGCGCGAGCCCGCGCACACGGTGACCATCAGCCCGACGGCCTACACGTTCGCGAGCGGCGCCGAGCATGGAGGTGGCCTCGGCCAGAACGACGGGAACGCGAAGCGCACCGCCACCGTCTTCTTCCCGCCGAACGCAACGGGCCAAAATCTTCCAGGTAGCACGTTCGACTTGCGCATCACCGAGGTCACGGGCTTCCGGAGCGGCCCCCGCGCCATGCCGGCGACGTTGCCTCCGGCGAGCGGCTACACCTACGCGGTCGACGTGTCGGTGGACGGCGTGCCCGAAGGGACCGACATCGTCTGGAACGCGCCGAACGTGCCCGTGATGTACGTCGACAATTTCTTGGGCTTGACCACGGGGACGGTGGTGCCGGTCGGGTACTACGACCGCGCGAAATCGGCGTGGGTCGCCGAGCAAAATGGCGTCGTCGTGCAGATCACGGGCTATGCCGGGGGCCTCGCCACGGTCCTCGGAGCGAACTTGTCCACGGCCGAGCGGCAGGCTCTCGCCACCAAGTACGCGCCATCTACCCCCAAGTCCTTGTGGCGCGTCACCCTGCCGCACTTCTCCATGTGGGACTACAACTGGGGATTCACGCCGCCAGCGGACGCGTCGCCGCCGCCCATGTCCAAGAACGACGACGGACCGAAGCCCGACGCCCCGGAGTGCAAGGGCTCGATCCTCGAGTGCGTGAACCGGGTGCTCGGCGAAGATATTCCGATCGCCGGCACGCCGTACTCGCTCCACTACCGCTCCGACCGCGCTTCGAAGGCGAATCGGACGGTGCGCATCCCCCTCACGGAAGGCAGTCTTCCCGTCGCCCAGCCTACCCGAATCGACGTCGAGATCGAGGTGGCCGGCCAGCGGCACCTTATCTCGCGAACGCCACCGTACGACCTCTGGGACACGTTGGAATGGACGTGGGACGGGAAGGACGCTTTCGGCTCGACGCTGGATGGCTCCGCGATCGCTACCGTGAAGGTCAAGAACGTCTATGCCGGCGTCTTGGGAACGACGGCTTCGTTTGGCCAGTTTCCATCGGGAACGTTGAACGGCAACCGTGAAAGGCGGGAAATTTATCTTGAGAACTACCGCGAAATCGTGCTCGGAGGGCGAGACGCGGCCAAGCTCGGTTTCGGGGGCTGGATGTTCTCGCCGCAGGGCATGCGAGACGAGGCACGTCGCGTCTACCTGACGGGGGAAGGACGCCGCGTTGCAGTGGGGAACAGCGCCGCCCTGGTGGCCGGGAATGGGAGCGGGAGCAACACCGATGGCGCGCCAGCCCTCGGGTCACAGATAGCCAACTACGCGGCGCTCGCGGTGTCCGGTGCTGGCAAGCTCTACTGGTACGATAGCGGGCGCATTCGAGCGCTCGAGGCCGGCGTCCTTCAGACGATCGCGGGAGGGGGACCGTGCCCGGCGGCATGGGGCCCCGGGCAGGTCGACATCGCCTCCAATAGCCTGTGCTTGGGCTACGTCTCCGCCATGGCCTTCGGGCCTGACGGTAGCCTCTACGCAGTCGAGAACGGCACGAGGCTCTTGCGCATCACGCCCGAACCCGGGGGTACGACGACGCGCCTCGCCGGACGAGAAGACGGTGCACCACGCAACCATGTGATCTCGACCCCGACATTGGCTACGACCGTTGGGCTCAGGTCGGCAGCCGGCCTTGCCTTCGACGTGGACGGGACGGTCTTGCTGGCCGAGCTCGGGGAGATCACTCGGCTCGGCGCCGACAACAAGCTGGTCCATGTGGGCGGGCAAGGGACGACAGCGTGCAGCTTCCCGCCGAGTGTTGCCACTTTCCACCCAACGGGGACCTGCCTTGCCCCAACCGGGGGTATGGCCGTGAGCCCGGAAGGCGACATCTACCTATCCGAGGCGGGTGGGAACGGCGCTTGGGTGCGCGCCCTGCGACCGTCCGGTCGTATCGAGCGCGTGCTCGGAGCGCTCGGGGGAGCCGTGCGAGGTGGTGCCTCTGCGACGGCGACGCGCTACTATGGGTCGGGCCTCCTTGCATGGTCCGAGGACGGGCTTGTCTACTCGGAGCCGAACATCCACCAGGTGCGCCGGGTGAGCCCCGACGGATATGTTCGAGAGCTTGCCGGATGGATGAATAGCACCACGATGGCAGCCTCGTCGCAGAACGACCTCAACAGCGGTCCCGACGCATGGTCGGCGAACACGCTCTTGTCGATTCACCAGAACGCAAGCCCTATCGCGTTTGCGCCAAGCGGCGATCTCTACGCGCTCGCTCGTCGGCGCATGGGCTCCGTGTTCATCGAGCGAATCACGGACCGAACCCCGTACTCGGTGCCCCTCGGAAGCGTCGTCCACGTCCTCGACGGCGCAGGCAGGCACATCTCCACCAAGTCGCGGGAACGCGGGATCACCCTCGAGACCTTGGGGTACACCGACGGCCTCCTCTCGAGCGTGACCGACGCCGAAGGCCGAACGACGACCATCACGCGTGCCGGGGACACCGTGACGATCCAAGCGCCCGACGGCAAGGTGACCACCCTCGCCCTGACGAACGGCTACCTCGACACGGTGACAGGGCCCGACGCGGCGGTCATCGACGTGACGCACGACGAGGGAGGCCTCCTGACGCACTACGTGGATCGGCGCGGAAAGGCGCACGACTTCGTGTACGACGCGCAGGGGCGCCTGTCCCGGGACCGTGGCCCCGACAGCCCGCCCGAGGGAGGGCAGACGCTCGAGGGCTCGTTCGCGAACGGCACCGGCACGGTCGTGCATCGCACCGCGCAAGGGCGCGTGAAAGTGTGGGAGCTCTCGCGTGGACCGACGGAGACGGCGCCGCAGCTCCTCGAGCGGCTCACGGTGAAACATGGCATGCCCGGTGCGCAAGAGGTGACGACGCAGGACAGCTACGCCGACATGAAAGAGGTCGTGAGCTACCCGGATGGGCGAGTGCAGACCGTGGAGCAAGAGCCCGACCCCGAGTACGGGGTGATGGGCAAGGTGAGCACGCGCACCACGGTGAAGGCGAGCCCCACGAAGACGCTGGTGTCGACGCACTCCATGGTGAAACAGCCGAACGGCTCGTTCACCGAGACGACGGTGCGCCAGTCGGACATGGCGACGACGACCCGCGAGTACAACGCATCGAACGCGAAGGAGACGCGGACGAGCGCGGAGCAGCGCGAGACGACGACGCTGATGGACCCCGCCAAAGAGCGGCCCACGGCGGTGCAGGTCGGGCCGGCGAGTGGGGGCAACCCGCAGCTCTTCCCCGTGGTGTACGAATACGTGCCGAGCGGGTTGGCGGCGGGGAAGATCTTGCGCGTGACCGTGGGGACGCGTGTGACGGAGTACGCGTACGACGCGGCCGGGGAGCTTCAGAGCATCACGAAGCCGACGGGGGTGACGACGTTCGACCTCCGTGACGCGGTGGGCCGCGTGACCCAGCTCACGATGCCCGGGAGCCGCGTGTTGCAGACGACGTACGACGGCGAGGGGAACGCGGTGTCGGTGATCCCGCCGGGTGGGATGTCGCACGGGTTCGGGTACTCGGACGCAGGTCCGTTGGCGTCGTACACGGCGCCCGCGGCCGGAGCGACGCCGCGCACGACGGAGTACACGTACGACCAAGACGAGCTCCTGGCGAACGTGACGTCGACCGATGCAAGGTACAACAAGACGGTGACCCGAGACGGCCTTGGTCGAGTGACGGGCGTCCAGTGGGGCACACCGCCAACACGGACCTTGGCGTTCACGTACGCGAACGGGCACGAGACGAGCGCCAACGTGACCAGCAGCGGGATGACCCTCTCGCGCACGTACGATGGGAGCCTGCTCTCGGCGGAGACGCAGAAGGTCTCGACGACCGCGACGCCGGTGACGCTCTCGCGCACGTACGACACGAGCCTTCGCCTCGCGGAGCTGAAGCTCACGGAAGGCTCCAACGAGGAGAAGCTCACCTACGGGTACGACAAGGACGACCTGGTGACGTCCCTGAGGCGTACGGGCGCGTCGAACGCGAATAGTCTGATGCTGACGCGGAGCGCGACAGGCGGATTCCTGATGTCGGCGGACATCGGGACCCCGACCATCCTCCGGGAGGAAGTGACGTACGACGGATGGGGAGCGCCGACGGAAATACGAGGCAAGTGGGGCGGCGCGGGCATGGGGCAGATTGGCCTCACGTACGACGCGGCGGGGCGAGTGGTGCAGAAGATCGAGGCCTACGCGTTCCCGGTGCTGGAGCCTGCGATGCCGAACATGTCGAACGAGACGTGGTCGTACACGTACGACGCGGCGGGGCGGCTCGAGTCGGCGACGGAGATCCCGTCGGCGCCGAGGGTGTACACCTACGACGCGCGAGGGAACCGAAACGTGACGGTGGTCGACGAGCAAGACCGCGCGACGCAAGTGGGCGCGCCCGGGCAGCCGGACTACACGTTCTACACGTACGACGCGCACGGCAACGTGGCGACGCGCATCGTAGGCGGCACCACGCACACCTACACGTGGGACGGTGAAGGCAGCCTGCTCGGGGTTGCCGGCACTACGCCGGGTACGATCACGTACGACGTGGACGCGAAGGGCCGGCGCGTGGGGAAGCGCGTGAATGGCACCCTCGAGCGGCAGTGGATGTACGACGGTCAGCTCCGCATCGTGGCGGAGGTGGTCTACGCGAGCCCCGTGCGCTACCGTGTGTACGGTTACGTGCCCGAGCGCCACCTGCCGGTGCTCATGCTGGAGAAGGTAAGTGGCGCCGAGGCGCAGTATCGCATCTACGGCGATCACCTGGGGAGCTTGAGGGCGGTGGTACGAGTCTCGGACGGAAAGGCGATTCAAACGATGCGCCACGGCCCCTGGGGCGAAGTGGAGGACGACAGCGTAGCGAGCACCTTCTCGAGGGTGCCCTTCGGGTTCGCGGGGGGTATCTACGATGAGAAGACGGGTCTCGTGCGCTTCGGGGCACGCGAGTACGACGCGAGGACCGGAAGGTGGTTGAGCAAGGACGAGGCGCGCTTTGGGGGTGGGGAGAATTTCTTCGAGTATGCTGGGGGGGATCCGGTCAACCGGGTGGACTTGGACGGAAGAAGCCCGTCCGTACTCCGGATCATCTTCTGCTCGATGATGTTTTCGTCTTCCCCCACGCTTTACCATCTGTGCGTCGGAGACGGCGATCGTTCCGCACCCGATGGAGGAACCGGTGGGAGTGGCGGCGGTGGCTCTGGCCCGGGCGGGGGCGATGGCGACGCTGGACCCGGGCAAGGTGCAGCCGTACCACCTGGTGGCGGCGGTGGCGGATTTCGCGACCCCGCACCCAACCCGTCCCCGTGCGCCAGGTTCACCATGGGCATGCAAAGGATGATTTGCTGCAACAACGTATGCACTGGCAAACACCCTGAGACCCCTCCCTCGTGTGTACCGGCGCCGCCGAAAAGTCCAGAGGAAAAGGCCTGTGTCGACGGATGTATGAAGAACCCTTACTAAGTGAGTGTGCGTGGTGACTATGGAGCCCGACGACGCCCAGCAAGATCTTGCTATTTACCTGTTGTGGAACAAGAGATTTGACGAGGCACTTGCCCTGGTCGAGCGCTGGAGTTCGTGGCCTGTTGACGCAGTGGGTCTGTGGGTTGTGTTGGAATGCTACTTCAGTTCCAGACGAAGCGAAGCGGTCCCGATACTCGAGCACTTTCTGCGGCAGTCTACGTTTCCGCGAGAGGACGATGTGGCCCACATTCATAAAATGCTAGTCGAGGCGAGAACATTTCCGGGGTAGGCCTGGTGTCAAGTGATCCCGGCCTACCTGGCCCTCAAGGCCCCCGAAACGCGCCGACACCCCTCCCGCCCCCCCAAAGACACCCGCCCCCATTCGGAAGGCTCCCATGAACCTGTTTCGCCCCAAGCTCGCACGCCTTCCGCTATTCTGCCTCCTTCTCCTCGCGTGCGGAGGCGAGGTCGCCCCGAGCCCAAGCCCGGACGCGGGCGCCGTCGTTATGCCCGTGGACCTTCGCCCCGTCACCATGGTGTCGGCCACGAACGACCTTGCGGACGCCGTTCGTGTGACGTGGGAGGCTCCGAGCGCGTCGGTGAGCGGTTACCGTGTGCTGCGGGATGGCGTCGAGGTGGGGCGCGTGGCGGCGGGGGTGACCTCGTACGAGGACAAGGCGGCGCCCGCGGCTTCGTTGCTCGCGCCGAAGGCGGAGGCGAGCCAGGGGAACGATCGCGCCGGCATCAAGGTCACGTGGACCCCGACGGCGACGAGCGGCGTGCCCGCGGTCTCCACGTACGCAGTGGTGGCCGTGTACGGGGCAGAAGAGGCCCGGCCCTCCGAGGGGAAGAAGGGCAGTCGCACGGGCGTCGTCACGGGGTACGAGGTGACGCGTGGCGACGGCAAGGTGTTCAAGCTCGGGCTCGAAGCGCGAGAGCTCTTGGACGTGGACGCGCCGCGCGCGAAGGCCGCATTCGGCGCCCCCATGGCCGAGGGACACGCGCCGACGTCCACGGTGCGCCTCAGCTTCATGGCGCTGCCCACGCTGACGCCGCCCGCGTCGGCGAGCTACCGGGTGCGGGCGCTCGCCGGGGCCACGGTGGGCGCGTCGTCTCCCTCGGTCACGGGGGTGCGTGGGGCGGGAATCGCGAACGAGGTCGACATTCAATGGCAGCGCTCGTCGGACACGACGCCGACCGGCTTCACCGACCTCCCCGGGGTGACCGGCCTCTCGTGGTACGACCGCACGGCGCCCACGACGGTACGGCACTTCCGCGCCCGCACCGCGAGCGACTGGGTGGAGCCCGCCGCATCCGCTTCGGCGACCGCCTCGGCCACGCGATGGAAGCAAGTCGAGTCCGCCGGACTGTCCCAGACATTCTGCGGCATCACGCACGAAAATCGGTTAATGTGTTGGGCGTACAAGTACACGTACATAGAACCGACGACAACGAAGTACGACAGGCTGGTCGGAGCTCAGGGCAAAATGGCGTGTGCTCGCCGCATGGTCGACCACACGGTCGACTGCTGGGGGCCGACTGCCGGGGCTCCAGCCCAGCTGGTGCTCTCGACCCCCGTAGCACAGCTCGCCGCAGGCCCGACCGCCGTGTGCGGCCTCCGCGAGAGCGACGGCTCTATCGTATGCTCCGACTACTTGGGAGCGCCCCTAAGTGGGCCAACATCGTCGGAGGCGTATTCCAGTGTAAGTGTCGGAGAGGCGAACGTCTGCGGGGTTCGCACGAGAGACGGAGGAATCGACTGCTTCCTGTTGTCGAATGCGCCCCCATGGGGAAAGCCGCTCTCGTTCCCGGGCGGCCCGTTTGCTTCGGTCATCATGTACGCGTACAGTTCGACCGAGTTACTATGCGCGATCGAGTCCGCGACCTCTCTACTAAGGTGCTCAGATCCTGTCGCGCCGAGGTTCGACCCGGCGACTCCCGTTCGAGAAGCTCGCTTTGTTGGTTATAGGCTTCAGGGAATCCGAAAGGGCGACGGAGTCGTCGTCTATCCCGGAGGGGAGCTAAGTCGGTCGGGCACTGTGTACCAAGGCTTGTCGGGCGTCAATAACCGAATAGAAGACAGCTCATGCGCTTTGGCCCCAGACGGCCGCATTCGATGTTGGCGCTTGGGAGGCTATATGGGGGTCGAGGCAGTCGACGAGCTCGAGGGCTCGTACACCGCGACAGTGGGAAGCCACATCTCGGCCTGCGGGATACGGAAGGCCGACGGTCAGCTCGAATGCACAGGCTCGGTCGCGTTCTTCCGCGATTTGCCTGGCGATAGGCACGTCAAGATTGCCGGGTGGGTCAATCGTTTCGTCGCGATCGAAGCTTCGACAGGTAGGCTCCGGTGGGTGGCGGCAAATGCGGCATACGCAGTAGCTCAGGCGTTGCCCGTTGGGGCATATACGGACACGACGGATTTCTGCGCCATACGCGCGAGCGACGGGCACCCCGTTTGCTGGGAGTCCCCGCTCGACTCGACTGCCCCGCCGGTGCCCATGGGGGCTCTCGCATCCGTGCGCCCCTTGGAGTGGAGGTCGGCATGCGGGGTTCGCACTCGCGACAACAAGGTCCAATGCTGGGGGCTACCGGGTGTGATTGCCGAGCCGATTCCCGACACCGTCGAGATGAAGCTCGCCCTTGCGTCGGGCGACTCCACCGGGTACGTCTGCGCCATCCGTGCGGCGGACCATAGGGTCGTTTGTTACCCACGGGACTCAAGCTCGGGGCCCGGGCCGCGCGAGCCCTTCCCCGACCAGGTTCGAGATTTCGGCTTCGACTCGAGCGACATAAGCATGGCGTCGTACGCCATTCGGCGGGACGACCATACTGTCTTGTACGTCGATTGGGACGGCACCCGCTACTCGAGCACCGAACGCTTCGCGACGTGGAGCGCCAGGGACGCATGCGGACTTCGCGAAAACGACGGCAAATTCGTGTGCGTCTGGGGCGACGTGCCGATTCGCTGACGCGCGCCTCGATCTGGGAGGGCGCTTCGGTGTGTGCAACGCCTTCCCACGGCCGCGCGCGAGCCCCCTCCGCGAGCCCGTTCGGCACGCCCCCAACTCCCGCGCTTGCATTTCCACCACACCTCGTGAACCCTTCGGCCACCCTTAACAGCCTGTTGATTTTTCGGACCGAGGCCGTTCGACGTCCGCGCCCGAACGCCAAGGCGCGATCCGAGGAGCGCGCGGAACCTACTTCTGTAGGTGAGCACGCACCGCAGGATTGCAACGAAGGCGGTCGGGATGCGGCGGCGAGCGGTCGACGGGAGAAAATCAACAGGCTGTTAAGGGGGCAACACCGGGCGCCTCAAATCGAGAGCGTTCGTGGAGAGACGGGAGGAAGGCATGGCCGCAAAAAAGAAGGCATCGAAGAAGACGACGGCGGGGGGCGCGTTGCTCGACGCCGCCGTGACCGAGCTCCAGAAGGCGCTCGTAGGCGTGACGAAGGCGTTCGATCAGGTCGAGCAGCTCACGTCGAGGCTGCCGCAGCTCACCCCGCAGGAACGCTCGACGAGCCTCGGCCGGCTCCGTGATGGCGAGGCCGACGCCATCGTCGCGTTGTGCAACGTGATGGACGGCTTCCCCATGCACTTCGTCGCCATCGCGGACCAAGACGCGGGGAACGACGACGGCGCCGTCGAGACGAAGCCCACGCGCGACAACATCGCGCGCCGCGAGGCGTTGGTGCCGCTCGTGAGCCGAGCGCAAGAGATCGCCGATCGCCTCTCGGACGCGGTGCTCGTCCTCGGGGATCGCGCGCGTCAGGTGTCGGTGCCGGCGTACCGCATCGCCAGCACGGCGGCCCAGGTCGACAAGAAGATCCGCACCGCCCTCAGCCCGGTGACGACGCACTACGGCGCCGGGGCGCGCAAAGCGAAGGCGACGTTGAAGCGGAAGAAACAAGCGTCGGAATGACCGCTCCGTAGTCGACGGCGCGTTCGGCCGCACCGCGAGGGTACCTCCCCATGCTCGGGCAGTACCCTCGTGTGCTTCCGTGGGAATGAGACGATACCTCCGGAGAGCCTCCGGGTACGTAGGCGGGAACCCGCGGGTACCGTGGGGGGAATCGCGCGGTACGTGGGGGGGTACCCGAGGGTACCCGGGAGGTACCCCAGGGTACCCCCCGAGGTACCCGCAGGTACCCCGGTCGCACGCGAGCACGAGGCGTGGCGCGGCTCGCGGTGCGGGAGACGCGGTCGCCGCTTGGACCGGCGATAGCGCGAGCACGAAGCTCGAACGACACGAGCCCCGAGGCGCGTGGCCAGCGGGGCTCTTTCGACGTGTCACGAACCGCGCGCTGCGGTCAGGAGTAGTCTTTCTCCTGGCGCTCCTGGTCTTCTTTGCAGCGGATGCAGAGCGTCGTCTCGGGGCGCGCCTCGAGGCGCTTCACGCCGATCTCTTCTTCGCACGACTCGCACGTGCCGAAGGAGCCTTCTTCGACCTTGCGGAGGGCCTTCTCGATTTTGTCGAGGAAGACCTTCTCGCGGCCACGGAGGCGGAACGTGAAGCTCTGGAGGTACTCGCTCGAGGCGAGGTCCATCTCGTCGGGGAGGTCGTTCGAGTCGAGCGACATGTCCTCCTCGAGGGTCTGCTTCGCCTTCTTCACGATCTCGTCGCGCTTTTCCTCGAGCAGGGTCTTGAACTTCTTGAGCTGTTGCTTGTTCATTGCCGAACGGTTCCCTTTCGATGATTCGCGCCTCGTGGCCCCTCTCCAAGGGGTGCCTCGCGAGGAGATCGCCCCGCCATTCGGGGGCGCAAGACGGTAAGCATGTCCGGAAAGCTCGTCAACGGCCCTCTTTTCGCGCGTGTATCTACCGGCAACCATGAGGTTTCTCGGCGCGCCCCGCCCGCGGACGGCAAACGGACGCTCCTCGGCGTCGACGAGAACGGCCTCGGGCCCCTGCTCGGCCCCCTCGTCGTCACCGCGGCCCGCGCGCGCGCCACCGAGAGCGGCGCGGCGTTCGCGGCCAAAAAGGCACGCGGGGCCCGAAAAACCCGCCTCGGGGACTCGAAGGGGCTCGTGGCCTTCGGAGAGAGCGCGCTCGGCGAGGCGTGGGCCCGCGCGCTCGCCCGACGCGCCGGAGAGGATCCCGCGTCTCCCGAAGAGCTCTTCCGTAGCCTCTCGGTGCGCTCGCCCGACGAGCTCCGGGCCCCCTGCCCGCGCGCCCACAGGGACCTCTGTTTTCGCGACGGCGACCGGTTCCAAGCCGACGAGGACCTCGTGCGCACGTGCACGAAGGACATCGACGCCCTCGCCAAGAAGGGCCTCGAGCTCATGGCGGTGCGCACCGTCGTCGTGTGCAACCGGCGCCTCAACGAGGCGGCCGCGCGCGGTATCTCGCGTTTCCAGGTCGACCTCGAGGCCATGGAAGATCTCGTCTTGGACGCACACGAGGCCACGCGTGAGCCCGTCCTGGCGACGCTCGGGCGCGTCGGCGGGTACACGTTCTATGGCGAAAAATTCAGGCGCCTCGCGGCGTACCCGTTCGAGACGGTGGCCGAAGCACCGCGCGCGAGCACGTACGATTTCGGCCCGCTCGGGGAGCTCTCGTTCGCCCAGGACGCGGACGCCTCGCACCTGCTCGTGGGCCTCGCGTCGCTCGTCGGAAAGTGGGTTCGTGATCTCGCTACGGCCCGGATCACGTCGTACTTGCGCGCGCACGACGCGACCCTCCCCGACGCGAGCGGGTACCACGATCCGGTCACGCGCCGCTTCGTCGAGGGCACGAAGGCGCTGCGTGTGCGCCTTCGTGTGGAAGATGCCTGTTTCCTCCGCGCCTCGACCAAGAGCTCGCCGTCGGGGGCTCCCAAAGGTCGTGGCACGAAGACCTGAAGGCTACTTTTTGGCCGAGGCCGAAGGTGCCGCCGACGGAGCGACCGCCGGGACCGCGTCGATGACGGCCTTCACCTTGGCGATGGCGTCTTCTTTCGTGACGCGCGCGCCCTGCTGTTTGTCGGCGCCCGCGGCCTTGAGCAGGTACTCCTCGTCTCCCACGCCGACGAGCGCGGAGCCCTTCCTCGCGACGAGCACCTCGATCTTGGGGCCGCCACCCTCACCCGGATTCACGACGTGCACGGCCTCGTCGCCGACGCCCGACACGGGGATCGAGCCAGGGCGACCCTTCAAGGTCTTGAGGATGTCTTTGGCCTGGGCTTCGTCGCCGGGCGCCATGGCGATCGTGCGCCAGCGCTTGTCCCCGTTTTTGTAGAAGCCGACGGCCGTCGCGCCGACGTTCTTCCAACCGAACGGCTCCTTCGGGAAGAACTGCACGCCGTTCGGGATGAGGTCCGCGGCGGGCAGGAGGCGCGCGCTCGGGGGCTTGCCGGCCTCCTCGGGGAGCTTCGCGGCGATCGCCTTGCCGATGGCGGAGAGGGCCGCGTCGCTCGAGGCCTTGAGCTGCGCCGGGGTCTCGCGATCGTTGTTGTACTGGAGCTCCACGAGGGCGTTGCCTCGCCACACGTAGGCGCGACCCGTGCCGATGGCGCCCGCGCCGCCGGTCTGCGCGCCCTTCGGGGCGACCTCGAGCACACGCGGGGTCGACGGATCGGCGGGATCTCCCGCGACGAGGCGCATCGTGTAGAGACCGAACGCGCCCGCCACGTCCGCGAACTGCGAGAGCACCACGTCGACCGTGGCGCCCTTTCCGCCCCCGTCGACGTACCGGAACGAGACGACGCGCTTCAGGCCATAGCGCTTGTACACCTCGCACTCGCCGTCGAACGCGGTCGTGCAGACCTCGTCCATCGAGTACTTGCCCTTCTCGCCGTAGGTGCGCGTCTCGCCCTGGGGATCGACGCAGTACGAGCCTTCGGTGCGCGGGAAGAACGCGGCAGTCACGGGGTCTTTGACCTCGCCGCCGCCGGACGTGCACGCCGACGCCGCGGGCGAAGCCGACCCCGACTCGAGCGGGGTCGCCGAGGGGAGCTGCGGGGGAGCGTCGCCCTTGGGCGGGTCCTTCGAGCACGCGAGCGAGAGGGAGGCCGCGAAGGCGAGAGTGAGACCGGGAAGCATGGCGCGTCGTGCGATCATGCGCCCCCTTTAGCCGAAGACCCCGAGACCGGAAAAAACCACGGGCGGCCCCTTCGCCGATTTCGGTGGTCCGCGACGGGGACCACGCACATATTTCATAGACAATCCCCGGGATTGACCTCCTTGCGGGGTAGGCAGGCTGCCTACATCGTAAAAATGTGGTGCTGGGAAGGTGCGCTCCAGGTACGGCCCTTGCTACGCTTCCAACGGTGCAACCGCTCTTCCCGAACCGCCGCCGTTCTCGCCGCTCCGAGCGAGGCCTCACGCTCATCGAGCTGATGGTCGTGGTGGTGATCATCGCCATCTTGGCCGTCATCGCGCTGCCGGGCCTGCTCGGCAACACGAAGGACCTCGCCGTCTACCAGGCCGCGCAACGCGTGGCGGAGCTCGTTCAGGGCGGGCGATCACGAGCCCTCGCCACCGGGTCGGCGCACGCGATCGTGTTCTCGACGAACGGCGCGGGCACGTTGGGCACGCTGCCGGGCAAGTTCGCGGTCCAGCAGGGCGTGCGCGAGATCCCCGCGGTGGCTCCGGCAGGTCCCACGCGCGTGCCGGTGAGCTCGTGCCGCACGGCGGGGGCGTTCGCCATGAACGTGGCCGCGACCACGCCGACCAGCACCGTGGTGGCGCCCATGGTGAGCCCCGTGAACGAGACCCTCGTGTTCGCGAACGACGAGCGCCTCATCGACTACAACATCCGCGTCACCACCATCACCGGCGTCGAGGCCGGCACGGCGGGCGTCGGCGGCGAGATGTGGGTCTGCTACACGCCCACGGGCCGCGCGTACATCGCGAGCAGCGCGGGCGGGCTCCCGGCCTCCCAGCCTTTGCTCTCGCCGGTCATGATCAACATCCAGCGCTTCGACGGAGCGACCCCGGCGGGCCTCGTTCGTAGCGTCGTCATCACCCCTGGCAGCGCTCCGCGCATCTTCTCCCGATGAAGCTCCACCGCATGTCTCACCGTTCGAGGTCGCGCGGCTACACCGCCATCGAGGTGCTCGTCGCGCTCACCCTGTTCGCCGTCGGCACGGCGGGCGTGCTGAGCCTCCAGCGTGCGTCGATCGTCGGCTCGTCCGACGCGCGTCGCAACGACGTGGCCACGGCCGTGGGCGCCGAGTGGATCGAGCGCCTCCGCCAGGACTCGCTCGCGTGGACGCTCCCGAGCTCCCAGAACTCGGCGGTCTCGAACCACGCCACCGCCACGAAGCTCCTCGGCGTCGTCGTCGATGGGCCTGCGGGCACGTCCGACGCGGGCGCCGACACCCCGTGGGTGACCGCCGCGCTCCCGGGTGATGCCACGACGCTCCTCGACCGCGGCTCGCCCGCGTACGACCTCGTGGGGCGCCCCCTGCAGATGGGAGAGGTCGCGACCGAAGGCTCGTTCTGCGTGCAGTACCGCCTCCAGTGGGTCGTCTCGCAGAACCTCGGCGCGGTCAACTTCCAGGCCGGCTTGATGCGCGCCGAAGTGCGTGTGCTCTACATGGCCTCGGGCGGCCGCATCGGCTGCACCGCCGGCACCGGCGACCCGACGGTCCCTGCCGGTTTCCCCAATGGTTTCCGTTCGATCCACTTTACGACCATGCTGAGGTCGAACCCCACATGACGCCCCTCCGAACGTCGTCCTCGGCGCGGCGCGCGCGGCCCCGGAGCCGCGGCTTCACGCTCATCGAGCTGCTCGTGTCGCTCGTGGCCGGGCTCATCGTCGCCCTCGCGGTGGTCTCGCTCTCGAAGAGCGTGGCCAACCAATTCTACGACGAGGTCCGCGCCAACGCCGCCGAGACGAGCATCCGCCTCGCGGGCCAGCGCCTCCGCGCCGACATCTCGCGCGCCGGGCTCATGACGACGGGCAACATCGTCGCCGATCCGCGCGCCTCGCGCACGCCCGCGGGCAACGCGGCCAAGGGCAACGCGAACCTCCAGCAGCTCTCGGGCATCCGCATCGTCACCGGGGGCAGCCTCGTCCCGCCGACGGGCCTCGGCCTCACCGGCGGCGCGCCCGTCCCCGGCGATCTCACGACGCTCTCGGGGGTGCAGAACCCTCCGCTCAACCCCGACTCGTTCGCCATCTACGGCAACCTCACGAGCGGCGACGAGTACTTCGGGAGCGTCGACCCGAGCGCGCCCGGCGGGTGCGGCGGCAAGGCCGTTCGCCTGAACCTCGACGACCCGTCCCTCCTCCGCATCTTGCGCGACCCCGCGGGCGTCTTCTTGCCGGCCGCGCAGGCTCAGGCGGCGCTCACGCAGGTGTTCGTGCCCATCGCCGGGTCGACGTTCTACGCCCGAGTGACCGACACGAAGGGCTACTACCACTACGCGACCACCTGCGCCGCGAACCCGGTCACGTGGGACGGCGTCACCGCGTACGTGTACCTCCAGAACGCCAACGCCACGCTCACCTCCATGGAGACGGGCTCGCAGTTCGGTGGGGTCGACGGCTTCGAGACGATCAGCGTGTCGCCCATCCAGGGCGCCTACTGGTTCGTGGGGCGAGTTCTCACGGGTGGCATCCACTCGGCGGCGGCGCGCGCCCTCTACGAGAACAACGCGAACGCCGCCCTCTCGGCCGCGAAGTTCGACCTTTATCGCGCGTGGATCGACGCCAGCGGCACGATCCTCAACGACAGCGCGGAGGTCGTCGCCGAGTACGCCGTCGACCTGAAGCTCGGCTTCACGGTGGACGATCCGACGCAGCTCGACACGTCGGTCACCAAGATGAAAGTCCTCGGGTTCGGCTCGGCCATCGCCGACCGCAACGAGTACGCGAACCGCGACCTGACCGTGGCCGCCGCGGCCGCCGTTCGGGGAACCATCGGCCCGCACCGCATCCGCTCGGTGCGCTACCGCCTCGCGACCCGCACGGCCATGGCGGACCGTGACACCGCCCTGCCGCCTCCTCCCGGGAGCGACTTTCTCTACCGATACCGCGTGCACCCCGCGAACCCGCTCTTCGCCCGCGCCCGTGTCACGCAGGGCGAGGTCGCGCTCGTGAACCAGGCAAGGATGGGATACTAATGCGAAATCACTCACGAATTCGCGGACCCATGGTCGAGCGGGCGCGCCGTCGCCGGCGGTCGCGGGGCGCCGTGGTGTTCATCGTCGCCTCCACCCTCGCGCTCCTCGCGCTCATGGGCGTCTACGCCATCAGCGGGTCGGCGGCCGAGGTGCGATCGAGCGGTTACGTGCGCCAGGCCGCGCAGGCCCACTACCTGTCGGAGTACGCGATGGCCGCCACGGCGAGCTACGTGAACGCGACGAACGCCGACTTCATCGTGAGCTCGAGGTTGCTCGGCGCCGCGACGGGCCCGTTCCCCCCCACCCACGACTGCGTGTCGGTCCCGACCTACACGACCCCCTCGAACCTGTCGCGCGCGTGCGTCCGCTTCAACCAAGAAGACTTCGAGCGCACCTACGCCGGCCGCCCGCTCCTCACGGACAAGAGCCTCGGGCTCCCGGGCAAGAGCCTCATGCAGGGGCGCGTCTTCGCCGAGTTCTCGAACCCGACGCTCACGCAGCCGCCGCCCGGGTTCGATCTCGCCCTCGGTCTCGCGTTCGCGCGCGTGACCGTCACCACCGGCGGCGACGTTCGCCCTGCCGGAAACGATGGCGCGAGGACCCTCGAGATGGGTCGCGCCCGCATGATCGTCGGACCGGTTCGCCGGAACTAGTCGCACAATGAGCGAGGTCTCTTCCATGGTGAGTCGTCTCTCCGCAGCCCCTGTCCCCCGCCCCCGCGCCCGAACGCGGAGCCGTGCGTCCGTCGTCTCGAGCGGCCTCGCGCTGCTCGCGGCCGGCGTCGCGGCGTTCGTGCCCTGCCGAGCCTCGGCGCAGGGCAAGTCGCCGTTCCAAGCGCCGCCTCCGAACGTGCTCCTCCTCGTCGACACCTCGGGGTCGATGGAGCGCATGCCGGACGGGTCGCTCCCCGTGTGCACACCGGGTGTGGCCGGAGGGAGCCCGAACCGCTGGGCCTCGGTCATGCAGGGGCTCACGGGCTCGGTGCAGCCATTTTATAGCTGCGGCGTCATGCGGCGCGACGGCACCCCGGCAGGGCCGGGCGAGATGGATCGCTCCGCGTTCTTGAACGCGTACTGGAAGACCTCGCTCCACGGGACGCTCGACCCCGCGGCCATCTACGACGACGGCTACGGCATCCCGCACCACGTCCCGCTCGCCGGTAGCACGGCCGACAGCGACGTGTGCGGCGTGTTCGCCAACGGGGCCGCGGGCGCGCTGCCCGCGTGGGGTGGGCGCCTCTTCGATCGAAAGCGCCTCGCGAGCTACCCGTGGACCGCGGGCAGCTACAACTTCCCGAACGGCCACGCCGTGGAGTTCGGGAGGGTCCACACGACCGGCAGCTCCGGGGACGACGACGACGACGGCGCGGGCGGCAAGTGCGTCTTCCACCAGTCCGACGACGGACAGATCGACGTGGCCGCCAGGTTCGCGCGCTTCGGCCTGATGACGTTCGACAACGATCCGAGCGCTGGCACGGGCGAGTACATGTCGGGCGCCCCCGCCACGACGCTCTCGGGCTTGACGGGGTCGACCAACTACAACGGCGGCGGCTGGACGTTCCTCTTCAGCAACCCGAGCGGGGCGACGGGCGGCGCGTTCTGGACGAACGAGAACAACATCTTCCCGCTCGCGGGCCGCATCCCGGGTTGCGCCGATCTCTTGCCGATGGCCGTCGGCGCCAGGAACGAGCATGCCCCGTCGTGGGAGGGACCGTTCATCGGGTTCCCGGGTCCGACCATCACGCAGTCCGAGCTCGTGACGCACAACACGGACGTGCAGGCCGCGATCGTGGCGGCACGCCCGTACGGCGGCACGCCCACCGCAGGCCTCATGGCCGCGGCCTACGACTACCTCCTTCGTAAGTCGACGGGCAACGCGAGCTCGGGCTACCCCCGGGACGACGCATACGTGACGGGCGGCTGCCGCGAGCAGTACGCGATCTTGCTCTCCGACGGCGCCCCCAACCTCGACCTTCGCACCCAGGAGCTCTGCAGCCAGGGCGCCGGCCACGCCATGCAGTCCGAGGCGACCGAGCTCGCCGGCGGCACGCGGTGCCCGTTCTTCCGCCCCGAGCGCACGGCGAAGCGCATGCGTGAGGCCGGCAACCTCACCGGGTCGATGAAGCCGGTCACCACGTTCGTCGTGGGGTTCGCGGTCGGTCACGACGGCACCCCTTCGGGCGTCGCGAACGAGGGCTTCCCCGGGGCGTACGCGGGCCCGAAGCGCTGCGCCGACTGGCGCGCCTTGAGCGCCACGCCAGCGGACTTCGAGAACGCGTGCAAATCGCAGAAGGACACGATCGCGGGCAACCCGGCCACTGCGGCGGGCCTCGCCCAGTGGGAGACCACCACGGCCCGCGCGTGCTGCGAGCTCAACGACATCGCGATGGCGGGAAGCGACGGCACCCGAGGCGCCTACTTCGCCGAGACCCAGACCGACCTCGTCTCCGTGTTCGCCGACATCCTCGGCTCGATCTCGTCCCAATCGGCGACGCGCTCGATCCCCGCCTACTCCACGCCGACCACCATCGGAACGGGCGCGACGGCCGTCACGCAGAGCTCGATGTTCGTTTCGTCGTTCGTGGCCGACGCGGCCGGCGCTTCGAACGGCACGGCCTCGGCCAACATCTGGCGGGGGCAGATCGAGCGCCGCCGCTCGACGTGCGCCTCGGGCACGCTCACGCCCGACGCGGCCATCAGCCAGGCCGCGGGCGACGACTACCTCCACAATCTCCAGCAAAACCTCGATCGCCAGCGCTATTTCTTCACGGCGCTCCCCTCGAATATCAGCGGCCACGTCGATGGCAACGAGTCCATTCGCCCGTACGCATCGACGGTGAACGACGGCGTGCTCCAGGTGGGTGGCTACGAGACCATGCTGACGAAGGCCGCCGTGGCCGACAACACCGCGTTCCGCACGGCGCTGGGCGGCATCTCGAACAACGACGTCAAAGAGGTGTTCGACGTCGACAAGAACACCTGCAAAGAGACGCGCCTCCCGACCGGCGTGAAGCTCTCGAAGATCTCGGACGAGACCAAGTGCGCGCGTGTGCTTTGGGGCTTCACCACGGCGGCCTCCCCGACCGACCTGCCCGACACGAGCGACGGCGTGACCGGCGCCTACGCCGTGCGTTGCCCGATCGGGAGCGGCAAGGGCCAGTCGACCGACCCGAAGGTGTGCCAGCCGCTCGGCGCGGTCATCCACTCCACGCCCGCGATCGCGTCGGCCCCCAGCGCGCTCCTCCGCGACGAGGGGTACCGTAAGTTCGCGGAATACTTCAAAGATCGCCGACAGACGCTCTACGTCGAGACGACCGACGGCCTCCTCCACGCGTTCGACGTGAACTACCCCGGGCGCGGCGCTTCGTCGACCACGAGCGAGCTCTGGGCGTTCGCCCCGCCGGCCGTGCTCGCGGACTACCAGTCGAACTTCCCCGGCGGTCAGCAGAACCTGATGGACACCTCGCCCGTGGTGAAGGACGTCGTGTTCGAGCGCGCTGCCGGTGGTGTCGGCGCCGACACCGCGTGGCACTCCGTGCTGATCGCGGGCGCCGGCAAGGACGGCTACTTCGCGCTCGACGTGAGCGCCGACGGCCAGATCACGAACCCGAGCGACTACGTCGCGGTGACGAACGGCAACAAGGCCTCGCTCGCGTCGGCCCTCCGCCCCGGCGCCGGGAGGCCGGTCGGCCCCCACTTCCTCTGGCAGCTCACCTCGACCGAGGAGGCCGGCGGCGGCGAGAAGGGCAAGAAGAAGAAGGGCAAGAAGCACAAGAACAAGCGCGGAAAGGACAGCTTCACCCTCTTCGGGGACCGCGTCGGCACGCCTGCCATCACGACGCTCTACATCAACGACCCCGCGAACCCGACGGGCGACGGTCAACCTCGCGAGGTCGGCGTGGCGATCCTCCCGGGCGGCATCGACGACGACGTGCCTTCGCCGGCTCCGGCCCCGAGCTGCAACCGCCGCTCGACCGAGGCCCCCTTCTCGGCCGCGCCCCCGTTCGGCGGCGCCGAGGCCGTGATGAACCCGCGCAGCACCGTGCGACGCTGGGCCGACGACTGCGACGACGCCGTGAGCGGACGCAGCGTGACCATCGTGCGCCTCGACACGGGCGAGGTCATTCGCCACTTCGCCCGCGCCAACGCGAGCGACAACGACGTGCCGAAGCGCATCCTCGACCGAGGCGTGTGCCCGGCGAACGGCACCGGCTCGGGCGCCTGCCGCGTCATCAACAGCCCGTTCGACGCGCCGATCACGGGCACGCCCGTGGTGTTCCCGAACGACCCGGGCAGCGTGGCGCAGAAGGTGTTCATCGGCGACGCCGACGGCACGGTCTACCGCCTCGACCTCTCGAACTCGAACCCGACCAAGTGGACGGCCGACCTCTTCCTCGACACGCGCGGCCCGGGGCTCGGTCCCTTCACGGGGGACAAGCCCATCGTCGTGACGCCGGTCGTGTCGCTGAACGAGAAGGGCTCGCTCGTCGTCAACGTGGCGAACGGCGATCAAGAAGAGCTCGGCTCGGCCACGGTGAACGATCACCATGTGGTCTGGTCGGTCACCGAGGTGGCCGGCGCCACGCGCTCGGTCCCGCAGCTCAACTGGTACCTCCAGATGAACAGCGGCGAGCGAGTCACGGGGCCCATGGCGGTGTTCGACAAGGCGCTCTACTTCGCGACGTACCGGCCGAACAGCACCGCGAACGTGTGCGCCCCCGGCGAGTCACGCCTCTACGGCGTCGACTTCATGAAGCCGGAGCTCGGGGACGTCACGAAGGGCGGCGCGTTCCGCATGCCCGCCATGCCCAACCCGGTCCAGTTCGTGGTCGACTCGGACCCGGCGGTGGCCGAGAAGCTCCTCCCGGGCGTCACCGTCCGCGCGAGCCAAGCGTGTGCCACCGACCAAACCTCGTACGACTACTTCGGTGGCGGCCCGCGCAACACGCCGAACGTCACGAGCCCCGTGTCGTACTCGCTCGTGGCCAACGTGTCGGCGCCCGATACGGGCCCCGGCAAGAACTCGGTCAAGCAGATCAAGAAGGACCTTGCCCTCCCGGTGACGCAGACCGTGGTCGATGCGTGGGCGTCGGTGGTCGAGTAGGACACGATGACCACGACCTCGCATCGTTCGACGAGGCACGCGGCCCGGCGGTTCGCCGTCGTCGCCGTGTGCACCCTCGGGGTGGGCTCGGGCTCGCTCGGCTGCAAAAAGACCGAACCGCCTCCGCCCCCCCCGGCTCCGTCGGCTCCACCGAAGCCCGTCGATCACGTCGCCCCGGGCGAGCTCCTCGAGGGCACCGAGTCGGCGTTCGGCCTCGTGCTCCCGCGCGACACTCAGGTCACGGGCCGCCTCACCCGGCAGACGACGGGCGAAATCTACGCTCCCCCCGAGAACGTCGCCAACTACGTGCGGGCCCGCGTCGGTGACGGAAAGATCACCATGGGCACCACCACGACCACGTTCTCGAGCGTGCGCCCCAAGGCCGACCCGACACGCGTGATCGACGTGCGCGTCGAGCGAACACGCAGCGGCTCACGCCTCGATGTCATGGAAGTCGTGGTCACGAGCGAGCCGCCTCCGCCCACGAAAGAGGGCGCCTTGAAGAAGGCCGGTCTCCAAGCGAACGGCCGCCCCGACCCCCAAATGCAGTGACGTTTCTTCGGACGGCGACGCGTCCGGCACGTTCCTTCGGGGGCCTGCCCTTGCGCGCGCGGGCCCTTCGGACTATCCCGAGCCTCGTCACGTGACTCGGCGTCAGCGGAGCGCGTGATGTGTGACGTCGTGCGGCACGGGCTTGTCCGGGTCGCATGGGAAGCCGGTGAGAGTCCGGCGCGGCACCCGCCACGGTATCCGGGGACGAACCCGAGCAAATCCACCGAGCCTCACCGCTCGGGAAGGGCTCGGGGGAGGACGATCCGGGAGCCCGGAGACCGGACGTCCCACCCACCCGGGCCGCTTCGCGGCTCCCCATGCGGGAATGCGTGGGAGGGTCAAACCATTGAAAACGTTCTATTTTTTAGTGTCGGCCGGGGCGCTCTCGGTCGGTCTCTCGGCGTGTGGCTCGGCGTCCGATCCTGCTCCGCCGACGTGCACCCAGGCTCATGACGTGGTGGTCGCGACGAGTGATTACGCGTCGAGCGGCGTGACGGCGCTCCGGCTCTCGGACGGCAAACGGGAGAGCCGCTTCGGCGTGGACCTCGGGAAAGATCCGGCCCTCGCCGTGTCACGGGGTCGGCTCTTCTTGCTCGCGCGCGATCAGGACCTCGCCTTCGAGCTCGACCCTACGTGTGGCGCGCCGATCGCGAAGATCGGCCTGCACGACGAGGGCGCGAGCGGCGTGCAGAACCCTCAGGATCTCGCGGTCGATTCGGCGGGGCGCATGTGGGTGCCTCGGTTCAACGACGGCACGTTGCTCGTGCTCGAGGGCGGCGCGCGCACGACCGTGCCGCTCGGCGCCTACGACGAGGACGGGAACCCTCAGCCCGCGTCGGTGCGAATCGTTCGGACCTCCCGAGGAGAGCGCGCGTTCGTCTCGCTCGAGCGGCTCGATCGTGACCTCGTCTCACGGAGGGCTTCGGCGGTGCTCGAGCTCGACACGGCCACACGAGCGCCCGTACGCGCGCACCCCCTCCTCGGGAAAAACCCCTTCGGAGCCATGGTGGAGCACGAAGGCGGGCTCTACCTGGCCGAGCCGGGAAACTTCGACGCGGACGACGAGCCCGACGCCGGCGTCGAGCGGTTCGACCCCGAGACGGGGGCGTCACGCATGGTCCTCGGGGAGCGAGAGCTCGGAGGGAGCGTGGCCGAGCTCGCGTTCGCGGGGCCATGCCTCGTCGCGATCGTGGCCGACCCGAAGAAAGACGTGAACGCCACGAGCCTCGTGCTCGCCGACACGCGGGGCACGCCGCGCGTGACCGCCCGAGGCGACACGACGCTTCGCACCTCGGGCTACGACCTCCAGGGCCTCTTCGTGCGCGGCGACACGCTCTTCGTCGGGGATCGACGCGCGCGCGGCGACGGGACCTACGAGGTGCACGGGTTTCGGATCACCGACACGTGCACGCTCACCCGGGACACGAGCCTCCCCCCGCTCTCGTTGCCTCAGAAGCCCGTCGCGCTGCGGTCGGTCCTGCAAAATACTCGGTAGAGGGCCCCCTTCCCTGGTAAGCGGGGCGCATGTCGGAGAGCCCCCGGGTCGAGAGCGTCGAGAAGCCGGCCGATGGCGCCGAGGTGCGGCGCGCCGGCCGCGGGGGCATGTTCGTGCTCGCCGCGAAGGTGTTCTTCCAGCTCGTGGGGCTCGTGCAGCAGGCGCTCCTCCCGCGGGCCATCGGGCTCGCCGGCTACGGGGGTTTCTCTCGCGTGTTCGCGCCGTCGAGCGTGGTCTCGAACGTGATCGTGTTCGGGTTCACGCAAGGGGTGAGCCGCACCGTGGCAGGCGCGGGCGAGAAGGACCGCGAGGCGTTCCGTGCGGCGTACCGCGTCCACCTCGTCACGGGGATCGTCGTGGCCGCGGGGTTTCTCGCGGCCTCGCCCGCGATCGCGTGGTTCCAGCACGCGCCGTACATCTTGGTGCCGCTCATGGTGATGGCGGCGCTGGTCGCCGTGTACGGGGCGTACGCGCCGCTCGTGGGCTACTTGAACGGCAAGGGCGAGTTCGCCAAACAAGCCACGCTCGACATGACCGCGGCCACGCTTCGCACGGCGGGCCTCGTGGGGCTAGGCTACCTCTTTCGCGCCAAGTGGGAGAACGGCGTGCTCGGCTCGGCCATCGGCGCCGTGCTCGCGGGCGTCGCCGTCATGTTGCTGGCGCTGCGGTGGACGGGAACGGGCACGGCTCCCACGGCCGACGATCCCCGCGTGCCGAAGGCGAAGCCTTACCTCCTCGGGCTCGTGCCGGTCATGCTGGCCCAGCTCTTCACGAGCGCCCTCATGCAGGCCGACATCTCGGTGCTCGGGCACTACCTGTCGAAGGGCGCCGCGGCGGTGATCACCGACGGGCCGGAGAAGGTGGCCGACGAGTGGGTCGGTGTCTACCGCGCATGCCAGCTCTTCGCGTTCTTGCCGTACCAGCTCCTCTTCAGCGTGACCCAGATCCTCTTCCCGATGCTCGCGAAGGCCCACACCGAGGGCGATCGCGAGGCCGTACGGCGCCTCGTGTCGCGCGGGAGCCGGCTCGGCTCGATCGTGCTCGGGCTCTTCGCGTCGGTGGTCATCACGTTGCCTCCGTCGCTGCTCGCGTTCGTCTACGGAAAGGACGTCGCGGCTCGGGGCGCCGACGCGCTCCGCGTGCTCGCGCTCGGTCAAACGGCGTTCGCCATGTTGGGCCTCGCCACGACGGTGCTCGTGAGCCTCGGCCGCGAGCGCAAGGCGATGGCCCTCACGGCGACGGCGCTCACGCTCACGCTCGCGGCCACGGCGCTCGCCACGGGCGGCGCGGCGTTCGGAGGCGCGCAGCTCGTCGCGGCGGCCACGGCGGCGTCGGTCTCGCTCGGGACGACCGTGGTGTTCGGAGCGTGGCTCGTGCACCGCGAGGCCAAAGCCTTCGTGCCGGGGAAGACCGCCCTGCGGGTGTTCGGTGCCCTCGCCGCGCTCGCCGTCGCCGGGCGCTTCGTGCCGCCTCTCGGCAAGGGGCTCACGGTGGTCGCCGCCGTGGCGGTCGCGTTCGTCTACCTCGGCGCGCTCACCCTCACGGGGGAGCTCGGGCGCGACGATCTCGCCGTGCTGAAGGGCGTGCTAGGCCGCGGCAAGAAGGCCTGAGAGCGTCGATAACCCCTCGGATCTACGGGAGATTTATCCCGAGGATGAAGAACACGAACGCGCCCGCGACGAGGTGCGAGAGCGTGACCCCGAGCACGTGCGGACGCTTCGCGAACATGATGCCCCACACGACGCCGGGCACGAACATGGCCGCCGCGAAGAAGAACGACATGTGCAGGTGGTTCACCGAGAAGAGCAGCGCGGCCACCAAGATGGCCCTCGCGTGGGCGTACTTGCCGCGCAAGAAGAGCCAGAGGCCGCTCTGGAGCGCGCCCCTCACGATGATCTCTTGGGCGACGCACGACACGGCGTAAATCGCGAGCAGGCGCACGACGTGAGGCTCTTGGAGGCGCACGAGCACGTCGGTGCGCTCGAAGAGAGGGTACCCCTTCCACGGCGCGTGGAGCGCGAGCGCGATGGCCTTGGCGCCCGTCGCGATGGCGAGGAGGAGCGGCGTCACCACGAAGAACAAACCGAGGGAGCCGAAGAGGTTCGAAAGGCCGAGGCCGAAGGACGAGAGGGGCTTGCCCGTGCGGCGGATGAACCGCACGCCGCCGTAGGCAAAGAGCGCGATGAGCGGGAGAGACAGGTACGAGCTCGACCCGGGAAGGTTCGGTTTCACGTCGGGCAGGGCGGCGAGCAGCACGGCGTACCCGGCGAGCAGGACGAGCGCGTCCACCACGAAGAGCCCGAGCGCGGCGCGCTCCTTCGCCTCGGCGAGATCGGCCTTGGACATGGCGCGGAGGCGCGCGGCCATGACCTTCACCATCGACGCGACGAGCTCGTCGTGGACGCGAGAGAAGGCGCGCGCCTCGGGAGTGTCGCCTCGCACGAGATCGCCCCCGGGGCAGAGCCTCGTGTACGGCACCACCCAGACGCGGCAGGGGCCCTCGGCCGTGACCGTGGCCGTCGTCGGGAGCCCGTCGAAGATCGACATCTCGCCGAGCACCTCACCTTCGCCCACGTGGGCGACCTCGTGAGGGTCGTCGTCGTCCTCGTGTTTGCGTGATACACGCATCTTCCCCTCGGCGAGCACGAAGAGCTCCGCGGTGGGCGTGCCCTCCGAGAGCAGCACTTCGCCGTCGGTCAGGTCGCGCAGCGTGAGCACGTGCCCGAGCCGCTCGCGCGACGCCGACGTCATGCCACGAAAGAGCGGGATCTCCTCGAAAAGAATCGGCATTTCGCCAAGCGTTCTCTACTCGGCCGCGTCGTGCTCTTGCAGGCTCGGCGAGCCGAGAAGCTTCGCGCGCTCCTCGACGGCCGCGATGCGCTTCGCGGTCCACGCAGGGTCGATGCCCGGGCGGAGCTCGCAGCCCTCTTTCACCGGCACCTGGCTCATCGCGTGCTCGGAGATGGCCGTGATCGTGAGGCTCGGGTTCACGCCGAGGTTCGCCGGGATCATGGAGCCGTCGCAGACGAAGAGGCCGGGGTGCCCGAAGACCTCGTTCTTCTCGTCGATCACGGCCACGTCGGGCGAGGGGCCGATGGGCGCGCCGCCGAGGATGTGCGCCGTCGTGGGCACGTCGAAGAGCACCTCGGGGATGGACGAGTACGCGATGCCGCCCTTGAGGCTCCCCGCGAACACACGCGCGACCTCGTTGCCGAGGGGGATGTACGTCGGGTTCGGGGCGCCCGTACCGCGGTCGGTGTCGAACGCGCGGCGAAAGAGGCGCGTCCATTTTCGTTTCATGGTGAGCGAGATCGAGTTGTCGAGCGTCTGCATGACGAGGAGGAAAATGCCGCGCTTCGCCTTGCCGAACGGCCAGAGCGATCGAAGGAACGTGAGGGGCTGGGTGAGCACGTTCTTCAGGTACTTCAGCGGACGAGGCAGGCCGGGGCCGCCGTCGGTGAGGAGCGTGGCGAGGGGCGCGAGGGCGTCGGAGCCTTCGCTGTAGCGCACGACCTCGACGTGGGTGTGCTCGTCGGGGTGGAACGACGTGGTGATGGCGATGCCCTTCGAGTACGACACCGAGCGATCCTCGGTGGTGACGCCCAAGATCGCCTCGCTGTTCGTGCGAACGGCCTGGCCGAGCCGCTCCGACACGTTCGGGAGCGAGCCGCGCTCCTTGCATTCCATGAGGAGCTTCACCGTGCCGAGCACGCCCGCCGAGAGCACCACGTTCTTCGCGCGGGTGACCTTGCGCTTCTTCGCGAACCACGCGCCGCTCTCCTCGTGGGTGACGGCGTAGCCACCGCCCGGGAGCGCGCGCACGTCGACCACGGTGCGCATCGGCTCGACGACGGCGCCGAGCTTCTCTGCAAAGTACAGGTAGTTTTTGTCGAGGGTGTTCTTCGCCCCGTGGCGGCACCCGACCATGCACCCGCCGCAGAGCGTGCAGGGCGTACGCGCGGGGCCCGCGCCGTCGAAGTACGGATCTTTGGGCTTCGTGTCGCCGTCGCCGAAGTAGACGGCCACGGGCGTGCGCACGTACGTGGCCTCGCGGTTCATCTTCTTGGCGATGCTCTTGAGGAGCACGTCGGGCTCCCCCTCGAAGGTGTTCTGGGTGACACCCAGCATGTACTGCGCCATGCGGTAGTGCGGGAGGAGCGCGGCCTTCCAGTCTTTCATGCCGGCCCACTGGGGAGCCTCGAAGAAGGCGTCGGGCGGGATGTAGAGCGTGTTCGCGTACACGAGCGAGCCACCGCCGACCCCCGCGCCCGAGAGCACGAACACGTCGCTCAAGAAGGACAGGCGCAAGATACCGAAGCACTTCGCCGCCGGAATCCACAACGATTTCTGGAGGTTCCAGTTCGTCTTGGGGAAGTCTTTCGGGGCGAAGCGGGCGCCGCGCTCGAGCACGTGCACCGAGTAGCCCTTTTCGGCGAGGCGGAGCGCCGACACGCTCCCACCGAACCCGGACCCCACGACGAGGAAGTCGACGTCGAAGCTCTCTGCCATCACCCCGAAGCATAGTCCAAAAGCGCGCCGGCACCGCGTGGTCGACCGAGCTCGGCCGCGCGAAGAGCGAGCTCGGCCGCTCCGCCGATGCCGAGCTACCGCGCAGTCCCGTTCGCGGTACGCTCACGCGATGGAGCTGCCCTTCGCGATCTCGAACGAGGAGGCATACGCGAGCCTCAGCGCGATGGCCACGTGTGCGCGCGCCGACGGTGAGCTCTCGGCGATCGAAGAGGACACGCTGCGGGTCGCGGCGAAGGTGCTCGGCGTGAGCGGCGATCCCGACCGCCTCGAGGACATCCCGGTCGACGAGCTCGCGCGTGTGTTCCCCGAGCCCGCGCGCCGCGAGCGCGTGGTGCAGGCGATGATCCTCATGGCGCTCATGGACGGAGACGTCACGCAGGCCGAGGTCGCGCTCGCGCGGAGGTACGCGTCGGAGCTCGGGGTGGACGAGCCTCGTGTCGCGAACCTGGGGCACGTGGCCGAGGGGCGCCTCCGCACGTTGTGGCTCGATCTCGCGCGGCGCTCGTTCGCGCGGCCCATCTTCGAGCGCACGCTCCGGGAGAAGGGCCCCATGGGGGTCTGGAAGATCGTCGGCCCGATGGTGGGGCTCGCGCAAGATCCCACGCTCGCGCGGAAGTACATCGCGCTCGGCGAGCTGCCCGAGGGCACGTTCGGTCGCGCCTATTTTCGCTTCATCGTCGAGAACGAGCTCGGCTTCCCGGGCGAGGGCATCGTCGCCGAGGAGGGCGTGTGGCACGACCTCGCGCACGTGCTCGCGGGCTACGACACGACGCCGCACGGCGAGGTGAGCGTCGTGTCGTTCATCGCCGGCACGGCGCGCGAAGATCCTTTTTTTTGGCTCTTCTCGATCGCGCTCCAGTTTCACCTCGCGATCCGCGTCTCGCCGTACTCCGAGGGCGCGACGGGGCACTTTCTCCCCGAGGTCGTGGCCCCGGCGCTGCTTCGTGGGCTCCGCGTGACGAAGGATCTCTCGCGCGCGTGGGACCCGTTCCCCCACTTTGCGCGCCCGCTGAGCGACGTCCAGGCCGAGCTCGGCGTTCCGCCTCCTTGAGACGAAATGGCGCGAGGGCCACCGCGGAAGGATCCGACGGCGGCCCTCGGGCTCAGTCGCGCTTCGTCACTTCTTGGGCGCGGGCTTCGCGGGAGCGGCGGGCTTCGCGGGAGCGGCGGGCTTCGCGGGAGCGGCGGGCTTCGCGGGGGCGGCGGGCTTCGCGGGAGCCGGGGGCTTCAGCTGCATGCGCATCTCGAGGTCGTTGCCGTACGTGACGGCCTTCGCGACCTTGTGGTCCTTCGTCAGCTCGTAGACGGTGACCTCGTGGATGGTGACGGCCTTCTTCGTGGGCTTGTCTCCGAAGAGGGTGCCGGTGTTGGTGCCGGCGTAGGTGCCCTCTTCGACGACGACGTTGCCGTGGCCCCACGCGTGCGTCGTGGCCATCTTTGCGTCGGGGAAGCCGGTCGAGAGCGCCTTGAAGTACTTGAGGACCGCGGGCTTGCCCTTCGACGGCTCGGGCATGGTCACGTCGTCCCAGGTGATGTCGTCGGTGAAGAACGCGCCGTAGGCCTTCTCGTCCTTCGACTCGAGCGACCGGTTCAGCTTCTCGACGGCGGCGACGTTCGCCTCTTCGTCTTCTTTGGTGCCCGCGGCGACCACGTCGGCCTTGGCGGGGAGCGCCGGGACGCCGCGGTTCTTCTCTTTCGAGGCGCCGACCTGCGGACCGATGACGGACGGGTTCCAGTAGACGTGGCTCTCCTTGATGGCGCCGTCCTCGGTGTACCAGTCGACGCTGATGCCGACCCAACCGACGGGCTTCTCGGTGGCCTTGATGCCCATGAACTCGCCTGTGTGCGTCGCGTTCATGACCCACTCGGTGACGACGACGTCGCCCTTCGTGACGACACGCGAGGCGCCCATCTTGAGCTTGCCGAACGTGGCGAAGAACTCGGTCATCGACTTCTCGATCGCCGCGCGACCCGTCGTGTCGGGGGCGCCGGCCATCTTCATGACGGCGTTCTCCGCGTAGAGCGCGGCGACCTTCTTCGCGTCGGCTGCAGCGAAGCCCTCGGCCATCGTCTGGCCCGAGGCGGCCTGGAGCTCGGCGAGCGTCTTCTTGGGCGCGGGCGGGGGCGGCGGGGGCTCCGGCGGCGGGGGCGGCGGGGGCGGCGCCGACACGGGCGGGGGCGGCGGCGGCTGAGGCGGCGGCAGATCCTCCCCGCAACCGACGGTACCGAGAACGAACGTGGCCGCGAGCAACGCGGCGATGGACGAGACACGAGCATTCACACGCATGGTCGATAACCCTCCGAGCATGCCCCGGACCCACGTGGCCGGAAGGCATGCCGAGGGTTTTCCGATTGGCGGCAGAGGTCAAGCGCGAAAGGCACCTACATGAGCGCACATCTTGCACCGGAGCCTGACGGGGTGGCGGCCTCGGCCGCGGAGACTCAGCCTTCCGCGCCCTTGACCCGCTGCACGTCCGCGCCCAAAGCCCCGAGCTTCTGCTCGAGGTGCTCGTAGCCGCGGTCGAGGTGATAAACACGCCGCACCTCGGTCTCGTCCTCGGCGACGAGGCCGGCCACGACGAGGGAGGCGCTCGCGCGGAGATCCGTGGCCATCACGCTCGCGCCGTAGAGACGCGAGACGCCCTGCACGACGGCCGTGTTGCCACGGAGGGCGATGCTCGCGCCCATGCGCTGGAGCTCGGGCACGTGCATGAAGCGGTTCTCGAAGATGGTCTCCGAGATCACGCTCTCGCCCTTGGCGATGCACATGAGCACCATGAACTGCGCCTGCATGTCCGTGGGAAATCCGGGGTGCGGCGCCGTGGTGACGTTGACCGGCCGGAGGTCGCCCGTACGCTTCACGCGGATGTCGCGGCCCTCGCTCGTGACCTGCACCCCGGCCATGCGCATCTTCAGCGTGAGGGCCTCGAGGTCGTCCCACTCGGCGCCTTCGAGCACCACGTCGCTGCCCTCGAGCATGGCCGCGGCGACCATGTAGGTGCCGGCCTCGATGCGATCGGGGATGACCGCGTGATCGAACGGGTGGAGCTCGCCCGGCTCGGCGCCGACGATCTCGATGACGTCGGTGCCCGCCCCGGAGACGTGCGCGCCCATTTTGTTGAGGATGCGGCCGAGCTCCTCGACCTCGGGCTCGCGCGCGGCGTTGACGAGCACGGTCTTCCCCTTGGCGAGGGCCGCGGCCATCATGATGTTCTCGGTGCCCGTGACGGTCTGCACGTCGAACACGACCTCGGCGCCGCGCAGCCGCCCGCCCGCCGGGCCCTCGGCGATGACGTAGCCGCGGTCGAGGCGAATGGTCGCGCCCATGGCCTCGAGGGCCTTCAGGTGCTGATCGATGGGCCGCGCCCCGATCGCGCAGCCGCCGGGGAGCGAGACCTTGGCGCGCCCGAACCGCGCGAGCAGCGGGCCGAGCACCATGACGCTCGCGCGCATCTGCTTCACGAGCTCGTACGGGGCCTCGGGGCGCACGTCGCTCCCGGCGGTGACGTTGACCTCGGGCGACTCGACCGTGACGCCGCGCCCCATGAACCGGAGCAGCGCCGCCGTCGTGTCGATGTCACGGAGCTTCGGGACGTTCCGGAGCTTGCTCGCGCCATCGGACAGGAGCGTCGCGCAGAGGATGGGCAGGGCCGCGTTCTTCGCGCCGCTCACCCGCACCCGGCCGACGAGCGGCTTCTGGCTCCCACGCACTCGAATCGCGTCCATCCTTCGCTTTTGGCACACCTTGCCGAAAAAAAGAACGCGTCTCGGCAGGCGCGCCGAAACCGAGCCACGTGCCGCGCGTAGTCCCGTGACGAGGCCCGCCGTCCCCGAGTCACTCCTCCTCTGCGATATCGCGCGGCGGGCCTCGGCCTTTTCCTCGGAGGGGCGCGCGGCGATCCGGTAGTCTTCGAGGTCCCGTGCTCGCCCTCGTACGCGCCGCCACCGTCCTCCTTTATCCCCGCACCGAAGATCTGCCGGGCGCCGAAGACTGCGATCTCGACGCCTTCCTCACCCGCTACCGCGACGAGACCACGCCGCTCGTGTGGGTGGGTGTCGTCCTCGGCGCGATCGTGTTCCATCTCACGCCGATCCTCACGGTGAAGGTGCCGCTGCCCGCGTTCTGGCTCCCCCCGAAGCTCGCCGATCGCCACGCCGACGCGATCGCCACGACCGACTCGTACCTGCTCCGCCAGGCCGTGTTCCTCGTGAAGCTCGTGGCCGGGCTCGCGTGGGCCTCGCACCCCGAGGTCCGAAAGCGGTTCGCGCTCGCCCCGCTCGAGGCCGACCCCGACACCTGGAGGACCGAATGACGCACGCCGGAGAGCCGCAACCGCGGGGGCGGCACGTCTCGTATCGCAGCAAGGACGACCTCGACCTCGACGCCGAGGTCGACTTCGTGGTCGTGGGCTCGGGCGCCGGCGGGGCCACGGCCGCGGTCACGCTTGCGAGGGGCGGAGCGAGCGTCGCCCTGGTCGAGGCCGGCGCGTGGCGCGATCCCGAGCACTACCCGCACTCGGTCTACGGCAGCATGCGCGACCTCATGGACGACTGGGGCGCGCAGGTCACCATGGGCCGCGCCCTCTGGCCCATCGTGCAGGCCCGCACCATGGGCGGCACCACCGTGATCAACAGCGCGATCTGCGTGCGCACGCCCGAGGACATCTTCGACAAGTGGTCGAAAGAACACGGGATTTCCGGCCTCAAACGCGCCGTCTGGGCCGCCCAAGACAGGGTCGAGCGCGAGCTCTCGGTCGAAGAGGTGCCCGAGGCCTCGCTCGGTCAGTCGAACCTCTACGCCATTCGCGGCGCGCAGAAGCTCGGCTTCCGCGAGTCGCACGTGATGCGCAGGTACACGAAGGGTTGTGCGGGCAGCGGCCAGTGCCTCCAGGGCTGCCGCGAGCGGCGGAAGCAGAGCACCAACGTCACCTACGTCCCTGAGGCCCTCGCGCTCGGCGCGCTCGTCGTGTCGTCGGCGCGCGTCGACAGGGTCACGCTCGAGGGCCGCAGAGCCACCGGCGTCGTGGGGCGGTTCGTGCACCCGCGCACCCGCGCCGAGGGCACCCGCGTGCGCATTCGGGCGAAAAAGGGCGTCGTCATGGCCGCGTCGGCCACGTGGTCGCCCGTGTTGCTCATGCGCTCGGGCATCAAGAGCAAGGCCCTCGGTCAGTTCTTCCGCGCGCACCCGGGCACCGGCGTCTTCGGCGTCTACGACGATCCGGTCGACATGAACACGGGCGCCACGCAGGGCTGGGCGAGCACCGGCTTCCGCAACGATCCCGGGCTCAAGCTCGAGACGCTCTCGATCCCGTTCGAGCTCGTCGCGAGCCGCCTCTCGGGCGGAGGGACCGAGCTCATGAAGCGGCTCACCGAGTACCGCCACGTGGCGATGTGGTGCCACGCCGTGCGTGCCGAGTCGGCCGGCACCGTGAAAGACAGCTTCTTCGGGAAACCCGAGGTCCGCTACACGCTCGACCAGGCCGACATGGAGCGCTTCCGAAAGGGCATGCACCTCGTCGCGAAGCAGCACGTCGCGGCGGGCGCCAAGGCCATTTTGCCTGGAATTTCCGGGGTCCCGTACAAGCTCGAGCCGAACCAGGTCGACCGCCTGCTCGAAGCACCGCTCGATCCGCGCGCCTACATCGCCATCTTGAGCCACCTCTTCGGCGGGTGTGTCATGGGCAGCGATCCGAGGACGAGCGTGGTCGACGGGCTCGGCCGCGTCCACGGCTACGAGGGCCTCGTCGTGGCCGACGCGTCGGTCATCCCCACGAACCTCGGCGTGAACCCCCAGCACACGATCATGGGCCTCGCGGCCACGTTCGCCGCGGCGATGCTTTGACCGAGCGGCTCCGCGTGGTCGTCGACACGAACGTGCTCGTGTCGGCGCTGTGGAGCCCCGGGTCCGTGCCCGCGCGCGCGCTCCTGCACCTCCTCGCGCACACGACGCTCGTGGTCGACGAACGCATCGTCGCCGAGTACCGAAAGACCCTCGAAAAACCGAAGCTCCGGCGCATCTCGGTCGAGGCACGCGAGGCGCTGCTCACGAGGCTCGAGGCCGAAGCGCTCCACCTCGGCGCGACCGCGGTCTACCCCGGCGCGCTCACGGATCCCGACGATCGCGCCTTCGTCGAGGTGGCCCTCGCCGGGCGATGCACGATGCTGGTCACCGGCAACCTACGCGACTTCCCGAGCACGCTCGGCTTCGAGGTGGTGCCCCCGGCCCACGTGCTCGGCGCGTTCGAGGCTCACTGACGTTCGACGATGCCGCGGACGAGGGCGGCGTAGGCGTCTTTCATGGGCAGCTCGTGATCGACGAAGTGCTCGCGGCGCACGGTCTCGACCTTCGCGCCGGTGCGGGGATCCGTCCCCTCGCGCACGACGTCGCGGAGGCGCACGGCCGAGCCTCGGCGCTGCCACGCCGGGAGGTCGGCGAAGTTTCGGCCGCGCGAGAAGAGGAGCTCGTTCCGGCCCGACACGCTCACGCCGCGGAGGCGCTTCGTGGCCTCGTCGTCCGAGAGGCCCTCGCCGCGGAGGAGCCAGTACGCGTGCCCGTTCAGGCAGTTTCGATGGGCGTCCTCTTGGCGCCAGAGAAAATAGTCGACCACGTCGTCCGCCGTGGGCAGCATCGAGATGCGCGCGTCGAAGGCCCCGATCCGACCGAGCTCGAGCGAGAACTTGGCGCTCGCCTCGCCCGCGAGCACGCTGAGGAGCTTGCGCAGCTTGCGCCCGAAGAGGGCCTCGTCGCGCCGAAAGAGGAGGTTGAGCTCGTCGCTCTGGGTGTACCCGTAGAGCACGGAAAAACCCGTGCTCTCGGACAGATACAACAAGGTCGCCACCATCGCGTCGCGGAGCCCGAGGTCGTACGGCTCGGTGAGGCCGAGGTCTCTCCGGGTGAGCTGCGAGAACGATCGCCCGTCGATGCGCGCCACCATGTGGAGGCCCGGGAGCACGGCGTGATCGTGCGCGGTCTCGAAGATCCGCATGCGGCGGTCGAGGGACTCGAAGCTCATCGCCCCCCACCGTAGCAAAAGGCCCACCTCCGAAACACGTGACGGCACGCGCGGGTCGGCCTATAGGGGCCTCGGCGTGGCGGTGGTCGCGCGAGCGGTCCCATGTCGAGCATCCAAAAGCGCATCCACGACGACGTCTCCCGCTTCGGCTGGCACGTCGTGAAGGTGCTCGGCGACGAGGACTTCCCGGCCTTCGCGTACACCGTGGGCCTCACGGTGACCTACGAGCACCCCGAGGTCATCGTCTTCGGCATCGGGGACGACCTCGACCTCATGCACCACCTGCTCGCGGTCATCCAGCGCCGCGTCGAGAAGGGCGAGCGGTTCGAGCACGGCGCGCGAAAGACAGGCATTTTGCCCGGGGTCTCGTGCCACTTCGCGCGCTTCCCCACCTCGGCGTACGAGGAGCACCTCGGCCAGGCCGTGCGGCACCTCGGCGGCGAGCGCTCCTTCTCGGTGGTCCAGTGCATCTGGCCCGACAAGAAGCGGCGCCTCCCGTGGGATCCGAAGGTCGACCTCGGGCTCCTCGCGCGGCAGCCCGTGTTCCTCCGCCCCGACGCCGGCCCCCGCGATCCGAAGTGGCCGTTCCCCGAGCCCCACTCCCGGCGCGCCCTCACGACGAAGCAGGTCATTCGTGGCGAAGAGCCGGTGCGCTTCGCGGGCCGCTTCGACGACGGCAGCTACCAGCTCGTCTGCGAGACCACCGACGACGAGGACGACCTCGCCTGGGTCACGCTCGGCTGGCTCCTCGACCACGATCCGAGCCTGCGCGCCGTCGCGAGCCTCGATCTCGGGGAAGCCAAGGTCCGCAAGGGACCGGGCAAACCGTTCCGCAAGGTCTCTCCCCCCGACGACGAGCCCTGAAGCGCGAGATACGGCCCGTCACGCGGGAGGCGCGTCGGGGCCCTCGTACTTGTGCGGCCCGTCGCCTCGCCACGCGCGGAGCTCGGCCTTCGGGCGACCTTCGTCGAGCTCGATGACGAGGTGGGTGCGCGCGGCGCGGTAGGGGTGCGCGTCGCCCTGGAGCTCCTCTTCCTCGGCCCACGAGCCGAGGTTGATGTACGTGGCGTCCCCGCCGTCGCTCACGGGCTCTACGACGGGGATGTGCGTGTGCCCCATGACGACGAACGCCGCGGGCAAGAGGCGCGCGAGCGTGCCGGCGCGGGCCGCCATCTCCTCGGCGGGGTCGAGCGTGCGCTGTTTCGCGAGGTACACGTGCGCGAGCACCCACGCGGCCAGGATGCCGATCGCCCCGTAGAGAAAACGACCGTGGAACATGCCGACGACCGCCACGATCGCGAGCGCCAAGCTCGAGAAGAGCCCGAGGGCGAGGCGATCGAGGAGGACGCTCCCGAGGATGCCCGGGATGGAGCGCGTGATCGGCGGTGCCTGGAGCGCCGCGAGCGCGCGGAGGCGGTCGGCGCCGAGGCGGGAGGCCTCCGCGAGCAAACCGAGCCGGCGTTCGTGCTCGGCGCGGAGCGTGCTCATCGCCTCCGAGAAGTGGGCCCGACGGAGCCGGAAGAGCTCGACCACGGCGTCCGAGAAGCGCGAGACGAGCCTCACCACGCCGCGCAGGCCGAGCTTGAGCCCGAAGCCGACGTAGTCGAACACCCCCAAGGTCTCGTGGCCGTGCTCCTTCATGCCGTCGGTCCGGCGGACGACGTAGCGGAGCAAGATGCTCGAGAACCCGCGCATGATGCGGCGCGGATCGAGCGGCGAGAGCGGGGCCATCACGTGCTCGTTCGCGCAGTACGGATCGTATTGGTGGCCGTGCTCGATGTAGGCGACGCCCTTCCAATAGAAGAACCAGGGCTCGAACTCGATGCGCGCGAGGAACGCGTCACGATCGAGGGACGGCCGCGTCGCCTCGGCGCGGCGGAGGAGCTCGGCGCGGAGATCGGACTTCACCTCGTCCCAGTGGAGCTCGACGTCGTGGTTTCCGTGCACGAGCGTGAGGGCGTTCCCCCGCGCGACCAGCTCGGCCAAGGCGTCGAACACGTCGGCGTGACGCGCGGTGACCCGGCGGAGCTTCTCGCGGGCGTGCTCGGCGGCGCTCCCGAGCCCGTGCACACGCTCTTCGTCGGTGAGCGTCCCCTCGAGGGCGCGATCGCCCTTCACGGTCATGCCGATGAAGTCGATGAAGTCGCCGGCGATAACGACCCGCCAGCGCTCGCCCGCGGGCGGCACGTCGGCGTAGTGACGGAGGAGCTTCGTCAGGTCCTCGTCGATGCCGTGCGAGCGGCGCGGCGAGGTGCCGTGATCGTTCAAATCGCTGCCGAGGTGCACGTCGGAGAAGACGAGCAGGCTCTCGGTGGGCGAAGGTTCGTCGGGCGGGATCACGCCCCTTCACTCTGCGGCCCGTCCGTGCCGAGGCACGTCATGTTCCGGTCAGGCCGCGGAAGGCTCCGCCGCGTGCCACGAACGAGGGCTGTATTCCGATGTACGACAGGGCGAAGGCGCGTACGTGTCTGCCGAAATCGTCACACGGACGACGTGTCAGGTGGCGCCCGACGTGACAAGCTTCGCGCCCATGAAGCGTCGTGACTTCCTTCTCGGCTCGTTGGCGTCGGTGCTTTATGTCGCGTGCGGCAGCGACTCGGGAGGCACGACGCCCCCCGGGGAGGACGCCGGCACCACGACGCCCGACGGCGGCACCACGCTCCCCGACGGCGCGACGAAGCCTTTGACCCCGACGTCTCCCGCCGAGGCGAGCGACAAGGTGTTCCCCCAAGGGCTCGCCTCGGGCGATCCGCGCCCCGACAAGGTCCTCCTCTGGACGCGCGTCGAGCCCCAGGGCGCCGGGAAGGCGCAGACCGACACCATCGACGTCGAGGTGGTCGTGGCGAAGGACGAGGCGCTCACCGACATCGTCGCGCGCACCATGGCCAAGGCCACCCCCGACGCCGACCACACCGTGCGCGTCGCGCCCACCGGGCTCTCGGCCGGCACGGTGTACTACTACCGCTTCGAGGCCCAGGGCACGACGACGCGGGTCGGCCGCACCAAGACGGCGCCCGCGCGCGACGCGGACGTCGGCGTGAAGTTCGCGTTCTGCTCCTGCCAAGACTACATCGGGCGCTACTGGCACTCGTGGCAGGCCCTGCTCGACGAGAAGGCGCCGCTCGATTTCATCCTCTACCTCGGGGACTACATCTACGAGACGGTGAACGATCCGCGCTTCCAGTCGACCTCGCCCGACCGCGAGATCAAGCTGCCCGACGGCATGGACACCTCGGCCGAGCAGAACGGCTCGCGCACCGCCGCGAAGACCCTCGCCGACTACCGCACGCTCTACAAAATCTACCGCAAGGACCCGCTGCTCAAGGAAGTGCACCGGCTCTACCCGTTCGTCGTCACGTGGGACGATCACGAGTTCGCCGACGACTGCTGGGCCGACCACTCGACGAGCTTCAACGAGCTCGACCCGGTGACGAAGGGCTTCACCGACGAGAAGAACACCCCGCGGCGGCTCGCCGCGAACCGCGCCTTCTCGGAGTACCAGCCCGCCGACATCACGTACGACGCGAACGCCTCGTTCCCGAACGACATCAAGATCTACCGGCAGCTCGCCTTCGGGAAGCACGTCGATCTGTTCATGACCGACCAGCGCATGTTCCGGGACGATCACCTCGTCCCCGAGGGCCCGCGGGACCTCGCCATCGGCAAGGTGTCGGCGAACAGCTCCGTCGGCTCGCGCTACTTCGTGCGGAAGTCGGTCTACGACGAGCGCGAGACGCAGAAGAAGCCCTCGCTCTTGGGCGGCGCGCAGAAGGCCTGGCTGGTCGACGCCGTGCGCGGCTCGAAGGCCACCTGGAAGGTGTGGGGCAACGAGGTGCAGATGTACCAGATGGCCCTGAGGCTCTCGGATCTGCCGGGCGTGCCGGCGCTCTTCTCGTACACGGCGTACGTGAACACCGACCAGTGGGACGGCTTCCGCTCCGAGCGCGCCGAGATCCTGCGGGCGTTCCGCGCGGCCAAGGTCGAGAACTTGCTCGTGTGCACCGGCGACATCCACGCCTTCTTCGCCGCCGAGCTCCACGAGGACTTCGACGCGCCCAGCGCGAAGCCCATCGGCGTCGAGTTCGTCACGGCCGGCATCTCGTCGGCGTCCATGAATGCCCTCGTCGACAACCTGCTCCCGCAGGGCAACGCGCTCCGCTTCATCGCCGACGCGTTCGTGAGCTCGGCCCCTGCCTCGCTCAAGGCCTCGAACCCGCACCTCAAACACGCCGATCCCGACGCCTACGGGTTCGCCCTGGTCGACGTCGACGGCACACGCGCCGAGGTCACGTTCGTCCAGCTCGGAGACCCGAAGCAGAAGACGTCGTCGGGCGTGGTCGCGCGCACGAAGCTCGTCACCCGCGCGGGCACGGGCACCATCGTCGCCGGCTGATCAGCGCCGCGCGCGCACGACGCCCTCGAGCACCGCGCGGAGCTTCTCGGCGCTCTCGGCCCAGGTGCCGGGGCCCGTCTTTCGTATCTCCTCGGGATCCCAAGCTTTTCCGAGGCACTCGACGATGGCCCGGGCGAGCGCGCCCGCGTCCTTCGGGGGCACGATGCGGCCCGCTTGGGGATCGCGGAGCACGTCGGGGACGCCGCCGACGCGGGTCGCCACGACGGGCCTGCCGCTCGCGAGCGCCTCGAGCACCGCGTTCGGGGTGCCCTCGCGCCAGCTCGGGAGCGTGAAGAGATCGCTCGCGCCGTGCCACGCCGCGATGGCCGACAAGGGCTGGCCGCCGAGCACACGCACCGCCTCGCCGTGCCCCTTTGCCCACGCGTCGACCTTGGCGCGCGAGACGCCGTCCCCCGCGAGCACGAGCGTCGCGTTGGGGACCTCGCGCACGACCGCGTCCCACGCGGTCATGAGCTCGTCGATGCCCTTGGCCGGCTCGAGCCGACCGACGAAGAAGACGACCTTGCGCGAAGGGTCGACGCCGAGCGACTCGCGCGCCTCGGCCCTGCCTCGGACGTGGAAGACCGCCTCGTCGACGCCATTGCCGACGAGGTGGATGCGCGATCTCGGGACCCCGAGCCCGGCGAGCTCGTCCGACAGCGGCTCCGACACGGACACGAGCGCGTCGGCCATGGGGAGCACCTTGCGGAGCACCGCGCGGGCGCTCGGGCGCTTCGCGATCACGTTGAGATCCGAGCCGTGCACCTTCACGACGCAGGGCTTCCCGAGCATCTTGGCGAGCAGGATCGTCGCCGCGGCGTCGGGGTAGGCCCACGTGCCGAAGAGCACGTCGGCGCGGGCGAGGCGCGCGCGGTGAGGGAGCGCCGAGGCGAGGTAAAGAGGCACCGCGACGGGCACCCCCACCTTGGGCACGTAGAGCTGACGCAGGTACGTCGTCGGAATGCCCGCGACGACCTCGTGCGGAGGGAGGCCCGCGAGCTTCGCCGGCCTCGGAGGCTGCCCCGTGAGGCGCGACAAGGGGAAGCTCGCCACCGCCGCGAGCACCTCGAGCTCGCACGTCTTCGCGAGCTCACGGAACTGCTGCACGTTGAACGCCGCCGCGAGGGGCTCGAGGCTGTTCGGCCAAATCTGCGTTACGGCGACGACCCTCACTCGGCCGAGGGTACGGGGCCTTGTGTGCGGTTAGAAGATCGCTTTTGGGCTCGGCAGATGAAAATCCCGAACGCTGTCGGGTTTTCGGTTGGAGGCCGAGACAAGGTGGGGCAACATCGCGGAGAGGTGGGCGGAGGGCGAGCACGCACCCGTCACCCCGCTCCTTCCCCATGTGGCTCCTCCTCCTCGCACAGCTCGCTCAGCCGGCCCCGGCGCCGGCACCGAAGCCTGCGACCGCGCCCGCCGCGCAGCCGGCCCCCTCCGCGGCCGCCGCACCGACGCAGCCCACCCAACCCACCCAGCCCACGCGTGCGGCGGTGGGCGCGGGCGCGGCGCCCCCCGTGGTCGACCCACGCACCACGGCGCCCGAGGGCTCGAACGTGCTCCCGGTCGACCCGCGCACCACCCGCGACGAGCAGTTCGACCCCCGCGCCGCCGCGCAAGCCGCCGAAGATCAGCGTGAGCTCACGGCGCGCGCCCAGGCCCGCGCCCAACAGATGACCGCGCTCACGGGCACCCGCATCCGCGTGGTCGACCCGGAGGGCCGCCTCATCCAGCATCGGCCCGTCGAGATCACCGCGAGCACGTCGCTCGTCGGCGGCTACAACAGCAACGTCATCCAGACGGCCGACTTCGAGGGCGGCCCCATCACCAAGCGCGCCGCGCTCTACAACGCCCTCGAGGGCCGCGTGGAGCTCGACTTCTGGGGCAAGGCCGAGGAGCCCCAGTCGGTGAGCGTGCAGGTGCTCGGGCAGCAGTACTACAAGCTCGACGACGGCCCCTCGCTCCCCCAGGACGGCAGCATCCTCGCGCTCTACGGCGGCGGGTTCTCCCTCGGGAAGAGCACGCGCCTCGGCATCCGCGCCTTCACGAGCCTCCAGACCTTGAACTCCACGCGCCAGCAAGACGGCGTGCTCTTCCAGGTCGATCCGGCGAACCTCCAGCGCACCTTCACGCTGTCGAACCTGAGCTTCCAGCTCCAGCAAGAGATAAACTCGAGCACCCGCTACGTGCACGTGCTCGGCGCCACGATGAGCACCACCCTGCGGGACGAGCCCACGCTCCTCCAAGACGGGAGCCGGCTCTTCCACCGCGGCCTCGACTACGTGCAGCTCAACACGCTCGGCGCCGTCATCCACGACTTCGGCACCAAGGTGCGCGGCTTCGCCGACCTCGAGTACGAGGCCATCTACAACAACTTCTTCCTCGACTTCACCCGCGAGAAGCCCGTGCGCCGCGGCGACTTCTCGCAGCACCTCGGCCGCGCGAACCTCGGCTCCACCTACATCTTCAACGACGCGCTCTCGGCCACGGGCCGCGCGGGTGTGGCGATCGCCACCGTGCCGTCCCCGTCGTTCCCGCCGCTGCCCGTCGATCCGAACGACCCGAACGCCCTCGATCCGAACGACCGCAGCGCCATCCTTAGCCCGCTCGGCTCGGCCGAGATCCTCTACCAAAAGC
Organism: Myxococcales bacterium; assembly: GCA_016712525.1. Classification (NCBI taxonomy): domain Bacteria; kingdom Pseudomonadati; phylum Myxococcota; class Myxococcia; order Myxococcales; species Myxococcales bacterium. Next base: position 2,885,255 of record JADJQX010000007.1, read on the forward strand.
CCACGTTCAACGCCGAGCTCATCGCCGGCTACACGTTCGGCTCGGCGAACCCGCGCATCGGCTTCGGCCGCACCGTGCAGGTCGACGCGGTGGTGGGCGGCGTGCCCTTCCCGAACGACAAACGCCTCCGCAACATCGCGCTCCTCTTCACGGGCTCGGTGAGCCGCGCCGTCCTCCGCCCCACGAACGACGGCGAGGCCTTCCTCACGTTCGTCGGCATGACGGCCCTCGTGCGCTACCGCATCACGAACTGGCTCGGCGCGCTCGGCGGGTACTCGAACCGCTACGTGAACTTCTCGGGCACGCTCGCCGCGCCCGACCTCATGCGCCACCAGGTGTTCTTCGGGCTCTCGGGCTTCTTCACGACCGACACGACCGAGCCCCCCCGCCCCTCTCCGTCTTCGCGCCCCCGCGCCCCACGGGCTGATTCGCGGGGCGAATCAGCCCTGCCTTGTCGTCGGAGGACTCCGTCCTCCGCCCCACGGGAAAAGCCCGCTGGGGCCCCATGGGCGTTGGATCGGAGCGGTGGCGGGAGCGTGCGGTGGGGCGGGAATTGGGTGACCGGTTGCGCGTGATCCAGGTGACGTCCGTGGTCCGGTGTGGATCGTGCGTCATCCAACACGCCATGCGGCACCTACATGGGGCGATGGCGGCGCCTTCCTGAATTCCCCGAGAGAATCGATCGCGTCTCCGAACGCCAAGGAGGTCCCGTCGTGGCTCGAGGCTTGCTTCGATTGGGGCATGGCCCATCGCTCGTTCCGCAGCGTCCTCGGTGTGCTCCCGGTCCTCGCGCTCGCCGCCTGCGCCAGCCACGGCGACGGCGACGACCCGAGCGCCCTCGAAGCCTCCCACGCGCAGAGCCTCGCCGAGGCCACGGGCGGCACGTTCCGCGTCGAGATGTCCCGCGAGCTCGCGAACGTGCGGCACGTCGAAGGCCGCATGGCCCACGCCGCCCTCGAGGGCGCCACGGCCCACGAGAAGGCCCTCTCGCTCTTCAAGGCGCAGCCGAAGCTCCTCGGCCTCGCGAGCCCGGCCCACGAGCTCCGCGTCGAGCGCGAAGAGGCGAGCGAGTCGGGCACCCACGTGCGCTTCCAAGAGACCGTGGCGGGCATTCCGGTGCGCGGCGCCGAGGTCACCGTGCACTTCGGGCGCGACGGCGAGCTCTTCTCGATGGACGCGCGCATCGTGCCCGGCCTCACGATCGACCCGACCCCGAAGCTCACGGCCGACGAGGCCCGCGCCCGCGCCACGAGCGAGCTCCTCGCCCGGGTGCCCGGCATCGCCTCGGGGGACGTGCGCGAGGGTGCGCAGCCCGAGCTCGTGGTGTTCGCCGAGCCCGGCCGCGAAGCCCGCCTCGCGTGGCACCACGTGGCCCGCGCGATGAGCCAAGAGACGGCCGCGGTGCTCGACGTCACGCTCGACGCGCTCACCGGCGAGGTGCTCGAGGCCTTCGACGACCTCGAGACGATCAAGGTGAAGGGCGCGGGCGTGCTCGGCGACGAGAAGGAGTTCGAGGCCACGCAGAACGGCACCACGTTCACCATGGTGGACGGCACGCGCCCCGCACAAATTCGCACGTTCACCGCGGGCACCCAGCAGACCTTGCCCGGCACCGCGGTCACCTCGCAGATGCAGAACAGCTGGGACAACGTGCAGCGCGGCAAGGGCGCGGCGGTCGACGCCCACTTCTACGCGGCGTTCGTCTACGACTACTACAAGTCGCGCTTCGGCCGGAACGGCATCGACGGCAACAACGCGCCGATGGTGTCGACGGTGCACTTCGGGAACGCGTACGACAACGCCTTCTGGGACGGCACCCAGATGGCCTACGGCGACGGCGGCACGGCCTTCCGCGCCCTCTCCGCGGGCATCGACGTGGTCGCCCACGAGTTCACGCACGGCGTCACCACGAGCACCTCGAAGCTCGTCTACCAGGGCCAGCCGGGCGCGCTGAACGAGGCCATCTCGGACATCCTCTCGACGTACATCGAGCACGCCTACAAACCCGACGACGCCAAGAACTGGGTCACCGGCGAGAACGTGGGCCTCGGCGGCCCGATTCGGGATCTCACGAACCCGAAGGCGAAGCGCCAGCCCTCGAACATGAAAGAGTTCGTGAACACGCAGCAGGACAACGGCGGCGTGCACATCAACTCGGGCATCCCCAACAACGCCGCGTACCTCATGACGATGGGCGGCACGAACCCGTACTCGCAGATCAAGGTGGGCGGGAAGCTCGGCTGGGAGAAGGCCGAGAAGCTCTGGTACGAGGTCGAGACGAAGTACTTCCAGGCCCGCACCGATTTCGCCGGCGCCGCGACCATGACCGTGAACGCCGCCACCGCGCTCGGGTACACCCCGGCCGACATCGCCGTCGTGAAGTGCGCGTGGATCGCCGTCGGGGTCATGCAGGGCACGTGCGATCCCGCGGCGAGCGGGTCGCCCTCCCCCGCCCCGAGCGGCTCGTCGACCTCGCCCACGCCCTCGCCGAGCCCGTCCGGCTCCTCGAGCACCGGGACGCCCGCGCCCGGCACGCCTCAAGGGGTCGCCCCGACGCCCCGCGACGGCCTGCTCTCCTCGCGCAACGACGGCTGCAACCAGTCCGGGAGCGGCACGAAAGACGTGTCGGCCATCGTCGGCGTGGGCCTCGTGCTGGGCGCCCTCGCCCGCCGCCGCAAGACCACGCGCTGACGCGGAGGGCCCGGGGGCCACTCCCCCGCGAGGCGTACCGATCCATCGCTACGGGGAGGCATCCCTCCCCTGCGGGTAGGGGCAACCTACCCATCGGCTAGGTCGGTCCTACCCGCTGGCACCACCAACCTTCCGTGAGGAGCCACGGAGCTAGGGAGCCCCTAGGTAGTGTCGCCACGGTGTCGAGGCCAAGGTTCCAATCGTGGGGGAAGGTGCCCTGTACGGCGGGGTGGATGCCAGGCCCTACGGGCAGGTATATAGAGGGAATGGATCAAACGCGCGTAAACAACAGGGCTTTGAAACAGACGGTAACCAGGGCGAAGGCCAAGCTCGACGAGGTGCACGAGCTTCTCGCCGCCATGCTTCCACTCCTAACCGACGCCCAGCGCGCGACCGTGCCCCGCGTACGCGCTGACTTCCCGGATGCCGCGCGATCGCTCGCGGTCGAAAGCGCCGACCACGCCGACGTGGTCGCCGCGACCGACTACGATGCCGAAGCCGTCATTGAAGACATCGACAACGTGAAGGCGCTCGACGAGCTCGATCGCGTGGTGGGCATCATTCGACGGCGAATCGACGATGCGCGTCTCGTGTGGAGCGCTGAGGCCTACGTTCCCTCGCTCGAACTGTACGGCGTGGCAAAGGTGCGCGCGAAGAAGGACGCGAAGCTTGCGAGGGCGATAGAGCCGCTCGCAGAGGTCTTCTCAACAACACGCAAGAAGTCGAAACAAGACGGGAAGTAGTCGCCGAGTCGCGGGGCTGCCCCTTCAGACGCCGCCCCGCATCTCGCCACCAAGTCTGTGAATCAGAAACGGTCGGAAACGGGCCGGTCCTAGGGGAGCTTGCCCTGGCACACGGCGATCCCCGCGTCCGACGAGCCTCCTCCGGGTGCTGGCCCGCCACCACCTGTCACCCGTTCAGCGCAGAGTCCCGAGCAGCAGTCTGACGACCGCTGGCACTGGATCCCAAGCGCGAGGCACGAGGGCGATGCATCGGCACTCGAATCCACGACCGTGCCATCGACGACGGACGCATCCGCAGGCGGAGTCGGGTCATCTGCGCATGCTGGAAGCCCGAGGGGGAGAACGAAGGCGAGCGAGTAGAAACGTTTCACGGGTTCCTCTTCCTGTGTTTGGGCCGCGAGCTGCGGCTGGTGCTCCGAGTCTCCGACCCGTGTTCTATCGCACACATGCCGGCACGCGAACAAGCTCGACGAACAGGCTTGGGGAACACACTTCCCGATGGCGGGGGACGGACACCAGTTCACATCTGGTTGGGGGAGCGCACGCGAGCGCGCACTCCCGAGCTTCGCGCAGGCAGCGCTGCTGCCCGGCCGTCGCGGCCGGAAAACACTCTTGGCCGAGCGCGCAACATTCCGCAATCGTCGGCGTTCCTCCGTCCGCAGCCGCACACTCAGCGTACGACATCACCACCGAGGCATCGGCGACCGCGGCATCCCGGGCCCCCCCGGAGCCATCGGAGAATCCACTAAGATCGTCCGTCCTCCCCCCGCAGCTAGGGAGCAGGATCGCCGCGACACCGAGAAACCTAGGCCACCGAGATTGCCCGCTCATGGGCGCACGAAAATGACGTCATGGGCAACCCGATCGACCTTCTTCTCGCACTTTCGCACCTCTCCCTGCCACGCAATGAACAGCTCATAATCCCCGTCCTCGGGGACTACGACATCGAACCCCTCGTTCGTGTCATCGAGCGACTGGGAACCGTACACGTACCGACTCCGCGACTTGTCGTAGAGGTACAGATCGAAATCGTTGGCGAGGTCCGCGAGGATGCCCGTACCGTCCAGCACCTTCGTGCGTTTCGGGCACGAGTCCCAGCTAATCGTAGCGCGAACGCGAGCCCCGGCGAGCAGACTGCGGGCCGTCAGGACGTAGCCCGGCTTGCCCGTCGGCCCGTTGTGCGAGGAAGGGCTGACCTCCCCGGGAGGAACGTTCGAGTACTCGCCCGTCGGAAGCGGCTCGCTCGTAGTTTCACCGGGAATGGTGGTGCCAGTCACTCGGTCCGGGTCCGATGCCGCGCACGGTCCGAAAACAGGAAACCCCGCTCCGTCCTTTTGGTCACCGGGGCCCAACAAACCGTACGGGGTAGGTTGAGGGGTCGAGTACTTCCAGCCGTCCGGATTGATGACATGCGCGAGATTGCGAGCTGCCGCTCGGGCAGCGAGGTGCTCGAAGTAGGGGAGGCCGCACGCCTTGGCCGCGAGCCCGAGCTGACTTGCAACACTTGGCGCGGCACCACTGGTACCGGCGAACCCTCCCCAGGATGTCGGCCCGGACAGCGTGGCCCCTTCCATGAGGTTGAAGCTAGGGACACACGAGCCCCCCTGCCCCGCGTAGGAGACCACGTCCGGCTCCTCCCGGTCCGTGGCATATCCCCCGAGCCGCGCGTTCGCGTGCGAGGACGCGCAGAACATTCGTCCCACGTCATCAAGCCCTCCCGTGCACACGCTATTTCCAGTCGTCGCGCACGCTACGTCGTTCTCACCAGTCGTTTGATTGCCTGAGGAGACTAGGAAGGTCATGTCGAAGTTGCGCGCATAGTAGTCGGTCGTATACCCGTGCGCGCCATCGTTCCCGCTCCCACCATGGCAACGAAACGTCTCGGTCACCACGTGAACATCGTTTTCCAGAAGCCAATCAAGCTGCTTGATGTAGTCTGTTAAGGAGCACGCGTCCCCGCCGTTGGCGATATAGAGCGATGCCTCCGACGCGTTCCGATTCCCTCCCGACTTTGCATGGGAGACGACACTCGCCACCGCGGTCGCGTGCGCTCCCGTACAGCGGCCGTTGCGGCAGGCGTTCTGTTGTGGCTGCACACAGTCGCTATCCGAGTCGCACGATGTCGGTGTCGTTTGGTAGTGGATGTCGGCTAGCGCAAAGGCCTCATGCTTGTCATAGATTGCTCCGGACCCGAGTCCGAGCTCGATGATACCGAGCCGGATGCCGCTCCCAAAGTTCCCGTTTGAGTTGAACTCGATGTCATTGCGGAGGACGGTGGTCGGGTCGACGATACCAAAGGCCTCACCCGATCTGCGGGGCCGCACGTCCAACACCTGCATGGTCCCGGAGGGGGGCCGCGCGACGAGCGCTTTCCACGCGGAGCGCGAAGCTTCGAGCATCACGAACGCCGAGAACTTGCTCGCGTAGACCGAGCGAAACTCCGGGCCGGCAGCCCTCAACCATGTGGCGACGGCCCGGGACGCGGACTCGCCGTTCGGCCGCCCTCTCCCACCGGACGCGAGTACCTCATCGGTCTCAACCACGACTGCGGCACGAATGGTCTCCCCATCGTCGGCCGCCTCAAGCTGGTCGAGGAAGGCCGGAGCGAACTGCCTCGGTGTGCCCGAGATCTTGCGTTCAAGATCCTCCAACCGCTCCCGCCGACCATCCGGGTACTCCACCGTCGACGCGATCGGTGACTTCCGGATCGTGACGAGCTGCTGAAGCTCGGGGACCCACCTCCGCGCGACATATTCCACCGGGAGACTCGTGCGTTCGGCGAGGCTCGGGTCGGAATCCGGGAAGGTGGAACAGCCCAGAGAGCCCGAGGCGAGGGTAGCCGCCACGAGCGGAGGGAGGATCAACGTGCGCTTCATGGCAGGCATCCGACCACATAGATTGAACGAGGTCAAGCCAAAGACCGACAAGTGGATTGAAGAGGCTGTCGCTGTCTCTGTTTGCTGTGCGTGTGACTTATCGAGGTGCGGCGCCGAGCGCTGTCGAATGGTAGGGGGCCTCGCTTGGGCCGCCTAGCTCCGCGCGGGCCCCTACGGGTCAGCGCGAGCCGATGCGGAAGAGCACGACCTTCACCGTGTCGAGCATGACGGAGAGGTCGAAGAGCACCGAGTACGACTTGATGTAATAGAGGTCGTACTCGAGCTTCTCGAGCATGTCCTCGGCCGACGCGCCGTACTTGCAGCGCACCTGCGCGTGCCCCGTGACGCCGGGCTTCACGTAGAGCCGCTGCCGAAAGAAGGGGACCTGCTGCTCGAGCTGCTCGATGAACACCGGACGCTCGGGGCGCGGGCCCACCATGCTCATCTCGCCCTTCAGCACGTTCCAGAGCTGCGGCAGCTCGTCGATGCGGGTCTTGCGGATGAACGCGCCCACCTTGGTGACGCGGTCGTCGTTCTCTTTGGCGAACTGCGCGCCGTGTTTCTCGGCGTCGATCCGCATGCTGCGGAACTTGAGGATGGTGAAGAGCTTGCCGAACTCGCCCGCGCGCACCTGCTTGTAGAGGATGGGGCCCTTCGACTCGAGCCGGATGAGCACCGTGGCGAGCAGCATGATGGGCGCCGCGAGCACGAGCCCGATGAGCGCGCAGACCACGTCGAGGATGCGCTTCAAGCGGCGCGTGGTGAGGCGCGCGGTGAAGCCCTCGGCGAAGATGAGCTGGCTCGGCTTGAGATCCCGCACGTAGATCTTGCCGGTGATCTCCTCGTAGAAATCGATGCCCTCTTGCACCTCGACGCCGCGGAACTTCACCTCGAGGAGCTGGTCGACCGGGAGCGTCCCGCGCCTGTCGGGGTAGGCCACGAGCACGAGCTCCACGTCTTCTTTCGCCACGATCTCGGCGAGGTCCGCGTAGATGCCGACGATGCCCTGCTCGGAGTCGATCATGGAGCGCTCGCGGCCGAGCATGCCGACGAGATCGAGGCCGTAGCTCGGGTTGTCGCGGATCATCTCGGCGAGCTCTTTGCCGAGGCCGCTCGTGCCGAGCACGATCACCTTGCGCCGGAACCCCGCCGTGTCGGTGACCGAGTCGTAGAAGATGCGCCACGAAGGCAGCACCACCGCGACCAGCGCGACCGACGAGAGGTAGATGCCTCGCCCGATCTCGAAGCGCGGGAAGAGGTAGTAGACGAGCACGTTCACGAGCGTCGACAGGGCGAGCGACTTCAAGACCTTGGAGAAGGCCTGCTGCGGCTGCCGCACGAAGCGCGGGTCGAAGAAGCCCGCGTAATAGAGGACGCCCTGCATCACCACGGCGAACACGATCGCGCGCTTGCCGACGTTCGCGTAGCTGAGGCCCGTGTGCACGCCGAGCCGAATGACGCCCGCGAGCACCACGAGCAGCCCCACGAGGACCATCTCGAAGAGGAAGACGAGGATCCGCCTTGGCGAACGAATGAGATCGAACATCGCGCGTCAGCTTCCTTTACGCACCGGGAGGGTTGGTGAAGGATTCCAGAAGCAGAAGGCGAGCACGAAACGGACGTCCCTGCACGGACGATCGCCCAGGTCCCCCTCGAGCGCTCCCCCCGGACGAGCCACGATCGACACGACGCCCCCTCTCTGCCTCACCCCGCCCCTCGAGACCGTTCCCCGGGGACGATGCCCTCAGGGAACGATGCCCTCAGGGACGATGCCCTCAGGGGACGATAACGGTGTCGCCGGTCTGGAGGAGCAGGTTCTGCTGCAGGTCTCCCGTCTTTACGACGGCGCTGTAGCTGAACGGGATGCGGCGCTCGCCCCGCGCGTCTTTGCGGACGATGACGATCTCGTCCTCGGACGCGAGGCGCGTGAAGCCGCCCGCGAGCGCGAGCCCCTGGACGACGGTGACCTGGTGGTTCGGCGTGAACTCCCCGCCGCGCTGCACCTCGCCGACGACGTAGATTTTGTACGAGCGCACCTCGGTCACCTGCACGGTGATCGGGGGCTGGTCGGCGAAGTACTTGGTGACCCGCTTGGCGATGTCGGCCGCGACCTCGTCGACGTTCTTGCCCTCGGCCATCAAGTCGCCGAAGAGGGGCATCGACACGGCGCCGTCCGGGCGGACGGTGACGGTCTGGCTCACCTCGTCGTGCTTCCACACCGAGATGCGGATCACGTCCCCCGGGCCGATTTTGTAGCCCGCCGCGCGCTCGGCTGCCCAGTTGTAGGTTCGAACGCCCGTGCAGCCGCCCAGCGCGGGGGCCATGCACGCGAGCATGAGAACGGCGAGTGAGACGAAACGCATCGTTTGCTCGTATCATACTTCGGGCCGCGCTCGGGAAGCGCCAAAGTTCACACGAGGAAGGAAAAGGCATGAAGGAGCCGTTCGTCACCATCGCCATGCCCTGCCTCGACGAAGAGGCGTACATCGAGGCGTGCGTCCGCACGGTCCTCGCCCAAGACTACCCGAAGGACCGCTTCGAGCTGCTCGTGGCCGACGGCATGAGCATGGACAAGACTCGGGAAATCTTGGCGCGCCTCGCCGCCGAGGACCCGCGCATCCGCGTCATCGACAACCCCGCCCGCATCCAATCGGCCGGGATCAACGCGATCCTGGCCGAGGCCAAAGGTGAAATCTTGGTCAGGATGGACGTGCACTGCGAGTACGCGCCCGACTACGTCTCCCAGTGCGTGAAGGCCCTCGAGCGCACCGGCGCGGACAACGTCGGTGGGGCCCAGCGCGCCCGCGCGAAGACCTTGTTCCAGCGCGCCTTGTGCGCCGCGCTCGACAGCCCCCTCGGCGTCGGCGGCGCCAAATACCGCTCGGCCGAGAGCGAGGGCTTCGTCGACACCGTGTTCCTCGGCGCGTTCCGGAGGCGCGTCTTCGAGACGGCCGGCATGTACGATCCGAAGGCCATCACCAACGAGGACGCCGAGCTCAATCAGCGCATCATCGAGGGCGGCGGCAAGGTGTTCTTGTCGAAGGACATCGTCGTCCACTACTTCCCACGTGGGAGCTTCCAGGCCCTCGCGAAGCAGTACTTCAAGTACGGCCAGGGGCGCGCGCGCACGCTCTTGAAGCGCGGAAAATTCCTCTCGCTAAGGCCCGCGATTCCGTTTCTCATGACGGTCTCGGGCGCCGCTTTGCTCCTCACCTCCCCCTTCCAGCCGTTCACCCCGCTCGCGTTCGCCGCCTATGCGCTCGGCACGGGCGCCGAGGCCGTGCGCGTGGGACGGGAGCTCGGCCCCCTCGGCGTGCCGCTCGTGTGGGCCATGTTCCCCGTCGTGCACGTGTCGCACGGCATCGGCTTCGGCGTGGGCCTCGTCAAGTACACGCTCGCGCGCGACTGGGCCCCCGAGCCCGAGCGCCTCTCCCCTCGCGACACCGACGGCAGCGCGCTCACCCCCGAGCCGCAGGCCACCTGAGACCGGAGAAGGACCGTGTCGACGTTCGGTGCAGCGCTTCTCATCGTGTTCCTCTTCGTGAGGCCGCAAGAGTGCTACCCGCCGCTCGAGGCGTTCAAGCTCCTCTACATCGCGATCGGCTTCGGGTTCCTGGGGATCGCGATCGACTTCGGCACCGGCAAGCTGAAGCTCGGCTCGCCGCAGTGGCCGATCATGATCGCCTACGTGGTGTGGAACGTCCTCTGCACGCTCGTGAAGGTAGGCGGCGGGCCCGTGGCCGACATGCAGGTCACGATGTTCTTCCCGGTCATCTACTTCGCCATGGTGATGTACGCGGGGCGCACCTTCGAGCGGTACCGCACGCTCGCCGTGGTGATGCTCGCCGTGTCGGTCACCATCGCGGGCTTCGGCATCTACCAGGGCAAGAGCGACTTCCAGTGCATCAAGATCTCCGAGGGCACCGATAGGTCCGAGGCGCACGACAAGTCCAAGGGCGAGCCCGACGGGCGCGAGTGCGTCGAGAGCCTCCAGTGCCGCGAGGGCGTCGACCTCAAGGACGACTACGAGTGCGAGCGGCCCGGCCTCTTCGGGACGTTCAGCGTCGCCAACGGGCGCGCGCGCTGGCGCGGCACCCTGTCCGACCCGAACGAGCTGTCCCTCTTCTGCGGCGTGGGCCTCACGTTCGCGTTCGCGCTCTACCAGGTGCTCGTGAGCCGCTTCTGGAAGAACGTCATCACGGGCGGCTCGGTGATCACCGTCATCTACTGCACGATCCTCACCGGCTCACGCGGCGGCATCTTGGTGCTGCTCGCGGTGTTCGGCGTGTACTTCGTGCGCAAGTACGGCCTGAAGGGCGTGGTCATCGCGGGCGTGTGCGGCTCCCCCGTGCTCCTCCTCGGCGGCCGCTCCGGCGAGGACGCCGAGGCCTCGTCGCTCGAGCGCCTGGGCGCCCTCTACGACGGCTGCGACTTCTTCAAGGCGAGCCCCATCTTCGGCCTCGGGCACAACCAGTTCATCGAGAACTACTTCATCACGGCCCACAACTCGTACCTGCTCTCGGCCTCCGAGCTGGGCCTGCCCGGCATCATCTTGTGGTTCGCGGTGCTCTGGTCGAGCGTGAAGATCCCGTGGACCGTGGCCTTCCGCCCGCCGTGGGGCATGGACCCGCGCCTCTACCCGTTCTCGATCGCGCTCGTCACGTCGTTCGCGGGCATCTTGGTGGGCATCTTCTTCTTGTCGTTCACCTACCACCCGATGATGTTCGTCTATTACGGCTTCTGCGGCGCCTACTACGGCGCGGTGAAGCGCAGCGCGCCACACTTCGAGGTGAAGATGACCGGCCAAGACTGGAAGTGGGTGAGCGTCGCCGCCACCGCCGCCATCAGCGTCATCTTCGTGTACACGCGCATCAAGGGTCAGCCCTGACCTCGTAACCGCCCGTCCCGACGGGAAAATCCGCGGAGGTCACGCCCGGCTTGGTGGTCGGGGCGCGGTCTGCTTCGATCGGTGGGTGCTCCCGCGTCCCCTCGCCGCCCTGCTCGTCCCCGTGATCGCCGCCTTTGGCGCCGCGGGCATCTTGCTCGCTCCCGAGGGCTACGTCGCGATCGGGCTCGGGCTCGCGTTCTTCGGCCTCGGGATGGGCGTCGCCCTCGCGTGGGCCGAGAGCGCCGGCGGAGCGAGGGCGCGCGTGGGGTACTTCGGCTTGGGGCTCGTCGCGACCTTGGTCGCCGTCGGAGGAGCATCGGCCATCGACCACGAGAGGCCCGCGCCGCCCATCGTCTTCGTGACGAACGACCATGCCGTCGCGGCGATCGAAGCGGCGCGCCTCGCGCACCGGCCCGTGGTGCTCGACTTCGGCGCCACGTGGTGTTTTCCCACGTTCCACTTCGACGGCGACACGAGGGGCCACGACGCCGTGCGCAAAGCGAGCCGCGACTTCGTGATGATCCACGTGGACGCCTCGGACGACGAGGTGCCGCTCGTGCGAGAGCTCCTCTCGCGGTACCGCGTCATCGGCGTTCCCCAAGTGATCGTGCTCGACGGCGAAGGGAACGAGGCCGCGCGGCTCGACACCTACGTCGACGATCCGAGGGTCGTGCTCGGCGCGCTCCGCAAAGCCACGGGCCCCTGAGGCGAGGCTCAGCCCGCGAGGCGCGCGAGGGGCTCGAGGGGCATGTATTTCCCCTTCTCGCCCTTCGTGAGGCGGCTCGCGACGACCTTCGGATCGTGCGTGTAGAACGCGAGCCCGTCCTCCGCGAGGATGCGCGCGAGCACACGCTCCTTCTCTTCGATGAGCAGCTCGGGGAAGCGGTCGTAGCCCATGGTGATGGGCAGGTGCACCCACGGCGTGCCCGGCACGAGATCCCCGAGGAACGTGACGGGGCGCTCCCCTCCCTCGACGCGCGTGAGCATGAGCCCCGGCGTGTGCCCCTCCGAGAACGAGAACGAGTACGCGTCGCCGAGAGTCGTCGAGCGATCGCCCGAGACGACCTCGACGCGGCCCGTCGCCTCCATGAGCTCCTGCAGCTCGGGGATGAACGAGGCTTTGTCGCGCGCGTGCGGGTGCTTCGCGCGCTCCCACGCGCCCTTCGACACGACGAAGCTCGCCTTGCCGAACGCGAGCCTGTGAGGCTTCCCCTCTTCGAACGGCGCGAGCAGGCCCCCCGCGTGATCGAAGTGGAGGTGGGAGAGCACCACCACGTGCACGTCGTCCGGCGTGAGGCCCACGGCCGCGAGCGACCCGAGCAGCACGCTCTCGGTCTCCTCGACGCCGTACCGCTCACGGAGCTTCGGAGGGAAAAACGAGCCGATCCCCGCCTCGAGGAGCACGTTGCGCCCGGAGGGCTCGCGCACGAGCAGGCCCCGGCACGCGAGCGAGATGCGGTTCTTCTCGTCCGGCGGGCACCAGGTCTCCCACATGGTCTTCGGGCAGTTGCCGAACATGGAGCCGCCGTCGAGCCTCTGACGGTTGCCCTCGATCGAATGGAGCTTCATGCGGTCCTCCCTCTCGTCGTCCGGCCGGCGAAGCGCCTCAGAAGCAGCCGACCTTGGTGCCGAGCACGCGGCAGTTGAGCTTCCCTTTGCAGGTCTCGTCCAGCACGTAGTGACCCGAGCGGCAGACGAGGATGGACTTTCCTTCCATGTCGCAGGTGTAGCTCTGGTCCTTGCCGCACGCGTCGTTCAGGACGGCGCGCGTGTCGTCGCACGAGATCTGCTTGGCGACCACCAGGCACCCCTTGGGGCCGCGGCACGTGGCGGAGACGGTGAACTTTCCGTCTTTGCAGACGAGCTCGACCTTCTTGTCGGGGGAGCAGGCGTAGTCGTCGTTGTGAGTGCAGGCGTCCCCCATGGAGGCCACGGTGTTGTCGCACTTCACCGTCTTGCCGACGAGGGTGCAGCCGTTTTGCCCGAGGCAGCTCGCCGTGCGGGCCCAGTGGTTCTGCTTGCACTCGAGCATGGCCTTGTGGTCGCCCGCGCAGACCACGTCCCCCTCGAGGTTGCACACGTCGGAGTCCTCGGCGACGGTCTGGTCGCACTCGGCCTCGCTCCCGACCTTGCGGCACCCGGCGGGGCCACGGCACGTCATGGGCTCCCACGCGCCGCCGTGGCACACGAGCGCGCTCTTCGCGTCGACGCACGACTCGCGCCCCTCGCGCCGGCAGCTCCCACCTTCCTTGGGTTTGCAGGCGACGACGACGAGCCCCAATACGAGGCTGGCGAAGAGGGCCTTCGCGTGGCGTGTCGACATGGCGCGCACTCTACAAAAAACGCGGCGAATTCCTCGAAAAAAGTGAGGGACGTGCCGGCCGCGTCACCGCCTACGCGGCGCGAGATCCCCTTCGCCGGCCACCTTCGCGAGGTCCTCGCGCGCCACCCCTACCCCGTTCGGGCGCCGCTCCGGAGCGTCCAGCAACGACGCGCGGGTCAGGATCCCGCCGAATTTGTCGTTCACGGCCCCGACCGCGCCCTCGAGGCGCTTGCGGCGCTCACGGGCCGGATCGGCGAAGAGCTCGCGCGTGAGGGGCTCCCCTTCCAGCCCGGACACGTGCACCCCCACGAGGCGCACCCGCGTGTCGGCGAGGCCCATGCGGCGGATCTGCGACGTCGCCGCCTCGTGGATCGAGACCGTGTCGCTCACCGCGTCCGGGAGGGAGATCTGCCGCGAGACGAGGGTGAAGTCGGCGCGCTTCACCTTCACGGCCACGGTCCGCGCGACGAGCCGCTCGGCGGTGAGGCGACGCGCCACCTCGGCCGCGTGGGCGAGGGCCGCGCGCGCGATGGCCTCCTCCCCCACGAGGTCCTCCTCGTAGGTCGACTCCGAGCCGATGCTCTTCGCGGGCGCGTGAGGCACGACGGGGCGATCGTCCTCGCCGCGCGCGAGCGCGATGGAGCGCCCCGCGTAGGCCCCGAGCACGGGCGAGAGCGTGGCCTCGGTCGACCGCGCGAGGTCCCCCAAGGTGCGGAGGCCGAGCGCGCGGAGGCGCGGCGCCGTCTTCGGGCCGATGCCCCACATGCGCTCGATCGAGAGCGGTGCCAAGAACGGAGCCGCGGGGTACGGCGCGACGACGAGGCCGTCGGGCTTCTCGAGATCGCTCGCGACCTTCGACACGAACTTGCAGTGCGACACCCCCGCCGACGCCGTGAGCGAGAGCTCCTCGCGAATGGCCGCGCGGATGGCCGCCGCGATCTCTCTGCCCCCGCCGAAGAGCGAGCGGCTCTCGGTGACGTCGAGGAAGGCCTCGTCGAGCGAGAGCCCCTCGACGAGCGGCGTGTAGCGGCGAAAAATCGCGAACACCCGCGCGCTCACCTCGGCGTACCGTTCGCGCCGGGGCGGCACCACGATCGCCTCGGGGCACCGGCGGAGCGCCTCGGCCATGGGCATCGCGGAGCGTGCCCCCTTCGCCCGCGCCGCGTACGAGGCGGCCGCGACCACCCCACGCCGGAACGCTCCCCCGACGAGCACCGCCTTCCCGCGGAGCCTCGGATCGTCGAGCTCTTCGACGGACGCGAAGAACGCGTCCATGTCGACGTGAAGGATCGTCCGCATCTCGCTCGATCGTAATCGATGCGCCGAAATCCGCCGGGCATTCCGCGCAAACCAACGCATATTTCCCATTCATTTCGCACATTTGAGAGATCCCGCAGCGAGGACCGCGCGCTCCGTCGTGACAAAGAATGACGACGAAGGACCGACCTCTGACAATGTTTCGGGCGGCGCGGGCGTCCCTCCGAGCAGAAGGAAAGGGCCCCGATGCACGCCTCCCCGCGCTCCCTCACGACGCTCGCCGCGACCCCGCTCTCGCCCCGCTCGCTCATGACCTCCGCGCCCCCCTCCGAGCCCCGGCTCTCGCCCCCCGCCGGGGCGACCCGCCGCTTGCCGACCCCGATGTCCCGCGCGACCCGGTTTCGGCTACGCCTCCTCGTGCTCGTGATGCTCGTGCTCTTCGCCGGGCCCGTCCTCCGCGACCACCGCGCGGCGGCCACGCTGCTCGGGCGCTTCTCGGACGCGAAGGCCGAGGTCACGGGGCTCGACGAGGGCGAGATCTTCCTCGACGCCCCGCGAGGCAAGGTGCGGGCGCGCACGTTCGCGCCGAAGGGACGCGCGGGGCTGCCCGGGGTCGTGCTCGTCCACGGCATCCAATACCAAGGCATCGACGAGGCTCGCATCACGCGCTTCGCTCGGGCCTTCGCCGACACGGGCGTCGTGGTGCTCATGCCCGAGATCGCCGAGCTCAGCGACTACCACGTGGACCCGCGCTCGATCGGCACCGTGGGGGCCGCGATCGAGGCGCTACGCGCCCGCACGGGCCGCGACCGCGTCGGGCTCATGGGGATGAGCTTCGGCGGGGGCATCGCGCTGCTCACGGCGGCGCGCGAGGAGCACCGGGACCACGTGGGGTTCGTGGTCGCGGTCGGCGCCCACGACGACCTCGCGCGGACGCTCCGCTTCTTCGCGACCCGCACCGTGGGTTTCCCCGACGGCACGGCCCGCACGCAGCGCGCGCACGACTACGGCGCGATGGTGCTCGTCTACAACCGCGTGCCGGACTTCTTCCCCGAGGCCGACCGCGAGGAGGCCACCTTGGCGCTGCGCGCGTGGCTCCACGAGAAGCGCGATATCGCGCGGGAGCACGCGAAGAAGACCGCCCCCGCGTCGCGCGATCTCCTCGAGGAGATCTTCACGACCGACCTCGCCGGCATCCGCCCCGAGCTGCGCCGCATCGTCGAGACCCACGCGGGCGAGGACACGGGCGTCTCTCCCCACGGGCACCTCGAAGGGCTGCGCGCGCCGGTCTATCTCCTCCACGGCGAGGACGACGTCGTGATCCCTTCGGCCGAGACGCTGTGGCTCGCGAACGACGTCCCCAAGGGCCTCCTCCGCGAGGCGCTCGTGAGCCCCGCCATCCGCCACGTCGAGGTCGAGGGCGAGCCGACCCTCGCGCAGAAGTGGGCGCTCCTCCGGTTCATGGGGCGCGTCATCGGGGAGGCTCGAGCCCTCTGACCAAGGGGCCTCCCCGGGCGTGGCACGGAGCTCTCCGAGCTCCCCTTTACAGCGTGGGGCACGTGCTTACGGTACGGAGCGACGGCGAGAGACGGTGCCGAGCGCGAAGGCGAAAAGCCCGCGTGTCGCCCACGGTACGTGCATGGTGCACGTGCATCTCTCGCCTTCGCCCACCTCAAAGCCAAGACCGCGCGCGCCGAGCTCCGGCCGCACGGGAGGAGCCTCGTCATGCGCACGTCCTCTCCCTTCGATCGTCTCCTTTCCCCCCGCCTCTCCCCCTTCGACCTCTTCGACCGTGAGCTTCACC
This sequence comes from Myxococcales bacterium, assembly GCA_016712525.1. Taxonomy (NCBI): domain Bacteria; kingdom Pseudomonadati; phylum Myxococcota; class Myxococcia; order Myxococcales; species Myxococcales bacterium. The sequence continues at coordinate 2,901,837 of JADJQX010000007.1, forward strand.
GGGCCGCGCCTCGGTCGGCGGAGCCCACCTTCGCGACCAACGTGTGGGAGGCCGAGGCCGCCTTCGAGATCGTGGTCGACCTGCCCGGCTTCGCCGAGTCCGACGTGGACGTGAGCGTGCACGACGACACCGTCGCCATCCGCGCCGAACGCAAGGACGCGACGCGCGAGGGCAAGAAGCTCCACCTCCACGAGCGCCGCACCGCGAGCTTCGCGCGCTCGTTCTCGATCGGCCAACCGATCGACGCCGAGGGTGTCACCGCCCAGATGAAGAACGGCGTGCTCACGGTCACCGTGCCCAAGAGCAAAGCGGCAGGCGCGCGCCACATCCCCATCACCGCCGCCTGAAGCGCGCACCGCTCGGTCCCGAATTCTCGAACGAAATCCACGGTCTTCGGTGGGGTGCGGACGGCCTTCGCCCGCGCCCCGGCGATGCGCTATCCTGAGGGTTCGGGAGGTGCACGTGGCAAGGTCGAACGAGTTGGCGAGCATCCGAACGAGGCGTGGCCTCGGTGTCGTCGCGGCGCTCTCCCTGGTCGGCGGGGTAGGCGTCGTCGCCGCTTGCAAAGACGCCACGTACATCGAGGTGAAGGTCTCGGGAGACTCGAGCCTCTGCACGGGCCAAGAGAAAACCCGCTACACCCTCTACTCGCGCAAGCCTGGTCCGATCGTGGACGGCGACGACGGCGCAGGGCCCGAGGGTGTGCTCGCTTCGTGTGATCCCAAGCTCGAGCGGACCTTCTTCTTCGGTGATTTCACCGTCGTTCCACGCGAAGGCAAGGTCGACGAACCCGTCCTGGTCGAGATGCGCGTCAACACACGCGGCCCCTCGTCCGGAAAGGACTGCGTCGTCGACGACAAGGGGACCGTGGCGCCCACCTGCATCGTGGTCCGGCGGAAGCTCCGCTTCGAGTCGGGTCGGCGAATCGAGCTCGCGACCTACCTCGACGATCGCTGCCTCGGAAAGACGTGCGCCGAGGACCAGACATGTTTCCGCGGAGGCTGCGTCAGCGCCGACGTGGTCTGCGACGCTTCGGGCTGCCTCACCGAGGCCGAGCGTGCCGCCGGCAGCGCAGGCCTCGACCCTTCGAGGCCCGCGAACCTGCCGCCTGGGGCCATCGGAACCGACGACGCGGGCCGCACCGTCTACATCGACGGCGCCGTGGTCGACGAGGCAGGCCGCGTTCACCTCGAGGACGGGGCCATCGTCGAGCTCGACGGCGCGGTCACCACCGAGGACGGCGCGCCCCCTCCCGACCCCGACACGGGGCTGCCCGACACGTCGACCGGTGTCGACTCGAGCTTTCCCCCACCGGACGCAGGCGCGGACGCCGACTCCGGGCTCGGCGGATACGTGAACCCGAGCTGTTCGATCTGCCCCCAAGACTGCTGCGCGAGGCCAAGGGACGACAGTCGGCCTGTTTGCGTGCCGCCCGGTGTGCGCCCCGAACGAGTCATCCTGCTGCATCGTCATGCCGCTCCCGGACGGCGGGTCGAAGGAGAACTGCAGCCTGGGTATCAAATAGCGCGACGGGCTCGAAAAGAACGAAGCCCCGCTCTCTCTCGCGAGAGGCGGGGCTCGTTCTTGCTTGGAAGCGAGCGTCAGGCCTTGGCGGCTTTGACGATCTGCTCGAAGCCCTTCGGGTCGACGATCGCGATGTCCGAGAGGACCTTGCGATCGAGGCCGATCTTCGCCGACTTGAGGCCGTGCATGAGGCGCGAGTAGCTCGTGCCGTTCGTGCGGGCGGCCGCGTTGATGCGGGCGATCCAGAGGCGACGGAAGTCGCGCTTCTTGCGCTTGCGGTGGGCGTAGGCGTAAACCCACGCCTTCATCACGACCTCTTTCGCGTAGGCGAAGAGGCGCGAGCGGGCGCTGTGGTAACCCGAAGCGTGCTTCAGGATGCGGTTACGGCGACGACGCGCCTTGAATCCTCGTTTTGCGCGGGGCATGGTCTACCTCTTCTCCGTTCAGCCGTAAGGGATGAGACGCTTGATGTGCTTCTCGAGCGTCTTGTCGACCATGTCGTTGTTGCGGAGGCGACGGATGCGCTTGCGCGACTTCTCCTGCATGCCGTGGTTGCCGCCCTGCTTGGGCCGGCGCACCCGGCCGGAGCCGGTCAGCTTGAACCGCTTTTTGGCGGTCTTTCGGGTTTTCATCTTGGGCATTGTGGTGCTCCGTTTCGCTCCGGCCGAAGGCCGCTCCCGCGGAGACTCGAGGGTGCTCGAGGCTCGGGGTGCGTTTTTTTGCCCGCCGAAAGCGTGAAGGACGGGCGTTATCGCCGACCCGATGCCCTCTGTCAAGCCGGGCTCGGCCAAGAAACGCGCCAGGGAGGCTTTCGGAGCCCGAGGCCGGCTCGATTGTAAAAATGAAGTTACTTCCCTTGCGGAAGCGAATGGTCGTTCCCACGGTGGTGGCGTCGCTCGAGGGTGCGTGGTGCACCGGAGAGCGGCGCGTTTTCCCACGAATCGAGGGAGGGGCCCCGAGGCGCACCAAGGCGCGCTCGTGTCCTCTTTTTCCCTCGAAGGCCATCGGAGCACATCATGAACGTCGTCATCACGGGCACGAGCAGCGGCTTTGGAAAGATCACCGCGAAGCACCTCGCACGGGCGGGGCACACGGTCTTCGCGACCATGCGCGGGGTCTCCGGCAAGAACGCCCCTGCCGCGGACGAGCTCCGCACCTTCGCCGCCTCGGAGAAGGTGGCTCTCCACGTGCTCGAGCTCGACGTCACGGACGACGCCTCGGTGGCCGACGCCGTCGCGCGCATCGAGGCCGTAGGGCCCATCGACGTCGTCATCAACAACGCGGGCTTCGGCTACTTCGGCCACGGCGAGTCGATCTCGGCCGACCAGCTCGCGCACCAGCTCGACGTGAACGTGGTCGGGGTGCAGCGGGTGAACCGCGCGGTCCTGCCCGGCATGCGTGCGCGGCGCTCGGGGCTCCTCGTGCACGTCACGAGCGGTCTCGGTCGCATCGTCCTGCCGACGCTCGGAGTGTACGGGGCGAGCAAATTCGCGCTCGAGGCGCTCGCCGAGGCGTACCGCTACGAGCTCGCGGCGCTCGGGATCGACTCGGTGATCGTGCAGCCCGGAGCCTTCGCCACCGGGTTCTTCGGCAACGTGCCCGACGTCGCGAGCCCCGAGCGAGGCTCGGCGTACGGTGCGGCCGCCGACCTCGGTCAGAAGCTCGGAGAGGCCATGCACGGCATGACCACGGCGAAGGACGCGCCGGACCCGGTGCTCATCGCCGAGGCCATCGCAGAGCTCATCGCGACCCCGGTGGGGCGCCGCCCGCTCCGCACCGTCGTCGATCCGCTCACGGGCCAAGGTACGGTGGCCATCAACGGGGTCGCGTCCGAGGTCCAGCGCGGCGTCTTCGAGGCGATGGGGCTCTCCGCGTTCCTCGAGCCGCGCGCCTCGTGACCGCTCGCCGCGGCGGGTGCTCCACGGCCTCATGGAGCACCCGGCACGAACCGCGGTAAGGTAGCCGGGTGACCCCCGAAGAGTACCTCACCTACGACGCCCTCTCCCTCGCCGAGCTCGTCCGCACGAAGAAGGCCTCGGCCCGCGAGCTGCTTCAGGTCGCGACCGCCGTGCTCGATCGCGAGAACCCGAAGATCAACGCGGTCGTGCACAGGCTCGACGCGCAGGCCAAAGCGGCGGCCGAGGCCGATCCAGCGGGCGCCTTCGGCGGGGTACCGTTCCTCGTGAAGGACCTCGACGGGGTGCTCGCCGATGCGCCCTACAACGCCGGCTCGCGCGCGCTGCGTGGGCACGTGGCCAAGGACGACACCGAGCTCTTCGCGCGGTACCGGAAGCTCGGCGTCGTATTCCTCGGAAAGACGAACACGCCCGAGCTCGGGCTCCTCGCGATCACCGAGCCGGAGCTCCACGGGCCGACCCGCAACCCCTGGAACCTCGGGCACACCCCGGGAGGCTCGTCGGGTGGCTCCGCCGCCGCCGTGGCCGCGGGCATCGTCCCCGTCGCGCACGCAGGCGACGGGGGCGGCTCGATCCGCATCCCCGCCTCGGCGTGCGGTCTCTTCGGCTTGAAGCCGACCCGCGGGCGCATGCCGCTCGGACCCCACAAGGGCGAAGGGTGGCACGGGCTCGTCGTGCCGCACGTGGTCTCGCGCACGGTCCGCGACAGCGCCGCGTTCCTCGACGCGACCCACGGCCCCGACGTCGGCGCGCCCTACGTCGCCCTCGCCCCGAAGGGCTCGTTCCTCTCGGCGACGCTCGAGCCCGAGAAGAAGCCGCGCCTCCGCATCGGCTTCTCGGCGCGCTCGATCCTCGGCGACAAGACCCACGACGACTGCCGGGACGCCCTCGACGCGGCGATGAAGGCCTGCGAGGCGCTGGGCCACGAGCCGGTCCCCGTCGAGATCCCCATCGACCGCGACGCCGTGCGGATCGCGTACCTCACGATCGTGGCCGCGGGCGCGGCGTACGGCGTCGAGGAGCTCGCGCGCACGGCCGGGAAGCCCGTACACCCGGACGACTTCGAGCCGCCGACGTGGTTCCTTGCCCAGCTCGGGCGGGCCTTCTCCGCCCTGGATCTCGAGCGCGCGCGAGCCACCCTCTTCGCCGTGCAGCGGCAGGTCGGCCGCCTCTTCGAGACGATCGACGTGCTCTCGACGCCGACGCTCGCGTATCCCCCGGCGAAGGTGGGTGAGCTCGCGCTGAAACCCGCCGAGCGTGTCGGCCTCCGTGCGCTCCGCGCCGTGCCCGCCAAGCCTCTCCTCGAGCGGGCGCTCTTCGAGCTCGCGAAGAACGCGCTCGAGCGGACGCCGAACACGATGCTCTTCAACATGACGGGTCAGCCCGCGATGAGCGTGCCGCTCTCCGAGAGCCGAGAGGGGTTGCCGGTCGGCGTGCAGTTCGTAGGAAAAATGGGCCACGAAGAGACCCTCTTCGCGCTCGCCGCCGAGCTCGAGCTCGCGAAGCCTTGGATCGCCCGACGCCCCAAGCTCCGCTGATCGGCCGCGAGCGCGCGGGAGCGCGAGGCAGAGGTGGGAGAGGTATGGCGACGTATGCGGGGAAACCTCGCCTCGTGCTGTCGTCCTTTCCGGCGACGGCGCACGGAATCCCTCGTGCTAAAACAAGGTGTTGGGCGAAGGTCGCCCGCCTTCTTCCGGGAGATTCCATGCACCTGTCGTCGCGCACCTCGGTCTGGCTGCTCCTCGCGTCCGCGTTCACCTTCTCGGGCGTGACGGGTCTCGGCTGTTCCACGACGGAAGAGCCCCCTCCAACCGACGACGCCGGTACCTCTCCCGACGGCAGCACGCCCTCTCCCGACGGCAGCACGCCCACTCCCGACGGCAGCACGCCGGACGCGGCGAAGCCCGACTGCGTGAAATCCGACGACTGCGCGAGCAAGGTCTGCGACGTCGCCAAGGGCAAGTGCCTCGAGCCCACCTGCGAGGACGGCGCGCAGAACCAGGACGAGAGCGACATCGACTGCGGCGGCGCCAAGTGCAAGAAGTGCGACACGCAGAAGAAGTGCAAGGCCGGCGCGGACTGCACGAGCAAGGTCTGCAAAGACGGGGTCTGCCAAGCCCCCACCTGCACGGACACGACCGAGAACGGCACCGAGAGCGACGTCGACTGCGGCGGCGCGGCGTGCGGCAAGTGCGTCGATGGCAAGAACTGCAAGGTGCGCAGCGACTGCCAGAGCGACGTGTGCACGGCGGGCAAGTGCGCGACCCCGAGCTGCAACGACGGCGCGAAGAACGGCACCGACACGGACATCGACTGCGGTGGCCCGGCCTGCCCGCGCTGCGGGGACGGCAAGGACTGCCTCGTGGCGAACGACTGCACGAGCGGCGTCTGCGCGGACAAGGGCATGGGGCTGAAGTGCCAGCCGCCCACCTGCATGGACGGCGTGAAGAACCAGGACGAGACCGACGTCGACTGCGGCGGCGCGACGTGCGCGGGCTGCGGAATGGGCCAGGCGTGCCTCACCGGCTCCGACTGCGCGAGCCAGGGATGCAACTACAACAAGGTCTGCGCGGCCGGCCGTAGCTGCGTCGCCCACTACGGCGGCGACACGTGCGGTGCGGGCGGCGAAGGCGGCATCGGCGCCGAGGCCTGGGAGGACTGCTGCACGACGGCGCCCGTCACCGTGGGTGGGAACACCGTCCAGCTCGACAAATACCAGGTCACCGCCGGGCGCATGCGCGTCTTCCTCGAGAGCATCGGGTACGACGTGCGAGGCTTCGTCCAGGGCGCGCGCGCGGCCGGCAAGGTGCCCGTCATTCCGGGCAACGCGGCCGGGCGCACGGTGCTCGAGCCCTCGTGGGACCTCTACCTGCCCACGAGCTTCAACGGCGACAACGGCGCGGGCGAGCTCTCGGGATGCGCCCAGCGCGACTGCACCGGGGGCACCAACCCGAACTGCACCTGCACCCCTGGAACCGACTTCCGCGGCGTGTACACGGCGGCGCGGCGACACATCGGTGGGTTCATCTTCAACGGCAACGCCCAGACGGGCACCGGCTGCTTCGCCGGGGCCCCGGGGACCCACGCCTACCGCTTCGATACCGTCGACGAGGGCATCGCGCCCGAGTTCGATCAGAACGTCTACGACACGAAGTCCATGCAGTGCGTCGACTACCTCGTCGCGCAGGCGTTCTGCGTGTGGGACGGCGGACGCCTCGAGACCCTCGCCGAGTGGCAGGCGGCGTGGGGCGCCCAGACGACGCCCCCGTGGCGCGACGTCGACGACCGCCTCCCGGTCCTGCCCGAGGAGCGCGGCCTCGCCACGAACCGCGGCGACCAGACGTACTGGGGCTGCCGCTTCCCGTGGGCCACGGACGCCGCTCACCCTCAATGTGGGCTCACGTGGGACATCGCCACGCGCTCCCTCGAGCTCGCCAACTACCGGTACAGCTACGAGTTCCCGAAGCTCCGGGCCACGCAGACCGACTACATCTCGTTCATCTCGGCGCCGGGCCGCACCCGCGGACGTGGTCCCGGCGGCCACGCCGACCTGCTCGGCAACAACTTCGAGCTCACGTCGACCGTGAGCTTCACGGCGAGCTACGACGCGAGCGGGGAGTCTCCCATCGAGGCGCGCCACCGCTGGAGCGGCAACGGCTCGTGGGAGGTGCACGGCTACAGCCGAGGTGGCGGCAGCACGACGTTCCTCCTCAACAAGTACGGCAAGCTCGGGCTGCGTTGCGTGAAGCTCTGAGCATGTAGAGTGCAAATAACGAAGGCCCCGGGGTGCGAACCTCGGGGCCTCGGCGTTTCAAGCTTCGGGCCGCCGGCCCTGGGCCTCGCGAGCGCTACTTCGTGAACTCGCGGAAGGCGGCGAACGTCTTGGCGAGCCCCTCGCGGACCTTCACCTTCGGGTCGAAGCCGATGAGCTCGCGTGCGGCCTCGATCGAGGCGAGCGAATCGCGGACGTCGCCGACGCGGGTCGGGCGGTAGTCGGCCTCGAGCTTGATGCCCGCCTCGGCGCCGATGTACTCGAGGAGCTGGTTCAGCGAGATGCGTTCGCCGCACGCGATGTTGACGACCTGCCCCTCGAGCTTGTTCTTGGTGTTGGCGGCGAGGAGGTTCGCGCCGACCGTGTTCGCGATGTAGCAGAAGTCCCGGGTCTGCTCGCCGTCACCGAAGATGACCGGCCGCGTGCGCTTGATGGCGGCGGTGATGAAGTTCGGGATGACGGCCGCGTACTGGCTCGTCGGATCTTGGCGGGGGCCGAAGACGTTGAAGTAGCGGAGGCTCAAGGTCTCGAGGCCGTAGAGCGCCGCGCTCACGCGGAGGAGGTGCTCGCACGTGAGCTTGGACACCGCGTACGGCGACCTCGGCGAAGGCGCCATCGTCTCGACCTTGGGGAGGGTCGGTGTGTCTCCGTAGGCCGACGAGCTCGCCGCGAACACGATGCGCTTCACGCCCTTGTGGCGCGCCACGTCACAGAGCACCGTCGTGCCCTGCACGTTCACCATGAGCGAAAGCTGAGGCGTATCGACCGACCGCGAGACCGAGGGGATCGCCGCCTGGTGGAACACTACCTCGATCCCATCGAGGGCCCGGGCCATGGTGTCGGGATCGACGATCGAGCCCTCGACGAGCTCGAAGTCCCCGGGCAGGCTCTGGAGGTTCTGCCTGCGCCCGGTGGCGAAGTCGTCGATGATGCGGACCTTCTCGCCGGCCGCGAGGAGCGCCTCGGCGATCGACGAACCAATGAAGCCCGCGCCCCCCGTGATCAGATACTTCGGCATGGTCATCCTCGCTCTAGGCTTCGTCATCTAACAGGCCCCCGGCGGAGACTTCAACGGTTCGCGGCGACTGTCGGGAGATCACGAAAACGTTGCGTCTCGAGGGGGCCTCCGCGCAACGTGGGGCCCGCGTGGACCGTCGACCGGCCCCGACACGAGGGCGACGGGCACGGCCGGGATACCTCGAACCGGGCCGAAACGGAGCAAGAATCATCATACATTTCGAGCATTTGCAACACGTGCAGGGCGGCGCCGAAACGGCCGATTGTGGCCCCCCCTAGCGCCCTGTATGCTACGGCGGCACCGTGACTCACTCCCGGCTCCGCCCATGAACACAAACCCGCACGCGTTCCCCCCCTATGGCGCGCCAGGTGGCATGCCCGGCGGCATGCCCGGAATGCCCCCCGCGGGCGGTCCCCCGGTGAACGAGCCCTCGACCCGCGACCGGATCAACCGCGCGAAGACGATCGCCCGCCGCGCGGCCCAGCACTGGGTCGTCTCGATCATCATCCTCATCATCGGCTGCGTCGTCGCCATCGTGCTCGCGATGAACACGAAGAGCGTCTACCGGTCCGAGGTCGTCATCGCGTTCCGCGCAGGGTTCAAGGTCGGCAAACAAGACGAGGGCCCGGCCGAGCGCGCCGCGCGGCTCAAGCCGAAGCTCGAGGAGCAGGTGAAGAGCCGCGCACGCCTCGAGAAGATGATCAAGGAGTTCAACCTCTACGAGAGCACGGTCAAGTCGCAGGGCATCATCACCGCCATCGACGAGATGCGCGACAAGTACGTCGGGTTCCGCGGGAAAGACAGCGAGCGCTTCGTCGTGTCTTTCGAGGCGAACGACCCCGAGCTCGCCCGCAAGGTCACGCAGAGGCTCGCCGAATCCATCGTCGAAGAGTTCGGCAAAGAGGCGCTCACGCAAATCAAGCAGCAGGTCGAGTTCCTCACGGACCAGGAGACCAAGCTCCTCACCGAGCTCGACACCGCGAACCGAGAGCTCACGACCTTCCTCGCCGCGCACCCGGAAGTTCGCCGCCGAGATGAAGAAAACCGGCGGAATGGCTCCGGGGCCGGGCGTGGGCTTCGGAACGCCGACGGCACCGGGCGGCGCACCGGGCGGGTCGCCGGTGGTGCTCTCGGCGGACCCGGCCCTCAACGCGCTCTTGCGCCAGCGCCAGCGGATCGAGTCGCAGCTCAAGGCCATCCAGGGCGGTGGCTCCGCGCCGGCGACGGTGCCCCCGGAGCTCGAGGCCCGCCGTGCGCGTGCCTCGGGGGAGCGAGACACCGCACAAAACATGGTCAACGAGGCCAACGCCGAGCTCGGACGGCTCCGCGCGAGCGGCATCAGCGACGAGCACCCCGACATGCGCGCGGCCAAAGCCAAAGTCACCGCGGCCAAGAACCAGCTCGGGGCGGCGGAAGCCAAAATTCGCGACATCGACCAGGAGATCAAGCTCGCGCAGCAGTCGTCGACGGTGGCCCCTACGGCCGAGAACATCGACAAGCTCAAGAAGGAGCTCGCCGCCGTAGACGCCCAAATCGCCGCGGCGCGGGGCGTGAAACACACCGGCGACGCGGGCGGCAAGATCGAGGAGCCGACGGGCATCGTGGGCCTCGAGACCTCGTTCCAGAAGCTCCTGCGCCGTAGCCAAGAGGCGCGCACGCAGCTGAACGAGCTCAAAGAGCAGGTGAACAAGGCCCGGCTCGAGCTCGCCAGCGAGCAGGCCAAGTCGAGCGACTCGCTCGACATCGCCGAGGCGGCCTTCCTCCCGACGAAGCCCTCGAAGGGCGGAAAATCGAAGACCGCGATGACCGGTGGTGGCGTGGCGCTCGTGCTCGCGGTGCTCTATGCCCTCGGGCGGGTGGCGTTCAGCGATCGCATCATCGATGCGGGAGACATCGAGTCTCTCCAGATCATCCCGGTCCTCGGCGTGCTGCCCAAGATTCCCGGCGCCGGTGTGGCAGCTCCGGCCGCGGCGGCAGGTCAACCCCCTGGCGCTCCCGGGGGTCGACCTTCCGGGCCCGGCGGCCCCCAAGGGCCCGGAGCCGGCCAGGGAGGTGTCGCTGGCGGCCCTGGCGCAGGCATGCCCCCCCATCGTGCCGGGTCAACCGCGCGCGCAAGGAGGGAGACCGACGTGAGGCTCCGAAATGCAGGTCCCGAGAGGGGGGTGAAGAGCCGTGGCGTATGAGTCTCCTTCCAAGACCCTCGTCGTCCAGCGCGGGGCCATGGTGCCGTCTTCCGGCGGAGGCGGGGCGATGGTCCCCGTCAGCGTGGGTGCTCCCGGTGCGGGGCCCGCCCCCGACTCGCCCGTTCGCGTAGTCCCCGCGTGGGCCGCGCCGCCCGACACGAAGGTGCTGGTCATGCTCGGCGACTCGGCGAGCGAGGCGACCACCTCGCTGCGCGTGCTTCGCCACAAGCTCGAGCAGAAGCGAGCGGAGGGCATGTGGACCTTCGCGGTCACGAGCCCGAAAGAGCGCGAGGGCAAGAGCACGTTCGCGACGCAGCTCGCGCTCGTCTTGTCGGAGTCGCAGCGCGCGCGCGTGCTCCTCGTCGAGGCCAACTTCTACAAGCCTACGCTCGCCACGATCTTGGGCTTCCGCGTCCCCCAGGGGTACGGATTCTCCGCTCAGATCGTGCGCAAGATGCGCGGGAGCATGGAGCCTTGGTGCGTGACGGCGCTCGGGCCGGCGCTCCACGTGCTCGCCGAAGCGCCCGGCGAGAAGACGTTCCCGGAGACGCTCCACTCGACGCACTTCCAGAACGCGATCGGCTTCTTGGCGCGTGGGTACGACTTCCTCGTGGTCGACTCGCCCAGCATCCTCGGCTCGGGCGACATGAACGTCATCGAGAACGCGGTAGACGGGATCATCGTCGTCCTCAGGAGCAACCACTCCCGCACGGGCGACCTCCGAGATGCGGTGAAGCAGATCGGCGAGCGCAAGACCGTCGGGGCGGTGATCTGGGACTTCGAAGACCCCGACAGCCCCAAGAAGAAGAAGCGCTGATGCGCGGCTCGATGCTCGACCTTCCGCTCTGGAAGCTCGATCTCGGCAAGCTGCCCGGACCGCTCGGGAAGCTCGGTCGAAAGGAGCTGCACCTCTGGGTCGGCGGGTGGGCCAAAGACAGGCTCGAGCGGCGCGCTCGCCCGCGCTACTCGGGCACGAAGCACCTGCTCTTTTGCCTGTGCGATCACTACGAGCCGCTCCACGGCGGCGCCGACATGGACCGCGGGATCGAGCGTGTTCGTGCATGGCGCGACACCTACCCCGCGCTCGTCGATCGCTTCCGTGACAGCAACGGGCGGCCCCCGCGGCACAGCTATTTCTACCCCGGAGACCAGTACGATCCGCGCCTCGTGGAGCCGATCGCCGAGATGTGCGGCATGGGCCTCGGCGAGATGGAGGTCCACCTCCACCACGACGCCGACACGCGCGAGACCCTCGCCGAGAAGCTCGTCGCGACCCTCCGCGACCTCGACCGTCACGGCACGATGGCGAAGAAAGACGGGGGCTTCGCGTGGTCGTTCATCCACGGCAACTGGTGCCTCGCGAACGCACGGCGCAACGGCACGGCCTGCGGCGTCGACGACGAGCTCACCCTGCTCTACGAGCTCGGCTGCTACGCGGACCTCACCTTCCCCGCGGCCCCCGACGAGGCCCAGCCGCACATCGTAAATTCTATTTACTACCCCGTGGATCCCTCGAAAAAACGGGCATACGAGCACGCCCAGCGCGTCCGCGTCGGCACCCCGCGCGAGGACAAGGTCATGATGATCGAGGGCCCCATCGCCCTCGCGCTGCGCCCCGGGAAGCTCTCCGTGCGGATCGAGAGCGCGGCCATCGACTGGTCGGACCCGTACACGAAAGAGCGCCTCCACACGTGGGTCGATCAAGACATCCACGTCGACGGCAGGCCCGAGTGGGTCTTCGTGAAGGTGCACACCCACGGCGCCCCCGAAGCGAACGCGAAGGTGCTGCTCGGCGACGACGCGCGCGCCTTCCATGCGGCGATGGGTGCACGCTACAACGACGGGCGCGAGTGGAAGCTCCACTACGTCTCGGCGCGCGAGATGTTCAACGTGGCGCGCGCCGCGATGGACGGCAAGGGCGGCGATCCGTCGGACTACTTCGACTACGAGGTCCCGCGGGCGGAGCGCTCGGCGCGCGGCGGCTGACGGGAGCGCGGCGGGAGAGACCCCGTTCGTCTCGGGTCCCGGCCCAAAACCACCAGGCGGCCGACGTTCGAGGATCGGACCGTCGATTTCGAGCCCGCGCGGGCCCTAGCTGCGCAGGAATCTTGGCCCCGAGCGGGGCTCTCGGCCAAGACTCGGGCATGACCGAGGAAAAGCACTGCGTCGTGTGTGGGGCCCGAGACTCGCGTGTTCTCACGAAGACCCGGCTCGCGACGGGGGACGTCGTGGTCGTGTGCGGCTCGCACGAGCTCGCGCACCTTCGCGCCGACGCACCGGCCGCCACCGTGGCCGAGCTCCGCACGCTCGTGGGAGATCGCCGGACCGACCGCGAGCGGCGAGCGGAAGCGGACGAGCTCGCCCTGCACCTCCACCTCGCCTTCGCGGGCGAACGACGGGTTCGTGACGAACGCCGCTCGTAGCGGCACGCGCGCGCGAGGACCGCTACGAAATGCGCGGACGCCGGGCTTGTGACGGGAGGCGTTCGGCGCGAGAGTAGCGCCATGGCGGAGCGAACTCTCTACCACTTCCGAATGTCCCCCTTTTCGCGGAGGGCGCGGCTCGCGCTCGCGCACAAGGGGCTGCTCGCGGGGACGACCCTGCGGGACGCCCGCGCCGAGCCGGCGAACATGGAGCAGGTCAAGAAGGTGTCGGCCACCGAGACGGTGCCGGTGCTCGTGGACGGTGGCCGCGTCGTGACCGACTCGACGGCCCTCCTCCACTACCTCGACCGAGCCTACCCCGAGGCGCCGCGGCTCTTCGCAGAGGACCTCGACGCCTTCGCGCGCGAGCTCGAGATCGTGACCCTCGTCGACGCGGTGCTAAACCCCGTGGTCGACCTCGGCTCGCGTTACCATTGGCTCGCCACCAGCATGCACTGGGCCGAGACGGTCTCCGAGCGCAAGGACCGAATCTTCGCTGCGACCGCCCGCCTCGTCGAGGCAGCGCGCTCGCTCCGAGGGTGGGGAGCAGCCGAGCTGAGCCTCTTCACGATGGTGCTTTGGTTCGAGGGACTGCCGGCGCGTGTCGGGCAGACCCCGGCGATCGAGCGCATCCTGGAGCTCGGGGTGACCATGCCGCCGGAGCTCGTGACGTGGGCCGAGCCGCACCACGCCCGCGACGACGTGCGCGCGCTCTGAGCGCCATGGGCTTCCGTCGTCTTCGTCCGACAGGCGCGCTCCGCGACTCGATCCGGGGCGCGAGCCTCCTCCCTCCGCGTGCCGGGGAGCGTCGAGGCGGCGCCCCTCGGCACGGGCTCGGCGACGCGCCGTGAAGCTCGTCCACGCCGCGGATCTCCACGTCGACAGCCCCGTCGCCGGCATGCACGACGCGCCCGGGCTCCGCGATCATGCGCACCACGCGACACGGCGCGCGCTCACGAACCTCGTCGACCTCTGCCTCTCCGAGGACGCGCGCTTGCTCTTGCTCGCGGGCGACCTCTTCGACGGCTCCTGGCGCGATTTCGGCACCGGTCTCTTCTTCGCGCAGGAGCTGTCGCGGCTCCGCGACATCGGCTGCAAGGTCGTCATCGTCCGGGGGAACCACGACGCCGAGAGCGTCGTCTCGCGAAAGCTCCGCCTCGCCGACCACGTGCACGAGCTGTCCACCGCCGCCCCCGAGACCTTCGTGCTCGAGCACCTCGGCGTCGCGGTTCATGGGCAGGGGTACCGAACACGCGCCACACGCGACGACCTGGCCGCAGGCTACCCGAGCCCGATCTCCGGGGCGCTCAACGTAGGACTTTTGCATACATCACTCGACGGGCGCCCTGGTCACGAGCCCTACGCGCCGACACAGCGGGCGACGCTCGTGTCCCGCGGCTACGACTACTGGGCCCTCGGCCACGTGCACACGCGCGAGGTGGTCGACCGGGCGCCGTACGTGGTCTTCCCGGGGAACATCCAGGGGCGCCACGTGAACGAGACCGGCCCGAAGGGGGCCACGGTGCTCGACGTGTCGGGCGCGTCGATCGTGAGCGTCGAGCACCGCTCCTTGGACGTGCTCCGGTTCGGAAAGCTCGGTCTTCGTGTGGAACGCGACGACGGCCTCGACGAGCTGCTCGAGCGAGCGCGGCAGGGCATCGAGACCGAGCTCGAGGCCTGCGAGGGGCGCCCGCTCGTCGCGCGCGTGACCCTCGAGGGCACCCTCGGCGCGAGGCTCCAGAGAGAGGCGCGAAGGCTCGAAGAAGAGCTCCGGCTCTTCGTGGCGTCCGAGCACGGCGCGCGCGTCACCGTCGAGCGGGTCCGCATGCGCGCGGTCGAGGACACCCGAGAGCGCGCCTCGATCGTGTCGCCCCCCACGGAAGACGAGCTCGCGGCCGAACAAAAGGACCTCCTCGCCGACCTCGCCGAGCTCGAGCGACGTCTCCCTCCGGAGGCGCGAAAGAGGCTCGAGAGCGTCAGGGACGAGCTCGTCGTCTCGGCCATGGAGCGCGCGCGGACGCGGGTCTCCGCCGAGACCTCGGGCGCGAGCGTCGCCGACGAGGGCGAGCCGTGAGGCTCACGCGGCTCGAGCTCGCGGCGTTCGGCGGCTTCGAGGACGTCGTGCTCGATTTCTCGTCGCCCAAGGTTCACGTGGTGTTCGGGGCGAACGAGTCCGGGAAGAGCACCACGCGGCGCGCGATCTTCGCGCTCCTCTTCGGCGTGCCGAGAGGGAGCCGAGACGCGTACCTCGTCGGCAAGGCGACGCAGCTCCGCGTCGGTGGGACCCTCGTCGGCCGCGATGGTCGCGAGCTCACCTTCGTGCGGCGCGGGGGAATGCGCGACACGCTCGTCGATCGGAACGGCAGCGTCGTCGCCGACGATGCCCTCGACGCGATGCGCGGCGCGCTCGACGCCACGACGTTCGACTCGGTCTTCACGATGGACCACGCGAGCCTCGAGCGCGGGGCCGAGGCGGTCCTGGACGCGCGGGGCGAGCTCGGCGAGACGCTCGCCGCGGCAGCCTTGGGCTCGGCGCGCCTCTCCGCGGCCAAGGTCGCCCTCGGGGAGCAAGAGCGTGCACTCTACAACCCCGCGCCACAGGCGAAGTCGAGCGAGCTCCACACGGCGATCCGCACCTACAAAGAGCGACACGACGCCCTCGAGCAGGCCGAGAGCAGCCCCGAGGCCTACTTCGCGCAGGAGCGCGCGCTCGAAGAGGCCCGCGCGTCCCACGTGGCGCTCGTGGCCGAAGGTGCGAACCTGCGGCGCGCCCTCTCCGAGCTCGAAGAAGCCGACGCCGCTCGCCCCGCCCTGGCGACGCTCGCGAAGGTCCGCGCGAGGCTCGCCGAGCTCGGAGACGTGGCGCCGCTGCCACGGAGCGCCGAGGTCGATCACACCCGCGCCTCGTCCGACAAACGGGCCGCGGAGCTCGCCTTGCGTGCGCTCACGGAAGAGGTACGCGAGCTCGACGCCCGCGAGGCGCGGCGCGCCACAGAGCTCGTCCCCGAGGACGTCGAGCTCGAGGCGACCGACCTCGAGAAGCGGCGCGCGGACCGCGCCCTCGGGGAGGCCAGGCGTCGCACCCTGCTCGAAGAACGCGCCGATCTGTCGACGAAGCTCGCCGAGGCCACGCTTCGCTCGGCGGCGACGGACCTCGGGCGCGCGCGCGCGTGCCTGGCGAGGCGGGGCGAGATCGCCGACCGCGCCGAGGCCACGGCCGACGCACGGCGGCGCCGAGACGAGGCCGCGCGGCGGGCCAACCGCGCAGCTCACGACCTCGAGCTCGCGCCGCCGAGCGACACCGAGAAGCTCGCCTCGGACCTCGCACCGCTCGAGGCCCTCGCGCCACACGACGACATCGCCCGAGCGGCGACACGAGCGGCGCTCGATACCGGCGCACGTGCCTCGGCCGCGAACGAACGCGTCGCCACCCTCGGTCGTGCGCTCTTCGTGACCGTGCCGTCGTTCGAGGAGCTCGTGAGCACGACCTTGCCGAGCCGCGAGCGGCTCGCCGAGTTGCTCGACGAGAGGGCGCGCCTCCGAGGCGAGCTTTCACGCATCTCGGGAGAGCGCCGCTCGACCGAAGCTCAGATCGCACGAATACACAATGAGATCGAGCATTTACGACTTGCCTCGAGTGGGCCGACGGAGGCCGATCTCGGTGACGCGCGGCGCGCGCGCGACGAGCTCGTGGCGCGGGTCGCGCAGGAGCCGATCGTGCTCGGCGCGGCGCGGGTCGCCGTACGAAAAGCCGACGAGATCGCCGACGCGCTCCGGAGAGACGCGGACGCCGCGCGCCGAACGGCGACCCTGACCTCGGAGCTCTCGGCGCTCGTCGCGCGTCGTGACACGATCATGGGCGAAGAGTCGCGCGCTTCGGACGCACTCGCCTTCGCGTGCTCGCTCGAGCTCGACGAAGCCCGGAGGCTCGGGGCGCGGATCGCCGACGTGGAGGGACTCCCGCAGCTCCGGGCGAGGCTCGACGCGCTCGTCGACGCCATGCGCGAGCGCGACGAGGCCGACGCGGCCGAGCGGCACGCGAAGGAGGCGGAAGAGTCTCTGGCCCGGCTGTACGCCGAGCGCCTCGCCGAGCCCGAAGGGAGGACCCTGACCGCGCTGACCGTGATCGCCACGGAGCGACGGGACAAGCTCCGAAAGGCCCTCGCCGAAGCGAAGGGGCGGAGCGACACGAGGGAGCGGCTCGAGGGCGAGCTCGCGGCGGCGACGAGCGCCCTCGCGGCGGCAGAGGACGATCTCCGGGTATCGGCGGCGCGCATCGAGGACGATCTCCGGGCGCTCGGGCTCGACCACGACGCCCCGCCCGGGGACGTGCGCGCGCGACTCGAGGGCCTCGCCGAGGTCTACCGGCTCGAAGAGGCCATCACGCGCATCGACGCGGTGCTGCTCGAGCTCGGGAGGGAGCGCGACGACTTCGAGGGCTACGTCGCCGCGTTCGCCGCTCGGCTCGGAGAGCCCCCCGCCGTAGCCTCGGCCGACGCCCTCGCCGAGGCCGTGCTCGGCCGCATCACGGCCTCCAAGCGGGCGCGCGAGGCGGCGCGCCACGATCGTGAGGCGAGAGACCACAAAAGTCGCGAGCGCGTGCGCCACGAGGCTGCCCTCCGTGAGGCCAAAGAGCGCCTCGACGCGCTCCACGCGCTCGCGGGCACGAGCGACGACGCGGCCTTCGTGCAGGCGGTGCGCGCGGCCGACGAGCATACGGCGCTCTCGAAGCGCCGCGACGAGCTCGAAGAAGAGGTGACCCGCACGTGCCGGCGCACCGAGCGCGAGGTCGTGGAGCGCATCGTGGCCGAGACCCAACCCTCGGAGCTCCACGCGCGGCTCGCGGAGCTCGAGGTCGAGCTCGGCCGCAACGACATCGAGACCAAACGCGCGCTCGAGGCCACCGTCCGGAACGAGAAGGGACTCGACGACATGCGGAGGCACGATCTCGGCGCCTCGGTGCGCGCCGAGGAGGCCGAGAGCGCGCTCGCCACGATCGTGCACAAGGCCGAAGAGTGGCTCGTCGCGCGGGCCGCGAGGCGGCTGCTCGAGCGGAGGATCGAGGCGTTTCGGAGCGAGAGCCAGGGCCCGGTCGTGTCTCGAGCGAGCGAGCACTTTCGCGCGATGACCCGCGGCGCCTACGAGCGCCTCGAGGTCGCGTTCGACGACCTCTCGGGCACGACGAAGGCCGCGCGCGCCGATCGCGGCTCCGGGCTCGTGATGCACGCCGTGAAGGCGAGCGAAGGCCCCGGCCCGAGCTCCGTGCTCGGGGTCGACGAGCTTTCCACGGGCACGCGCGACCAGCTCTACCTGGCGCTCCGGCTCGCCAGCCTCGAGCGCCTCGTCGACCTCGGGACCGTGGCGCCCATCGTGCTCGACGACGCGCTCGTCCATTTCGACGACGACCGCGCGCGCGCCGCGTTCACCCGCCTCGCTCCCCTCGCCTCCCGCGCGACGGTCCTCTTTTTCACCCACCACGCGCGCATGTGCGAGCTCGCTCGCGAGGCTCTCGGTGACGAGGTCGTGGTCACGGCCCTCCGTTAGTAAAGCTTCTTTATCGACACATGCCGGGCGCGCATCCACCTTCACGCTTCGAGCGAGGGGCGGTCCGTGCTAATCGCGCCCGCGGAGAACCGTTCATGACCATCGAGATTCGCGAGCATCGGCCGGGCGAGGACATCACCGACTTCATCCGCGCCGGGCATGTGGTGTTCGAGGGCGACCCCGCGTGGGTCCCGCCGCTCGACTTCGAGATCAAGGAGCGCCTTCACCCGAAGAAGAACCCCTTCTTCAACCGCGCCGAGGCCGTCTACTTCACGGCCTGGAAAGACGGAAAGCTCGTGGGCCGGTGCTCGGCCCAGATCGACCGCGAGCACCTCCGCGTGTGGAAGGACGACACCGGGTTCTTCGGGTTCTTCGACACGATCGACGACGTCGAGGTGGGCAAGAAGCTCATCGAGGCCGCCGAGGCGTGGCTGCGCGCGCGCGGCATGAAGCGCATGTGGGGCCCCTTCTCGCTCTACGCCAACGAGGAGGTCGGCATCCTCATCGAGGGCCACGAGTGCCCGCCCATGCTGAGCATGGCACACTCCCGCACCTACCAGGCCGCCATCTGCGACGCCGCAGGCCTCGCGAAAGAGAAGGATCTTCTCTGCTTCCGCTGGGACGGGAGCATCCCCTTCTCGGCCCGCGCCATCAAGGCGTGGGAGGACGTGAAGGCCCTGCCCGAGGTCAAGCTTCGCAGCGTCGACACGTCGCGCATGGAAGAAGAGCTCAAGGTCATCATGGACATCTACAACGACGCCTGGGAGGGCAAGTGGGGCATGGTGCCCGCCCTCCCCGACGAGGTGAAGAAGATCGCCCAGGACATGAAGCTCGTGCTCGACCCGGACATCGCGTTCATCGCCGAGGTGAACGGAAAGCCCGCCGGCATGTGCATCATGGTGCCGAACCTCAACGAGGCCATCCAAGACCTGAAGGGCTCGCTCTTCCCGACGGGCGTCTTCAAGCTCCTCTGGCGCACCAAGGTGAAGCACCCCCTCACCACGCGCCTCATCATGCTCGGCATCAACCGCGACGTCCGCGCCAACATCAAGCGGTACGGCGGCCTCTCCACCGCGATGTACGTCGAGGTCGCGAAGCGTGGTCTCGCCAAGGGCTACACCTGGGGCGAGCTCTCGTGGATCCGCGAGGACGACGCCCCCGTGAGCCTCGGCATCAAGATGATGGGCGGCAAGCAGTACAAGAAGTACCGCGTCTACACGAAGTCGCTCGCGTAGGCCTCGCGCGACGAGCTCACCCCGCGCCCCCTCTCGGCTCTGGCCGGGCGGGGGCGCGAACGTCTCTTCGTGTCTACGAGCGCGGCGCGCGGCGGCGGCGAAGGCGCGCGCCCACGACGGCGGCGAGGCCGAGGCCCGCGGCGAGCACCCCACCGTTCGGAGTGGCCGTGCCGGACGTCGCGCAGTGATCCGTGGAGCGCTTGACGGCCTCGGAGCGCGGCGCGACGCCGTACGCCTCGCACCCCACCCACACGGTGCACGAAGGCTCGTTCAGCTCGCGCGTGATCCGGCGCTGGTTGGAGAGCACGGCTTGGTCCGCCGACGCCGCGAGCACGAGGTCCTCGGAGAGCGCCGCCTTGGAGAGATCGGCCCGCATGCGTGTGAGGCGCGACAGCCCTCCCGAGCGGCGACCGTAGAGGATGTCGAGGTCCTCGCGCATGAGGATGTCGGGGATCTTGGTGCCTTCTTGCGTGTACCCTGCAGCCGACGCGGAGGGCTCCGGCGCGGCGCCCCCGAACGGGGCCGCGGGGACGGGGAAGGCGCCCGTGCGCACCTCGAGGGACGACTCGACCTCCCACGCGCGCCCCCCGAACGCGTCGGACTTCGACTTGCGGACGTCACGGAAGTTCGATTGCCCGTCGGTCGTGGAGGACGTGGCGGGCCCCGTCGTGGGAGCCGTGCCGGTCCAGTCCCACGAGACGTCCTCGGCGGCGATCTGGAAGAAGGGGAAATTTTGCGGCTCGTAGCGGCCTTCCGCCATCGTGAAGAGCGTGATGCCCACGCTCGCGCCCGCGCCCGCGGCCACCATGCGCAGCGGGAGCACGATCGACGGCCCCTTGCTCGTGACGCGGACGGGCCGCATCGACTGCACGCTCGCGGACGGCCGGAGCTTGAGCGCGAGGAAGTTGAAGTTCTCGCGGACGTACTGCTCGACGATGGGGCGCACGTCCGCGGCGAGGACGAACCCGTTGTCTCCGAGCCACTTCGTGAGGGCGCCCGGATCTTTGCTCTGGAGCTGCACGGTCTCGTACGGGCCGACGACCTCGCGACGCGTGACGGTGACCTCGTTGCCCGTGCTCTCGCCCGCGAAGTCTCCGGCCGACGCGGACTCGAACGAAGCCCCACAGGCCCCACTCCCTCCACAATCGAGCGGCCGGGAGGGGCAGTTGCGCGGCGGACCGAAGATCTCGGTCTGGCTGATGGCGTCGAGCCCGGCGAAGAGGCCGTCGGAGCTGAGGCCCACCTCCACCTCGCCCGCGATGGGCAGCACCCACGCGAACTCACGCGGGTTCCCCGTGTAGCGAATTTGATCGTAGAGCGTGGACTCCCCACGGCCCACGGCGAGCACCATGCGGTGGTCGGTCACGACCGTGGGCCTCTCGGGATCGGGCGGGTGGAAACAGCCTCCGCAGGCCTCGGCCCGGGTCTCGGCGAAGGCGACGGCCGCGAGCGCGACGGGGATGGTAAGGGCGAGCGTGAGGGCGCGTTTCGCGAACGTCGTGCGAGCCATGGGAGCCTCCAAGGTAGGGGAAGTGACGGGGCGGCTGGGACCTTTTTGCAACCGACGGACCACACGCCCAATCCCCCCGAATGGACCGGGAAATCCGCGGGCGTGGCACACTTTGGCACGCGTTCTCGAAGCCCTCCTGCGCTCGCTGTCGTAGGGCTATCTCCCTCGGATTCAGAGCCAGACGTCGCGGAGGTCGACGGGCCCGTCGAGGCGCGGGCGCTGGAGCGCGCCGAGCGGCACGGCACGAGCCCACGGCGGCGCGAGATCGGCCAGGGAGGAGCCCGACACGGCGACACCGACGACCACGCGGCCGAGCCCGGACACGACCTCACCCGCGGCGCGGAGGTCGTCCACCGCGACGACGAGCACGTTCCTTCCCGGAGGCAGGATCGGCAACGGACGCGCGGGGTCGTGGCCGACCACCGCCACGCGAGCGCCCAGATCGCCGACGGCATCGCCACACATGAGCGCGACGCGCGCGGCGGCTTCGATTTCGGCGCGCTCCTCGGCCGAAAAGACGCCCAGCGGGACCTCGTGGCGGCGCCGCACGAGCACGGCGTGGAGCGCGTCGGCGAAGGGCTCGGCGCGCTGGGGACCGCCCGTGACCACGACGACACGAGGTGAGAGGCAGCCACGCTGATCGAACGGGACGACGTCGTCCGCGATGCGCTCGGCCGCCTCTCGAGCGTCGGCGTCGGTATCGACGAGGGCCACCCCGAGGCCCGCGCCGTGCGCCCACACGGGCATGCGGGTACGCTCGGCGAGGGCCCGCATGGTGGCGTCGCGACCGTACGCGTGGACGACGCCCTCGTGGGTGCGGACCTCGTCGACGAGGACGACGCGAGGATCTTCGAGCGTGCGAACGAGCTCGGACGAAAACCACGGATCGCGCCGCGAGGGCCGCACGAAGACACGTGGCGCCGACGCCACGGCGAGCGCGAGCGCGCGCACCGAGGCTGTGAACACGTTCGCCGCGAGCACCACCGAGACGGCCTCGGCCGGCCGCACACGCGCGACGAGCGTCTCGAGCTCGGTCGGGCTCACGTCGCGCTCGAGGGAGTGTGCGAGGGCGAGGCGCACCCCTTCGACCGAGAGCCCCGTGCTCCCCACGAGCGCCGGGACGGCCTCCGCACCACGCGCGACCTCCTGGGCGGCCTCGAGGAGGGCTTGGATCCGAGCCCCGATCTCGGCGACAGGGCGCCCCGCGCTCACGTCTCGCCTCGCGCGAGCAGCTCGTCGATGGCGATGGAGCAACCTCGCGGCGGAGCCCCCTTCGCGCGGCCGAGGAGCCGGAAGCCGCCCGGGACGCGCACCACCCTGTCTTGGGTTTGGATGGCGACGGCGCTGTCGACGTTCGCGAGATCCTCGATGCGCGCGAGCCCCTCTTCGCCGAACGGGACGGGCACGAGCGTCTCCGGGTGCACGGGCACGACACGCGCCCACGGCGGCTCGACGTGCACGCCCTCGGAGGTGCCGAGCAAGGTGCCCTCGTAGAACTGGCTCGACAGCTCGGTCATGCCGTACTCCGACACGACGGAGCCCTCGCCCACCCCGAGCGCCGACGCGAGCCGCGCGCGCAGCTCACCCGGCGAAACCTCGCGCGATTTCCCTTTGGTTCCGCCTGTTTGCATCACACGGCTCCCGGGTGGGAGCGGGGTCGCGCCGCGCGTTCGGGCGTCGAGCCAGTGCACGAACGCGAAGCTCGTCCCGAGCACCACGACGGGCCGGCCTTCGGCCACGAGCGCGTCGAGACGAGCCTCGAGGGCGTCGTGAGCGATCGCGTCGCCCGAGACGAAGTGCGTGCGCGCCCCGGGCTGCGTCGACGTGAGGCGCTCCACGAAGCGCTGCATCATGTGGCCGAGCGACGAGTCGCCCGCCTCGGCGAACGGGGGCGCGAGGACCACGGCCGCGGGAGGCTCGGACAGGCCGGCGAAGAGCGCGTGGGCACCGAACGCGAGCGCGGCCGCGTCGTAGGTGGAGGTGGTGCGGAACGCGTGCGTCCCTCGGACCGCGAGGGTGGTGCCGCTCGTGCGGAACACGGTCTCCCCGGGCCACGCGGGGAAGGTCGCGATCCGGACGTGCTTGAACGCGTCGGTCGGCACCGCGGGGATCTCGTGGGCCGCGCGGAGGGCGCGCGGATCGCTCCGCGCGGCGCGGTGGAGCCTCGCGATGCCGGGCACACGCTCGGCCTGGAAGCGCGCGATGTCGATCGCGACCGCGTCGAAGGGCTCGGGGCTCTCCCGCCCCTCCTGGAAGGCCGCCACGAGGGCTCTCACACGCGCGTGAAGGGCGTCGCTTTCGGCATCGGCGAGCACGGAGACTCCGGTCCGCGGGCACCTGCCCGCGCCGTGCTTTTAGCGCATTTCGGAGCCTGGGTCAGAACCCGCGTTTGGCGAGATCGAAGGCCATGGTGCGGTAGAAGCGGAGGTGATCGAAGCCCGTGCGCGTGTCGCGGCGCGTGTCTTTGATCTGCCCGACCTGGTCGAGGTGATCGGCGGGGATGCACCCTCGGAACGTGCCGTGTTTGGCCGACTCGACGGTGGCGAGGCCGTCGTTCGGGCGAAGCTCCGTGCCGTGGGCCACGATGCCCGCCACGGGGACGAGCAGGGCGTCCATCGCGTCGCGGCGTTTTCGGTACGTGAGGAAGCGGCCTTCGCACGCCTCGAAGTCCTTCGGGTTGGGGACCCCGAGCACGCTCGAGACGCCCGCCCACGACTGGTAGTAGACGCGGCGATCGTCGGGGTTTTCGGCCGAAAACGAGGCGGCGCGCGCCTCCGTGAGGGCGGTGAGGGCCGCGCGTGCGTCGGCGTCGTTCGCGAGGTCGTCCGTCGTGAAGGTGCGACCGAAGAGGGAGAAGAGCTTGGTGAGGGCGTCGTTCGCCTTGTCCTTCTGGACGAGGTTCAGACCGACGTCGGCCACGTAGGTGCCCTTGTGGGGCGACGAGATCGTGGTGACCGAAGCGACGCGGTCGCCGTAGCCGAGCTTCGAGACGAGCACGCGCGCGTCGAGGCCGCCCATGCTGTGCGCGATGACGTTCACCCGGCTCGCGTCGCACCCCGGCTTCGTGCGGCACTCGGAGATCGCGAGATCGACGTGCTTCGCGAGCTCCTTCGCGCGGACCTCGGGGGCGTGGAACGGCTGCACACGCGCCTCGTGGACGACGTGACCATCGGCGCGGAGAGCGTCGGCGACGCCGAAGAACGACCAGACGTTGGTCGCCGAGGTGCCGCTCGAGTCGGTGCCCATGAAGCCGTGAGCGAGCACGATCGGGTGCTTCGTGGCCTTGCCGGTGGGCTCGGCGAAGAGCGCCGGGGCCGGGCTCGTGAGGGCCTGCTCTTCGGTGATCTCCGACTCGTCGGGCTCGGGAGCGTCGGTCGTAGCCTCGGCCGAGCACGCCGCGAGCCCCGCGACCATGGCCACCAAGGGGACCGCACGCAGAACAGAACCGACCGAACCGAGACCGAGACTTCGCGCCATCGTGGAGACCTCCGTGGGGACTGACCATAATTCAAAACTGGTCATTGTCCGCCAGGTTAACGGTTCTTTACGTTTTCGAGGAGAGTGCACGGACGGGACGCCCCGAGGAGCGCCTTCAGGCGGCCTCGTGGTCGGCCGCGCGGAGGGCGAGGACAAAGGGCTCGACGTGGGCTTCGTCGAGAATAAGCGGCGGAGAAAGGGTAAGGACGCTCCCTCGGGTGCCGCCCGTGAGCGTCGAAAAGCCCCGAGAGAGGAGCCTCCGTGACACGGCGAGGGCGTGCGCCGGGGTGCGCAGATCCACGCCGAGCATGAGCCCGCGACCAGTGACCACAAAGCCGCTTTCGGTCAGTACGCGCACCAAAGCGGCCCCGACACGGCGCGACCGCTCGGGCAGCCTGCGGGCCGTGATCTCGGCGAGGGCCACGAGCGCGGCCTCGCAGGCCGGAGGTGCCCCGAAGTGCGTCGCCGTGTGGAGCGCGGCCCCGCCATGAGCGCCCCACGCCTCGAATGCCTCGGCACGACCGACGCACGCCGAGATGGGGAACCCGGCCCCGAGGGCCTTGCCGAAGCAGACGAGGTCCGGGAGCCACGAGCCGTCGGAGGCCTCGATGGACGCGATCATGGAGCCCGCGCGGCCGAGGCCGGTCCATATCTCGTCGGCGGCGAGCAGCGCGCCGTGCACACGCGCGAGCACGGAGAGCTCACGGAGGAACGACGGCGGCGGCTCGACGCACCCTCCACGCCCGAGCAGCGGCTCCACGAGGACGAGGCCCACGTCGCCACGCTGGAGCACGCGCTCGGCGGTCGATAGGGCGACGTCGAGATCGGACGGATCGTGAGGGTAAGGCGCGAACGACACGAAGGCGCCGAGCTGGTCGGCGAAGGGCTCACGGAACGCGGGGGCGAGGCCACACGCGGCGAGGGGGCCGTGCGAGAGCCCGTGGTACGCGCCCTCGAACGCGAGCACACCGCGCCGCCCTCGGGCGAGCACCGCGGTCTTCATGGCGCACGTGACGGCGTCGGCCCCGGAGAGCCCGAGCATCACGCGCGCGCCGGGCTCGGGGTAAAGCGCCGCGAGGGCCTCGCAGAGCCGCACCTTGGCCTCGGACGCGTAGACGTCGCCGAGCGCGACGGGCAATCGCTCGGCGGCCTTGGAGGCGGCACGCACCACCTCGGCGGGCGCGTGGCCGAGGGCGAGCGAGCCGAACCCGGCCACCAGATCGACGAACGCGTTGCCGTCCACGTCCCACACGATGTCGCCTTCGCCGTGAGAGAGCACGATCGGCGCGTGGTCTTCTCCGCTCGCCTTCGCGCGTGCGTCACGACGGGCCTCGAAGGCGGGGCACTCGACGGCGGCGAGGCGGGCCGACAGCTCGCGCGAGCGAGGCCCGGGGATTTCGGTCACGACGTTCGGCACGGGCATCGGGGGTCTCGTTCGAGCGGCGGGCACACGCCCGGGTTTTCCCCCCGGCAGAGGTTTACTGGGCCACGACCACGCGGTTTCGTCCGGTGCGCTTCGCCTCGTAGAGGCGCTCGTCGGAGTCGCGGATGAGGTCGAGCCCGGATTTGTGCGTGTCGAGCAGCTTGGCGACGCCCATCGAGATGGTCACCGGGATGCGCTCGTTCTGGAACACGAAGCGGTTCTCTTCGACCCGCGCGCGAATGTCGTGGGCGAGCTGAGCGGCTCCCTCGATGGTGGTCTCGGGGAGGAGGAGGGCGAACTCTTCGCCGCCGTAGCGCGCGAACACCTCGTCGCGACGGATACGCGCTTGGACGAGGCGCGCGAGCTCCTTCAGCACGTGGTCGCCCGCGAGGTGACCTTGCGTGTCGTTGATGCGCTTGAAGTGGTCGATGTCGAACATCACGAGGCACATGTCGCGCTGGTGCCTGCGCGCACGAATGATCTCCTTCTCGAGGGACTCGAGGAGGTAGCGCTTCACGTGCGCCTGCGTGAGACCATCGATGATGGTCATGCGGTAGATCTCTTCGTGGTACTGCGACTCGACGTCGGTGCCGGAGAGGTACTTGAAGATGGTGGGGCCGATCTTCACGCGATCGCCGTTGGCGAGCGCACACTCCCGGGCGATTTGGTCGTCGTTGACGTAGGTGCCGTTGGTGGAGCCGTCGTCGACGGCGTACCAGGTGCTGCTCCGCTGCTCGAAGTGCACGTGCCTGCGCGAGACGGAGTCGCCCTCGAGGACGATGTGGTTCTCGGGGCCTCGTCCGATGCGGAGCGGGCTCATGTCGAGGACGAAGCGCTTGCCGAGGAGGGTGGGCTCCTTCGTATAGATCACCACGAGGCAATCGCCCCCGCCAGGCCCTGCGGCCCCCGGTGGCTTCTGCACGATCGCGGTTACCCTCGTCTTCTCGTCGCCGTCGCCGCTCAACGATGTTGCTGCCGTAGAGCAGCCCTCCACCCAGGACGATACCGTCCATTGTTTCCCCGGGTCAAGGTCTCCGCGGCCCAGCTCTTGGCCGCTTTTTTATGAAATATCAGACACTTACAACGGCGCCCTGGGTTCGGCCGGGCGGGACGGCCGTGCGACCGTCGCCCAGCACACGTTGACGCAGGAATTCTGACACATCGGGTGACAGCCGAATCGTGTGCCGTAGGAAGTGAACCGGCTTCGCGCCCACGCGGGCCCCGGGCGCGAGCGGACCTTTCTCGGTCGCGAGCCAGGCATCGAGCCCGTGTCGCTTCGTGAGCTCATCGAGGACGGCGTGCGGCGCGTGTGCTGCGTGGTTCCCAAGGCTGAGGTGGACGACGGGCGGATGGGGAGCGAGCGAACGCACCACCCGGCCCGGACGCGCGACGGCCGTGACGAGCCCGTAACGAAGGCCCGCGAGCGGCACATCGAGCCCGTCACCGTCGATGGCCTCGACACGGGACGAAGCCACGGTCGGAACGACCCGATCGGCGCGACGGGCGAGCAGCGCCACCGCGAGGTCCCCGTCCTCGGGGCCGATCGCGAGGAGCGACAGGGTGGCTGGGAGTCCGAGGCCCCCGTCGACGACCAGCACGTCGCTCGTCGACGCCGCGTACCGCATCGCATCGGCCCGCGTCGGACCGACGACCACCCGCACTCCCGCCGAGCGGAGCTGCCTGTACGCGACGCGGGCCTCGTCGCCCGAGACGGAGAGAGGCGTGTCCTCGTCGACCTCGAGCGCGACACGCGGGTGGGCGCCGTAGGCGTGCCCCACGAACGTGATGCGCGCGCCCTCGGAGGCCAAGAACCTCGCGCACGCGACGGCGAGCGGCGTCTTTCCGGAGCCGCCGAGGCTCGCGCCACCGACCGTGACGATCCGCGCCGCGGACGGGAGCGTGAGCCTTCGTGCCCTCGTGCGACCGAGGAGGAGCGGCAGCGCGGCGAGGTCGAGCAGGGCGCGCGCCAAGGGAGACTTCCCCTCGCCATGGGCGATGCGCTCGACACGGGCGCGGAGCGTCTCGACGTCTTCCACGCGAGGCGCGTACCACGAGGATCCCCAAGCAGCCCGTTGATTCTCTCCCATCCCCCTTCGGGGACTTCCAAGGGTCGTCGGCCGCTCGCCGCCGCATCCCGACCGCCTTCGTTGCGATCCTGCGGTGCGTTCTCACCTACAAAAGTAGGCTCCGCGCGCTCCTCGGATCGCGCCTCGGCGGGTCGGGCGCGGACGTCGAACGGCCTCGGTCCGAAAATCAACAGGCTGCTAGCGGAAAGACCCGCCCCTCGCGGATCCCTCCGACGCACGACGGCGCTCGCCAAAGGCCGCGACCTGAGCGATGGTCTCGTCTCGGGGAGCACGATGGCGCGAATCGACGCGAAGGAGCTCGGGCGGCAGGCCTATCGGTCGGACCGGGAGGCGATGCGGGGAAGACCGAAGCTCCTCGCCGCGAAGGTGCGAAAGCAGCTCTCGTCGCCGTTCGCGTTCTTGCGAGGCCAAGCGGCGACCTTCTACACGATGCTCGCGGAGGCGCCGGAGCTCGAAGCCGGGCCCGAGGGCACGGGGACCCTCGTCGGAGACGCGCACCTCGAGAATTTCGGGGCGTACCGCGTCGATCGTGCCCACCGCGCGCGGCCTCCGAAGGGCACGGGGGGCACGCGCGAGGTCGCGTTCGACGTGAACGACTTCGACGACGCGTGGACCGGCCCGTTCCGCTACGACGTCGTGCGCCTCGCGACGAGCTTCCTCCTCGCGTCGCGGACCCACGGCCTCACCGGCTCGGCGACGCTCGACGCGCTCGATCGGCTGCTCGACGGGTACGCGGCCGGCGCCTTCGGGGGGCAGCTCCCTCGTGTGCCCGAGCCCGTGCGAGCGCTGGTCGCGCGGGTCGAGGCGCGCTCGGCGCGTGACTTCTTGGATGCTCGCACGACCGGCCGCGGCAAACGGAGGCGCTTCGTGCGGGACGGGCGTTATTTGCCGCTCGGGCGCCGCATTCAGGCCGAGATCCCTTCGGCGATGCAGGTCTACTCGGACGGGCTGCCCGAGCCCTCGCGCCTCTCCGCGCACGAGCTCACGGTCATCGACGCAGCCCTCCGCGTGGCGGGCAACGGGAGCCTCGGGGTGCTGCGTATCGCCGTGCTCGTACGCGGGAGAGACGAGGGCTGGCTCTTCGATCTCAAAGAAGAGCCCGACTCCCCCGCGCCCGCGAGGCTCGTCCCCGGAGACCACGGCGATCCGGTGGGGCGCGTCCTCTCGGCGTTCGCGACCTGCGTGGCAAGGCCTCCGTCACGCCTCGGCCGCACCCACGCGGGCGGGCGCGACCTGCTCGTGCGGCGGCTCGGCCCCGACGAGGACAAGCTCGACGTCACGAAGCTCTCGCGCGACGAGCTCACGACGCTCGTCCCGTATTTGGGCTCGCTCTTGGGCCGCGCGCACGCGCGCACGGCCGCGAAGGGCCGAAAGGAGCTTCGCGGTGTGGACCTGCGGGATCTCGGGGACCGCGCGTTCGTGCTCGCGGGCCTCCACGAGATCGCCTTTCTCGGCTACGCACGCGAAGCCACGAGCACCCCGGGGAGCTACTCCTTCTCGCGCATGAAGATGAAGTAGACCTCCTTCGAGTTCCCGCCCTTCTCGCGGTCGAAGCTCGAGATGAGCTTCCAACCTTGGGCGCCGAAGGCGTCGAGCTTGCTCTCGAAGTCCGGCTTGTCGAGGTCGAGGATGTCGAGGGCGAGGCGCTTGTAGACGAAACCCTTCATGCAAAAACGGTAAGGGAGTCGAGCGCTTTGGTCGAGTCTTTCGATGCGTTCAGGTTGACGAGCGAAGGTAGGGCGAGGTGGTAGAGTGGGTAGCGTGAAGCGCGTCCTGGCAGCCCTCTTCGGTGCCCTCCTCGTCACTTCGGTGGCCCCGAAGGCCCACGCGAACGGCAGATTTCCGGCCACGAACGCGCTGGTCGTGGCGCCGACGGACCCGACCTTCCTCGTGCTCCGCGCCACGTACGGCACCCTGATTTCGCGCGACGCTGGCAAGACCTGGGACTGGGTGTGCGAAGAGAGCGTCGGCTTCCGCGGCATCGAAGATCCCCCGCTCGCGGTGACCGCGTCGAAGGGGATCGTGGGGGCGCTCTTCGCGGGGCTCACCGTGTCGACCGATCAGGGGTGCAGCTTCTCCATGGTGAAGGGCGAGGCCGACAAGCGCGTCATGAACGACGTGGTCGTCCCGAAATCGCGCCCCCGTGACGTGCTCGCCATCGCCTCGAGCTTCGCGTCGCGCGACGACGCCGGGGCGAACCTGTACCAGTCGACGCTCTTCGCGAGCCAAGACGAGGGGCTCGCGTTCCGCGCCGTGGGAAAGCCCATCGATCCGACGATCTTGCTCGAGACGGTCGAGATCGCCGAGAGCGACCCGAAGCGCGTCTACCTGAGCGGGGCGCGGGAGCGGTCGGGCAAACGCGAGGGTGTGGTGCTCACATCGAGCGACGGCGGAGAGACCTTCACCGAGCACGTGCTCCCGCTCGTCGCCGAGGAGCGCGCGCCGTACATCGGGGCCGTCGATCCGAAGAACGCCGATCGGGTGTACGTGCGTACGGGGGGCTCCCCCGAGCTCGCCAAGAGCCGCCTGCTCGTCTCGGACGACGGCGCGAAGACCTTTCGAGAGGCCTGGGCCAGCGAGGGACCGATGACCGGGCTCGCGATCTCGCCGGACGGCGCCAAGGTGTACGCCGGGAGCGCCAAGGACGGCCTCGTGGTCGCCCCGAGCGGCACGCTCGTGTTCGAGAAGCGCGCGCAGATCTACGTGCAGTGCATCGCGGTCACCGCGACCCGCGTCTACCTGTGCTCGAACGAGCTCTACGGGTTCGTCGCGGGAGAGAGCGCAGACGACGGCCGAACCTTCACGCCGATGCTCCGCCTCTCGGGGCTGCGCGGGCCGCTCGCGTGCGCGCCGGGCACGACCACGCACGACCAGTGCGAGAAGCTCTGGCCACGCGTGAGGACCGAGCTCGGTGTCCCCGACGACGCCGGCGCCAAAGACGCGGGCGCAGCTCCGTCCCCTCCGCCCGCGGACGACAGCGGCGGGTGCGACACCACGGGGAAGGTCTCGGGGGCGGCTTCGGCGCTCGTCGTGGCGGGGCTCGTGCTCGCGTACGCCCGGGCACGGAGGCGCGAGACTGCACGAAAACGCACACCGTAAAGCACGGTTACTATTACGTTTTCGGGCGAGCACCCACGCCGCGTCGGCGCATGTAGGTCTCGAGGGCGCTCACGACCAAGGCGTGTCGCACGAGCCCTTCGTCGATGAGGAGGGGCACGTCCTCGAGGTCGACGAGGCACACCTCGAGCTCCTCGAGCTCGTCGAACGCGGTCTCTCCCGTGGGCACGACACCGTGGGCCGCGAACGAGTGGATCTGGTTTCCTTGCATGGCCGGGTTCGCGTCGACGCTCGAGAGCAGCGTGATGCCCTCGGGGCCGAGGGCGTAGCCGGCCTCTTCGGCGAGCTCGCGGCGCGCGGCGTCGATGGGGAGCTCGCCCGGGTCGATCGCCCCACCAGGGATTTCGAGGCTCATTTTCCCGGTACCGAAGCGGAACTGCCACACGAAGACGACCTGTTCTTCGGGCGTCACGGCGACGACGTTGCACCAGTCGGTGAAGCGGAACGTGTTCACCTCGGCGCGCGGGCGGCCGTCGCCGTCGACGATGTGGTGCCGCTCGATGCCGAAGATGCGGTACTCGGCCACGAGCTCGGAGCGCACGCGGGACCACGGCCTTATCGTGGGGCGCAGGTGGCGGACACGGGACATGGCGGGCTCATAGCACCCCCGCGCGCGCCGGGCCCGCGACGATTCGGCTCGGGAGCGGGGCCGATTTGGTGGTATGCGCTCCGACGACAGGCGGCCTCGCGATGGCGAACGTAGACAAATCCCAGAAGGCGAAGAAGGCGGGCGGCGAGAAGATCGTCACCAAGAACCGCCGCGCCACGTTCGACTACGAGATCGACGACACGTTCGAGGCGGGGCTCGTGCTCGTCGGCAGCGAGGTCAAGTCGCTCCGCGGCGGCAAGTGCGAGCTCGTCGACGCGTACGCGCAGGTCGAGCGCGGCGAGGCGTGGCTCAAGCAGATGTACATCGCGCCGTTCGAGCGCGCCGTCGCGTTCCCCCACGAGCCGCGGCGCTCGCGGAAGCTCCTCCTCCACATGCGCGAGATCGAGCGCATCGACCGGGCGATCTCGCGCGAGGGGTACACGCTCGTGCCGCTGCGCGTGTACTTCAAGGACGGGCGCTGCAAGGTGGAGCTCGGCCTCGCGAAGGGCAAGAAGGTGCACGACAAACGCGCCGACATGGCCCGCAAGACGGCCGACCGCGAGGCCAAGGCCGCCGTGGGCCGCGGCCGGAAAGGCGACACGTGAGCGACTCCCCTGCCCCGCACCTCGTGTGGACCTCGCCCTCGATGAAGGGCGGCTCGGCCACGATCGTGTCCGTGACCGAGACGACCTGCACGCTCGTGTCGACCCACCCGTCCCCGCCGGGCTCGCGCATCGACGCGACCTTCCCGAGCGCCTCCGGGGTGTCGTTCCGCGTGAAGATCCACGGCTCCAAAAAGCGCGACGACGGGCGCTTCGTGCTCGAGGGGCGCCCCATCGACATGACCCGCGACGTGCGCACGCTAGCGGCCGACCTCGCCGGGCAAAAATAGCCTTAGTTTCGGTCACTTACGGCGGCCTAATCGCCGTCGAGGGAGGCCGCGCGGGGGTCGTCGGCGAAGATGGCCGAGAGGTCGGACACGCTCGACAGCTCGCTCCAGAGGCCCCAGGCACGAACGGTCTTCTCGAGGTAGACGACGCGCTCGGCGCACCTCGCGATGGCCTGGAGGTTGTGCGTGACCAAGATCGCGGCCATCGAGTCGCTCGCGCTGATCTCGGCCATGAGGTCGACGATGGCCGCGCGACCGCCCACGTCCACGCCCGCCGTGGGCTCGTCGAGCACGAGCAGGTCGGGTTTGTTCACGAGCGCCCGCGCGAGGAATACACGCTGGGCCTCGCCGCCCGAGAGATCACGCATCTGCGCCTTCGCGAGCCTCTTGGCGCCGCAGCGGTCGAGCACCTCGAGCGCGGTCTTGCGGTCGGCGTCGGAGACGAAGAGCGGCCAGCGCCCCTTCAAGTTCGCGACGACCACGTCGAGCGGCGTCGCGGGGAAGTCGCGGTCGAAGGCCTTTCGTTGCGGCACGTAGCCGACCTTCTTGCGCCCCTCGTGCGGGGGGAGCCCCGAGATCGTGATGCGGCCCGAGGTGGGCGTGACGAGCCCCAAGATGCACTTGAGGAGCGTGCTCTTGCCCGCCCCGTTCGGCCCCGAGAGGCACAAAAACTCGCCCACCGGCACGTGGAACGACACGTGGGAGAGCACGACCTTCTTGCCGAACGCGACGCTCACGTCGCGCACGTCGAGGGCGCGCGGGCCATCTTCGGGGGGGCGAGTGCCGGCGAAGGTGGTGAGCGGGATGTGGCGCGACGCAGGCCCTCGCGCGAAGTCGGAGCCGAGCGACGAGGGCGGCGGGCGCGAGCTCTGCGCGCTCATTTTTGGTGCTTCTCGAGCTCGGTCATGTCGAACCGGAGCATCTTCTCGTAGCCGTCGGTCTCGGGGCCACCGCCGACCGGGTCGAGCACGCCGAGCGGGATTTTTGCCTCGTCCGAGAGCACCTTGGCCGGCCGCGGGTCGAGCTGCGGTTCGCTGTAGAGTGCAGGGACCTTCTTCTCCTTGATGACGCCGAGGACCTTCTGCACGTAGGCGCCCGAGGGCTGCGAGCCGGGGAAGGGCTCGATGACGGCGAGGATCTGGAGGCCGTAGCGCTTCGCGAAGTAGCCGAAGCTGCCGTGGAACGTGACGAAGCCCTTCTTGGGGAGCGCGGCGGCGCGCTTCTCGAGCTCCTTGTCGAGGGCGTCGAGGTCCTTGTCGAGGGCGTCGGCGCGCTTCCGGTAATCGGTCGCGTGGGCGGCGTCGATCTTCGAGATCTCCTCGGCGAAGGCCCGCACGATGAGCCGAGCGTTCTGCGGATCGAGCCAGACGTGCGGGTCGATCGCGCCCTTCTCGTGGTCGTGATCGTCGTCGTCGTCCTTGCCGGCGTGGGCCGCGTGCGCCTCTTCTTCACCGATGGCCTCGGCTTCGATGGGGCGCGTGGGCACACGGTCGCCGACCTTGAGCACCTTCGCGCTCGGGGCGGCGTCTTTCATGAGCTTTTCCATCCACGGGTCGAGCCCGAGGCCGACCATGACGCCGATGCGGGCCTTCGAGACCTCTTCGACGTCCTTCGGGGTCGGGTCGAACGAGTGCTCGTTCTTGCCAGGCTGGAGGAGGAGGCTCACGTCGGCGTCCGGTCCGGCGACCTTCTTCACGAGGTCGTACACCGGGTAGATCGACACGGCGACGCGGGGCTTGCCCTCGGGCGCGGCGTTCCCGCAGCTCTTGCAGCCCGCGACCGAGAAGACGAGCGCCCCTGCGGCGAGGGACACGGAGAGGGCCCGAGCGATGCGGCTAACCATGGGATCGGACGGAGCGTAGACGGCTCCGCCCTCGAAGGCGACGGGATCGTGACCGGGACGCACCGCGTCGCGAGGCTCGCGCCCCGGCGAGGGTCGCCACGCCGCGGGCCCTCGTGGTAACACCGGTCACCCGTCATGGCAGGCTACGAAATTCGCGGCGCGCTCCCCTCGGACGAGGACCAAATCCTCTCCGTGGCGCGCCACCTCAACACGGTGAACCTCCCCGACGATCGCGAAGGCGTTCGGTCGATCCTCGACGTCGCGCACAGGACGTTCACCCACGAGATCAAAGACCCGAAGCGGCGGGAGCACGTGTTCGTGCTCGTCGACAAGGCGAACGACAAGATCATCGGGACCTCGATGATCTTCGGTCAGCTCGGCCGGCGAGATGCACCCTACATCTATCTCGACGTGATCGACGAGGAGCGCTACTCGCACACGCTCGACAAGCACTTCACACACACGACGCTCTCGATCGGCTACTCGTACGACGGCCCCACGGAGATCGGCGGGCTCGTGCTCTTGCCCGACTACCGCAAGGTGCCCGAGCGCCTCGGGCAGTTCGTGTCGTACGTGCGTTTTCTCTACATGAAGATGCACAGGGCGCTCTTCCGGGACGAGGTCTTGGCCGAGCTCCTCCCGCCGCTCGAGAAGGACGGCACCTCGCACCTGTGGGAGGCGCTCGGGCGGCACTTCACCGGCATGACGTACGCCGAGGCCGACCGGCTCTCGAAGCGCAACAAGGAGTTCATCCGCGGCCTCTTCCCCGAGGGAACGATCTACGCGTCGCTCCTCCCGAAGCAGGCGCAAGACGTGATCGGCAAGGTGGGCGCGCAGACCCGCGGCGTCGAGAAGATGCTCCGCCGTATCGGCTTCCGGTACGCCGAGCGCGTCGACCCGTTCGACGGCGGCCCGCACTTCACCGCCCTCACCGACGAGATCTCGCTCGTCCAGCGCACACGAAAGATCCGCGTGGCCAAGATCGTGCCCGACAGCGAGCCCTCCAAGGTCCGCGCCGTGATCGCGCGCCACCTCGAAGAGGCCCCCTACTTCCGCGCCGTGCTCGGCCCCGTGCACGATGACGATCCGAAGGACGACGAGGCACAGATCGCGGAGGACACGGCGAGGCACCTCGGCCTCCGCGTGGGCGACGAGGCCTGGATCCTCCCGCTCGACTGAGACATGTACGGAGCCTCCTCCCTCCCCGACGAAGCCCCGGCGATCTCGACGTTCGACCTCGAGCTCCGAACGGAGGACGGTGTCACGCTGCGTGGCACGGTGCGCGAGCCCGAGGGCCAGACCGGCGTTCGCGCGACGCTCGTGCTCGCCCACGCGGCGTTCGCGCGGCGGTCCGCATGGGAAAAGCCGCGCGGGAAGGGGCTCGCCGAGCGGTACGCAACCCTTGGATATCGCACGATTTCTTTCGATTTTCGTGGACACGGGGAGAGCGAGCGCGGCGCGAGCGCTTCGGCGTACGACGCCTTCGTGCGGTGGGACCTCCCGAGCGTGGTGGCGTGCGCGAGGGACCGCGGGCAGAAGGTCGTGGTGATCGGGCACTCGCTCGGCGGGCACGTCGCCCTCGCGTCGCAGGGCATCGGGAGGCTCGGCGCCGACGCGCTCGTCGTGGCCGGCGCGACGGTGTGGCATCCGGCGTTCGAGCCCTCGTTCTTGCGCTCGGTGGCGCTTACCGGGGCGGCCGGCGTCGTCGATGCGATCTCACGGTACACCGGGAAATTCCCGGCGCGCGCGCTACGTATGGGGAGCGACGACGCCGATCAAGGGTCGCTCACGCCGTTCTTGAGGGCGGCGCGGGGCGCGGGGTACCGGAGCGACGACGGCCACGACGACTACCTCGCGGCGCTCTCGCGGGTGAAGGTCCCGGTGGCCGGGCTCGTGAGCCGCGGCGATGGCATCTGCTCCCCCGAGCAGGGCGCGCGCTTCGTGCGGCGTACGTCGGGGCCCACGAAGGTGATCGTGCTCGGGCGCGGACATCGAGGCGAGGCGCCCCCTTCGCACATGGAGCTCGTCACGTCCGAGGCGTGCCACGGCGCGTGGGACGCGGCCCTCGCGTGGGTCATCGGCGAAGAGGGGCGGCGCGCCGGGGCCGACCGGTGACAGCGTGGCCGCGGCGTGCGAAGATAGGACAGGTTCGGTGACGGCTCGCCTCAGCTCTCCCTCGGTCGCTCGAAACCGCGAGCCCATCCTCGCGGTGCTCGGACCGCTCTGCGAACGCGAGCGAGATCGCAGCGACGCGAGCCCGGACGAGCCCGTGCGCATCCTCGAGGTCGCGAGCGGTTCGGGGGAGCACGCCGCGTTCTTCGCCTCGGCGCTCCCGTTCGTCGTGTGGCAGCCGAGCGATCGCGACATCGCGGCGCTCACGAGCATCGACGCGTACCGGCTCGAGCTCGGCGTGAGGAACATGCTCCCGCCGCTTCGACTCGACGCGCGCGCCGAGGTGCGGCTCCCGACGCGGCAAGTCTTCGACGGCCTCGTGTGCATCAACATGATCCACATCAGCCCTTGGGCCTCGACACTGGGGCTCTTCGCGAGCACACGTGAGGTCGTGCGGCCGGGCGGGTTCGTGCTGCTCTACGGCCCCTACCGCCGAGGTGGCCGGCACACGGCCGAGAGCAACGCCCGGTTCGACGCCGACCTCCGCGTGCGGAACCCCGAGTGGGGCGTGCGGGATCTCGACGAGGTCGTGGCGGTCGCCGAGCGCGAGGGGCTCGGGCTCGAGCGCGTGGTCGAGATGCCCCGCGACAACCTCACGGTCGTGCTGCGGAAGGCAGTGTCACGAGAGGACGGCGAGCCATGAGGATGGTCTCGTACAATGTGCGCTACTTCGGGCACGGCACCCGCGGCATCGCGAGCACGCAGGGGGGAATGCGGCGGATCGCGCAGGCCATCGTGAAGCTCGATCCGATGCCCGACGTCGTGATGCTCCAAGAGGTCGAGACCACCTCGATCCGCTCGAACGCGCTGCACTGGACGGGCGGGGTGCGGCAGATCGACGTCTTCACGGAGATCCTCGCGGCCGAGGTGCTCCACCAGCGGCACAGCCGCGACGCCTACACGGCGCACTATTTTCCCGCGCACGTGTACGGCCCCAAGGTGAAGCCGGTCTACACGACGGGGCTCGCCACGCTCGTGCGTCAGAGCGTTCCCGTGGTCGAGGCGAAGGCCCAAGACATCACCCAACGCGAGGGGTACCTCTTCCCTTCGTTCAAGCAGACGCGGCTCTGCGCCAAGGTGCGCGTCGCTCACCCGGAGCTCGGCGAGGTCGACTTTTTCAACACGCACCTCTCGCTCCCTCAGGCCTTCACGAAGCGTTTTTGGCAGCAGAAGGACAAGATGGGCCACGGCGAGAACCAGCTCGCCGAGATCGAGGCGCTGCTCAAGTTCGTGAGCTCCGAGAAGGGCGAGGGCGGCTTCGTGCTCGCGGGAGACTTCAACGCGGGGCCGGGCTCGCCGGTCGTGGAGCGCATGCGGCAGGAGGGGCTCCGCCACGGTCTCGAGAGCGCCCACGGCCTCGACGAGCACGCGCTCCGTGGGTTCCCGACGGCCGGGTTCATGCACCTTCGCATGCACATCGATCACGCGTTCACGAGCGCGGGGCTCGCGTTCGATCACTTCGACGAGACCTTCGCGTTCGGGCGTGGGCACGGCCCCTTCCACGGGCTCTCGGACCACATGCCGCTCATCGGCAAGCTCGTTCGCGGGTAGGCGTTTCATCCGGCAAGGAAAGCGACCATGTCGCCATCGCGCCCCGAGTGCGAGGCTCGACACGGACCCTTCGCCTTTTTTCCCTCTCCCTTGGAGGCCTCCCGATGACATCCCGTGCCCTCGCGCTCTCGCTCGGTGCGCTCACCTTCGCCATCACAGGCACGCTCGCCGCGGCGCCGGGGGTGTACCCGTCCGAGGCCGAGCCCGGACCCGATCCCGAGCGGGCAGCTCGCGTCGCCCCAGGCCGAAGAGTCGGCGTTCCGGATCGACGACACGATCTATGTGGTGCAAGCCGTGGGGCCGAACGGCGCTCCGGTGGCCGTGCCGATTTGCCTCTCGCCGACGAACAAGGTCGGCCACGTGTACGCGAAGAAGGGCGGGGCGAGCTACGGCCCGATCTGCCGCGTCGCAGGCTCGACGTCCACGCCGATGGGACAGGTCGTGAAGCCGACGCGACAGCAGGGTCCGAGCGTCTACTGGGTGCCGCTCCAGAAAGGGGGGGCGCTGCCTCGAACGCTCGCGCCGCTCTCGTTCGGCCCGACCGGTGTCGCCGTGTACGCGTGCAAGGTGAAGTCGGGCCCGAACGACCTCGTGGGCACGCTGCTCCCTACGGGCGAGTGCGAGATCGCGCCGATGATCCGCGGGCTCGGCGGGGACCGCGTGGAGCAAAGCTCGCTCGTGCTCGTGCGCGCCGGGAGCCGAGGGGCGACGACCGACCCGGCCTACGGCTGGATTTACCTGAAGCGCGGCCAGCACCACCCGGGAGGGACGCTCGTCCGCTGGCCCAACGGCGCGGCGTACTGTCAGGGAAAGGTGCAGGGGACGACGTGGCCTGGCTATCTCGAGTCGGCCCCCGATGGGAGCATCGTCGGGTGCGCCACGTGGCAGCCCGGGGTCTTCACGACGACCTCGGAGGACGTGGCCGTGTTCCGGAACGACGCGCAGTCGGGCGTGGAGCTCTCGGACGCGGCGGGTCCCGAGGTGCCTCGGGTGAAGGCGGGGGGCCGGGTGCCGTGCTCCATCGAACGCGCGGGCACGGCGCACCTCGGGTACATGGAGGGTACACGCTGTTTGACACGGACGACGCTGCAGGCGCCGGGGGACCGCGTGCGGCAGCTCGTGCGGCGAGGTCCGTGGCCGGACCAGGGGTGATGGGGGTGGGGGACCGCGCGTGGGTGGCCGGGGGGCGCGCATGAATGCACGAGCGCGCCCTCCGTCCGACATCGTCCCACATGCGTGACGAAGAGAACCTTTTCGAGGGGACGACCACGGTCCTCTCCTCTCCTAGCGAGCTCTCGGAGCTTCGGCCTCACGACGCGGCGCTCGTGAGCCCGCGCCTCCGCCGCCTGTTCGCGGACCCTCCGCGGTCGCTCCGAGAGCTCGCGAGCGCGACCTCGTTCGCCCCGCTCGCGACGTGGCTCCGACGCATGGCGAAGGTGGGCGGATGCGAGCTCGTCATCGACCGGCCCTCTCGGTGGCTCGCTCGGCGGGGCATGGCCCCTTCGGTCTCGCTGCGGGTCGGGGCCGCCGACGCGAAGGTCCACCTGTCCGGGCCCCTCCCCCGTCTCCCGAAGCGCATCCCCGCGGCCCTCCGCGAGGTGCTCGGGAGCGTCGGCACCGTGACGCTCCAGTACGGCGCCGCCGGCGGGCTCCTCGCCCCGAGGGAGCAGCGCTCGCTCGGGGACCTCTACGCCGAGATCGTCCGCAACAACACCCCGCCCTCGGGCCGCGCGAGGCTCACGCTCCTCCGCACCCAGTACACGAACCTGATCGCGTGCGGCATCGTCGCCGCGTCCACGACGTTCGAGTCCTTCGCGGCGATGGCCCGCGAGCAGGTCGAGGCCCAGCTGCGCGAGCTACGGGATCTCCCGCGCCCGCCCACGCCGAAGGCGTACTTCGCGTTCTTCCAGAACGCCGGCGGCGGCTACGTCACGACCAACGCGGCCGGAGAGACGTGGCACGTGCCCATGGGTGGCGGGGACTACGCGCCGGGCCCGCGCATCGACGCCTGGCTCGCCGGGTTCTTCCGGCCCGATTTCGTCTTCTGAGGCGCTCCCGAGTGAGGCGGGCGGGCGGCCTCGCGTGCGCCGGGTGAAATTTCGGGGAACCTCACGACGACCTCCTCGTGAGAACCCAACGAGACCGGGCCGGCGCGCACGGAACCCTCCGACGAGGGCGTCCGTGCTGCCGTGTCACCGCGTCTCTCCGAAGGAGCCCCGATGAAGAAGCCAGCCCATGGTTCGGCGCGTCGTCCCCTCGTGTCCGCGATCGTCGCGCTCGCCATCATGCTCGGCGCGTGCGCGCCGCTCCCCAAGAGCCACGACGCCTCGAACGCCGGCGGCGGTGGGGGTGGTGCGTCCGCCCGCGCCGGGTGGGTCGTCGAGGCGCACGAGGCGAACGCGCCGATCGCCCGCGAGGCGCTCACCGAGCGCGCGCCCCGAAGCGAGCGTGTCGACCTGCGTCCGCCGCGGACCGGCGTCGTCTATTGCGCGCGGTGCCAATAGACGCGCCCTCGCTGCCTACGTGGACGGCGGTCGGCGAAGGAGCGCCGCGAGCTCCGCGCGGGAGCCCACGCCGAGCTTGCGAAACGCCGCGGTGAGCTGGTTCGTCACCGTGCGCACCGTCGAGGAGCGCGCGGCGGCGATGGCCGCGTTCCCCTCGCCACGAGCGGCGCGTGCGCACACGTCGCGCTCCGCCGGAGAGAGGCCCACGCTCTCCGGAAAATGCAGCAATTCCGGACCTTTCGCGAACACCACGACCTGCGCACCGCCGAGCGCGATCTCCGTCACCGACTCGGCCTCCTCGAGGCGGGCCGAAAGCTCCCCCCGCGTCCGCACCCCCAGCTTCGCGAAGACCCGCGCGAGCAGGCCGCTCACCGTCCCGATCGAGAGCCCGAGCTCGTACGCGACGAGCTTCAACGGGTGCCCGCGCCGCACGAACGCGGCGACCGCGGCCTCGGCCTTCGTGAGGCCCCGAGGGTCACGCACGTTCGGGGGGTTCTCGTGGGCCACGAGGAAGTGGCGACCGTCGGACTCGAACCTGTCGACGAGCGAGTACCGCCCATCGACGAGCGCGCTCCACGAAGCCAGCACGGCATCGCCTCGGGTGCCGCGCTCTCCGCCCGCGTTGTGACGCACCCACGCGCTCACGTGCTCACGGAGCCGCGGCGTCGTGCGCTCGTGGCCAGGCTCGGCGTGCACGAGCCTACCGCGCGCATCGAAGGTGAGCTCCGGCGCCGCACGGGCCGCCTCGCGGAGCCTGCGCGCCGCCGCGAGGTGAGCCGCGAGCATGGCGTACCGCCGCCTCTCGAGGGGGGCAAGCGTCCGAGGCGAGGGGATCGTGAGCGACACGAGCACGCCGCGATCATCGGCGTCGAGGGCGTTCACGTGCACGGCGTCATGCATGGACCAACGCGACGCCTCGCGCGCGCCGAAGACCGCGAGGGTCTGCCCCGTGACGGCGCTGAACGTGCCCGAGGGCCCGAGCCTCGGCAAGAGCCCGCGCCGCTCGTCCGCGCTCGCGCCCCGAAACGCGGCGAAGATATGGTCGGCGAGCTTCGGCGGCGCAAGGTCGACGATCGGGTGCGCGATGGTCCACCCCTCGGCGGGCCCACCGATGTCGTACGTGTACGCGAACCCCCGGTCGCCCCCGCCACGCACGAGCGCACCTTCTCGAGCACGCGCCCGAGCCACGCCCTCTCGTCGGGCTCGTCGATGGCGTAGATGGCGCGCACCGCCGAGACCGCCGTATTTCGGGTCGACGGCATGCGGCTCCGGCAAGTATGCCTGAGTTTCGGGCGCCGAGGCTCGTTCGAGCGGCGACGTAAGCTCGGCCTTTGGCGCCCCTTGACGGGACCACGCGGGCGTACGAGCTTTCGGGCTCCCTAAGGAGAAGCGCATGTCCGTATCCGAAGCCGTCAAAGCCCAGATCGAGGGCCACCTCGCCAAGAGCCGCGTGGTCCTTTTCATGAAGGGAAACAAGCACTTCCCGCAGTGCGGCTTCTCGGCCCAGGTCGTGAAGATCCTCGGTGAGGTGGGCGTCCCGTTCGACACGGTGAACGTGCTCCAGAGCCCCGAGCTCCGCGACGGCATCAAGGCCTACACGGACTGGCCCACCATCCCGCAGCTCTACGTCGACAAGCAGTTCGTCGGCGGATGCGACATCGTGAAGGACCTCTACGCCTCGGGCGAGCTCCAGACGCTCCTCGGCGCCGAGAAGCCCGCGCCCCCCGCGCCGCCCACCATCACGCTCACGCCGGGCGCCGTGAAGGCCGTCACGGCCGCCGACGACGGCTCGGGCGACACGCTCCGCCTCGAGATCAACGCCGAGTTCCAGTACGACCTCTACTTCGGCCCGGGCGAGCCCGGCGACATCGAGACCACGGCCTCGGGGGTCAAGGTGCGCATGGACGCGGCCACGGCCCGCCGCGCGAACGGCATGACGATCGACTTCGTCGACGAGCAGGGCGGAGCCTTCAAGATCGAGAACCCGAACGAGCCGCCGCGCGTGCGGTCGCTCTCGGTCGAGGGGCTCAAGGCTATGATGGACGAGGGCAAGCCGTTCGAGCTCGTCGACGTGCGCACCGAGGGCGAGCGCGCGACGGCCAAGATCGACCGCGCGAAGCACCTCGACGAGCACCAGAAGGCGATCGAGGCGATGGACAAGGACACCGTGCTCGTCTTCCAGTGCCACCACGGGATGCGGAGCCGCAACGCGGCCGAGCTCTTCCTCCGCAAGGGCTTCCGGAAGGTGTACAACCTCGACGGAGGCATCGACGCCTGGTCGCTCAAGATCGACCCGACGGTGCCGAGGTACTGACCATGAGCGATCACCCCACCGACTTCCAAGGCGATATCCTCGAGGCGCTCCGCACGAGCATCACGGGCGCCCTGCCCGACGCCGCGGTCGAGGCGCAGGGCGGCAACGGGCACTACACGCTCGTCGTGACGTCGAAGGCCTTCGCGGGCAAAGGGCCGGTCGAGGCCCAGCGCCTCGTGTACTCGGCCATCGCGCACCTCATGAAGGGCGACAGGGCCCCCGTGCACGCGGTCGACTCGCTCAAGACGCGCGTCCCTTCCTGAACGGCACGCGCACCAGGACGGCCGACCTCGCATCCTCACAAGGGACCGTTCGGCCCTCGTGAGCCTTCAGCCCTCGCCCGCCGGACCGGTCGCTGCTCCACCCGCAAGCCGCTGCGCCTTCGAAGTCAGATATGCCTTCCCGGCGGCGGCATCGAAGACGGCCTTGACGATCTCGCCAACGACCGACCACACGGCTCGCTCGAGCTCTTCAAACAGCTTGGCGTCGAGCCCAAACCTTGCGGTACCGTGCGCCACAGTGTTTCGATGATTGAGTAGACAGTGGATCGTGCCTTCCCACGGCTTCGCGAGATCAGGATCAAGGCCAAGCCGGAACAGAATCTTCTTGAGCACGACGGGCTTGAGGTTCGACTCGGCATCGACCACCTTGTCGGCGTCGATTTGGACCGAGCGCTCGGCGATCTTCCAGGCCACCTCAACGAACTCGCGGTCGCGTGCAAAGCGATGTAGCGCCGTGTCGTCCGGAAGCTGTTTGCCGAACACCTTGCACTTCGTATTCGGGTCGCGGAGTGCGCTAAAAACCTCCGCGAGCGACGCCGCTCCGATGGGAGGCACCACCTCGTCGACGCGTAGACCCGAGTTGTTGATGCGCTTCACGTACATTGAAAGCAGTGCCTTGCTGACGCCCTCAAAGTGGGCGTACAGCATCACGACCAGCGCCTTGCGCGCCGTCTTACGCTGGTCCTCGGAGGGGAGAAGCGAGACCTGGTTGCGCAACTGGCGCAA
Source organism: Myxococcales bacterium (assembly GCA_016712525.1). NCBI lineage: Bacteria > Pseudomonadati > Myxococcota > Myxococcia > Myxococcales > Myxococcales bacterium. The sequence goes on from JADJQX010000007.1 coordinate 2,945,935, forward strand.
CTCCGTCTCTCGCCATGTTCGCTCCCGCTCCATCTCCGCTCGGAACTCGGCCAGGTCTAACTCAGACATTTGGCAACTCGTTGCTCGACGAAGTCGATCCGCCTCTTGAGCGCCGCTGCGTAGTTCTTTCCGCCGCCCTTCGTGAGCGCCTGGAATGCCGGATCACGCTTCAAATCCTCGAGCACCCCCTTGAACTTCTCCTTTTGCGCGTCATCGGCGGCCGAGAGCCTCTCGAGATGCGGTTGTATTCCGAGAGTGAGCGCCTCGAAGTGAAGCGAGGAGAAATATCCCATCGGGTTGCCCTGCTTGTTGACGCCGGAGAACACGGTCTCACCGAGCGCCTCCGAGAGGACACCAAACGTGGCCTTGAAGGTTTGCGCCTCCGCTGTGTAGTCGAACCCGGCTGACTTCTCGGGATCGGCTACCGACTCCATGTACTCGGTGAGGAAGTCGCCGATGTCCTTCTCGTAGCGGGCCTGGTCGTTCTTGATCGCGAAGAAGCGGAGCGCGTACTCCTCCATGTACATCTGACCGCGCTTCTCCTCCGTAAGCTGCGCCATGCACGTCTCGAAGTCCGGCTCCTTCACGATCTGCTTGAGGAAGTCGTTGAAGGTGTTGTCCAAGAGCCGGATCGTGCAGTTGCGGAGCTCCTGGGGGCTCAGTAGCTCGCCACCTGTGTTGAGCCGCTTGAACATGTGGTACCGGAGATGCTTGTCGCTCTCGCGGCGAAGAACCTCCATACGGATGAAGTGGCGCTTCAGCTTGATCTGAATCGCTTGGGGAAGGCCTTCGTAGGTGTGCCCATTCAGCATGGGCAGCACGTCACACTCCGTGAGCGTGAGGAAGCGTTCCTTCCCATCCTTCTCGGAGGGATGATTGCCGCGGAAGTGTAGATATGCGGAGATGCGCTGCAGCCCGTCGATCAGCTCGTAGATGCCGTCCTCGACTTCGATGACGTAGATCGGCGGGATCGGGAGCTCGAGGATGAGCGATTCAACGAACTGTGACTGCTTGCCTTCAGACCAGCGGAAGAGGCGCTGGAAATCCGGGTTGATGATGAGCTCCCGCGACTTGTACATGTCGAAGAGCTCGTTAAAGGAAACATCGACCGCCCGTGTGCGCACGCGCGAAATCGCACCGTCGACGGACTGAATCAGGTCGATAGGGGTCGGCTTGCCGGTGCTCATGCGACTTTCTCCAATGCGACGACAGCCTCGCGGTACTGGCTCTCTTTGCGGTGGTGCAGGGAGTGAGGATGGATCTGAGCGAGCGCCCTGTGGACGGCTGCCTGGCCGGCAATCTCCCCCCTGAACCCGAGCGTCGCTCCGAGGTCAACGTAGAGCGAGGGGAGGTCCACGCACAGCTCCTTGTAGTACGAGGTCTGCACCACGAAGAGCGCCAACCCACCCGGACGCAGGACGCGGTGCAGCTCCTTCAACGAGGTCTCTGCGTCAGCGAAGTATTGGTGGAAGGTTTTGAAGTAGTAGGAACCGGATGCCTTACTTCGGTGCGTGCGGATGGCCGCTAGCAGCCCACGAAGGCTCGGCGGCCATCGCTCTGGCAGTGTGGGAACGGCGCCCTTCCTTGCGAGAGGGGTTCCCATCGATGCGCGGCGTAACGCGACAAACTCTGGCGACTCGCGGCCCACGCCAAGCGCAGCGAGCTCGAAGGACGAGCTGATAACGTAGTCGATCCGTGTGCAGTACGGCGGCGAGGTCACCACCAGGTCGACCCCCGACGCGCCGAGCGGAAGCTCCCGGGCGTCGCCGATCGAAATGCGGCCAGTCCAAGGAACAGCCGCGCCCCCCGCCTTGGTCGACTCGAGATCGGAAGCCATCTCGACGATCCGTTCGACCCACCTCCTGCCGAGAGTCCTTGTGGTGTTTCTGCGTCCCTCACCGGGCGTGGTCCAGGTCGGATTCGTCCCACGATGCATCGATGCGGTGCCACGCGCCGCACGAATGAGTGCGAGGAGCATGAACGCCGGAAGGGGCGGAACGTTGCCGTGTTCCGGTCGCACGGCGACGCCGTCATGCGACGTCGCAAGCTCGGCCAGAATCCGCGCCTCAATCGCGCGGTACTGCGAAATGACCGAGCGGGCCATCCATGGCATCAACGGATCCTCGTCCGCGATCTCGATCGGCTTCGCCTCTGCAAGCCGCTTTGCGAGGCCGGTGACGTGCGCGGCGTCATCCGGGTGCACAATCTTCGCCGACGCGACGAGGTTTGCAACGGGGTTGAGGTCGAACCCGATCGGCCTGTGCCCCATCTCGTGAGCGATGCGGGTCGTCGTCCCACTGCCGTTCCACGGGTCCAATACGGTCAACGACGCACCCTCCCCGAGTTTGCGGAGCACGCCTCGCGTGAACTCCTCGGTGTACCCCGCGTAGTACGGATACCAGCTCTCGATTCCGGTCTGCGATGTGGGTTTCCGTTTGGCGTCCAACGGCAAACAAGTGCCGACTCCTCGCAGCTTCTCTGCGAGAGTCACGCTCCCATTCCGGCGGCGGTTCGTCATGGCGTCCCCCGTCTGTCGCGCGGCGGGAGAGCGCTCATGAGCCCAAGCGCCACCGACGTTCCCGCCATGGCTCGACCTGCACGTGCAACGCCTTCGCCGACCTGGGGCTCGTCCCGCACTTGCGCCCCGCCAGCGCTCTTTAGCTCGTTTCGACGCACCGGCATACGTGGTCGGTCCCCCAGAGCCTTCATCGATGTGGCGTTCACGTCCCGGACGAGGTCGATTTGATGCATTTCTCCTCTTGACCTACCACATTCCGCCCCCCCAAACCCGGCTAGTTAGTGCCCGACCCCACGCCCCTGCACTACGTTGCGACTTGGAAGTCGTTCCCGGCCAACTCGCCGGTTGAGGTGCAGCAGCTCGTGTAGTTGGCCATCGCGCACCCCGTCGTACCCGACCGGGTCGCGGTCAAGAGGCGCATCCCTTACTCAACCGCGCGCGCCAGGCTCCGGGTCACCTTCAAGGCTCGTTCGACCCTTAGAGACCACCATCGCCGCAGCACCAAGCCTCGCGCGACCCTTCGAGACCACCGTCGCAAAAGATCCAAGCGTCGTTCGACGCTTCCGGAGCGCCCGAACCGCAGTCCCTAGGGTCGTTCGACCCTTCGGGATGACCCTGAGGGCACCCCCAAGGGTCGTTCGACCCTTCGCGCGCATCGCTGCGCGCTCCCACAAGGGTCGTTCGAGCCTTCGAGCGGGCCCGCCCGCCGCTTCCGGTGCTCAGCGGACCAGATACCTTCGCCGTTACTTCGTCTTCTTCGCGGCGCGGGTGCGCGCGCCCTTCCCATAGAAGTCAAGAGCCCCCGCGATCGACTTTCGGAGCTTCGGGTTCACGGGGGCGTTCGCCTTGGCGATGCCATAGGCCGGCACCGTGACGCTCTTCACGAATGCCGCTGACGCGAGGCGGTCGTCCGACACGGAGGTGAGGAGCGCCTCAAGATCGGCGGCGAGCGGCTCGAATGACGCGAGGCGCGCGAGCGCAGCCCTCGCAGGCGCGGTCTCGAGCGTGTGCGGATCCTGGCCGCCGTCGCGGTCCGCGAGCGAGACGAACAGCTCCGGGTGTGCGTCCACCGTGTCCAGAATGGTCGCAAGCGCACTGGTTTCGTCCTCGCGAAGGCGGCCCGGCGACACCCGACGTTCCTCCGCCGTCAACCTGGCCAGGCCTACCACCGCGAGCGCGCTTTTCACGAGCCCCAGCGCCCGACGCGCCTCGGAAACCGCTTCCTCGACCCCACCCCGCTCCGTGTTCTTCTTCGTCCTCGCCCTCATTAAACCTCCCACCTTTCCGGATGGTACCGGGCACCGTCGTGAACCGTCAAGCACCAGTTCTGAGCGCGACGCTGATGATGCTGCCTCCTCGAAGAAATCGCCCCGGCATGCCTTGACCCGACGGCAACGCAGGGTATGGATAGGTCTCGCATAAGGGGAGGGTTCGACGTCGCTAGGGGCGGTCGAAGGGGCGCATCCAGATCGAACGACCGCAGAGTGTTGGCGGGTCGGCAGCACCGAACCGTCCCAGGCCATTAGGCACTCCTACGCTGACATGTCGCAACTACAGTCGTCTCGTACTCGAAAGGCACGTCGACCATGGCATTCATCAACCCTGTGACCGATGACTCTGTGTCTTGGAGCCCAGCAGGAGCAACCAAGACCCGGACCGAATCAAGCCTGGTGCACGTCGCGACCGCGGACGACACCGAAACCACGCTACTGAGCGTCACGCCGCCAAACAACGCACTTTACTCGTTTCGCGCTACCGTACTCGGGCGTTACGGAACGCGAACGTACACAGCAGATCTCCGGGCCACATACAATCAAGTGTCAGGCACTTGGACGACAATAGAGGCACCGTGGGCCTGGAATGAGTTTCGAAGCGTCTTCCCGCAAACCGTTGCGGCGCGGTTCGACCGAGTCGGGTCCGCGGTACTCCTTAAGGTCACGGGTGAAGACGGCGTTGACGTCGACTGGTCGGCAAGCGTCAACGTGCACATCTTGTCAAACACTCCGCTCAATTCCAATATTGGAATCGACCCGGCAACGCTGAGCCTAACGGGCTACTGGCTCAACTACTCCGGAGGCACCTGGACGGGGACTGCAAGCGCCGGCGCGAGCGGAGGGCGGACCTTGGTCGCTGGCACGGTTCCCTCTGTCGGGCCAAACTTCGGCACTCATCCGTCCGCGGCCTTCAACGGGACCACCCAATACCTAGACAGTGCCCTCGACGCCGACGACTTTCTCTCGGCGACGGCCTACACCATGGAGGTCGTGTGCGACATCGGGGGACTGCTCGGCTCTGGCGCGATCTACGACGAGGCGCTAATCTTCGGCGGAACCTCGCAAATATACATATCCGTCTCAACATCCGGCGTCCAAGCGGGGCACTTCAACTCTGTGAGCGGGACCTGGCAAACTCCGAGAGTGGCGCTACCTGCCCTTGGAACCAAACTATGCATTCAGGTACGGTTCGGCGGCGGCACTATCGGCATTCGCGTAAACGGAGGCTCATGGGCAGAGAACCCAACGGCCGATAGCTGCGACATCCTAGGCTATCGCCAGATGCGCACCGGAGTAAACTACGACTCCACCAAGTTCTTTGACGGGCGCGTAGCGCGCATCTTCTGCACAAACACCGCCCTCAGCGACGCTACCCTTGACGGCACCTACGCACACGCGCAGAGCAACTTTGGTGTACCGTGAGTTTCCCCTTCCTTCAGGCTGGCAACGGCGGGGGGCCATGGGTACAGCGCGTAATCAACGGGGAGGCCGACTGGTCGCACCGCGACGGCGCGACCATGTGCGTGCTCGACTCAAAGCGCATTCTTCTCATAGGGGGCTGGAATCCAGGCCAGTGGGCCACGGAAAGCACCAACGAGATATGGAAGAGCGACAACGGCGGGAAGACATGGGAACTACTACTAAGCCACAACCAAACCCCGCCAACGTCCGGAGCGGGCGCTCGATTTCGTCCAGTTCACACTCCAGCGGCTGTGGCCTGCGACGGATACTTCTACCTAATTGGAAGCGATGCCCAAACTCCTCATTCTGAGGTATGGCGCACGTCCCTAGCGGGCACGGGCGAGGTTTGGGAGCGGCGCACTGCGACGCTCCACGCTGACTGGGACGACAGGGCACTTGGCATAGCCGGATCGCTGGACGGAGTTCTGTACGCCATGGGCGGAATGCTCGACGTCGAGACGCCGTCTTCGGCCCAGAACGACGTCTACGAGTCAACAGACGGCGGTGCCACCTGGACAAAAATGAACATCGCGGTTCCGTGGTCTCCGAGGGCAGGGGTGTACGGAATGCCGCTCATCGGAGACCGAATCTTTTTGGTGTCTGGGGGAGTCTACGCGGACGAATGCTTCGACGGCGTTTTCGCGTTTGACGGCGCGGCATGGTACACGATAAATGCCGATGGCACGTCGCCGATTCCATTCGGAAGCGGTGCGGGGCAAACCGCAGGCCGCTACTACCACTCTGTACTGCGGACTCCCGACGGACGAGTCTGGATTGTAGGGGGCTCTGCACTGGACCCCGCGAACAACATCGGGCTCGGAAGTGTTTGGGGAATCGCGGCGTCAGATGACAACTGCGAAACATGGTTCCATTTCAATGATATCGCATGGGGAGCGGGGCTAGGGACCCACGCCGACGCACTAGCGGTGTTCGAGAACAGAATAGTCCGTGCGAGTGGAAATGCATTCGATCGCGCCACACTTACTATAAATCGAGAGGCAATTCCACCAAGTCCAACTATCGTATCGTGCGCTCCGTCGACAGGGCCGACCTCGACGGTCACAACGATCACGGGGACAGGCTTCGCTCAAGGAGTCCTCGGGGTCTACGTGTTTAACGGTGGTGGGCCAGTGGAAGCCGCGAACTTTGCCGTGGTGAGTGACACCGCGCTGGAAGTCGAGATGCCCACCTTTCCTGGTGCGGTCGTCTACTTCATGGTTTTTGGCCCGGGCGGTCAAGGATACGATAACTCTTTTTCGTTCACCTACATTTGAGGCACCATGATCTCTCGTCCCATCCTCACTCGCCTCACGTGGGCGGCGCCGGCCATCCTCTTCGTCGCGTGCTCCGCGACACTCCCTCTGCTCGACGAGAACGACGCTGGAAGCCGCGACGCGAGCGGGCCGGACGTGGTCTCGCCACCTCCCGACGCTGACGGCCCCATCCCCGCCGATGGAGGCACGGACGGAGAGCCGCGCGACGCCGCCCCCGACGTCTCCCTCGCGTGCGCGCCCGGGCCGCTCATGCAAGACGGCAGCGTGGTGTTCGGCTGCGTTCCCACCTCCGTGAGCTTCTCGACCACGCTCGCGGAGCCGAGGGAGGTGGGGCGTGCGCGCCTGGCACGACCCCTTTCAGGAGAACGGCGTCGACTGTTGCATCACGGGCGCCGACGCATCGGTCGCGGACGTGCCGGTGCCCGTGACGTTCGACGTGGACAGCGGGGTGCTAGTATGGAACGGGCGGGTCTTCGCGGCCATGCCCGGTCCTGAGTACAAGGTCTTTCCTCCCACGAACACCGAAGAGACGTACGACGCCGCGGCCTCCGTCCTCGCTCGTGGCGGGGCTTCGCTCGCGGCGTACGAACGCTTCTTCCGCGTCTATCGGGCCGCCGACGTGCCAGGCGGCGACTTCGACATGAGCACGTACACGCGTGTCACGCTCGACCTCGACGCCGGCACCTTCGCCCTCCGCAGCGAACGGCGTCCGAACGCGATTTACACGATGACCTGCAGCTCCAGGGCGCGGGTTCGCATGACGACCCCCGAGGTGCCGTTGGGCGCACGCGACGCGGCTCGGGACTGAGGCTAGGGGCAACGGGGGGCCTCCCCCTGGCCGCTCGGAGGCTTCGCGCGAGGGGGTGACTCGGGCGTCGCGGGGGCGCGAAGCCGAGAACGGCCTTTGGGGGAGGCCGCGGGCGCGCAGGCCGTTAGGCCGAGCACCCGCGGGTGGGGGCACCCCTGGCTCGCTCTCTCGTGCTCTCTCTCCTGCGCTCGCGCGCTTACTCTTCCTCGGCGCCGCCCGCGACGGTCATCTTGGCGACGCGGAACGTGGGCGACGCGGTGGACGTGCGGAGGTCGAGGTCGGAGCCGACGGCGTCGATCGTCTTCCAGAGCTCGTCGACGTTGAGCGAGATGGTGACCTCGGAGACCGGGTACGTGATCTCGCCGTCCTCGATCCAGAAGCCGGAGGCGCCGCAGGAGAAGTCGCCCGTGACGGCGTTGAAGCCGAAGCCCATCATGTCGGTCACGAGGCCGCGCTTCGTGCCCTTGACGATGGACTCGGCCGAGTCTTTGCCGGGGGAGAGCACGAAGTTCGAGGTGGTCGCCGAGACGCCCGCCGAGCCGCCGCGCGACGCCGAGCCCGTGCTCTTGCGACCGAGCTTGCGCGCCGAGTAGCTGTCGCACAGGTACGTGCGGAGGATGCCGGCCTCGACGACGAGGTTCTTGCGGCTCGCGAGGCCTTCGCCGTCGAACGGGCGGGAGCCGGGGCCGCGCACGATGAGCGGATCGTCGACGACCGTGACGAGATCGCTCGCGACGCGGGTGCCCTCGCGGCCGACGAGGTAGCTCGATTTGCGCCAGATGGAGCCGCCCATGACGCAGCCCGCGAGGAGGCCGAGGATGGAGCGCGCGGCGTCCGGATCGAAGACGACCGGGACCTCGCACGTCGCGACGGACTTCGCGCCGAGCTTGCGCAGCGTGCGGCGCGCAGCCTCTTCGCCGACCTTCTTCGGATCGTCGAGCTCGTCGAGGAAGCGCTTCGCGGTCCAGTGGTAGCCGCGGCGCTTCTTGCCGCCCTCGTCTTCCGCGATCGGGACGACGCTGAGCGACTGGTACGAGCCCTTGTAGGCTGCACGGAACCCGCTCGAGAGCACGATGGCGGACCCGCCGGCGACGCGGCTGAAGCTGCCACCTTCGCTGTTCGTGAGGCGGGGGTCGACCTCGAGCGCGGCCTTCTCGCCGCGCGTGGCGAAGTCGAGGGCGGTCTTCGCGTCGATCGAGCCACCCGCGGGATCGTAGAGGTCGAGGTCGGGGGCGGCCTTGGGATCGCAGAGCTCGCTCGGATCGGCGGGGCCGGCGAACTCGTCGCGCTGGCAGAGGTCGGCGAGCTCGAGCGCGTCGGCCACGAAGCGGCGGAGACCCGCGTCGGAGAGATCGCTCGTGGAGGTGCTGGCAACGCGGCCGCCCTTGATGACCCGGAGCCCGGCCGAGCTCGTGCCGGCCTCTTCGACGAGCTCGGGCTTGCCGAGGCGCACACGGACCGAGAGCTCGGCCCCGCTGCGCACGATGCACTCGGCCACGTCGGCCCCCGCCCGTCTTGGCGTCGGCGACGATTCGGTCTCCCAAGGCGAGCAGGTGGTCGAGCTCACGGTCGTTCGGCATGAGGCGGGAGCCTACCAAACTTTGGCCGGAAGAAAGGCCTCATCCACGCGCGAGGGGCTTTGACGAAAGCCGGAAGCCTTGAGAGCATCGTGCGATGCGACACGTTCATGCGCCCACCTGCGCGCTCGGAGCCGGCCTCGCGCTGTCGCTCGCCCTCACGGTGCCCCTCGCGAACGGCGACGACCGCCCACGCACCATCGCCCCGAGCGAGATCAAAGAGGGCATGAAGGGCTACGGGCTCACCGTGTTCAAGGGCATGACGCCCGAGCGGTTCGACGTCGAGGTCGTGGGGGTGCTCCACAACTTCCGCCCGTCGCAGGAGCTCATCTTGGTGAAGACGCCGCACCCGCGGCTCAACGTCACCAAGAACGTGCGCGGCATGAGCGGGAGCCCGATCTACTTCGACGGCAGGCTCGCCGGCGCGTACGCGTACTCGTGGGCGATGTTCCAGACCGAGCCGGTCGCCGGGGTCACGCCGATCGCGCCCATGCTCGCCGAGCTCCGGAGGCCCATCCCGCCAGGGTTCTCGCCGCTCGACGGGCGCGCTCCTCTGGCGCTCGGCCAGAAGCGCGAGGCCCACGCCGAGGTCACGCGGCCCGAGCGCACAGACAGACCTCGTAAGGGAGGCACCCCCGGAGAGTACGACCTCGCCGCGCACACGAAGCAGATGCACGCGCGCTTCGCCCCCGATCCCGCGCGGCCCCTCGTGCCCGCGGCCACGCCCCTCATGATGGGCGGCGTGGGCGATCGCACGGCGGCCTACCTCCGCAAGGTGTTCGCCCCGCTCGGGCTCGAGCCGATGCAGGCGGGCGGCGGGCAAGCGCAGCCCTCGGCCGACGCAGGGGAGCACTTCGTCGACGGAGGCTCGCTCGGCGTGGCGCTCGTGCGCGGCGACGTGTCGTTCATGGGGCTCGGCACGGTGACGCACGTCGAGGGCTCGAAGGCCACGGGCTTCGGGCACCCGATGATGGAGGCCGGCACGTGCGCTGCCCACGGCGCTGGCGAAGGTGCTCTGGATCTTCGCGAGCGATCAGCACTCGTCCAAGATCGGCGAGCTCGTGAAGCCGCTCGGCACGCTCGTGCAGGATCGTATGAGCTCGGTCGTGCTCGACGAGAAGATCGTGGCCCCGGTGTTCCCGCTCTCGGTCGAGGTGAAGGGCGCGGTGGGCGCGCCGAAGACGTCCTGGAAGACCGAGGTCTCTGCCGACAAATTCATGAGCCCGCAGCTCACGGCCGCCGTGTTCGGGGCGGTCATCGAGGCCACCGCGAACGAGCGTCGTGACGTCACCTGGAAGCTCACGTCCAGGTGACGGTGCGCGGCGCGGCACCTTCGACCTCGAGGACTTCGGCGTCGCGACCGGCGGCATGCCCGAAGGAGGCGACTTTACCCGCGTGATTCGCTTCGTCGGCGACGTGCTCAATAACCCGTGGGAGATCGCCCACATCGACAAAATCGAGCGTGCTCACCCTCGACTACTCGCGCGATCTCTACCGCCTGAAGGGCGCCGAGCTGCTCGACCCGCAGGTCGACGCGGGGGGCAAGGCGCGCATCCGCCTGAAGCTCCAGCCGCAGTACGGCGCCGAGGTGTCGCGTGTCGTCGAGGTGCCGCTGCGCGAGGGGCTCGAGGGCAAAGAGGTAGACCTCGAGATCCTGCCGGGGTACGCCGTCTCCCCCGAGGTGGCCGCACCTCAGAACCTCTCCGGATCTGTTGGCGAATTCGCAGAAGCAGTACGTGACGCCCAAGGCGCTCGTCGTGCAGTACCGCGTGCGCCAGAACGGCGTCGCGTTCGCGGGCAAGGTCGCCCCGGAGCTTCCGTCGTTCGCGTTCGATCTCCTCCGCCCGCAGACGGCGACGTCGGCCCCGAGGCCGTCGCGTCCTACGCGCGCACCATCGTCCCCATCGAGAAGTACATCGACGGCAGCGAGCGTGTGCGTGTGCGTGTGCGGTCCGTCCTCCGTTGAGCTTCGCCGGGCGCGCCGCCCTCCCCTCTTCTCTCTCCCCTGGTGCCCTCCCCATGATGCCTCGCTTTCGCTCGTTCCGTGCTCGCCTCCCCTCGCGGCCTCTACCGCCGGTCGTCGCGCTCCCCGCGCACGCCGTCGGCACCCGCACCTTCGTGCTCGACTCGATCGAGCGCCTCTCGGGCGGGGATCTCAAGGGTGTCGCCGTCGGCTCGGACGGCGTGGTCCGCGCGGGGCTGACGCTCGGCAACGCGCCCCTCGGGAGCGACGTAGGCCAGCTTCGCGGCCCTCGCGCTGAAGGACGGGAGCGTGCTCGTCGGCACGAGCCCCAGGGCAAGATCATGCGCGTCGTGGGGACGCCGCAGCCCTACGCCGACACGGGTGGCCTCGCGGTGACGGCCCTCGCCGAGCTCAAAGACGGCACGGTGATCGCGGCCACCATCCCCGACGGCAAGCTCTTTCAAGGTCACGCAGGGCAAGGTCACGCCGTTCGCCACCTTGGACGACGTCGCCTACGTGTGGTCCCTCGCGGTGGACGCGCAAGGCACGGGCGTCTACGCGGCGACGGGCGGCAAAGAGGGCAAGGTGCTGCACGTGCGGGCCGGGTCGTCGAGGTGGTCTACAAGAGCGACGAGCCGCACCTCGTGTCGGTCGCGCTCGCCCCGAACGGAGACGTGTACGCGGGCTCGAGCGGCAACGGGGCATCCTCTACAAATCAAGGGGGCCCGGGCGCGCCGAGGTCCTCTACGACTTCCCCGGCGAAGAGGTGAAGGCCGTGGCCGTGGCGAAGGACGGGACCGTCTTCGCCTGCGCGAACGAGTACGGCGAGCCACCCGAGCCGCCCAAGCGGAGCCCGTCGCCGTCGGTCCCGGTCGCCGCAAGGGCCCACGACGAGCGCGAGGCCCAAGGCCGGCGCGGGTGTACTCTACAAGTTCGATCCGCAGGGCCGCCCCGAGAAGCTCATGGACCACAAGGAGCACCACTACACGGCGCTCTGGGTGGACGAGCGAGGGCTCCCGCACGTGGGCACGGGCGCCGAGGGGCGCGTGTACACGGTCGACGACACGCACGCCGTGACGCTCGAGGTCGACACCGACGAGCGCTCGGTGGGGGCGGTCATGATCGCGAACGGCAAGGGCTTCGTGGCGACGAGCGATCCGCCCGTGCTCCACCGCGTGCTCGGCCAGGGCGGCGGCGAGGCGGTGGACGAGCAAGGTCCTCGGCACGACCCTGCGGGCACGCTTCGGGAAGCCTTGGCGCGGCACGGGCCGCCTCGAGTGTCGACGCGCACGGGCAACACGCAGACCCCGGATGGCACGTGGAGCGCGTGGAGCGCAGGCCAGACCCGGACCTTCGGCGTCTCGAGCCCGATGGGGCGCTACGTGCAAGTGCGCGCGCGCTTCGTCGACCCACGCGCCACCCTCACCGACGTCACCCTGCCCTTCGTGACCGAGAACGTGCGCCCCGTGGTGCTCGACGAGCGCGGGCCCCAAGAACGCGCCCGCCAAAGAGCCTCGCGACGGCATCGTGGCCTCGGGCGGCGAGATCCCGAAGCGCGACGCGACCGTGAAGATCTCGTGGAAGGTCGACAACCCCGACTCCGACGCGCTCCGCTACCGCGTCTCGTTCCGCAGAGGAAGGCGCGAGCACGCTCTACGACGCTGACCAAGCCCGACGAGACCTTCACCAAGACCGAGCTCGAGTGGGACACGCAGGCGATCCCCGAGGGCAAGTACCGGGTGCGCGTCGAGGCGAGCGACGATCCGAACGGGCCCTCGCGACGCGCAGAAGCACGCCAAAGAGAGCGACGCCTTCACCATCGACAACACCCTCCGCAGATCGCCGATCTCCCAGCTCGCGGGTCGTCGGCTCCGCCTGCGCGCTCGCGACACGGTGTCGAACGTCGTCCGGGTCGAGGTCGCGTACGACGGGCGCACCGAGTTCCGCCCCGTGAGCCCCCAAGACGGCATCTTCGACTCGTCCGACGAGGCCATCGACGAGGACATCGGTTCCCCTCGTGCCGCCCGGCGCCCACGTCGTGACGGTGCGGGTCTACGACGCCGCCGGAAACGCCACGAGCCGCGAGGTCGACGCCAAGTAGAGGGTGCGAGCAAGGGCTCCTCGGGCCGGTTCGAGGGCCTTCGCGCGCCCTCTTGCGCCCCGGGCAGCTCGGGTAGCGCCTTCGCCCGTCGTATCGCGACTTTCTGAAGTCATGGGCCACGCCCGAGGCGTGCCCGCACCGCCCGCAATAGCTAATAAATTCGGGCAGTTGAATGCCCGACCAGGCGCCCTTAGGCGCGGCATGAGGCGTGAATAAGAGAATCGCCGAAGCCATGGCCGACACTCCCGCCACTCCACGCTCCCTGCCTCGAAGGCCCCGCTCGCCGGCCCTCGGGGGAGCGCTCGCGGTCCTCGCCATGCTCGGGCTGCCCCTGTCGGCGGTCGGTGGTTGCTCGATTTCGGCGTCGAACGACGCGCTGTCGGCCGACGGGAGCGCCCCCCCGAGATTATCCCGACGGGCTCCGCGTCTCTCACGAGCGACGAGGCGCGGGAGACGTCGACGCCAAGAGCCTCTCCCGCGGCAGCCCGCTCTGCCAAGCCACCAAGACCACCTGCTGGCCCGACGAGGGCGCCGTCTCCTGCGGGAGCGCCTGCCGCCGACGCCGGGGCCATCGACGGGGAACTCGAGGTCGACTTCCTGCCGCGTCACGTTGGAGGTCCGTCAATACCCCCTCAGGCGGGGCGCCCGGGCGACATGTGCTCGAGCTCGTCCGACTGCGCCGCGGGGTCCGACTGCATCTTGCGCGCCGACGGCATGGGCCAGTGCCGAAGTACTGCTGCGGGGGACGTGCTCCAACGTGGGCTCGCCGAGCGGAGGCGCGACCTTCTGCGACGTGGTGCAGCTGAACGAAGAGGCGAGCGTCATCGTTCCGGTGTGCATGCCCGTGAAGGCCCTGCAAGCTCCTCACGAGCGGGCAGTGCGAGCAGGGCGAGACGTGCGCCATCGCCGCCGACGACGGGACCACGAGCTGCGTCCGCGTGGGGGCAGGCCAAGGCCGGCGAAGCGTGCGACGATACCCACTGGGGGGCGGGGCTCACGTGCGTGGGCAAGCCGGGCGCAAGGAAGTGTTTCCAGTTGTGTCGCGTAAGCGCCGTCGCGCTTGGGCGACTTCGTCTGCAAGCCGAGCTCGCTCATCCGCGATACGGCCATCGGTCTCTGCCAGGGCCGCTGAGCACGAGAGCCGGCGACGGATCGGGGCGCACGGGCGAGCCGGCCGTGCGACGTAGACGTGATCCGGCCCGCGCGCCGGCCCTGTCGCCGTCCGTGATCCGTCCGGAGATCCCACCGACGTTGGCGCCAACCTACGAAATGATTCAGAACCACCGGCAGCCGCAACGCAGCCGTGAGGTACGGCTCGGCCGCTCAGAACGTCAGCCCAGACGCGTAGTCGGCATCGACGTCCGAGCCCGCGAACGCTCTCCGATCGAGATGGCCGGGGGCCACCAGGAAAATCGGCCGGGCCACCCGTCTTGGTCGAAAACCCAAGAGTTTCGCGTTCGAAGCTTAGGCACGCGGCCTGCTCTTGGCGGGCATGCGAACGATCTCGAACGAGGCCATCCCCAAAACGGTAGTCGACCCCCGGCTCGCTCGACGTGCTCTCGACACGCACGTCCTGGCGAGCGTGCGCAAAAGGCCTCCGAGGGGGGCGGCCATGGAGGCTGCGGCGAAGGCCCTCGAGCGTGCCGGGGAGTGCTCGGTTGGCGAGGCTCGGCCGGCGAGCTCGGCGCCCTCGGGGCCGAGGCGCGCACCGGGTCGAACGCGCTCGTGCTCGGAGGGGGCGCTCTCCCCGCCCCCGCCGGTCACAGATCGAAGACGCGTCACGGTGGTGATTGTTTGCGCGTGGGCGATGAGCCTCGCGCACCACCGAGCACGAGGAGCTATGGATGCTCGCGCTCGATATGGGCGCAATCGGCTCGACCGCGCAGTGCGTCGCACGAGAGAGAGGGCCATGCGCTCTCGATCCGCGCGGGGGGCATGCTCGCGTGCGCCCTTCGTGAAAGAGCTGCGCGGCTTCTTGCTGGTACAACCACCAGGCGGAGATCCGTCGCCGAGCGACGCCGACGCGACGCTTCACGCGCGCCGTGGCTGAGGCCGCGGCCATCGGTAGAAGTCCCCTGCTCGACCGTGGTCGTCGCGGGCCCTCGGTACGCCTCGGTGCCCTTCCCCGCCGATGGGGAGACCCGCGTGGCAACCCCTCGTGGC